>CAWINY010000001.1:0-7130 GCA_963837635.1 uncultured Acidobacteriota bacterium
ACCCTGATCGTCGCCGGGTTCATGGCGCTGGCGGCGCAAAGTTCTCCGCAGTCGCCTTCGGTGTTCCAGCGTTATCTGGCTGGCAAACCACTTTCATTCTGGATCATGACCTGGTTTCTGTTCGAACTGGCCGTGCTCACGGCGGTTGGCACATTCTTCCGCGGCCCGGGTTGGTCCTGGGTGTTGCCCTGGAGGAGCTAATTGCAATCATCCAAGAACAAATTGTCTTCCCTGTGGCAGACGTTGTTCGGCCATCCGGTGCGCGCGTTTGGCGTGGTCAGCCTCTTACTATTGATCGCGCTGGCCATCGCACCGGCCAAGAATCACTTCAGCGAATGGCGCCACTACCAGAACAAATATCTGGCGCTGATTCGGGGCCGGGGAGAGGCGGTAACGCTGCAGCGCCACTTCCACGACGGCATCCAGCAGATCTGGCTTCCACAGCTCGGAGTCGTCGATCGCTGTACCACCTGCCACGTCGGATTGAAAGAGGCCAGTCTTGCCGATGTCAGCACACAGCCGTTCCGCCGGCATCCGGTAATTCCGCACACGCTTGACCAGTTCGGCTGCGTGATGTGTCACCGTGGACAAGGCCCGGCGACCACGGTCGAAGAAGCCCACAGCAGCACGCTGGCCTGGGAGCAGCCGATCCTGCCGGCACGCTACGTCCAAGCTTCCTGCGGACAATGTCATCGCGCTCCTCTCGCCGGCACACCGCAATTGAACCTGGGGCGCACTTTGCTGGCGCGATATGGTTGCGTGCATTGCCACACCATCAAACTGCCCGACGGCAGTGCGGTCCAGCCGACCGACGATCCGCCTTCGCTTCAGCACATTGCCGACAAGACTACACGGGAATGGATCTATGCCTGGTTGAAGGATCCCCAGGCTTACGCCGTCACCGCGACGATGCCGAATTTCAAGTTGACCGATCCGGACGCGCGCGATATTTCGGCGTTCCTGATCTCGAGTAGCACTCCACTCGCAGGAGACACGGCGCCAGTCACAGCAGCGAGCAAAGATCGGCAGGCGCCGGATCCGACGGCTGGGGCGAGCCTGTACGGCGAGTCATTCTGCTCCTCCTGCCACGCCGTGCAAAACGCGGCCGGCAATGTCGTGGGCGGTGATGTCGGTCCGGAACTAACCCGGGTCGGCAATAAGGTGAAGCCGGAATGGTTGCGGGCGTGGTTGCACAACCCGCGCGTCTACGATCCGGAAACGGCCATGCCGCACTACCGTTTCACCGATCCGCAACTTTCCCTGCTTACTGCCTTCCTTGGAAACAAGACGGATTCCGATCTGCTGGCCAATGTGCATCTCGACGCCGCCACGCCGGAACAGATTGCGCACGGCAAGCTTTTGGTCACTGAGTACGGCTGCGCTTCATGTCACCTGATCAACGGCATCAAGAAGCCGGATAACTTCGCTCCGGAATTGACTCGCATTGGGAGTAAGCCGCTCACACAAATTATTTTCTTACCGGGGATGATGCACGCTATACCGGATTACATTTCGGCCAAGATCCGGCAGCCACGTTCATTTGGATCGTCGCTGAAGATGCCGCAGTTCAGCCTCGCCCCCGCGCAAGTCGATGCTCTGACGACTGCACTGCTCGCGCTCACCGACCGGGCACACGACTTGCCGCTCGCCTTGACCGTGCCGGCGAAGCCGCCCTCGAATTACCAGCCCGCGGGCAAGGCCGGACGGCTCATGGCGGATATGGCTTGCTTCACCTGCCATGCGATCAACGGTCGCGGCGGTGACCTTGCTCCCGACCTGACCTGGGAAGGCAGTTCGGTGCAGCGGCCGTGGTTGCAGGCGTTCTTGAAGAACCCCGGCACGCTGCGCCCCGCCCTGATCCGCCGCATGCCGAGGTTCAATCTTTCCGATGACGACGCGAAGGAACTGACCGACTACATCATGACCGTTTATCAGACGCCGGCGTTCGACCGCGAGTCGATGCCTTCCAGCGGCTATCCGCCTGCGCAGGTGGAGCACGGGAAACAGCTCTTCTATTCCAAGTATGCCTGCCAGTCCTGCCACATCGTCGATACCAAAGTCGACAAAGGCTACATCGGGCCGACCCTCACGCAGGTCGGCTCGCGCCTGACCGCTCCATGGATTTATCACTGGCTCAAGAACCCGCAGGCCATGCGGCGGGGCGTCATCGAACCGAACCGCAACATGAGCGACGAAGATGCTCGTGCGCTGACCGCATTCCTGATGACGCAGAAGGGCTCCAGCAAGCAGGGGGCGAAGAAATAACATGTTCAGACACTGGCGGATACTCTTCGTAGTCTCCCTTGCCCTGGTAAGTGCAGGGTGCGCACGCAAGTCGGGACCGGCCTCGGCTCTAAAGCCCACAAGCTTTGGCACGGCGCTGGTGGAGTCGAGTGGAGGCAAGCAGATCGGCGCTACCGGCATGGTCCTCGGGCAGCCTTTGGTCGTGCAGGTCAATGACGACCAGGGGAACGCCGTCACCGGAGCGCTGGTCGAATTCAGCGGACCTGCGGGCGTCAGCTTTGATCCTTCGAGTGGCCTGACCGATTCCAGCGGACAGCTCAGCACCAACGTCGCTCTGGGCAGCATGGCAGGCCGATATGAACTTACCGCGCATACATCCACCAAAGCTCAGAAATCAATCGAATTGAAGATTGTAGAAATTGCCCTGGGATATCAACAGCAGCTCGGATTTCAGCTCGACAACAAGTATTGCGCCCGCTGTCACAATCCGGAGTCCACGCCGGAGCGGGTTTCCAATTACGACAATCTTGAAGTCAAGCCGCACCCGTTCACCGAGGGCGACACACTCAACAAAATGAGCGATGCCGAACTGACCGCCATTGTCGGCCACGGTGGACCGGCACTGAACAAGTCTGCATTGATGCCGCCGTACAGCTATACTCTCAGCAAGACAGAGATCGAGGCGCTGATTTCGTACATCCGCCTGATCTCCGATCCTCCCTATCATGCTTCCGGAATGGTCTATGCACAAAAGTAGGGCCGGTGGGCTGGGCCTTGTCCTATGCGCAATGAGTCTGTTTGTGGCAGGGGCCTCGCTGGCTCAAGTGGTGTCGCCGGTGGAAATCAAAGACCCCGCATTGCGCGCGCTGCAGCAGCAATACATGGACGACCTGAGACTGGCAGGCGCAGGACATTCTGTCAACCCATTTCGATTATCCGTTCTACCTCAGCCGCAAACTCGACCTGGACGAAGCGCAGCAACAAGTCGCGGATCAAGCGTCCATTCGCTTTGACAGCTATCGCGGCAAGACGGTGCTCGCGATCACGGGCAACTACTATGCCGCGTACTCCGCGCAAAAAATCAATCCTGCACAACGGGCGCGAAGCACTTTTCTAAACGTGGTGATGCCGATCCTGAAAGCCGCGGTTCCGCGCTTTCAGAACAACCAGCAGGTGCAGGGGTATGCGGTGGAAATTTCGCATCACATTATGGGAAAGGTGATGGGAGTTTCCATGGAGCGTCCGGAAAACCTGATGGTATTTTTGCCGCGGAGCGGCGCTCTCAAGCTTCTGGCTGCGAAAGACGAGACCGCACAGCAGTCGGCGCTGCTGCAGGGGCAGGTGTTTCTCAATGCGCAGCCCATCTCAATCTGGCTTAACGACGCGGTGCTCCCGCCGGCTGCGAATGATCACCCGGAGGACACTTCCGCTAATGCCCAGTCGGATCCGGGTCAAACGGGGGCTGAAGTTGTTTCCACGGGAAGCGGCAGCGGATCGCAGCCAAGTGCCCCTGCTCCTTCGATCCCGGTGAAACCGAAAGAACCGCCGCCACCCCCGCCCCGCGATACCTCGACGCAGGCGCTGGCGGCCGTGCAACTTTCCAACCAGCCGTGGGTTGATTCGATTGTGAAAGAACTGGAGCCGCAGGCCCACTTCGTCGCCTACGCGCCGCCGAAATTCGTGGCTTTTCGGCAGGGAATCTATCTTGAGCTCTCGCTGAATTCCACGTTGCCGGTGTCTGCCGCTGGATCGCGGTACAAGCTGGCAGCCACGGCTTTCGATGACCACGTTGCCCACCTCGTCCGTCCGCTGATGGCGTATTTCAAGGATTCGAAGGATTTTGATGGGATCGGCTTCAGCACGAACATCCACCTTGCCGGCAAGTCAGCGCCCGCCGTATCCGAAGCCGTGGAATTCTTCTTTCCGCTTTCCTCTCTGCACTGTTACGAGAAGTACGATTGCACCGGCCAACAACTCCTGGACGCGGGAACCGTACTCATCAATGGCGAACGTGTGGCCCTCGATCTGCAAATCGCCGAGGGCGGCTCCAGCCACTGAGATGCTTCTACCTTGACGCTCTCTCAGCTATACTATCGAGCACAAGAGCTAACCCGAAAAGCGAAGTCTGGCAAGCTGGGTGAAACGTCGATCCTCGACGCCCAGCCACTGAAGGGGCGTCTGTAAACAGGACATGGGGCATTGCTGAAGCGATGCCCTGATACGAGGCGCGCGCTTTTCTTCGGTGCGTAACTCGGCAGAAGATGTTTCGAAGGGACAGGGATGGTGAATTGGTCGCAGGAATCGATACTGGTAACGGGTGGGACCGGGTCGTTCGGGAAGAAGTTTGTGGAGATCATGCTGCGCGACTACCACCCGCAAAGGCTGGTGGTGTTCAGCCGGGACGAGTTGAAGCAGCATGAAATGAGGACGTCGGGCTTCGCTCATCCCAGCATGCGGTATTTCATTGGTGACGTGCGGGATGTCGAGCGGTTGAAGCGGGCGCTCGCCGGGGTGACGGTGGTGGTGCACGCGGCGGCGCTCAAGCAGGTGCCGGCTTGCGAGTACAATCCGTTCGAAGCGATCCAGACGAACATCATGGGCGCCCGCAACGTGATTGATGCGGCCATTGACCAAGGCGTGCGCCGCATTCTGGCGCTCTCGACCGACAAGGCGGTGAATCCGATCAATCTGTACGGCGCGACCAAGCTGTGCGCGGAAAAGGTGTTTGTGCAGGCCAATGCCTATGCGGGCGCGAAGAATACGCGCTTCAGTTGCGCGCGCTACGGGAACGTGGTGGGCAGCCGGGGCAGCGTGATCCCGATTTTTCTGGAGCAGCGCCGGCGCGGGAAGATCACGATCACCGATGCTCGCATGACCCGATTCTGGCTGACCCTTGAGCAGGGCGTGAAGTTTGTGATCCGCTGCCTGGAGCAGATGCACGGCGGCGAGATTTTTGTTCCCAAGATTCCCAGCATGCGGCTGCTGGACCTGGCGGAGACGATCGCCCCCGGATGCCAGGTGGAGATTATCGGGATTCGTCCCGGAGAGAAGCTGCATGAAGTGCTGGTCTCGGAAGACGAGTCGCGGCATACGCTCGAAACCGAGGACATGTACGTGATTCAGCCGTCGCATCCGTGGTGGAAATCGGAAAACTGGGTGAATGCCAAGCCGCTGCCGGAAGGCTTCCGCTATTCGAGCGACGCCAACGAACGCTGGCTGACGCGGCGTGAACTGGAAGGGCTGGTAACGCCTGAAACGAGCGCCGCGGAGGCGGTTCCAACCTCCGCCTGACATGATCTGCCTGACACGATCTGCCTGATATGAGCGCCTTGCCCACAAAACTGGAAACGCTTGCCATCCACGGGGGCAGCCCCGTGCGGGAAAGGTTGTTGCCGTACGGGCGGCAAAGCCTGGATGACGCAGATATCCAGGCGGTGGTTGAGGTTCTGAAGTCGGACTGGCTGACCACGGGGCCGAAAATCGCCGAGTTCGAAGAGCGGTTTGCCGCGTGGGTCGGCGCGCGGCACGCGGTCAGCTACAGTTCGGGTACGGCCGCCTTACACGGTGCGGCGTTTGCCGCCGGACTGGGGCCTGGCGACGAGGCGATCACCACGCCGATGACGTTCTGCGCGACCGCCAACTGCATTTTGTACCAGGGCGCAACGCCGGTGTTCGCCGACGTCTCGCCCGACACGCTGAACCTTGATCCCAAGGAAGTCTCCAAAAAAGTTTCCGCACGCACGAAGGCTATTTTCGCCGTCGATTATGCCGGACATCCCGCTGCGCTGGATGAACTGGGGCAGTTGGCGAAGACGCAAGTCCCGCAAGGCCGAAGTCCGTTGCTGATTGAAGACGCCTGCCATGCGCTGGGCGCGGAATACCATGGGAAACGCGTCGGCGGCATTGCCGACATGACCGTGTTCAGCTTTCATCCCGTGAAGCACCTGACCACCGGGGAAGGCGGCATGGTTGCCACCAACGACGCGCGGCTGGCCGAGACGCTGCGGCGCTTTCGCAATCACGGCATCAGCAGCGAAGCGCGGCAGCGGCAGGAAGCCGGGCAGTGGTTTTACGAGATGGTCCTGCTGGGTTTCAATTACAGGTTGACCGATATTGCCTGCGCGCTGGGACTCTCGCAACTGGAAAAGCTGGATGCGAACCTGGCACGACGCCGGGAAATTGCGGCGCAATACGCGGCGGCCTTCCGGGATTTGTCTGCAATCTTGGTTCCCGCGGTGCGCGACGGCGTCAATCCGGCGTGGCACTTATATCCGATCCGGCTCAACCTGGGAACGCTTTCAGCGGGGCGAGGGGAGATCTTTCGAGCGCTGCGGGCGGAGAATATCGGCGTGAATGTTCACTACATTCCAGTGCATCAACATCCGTACTACCGCGAGCGTTTCAAGTCCAAAGAAAGCTATCCCGTGGCCGAAGACGCTTATGAGCGGCTGATCAGCCTGCCCATGTTTCACTCCATGACGGCGCAGGATGTGCAGGACGTGATTCACGCCGTGACCAAGATCGTTGACCACTACAGAAAGGCATGAGATCCAAGAGGGGGTAGCGCACGTATGCGCATTGGGCAATCCAGGCAGGCTAGGCGGGAAGAGGCATGAGGGTCGTTGCCATTATCCAGGCGCGCATGGGCAGCACGCGTCTGCCGGGGAAGGTGCTCAAGGACCTGGGCGGCGAAACGGTTCTGGCGAGGGTCGTGAATCGCACGCGGCGCGCGACACTGCTGGATGAGGTCGTCGTGGCCACCTCTGTCCTTCCTGCGGACGATGCGATCGCCCGGGAGTGCGAAGGTCTGAAGGTAGCCTGTTTCCGCGGTGACGAGGTGGACGTCCTTGATCGTTACTACCGCGCAGCGCAACAATTCGCAGCCG
>CAWINY010000002.1:0-9936 GCA_963837635.1 uncultured Acidobacteriota bacterium
ACTTACGGTTGGCGCGAAGCGTTTCTCGGAGGATGCTTCTGATGTCGCTTGGCTGGATCCTGGCAAGGATACGAGCGCGGCCAGCCTGTCGGGAAAAGTGAACCCATGATTTGCAACACCCAGACGGCAGCACTTGCCGAGGCTGCGCTGTTATCTTAATTACTGAATCCTGCATAATACAGTGACACTCCGGTCAAAAATAAAGACCTGCATGATGCAGGAAGGAAAAGGGCAGGAAACCCGATCTCACGACGCGGTCCAGACCTCGATCTAGTGCATCGACGACTTCCCCTAAGTTAGCCGCGCATCGGTTAGCCAGTTCTCGCCCTTTTACATTGGCCCATAACATCTCGACCGGGTTCAGATCAGGCGCGTACCCGGGTAACCGTTCCACCTGGTAGCCAATCATGCTGATCGACTAAATACTTCTTCATTCGCTGGCTACGATGCGCCGGTAGCCCATCCCAGATCAGGATGAACTTCTGGCCGCGCAGTTGCCGTTTGAGTCATCTAGGAAAGTCATTAGTTTCTCGAAGAGTTGTAGCTGCCGTCGATGGTCTGGAAAATCAAGCGGCTACGGCGTCCGTCCCAACGGTATCCGATCGCAGCACTCACCGAGGACTTGTTCCAGTTGAAAGAATGGATCAGGATGGGGGTTTCTCCCTTCGGGGCCCAGGTCCTGCGGACCGATGGACGCTCTCGAGACCCCGCTTTCGTCTTGGAAGAAGATCCAGGCGTGTTGCCGCGCAGCGTTTTTTTTACCTCCGGCCAGCGGGTCTCCGTCCACAGCTTCACCTTTTCTGCGTCGCGTTCGCGAGCCTGCTTGGCCGGTCGCTGCAAGCTCCAGTCGAGTCGTCCCAGAATTCGCCACACGTGGGCCAGGTGATAGTGGACCTTCATCACTCGTTCTATCACCGTGGCCACTCGCGGAAGCGTCCATAGATCCGTTTCAAAGCCATGGATTCGCGGTCCTTGGCGGAGTGTCTTCTGGAGGCGCTCCATATCCCGCGGCGTCAGTCTGGACTTACGACCTGCCCGCCCGGCGGCGGCTAACCCCGACTTCCCTCGACGCTTCCAGCTCTGATACCAGCGACTCACACTCTGCCGACTCACCTGGAGTTCACGAGCCACCTCCGCCTGAGACACCTTGCCACGAGTAAACAGCCGGGCCGCTTGCTCGCGACGGCGTTCCATGCCGTAGAAATCGCGTCTTGGTCGTGGCGCAGCCAACATGACTCATTATACAGGGAAGAGCGAGTAATGTCACTATATAGTGCGAGATGTTGTCACTGTATTATGCAGGATTCAGTAACCTGATGTCGCAAGAGGATCTGCCGCCGCATTCCGCGGCTCCATCAAGGCGCGACGTGGAACCACTATTCGAGGCGATTCGCCAGGCAAGCTATGAAGGGGTGCAACATGGGGAACCGGCGACTCCCGGGCCTCAGGGCGCTTGCGCCCGCCTCGGGTTGGGCAAAGCCGACTCCTCACTCTCCGGGCGTGCCTCCATCGGACACTTTGCGGAGTTCCTCGCCCCCGCCTCCAGTTGAGTAAAATCAGGCTGTTCGACGAATCCATAGGCTCGGGCTGAGAACGGATCGAGTTCCAGTGTCCGGATTTCTATGCCACGCTGTACTCGGACTGCACTCGGACGGTAGTTGACCTCCGATCTCTCCCAGGGCTACGCCTAACCACCGACCGGACTTATACTGTCCGATGCCGGGACATATCAAACAGACAACAAACAGTCCGCAGCACGCAGCGATTATGTGCATCCTCGTCGGCATGCCCAGATAGCTCTGTAGATGATTTTGTAGCTGCGAGAAGCACCCTGACCAACAGCGTTCAACAGCGTTCAACAAGTTCGTTCACTTAAACTCAGATCATCTGTTCCCTGAGCATCTGAAATGTCAAGATGTTATGCTGCTCTGTCCGGTATGGTCAGAGGGTCGGACCATGGCCATCCGGTGCCTCAGTGCGACTGTAGACGATTTTGTAGCTGCCCGGAGCCTCGCAGTTCAACAAGGCTCCACAGCCTTCAACTGGACCGCCGCAACTGTTTGAATCGTAAGGAGTTGAAAACAGGGCATTTCATCCATTTCCCGAAAACTGCCTTGGGCTCAGTGGATCCCCTCATTTGCGCATCTGTAGATTCAACAACTTAGACGACCACGTGTTGAGCCTTGTGGGAACTTCAGCTGCATTTTCGACTACAATGGCCGTCCGCTCGGAGGTCTCCGGCAACCTCCTGCCATCCAAGTCACTGAATCTAAAACAAGTCCTAACGTTTTAGGAAGAAGTAGGGAACCTGCAAATGCGGCAGGGGGGCGGCCACCATTCTCATCCGGCCGCACCACCATCGAGCGCGCCGAAGCCGTGGTCGATGCCGCTGAAGAGGAGCGTGAGGAGTATGGCTACATCCATGGCTACCCGAACATCGGCTTAGCGGGTGGCCGCCCCTTCAACCCGCACCAACTCGATGCCTTCCCCCTTGTGGAGATTGCGGCTGTACTGCTTATCCTGCGCATTGTTCCAATGCTCGTGCACACCCAGGCTGGCAAGACGCACGGTCGCCACCGGGTGATTCGGATCGTAGAAGGTCCCAGAGGGCGGATGGTCCGCCAGCGCCGCCTCGTGCAGATAGTCGTCCACGCCCGGCATCCGGGGATAGTCGTCCCACTCGGTCCAGAGGAAATCCAAGCCCACCGAATCAATCGCTACAGGATCCTGCGATGCCAGCAGGCTGGACGCCCAAGTGCCGTTGAACGGGGCCGTGGACCACTTCCGCGGAGCATTATCACTCGGGTGCACGCCAGGGTACAGGCCATCGATGAAGTAGACCAGTGTCTTGCCGCCAAGCTGCGCATGCCCGATCAAGTCCACCATGTCCCGGTAATTCCCTGTTCCAGGAGTCCGTTGCGGCAGCGTACTATGCATGTCGAAGTAGCCTTTCTGAGGCGGCGTGCGAATCAGCGAACCGAAGTGATTCTTGGCGCAGAGCGTCACACCGGCGGAGGTGTGGGCTTTCAGGTTCGCCATGTTGATCAGGTACTTCGCCTCGACGTAGTGAACTGGTATGTAGTCCTGCGACATACCTTGCGGCCGCGAACTCCAGTACAGCGGGACCGTGGAGGGCTCCACCTTGGTGCGCGGATGGTCGTCGCTGCCGCCGTTGTAGTCGATGTAGTGAACCTTGGGAAACTCGCCCCGCAGCAGATCGTAGTATTGGTTGGGCCACAGCGAAAGCGGATCGCCTATGGAGATGTCCTCCGGACTCGCGCCCGCTTTGTTCACCAATTGCCGCAGCAGGGCGAGGATCATCTGCGGCGACGTGTTCATGTAGTCCACGCGTCGCCCGCTGAGGTCGTAGGTCTTCGGATCGACGTTGTGTTCGGTGAAAATGCATCCGACCAAGTTCACCTTGATGGCAATCTTCTCGCCCTTCTTGTACGTGGCGTTCCCACCGCCATGCGTCTGGTTGAAATTCCTGAACAGAGCGTCCCAGGCCTGACGATCGCTGCGCTTTCCGGCTGAGCCCCTGAATCGCCTTTGACATCATTCCGTCCACGGCGGACTGGATCGTATGACTGTCCTCCCACCAATGTCCCTGGCCCGGACCGTTCCAGTTGGTTGCGCTTGGGTCATGAGCCCAGACCACACGGCCGGGATGAACGCCCTTGCCGATGCCGATAGGTTGGGTCGGCTCCGCCATCGCCGCTTGTTTGAGCATGGTTGTAAATGCGCCAAACGCAAGCACCACCGCCACCACAATCGACGCGCACGCCAGCGCCATCTGCGACCGCTTCCACAGGTTCTTCCCATGGCGGAACAACGATATCGATCCGAGCGCGCCAGCCACCCAGATCAAAAATCCGCCGGCCAGCGGCACCGCCGCTCGCTGGCACGGATAGGCTGCCCTGGATGGCTTCGGCACCACCCGAAACAGGAACCACAGAAGCGAGAACAGGCCCGCGACAAGGAACATCCACCGCAACCGGCCGGGTTCGGAGTTGCGTTCGATACGCGCGGCCGACTGAGGACAATGGGGGTTCATCAGATTGCCTTCTCCTGCGCCAAATTCTATCAGCTAAGGGGAAGTTAAGAAATAATATGGACAAGTGATGAAGAATCACGTGGGCCGAGGCGAGATCGTGTAGTTCCACGCTGGATGGACTTTGTGGCGTCGGATCTGAATTTCTTCGAACTGCTCGTCGGAGACTTTGATTCCGATCTCATATTCGTTCGTGTCCAGGACTGCCTTGACTTTGAGCCCGGTGCGCGTCGTGGTACCGCCAATCAGATTGATGATCGTCTCATAATTGATTAACGGTTCTCCTCTCCAATTCAGACTGATAAACGAGAATAGCCGGTGCTCGATCTTGTTCCACTTGCTGGTTCCCGGAGGATAGTGACAGACCGTGATCGGTATCTGGATCTGATCCGCCATCTGCTGCAAGTTGAGCTTCCATAAGCGAAGTCGATTTCCGTTGCTCCCCCCAGCATCGGCGCAGATGAGTAGTCGGCCCGCCGCCGGATAGCTCTTTCGCCCGTCCAGTTTCCACCATCGCCGGATGCTTTCCACTGCAAACTCGGCCGTGTCGTGGGTAACGCCCACATTGACCACAGCCCGATTCTCCCCGGTGTCGTAGACCCCATAGGGAAGCGCCTTGCCTTGGGCCAAGCTGGGGAAATCTTTGGTGTTCACCTCCCGCGGCTTCCCTTTTGGTCGCCACGTGCGTCCCCCATTTTTGAAGGGCCCCACCAATTCCTTCTTCTTGGCGTCCACCGAAATCACCGGGTCGCCTGTTCCTAACAAGGCTTTCACCTGCCGGTTGATGTACCGGAATTGAGCATCCCGATCAGCGTGTTGTGGTCCCTCCTTCGTCTTGCGGTTGGCCTGCAAGGAATACCCCATATCGTCCAGGCAACGCGCTACCGTCACCCACGTGACGGGGTGTCCTAAACGAGTCAACTCCTCTGCCAGGGTGCGTGTCGATTTGCTCGTCCACCGCAACTGACTCATCGGATCTCCGGCGGTCGTTTCCTCCAGGATCTTAGCCAACAGATCCCGTACGCCAGGGTCAACCCCTTCCACCTTCTTCCTCCCTCCGCCTACCCGCCTCACCCGGCCTTCGCCGGGGCTCACCAGCTTTCCGCCCCTTTCCAGTTCCTCGACTGCTTTCGTAATCGTCGTCCGTGACAGTCCCGTCAAAGCCGACAGCCGACTAATGCCCCCACGCCCCAAATCCAGCGCTTTATCGGCGGCGAACAACCTCGCCTGAAACTCATTCAAAGTGCGGAACACCTTCAGCCATCGTCTTTCCGCTCCCGAAACAGACCGCCCTCGCGTGGACCTGATCATCCACCATAGAATACGCTCGCCTCAAACAATTGTCCAGCTTATTGTTTGACTCCGACTTAGGAATGGCTTCGGGTTCTGATTGTGCCGGTCAATGTAGACACGGATGGCCTGTTGCAGTTCCGTGACCGAGTGAAAGACACCGCGCCGTATACACTTATCCGTCAGGTCGCGGAAGAACCGCTCCACCTGGTTCAGCCACGAGGAACTGGTGGGAGTGAAATGAACGTGAAACCGCGGATGCTTGGACAGCCAGGCTTTGACTTCAGGCGTTTTGTGGGCCGAGTAGTTATCCATGATCAGGTGTAGCGTTTTGTCTTTGGGAGTCCGCCCATCAATCAGCTTAAGAAAGCGAATCCAGTCCTGATGATTGTGGGTGGGCATGCACACGTCAAGGACCGTTCCATCCTGCGTATTCATGGCCGTGAAGAGCGTGGTCGTCCCGTGCCGCTTGTAATCATGCGTCATCGTCCCGCAACGGCCCTTCTTCCAGGGCAGGCCGGGTTGCGTACGGTCCAGTGCCTGTATCTGACACTTCTCGTCCAGCGACAATACGATCGCATCCTCAGGCGGGTGGAGATACAGACCCACCACGTCTTCCAACTTCTCGGCGAAGCGGGGATCGTTGCTGAGTTTGAAGCTACTCACCCGGTGCGGCTTCAAACCGTGCGCCCACCAGATGCGTCCCACCGTGGACGGGCTGACGCCTGCCACGGGGGCCAGCGTGCGCGTGCTCCAGTGGGTGGCGCCAGCGGGCGTCTCCCGCGTGGTTTTCTCGACGATCTCCGCGATTTTGGAAGGCAGGATGAGGGGCGGACGCCCCGAGCGGGGCGCATCTTCCATCCCCTTCATACCCTGTGCCCCGTATCGGCCCAGCCACCGGGTCGCCGTTTGCCGGGCCACTCCCAGTTGCGCCGCAATCTCCTCGGCGCCATGCCCCGTCGAACACAACACCAGCATCTTCGCCCGCTCCACCAGCCGCGCCGGCAGCGTGCGGCTTCGTGCATGGCGCTGTAAATCATTCTCCTGCTCACAAGTTAGCCAAACTTTGTAGGCACGCCGCATGGGATGGGCCGGGGCTGAACACCGGGAACCGCCACGGTCAACAGTAGCCTAACCGATCCCACGCCAAAAGTCCAGAGAAATCGTTCGGAAACACGTTACAGGACTTCTGACGCACTACACTAGCAAAGATGATTCCACAGGCTCGGGTCGTCTGCGCATTTAACACCGTGCCCAGCGAAGTGCTTTTCGGCGTGTACGAAGCCAGGCGCAAGGCCAGCCATCCGAGTCTGGTGTACTGCGGCGATGATAAGAAAGGCAAAACTGTAGCCGCTGAGCTGATCCGCGACGCGGGTTTCGATCCGGTGGACGCTGGCCCCTTACGGATCGCCCGATACACCGAGCCATTCGCTCTGCTCGTCGCGCAACTGGCGTACGAGGGAAAAGGGGGCCCAGAGCTGGCGTACCGTTTCGAGCGGTTTGGGAAGTAGGAGACCTCCAAGAGGCGAGACGACTCATTTTTTCTACTGATGATGGGTGCCGGTACTCAAAGCCGGCGAGTTGGATAGGTAAGCGCTTCGGAGTTCGCGGTATGACAGCACTGGCGGGATGGCAGAACTTCTACGTAATCGTCGGATCGTCTGCCGGCGCCCTGATCGGTTTACAGTTCGTCGTGTTGAGTCTCATTACCCGCACGCCAACGGCACGCGGGGACGCTGCAGCCGGTGACGCGTTTGCGACGCCGACGATCGTTCATTTCGGAGCCGTGCTCGGGCTCTCAGGGGTTCTTAGCGCTCCATGGGACGGGATCGGCGCCGCTGCAGTTCTTTGGGGGCTCGTGGGACTCAGCGGAGTAGTATACACCGTTATCGTCACTCGGCGAATGCGAGGGCAGGCCGCGTACCGGCCCCAGTTCGAGGACTGGTTATTTCATGTTCTGCTGCCCGTCGCAGCATACTTAATGTTGGCTGTATCGGCATACGCCGCTCGCTTCCGTCTGCGCGAGGCCCTGTTTGGCGTCGGAGCGGCGACGCTGAGCACGTCATCGACATCGGAAACACCACCTTTCGCGAAGGGAAGTTATGTCCGAATCACGGGTAGTCCGGAAGCTGCCTTCTTCACGCTAACTTGACGGAAATTGCCCAAACCACCGAAGTGGCCCGCTTGCGGATTACTCCCGGTCAGCGCCAAGGCGTTAACGGAAGCGGAGGGTTCGCCACGGCCGCCGAGCCGCCTTGTCACAATCCGGATGTCGTTGCATCTAACCGGCGGGAGGTGCTCCCATCCTGCGAATGCTGCTCGCCGCTCTGACGGCTTTCGCACTTCTGATGCCCGCTTCGGCGTCGCCGCGCTTGTCCCGAAGGCATCGACGGCCCACTATCCGTTACTTCATCGCCACTGCGTATTCGGTGGAGGGCACGGGCGCTTCCGGCAAGTGGTCGCATCCGGGCACTGTGGCCGCCGACCGAAACGTATTGCCGCTCAAGAGCCGCATCCGCATTTATGGCGCCGGCCGGTATTCCGGCGACTGTATCGTGGAAGACACGGGTGGGAAGGTGGACGGCCACCACATCGACGTTTACATGCCCAGCCAGGCAGAAGCGAAGAAGTTCGGCCGTCAGCGGGTGCAGGTGGTTGTCACTCAAGTACGGCGATGATGAGGCAAGTCCGCCCGATCCGCGGCAAAAGGCTAAAGCGAAGGCCGTAAACCGTAAAGTTCGCGCAATGGCGAATCGGCGGCCGACAAAATGATTGTAGCGGTCCGAGAGATTCAGAACTGGCCGCCGAAAAAAGTCGATGGTGGGTAGCCGGCTTATCAGTCCCGCTGGCCGGCAGACCGCTAGCGGGACTTTCGCAAAGGTGATGGTGTGCGGTGCCTGTCCGTGGCGTCCGGACCCCCGTTAAACAGGGGTTTCACTCAATCACAGGGCGCTCCACCAGCTAGATGAAAGAAGTTGTAGTTGTGGCCACAGCGTTCGAAGCCCTACCGAACGGGCCTTCGGTGCCACGGTGCCAGTAAGCCGCCACTCAACGTTGTTCGGTATCTTACACTCAGATTGGCGCAGATCTAGCAAGTGCCCAGGAAATGCGAGTTTTTCTTCCAAGGCAATGCCCAGTCCCTACTGCGACTTCCTTCATCTAGTCAGAAAACTGCGATTGGACCAATGTTTACGGCCCTATGACGAAGAAAACGACCTTGGTTTTGCGAAAGTCGGGCTAGAGCTAGACCGGGTTGCGGGACTGAAGTCCCGCGCGGACTAAAGTCCGCCCCACAAAGCTGACAGAGCCGCCCTCGAATAGCGGTAATCTGGTGGTTACGCTATGCCACAATCCCCCAGAAGAGACTTCGTCAAGGTGGCGGCAGCCGCCATCGTTACGTCGCGGTTCCCTATCCTCGGCGCCAACAACCGGATCAACGTCGGCATCGTCGGCCTGGGCGGGCGGGGTACGGACCACATCAACTTCTACTCCAAGCTGGACGCGGATTCCCGGATCGCCGGACTCTGCGATGTCAACCAGGCGGCCCGCGAGCGCGCCGTCGCGCTGGTGGACGAACTGAAGAGCTACAAGCCGAAAGAATTCGACGAGATGCGCGCGATGTTCGAGTCGAAGGACATCGACGCCGTGTCGATCGCCACGCCGAACCACTGGCACGCGCTGGCCACCATCTGGGCCTGCCAGGCGGGCAAGGACGTGTACGTGGAGAAGCCGGCGAGCCACAACGTCTTCGAGGGCCGGCAGCGATGGTCGAGGCCGCCCGCAAGTACAACCGCATGGTGCAGGTCGGGACGCAGAGCCGCTCGCATGCCGCCACAAGATGGCGCCATTCAGTTGTCCGCGAGGGCGCCATCGGGCAAGCTCTACCACGCGCGCGCCGACGTGCTCCGGCGGCGCTCTCCATCGGCCACGCCGCCCGATGAACCCGTACCCGCCGGGCTCGACTGGGATCGCTTCCTCGGCCCGGCGCCAGGCAGCCATACAGCAAGAACAGATTCACTTACAACTGGCACTGGTTCTGGGATACCGGCAACGGCGACATCGGAAACCAGGGCGTCCACGAGATGGACATTTCTCTGTGGGGACTGGGCCGGACGGGATGGCCGCAGTCCGTATCGTCCGAACGGCGGCAAGTTCGTCTGGGAAGACGACCAGGAGACGCCGAACACGCAGCAGACCACCATGGATTTCGGCGACGCGCAGATGACTTTCGACGTCCGGAACCTGCCGACACCGCCCGAAGGACTGGGAGGGATGCACGGCCCCAACTACGTCGGCAACATCTTCTTCGGAAGCCTGGGCTTCGTGGTGGTGGACCACAGCGGGCTCCAGGTTTACAAGAGCATGGCCGGCGATATCAGCGGCGACGCGGCGCGGGGCGCGGGCGCGGGCAGCCGGGAGCGTTACGAAAAAGTGGTGGACGAGAAGGGCAGCGGCGAGGATACCGAACCGCACATGAAGAACTTCTTCGACGCAATTCGCGCCCGCGATTACAAGTTGCTGCACGCGGATATCGAAGTGGGGGCGCGGTCCGCGGCGTTCTGTCACCTGGCGAATATCGCGTACCGGGTGGGCCG
>CAWINY010000003.1:0-292500 GCA_963837635.1 uncultured Acidobacteriota bacterium
ATTGATCGTGCTGTAGTTGTGAAGCAGCATGCAACTCTCTCTGGACAACATCTCAGTTTTCCAGGGAGATGACACGTATACGAAGCAGTTACCGAATTGGCCGAGATTTAGCCGGATGCCGCATCATAACCGGAGAATCCCGATCATTTTCTCCGCTGCGATTCCCGAAAGGACACTCAGCTCCCCTTATTCACATCACAATGATGGTTATACGTACTTTCATTCAGTTTTCACTAGCTCTTCACATTTCCGCAACATGAACTCTTCTACACTGGTCCCCTCCTGCTGTTAATTGCAATCGTTTCTGCGCAGCTTTCGTGGCGGCACTAGTGCTTAGGTGTAGCCCCAATCGAAAGCTGAAGACAGGGTGCGCGAGTCGTCCAACTTGCTATCCAGGGCCAGCTGTTTTCACTAACGCTTGGGTGTTTTCTGCCAGGAGTGTGTTGCCATGAGAAGGCTACTTGTGTGTTTACTTACGATGGTAGCGATTGCCAGCGCGCAAACGGAGCGCGGGCGCATTGCGGGAACCATTTACGATGTGTCAGGCGCGGTGGTCCAGCACGCGCAGGTCACCATCACCAACCAGAATACGGATGCCGCGCGGCAGGTCACAGCGGATGAAAAGGGCCACTACGACCTCGAAGATTTGCTGCCGGCGCCGTATCAACTGACGGCAAACGCAAGCGGTTTCGCCATCAACGTGCTAACGTTCACTCTGGCTACAGGCCAGAATCGTGCTCTCGACGTCCATCTCCAGCCCACGGCCGTGAAGGAGACGGTCGAGGTCGTATCCGGTTTGAGCCAGGTCGATACCAGTTCGGCCTCCATGGCCTCGACCATTAGCGGGCGCGAGGTCGATAGCCTGCCGCTGAATGGCCGGCACATTGCCCAACTTTACCTGCTGACGCCGGGCGCGAGCAGCACCGGCGCTGGAACGTTCGGGGATATTCGTTTTGCCGGTCGCTCCAACGAACAGAACACCGCCCGTACCGACGGCATCGATTCCACTTCGATCATCGATTCCAACCCGGGCTGCACCCAAGGCGCCGGCGGTGGGGTCTCGAACTTCCGCCTTGTGCAAAGCCTGGAAAGCGTCCAGGAATTTAACGTCCAATCCAGCAATTATGCCGCCGAGTACGGGCGCGGCACCGGCGGGCAAATCGACGTGGTGACCAAGTCAGGCTCCAACCGCTTTCACGGTGACGCGTTCGAGTATCTTCGCAACGATGTGTTTGATTCCAGGAACTATTTCCTGAAGCCGGGGGCAGCCGCGCCTCTGCGTCTGAACCAATTCGGCGGTTCCTTTGGCGGACCCATCGTTAAAGACAAGCTGTTCTTCTATGCCAGCAACGAAAACCTTCTCCAACGAGTCGCCGTGGCTTATAAGGAAACCACGCTGAGTTCCTTAGCGCGTTCGGAGGCCGTGCCCTCGATCCAGCCCCTGCTGGCCGCCTACCCCGTCGGCCAAACGCATACGGCGGACCCCCTTTTGGACATTGTGAGCGGCACGAACTCCTCCTACGTCAACGAGTACTATGGGAACTTGCGGCTCGACTATCACATCAATAGCAAGAACAACGCCTACTTCCGCTATATGCGGGACCAAGGTGAAAGCTCGGACCCCAGTGACCTGACCAGCGGCAAACGCAACACCATGGTCCCGCAAAACGCGGTCGCCGATTTGACCACCGTTCTGGGACCCAACCTGATCAACGATTTGAAAATCGGGTTCAATGCCATGAAGGGCCGCTACATTATCCAGGGTGAGACCCTGCCCGGCCTGGACCTGTCAAACGTCGCGATCAGCATTGGGGGCGGAACCCAATCGGGATCGACGGGCATGATTACCCCAACTGGAGCGGGATCCGCTCCGTTGTCGCACGCGCAGGATTACACCACCAGCGAAATGGAGTACATCGACAACCTGTCCTGGACGCGCGGCAACCACACGATCAAGACGGGCATCGAGATCACTCCCCGGGTCATGTACATGGACCAACTGGGTGGCGCGGTCTACACCTATTCGACGGTGTCCGATTTTCTTATAAATAAGCTTAAACAGGTGCAGGTAGCCAGCGACCTGGATTCGTTTCCCAGCCCCTTCAACAACGGCTATACCGGCGTCCGCAAAGGCTTGCAGACGTTTTACGGCGGCTATATCCAGGATGAATGGCGGATCAAACCCAATCTGACCATGAACTACGGCCTGCGCTATGACTATTTCACCCCCTTGACCGAAGCACATAACCTGGGGGTTGGGGTCGACACCAATACCGGACAACTCCTGACGGGCAAAACACCGTTCTACGCCTCCTCGAAAACGAACTTCGGTCCTCGGCTGGCCTTTGCCTGGTCGCCGAAGGCGCTGCACAATAAGACGGTGATCCGCATCGGCGGTGGACTCTACTACGGCCCGGGGCAGGAAGAAGACCAGGTGCAGTCCATTCTCAACGACTACGCCAACATCACCTATACACAAAACTCCGTCCCGTCGGGTTATGGCACCCTCGCTTATCCCGCCAACCGCCTGGGACTAATCACCGCATTCAATCCCAATGCCCCCAATGCGCTATATCAGCCGCGGGTTTACCAGGACGGCTACACGCTGCCGGAGCGGGTTGCCTCCTATACTCTCTCGGTGCAGCAAACGCTGCCGGACCAATCGGTGCTGACCGTGGCGTATGTGGGCAGCCAGACGCGACACGCGTTCTCGCGCGGGGTTGCGAACCTGATCACGGGGGTCGCCACAGACCCGGTGACGGGGGCGGCCATCATAACCCGCCAGTTTGGCAACCAGTACGCGGAACTCGACTTCAAGGGCACCAACGGACGCGCCAACTACAACTCGCTGCAGTTGAGCTGGAACCGGCGCTTCGCTAAAGGCTTTACCGCGGTGGCCAACTACACCTGGGCTAAGAGCCTGGGCAGCTCCGATGGCTCCAACGAAGCGACCACCGCCGAAAATAACTACACCACCGCCGGCGAGTATGGCCCCAACAGTTCCGATATCCGGCACAGCTTCAATCTCGCCCTGCTGTGGGACCTGCCGTTCGGCAAGTCGCACACCCTGAACTTCGCAGATAATCGCTGGCTGAACACCGCGTTCGGCGGATGGCAGGTCGGGACCAGTTTCAATGCCCGTACCGGAACTCCGATCAACGTGCTGTGTAACCGTCCCGATGTGCTGTACAAGTACACTGGAAGCGGCAAGTACAACGGCCAGTACTATACCTCTCCCGTGTTCTTTAACGGCACTAAGTATTCCAGCAGTCACGGAGCCGGCTATACGCTGCAGACGGTGGCCGTCGACAATCTTCCGGGTGGCGGTTCGTCGCGTGGCACGCAACGGCCCGATGAGATTGCCGGAGTCGATCCTTACCTGAGCGCCGGCAATGGGTATTATCTGAATCCGGCCGCATTTTCGGTTCCGCTACCCGGCACCTACGGGAACGAGCAGCGAGACACTTTCTACGGCGCCGGGTTCAATCAGGTCGATCTGTCGCTGACGAAACAATTTTCCATCCGAGAACGTACCAAGCTGGAGTTCCGGGCGGATGCGTATAACATTCTGAATCACCCGAACATCGCCAATCCCGGATCGCTCATCCTTGGCAGTGCAACCCCGTCAGGCCCGACGAGCACCACTGCTTCTCTGCAGCCGGGACAAGTCTATACGGCGAGCACGGCCGGTTCCGCTTTCGGTTTGCAAAACTCGACGGTAAGCAACTATATCGGCATGGGCACGTCCCGGCAGATCCAGTTGTCAATGCGCCTCTTGTTCTAAGGAAAGAAACACCCAGCCGGGAGGCGGTCCTCGCCGCCTCCCGTTTTTTCTTCAGGAACTAGAAGTCATCTCATAGATCGATCCAGGGTGTGTCAGGGCACGACTTAAGTCGTGCCGAAGGAAGCAGCACAGGTTCAAGGGCTTGAGCCCCTGCGCCTGAAAAGAACTCCCAGGGGCTAAAGCCAAATTTTGTTGGCAAGGCGGCAAACAACTATACAGGAGGTGGAAGTGGCGCAACTACGTGTGATGACCTTCAACGTCCGGCAAATCGATGCTGACGATGGCGTGCACGGCTGGGAGTTTCGGAAGGATCTTCTGGTCGACACCATTCGCTTGTATAGGCCCGAACTGCTGGCCACGCAGGAAACCTTCACCGAGCAAGCCGACTACATCCTGGCCCATCGTGCGGAGTTCGCCGCCTTCGGCAGCGGACGTTACGGCGACCATCGGGACAAGCACAACACGATTTTCTATGACTGGCGGCAGATGGAGCTTGTGGAGACCGGCGATATTTGGATTTCCACCACTCCAGAGATTCCCGGTTCCAGCGATTGGGATATTCCGAAACCACGAATGATCACTTGGGGAAAGCTTCGGCTAGCGGATGGTTGCGCGATGGTGGCAATGAACGTCCACTTTCCGTACGGCCGCGAGGCGGACGAAGCTCGCCGGCAAACGGCGCGCCTGATTCGCGAGAAGCTGAGCAGTTTTCCTAGCGGCATGCCGATCGTGCTGACCGGCGATTTCAATACGGCTCCCGGGGGCGAAGTCCACACCCTGCTGACGCAGGATGTTGAGGATGCATGGGTCAGCGCAGTACGCCGGATCGGACCCGACGGCACCTTGCACGGCTTCGGCCGGATTCTTGGCCGCCGCCTGGATTGGGTGCTGCACCGGAACCTCGGCCGGGTGCTCGAAGCCGAGACCGTCACTCACACTGCCGGGGGCCTGTATCCCTCGGATCATTATCCGGTCTGCGTACTCTTCGAGGGTGTGGCTCCGGTGGCGGTTGCCACGGACACGTGTAAAGCCGAGGCGAATTCCTGGTGAGCACCTCGAGAGCAACGGATTATAGCTCCCGGCTTGTATATGATACGTACATCAATTAATCTTCTCACAGGATGACATCTCGGACGGTCATACGAACAGCGCAACCTGCCGACCTTCAAAGGATTAGCGAGATCCTTCTGGAGTCGGGAGTAGCTCAAGCCCCGGAAATTCGGACGCGCATTCAACAATCCCTGGAACGATCCCCGGATACATGTTTTGTCGGCGTGCAAAATGGGGTGGTGAGCGGCGTCGCGCTTTCCGTGTTCAATGGTTTCCATCTGTTCCTGCACCATTTTGCCGTGACGTCCTCCAAACGAAATAATGGACTGAGTGCTGCCCTCCATCAACGATTGGTGAAGCGGGCGCAGGAGCTCCAAGGGCTTGGCGTGATCGCAGACGCCACGTTGACCAGCACTGGTTTTTACGATCGCCTCGGATACAGATTGCCCGGCGCGGTCTTCTTGATGAAAGACCTGCAAACGCAGGGTGGGCCCGCGGCGAAGGGCGCAACGGCGAAAGCCGGTATGCGACTGCGGCCCGAGGTTGCAGGGGCGGACCTTATCAACCCGGACCCTCGGTCAGGCGACACGCCCATCCGAATCGTGCCACGACTGCGCCGAGCCTATCTGTCCATCAGCCGTTGCGGAGATGCCGCGTTCAGTTCCTATGGCATGACCACCGACCAGTACGCGCTGATGCGCATCATCCACCGGGCAGCGGGCATAACCCAGGCCCACGTGGGCAACGACTTGTTCGCCGATCCCAACACCATCAGCGCAATGGTCTCGCTGTTGGAACAACGTGGAATTCTGCGCCGCAAAACCTCTCGCCTGGATGGGCGGGCGCGTTGCCTGCATTTCACGCAACGAGGGCGCCGGCTCATGCAGCGTCTGGCGCACGAGTGGGAACCAATGAGACACGAGCTCCTGAATTGTTTCGCCGGCGAAGCGGGGCAGCAAGCGCTCCGGATACTCGACCGCGTCTGTGAGCAGATGACGCTTGGCCGGGCTGCCTTTTTGCAATCCGCAAAACCGGCTAAAGGGCCCAAGAGCGCCTCTTCCAGCGGCCAAAACGGCAAGGAGCGCAAGACGGGCGGCAAGCGTGATAGCAAATCCCTTCGCCAAAAAGCACCGCCGCTTCGGGAGGCCACCCTGAGAGCATAGAGTGGAACAGCCCGACTGGGATATCGCTGCTCGAAACCTCTCCTCCACACCAACAGATCTGTATACGTAATTTATTACCACTCCTTAATCTTCGCGTAACAAAACTGCCGTAGCATTCTTCTCGCGATCAAGGCTCACAGCCCAGCAACCACCTAGGACAGAGTTGATGGAATCGGAACTGATTCTGAAGAATGCATGCGTAGTCATGCCCACGGAGAGCGTAAAAGGGGCGGTCCTTATCCGCCAGGGACGGATCGCGGATATCCGCACCGGCACCGTCTCAATCCCTTCGGGCGTAGATTTCGAGGGGGACTACCTGATTCCCGGACTGATCGAATTGCACACGGACAACGTGGAGCACCATGTGTTGCCGCGTCCCACGGCGGCGTGGCCGCTGATGCCGGCGCTGGTGGCGCATGATGCGCAAGTCGCCGCTGCCGGTATTACGACTGTGTTCGACGCTCTTGCTATCGGTAATTCGACGACTGCCATTGCCCGCGGTGTGGAGATGGTAGAGAGGACCATCGCCGCTCTGGAAACGGGACGGAAATACCAGATGTTTCGGGCCGAGCATCTGTTGCACATCCGGGCCGAGCTTTCCAGCGAGGATGTCCTGGCCGCCTTCTCCCGGGTAGCCGATCGTCCCGCTTTGCGGATCGTATCCTTCATGGATCACACTCCCGGTCAGCGGCAATTTGCGAACCGGACGAACCCCCGACTCGAAGGGAAACTCTTCAGGTCGCAAGCGGAGATCGATGAGTTCATCCAGCGCAGGCAGGAATGCCACCGAAAGTACGCGGAACCGAACCGGCAGCAGTTGCTTGCAATGTTACGCGATCGGGATCGCCCGCTGACGCTCGCCAGCCACGACGATACCACGGTGGCGCATGTCGAACAGGCGCATGCGGAAGGATTCACCATTTCGGAGTTCCCCACCACCGTGGTAGCGGCAGTAGCCGCCCGCCAGAAAGGCATGCACGTGATCGCCGGTGCGCCCAACCTGATGCTTGGCGGGTCCCACTCCGGAAACGTCTCGGCCGAAGAGCTGACCAGACGCGGACTCCTGGATGCGCTGTCTTCGGACTATGTTCCTGCCAGCTTGCTGAATGGCGCCTTCCTGATTTCCGAAAAACTGAGTTTGCCGCTGCACGAGGCACTGAAACTCGTTTCCCTGAATCCGTCTTGCATTGTCGGTCTGGACGATCGGGGCAGCGTGAAAATTGGGAAAAGGGCGGACTTGGTCCGGGTGAAGCACGTGCAAGGGGTCCCGCTGCCCGTCATGGTCTGGCGGGAAGGAAACCGGGTGGCCTAGGGCGGAACTGCCAGTGGAGCGGGTCCATTTGAGGGACGATTGTCATGAGCGCAGAAGATATTAAGGACGCAGTCAAAGAAAGATACACCCAAGCCGCCCTGCGGGTGCGGAATGGAGGCAAGGGCTGTTGCGGGGCTTCTTGCGCCACCACCACGACCGAAAGCCGCCATCACCGTATCACTGCGGAGCTTTACGACAAAACTCAGGCTGACCAGATCCCCGAACAAGCGCTGCAGGCATCGCTTGGATGCGGGAATCCGACCGCACTGGCACAGCTCCATCCCGGCGAAACGGTGCTTGATCTGGGATCGGGAGGCGGGATCGATGTGCTGCTTTCCGCCAAGCGCGTGGGACCGAGCGGTAAGGCTTATGGCCTGGATATGACTGACGAGATGCTCGCACTGGCCCGGGAGAACCAGCGGAGCGCCGGCGTGGACAACGTCGAGTTTCTACAGGGAGAAATGGAAAACATCCCTCTCCCCGACAACTCGGTCGACGTGGTCATTTCCAACTGTGTTATCAATCTGTCCCCAGACAAGGATTGCGTTTTGCGGGAAGCGTTTCGGGTACTTAGACCCGGTGGCCGGCTGGCGGTTTCCGACATCGTGGTCCATGGCGATGTTCCTCCCGAAGTGAAGCAGAGCATGCTTTTGTGGGCTGGTTGCATCGCGGGTGCGCTCAAGGATTCGGACTATATATCGAAGCTGAAGGCCGCCGGCTTTGAGACGATCGAAATCGAGCCTACCAGGGTTTACACGCTCGAGGACGCCCGCGCTTTTCTCAGCGGAAAGTCGATCGACGTGGAGGCGATCGCGCCGCAAGTGCAGGGAAAGTTCATGAGTGCGTTTGTTCGGGCGATCAAGCCGCTAGGCCCTGCTGTTTGTAACGGGTGATCGAAGTGATGATACAGGTGCGCAGGCAGGAGTCACTTGCAGGAATGTGCTAACCCGGTGAAGCGGATAGTCGTATCGGACTACGATCCAGCTTGGCCAGGGCGGTACGAATTCCTGCGCAACCGAGTCTGGCCGGCGGTCCGCGATCTCGCGGTTGCGATTGAACATGTGGGCAGCACGTCGGTGCCGGGTCTGACGGCGAAGCCGGTGATCGACATAGACGTGGTGGTGCGTTCGCAGGAGCAGATTCCGGCCATTATCGCCAAGCTGAAGACATTGGAGTACGAGTATCGCGGCAATCAGGGAGTTGCAGGGCGGGAGGTGTTTCGCGCCGCCATCAATGATCCTCCGCATCATTTATATGTGTGCCTAGCAGACAGCCCGGCGTTGCGAAATCACCTGGTGCTTCGCGATTACTTGCGCAGCCATCCGGAGGCCGTGGCGGCTTACGGGGAGCTGAAGAAACGGCTTGCCTGTCAGTTCCCTAGCGATATGGCCCAGTACATATGGGGGAAAACGGACTTTGTGTTGGGTATTCTGGGGGGGCAGGACTTCCCCCCGGAGCAGCTCCAGGCAATCCGGGAGACAAACAGGAAGCCCCTCGCTTTTGCGGCGCCATGCGGGCTGGGCAAGGTCATGAGACGATTCCCCGCTCCTTGGTATGTTGCCGGCGGTTGGGCGCTCGACCTGTTCCTGGAAATCGTAACTCGTCCTCACGGCGATATTGAGATGTTGGTGCTGCGAGAGAACCAGACGCTACTGCACCGCCATCTTCACGGGTTCCAACTGAGCAAGATCATTCCTCGTCCGGAAGGAGGCAGCGAGGCGCCCTGGGAAGGAGAGCTGCTGGAGCCGCCGATCCATCAGGTTCGCGCACGCTCGGCGCAGCTCGAGGTTGATATCTTCCTGGGCGACACGAGCGGCGACAAATGGGTGTACCGGCGCGATCCGCGAGTGACTCTCCCACGCAGTGAGATCGGAGGCCAAGCTTCGTTCGGGCCGCCCTTTCTCGCGCCAGAGATCGTGCTGCTGTTCAAAGCCAAGCACTTCCGCCCGAAGGACGAAACGGACTTCGCATGCGTGATGGCGCAGTTACCTGAGAGCGGGAAGCACTGGTTGCGAGGCGCATTGCAGACGGCACATCCGGAGTGCCCGTGGTTGGAGTCGCTGAAAAAGCAGGGTCCGCCGGTCAGCCGCTGATCCGGGTATCATGGTGCATTCAGCCATTGTACCCACCTTCCGTGATCGTCCACAAAAGCCAGAAGCGTTTCGGTCTCGCGGCCGCTGAGATAACGGTTGAGCAGGAAGCGTGGGTGCTCTGTGTTAATTCCACGACGATCGATCCATTCCGCCGAAAGTCGATAGACATCCCGGTCTCTGCTGAGCTCTTCCAGGATTTCCACAAAGCGTTCGCGATCGGGTTGCGAAAACTGGTTGAGGGTGTGATTGTGGCAGACACACACGGCCATACCTTGAGGCAGGTTCGAAAGCACATTGGGAAGAACGTCGAAGACATTTCCCGGCAAGACGCGCGGCGGCGTCCGCTGTGCCAGTGTTATCGCGGACTCCAACAACTCCGCGCGGTCCCGATGCTCGGGCCAGAGCAGCGCCCTCAGCCAGAAGCAGTCCTCCGGGTTCCGGACATCGAGAGGATTCAGGTCGATTCCCACCTGCATGGCCGGTTCTGCCCACTTATCCGGAAGAACAGGGCGAAGTTCGCCCTGAAAACGGCACGTGAGTTGGACCGGAGCATCGATATCGCCCAGGCACTGTCCTTCGTAGTCGTAACCAAATCGTGGCCAGAGGAGGTGCAGTCCGGCGCTCGATCCAACATCGATTACGGCAATCTCGCCGGCTTTGCGAACAACCAGATCGAGCCCCGGCGCCAGGTAGAGGCAGCGCCGCACCTCATTGGTCTGCGTTCTGCGCGTCTGCAGGATATGGACAATCTCGTCCCCGTAGGTCCGGCAAAAGGAGTGGAACTCTGGGTACACTGCAGACGTGGGCTGCGCCACCGGGCCGAGATTGGGATAGAAGTCTCGCAAAGGGTGATCCGCGCCACGCAAGAGCAACAAGTGCACCGCCGCCAAAAACAGGTTCGTAACCGGATGGTTGGTTGCGCGCTCGGCCAAACGTAAAGCCGTTGGATCGCCAGCGATGCCGAGGCCGATTTCCGAATAGAGCGGTGAAGTAGGAAGGGCGTTCTGCAGCGCAAACCGACGAAACCGGTTTGACAGGTCATGCGCGGCAAGATCCGTAGCTTTGTGACTACTTAGCATATCAGCCACACAAGTTCGACTTGCTGGAGCCGTCCTCCGCAGCGCACCCACCCTAACGTCCTTCGTACTTCTCCAGGAACTGCTCGATGGCGAGTGTGCGGAAATCCGGCAGCGCGGTTCTGAGTTGCTCGCGCGACCAGTCCCACCACGCCAATTTCAGGAGGCGCTCCTGGGTTTTCTCGTCGAAACGGAAACGGATTACCTTTGCCGGGACCCCGACCGCTACGGCAAAGGGCGGAATGTCCTTGCTCACCACCGCCCCAGCGCCGATAACCGCACCAGTGCCGATTTTTACTCCGGCCAGCACGATCGCTCCGTGGCCAAGCCACACATCGTTTCCCAGCAGAACCTTGTCATCGCGACGCCATTGGAAAAAGTCTGCGTCGTCTTCCTCGCCCAGTTGGTAGGACTTGCTGCGATAGCTGAAGTGATGCATCGCCGGTCGCCAGGTGGGATGGTTGCCAGGATTAATACGAGTGTGCGCGGCGATCGAGCAGAACTTGCCGATCTCGCTGTAAATGATACTACTGTCGTTGACTACGTAGGAGTAGTCGCCGAAAACGGTTTCGGCCATGGTGGTGCGTGGTCCCACGGCGGTCCAGGGGCCGATGGTGCAATCGCGCACCCGGGCAGTGGGATCAATACGGGGTTGTTCTCCGAGGCCGGGACGCGGTTCGGAGTGCGGAATGTCAAGAGTCAGTGCGGTCATGGCGTAGCTTCCCCCAGTAAAGAACGGTATCAGTCTCGAATAGCACTTTGCCTCTCGCCTGCAACCGTTGGAACAGCGAATGCAATTCGCCCAGCATGAGTTCATGCTGAGGATGTCCGGCCAGCGGTATAGTGGAATACGACAGGGCCCGGCCAACGAGCTGACGGTATTCCAAGTACTCGGAATTATCGACAGTGGCAGTGGATAGACCTTGCTCTCCAAAGATGCCCTTCAAGCTGTCCTGCAACTCGGGCCGGTTGCGGCGCTCGCTATATCTCCGAAAGAGCTCGCGATAGGCCCGCATGAACGGAGAACCCTCACGTCGCATCCGGTTGGACAGCACCAGAAAATAGCCTTTGGGCTTCAGAATGCGCCGGAACTCTTGCAAACAGCGTTCCCGATCGAACCAGTGAAGAGCAGAACCGGCGACAACGAGGTCAGCGACGCCGTCCGGCAGGGTGGTCGCCTCCGCAGTGCCTGCGACACTGCGAAAATTGGTGTAATTGCATAACAGCCGCTCCGCCGCGTTCCGCATGTTCTCGTTGGGCTCAACGCCGTACACCAGTTTGGCGTGGGGCAGGAACAACTTCGAGGAGTGCCGGTTCCGGATCCGACATCGGCTACGACGGATACTGCAGAAAGTCCCAGCTTCTCCGTCAAAATAGTTTCCGCCGAGGGCGCATAATGCGCTCGATAGGCGGCATAGTATTCCGCCCGCTCCGAGAAGCGCTGCGTATTATCACCGGCAGGAGTAGTCATGGTTGCTGATCTGCCTCACCGCTAAGACATGTGCGTGTTACAGGCGGAGGCGCCAGGCTGAAGCTAATATTCCATCGGTTATTCATGCCTTAGTTCCAGTTCACTTCCGGGACCGAGAAGCGCAAGACTCCATCCACCCATACCCGAACCACATCGGCGTGATCCGTACGCGGATGGAAAGCTACCAAGTCAGCCCGTTTCCCGATCGCGATGCTGCCCACTTCCGCGTCCATACCGAGGTAGCGTGCGGGATTAAGGGCCAGAAAGTTCATGGCCTTCGATACCGGGACCCCGTTGCGCATCATCCGTACCGCGGCCGCCAGTAGCGAGGGAAAATGATAGTCACTGCACAGGATATCGACCAGATTCTCAGCCAGTGCTTCCTGGCAGGAGAGGTTGCCGCAATGGGAGCCTCCCCGGAAATAGTTGGGCGCCCCCATGCATATCATCATGCCCAACTCTCTTGCCTTGCGCGCGGCCTCGATGGTGCATGGCATTTCACAGAGGGTGGCGCCGGCTTCATGCGCCTCGATGACGTGCTCGACGGTGGTGTCGTCGTGACTGCCTAGCGGCAAGCGGTTGCCAACCGCGGCTCGTACTTGCAGGCGATTGTTCACCGCCTTGGCCCGTTCCTTGCGCGCGGCGAGCTCGGCTCGCGCCGCTTCCAGGGAAATCCCCAAGCGGGTCGCCCGGCGCTGCACCATCATCTCCATGTCGCGGAACTGCCGTTCCCCGGGAGTGCTGTCGTTGTAAACGAGATTGCCTATGCTCTTGAGCGTCAGCAATTCTTGAAGAGCCTTATGTACGGCAGGAAAATTCGTATCCCAGCGCACGTGGATAAGATGGCGAGCGCGCATGCGCGGGATGAGGGCCTCATACTCCCGCGCCAGTCGAAGGCCGTCGCCATGCCACGTACCCATCGAGCCATCCTTCTCCTCCGAGATGCGGGCGGCCGACAACACTGTGGTAAGGCCGCAGCTCAAGGCGCGCAAGTCCATTACGTGCAGCGCCATCTCGAGAGGGAACTCCGCACTGGGCCGCGGGCTGATTTCGCGTTCCAGGTAGTCGGTGTGAATGTCAATCACACCGGGGATCAGCAGCGCGCCCTGGAGGTCAATCCCATCCGCATAGCGACGGAATGCGATGTCGCTGATACGGCCATTATGTAGCACCACCGAACCGTCCACCTCGCGGTCCGGCAATACGATATGAGCATTCGTTAAGATCTGGTTGGCCATAATCTTTCATCCATGGGCTGGAGAAACCGATAAAATGTGCCGGCGCACAAAATCGGAAATCTTCTCCATGCCAGTAATCAGAACCACAATGATCAAGGAATAGGCGAGCACATCGTGATAACGCAGCACGCGGCTGGCAACGTGCAACTGAAACCCGATGCCGCCCCCGCCGAACACGCCCAGCGCAATCGCCGCCCGCAAATTTACATCGAAGGCGTAAAACCAATTGGCGATGAATGACGGAGCCACCTGCGGCAAGACGCCATAGCGAATCAGTTGCAGGCGCGTGCTGCCGACGGTTTGGATGGACTCCATAGTCCCCACATCGACTTGCTCAATGGCATCGGCAAACAGCTTGCCGAACATGCCCACAGAACCAACCAGCAGGGACAGCATTCCGGCGAACGGACCAATGCCGACCGCAACCAGCAGCACCAGCAGCACCACAAAATTGGGAATCGACCGCTCGAGTGCCAGCAATCCACGAACCCCGAGTCGCAACCACGGATGAGGCGAGACATTGCCTGCGGCGAAAAACGCCAGAGTGAAAGCGATCAACCCGCCGCCTAGAGTGCCTAGAAATGCCATGGAGAGCGTTTCTAAAAGCGAAGCTGCCAGGTTCTCCTTATGCCAAAGCACACTGAAATTCGGCGGGAAGATTTCTCGGGCCAATCGCAACACGTTGTCGGAGTCGCGGAGTACCTCAATGGGATCTACCCCGAGGCGGACGATCAACAGAACCAGTAAGGTCACCAGCAGGGTCAAGCCCACCGCCATGTGGCGAAACTTCCGGGAAGGCAGCAGATGAGCGGGTACGGCGGTGGCCATCACAGCTTTTCTCCGGCCAAAATGCGGGTGCGCATGAAGTCCGAAACTCTTTCCGAGAAGAAAACCAAAAAGAGGGAAGCCAGCACGGCGACGGTCGCGCGCCGGTACTCCAATGCTTCCATGGCGACGTTGAGTTCGTATCCAATTCCCCCGGCGCCGACGGCACCGAGCAAGACCGAAGCGCGTACGTTGACCTCGAACCGGAACAGGCAGTTGGCAAACAGAGAAGGCGCCACCTGCGGCAGGATGGCATAACGAATCACCTGCCAGTCACTGGCGCCCGTGGCCTTCACCGATTCGAGAAGTTGGGGTTCGATCTCTTCGATGGAATCTGCGAGCAGTTTGGCCAGCATGCCGATGCTGGCCACCGATAGGGCAATCGCTCCGGGAAAGGGCCCGAGGCCGAAAGCAGCCACGCAAAGCAGTAGAATGACGATCTCGGGCAGGCCACGCTCCAGGGTGATCAGTGATCTTGACGCCCAGCGCAACCATGAAGGAGCTACGTTCGACGAGGCCGCCAGGGCAAAAGGAACCGACAGGCATGTCCCCAACAGAGTGGCTAGCAGCGCCAAGCCGATGGTTACCCCAATCGGCTCCACCATCCGCCCAAACGCCGTCCACTCGGGAGGAAAAAACATCAGCAGCAGGGGAAGCCCTTTGCCGATGCCGCGAGCAAAATCAGAAAGACTGACATTGCAGCGGAGTGCTGCTAGAGCCACCAGAATGATGCCTAAGGCGGCAATTCCGCCCAAACGCAGGCGGGTTCGCCGGTGCCCATCCCGCCATTCCCACAACGGGTCCACGGCAGGTTCGGTGTTCGCCTGCAGGGACTGGAACGCGTTTGGGCTGGCCAATTGCATGTTAGGCGTGCGCCTCGCGGGCCAAAAACGAGGCCGGAGCCATTGGAGGCAGTTGAGGCACAAGTTCCGGTTCCGCTTCGGCGCCATGGGTGCCGTAAATCATTTCCAAGTCCGAATGGCTGAGCCGCGCCTTCCCGTCGTATACCACCGAGCCTTGGCGCAGGCCAATGGCACGCGTACAGTAGCGGGCCGTAATGGTGGGCTGGTGAAAGGCCCCGACAATGGGAGTCTCGCGGGACAGCGGTTGCAGCAGGGCCATAATCGACTCCGCGTTCCTGGGGTCGAGACTGGAGATCGGTTCGTCGGCAAGGTACAGTAGCGGCTTCTGGTGAATGGCCCGGGCGATGGCGACGCGCTGCATTTCGCCGCCGCTCAACGACCCGGCTAGCCGTCCCGCAAACCCGGCCATATTCACCCGGTCCAGCGCTTCCATGGCATCATGGGCTTCGCCGTCACGAAAGCCGACGGTCCAACTGCGCAGCGGGTGGATGTAGCCAAGGCGGCCCAGCATCACGTTTTCCAAAACGGTCAGCCGTTTCACCAAGTTCGCCCCCTGAAACATCAAACCGATGTGCCGGCGTGCGCGCCGCAGTTCCTTCGTACTCACGTTGGTGGTGCGGTATCTGTCCCCGCCCGGGCCGGTCAGGGAAACTTCGCCTTCGTTAGGCGTGGTAAGCCCAATAATGCAACGCAGGGTAAGAGATTTGCCGGCCCCGCTCAGGCCCAGGATAGAAACGAACTCTCCTCTGGAAACGGTGAAGCTGATCCGGTCGACCAAGCGTTTTCCATTCGGCAGAACTTTGCTGATTCCTGCGACCACAAGCATAGTTGTCTACTTTCCTTCCGCCATCTCGATACCCTTTGCCTGGCTTGCGAATTCCCGTAGCGAGTCATACGTGGAATCGTGGACGGCAACGAAGGTCATGTCGGGGTGGCAATAGTACTTTTTCAGGTCTTCCCAAAGAGCCGGATCGTTGTGCGGAATCGCTAGTAGGGACTGGCGGATCTGTTCCTTGAAGTCTGGCGGCAACGCCTGGCGCACCGTAATTGGCGACGCGGGTATCGGCCGAGACCTCCAGAGGATGCGGGGATCGTTTACCGAAACCTTCCCAAGGTTCAATAGGCGCATCAGGGCCGTCTGCGACATGGCTCCGGCGTCTACCTTATGCGATTGCACGGTCAGCGCGGTCGCCGCCTGGGCTCCCGCATATACGATTTTCTTAAAATCCTTTTCGGGTTCTATGCCAATGGATTGCAGGAAGACCCGCGGGACCAGGTTGCCGGAAGTCGATGCCGGGTCGGCAAATTCAAACACCAGTTCCCTGGCGTGGGCTTTCAAATCGTCGATGGAGCGCAGAGGACTATCTTTGGGAACGATAATGACGGAATAGTAACTGCCCAACTGTCCCTTTGCGTCGCCGTAGGCGACAATGGCTTCGGCACCCGCCTTGGCCGAGGCAATGATGTAGCCGAAGGGCCCGAATGTCGCTACATCCACCTTGTCCGCTCGCATGGCCTCGATCGTCGTGGCGTACGCGCTGACTGGAATCATCTGCACCGGCATGCGCAGGTCTCTTTCCAGGTGCTTCTGCAGCCTGTCCATGCGCACGGAATTGTCCTGCATCTCTTCCTGGGAGGGCATGAAGGCATAACGTAAGACCTTGGGGCGTTCGGTTATTTTCGCAGTGGCCGCGCTGCTGGGCTTGGAGCAGCCCATCTCCCCGCACAAGAGGACGCCAACCAGGAGAATGTGGTAAAGAATTCTCATCGCATGCATAGCGGCCTACTTGTCGTCCGTCAGTTCGATGCCTTTGGTGTGCCGGGCAAATTCCCGCAACGAGTCGTAGACCGAATCATTCACGGCAACATAGGTCATGTCCGGGCGGCGATACATCTTCTTCGTGGACTCCCAGAGCACCGGGTCCTTTTCGGGGATTGCGAGGAGAGCGCGGCGGATCTCTTCTTTGAAGTCTTCCGGAAGACTCTTGTGCACGCAGATCGGGGCAGTAGGAATGGGTTCGGAAGTCCAGATCACCCTTAAATCGTCAGGAGCTAGTTTGCCCGTGGCTTGCAAACGTACGAGGACGCGTTCCATCATGGTTCCTGCGTCGACTTTCTTCGCCTTTACGGTCAAGGCGGCCGCGGCTTGCTGGCCGGCATAGACGACTTTTTTGAAGTCCTTCTCGGGATCGAAGCCTTGCGAATTTAGATAAGCGCGTGGAATCAGGTTGCCGGAGGTGGAAGCGGGATCTGTAAACAGGAACACCAATTCTCGGGAGTGGCTTTTGAGATCCGCAATCGAGTGCAAGGGGCTATCTTTCGGGACCACGATAACGGACCTGTAACTACCCAGATGCTTCTGCGCATCGCCAGCCGCCACAATCGCCTGGGCACCGGCTTTTTCCGAGGCAATGATGTAGCCGAAAGGACCGAAAGTGGCCACATCCACCTTGTTTGCCCGCATCGCTTCGATGGTGGGACCGTAGCCTGCTACCTGCACCAACTGCACCGGCATGTGCAGTTCTCGTTCCAGGTACTTGCGCAGCAGTTCGACGCGAAGCGAGGCGTCCTGCATTTCCTCGGCGGCGGGCATGTGGGCGTAGCGCAGGACCTTGGGACGCCCTGCCGAACCGGTGGCTGTCTCGCTGTTTCTGGAACAACCCGTGAGACAGCCCACCAAACCGAAAATGATCACGAAGAAGGCCGTGAGGGCGAAGGTCACCCCGCGTCTGCTCATCGTTGCTCCTTATACGTAAACTGCTTGCTGCAGTCTTCCATTTTCCAGATGAAGAGCACGATCCGCCATTCTTTGTAGGGAGTACTCGTCGTGCGTAATCAGCACGATGGAGGTCCCGGAGCGCTTCAGATCCAGAATGAGATCGATCACGGCGTCCTTGGTCTTTAAATCGAGGGAAGCGGTGGGCTCATCGACCAAGAGGAACCGCGGCTTCGAGATCACGGCGCGTGCAATGTTGATGCGCTGCTGTTCGCCGCCGCTAAAGGTCGAAGGATAAGCATCCCACAACTCCCGTGGCAGACTGAGCTTTTCGAAACACTCACTGGTGGCAAGCGTTGCCTCGTCCGCGGAGTAGCCTTTGGCTATCATGCTTGACGCCACGACGTCGATCGCCGCTACGCGAGGAATTACCTGCAGAAACTGCGAGCAGTACGTCATCTCCGACTTGCGGATTTCTAGAATCCGATGCTCGTGTCCGGTTGCGAGATCGACTCGTCCGTGGCCATTGCGGTAGTAGAAGATATGGCCTGAGGTTGGCAAATAGGTCCGGAAAATGCACTTCATCAGGGTGGACTTTCCCGAACCCGATTTTCCCGTCAAAGCTACAATCTCGCCTTCTTCTACCTCGAAGGAAACTTCGTTCAGCGCTTCAATGTGCTTGTCGTTGAGAATATGAAGATCGAATGCTTTCCGCAGTTCGGCAACTTCTAGTAATTTACTCATTACAACGTTCCTCTCGCCTAGAGCAGCGAACTCACCAGCAGTTGGGTATAGGCGTGTTGGGGGTCCTGCAGGATCTGGTCAGTCAGACCGCGCTCGACGATGTGGCCGTGCTTAAGAACGATCGTGCGATCGGTCAGCATGCGAATGACGCCCAGATCATGCGAGACGACGATCATGGAGACCCCCAATTCGCGCTGGAGCTGGCGGATCAGGTCAAGGACCTTGGCTTGCACGGAAACATCCAGTCCGCTGGTCACCTCATCCATGAAAATCAAGGGCGGGTTATTAGCAATGGCCTTGGCGATTTGTACCCGCTGTTGCATGCCGCCGCTGAAGGAAGCGGGAGTTTCATCCATACGTTTCACGGGGACTTCGGTCTGGTGCAGCAGAGTGCCGGCGCGATCGCGAATACGCCCGATGTGGAACTGTCCCGCCATCAGGAGTTTTTCGGCGATGTTGCCGCCCGAGGTGAAGCTGAAATTCAGGCCATCGCGGGGGTTCTGGTAGACCATCCCCATCAGATGATTCCGTGCGTAACGCTTCCGCTGGTTGGAGAGAGTGAGCAAATCCGTGTGACCGTCGTCCAGTTCCTTGAAATAGACCTCGCCAGCGGTCGCCTCCAGGTCGAAGTACAAGAGCTGGACCAGGGTGCTCTTCCCGGAACCGCTCTCGCCCACAACTCCCAGAACTTCGCCGGGGTACAAATCGAAATCGACATTCGCGAGGGCTACGATGGCATTGCTGTGGGGACAGATGTTGCTGTTGAACTTGGGGCCGGTTGTCTCCAGCGTGGATGGATCCGGCTCCCCATAGATCTTGGTGAGTCCCCGCACCCGCAGGAGCCAACCGTTTCCGTTTCCGTTCGAAACATCATTCATGGTATTACTCCGGGTTGGTAAACAGCCGCTGCGGCGGACGATATCCGCCCTTCAGCTTTTCCAGAAAGTCACTGTCGTTAATGACGAACTTGCGGCTGCCCTCGCCGTCATAGATCTCATCCAAAAAGGCTCTATCCTCGCCGGAGACCGCGCAGCGGATACCTTTGAATTCTTCCACCCGGAACTTGACGTCTTCAAATTCCAAGGGTTCAACCCGCGTGTACGGCGGGACGCAGTGGATACGCTTCTCCCGCCCGGCTCCAAACAGGTACAGGCAATGTGCCATGTTCAGATTGGGGACGTCCCACCGTGGAATGGGAGAAGGAGTGGCAATATAGCGGCCGTTTACCCGCATCGGGTACCCCGAGCCGCGCATCAGGTTACCGAAGCGGACATACGCTTCATAGAGTGAAACCCAAATTTTGGCGTAGTCGGCTTCCGCATGCATCTGGCGGGTCTTCCGTTCATACCGTTCCACGCCGCGCAACACTTCGGGTTGGGGGACCTGCAGGACAAGAATCTGTTTGTCACTCAGAATCTCTTCAGGCACGCGGTGGCGGGTCTGGATAATCGTAGCCTTGGCCGTGTCGAAGGTGACCTCGCAATTGGTCATCCTCTCGACAAACTGCCGGAGGTTACAGGCATTTACGCTGGCATCACTGCCTTGATCGATGATTTTGAACACGTCGCTTGGGCCAATAATGGCCAGCGTCAAATGCAATCCTCCCGTACCCCAACCCCGCGAAATCGGCATCTCGGGCGAAGAATAGGGAACCTGATAACCGGGGATGCAGACCGCCTTGAGGATTTTCCGGCGAATCTCCTTCTTGGTCGTTTCGTCGATGAAGGCGTAGTTGTAACTGGATTGGAACTTCGTATTCTCGACCATGAGTTCGCCTATTTCTCCTGGGTCACAGCCCGGCCATTCTCGGCGGCCCGAAGCTGCTTTTCGTTTTCGCTCTTGCGGATGACTAGCCGCAGGTTGTCCAGGCCGGACTGGAAGGTTACGTAGTGAGGTAATTTCCAATGGTTGGTGAAACCATAGGACTCGACGCACTCGGTGTGATACAGCACAAACTCCTGATTGTTGGCGGGACTGCTCTTGTCCTGCTCCCGCATTGCACTGTCCAGCTTTCCCATGGCAATCGCCTTGGTTTCGTTCTGCCCGAAGCAGAGCCCATAGCCGATGGTGAGGTAAGGAATCGCATCCTTCTTCGACACGCGCATCCGGCCGACGGTCTCGCATTCGGTGAGGTGAAGTTTGCCGATATAGCGACGCCGCTGGCGCGCGTCGGCCACATACACTCCAGCGTTTCCCACGCGGAGCTCGCCTACTAGGGCGTGGCCACCGCCAAAGCCGCGCATGCCGCTGTAGGCCAGACACATCATGCTTGCGGTTTCGCCTCGGGCGAGCATCTGCAACGCCGCCGAGCGCGGTACCGGGAACTTGATGGCTTCGCGGGTAACGTCTACTACCCGCCGGTCTTCGTCGGGGTGTAAATCGCTCCGCATCAATCCTTCGGAAATCAGCAGATCGATGACTTTGCGGAAGCTGGATAGGCCGCGAAGTTTACCAGGATCGATGGACCCCCGAAAGCCGTTGAGGAATTCTTCTACGGACTCCACGGTTTCGTTAACGATCTGCGGTTCCAGCAAACGCTGCGAGTAGTCCCGTGTGGGGCCTAAGATCTGCCCGCCGGGAATCTCCCGAAAGGCCGAGGATATATGCCGCTCGACGAACATGTCCCGCGTGTTCAGCACCTCGGAGTAATAGCGGCGCTGCAGGGTAGCCCGATAGGCACGAAGGATGAACGCCGCTTCGAACGGATCCCCTTCCACTTGCTTCAGGGCAAGGGCAGCATGCTCCGGCGCATAGAGCGATCCCTCGCCCATCACCTTGTCCACCAGATAGCGGAACTGAGTACGAATCTGGGCAACCTCAACCGGAGTGGTTCGCCCCTGCAGGCGGTAGAACTCGCTGAGTTCCGCGGCATTCGCGATAGCGTCCTGGCCACCTTTGACGGCAACGTATCCCATGTTCTAAGTCCACCCTTTCGGTTGGGCTGGGCCGGAGTTGGTCGCTCCGGCAAATTCCGCCATCATGAGTTGCCGCTGCTGTTCGTTCCCTTTGACGACGTTCCGCAGATTCTGCAGTCCGGACTGGAAGGTTACGTAATGGGGCAGCTTCAAATGGTTGGTGAAACCGTAAGACTCGATACACTCAGTGTGGTAGAGGACGAATTCCTGGTTGTTGGCGGGGTTGTGGCTGTTGGGGTCGCGTAGCGCGCTATCCAGCATTCCCATGCAAATGGCTTTGGTTTCGTTTTGCCCGAAACAGAGACCATAGCCAACTGACATCAGCGGCAATGCCCCTTTTTTCTTTACTTTGATTCTGCCGATCATCTCCGCTTCCGTAACCTTGATCTTGCCAACATAGTGGCTACGGCCGCGGGCGTCGGCCAACCGTACCGGCACGTCGCCCACGCGCAATTCCCCGACCGTCCCGTGGCCACCGCCGTACCCGCGCATCCCGCTGTAGCCTAAACACATGAGACCGCCCGTTTCGGCGCGCGCCAGCATTTGCAGCACCCCGGAACGTGGCACGGGGAATTTGATGGCCTCGCGAGTGACGTCGAACACCCCCCGGTCCTCTTTCGGATAGAGATCGCTGCGCATTAATCCTTCGGCCTGGAGCAAATCGATGACTTTGCCGAAGGTGGTCACGCCCTTGAGCTTTTGCGGGTCAATCTTGCCGCGGAAGGCTTTCAGGAATTCATTGATGGAACCGAGGTTGGTCTGCACCAAGTTGGGATTCAGGAGACGCTGGGTATAGTCACGGGTGGGGCCCAGGATCTGGCCGCCCGGGATCTCCCGAAATGCTGAAGAGATCCGCCGCTGCACGAACATCGCACGAGTATTGAGAATTTCGCTGTAATAGCGGCGCTCGAGGGTTGCGCGATAGGCTCGAAGAATGAAGGCGGACTCGAAAACATCGCCTTCCACTTGCCGGAGCGCCAGGGAAGCATGTTCCGGAGCATAGAGTGAGCCTTCGCCCATGACTTTGTCGATCAATAGCCGGAACTGATGGCGAAACGGGCCGATGTCCACCGGTCTTGGACGCTCTCGCCAGCGATAGAACTCCACCAATCCCGCAGCATTCTCGATGGCATCCTGACCACCCTTAACCGCAACATAGCCCATACCGTTTTTCTCCCACCCGAAACGCGCAAAAGCGGGTACCGGGTCGTGGACGCCTTCGTCAGCAGGATTCCCAAACGACTTTGGTTGTGCGCGGAATCCCGAGCACGCAGGGACGTCCAAGCTCGTCGTCACATGTCATGAAGGTGTCGACTCCCAGCGGGAATTCCGCATTACGCGCTTGTAGTGCCAAGAGCAAGTCGGGGTTGAGGTTCAGCACGAACACCGGGGCCGTTTCGTTAACGCCGGGTCCCTGAAACATGAGTTTGACTCCCCCGGCCAGTGGCGAAGCGGAAAGCGCGGACACCTGGACAACCAGGGTTGCAGCCGTGTCCGGGTAAAGCAAGGTACCGCAATGAATCCCGTCAAGCAGTTCCGGGGAGGTTGGCCCGTCGGCAAAAACAAAGGTCGCGCTCTCAATAGAGAGGTGGGCCGCCCTGGTGTTCAGTGAGAGATAAGCCGCACTTCCTTCGTCCATGTTTACTAAGTGAAAAGAGACGTCGGAGTTCAGGAGCGCGAAGGCTACCAGCACACTGGATCGCGTGAGTCCTTGGGGGGGGGTGAGTTCCACGGGATCCAAATGGCGGATCGTCCCTGGGTAAGCCACGCTATCGAGAATGGAGCGAAAGTGCCGCTGCGAATCGCGCACTTCGTCGTAAGCAATTTCCCGAATCATTGAGTCACTCCTGCTCCATGAACTTGAAATCCACCTGAGTACGAAGAATCAGGTTGAATTCCTCTATTTCGCGATCGGCGATGAGCTTGCGGTGGCTCGCGATGAATTCGTCGATCTCGGGTGTGCTACCGCTACCCTTGTGCAGCAAGGCATCGATGACTGCCAGGCAGTAACCTCTGACCGGTTCCTCGCCGAGGCAGACGCCATAGCCGGGGGCGCCCTCGATGGCAACTTCACACTCCGTGGTCAGGGCTTCGCCAAGATAGAACTCCTGTTTCTCCAGGGAGTCTTCCGCGCGGATCATGCTCAGGCAAACCGATGGGGCTTTGACGATCACTACGGGGTGCTGTCGCTCCAAGCCCGCAACGAACTCCTTGAGCCGATCCAAGTCGCATTCGCAAAGAACGTAGTCGGTGTCGTAGGTCATATTGAATAGGCGGCGCAGGCATTCATGATGATGAATCGAAGAACATGAATATCACGCCGACTGTGTCAGGATGATTAAAATCTCATGTCACTGCTGTAAATAATGTGTAAACGTACATATGTGTATGATGGGGTACGTACTTGACTCAGGTAACCGCAATATGTAGGGTTCCGGGTTTTTGGGGGGTATTGATTATCCGCGAAATGCACGCGCCGGGCGCATGTGTGGTCCACACGTTCGCCTTTCGGGCAGGCAGCGAAGAGGCTTCCCCGCGGCGTCATGTCGGTGCCGTAATAGTTGGTATACGTAATACATGTGCTTCATTTTCATAATTCTGCAATGTCGGCCCGTTAAGCTGCAATCCAGGATGCCTGTTCGGATTACATTATCGAAGTTGATCCGCAGTTGCAGGATGGACGAGGTCAGACTCCCGGCCACCCTGCGGGCGCTGCGATACCGCAATTTCCGGCTATTCCTCGGCGGCCAGTTGGTATCCGTTGCTGGCACCTGGATGCAGAGTGTCGCGCAAGCCTGGCTGGTCTATCGGCTCACCGGTTCCGCAGTCCTGCTGGGAGCCGTGAGCTTTGCCGGACAGATTCCCATATTCCTCCTGGCGCCGATTGGCGGTATCGTGGCCGACCGCTTCAACCGTCACCGGGTGGTCATGGCCACCCAGATGGCCGCCATGCTGCTGGCTTTCGTCCTGGCGGCCCTGACCCTGAGCGGAACGGTCCGGATCTGGCACGTCTTCGTCCTGGCATCGCTTCTGGGAATCGTGTGGGCGTTCGATATCCCGGCGCGCCAGTCCTTCATCGTCAACTTGGTGGACGAAGACGATCTGATGAACGCCGTGGCGCTGAACTCGTCCATGTTTAATGCCTCACGGGTGGTGGGCCCGGCGGTGGCTGGCCTCCTGGTAGCCAGCCTTGGCGAGGGTTGGTGCTTTTTCGCCAACGGCGCGAGTTTCCTGGCGGTTTTGCTGGGACTATTTCTGATGAAGGTGCCCAAGCCGAGGCGCAGTCGTCAACTCGGGTCGCCGTTGTCCGATATGCGGGAAGGCTTTCGCTTCGCGGCGCACCATTCGCCCATTCGCGCACTGTTGCTGCTGCTGGGATTGATCAGCGCGGCGGGCATGCCGTACGTCGTCTTGATGCCCATCTTCGCCGATCGCGTTCTGCATGGCGGCCCACGAGCGCTGGGCACGCTGATGGGGGCCGCTGGAATCGGTGCACTAACCGGCGCGTTGCTGATGGCCAGCCGGAACCACCTGAAGGGGCTCCCGCGGTGGATCGCCGTTGCCGGCTTGAGTTTTGGAGCGGCTCAACTTGCGTTCTCGTTCTCGCGCATCTATTGGCTCTCCCTGATCCTGCTGGTGGTGGTGGGATTCTTCATGATGATCCAGATGGTCGCCTCGAATACGCTGGTGCAGAGTATGGCTCCAGACCGGTTGCGCGGGCGCCTGATTTCGATCCTTTCCATGGCATTCATCGGGCTGGCGCCGTTCGGAGCGCTGTTGTCGGGCATTGCCGCGAACCGTTTGGGCGCGCCTTTAACGGTGGCTGCGGGCGGCTTGGTTTCCATGACCGCCGCCGGGGTCTTCTGGCTGCACTTGCCTCGGATCCAGACGGCAACGCGCGACTTGATCCAGGCGCAGCGCATGGCCGCGAACGCCTCCGCGCCGCTGGCCGCCGGAGCTGAACTCGAACCTGAGCTTACGGCGGACTGACGACACCCGCGGAGTTGAATGCCGATATGCGAACCTTCGTTGACAACCTACAAGGAGCAATGCGGGAGAAGAAGAGCGTACTTTGCGTGGGACTCGACCCGCAATTGAAGTTCATGCCGCCTCGCCTGATTGAATCGATGGTGGAGCACCATGGAAAGACGTGGGAGGCGCTAGCATCCATCTATCGCGCTTTTAACTTTGCGATCATCGACGCGGTGGCGCCATATGCGGTGGCGGTTAAGCCGCAAGCCGCCTTCTATGAGGCGAGCCACAACTTGTGGCGGACCATGGAAGAAACGATTGCCTATGCCCGCTCCAAAGGACTTATCACCATCAAAGACGCTAAGAGAAAAGACGGCGGTGATACTGCCGAGGCGTATGCTCAGGCGCACATCGGCGAAGTGCCGTTTTTTGACGGGTGCATGAGGCAGGCGCGGATTCGCACGGACGCGGTGACTATCGATGGCTACATCGCGGAGGCCTGCGTTGCGCACTTCGTGAAAGAGATTAAGAGACACGGCACCTGCGCTTTCGTGGTCGCCAAGACGTCCTTCGGCCCAAACTCGGAAATCGAGAATTTGGTCGTGGCCAGCGGACTCACGGTGTGGGAAGAACTTGCCCATCGTGTTGCCAAGTGGGGAGAAGGAACCGAAGGCGAAAACGGCTATCGCAACCTCGGTGTTGTCATGGGTGCCACGTACCCAGGCGACGCGCCCAAGATGCGGTCGATCCTACCGAAAGCCATTATGCTTGTGCCGGGCTACGGAGCCCAGGGAGGCGGGCCAGACGGCGCAGTTGTACCTTTCAACACCGATGGGTTCGGCGCGGTGGTCAATTCTTCACGCGGGATCATTGCGGCATGGCAAGAAGGACCTTTTGCTAGAGCGTGTTTCATAAATGGGTTCGGCCTCAACTCAGATACTTACGTACAAAGCGGGTGAACTGATGAGCTTCTGTCATGAAGAAGCGGCAGAAGCTGTTGACGGACGAGCAGTGGCAACTGATTGAGCCTTTGCTTCCCGAACCGAAGCGCCGACGGGACAACCGGGGGCGACCGTGGGCACCGAACCGGGCCTGTTTTGAAGGCATTCTGTGGATTCTGCAAACCGGAGCGGCATGGCGGTTTCTGCCGGACGAGTTCCCCTCGCCCGCCACCTGTTGGCGGCGGCTGAAGCGGTGGGAGGACCAAGGCGTCTGGCTGGATGCGTGGCGCGCCTTGCTCGGTGCGCTGGATGAGGAAGGGCTGCTCAAGTGGGACGAGACCTTCCTGGATGGCAGCTTCGCGCCGGCAAAAAAAGGGGCGCTGCCGTCGGTAAAACCAAGCGGGGCAAGGGAACGAAGTGGATGGTACTGGTCGACGGTCAAGGTCTTCCGCTGGGAGTTCGGCTGGAAAGTGCCTCTCCGGCAGAAGTTACGCTTGCGGAAGCCACGCTCGCCGAAGTCCGCGTCCCGCGCCCGCAAGGACGGCCGCGGCAAAAGCCCGAGCGCATAATCGCTGACCGTGGTTATGACTCCGACCCGCTGCGTGAGCGACTGAAGAAGCGAGGCATCGAGCTGATTGCGCCTTACCGCAAGAACAACAAGGAACGGCGCTACGAAGATGGCCGTAAACTGCGGCGATACCTGCGCCGCTGGATAGTGGAGCGAACCAATGCATGGCTTGGCCAGTTCCGCCGATTGCTGGTTCGTCATGAGCATCTGCTCTCCACCTACCGCGCCTTCTTCTACCTTGCCTGTTTCTGGATTACGCTGAGGCGCTGTTTATGAAACACGCTCTAGCGATCCGAAGGATTTCGCTCAGGCAGCCGCCACTGCAGCGGAAGCCGCCCGCGACGATTTGAACGAAGCACTTAAGCGCGCCGGAAAGTATGCCTCTTAAGAGCTTTGCGCAAGTGACACGCGATTTGGTGAGCCGTAACGCTTTTGGCCAGCGCAAAGAGCTGGGGCTGCCTCAGCGTTAATGCCTTACAGATAGCTTTGACTGCCAGCCGAACGGTTTCTTCAAAGATTATGGAATGATTTGCCAATCCACATTTCAACCTCTGGAAAAGATGAGACGGACAGGTGACGGCCACTCTGGTGAGAATCGCCGGTGCAGTACCGAAGGGTGCGCATTCCAAGGTCCATCGCGGTGTTCAAATTGGCCACGCGATCATCGATGAAAACGCAGTCCTCGGGCGCTGTGTCGATTATGTCAAGATGATAACGATAGATTTCTGGGCAGGGCTTCCTCGAACCAACTTCACCACTGATGGTCCACTGAGAGATTTGTTCATCGAGATGGTGCAATCTCCGGAGCTTCCTTGACCACTCCGCAACATCGTTCGACAGACATGAGAGTTTAAAACCCCGTGCGCGCATGGCGGAAAGAAAGTCGAGTGTCCCAGGGGTTAGCCGGTGGCCTCGAAGGTAGTCGTCTTCTAACTCTTCTTTAGGCAGGCCAAACGACTTCCAAAACGCCTCGGACGACAACAGTCCAAGGCTGCATTGGTAGTATCGCTGTTGAATCACATCAGCGCTCACGCTCAAGTTGTGCTTTCTGATAAAGGGAATCAGAAGCTCCTGAACATCGTCGGCAACGCGGAAAATTACGCCCATGGCATCGAGCACAATCATACGAATGCTAGGCATGGCGATCTCCTGCGGGTCATGCTGAGCGGAGCGCGCTCACGAGGACGCCTCGACTGGCGAGCACCAATATTCTGGGAGCAGATCTCTTAGTCTTACGAGCCGGTTTTCCGCCACCATAACGGCGGCTTCCGCGTTGGCGGGATTAATTTGGTACATCATTTCCCGGCAGCGCCCGCACGGCGGCAGAATCCTTCCGTCTTCCCCGACAGCAACAATTCTCTCGATGCGGCTTTCCCGGTTCGTCAGCATGCTGCCGATGGCGTTGTGTTCCGCGCAAAAACCGAGGCCGCACGCGGCATGAACGCTGACTCCCGCGTACATCTTCCCCTTGCTCGTGATCAGCACGCTAGCGACTTCCCCCGAAATCGCATGGTCCGAAAGCCGTATCGGACTAACTAGCTGCTTTGCCTTCTCGATCAGTTCGCGATTGGTCATCATTCCTCTCTCAACCAACGAGTTGCTCATGTGAGTTGCCTCGCTATGCGCAATTGCACTTCGCCCGGAATTGTCGATGTCTTCGTCGTCTCGCTTCACCTTTTGCTCCGATACGCGACCCCATCCATCATTAGGAGACAATCGCCGTCGATAAATTCCGTGGTCGAGGTCATTCGCGCGGGAAATGCGTTTGGTTCGAAATAGTCGCGAACGTGCTTCTCCATCTCGGGTAAGTCTTTGATATTTTTCAGCCAAACGTTGATCTTTACGATATCTGCGAGAGCCAGATCGAGTTCTTCCAACGTTTCCTTCATCCGATTAAAAACATCATTCAATTGGGCGGCAAAGTTATCGCCCTTGCCACGATGGAGTCCGAGAAAGACGAAATCTCCGGTGTCAACTGCCCGCGAATAGCTATGTGGAGTTGGTATCCTTCTTATGTCGGCCAATTCTGTTCCTCCAGATAAGATCAACATCCCGGCCATGGACAATCCGAATGGCACAAACGCTTCGCAGGTTGAATCTCAAACGGCTCGCGCCAAAATAATCATTTCCGAAGGCGGCTGCCCGGTGATTGGCCCCCGCGCGAATGAACCGAACTCCTCGGCGATGTCGAAATCGCTTAGCTTCAGCAGCAGCCGGAGATGTGGGTAAGTGTAGTAACTCATGTTAATCGGCGAGCTCACTTCTGCCATCAGGTCGTCGCCGGCGTAGGTGCGAAAAATGAACGAGGAGTAAATTACCTGGTTCACTTTGTCTACCCTATGGCGCAAGTGGGATTGCTGGACCTTGCGACCCTCGCCATCCATCCACTCTCGTTCCAGTTTATCAATGCCGTCAGGCCGATCGAATACACTAAAGTTTGGGAAGAACACATCGAACCCCAGCATGCCGCCGGTTACCAGATGCCGGCGCGCGGTGGCCAGAGCCGCCAGTTGGTCTTCGAGCGTGAGCATGTGTTGGAATGGCCGGAACGGTATCAATGCCAACGCGAATTGCCGCTTGAGCTGGAGTGTCCTCATGTCGCCCAAATGCAGTTGAACGCGCCGTTGCACGGCGTCGGGCTCCGCCGCGAGCTTGCGGCGATAGCAGTCCAGCATCGCGTCGGATGGGTCAATCCCACAGACATCGTGCCCGTTACGGGCGATTTCCAGCCCGACCCGTCCCGTGCCGCAACCGAGTTCAAGCACGGAACCGCCGACCCGGCTTGCAACGTCAGTCCAGAAGTCGACATCTTCCCGCCGGTTCGCATAACTCGAGTCGTAGTGTTCCGGCATTGTCTCTTAGTATTCGCGAACGATCATGGCTCACTCCTTGGGCTTTGAGGTCGAGGCTAAGGCGAGCCCCTCCATCCGAAACAGCGCATGCAGCCGCAAATTAGTGTCGGGTAGATGCGCGGGCAGGTCGCCGCCCCTCCAGATTACGCACAACAGATCTTCGACGCGGGCTCCAGCCCTCTCCAAATCGGCAGCGCTGATCCGCGCCTGCCCACCGGTGGTGATCACGTCTTCCACTATGCAGACTCGTTTGCCGCGAACCTCGGCGCCTTCGGCAATCCGGCAGGTGCCATATTCTTTTCGGCCTTTTCGAACGAATGCCGCCGGCAATCCCGTCTCAAACGACAACGCCACGGCCAATGGAATTCCGCCGAGTTCCAGACCTGCGAGCACCTGCGTGCCGGACGGAATCCGCGGGGCCATGTGCTTCGCGATTTCGCCCAGCAAGACTGGGTCCGATTCAAACTGATATTTGTCGAAATAGCGGTCCGACACCGCTCCCGAGCGAAGCCTAAAGCTTCCATGCAGCAGGGACAGCTCAGTGATGCGCCGGGCGAGTTCGTTGCGAGTCAGCATCGAATGGCGGTCACCTTGCGGACTGTAGCCTCGAAGAACACGACTCGATGCTGGAGGCGACTGGCTCGAGGATTCTGGTCATATTGCGATAGATGCGATGGGCAACATCATTGGCGTCGCCCGCATAATGAGTGGTCATCTGCAGACACTCCACGCCCCATACGCCTCGATATCCCGCGACGCGCAAATCGCCCAAATGTCGCTCCAGGTCAATCGTGCCGTCGCCCGGAACCATGTGCTCATCCGTTTCTCCATGGTTGTCGTGGATGTGCATCGCGACGATGCGATGGGCATAGCCCTGCAGCAGCAGGTCCCAGCTATGGGTGATTTGAGCGTGGCCGGTATCCAGGCACAGCCCCAGCTCCGGCAAGGTGTTCAACAACTGTGTTACCAGCGGTATCGAACTGGAGAAGGGGAGGTTCTCGGTCGCAACTACAAGTCCTGCCGTGCTCGCGTATTCGGTAAGCACTCCATAGGCTTCCGTAATACGGCCCGCGCAGTACTCCGGGGACTCCTCTCCAGGGTATTCCTGGTCGATGGCATGCACGATAATGGAGCGGGCGCCAAGGCGCATAGCATCGTCCATAGCCTTCTTGAGAGCATCCACCACCATGGTCCATAGATCCGGATCGCGGGCATACAACTTGATAAGACGAATAGGTGCATGGACCCAATCCACGGCCAGCCGGTGCCTCTTCAAGAGAGCGCAGAAGGAAGCGGTTTCCGCATAGCCGGCCCTACCCAGTCGTTTGATAGTGCCGGACGAGAGGCTGACATGGGTGAAGCCAGCGTTGGCGAGCGCCGCCATCTTATCGTCAAGAGAACCCTCTATTACGTATCCGAGATTTGCCGAGATGCTGAACACCTAAGACCTCCGTAAGTTATGAATGGCACAAACGCCGTCGAATCTCAAACGTCTCGCGCCAAAATGGATCATCTCCCGAGCGCAGAACAAACTCGCCCTGCAGGTGAGCGACGGCGTTGATCCGGGCTGCCAATTCCTCGCGGCTCATCACTTAGGCACCGTAAATAAATAACGTTTACATCTACTATCCTGATCTGTTATTACGGTGGGCATGGACTCGGATGCCCAGCTCGGCCGGTACTTTGCTGGCATGTGGCCGCATCTGGACGAACACGCTCGGCGTTTGGTGGCTGCCAGCGAAGCTTTGGAACTGGGCTATGGCGGCATCTCGCGAGTCAGCCGCGCCTGCGGCCTATCGCGGGTCACGTTGACCAAGGGTATCGAGGAATTGAAAGCCGCGCCGCTGGCCCCGGGCCGGATTCGCCACGAGGGCGGCGGACGACACTCGTTGACGTCCAGCGATCCCGGCATGGCGCCCGCCTTGGACAGCATGGTCGAACCCACGGCACGCGGCGACCCGCAGTCGCCCTTGCGCTGGACCTGCAAGAGCGCCCGCACGCTGGCGGCGGAACTAACAGCCCGGCACCACCCGGTCAGCCACACCAAAGTGACCCAACTCCTGCGAGAGAGTGGCTACAGCCTGCAGGGCAATCGCAAGACGGAGGAAGGGGATGACCATCCCGATCGTGACGCGCAGTTCCGTCATATCAATAGCGCCGTCAAACGCGCTTTGCGGGCAGGCGAGCCCGTCATTTCCGTGGACACGAAGAAGAAAGAACTGATCGGTAACTACCAAAACCAGGGCCGCCAGTGGCGCCAAACCGGAACGGCGGATAAGGTCAACGGACATGATTTTCCCGGTCCCGATGTACCCCGCGCCTATCCCTACGGAATCTACGACCTGGGGCGCAACGCGGGCTTCGTCAACGTGGGCACGGACCACGACACGGGGGCCTTCGCGGTGGCTTCGATTCGGGGCTGGTGGCGCGCCGACGGCCGGAACCTGTATCTGGGGGCACGGCGACTGCTGATCACCGCCGATGGCGGGGGTAGCAACGGCTGGCGGCTGCGACTGTGGAAATGGGAGTTACAGCGTCTGGCCGACCAGACCGGGCTGATACTGATGGTCTGCCATTTTCCGCCGGGCACGAGCAAATGGAATAAGGTGGAGCATCGGTTGTTTTCCTTCATTTCGTCCAACTGGCGCGGCGAGCCGCTACGCGATTATGAGACGGTGGTACGGCTGATCGCCGGAACGACGACGGCCAAGGGTTTGAAAGTGACCTGCCGCCTAGATCACCGCAAGTATCCCGTGGGGCGAAAGATCACGGATGAAGAGTTTGCCCATGTCAACCTCAAGCCAGACAAATTCCATGGTGAGTGGAACTACACCATTCATCCAAGCAACTAGGTTGTAAATGTTATATATTTACGCCGCCTTACCTCCTTGCCGGTCTTCCGCCAAGGACTATGTCACCGCTTCCGCCAACTGCTGCCGCAATTGAGGCTCCGCCTCGCCCAAGGCCAGCAGGGTGCGGTCCAACAGTTGTTCGTACGCTGCTTGGTCGAAGCCTTCCAGGCGCAGGGAGACCACCGGCTCGGTGGTGGACCGGCGCACCAAAACCACGCCATCGTTTAGAAGAAAGCGCATTCCGTCGAGTTCCGTGACTTGGGCAAGGGAAAACGTGGAACTCAAACGGGCCGCCACGGCCGGAAAGTCGAGCAGGCTCGAAGGCAGGCGTAGTTCCGGGGTGCTGTAGATGCGAGGCAAGTCCCGGCGCAGCCCGGCAAGAGATGCCTTGGCGTCCTGCAAGAGCTCGAGCATAAACAGGGCGGAAAACAGGCCGTCATCGCCTCCGCCCAACTCGCGGAAGAAATAGTGTCCACAGGCATCGAGGCCGAGCAGGGCCTTCTCCTGGACCATGCGCCTTCTCATGAAGGCGTGCCCCGTACGTTCCAACAACGGCTCACCGCCATGCTTCAGAATCTCCCGCGTCAGCATTTCGGAGAACTTGACGTCCACGATGACGGGCGCCTTAAGCTGCGGACACTCGAGCATGGCGCGAACCAGCAGCAGCGAAATCTCATCGGGTGAAACATAGGCGCCCGTGTCATCGACGAAAGCAACCCGGTCACCGTCACCGTCCCAAGCGATGCCGATGGTGTTTGGCCGCCGCGCAACTGCGGCGCGTAGCCCTGCCAGGTTGGCGGGGCGCGAGCAGTCGGGAGAGCGGTCGGGGAATGCGCCGTCCGGGCGGCACGACAAACAGGTGATGGCGAAACCAAGTTGCCGGAAGATCCGGGGAGCGATTTCCGACCAGGCACCATTCCCAGCGTCGAGCACCAGGTCGGGAAGGCACTTCGGGTTGAGCTGACAAAAGCGGGCAGCAATCTGGCGCTCGTATTGCGGTACCAGATCAACCGCTTCCCGTTTGCCATGGCCCTGGCGGAAGTGGTTGGCTTCTGCCCACCGACGAATCTTCAACAATTGCTCCGGGGTTGGCGGGAGCCCACGGAGCAAGAGCTTAAGTCCATTTTGGGAGGGCGGATTGTGGGAGGCCGTCACTACCAGGGCGGCATCGGCGTGCAGTTCTTGGGCGCAAAAATATGCGATCGGCGTAGGTACTTCTCCGGCATCGAGGACAACGACCCCGCTTCCCAGAAGGCCGTCAATCAACGCCCGCTTCAGGGCTGGCGTGCTGAGGCGGAAATCGCCGGCGACCAGGACGCGCGCCCCGATGGGCAGTTTGCTCCCCAGTCCGCCCCCGATGCGTTGAAACAACTCGGGCGAGACCGCCTCCGGATATGGACCCCGGAGGTCGCAAGGCTTCCATGGGCTACGAGCATCGTGCGTGGCGTGTCTCATGGCTTGGCGAACGCGATCCTTTCCACCAGGCGGAAGTGCGCTCCCGGTGCCGGTTCTTCAAACAGGCAAATGGAGTCCACGGCGAGAGGTTCCTTGCAGGGATCGACAAACAGGCGCTTGAGGTGATCGGCGAAAATCTGGCTTGTTTCGGAATCCTGGGAGCAGGTCAAACTCATGTGGAATTTCCAGGTGTCGAACACATAGGGGTAGCCCCAACGCTCCAGATACTCCAGTTCATGCGGACACAGCGAATCGCTCCGCCGGCGGGCCAGTTCCTCGCCGCTGGCGGGGGCGCGGAACTGGTCGAGGTCACGCACGCAGTCGGCGGCGAGCGCAGAGAAACTGTCCGATGGCTCCGCCAAGATAAGGGCCAGAAAGTGGCCGAGCTTTCTCACCACCAGTTTGGGTGCGACGAAGGATCGCCGCCGTGCGGCCAGGTTGCGCAGGGCAACTTGGAGTTCCTGCAAGGTGACCCCGTCGGCCAGACGGAAGGGCGGCTTCAGTGTGGCATGAAAGCCGTATCGCCGCGGGCTCTCCGTCGCCCGCTGCCACGCTTCTTGCGAAATCCGACGGCTCAGTAGGGGCGAGTACGTGGCCCCGGTCGCGGCGTCGCGCCCCAACCAGGAAATGCCGGCCTGATATACGGCCGCAGTGTCTTGGGGCGAGTAGTAGATGGCGAATCTGGCGGTGCCATTGCTTGCTTTCGTCGCGTTCAAACGAACCAGCCTCCTGAAGTCTCCCTACCTAAGGCATCGGTTGCAGGGTTAATCCAAGCCCGCGCTGCCTGGCGGCGGGCGCACTCTCCAAATCCGTGGCCGAGCGAGCACCGCGCTCAAACGCACCGCCGCCAAACTGCAGTTGGCAAAGCTTCCAGTAAATTCCCCGCCGCGCCATCAGTTCCGCGTGAGTGCCGGTTTCTGCGATGGCTCCCTTGTGCATGGCCATGATCCGGTCGGCGTTCATCACCGTAGAAAGACGGTGCGCAATCACAATGGAAGTGCGGTCGCGCAGCAGGCGTGCCAGGGCCTGCTGGATGCGCGACTCGGTTTCCGTGTCGACATTGGAAGTGGCTTCGTCCAGGATCAGGTACTGCGGGTCGTGCGCCAGCGCACGGGCGAAGGCGATCAGTTGCTTTTGTCCGGCGGAGAGGTCCTCGCCGCGTTCGTGCAGCAGGGTGGCGAAACCTTCCGGCATGCGCCGGACCATATCCCCCAGTCCGATCTCGTTGGCGGCGCGCAGCACCTGGGCATCGGTCAGTTCTTCGGAGCCAAAGCGGATATTCTCCAGGATGCTGCCCTCTCGCATGAAGGAGTCCTGCAGCACGATGCCGAATCGCTTGCGCAGGTCTGGCAGATGCAGGTCATGGACGCCCGTCTGGCCCAGGCGGATTAGCCCGCGCTGCGGCTCATAGAAGCGCAGGAGCAGATTCGCCAGGGTCGTCTTTCCGGCCCCGGTGTGCCCCACGATGGCCAGCGTTTGGCCGGGCTCGACTCGGAAGCTGACGTCGCGCAGTACCCACTGCGGCTCCCGGTAGGCAAACCAGACGTGATCGAACTCAATGGTCTCGCTGCGGGACGCGGCCTTTCTGCGCAAGACAACCGGTGGTGCGGTGCCCGCAACTTTCCCCGTATCTTCCGGCACCGGAGTGTCCAGCAGGACAAAGACTTTTTGGGCGGAGACCAGGCTGGTCTGCAGGACGCCGTAGCGCTCGCTGACCTCCTGAATGGGACGCAGGAAGCGGTTGCCGTATTGCAGGAAAGCGACCAGGGTCCCGATCGTGACACGTCCGCCGTTCAATAGGTAGGAACCGGTCAGCAACAGCCCCGCCTGCGAGATCATGCCCATCAGTTCGATCGTGGGCAGGAACCATGCATTGGCTGCCACCCACTGTTTGGAGGCGGCCATGTGTTGCGAGTTGAGTTGGTCGAACTGCTCCAGGCTGGCTTCCTGCCGGTTGAAAAGCTGCACCACTGTAATGCCGTTGACGTGCTCGGCGATGAAGGAGTTGATTCGGGCCAGCAGGATCCGCACGCGCTGCTGGCTCTTGGTGATCATGCGCCGGAAGACGACCGTGAGCGCGATGAAGACCGGCAGAATGGCGGCCAATACCAGACTCAGCCGGCTATTGACGCGGAACATCGCCAGCAGAAAGAAGACGGTCATGCCGATGTTCGCCAGAATGGAAACGATGCCGTTGGAAAACAGATCGCTCAACGCCTCCACATCGGTGGTCACACGGGTCACCAGCCGGCCAACCGGCGTGGAGTCGTAGAAGGCGATGTGGAGTCGGTGCAGGTGGGTCACCAGTTGCCTTCTCAGATCGGCCATGGCCTTTTGTCCGGTCCATTGCGCCAGATAGGCTTGCATGCTTTCGCACCCGAGACTTAGCAGCAGGACGGCAAGATAGATGGAAGAGAGCAGGGCAAGCCCATGAAGGGGATTCGTCGGAAGCCATCGGTTGAAGAACACGACTCGCGGGGAACGCCGGAGAAAATAGACGTCGATGACCAGCGAGATGACCAGGGGATTTAGAATCTGCAGTCCCGTCGAGCCCAGAGCGCTCAGTACGGAAGCCAGCACTCCCCTCCAATACGGAGTCAATAGCCGGAGGACCCGGCATAAGAGCGGCCAATCGCGTATCGGCGAAGTCATCTCTTCGGCGCTACCGCTGAAACGTCCGCCGCCCCCGAACATCCCGCCACCCATCGCGCCGAATCCTGGCGTCACATTGCCTCCAGTTCCTGTTGTAAAGCCTGCAACCGCGACAATCTGGCGTAATAGCCGCCATGCGCGAGTAGCGATTCATGAGAGCCTTGCTCGATCACTCGGCCTGCCCCCAGCACCACGATCAAGTCGGCGTTCATGGCGGTTGCCACCCGATGCGAAATCAGGAAGGTGGTGCGCTCCGCCATGATGTGTTTCAGGTGCTGCAGAATTCCCCGCTCCGTGAGGGCGTCCACGCTGGAGAGCGCGTCATCGAGGATGAGAATGCGCGGATTCTTAAGAATTGCCCGGGCAATGGCAATGCGTTGTCGCTGGCCGCCCGACAACATCACGCCGCGTTCCCCCACCACGGTGTCGTAACCTTCTGGCCACGCGGCTAGGTCGGGGGCCAAGCCGGCAATTTCCGCGGCTTGGCGAATGTCTTCGCCGGTGGCCTGCGGAGCTCCCAGCGCGATGTTCTCGGCCAGTGTGGCGCTGAATAGAAACGTCTCCTGCGGCACCACTCCCACCAGGGCGCGCAGCTCATCCAGCGACAGATTACGACAGTCCACGCCGTCGATCAGAACGCGTCCCCGGGTGGGATCGAGCAAGCGTGGGATCAAGCGAACCAGGGTGCTCTTGCCCGCGCCGGTGGCGCCCAGCACGGCTACGGTAGAGCCCGCAGGAACCTCAAGATCGATCGAATCGAGTGCCGCGGAGGAACTATAAAGGACCCCGACATCTTCAAACGTAACCGCGCCGTGGGCGCGCCGGCCGAGCGGCACCGGAGCCCTCCCCGGGACCGCGGCAATTCCGGGTGTCTCACGAAATAGGAGCAGGAGCCGCCCCACGGAAGCCAAGCCACGCTGCATCAGATTGACGACCCGGCCCAGCGACGAGATCGGGCGCACCAGCATCGCCATGTAGCTGGTGAACATCACAAAGGTGCCGACATTGAGCCGCCCATCCAAAACTTCGTGTCCGCCATACCACAGGACCGCCAGCAACGACAGCCCGGCAAAGAAGGTCAGCATGGGATCGAACGAGCCCGAGTACATGGCCAGTACGCGATTGGCATTGACATACGACCGGTTCATGCCGTCGAAGCGGCGCAACTCGGAGCCTTCCCGCACAAAAGCCCGGACCACGCGCACGCCGGCGATGGTCTGTTGCACGGCGGCGCTCATGTTGGAGAACAGGGCCTGAATAGCGACGAAGCGCGTGCGGATGATATGCCCGTAGCGGATCATGCAGAGCGCTGCCAAGGGGGCAGGCAGCAGCGCCATCACCGCTAGCCGCCAGTCCACCGATGCCATAACTGTGAAGGCCACCGGCAAGGACACGACGGATTCGAACAGCGAAGAGAGCCCCGGCCCCAACATCATGCGCACCGCATTGAGATCGTTGGTGGCCAAGGCCATCACGTCGCCTACGCGCGTGCGTCCCCAGAAAGAGGCGTCGAGGCGAAACACGTGGCCAAGCAGATCTTTCCTTATCGCGTACTCCGCCTCGCGCGAAGTATTCATGAGGCTGAGGCGCGTCATTGTCTGAAAGCCCGACCGCAATACTGCTACGGCCATCATCCCCAGGCACACCATCGGAAGCGAAAGGCGCACGGCAACGCCGGGCGCATGCGTCATATTGTTGACGCCTTCCCGAATCAGCAAAGGAAAAGTAAAGGAGACGGCATCGCGCGAAAGCATGGCGGCCAAGCCGGCGGCCAGCGCCCGCGGGTGGCGTTTCAGGTAGTTCCAGACGAATTGAGACCGCTGCCGCAGCGTCAGGGGGCCAGGGGGTAAGGCGCGCGTTCCTTGCAAGCGAGTCTCCACGTCAAAGTGTATTACGTACACGAACTAGTAACAAGCAACCAACCGCAATTTACATCAAGTTTTAACATTCTTCGTTCCGTGAAGCTATCTAGGCGAGTCGCGCCCGTTGCGCGGCGACTTCGCCGGCCGCGTTATCCATCCGGTGCTTTACATCAGAACCGCGCGCAAAGGGACAATCGAGGATACGGGGGCTTCGCCAACATGGTCAATTCGCCCGTGCTCCGTCGCCTCCGGCTTCCTGGACCTCTCCTCATTGCGGTGGCCTGATGGTAGTTGGGAACGGCTCACGCCTGCCCAACTTCTTATTGCGCTCGTCCCTTCTTCAAAAATGTAAATATTCGGTGAAAATGCGGCTCGCTTTTAGCCTCTAGTGAGTATACGTAATACACTACGGCCCTGATTCAAGACCAAAGACAATGTACAAGCTGGCCGGCGGTTTCGGGTGGCTGTACCCGGCCATCTCGCGGGAGAGGAATGATTTCATGCGTCGCGTCGCATTTCTGCTTGTAATCGTTACCGGACTTATGGGGCGTCATCGTCCTTTGCGACCGATTTGTTTGTGATCAACGCCAAGATCATTACGGTCGATCACTCTAGACCGGAGGCGGAGGCTTTCGCCGTCGAAAACGACCGTTTCACCGCGGTGGGAAGCAGCGCGGAGATTCGCCGGTTGGCGGGGCCCTCGACGCAGGTGATCGACCTGCATGGCATGACCGTGACCCGGGGTTCAACGATCCGCACCTGCATCCCCGGCCGGTATTCAGCGAGGATTCCCCTTATTTCACACCCTGGCTCGGGCCGGAAGCCGAGGCTGTGTGCGCGGCTCCAAGCTGACGTGGAGAGCCCCTCACATCACCGTGGCGCCGTTAGTTGTTGCGACTGATACTGCTGCAGAAGCTGTTTGCGGTTGGCGCGAAGATCGAGTCCGCTGGGCGAAGATGGGTAAGGCTTCGACTCCATCAGGCCCTGCCACAGAACCCGGTTGAATTTCACGCCGTCGACCCGGTCTTCCTGCGAAAAATCCATTCCTTGGGTAGCGGCGGTCCAATACGCCGCATCGTGAGTCGGACGCCGGAGCACGCCGCTCGTCTGCGGGATGGGAAGGCCGTGAACGCCGACTGGGTCAACCGGCAGCAAGTCGGAAGGCACGGCTTGGTAGCTCCATTCCTTCTGATGCACGTCGAACACGTCAGCCATCGGAATCGCCGAGGCATCATTCAGGTTCATGTGACCGATTCCGAGAATATCTTCCATGGTGCGGATCATGCCGAGAGTGGTGTACGCAGTCGAGACAACGACGTTATGCTTGACATAGGGACCGATCACGAACGCGGTGCTGCGATGGGCATCCACGTGGTCGCCGCCATCTTGAGCGTCATCTTCAATCACAAAGATGAGGGTGTCATCTTTATATCGGCTGGTGGCGATCTTCTGCGCAACCAAACCCAGGGCGTAATCGTTGTCAGCGATCTGCAACTCCGGTGTGTTCAGACCTGCAATGGCAGTGCTGAAATTGCCAAAGTGGTCATGGGTTAGCCGCAATAGGGTGAGATTCGGTAGGCCAAGTGTATCGAACTCCCGTTCCCATTCCTTGAAGCGGTAGTAGTCGGGAAAGCTCTGGTCAAAGCCGCGGAAGTACGGATCCGTGTGGGGTTGAAGATCGGCATCGGTCGGATATGCGACCACCGTCTTGGCCGCAGCAGGATCGGTCAGCAAGGGAATCGCGTCCTGCGCGTTCGGGGTACCGGACCGGCGGTAGCGCGCCAGGTCGAGAAAGAACCCGTAGTTGCGTACCGTCAGGCCGGCCCTCAGGGCCGCATTCCACAGAAATCCCTTTCCTTCCTCGCCGTCCGGTCCATCGGGGGCGGCCACAGCGGCATTGCCCGGAAGAAGGTCGGGATCATTCGGGGTCATCGGATTGGCCTTGATCCTCTCCGCTAGAGTGGAATAACCAACATTGACGTTTCGATTCTCACCTTCCGAATCGTAGCTGAGGCCCCGGTCTCCGTAGTTGACAGTTACCTGTTTTTCTACGACATCCATGGCGTGAGCTGAGGTTGACCACGCCCAGCCGTCATAACTCACTTCGCTCGTATCATAGAAATTGTCCAGCGTGACGAAATTCCGGGCCAGGCGGTGGAAGTTGGGCGTGTTGTTCTCAGGAAATTCAGTTAGGCCAGGGTCGCCGTTCCCAACTTCCAAGTCACCAAGCACCTGATCGTAGGTACGGTTCTCCTTGATAATGTAGATCACGTGCTTAATTTGACTGCGCAGGAACGCCATTTTGGCCGTGTCCCCCGCACTCATGCTGCTCGAGAAGTGATTATTGCTGGCGACCTGATTCGTCAACTGGCCCAGCTCATCGAGGTTCGGCGTCGGCAAACTCTGGAGCCCTGCTTTGACCAGTTGCAAAACATATTGATTGGTGCTCTTGGACCTGGCAGCCAAGGCCGTGGTAAGTCCGCGGCGATGGCCCGGGTTCGGTCCGGTCGGCGATTTCCCGTTCAGGACGTACATAAACTTACCGTTACGGCTAAGACTGACCGAGTTGGGATACCAACCCGTTGGAATTATCCCGATCACCTTGCTTTGCGTGGGAGGATTGCTGAGCTGAACGACCGCGACGTCATTCATCCAGCCATTGGTAACGTATAACAGCGCTTCATCCCGTGAAAGCGTTACGCTGTTGGTATCATTCCCTTTGAACTTCGACTCGGAGCCGGGCAATAGGCCCTGCGGGGCGGTCACGTCGATGTTGGCAAGCAACTGATTGGCGGTGGTGTCAATGATTCCAACCGAGTCGCTATTGTCCTGGGCAACGTAGAGAGTCGATTGACTCGCATTCAGAACCATCTTGTTCGGCTGTCCCGGGACTCTAATACGCGCAACTATTTTGGGCGAGTCTGGAATACTGACTACAACGACCTCCCGGTCACGGATGCTGGACACAAACGCTGTATCATTACCTTTGATTGTGACCCAGAAGGGATACTCTCCGCCGGGAACGCCAGAGAGCTTCTTCGGATTGATCTTGCCCGGGCGAAGATCCAGTTCCGAAGTAACGACCCATCCGGTCTGCAGTTTGGTAAGCACACTGATGGAATCATTGTAATAGTTGGCGACAACTAGTTTTGCGCCGTCTTGGGTAATCGCTAATCCGGCGGCCTGCGACTTCACGGATATGCCCACGCCGCTGCGATGGCCGAGCGCAATCGGGCTCCCAGCCTGCTCCGCCCATCTTCCGTCCTGGCCGGCGCCGTAAACATGAACGTTGTCATTCACTCCGCCGGCCACATAAAACACTTTCCCGGACGGGTCGAATACGATCCCGTTGTAGGTATTGGCAATTTGAATTACCTGCTGCTTCACGGGCAGGCCATTCGAGATGTTGTAAACGAATACAAACTGGGTTGAATCCGCCGGATCGCGGTCGCCTACAGAAGTATTCAACATGTTGTAGCCGCTCGTGAGCACGAGCAGGGTTGTGCCGTCCGGGCTGACCACCGAGGTCACGGCTTGTCCAGCCAGATAATCGGGATTGCCACTGAGACCCGGGTTTAGCGTTTCCATGCTTGCCCCGCGAGGGGTCAACGGAGTGATTTGCTGGCCGGTATTAGGAAGCACCTGACCGGCATCGCTTGCCGCGTACATCAGGGAGGGAAACAAGACGGCTGCTGCCAGCGCGGCAGCCAATGCCTGAATGACAATTTGTAACATTGCTTTCGCCACGTCCTTAATCATAATGAAGATAAGGAAAAACAGCGGCGCCGAAGCGGCGCCGCGAAATGCCGATCCGCTCGCGGTCTGTAGTACTGGTGCGAGTTCCAGATTGGCTTCAGCCGGTTCACTCATAGGAGATTGCGTCAACGGGATCCTTCCATGCTGCGATGAGAGCGGGATACAGCGCACCTAATCCCGCCCCCGCAATTGCAATCACGCTGGCATAACCAATCCAAGCAGGTTGGATTTGGATCGGGAGGGTAGGAAAACGTGAGTGGATAGCCATCCTGACTACGAAGCTAGCCAGAACACCGACTCCAGTCCCGGCAATGGCCAATAGGACCGTTTCGCGCAAGATCACATTGATGATGTAGAGCTTCGAGGCACCCAGTGACTTCAAGATGCCGATTTCGCGGGTCCGTTCCAGTACTGCCGTGTACATGGATTGGAAGAGCACAATAAAGCCGATGATGACCGCCACTCCAATTACGACCGTGATGAAATCGGCCAGCCCGGGGATGTTTTCCAGCGTCATCATCGACAGGTACTCGCGCATGGAGTGGACGGCATAGCGCTGCATGCCGGGGAAGGCGTGAACTTCCCGCACCACGAGATCCGCGTTCTGCGCATGATCCGTCTTCACATAAAAGACCGACGCCTTGCCCTGCGCTCCGATCAGTTCCTGAAGAGTCGATAACGGGAGGAACTTCCGCGCACCCTTGCCATGTTCCACAATCCCCGAAATACGAAACGAATGGTTCATGATCTCGATTTCGGAACCGATGTGTTTACCTTTCCCATAGGCAAACACATCATCGACGATGACATCGTCCGGCCGCTGGAATGGGCCACCTTCCAGAAAGCGAAAGCCGCCGATGAGTGTATTATAGCTTGGATAGTCGATGCCGTAGATCAGTTCTACCGCGCCCGTGGTCGTGAGCTGCCAGATGACGGGCGCTGCTGTCCGTACGTGCGGCATGTCCCGCAAAATGACGGCCACTTTGACCGAGACCGGGGCACCCGTAATCCCGACGAGGAATGAGGAACCCGGAGGCTGGACCAGAACGTCGGCGCCAATTCCTTGTTGCCGCGTCTTGCCGTCATTCAACATGCCCAGCGATAGCCCGACGATGATAAGAATGAGAAGCACCTCGACGGCGACCGCCAATACACTGATCGCGGTACGCACCGATCGATGCGCCAGATTGGCCAGGATCATTCGATTCATAAGCGTTCAGAACCCAAGCGTCACCCTAGATATCGCGATCGCAAGAAGCGCACCTAGGATGACATCCGGCGTGTAGTGATAGCGTCCCAGGATGGCCCCGGCGGCAATGCTGAGCGCGACCAGAAGGAATGCGGCGCCGACGACCGGTATGGCCCTCAGCATGACCAGCGATCCGGCAATCGTCGAGGCCACGTGAGCGCTGGGGAACGTGTTGAGCTGGATGCTGGCGTGCCGAAGAATGAACAGGTTTACGGATTGCACCTTCGAGAGCGACGGCGATGGGCGCCGGTTCACGAGCCGGGGTGGGATCGTGGGTGCGAACGGTATGACTAGGTAACAAAGAAACGTCGCCGGCAATACCGTCGCCCAATAGATGTCGATCATGGTGCGCTGATGAGCAAGATATAAGACGGCCACTCCAAGCGGAACCAAGACGTAGCAGAATAAGTACGCAACTTCGAAATAGATTCCGATCCAAGTTGTGCTCCAGTGACGTTCCCATCGGCTGAGCAGCGTCCCTAGGCGTTGCCGGTCAAACTGCTCCAACCACGGCTGGAGCTTATGACTCGGGGCTCTGTAGAAGCGGCCTGACTGCCAATAGACAATCAGAATCAGAGTGCAGGGCAGCCAGTCTCCAATGGTGCGCGCGGTTTCCGGGAAAGGTATCGCCAGGGCGTGCAAGGAGAAAACAGTAGCAACTCCGAATAGACCAAAGCCGATAACCTGGTACTGCTGCGTCCGACTTAAGCGGCGCAGCCAGCCCAGGATGATAAAGCAGAGAAACGCGACAACACTGATTGCCTCGCCCGGACGCAATCTCTATCGCTCCTCATCGGATCTGAGAGTTACCCGTGTTATTTGCCAAGAGACCGGCCGAGCCTTGACTTGGATCAAAACGCCACCTGAGTCAGTGCTGCCTCGGTGTTGTTGTGCTGAGCGTCATTGGACAGCCGATAGTCTTGGTACTCGATCACGAGCGTCGCCGTGCCGCCCAAGCGTATTTTGCTGGTCGACTGGTTCCGCACCGGCAACCAAAACGATCCGAACTTGGCGTACCTTTGTTCGATTTGTGTATTGCTGATCCAGAATGAGGGATTTTTAGCGGGCTCGGCCTCGATGCGCGCAATCGCGAAGTCGTTCTCGTCAACCCAAATGTTGCCCCGATAGAGGAACTTGTTCCGGACTTTGGGTTGCACTTTCAGGATGTAGAAGCGGCCTTGATCCGTAACCTCCTCGCCCACTAACTCGAAAAGGTAGTTGCGTGGCGTCATCGCCGTTTCCTGCCGATTTTCCGCGCTCTGCGCCTCCTGCTCGCTTACAAGAAGACGCTTCAGCACCTTATCGACAATGTACTTGCACCCGCTCTGCGAAACCACGGTGAACTCTTTGCTCGAGGGTGCGCTGTAGCGCGCTTCGATAACCAGGTCGGCATCCTTGCTGCTCGGGAAGCCGCGATAACTCAAGTGGTACACGCGCCGCCCGGTGTAACCTCGAAGCGCCGCCGCTCGCGACTCATTGCGAGACATCATTGCGGTAACGATCTGCTCGGCATTAAGAGTCCCTGACGAATTCGCGGCGCTGGTTGTGGTGGTTGTGGTGGTTAGCGCCGGCGTTGCCGCAGGGCCGCTCTGTGCGACGCACTTCGGCAACAGCGCCAGAGTCACAAGAATAATGAAACCACACGGTAACAGACGCTTAGTCCAAAGAGTCCGCAAGGCTTTTCTCCCTCTGAGCTTGAAAGGCATAAGGCGGTTGACTCGCTCTCCCGACAGCAGCGAGAGTGGGCATGCGCTCGCAGCTTAGCCCGATGGTCACGGGCCGAAAATCAAGGTCCTTGGCCAGTCCCACACGCAACACGGGGCCCAGATAGTTCAGCGTGTACTTGTCATTGATCTCGACCAAGTCAGGCCGTTCTTCGGCGAGGATCTGCTGGACCTTGGTGCCGGCATACAGGAAACTTTTGGGCGGAATGTTTCGATAGCATGGATTCAGCCGCGACGGCGGAGCGGCCACATGATAAATGCGGCCCAAGGATCCCACGTGCTCCACGTGGTCCTGTTCACCGGGGACGACGAGGCGCACCGGCCATCCCCGGCGATTGCCGGCGGCCAGCAGGGCGCGGTAGAAGGTTGCGACGCCGCCGGAGGTGCGCGACCAAGCGTTGGTCAGATGAACCGTCTTAATCACCATGCCCGCCGCCGCAGGGGACGAACACCTGTCGTGTACAACGCCACACCCAGGCCGGCGGCGCGAGCAGAAAACCAACCACCAGCCGCGGCAGCCTGCGGAGATCGTTCGCAAAGCTATCCTGTTCAGACCCAACCAGCAGCGTTCCGTGTCGCATGCTGTACCAGTTAAAGAGCGCACTGATTACAGAAAAGGTCAGAGATGCCAGAGAGCCGATTCGAAGGTTCGGGGTGGCCATCAGGAGATGAACCAAGTAATCCAACACTTGGGAAACGGCCGGGACGGCGACGATGACGAGCAGAGCCGCCAACCAAGTCGGGCGCCGGTTGCGAACCGTTTGGATGAATCCGGCGAAGACCCCCGCTGATGCGGCACAATACGCGGTTTCCACTCCGGCGGCGAGCGTTGCGCTGCGCCAGCCGTGGGAGAAGGTCGTCACCAAAAAAATAGGTGCGCGGCCGACAATGCTTAATAAGGCCGCTTTCCAGTTCCAGCATACGACAAAAATAGACGCGGGATTGCGGAAGACAGACATGAGAGAAGGCCGGCAGTCAGCTACTTCGTGGATTTGCATTGAGTATACCCGTTATGGCTTGGCTTTGATTCCGGCCAGGAGAAAAACTGCGATGGTCAGCAGCCCGACTCCTTGGGCCATCCGGCGCATGGGGACGGAAGACGACGCCTTCCATTCGCCCATGAGCACGCCGGCGATATTCCCGGTGATCACAATCAGAGACATGTAAACCGGCCAGGCGAAAACCGGTCCCCAGGTTCCCATTTGGCCGGCGCCCAGCGTATAGAGAACAGCGCTACCCAACCAGCAGATCGACATGACTACGGCGAACTGCCAGCAGGCGTTGCCGCCCTCGAAATAACGTGCAAAACTACGGTTGTTGTGAAGCAGCCAGAAGCAATAGGCCAAGTTGGGTATCGCCCCACTCCACAGGAACGGAAGCCAGACCGCATTGGGCGCCCATACGGCTTGCGCGCTGGATCGGACGGCTGCGGCAATAACCGGAGCGCCAAAAACCAGGGCCAGATTCATCAGTCCTGAGCCCACGCCCGCTAACAGGCAGTAAGCGAGTCCGCGTGTGGTGACGGCAGTATCTGCTTGCATGGCTTGGTCCCGCCGCCATCCCGCTTTCGCGCACACGGTGACCCCTGCCATCATCACCAACATCCCGGCCGTAAGTGCAAGGCCTCCGGCTGCCAGCGGCACGTGCGTGCCACGCTCAACCAGCGGAACCAGACTGCCGACGGCTGCGGAGATCCCCAAGATCACGGCAAACGACACCCCTATGCCGACGGTCGCCACGGCCATTCCCATGAATATCTGGGAAACGCCCCACGCCAACCCAAGCGCCGCCACCGTGCGCACCACTGGTCCGCAGTCGCTATAGATCTGTCCGAGCCGCGGTATGGTGAACCATGTCAGCATCAATGGCAGAATGACTAAGCCAAGGCTGGCCCACACGAACCAAGTGTTCTCAAAATTCCAGCCGCGGATGCGCTTCATGGACACCGCAAACCCGGTGTTCACCACGCCGGCCGTGACCAGCAATCCGACACCAGCCAGGGGGTCAGCCACGCCCGAACGCTTTCCGCATGAGCGAGCCGTTGTCCGGCGTTTCCGGGGTTGCCGGCAAGGACACATGCTGCGAAAGTTGAGCAGTCAGGTATCCGCGATAGACGGCGTAAACCGAATCGAAGACTGCGTCCCAGGAGGTGGAAAGGGCAAAGGTGCGAGCGGCGCGCGCCATCTCCTGGCAACGCTCGGGATTCGTGAGCAACCAGCTCATGTGTTGGGCAAAGCCCTGCTCGTTGGCGGCGACGAATCCGGTCTTGCCATGCTGCACGACAAATCTCGGCCCGCCCGCATTGGTCACCACCGCGGGAACGCCTGAGGCAAGCGCTTCCAGCACGACATTGCCGAAGGTATCGGTTTCGGACGGAAACACGAACACATCCATGTTGGCGTATGCCCTTGCCAACGCTTCGCCGCGCAGCACGCCGGCGAAATCGGCTTGGCGCAGATGCTGGCGCAACCATGGCTCCGCCGCTCCCTGGCCAACGATCAGAAAGCGAAAGTCACGATGCCCGGCATCCCGCAGAGCTTGCTCCAAACCAGCCAGCAGATGGATGTTCTTCTCCACGGTGAGGCGGCCCACGTAGCCAAAGGTGAATGATCCGGAATTCCGGTCGCGGCGCTGCGGATGGAAGAGGTCCAAATCCACGCCTCGACCCATCGGAAAACACGGCTTGCCGGTACGACACTCCAGCATGCGGATTAATTCCGGATTCGGGGCAAACAGCAGACGCGGAATCTGAAAATAGCGGGTCAGCAGACGAAGGCTGAGGGCTTCAATCTGATGCTCCGCACGCCGACGCAACGGGCTTGGCAGCCAACCCAGCAGCGGCGCAGCGCGCCGGGCCGCGTATTCATGCACGTTGGTATGCCAGGAGGCAACCAGCGGTACGTGCAGTTGGTGCGCGATCAGCGCTCCCAACATGCCCACGTCGCTGGGGCCGGTGATATGGATCAGATCCGGACGAAATTCCTCCACTGCGGCTTTGGCCGCCTTAAAGTGCCGCCAGAAGTACAGGTCATAGTCGTGTTTCTCGTCCAGCCGAAACGACGGCCATCCCCGCCGGTACTCCACTTTGGTGACGGAGCCCTCCGTCCGGCAGTAACTGTCATAGCCCCCGTGAATGGTAAGCAGGGGCAACTCGTGGCGACGGGCATATTCGTCGAAGTGATGCGCGGTATTGGCCACCCCATCCACTTCGTTGTAGGCACAGGCAAAAAATGCCACCCGCGGATTGCTGTCGCTCATGCCGCCTCGCCTCCGGGACGAAGGGATAGATGCCGCGAAACTTGCAACCGGTTTTGAGTCAGCCGAATATTCCAGCGTACGGCATTCTCTTCCACCAGGCGTAGACCGGCAAAGATGGTTTCGATGAACTGCGGGGGCCTCTCCCAGAGCGCCGACAGGGGTTGCATGGTTCCCGACTTGTCGGTATGGAAGACGCGATCGTCCCAGGCGTGGCCCAGGGGATGGAAAGGATAATCCTGAACCACGTCGATCACCGTCTGCAGCATGCGCAGGTTCAGGGATTCCCGGTACCGTGGCATGAAGAGCACATGCGAGCGTCCGTCTTTCCTTATCTCGTGCACAAACTCTGCCATGCTGGCGGCCCGAGTAAGATTCAAGACGGCGTTGGCTTCGCACCCGTGGCGATCACCTCCCGAAACGACCGGCTGGTTCCAGGCTCGCGCCAAGGCGAGCACCGCCTGGTTTTCCGCCCAGGCGCGCATTCCATTGACTTCAAAGGCGTGCACCAAGGAGTTGCATTGCCGCAGGAATTCGTCCAGCGCGCGCGGGTGACCTACCGCGCCCGCGCCGCTGATGTCCCACAAGGGGTGATTCAGCACCACGAGAACTTCAGGAATTTCGCTGAGCGCCGCGAGAAGCTGCAGCAGCTTTTCTTCGCGCGGATTGTCTGTATAAACCTGCATCTCCGCCAGCAGACCGCGGGCCTTGCCAGCGGGCAAGTTATGGATACCGAGGTGAACATCAATCGCCCGGAAGGGCACGGTCCACTCTAGCGAAACCGGCACCTCTCGGCCTGAATCGCGCAGCCGGAGCGGAGCTTCGATGGTGTCGTGGTCGGTTAACGAGACAATGCTCGCCAGATCCAAGTCATTTTCAATTTGCGACCGCTCGATTTGGTACGCGGCCTCGGCGGTGAGCGGTGGGGTCCAATAGGCCGAGGCGAAGTCCGCCTGAACTTTCTTGCAGCGTCGCTTCTGCTGGCAGAGGGCCCAGTGCAGCAGGGGATTCTTTTGGGCATAGGCCGGAATAAAGTCGAGGCTCTCTCGCGAATATCGGGTGTGACCGTGAAGGGAAATGGCGGTTAAGAATGCGCGGGGCGTTTCTGGAGCATCCCAGAGACACGTCACATGGTCTGGCAATGTTCCTCCTTTTGTTAAACGGCATTCATAGCTGCAGTTTGCGGGGGATTCATTGCAGGGTTTTGAACGCCAGATCAAAGTTCTGTGACAGTGTTTACAGACGAGTGACCTTCGACAGGCGGAAGGGGGCCCACAGCCATCCATCGGGCGGGTTCAGGTTCGGGTGCGCGGTGTCAAATTATGGAACCGCGTGCCAACCCTGGAACCTGGAACTAGGCGGCGCTGAGGGGGCGGGCGGTAACTCCAACCCGTGAGTAGTGCAGCGAATCGATCAGCTCGAAATACCGGCGCGCGATGAGGTTCCAGTCATGTTGTTCGGCGGTGGTCCGGGCATGGTAAAGCCGCCGCCTTCGCTCGTGATCATCCGCAAAGATCGTGGGCACCGCTGCCGCGAAGGCCTCCGCCGCCGGAGGACACAACCAGGCGTTGCCATCGTTGGCGTAGGAGAGCACACCGCCAGCTCGCGGAGCGACCAGCGGAAGTCCGGACGCCATGGCCTCCAGCGGGGTCAGGCCAAAGGGCTCGTGCGGGTTCGGGTGCACGAAGACATCGACATCTCGCAGCAACTGGGAAAACGCCTCACGATCCGGAAAGTGATCACGCAGGCTCACTCTGCCGGGCACTCTCCTTTCGACCTCGGCCATCAGCCACGCGCGCTTTTTGTCATGTCCCGACTCGGGTTGCTCGACAGGAGGTCAGGGCATTGCTCGTTGCGGTAGTTGACTGATGGTATTGCCGTTACGATCGAGAAAGCGGATGACTGGTGAACCATCCGCAGCGACTTCGATGACCATGCGCTCGCGGCCTTCCGCGTCTCGCAAACTAAGCCCCACGGAACGGTCGAGATTGCGTCCCACGTACAATCGTCGTTGTGGCTTGGCATGAGTCTCCCAGAATTTGGCCATTTCCACTTTCTTCTGATCGGGCGACAAATCGCGCATGCGGTCCGATATGGCTTCCTGTTCCGTCATGGAGTAATCCGGCTGATCCACCAGCGAGAATCCGTAATGCCGTTGATTTCCCTCCTGCTCGGTGTTTATGGCGAATACCTGGTCCTGCTCGTATTCGTCGAAGCTCAGATGACCATAGCTGATCATCTGCCCGTTGTCGCTTTTCCATCCGCCGAAAATCAGCCCGCCGTTCTCGGTGCCTTCGTCGTTGTAGAAGTAGATACCCGCGGATTTACGATCGGGACGCGGGTGCTCCCGGCCTTTGATGAATTCCCCGGGGCACTGTGCCTTGTTCGAGATCACCATGCGCAGCGTTCCATCGGGCTCGACGACGTTAATGCGATGCACATTCACCTCGTCGAAATCGATCTTCTTCCTTTGCGACAAGAAGCCGCCCAGGACGGTAAGCGCGAACGTAAGTGTCAGAATCCCTGAATAGATCGCAAGAAATCGCTGACTCGTCAGGAACCGCTTCATTGTTCCTCCGGCTGTTACAGATTGGCGGCCGTCCCGAATCAATCCGGCATTCAAACCGGCACCGGGAGTGGGAGTCGGCTCAGTTCAAACGTCACATCCCGGCTTCGGCGGCCAACATGACAGAGTGCGAGGTCAGGCTGTTGGGGGAAGGGCGGTTTCGCCGATTTCGTGATGGGCGAGAAAACGCATCAGTCCTTCGCCGCCCATGTAGCGCTTCAAAAGGCTGCGGTCGGTGCGCCGCAGGTCGACAAACACCAGCGCATCGACGACATCTGAGAACTCCTTGTCCACGTTAAAGCCGATTACATTGCCGCCAACTTTCAAATACTGCTTCAGCAGGATGGGAACCGTCCGGTCCCCGGCTTCCAGATCGCCGATCGGCGCATCGAGTTCTTCAACATTCGCCAGCAGCCGGGAGAGCGATTTGATTTCCGGGGAAGTTAGTAATCTGGGGCGGAAAGGCCGTCGCGGTTTCACCAACCCCGACAGTGGATGGAGCCGGCCGTTTTCCAGGAAAAAGCGCACCAGCAGTTCACGAGATGCGCGCTGGTAAGTACTGCTGATACTTACGGCGCCAAACAAGGTCGGCGATTCGGGGTGTTGTGAAACGTATCGCGCAATGCCCTTCCAGAGCATCAGCAGAGGCGAGTAGTGGCGCTGATACTCGGGACGCACGAACGATCGCCCCAACTCGATGGCCGGGCCCAATTGCTGGAAAAACCGTTCTTCATAGCGAAACAGCGAGCTGGTGTAAAGCCCCTTCATCCCGTGCTGGCAGAGAATTTGCCGACAATCGGCGAAGCGATAGGCGCCGACCAGCTCCGACTGGTTCCGGTTCCAGATAAACAGGTGCTTGTAATACGGGTCGTAGCAGTCGAGATCGCGGGAACGACCCGTGCCCTCACCCACCGCACGAAACGATATTTCGCGAAGACGCCCGATCTCTCCCAGAAGCAGTGGGATTTCTGCAGCCTCCGCTACATAGACCGTGAGGTCGTCTCCCGACAGTAAACAGGAACTTGGCGCCAGGCGTGCGACTTCGGCCTTCAGACGATCGCAGGATGCGCCTGGGGCAATAGCTTCTTGGCGCGGCGAAGCTGCGGCGGTTCCCGTCATGTTGCGACGTTCACCGAGCAGGTAGGTGCGCCAGCGCAGATAGCGGGTGGCCTCGGAATCGCTATCGAATCGTTGCAGCCGTTCGTGAGAGACCAGGGAACCGAGAGAGACCTGGACGCGTTTCCCGCCTGCGTTCACGAATTCATGCGGCAGTCGAATGGTACGCGCGCGCGGATGAATCATGCCCAAGGCATGGAATATCGCACTGTTGGTTCCCTGGAAATAGGCCGGGAGGACGTCGGCGCCCGTGCAACGAGCCAGACGCACGGCGGTATCCATCCATTGGGGATCTTCGGTGCGTCGAGGGAGTCTCAGATGAGAGACCTCTCCGGCGGGGAAGATCACCAACGCACCGCCGTTTTGCAGCCAGCGCAAGGCTTCTCGCACCCCGCGACGGTTAGTGGAGATTGCGTTGCTGCCTTCGAAGGGATCAATCGGAATACAGCAACCGCTGAACTCTGGGATGCCAGCGAGCAGGTAGTTGGTCAGAATGCGAACGTCAGGGCGAACCCGAGCCATCAGATCGCCAATGATCACGCCGTCGAGAATGCCGAACGGGTGGTTGGAGACCACCACAAGCGGACCGGCAGCAGGCATGCGGGCCAGATCGCCATTCTGGATGTCGTAGGCAACGCCGACGGCGCGCAACATCCGGCCGAAAGCGCCCCCTTCACTTCCCTCTTGCAGCTTCGAATAGATCTCGTCGAGCCGCCGCCAAGGCATGAAGACGGAGGCAAGGCCATGGATTGGCAGAACCGCCCTGCTGCCGCCCGAAACGGGGAAACGTGCCGATGCCATGTTGCGATCTTGTAGAAGGAAGGTTTCAATTTGGAGAACCCAGCATGAATTATTTGAGAAAGTTCACCTCGGAGAGGTTCTAGGGGCAGGTCCCAAACAGAGCAGCAAAAAACGGGAGCCACGCGGGCACCGCGTCAAGGCTTCGCAACCCATCCAATTCGGGCCGGGCGACGCCATCTTGTCATTTTGTCATTGTCTATTCATCTGGCTTTCATCGGCAATTCATAGTAAGCGTCCAACATACAAGCGATCCTTCTTCCTCGATTGATGCGGACCGTACTTATCGTGGGGCATGACCGATCGCTTACGCGGCTCATCGAAGCACACTTGACTGCGGCGGGCTACAAGGTCGAGTCCTTCGATCGCGGCGAACTCGCGCTGCGCTCCGCCAATCATTCGGCGCCGGATCTGATTCTCCTCGATCTCCGGCTGCCGGAAGAAAACGGATTTTCGATCCTGCGCAGCGTCCGTTCGAACCAGTCTTTGTGCGAAACCCGGGTGATTGTCGTGTCCGCGGAGTCCTCCGAAGCAGACCGCATCACCGGGCTGGAGATGGGGGCGGATGATTACATCGTTAAACCATTCAGCCCGCGCGAGTTGGTCGCCCGAGTCAAAGCCGTGCTCCGGCTTCACGACACCCGTATGGCGGCAAGCGTTCTTGAATGTGGCGCTCTGCGGGCGGATTCCGCAGCCATGGTGGTCAGTATGAAGGGGCAGGTCGTTCCCACCACGGCAACCGAGTTCCGCATTCTCGAATACCTCCTGCGGGCTGCGGGCCGGGTGGTAACCCGAGAGCAACTGCTCCATGTGCTCTCGTCGAAGGGCGGCTCGCGTAAACTCGATGCCTACATCAGCCGTCTGCGGCGCAAGATCAAGCCCAGTCCCGACGCGCCACGCTACATTCTCACCGTTCGCGGCATCGGCTATCGCTTCCAGCCGCCTGATCGGACACAGCGCTGATCTTCAGCGCCAATCAGCCACTACCTAAAAACCCTAAGCACGCGTTACTGCAATTGCCAGGCAGCATCAGCCCTTCGTAACATGCTCTCCACCTCGCTCCGCAGCATGTCTGGGCTGAACGGTATTTTGAAATAAACTGCGTGGCTTATGAATGCAGTTCCTCGTAGGATGCGCGGTAATAGCGTCGGAGTCGGTGGCGGGCTCGGTCAGGTCTGCGCCATGGTGCTGCGGACAGGAGCCGCCGGCGAGACGCTCCTGGAGCGACAAACTATTCACTTGCAGGCAAGATTTCATGCTCCTTTAATGAACGCCCGGTATCCTTGGAATATTAGCTACTCCAACACGCACTCCTCCCCACCCAGCAAGCGTTACAACAGCGCTTGCTGGGATTGAGTGCCCGGTTGGCATCCCAGGACTATTCCGCGCCTATGAGCCATGCCTTTCCGCCAGGATTTCTGTGGGGCATTTCCACCTCCTCCTATCAGGTTGAGGGCGGAGTAGCCAACAGCCAGTGGTCCGACTGGGAGGCGGAGGGCCGGATTCGAGACGGCTCCCGCAGCGGACTGGCCTGCGACTGGTGGAACCGCGCGGAGGCGGATTTCGATCTGGCCGCGCAGATGGGGCTCAACGCAGTTCGGCTCTCCATCGAGTGGAGCCGGGTCGAGCCGATTGAAGGCCGCTGGGACGCGCAAGCGGTTTGCCGCTATCGCCAGATGCTGGTTGCGCTCCACGCTCGCGGCATTCGCCCCATGGTTTGCCTGCATCATTTCACCATTCCCCGATGGCTGGCCGCGCGCGGCGGATTTCTGGCGCCGGACGCCATTTCCGCTTTTGCGGCGTTTACGCGAAGGATGGTCGAGGCGTTGCGCGACCTCTGCCGCGATTGGGTCACCGTGAACGAACCCAACGTGTATGCCGCGTTCGGCTATTTCGCCGGAGAGTTTCCTCCCGGCCAGAAGGCCGACCTGGGCAGCACCCTTCGGATCTTATCCCGGCTCGCACAAGCGCACGCGGTGGCGTATCAGATCATCCACACCTGGCAGCCGGAGGCGCGAGTAGGCTGGGCGCAGAACTACGTCACCTTCGCCCCGGGTAGCGGCCGCCGGCGTGACCGGCTGATCGCTAGGATTTTCGATCTGTTGTTCAATCGGACTTTTATTCACGTGCTGAGAACCGGCCAGTTGCCCACGCCCTGGAACCGGCTGGCGGAAGAAGCACGCGCCGCGAAAGGCAACTTCGACTTTGTCGGGCTCAACGTCTACAACCGGCTGCACGTCACCATCGACCCGCGCGCGCGGGAGACCATGTTTGCGCGCATCTTCGTGCCGGAGGACGCGCCCCAGGGTGACTGCGGAGCCGAATATCCCTACGGCGAGTGCTACCCTCAGGTGGTGCGGCACGCGGTAGAGGCGGCATCGGCGTTGGGGCGGCCAATCTACATCCTCGAAAACGGGGTGCCCGATGCGCAGGACCGCATCCGCCCATGGCTGCTGGTGAACGTGCTGCGCGAACTTCATCAGCTCATCGCCGAAGGACACGACGTTCGCGGCTATTTTCACTGGACCCTGGTGGATAGCTTCGAGTGGAGCGAAGGCTGGCGCCTGCGCTTCGGCCTGTACCATCTTGATCCCGCCACGCAGGTCCGCACACCGCGTCCCAGCGCGCACATCTACTCGCGAATTGTGCGCACCGGCGTCATTCCCGATGATCTGGAAAGTTACGCCGCGTCGCCGCTATCCCCTTTGTCATTCCAAACGCAGCGAGGAATCCCTTTGCTCGCGGGCGGTGATAGCGATTCCTCGCTCCGCTCGGAATGACAAGCGCTGGGTAAAAAGTCGTTAGCCGATATTCACGTACAATTCACTCCCTAGTAATCACTCTGTAACTGTTTATGCCTATCCTGGGATCGTGGAATTGAGCATCCACGATCGGCTTCCCCTGGCTCTTCCAAACCTGCCGGCTGTTTTTCCTTCTCCCATGGCGTCAGACCACGCCCCATTCAGTCTGGAGGAATGGACTCCGATGGAAATTCCCTGGTACGACACCGTGATCCTCTCCGACCTGCACTTGGGCTCGGAAACCAGCCGTGCCGAGGAAGCCGTCGAAGTGCTACGCGGGATGCACTTCCGGCGGTTGATCCTGTTGGGCGACATCTTTTGCGATCTGAACTTCGGCCGGCTGAAGAAACATCATTGGCAGTTCCTGTCCTACATTCGCAAGCTCTCGAACCCCAAGCGCGGAGTCGAGGTGGTCTGGGTGGAGGGCAATCACGACCATGGCTTGGCCGAAGTCATGTCGCATCTGGTCGGTATCCGCGTGTACCAGGAGTACGTCTGGGAGCATGCCGGTGAACGCCACCTCGCCATCCATGGCCATCAGTTCGACGGACTTGTGCTCAATGACTTTCTGTATCTGTGCAGTCTCGGCACCTGGATCCACTTGCTGATTCAGAAGCTGGATTCCAGGCGCAAGCGCTTGGCGCGGGTACTCGACCGGCTCAGCACACGCTGGCTGCGGCTGACTCCCAAGGTAGCGCGAGGCGCCATCGCCCGGGCCCGCGAGCGCGGCGCCACCCGCGTGTTCTGCGGCCATACCCACCATGCGTTGTCGCTCGAGCGCGACGGTATCCGCTATTTCAACACCGGCGCCTGGACCACCTCCAAGCCCACCTTCGTCACCGTTGCCGGAGAGGAGATTAAGATTCATGAACACCTCACAGGAATTGACGATCGTCGTCCCAGCGAAGAACGAGGCAGTGCTGCTGCCGCGCCTGTTGGACTCCCTGCTCCGGCAGGACTACTCGCTGATGCCGACTACGAAAGTGTTTATTGCTGACGCGAACTCCAGCGACGGCACGCCGCAGATTGCGCTCTCTTATGCCGGCCGCCTTAACATCAGCATTATTCCCGGCGGCCTGCCATCCGTGGGACGCAACGCCGGCGCCCGGCTGGCCGAGAGCAAGTACGTGCTGTTCATCGACGCCGGCATCGAACTGCGTGATCCCTCGCTCATCCGCCGCGCGGTCGAGACCATGAAGCACAAGGATCTGCACTGCGTCACCACCAACATCCATTGCCGTGACGGCAGTACCGCCGACTCGCGTGGATGGAAGGAGTGCTGGTGCTGGCCACGCTCGCGCAACTCTGGAAGCTGCGACTTGTTCCCGGCCACCAGGTCGAGCCTGAACCCCTCTTTACCTTGCGCCCAAAGTACGGGATGGACATGTACCTCGAACGCAGGCTAGCAAGCCCCTGCGAGTCTCTTTCTGCCCCCACCGGTTACTTCGGTGACCTCTTCCAATCCGCCGAAGCGTCATAGGATGGTATCGGCTTGGATCCGTTGGAAAGCAAACCTATGACACATCACAAACAGTGGACCTCGTTCTCGGTATCCATCACCGTTGTGCTTGTACTGGCAAGTGTGGCGGCCCCGCCGGTTCAGTGCCAAGACAGCACCAGTCTCGGAGAGATCGCTCGCGAGGTTCGCGAGAAGAAACGCCCGCAAGTGCAGGTCACTGCGGCCGAGGGTAAAGAGCTGTTTTCCGCGGTCGACAGCATTCTGGAGTTTGCAAAACAAGACACCGGCTTTGCGAAGCGGACTCCAGTCAAGCGCCAACTGGTCGGCCGGGACCAGGTCGATCATCAATTCGCGGTGGCGCTGGGCGACCGCAAGGAACAGTTAACCTTGAGGCGCTCGGAGGTCGTGCTCAAGAAATTCGGCCTGTTACCCGCGGATTTCGACCTTAAGCAATACCTGCTGAAGAACGCCGCGGAGGAGCTCGGCGGCTACTACGATCCCAAAGATAAGACCATGTATCTGCTGAACTGGGTGCCGCTTGAGCAACAGCGGCCCGTCATGGCGCACGAACTGACCCACGCCCTTCAAGATCAAAACTACGACCTGGAGCGCTTCCTCAAAGCCACGGATGAACCGGAACCGCAGATGACCCTTGCCGCCAACGATCGGAGTGAAGAGTCGATCGTCCACCGGGCGATCGTCGAAGGCCAGGCGATGGTGGTCTATATGGACTATATGGGGAAAGCCATGGGTGTGAGGTTGAGCGGTTCTCCAGATGTGATGAAAGGCGTGGTCAACGTGCTGGAGAATTACGATTCTCCGGTTAGGTTCCATAATGCGCCGAGAGTACTGCAGGAAACTGGAATGTTTCCTTATCGCGAGGGCTTGGCCTTCGAACTCGAAGTCCTGCGAAAAGGGGGTCGCCCAAAGGCCTTCGCCGGAGTGTTTGCGCGGCCGCCCCAGAGCACCTATGAAGTGTTGCAGCCGGAGGCGTATCTCAACCATGCCAAGATAGCGCTCGTGACCCTTCCCGATCTGCGCGGCATTCTTGGGAATTCCTTCGAAGCCTACGACTCGGGGACGATTGGGGAACTGGACGTTCGCATTATGGCCAGAGAATTCGGCCGGGAGAACGACATCTATTCCGTCGCACAACAGTGGAATGGCGGTGCGTACATCGCAGTGCAGCGACGTTCCACGGTAAAGACGGATTCGCCGAAAACGGCTGATCTGGCGCTACTCTATGTTTCGCGCTGGAAGACGGAGGAAGCCGCCGAACGGTTCGCGCAGATTTATGCCCATGCCCTTCCCATGCGCGTCAAAGTTCTCCAGGAAACCACGGCGGCCGGGGACTGCCCCGCTGATACGCCATGTAAAGGTCCTCTGTGGGCGAGCAGAATCATGACGGATGAGGGCCCCACGTTTCTCGAAGTCTGGCCCGGAAATACGGTGATCATCGCGCAGAGTTTTGATGAACAAACGATGCCGGCTCTGCGCCGGGCCGTACTGTCCTCCAAACCTACGCGGGAAGATCCCCCCGCGCCGCAGCGTGAACTCAGCTCGTCACTTTATACCAGTGCTTCCTTCACTGCATTCGCGGAGAAGATCCGGCTCCAGGTTGCAGAAGCGTTGGCGACTCGGCCTTCGGGCCGCCGCCCGAATCGTTGATCGGCTGGGGAGGCCAACTGCTGGTGAGGCAGCGGCCCTCATTCCGAGTACCACATGGGCCTTCGGCCGACCGATCGAGATGAAAATCTGAGGGTGCCCCACATCTGCCTGCCGTTGGCGGGTGTGGGATGATTTTCGACGGAGCAAAGGGGCCGGCTTACGCCAGTTCCAACTCAATCTTCTTGGCGGTGGCATCCAGCTTCGCAATGCGGAAGCTGCGGATTTGCCCGGCGCGAGCGGCTTCCGGTTTGGCTTCACCGCTGCCAGCGCTGCCCTTCCAGCGCGCCTTCAGCATGGAACTCAGCGAAGATAAATCTGCTTTCGGCGGCTTCTCGGTCGTTTCAGGACCCGCTGTGCTTTCCTTGCCCCCTGAAGACATCCGGCACGTGCCGTGGACGCCTTCGCCCAGTTCCACTTGCGCGCTTCCGCCCGAGAGCTCGATGATGCGGCCGGTGACCACGTCGCCTTCCTTGTGCTCGGCGATGTACTCCTCCAGTGTGGTCGGAACGAGTTGCTTCATGCCCAACCGCAAGCGTCGCCGCTCGGTGTCGATCTCGAGCACCTGGGCCTTGACTACTTGCCCAGCCTTGAGCACATCCTGCGGATGGTTAATGCGCCGCTCGGCGGTAATGTCGCCGACGTGAATCATGCCCTCGACTCCCTCGGCGAGCTGCACGAAGGCGCCGAACTTGGTCAGGCTGACGACCGGCCCTTCGACGATGGTGCTGACCGGAAAGCGCCGCGGCACATCGGCCCAGGGATCGCCCAACGCCTGCTTCAATCCGAGCGATAGGCGGCGCTCTGCCGCGTTTACGCCGAGAATGACCGCTTCCACGGTTTCGCCCGGTTTCACCACGTCGCTGGGCTTCCTCACTTTTTTCGCCCACGACATTTCCGAAAGATGGATCAGGCCTTCGATTCCCGGCTCCAGCTCGACAAACGCTCCGAATTCGACCACGCGTGTTACCGTGCCGCGCACGCGCTCGCCGGTCTTGTACTTATCGGGGACGGCGTCCCACGGATGCGGTTGCAGCTGCTTCAACCCCAGGGAGATGCGCCGCTTCTCGGGATCGATCTTGAGCACCTTGGCTTCAATCTGCTCCCCCAGCGAGAGCACGTCCGAGGGTTTGCTGACCCGGCCCCAGGAAATATCGGAGACATGCAGCAGCCCGTCCACTCCGCCGAGATCGACGAACGCGCCGTAATCCATCAGGCTGCGAACTTCGCCGCGTACCGTGTCGCCCTCCTTGAGCTCCGAATAACGAAGATCTTTGGCAGCGCGCGCATCCTCCTCGGTAACCACCCGGCGGTCCACCACCACGTCTTCCTCGGTCACGTCGAGTTTGGTGATGCGGCAGCGGATCTCCTGCCCTACCAGCTTCTCCATTTCGCTGGCATCCCGCGCGCCACTGCGCGAGGCCGGCATGAAGGCGCGCACGCCCACGTCCACGGTTAGCCCGCCTTTGACCACGCCGGTTACGGTGCCGGCAATTGTCTCCTTGCCGGCGAAGGCCGTCTCCAGCGACGACCAGTCCTTGGGCCGCTCGACCTTGCCGCGCGCCAGCTCGTAATAGCCCTCCGGATCGCGCCCCTTGATCGTGACCAGCAGCTTGTCGCCGGGCTGGACGCTTTCGCTGCCCTCAAAAGCCGTCAGCGGCAGGATGCCTTCGGTCTTGAAGCCGATGTCCACGTACACCGACTCGGCGGAGACGGCGATCACCGTGCCTTCGCGCCCCCTTCCCGCTTCAAGCTTTTGCTTATGGCTCTGCTCGTATTGCGAGAGAAGCTCGTCAAAGGATTCGTTGGATTCGTTGCTAGGTTGTGGTTCCGGAGCAGTTGGGTTGGACATGAGAGGCACGCTCGTTCTGGCGGAGTTCCGATTTAGGATAACACCGCCGATCTGATGGTGCCCCACGTCTGCCTGTCTTTGGCAGACGTGGGTGGCCCCTTCGCAAAGACCCACATCTGCCAAATCGGGCAGATGTGAGGCACCCTCGGTTCCACTCGCGTTGTTATACTTACCACTGTGCTGAGAGTCCGATTTGCTCCGTCTCCCACTGGTTTTCTACACGTCGGGAGCGCGCGTACGTTTCTATTCAATTGGCTTTATGCCCGTCATCATGGCGGGACCGTGGTGCTCCGCGTGGACGACACCGACGTGGAGCGCAACACTGAAGCCTCGCTGACATCCATTTTTGACGGCCTGCGCTGGCTCAATCTCGGCTGGGACGAGCAGTACAAGCAGTCCGAGCGCCTGGCCCTGCACCGGCAAATGACCGACGCCATCTTCCAGAAGGGACTGGCCTACCGCGATTTCACCCCCGCGCAAGCCGGCGAGCGGGAGAAGTCAGGAGCCCAAGGGACTTGGCTATTCAATGCCGAAAGCCGCCAGCTCTCCCGCGCTGACAGCGATCGCCGGGCGGCGGCAGGAGAGCCCTTTGCCTTGCGCTTCCGTGTGCCTCGCGATGGCGAGCAACTGGTACGCTTTCATGATGGCGTTTACGGAGACCAGGCAAAATCCACGGCGGACATCGAGGATTTCGCTCTGCTTCGCAGCGACGGCCTGCCGACCTATCATCTGGCTTCGTGCGCCGATGACGCCGACCTGCGCATCAGCCACATCATCCGTGGCCAGGATCATCTATCGAATACCTTCAAGCACCTGCTGATCTTCGAGGCCGCAGGCGTCGAGCCGCCCCAGTTCGCGCACCTACCGCTGCTGGTCGCGCCCGATGGGACCAAGCTCTCCAAGCGCCGCCACGGAGCGGTGGTCAGCGTGACCACCTATCGCGATGCCGGTTTCCTGCCCGAGGCGTTCATCAACTTTCTCGCTCTGCTGGGGTGGTCGCCCAAGGACAACCGGGAGCAACTGACCCGCGAGGAGCTGGTGCAGGCGTTTTCGCTGGAGGGGATCAATCGCGCCAATGCCGTTATCAATTTCAGCGAGAGCGATCCTTTCGATCCCAAGGCGGTGTGGCTGAACGCGGAGCACATCCGCAGCCTGCCGGTTGAGGAGTTGAGCCAGCGGCTGCTGCCCATCGTGCAGGCGGAGGGATTCGCGGTAGACGAAGCTAAACTGCTGCGCATTACTCCGCTCATTCGCGAGCGTATGAAGCTGTTGCGCGATGTGCTTACCGTTGCCGACTTCTTTTTTGTCGAGCAGCTACCTCCCTACGATCCTGCCGAGTTGATTCCGCAAAAGGGCGATGAGGCCATGGCCGGTCGCGTCCTGGAACGGGGGCGCGAGGTGTTGGCGCATACTGAATTCGATCATCCCTCCTTGGATCAGGCGCTTCGTGCAGCGGCACATGGCCTTGGAATCAAGGCAGGGCAGATGTTTCAGCCGATCCGCGTGGCGGTCTGCGGGCGCAAGAGCGCGCCGCCTTTGTTTGAAACATTGGAGGTGCTTGGCCGCGAGACCGCGCTGGAGCGTATCGAGCAAGCCATGCAGAAGCTCCAACACGGTGCAGCCGGATCGCAGGGCTGAAGCCCTGCGCCACCCGATTGCGGGTGTCATTGACTACGAAAACCATGAACACGTCCCGTTCAAAAGCAGAAACTATGAATTCAGCGATAAGTCCTGTCACCAGTTCGTCCAATTTCATCCGCGACATCATTGTTGAAGACCTGAAGACGAAGAAGTTCGGCGACGCCGTCATTCAGACGCGCTTCCCACCCGAGCCCAACGGCTATCTGCATATCGGCCATGCCAAGGCCATTTGCCTTGATTTCGGACTGGCGGACGAGTTCGGCGGGCGCACCAACCTGCGCTTCGACGACACCAACCCGGAGAAGGAAGAGACCGAGTACGTCGAGTCCATCATGGAGGACGTGCGGTGGCTCGGCTTCGAGTGGGAGGGCCTCTATTACGCCTCCGACTACTTCGACCAGCTTTATGCCTGGGCGGTGCAGCTCATTAAGGCAGGCAAGGCTTACGTGGACGATCTTCCTGCGGACGAAGTCCGCCAGTATCGCGGAACCCTGACCGAACCCGGCAAGGATAGCCCCTACCGCAATCGCTCGATCGAGGAGAATCTCGATCTTTTCGAGCGCATGCGTGCTGGCGAATTTCCCGACGGCTCCAGAACGCTGCGGGCGAAGATCGATATGGCCGCGCCGAATGTGAACCTGCGCGATCCGGTGATGTACCGCATCCTGCACGCGGAACACCATCGTACCGGCAATAAGTGGTGCATCTACCCGATGTACGACTACGCGCACGGGCAGTCAGATTCGCTGGAGCGCGTCACCCATTCCATGTGCACGCTGGAGTTCACCGACCACCGGCCGCTCTACGAATGGTTCATCCGCGAGCTGGGCATCTTCCCCTCGCAGCAGATCGAGTTCGACCGCCTCAACCTGACCTACACGCTCTTGAGCAAACGCAAGCTGCTGCAACTCGTCAGGGACGGCCATGTGCGCGGCTGGGACGATCCGCGCATGCCTACGCTCTGCGGCATTCGCCGCCGCGGTTACACGCCCGAGGCGATCCGCAATTTCTGCGCTGCCGTGGGCCTTTCCCGCACCAACGGGAGCACCGATCTGGCCATGCTGGAGCACTTCCTGCGCGAGGACCTGAACAAACGCGCGCCTCGCGTCATGGCGGTGCTGCGACCGTTGAAGGTGGTCATCGACAACTACCCGGAGAATCAGGTCGAGCAGCTCGATGCCATCAACAACCCGGAAGACCCCGCCGCCGGCACGCGCAAGGTGCCATTCTCACGGGTGCTGTATATCGAGCAGGATGACTTCCGCGAGGACCCTCCCAGTAAGTATTTCCGGCTCGCCCCGGGACGCGAGGTCCGCCTGCGCTACGCCTACTTCATCACCTGCACCGGAGCTGTGAAGAACGACGACGGCGAGGTGGTGGAACTGCATTGCACCTACGATCCCGCCACCCGCGGCGGCAATACACCTCCCGACGGGCGCAAGGTGAAATCCACCATCCACTGGGTAGCGGCCGCCGAGGCGGTCGAGGCCGAGTTGCGGCTCTACGAGACCCTTTTCACCAAGCCGAATCCAAGTGAGGTCGAAGAGGGGGAGGACTTCACCGCGAATCTCAATCCGCTTTCCCTGGAGACGCTGCGCGGTTGCAAGCTGGAACCATCGCTCGCCAATGCCGCGGCGGGCAGCCGGTACCAGTTCGAGCGCATGGGATATTTCTGCGTGGACCCGGACTCCTGCCCGGGAAGCCCGGTCTTCAACCGCACCGTCACCCTCAAAGATACATGGGCCAAGATCGAGAAGCGCGGCGGGTAACCCTCAGAAGAACCTGCCACCGAGGCACAGAGACACGAGAAGAAATGAATTGTCATCCTGAGCAAAGCGAAGGACCTGCTTTGCTCTGTGCCTCTGAGCCAGATTTTTCTCGCCTCCCGTTCTCACAGAGTTGGTGATCCCAGGACAACCAGGCTTGCAGCTTTGCACTCAAATCCGCTGGTAGGGCGGGTTCTCAGTGCTTGAGCTGCGATGCGCTGGTCGGTGAAGCCGGTTCGAGGAATCGCCCGAACAGCAGCGCGAATTAGATAGCCCATTAGGTCACGGGAGGTGCGCATGCGCGATTCACTTGCCGCTGAACACGAGCTTTTGTATGGAGTGGAAGCTTGGCCCTCGTTGCCCCTGGCGGAGTGGGAGCCTACCCGCGCCACGCTGCACATGTGGACTCAGATCGTGGGCAAGGTCCGCATGGCGCTCACCCCACACATCAATCATTACTGGAATGTGCCCCTATACGTCACCGCGCGCGGCTTGAGCACCTCCCTGATCCCGTATCAGGCCGGCGGCTTCGAGATCTCGTTCGACTTCATCCAGCATCGCCTGCTGATAGAAACCTGCGATGGCGCCGCGCTCACAATGCCCTTGCGTCCGCAGAGCGTAGCCGAGTTCTACCGCGAGTTCCTGTCGTCGCTAGCCCGGCTCGGGATTGAAGTCACGATTCACGCGCGCCCGGACGAAGTACACAATCCCATCCCATTCCCCGAAGACACGGTGCATCATTCCTACGACCCGGAATACGCGAACCGCTTCTGGCGGGTGCTGCTGATCGCGCATCGCCTGATGACGGAGTTCCGCGCGCGTTTCCGCGGCAAGTGCAGCCCGGTGCACTTCTTCTGGGGCAGCTTCGATCTGGCGGTAACCCGCTTCTCCGGACGTCCGGCCCCGCCACGCCCCGGAGCCGATGCCATCACTCGCGAGGCGTATTCCGACGAGGTCAGCAGCGTGGGCTGGTGGCCCGGCAGCGGTGACGTGGAGGATGCCGCGTTTTATGCTTACATGACGCCCGAACCCGAAGGACTTGGCGACAGCGTGATCTCTCCCAAGTCCGCGTTCTATCACCGACAAATGCACGAGTTCTTGCTAATGTACGCAGACGTCCGGCAATCGGAGAACCCGGGGCAGGATGTGCTCAACTTTTTTCAATCCACCTACGAAGCCGGCGCCAGCTTGGCCCACTGGGATCGAGAGGCGCTGGAGTATCAACCGCCCCAACAAGCACCGGGATCGCCGATAATTGCCGCATAAACATCTCTAACGAAGTCGGCTTCGTCAACCCTCCTCTTTCGTAGGAGGGTTTTGTTTTTCTCTATCTACGGACACACCTCGGCGCCCGCGCAAGAGCACTTGTCAGTTGGACCATAGCTTCCATTGCTTCCAACCTTGGTTCGGCCCGTTCCGTTCATCGTTGCGGTGTACCCACCAAACATCTCTTCGGTCAGTCGACGACCATGATGATCTGTTCGGACTCCCCGTCCTGGGGAGGCGGATGGCCTATTCAGCCCAACGGTCACTGCCGAGGCAGGACCATGTTAACGCTCAGGCACCTCCGCTTGGGCTCCCCCCGCTCTGCCGTCCGCGACGGCAGAACTCTTCGTAGTCGATGTTGTCGCGCAGCATGATCCACAGCCGGATTCCCAGCTTGCGTCCAGCTGCCACTTTGGCTTTGCCGAGCCCTTTTTGCGCCAGTTTCCGTCGATAAAAGCGTTTGAGTTCCTCGTCTTTCCGCACCGCGTGACCGACAGCTTCGCACCACAAAAAGCGAAGCAGCGCGTTGCCCTGCTTGCTGAGAGCTCCACAGCGCTGCCGGCCGCCGCTGGAGTACTCGCTCGGAATCATGCCGATGTAGCTGGCCACGGCTTTGCCGTCCACGAAGCGCGTCGGGTCGCCCAGCAACACTTCGGTGGCCAAGGCGGTGATCGGTCCCACGCCGGGATGCGTCATCAGCAGTTGGGCAAGCGGTCGTTGCTCAGCACACGCAGCGACGGTCTTATCCAACTCGTCGATCTCGGCTTGCAGGTGTAGGTACAAGGCAACCAGCGCATCGCGCCGTTCCGCCGAGTAACCCGGTAGCGCCAGCGAGCCGATCGCTTGCAGCCCAGCCTTGCTCCACAGCGAACTCCCGCGGCGTAGGCCATGGCTCAACGCGATCGATTGCAACGCGTTCTGCAGACGTGTACGGATCCGCACCCACTGATGCCGATAGCGTAAAAGCGCCCGCACATCGCGTTGCTCGATGCTCGGCATCCAGATCGCCGGGAACCGGTCGGCCACCATCAGGCTCAACAGTAAGTTTGCATCCCTGCGGTCATGCTTCTGCTTGCGCGGTTCGCAAGCGCGGATCTTCGCCGGGTGTCCGACCTGGCACTCCACACCCAACTCGTCCATCAGTTCCAAAAACCACTGCATCGACCCGGTCGCCTCGATGCCAACCCGCACCGGACCTGGCAGTCCGGCGTAAAACTCTCTGACCTGAGCGCCCTCATGGTCGAGGACAAGCTCCTGTATCTCGCCCGTATCCACGTCCAGCATCGCCAAAGTCTGCTGTCGGGTATGCAAATCACAGCCTATAATGCGCATCTCGGCCTCCTTCGACCCGAGCCGCTGTCTGGTTGGAAGCCCAAACAGTGTACTCGGCCCGAATCCGAGGCCGACTTCGTTATCCCATCAGCCCTAACCATCCGGAGGGTCACCATGACGCAGCGCTGCTCTCATCTAAACGATCACGTCAAGTTCACCATTCCCACCAAGCACGTTTGCGAGGATTGCGTGAAAACCCGCGATCACTGGGTCCATCTGCGCATGTGTCTGGAGTGCGGACACGTGGGCTGCTGCGACTCGTCGCCAAACCGGCATGCTACCCGGCATTATCACGAGACCGGACATCCGGTGATGCGTTCGGCTGAGCCGGACGAGAGCTGGATGTGGTGTTACGTAGACGAAGCCGAGGTCGGGGAGATGGCGGCTTAGCAGCCTCTAAAGTCGTGCATTGATACGCCAGTCCGATTGATGAGAACTGAGTACTGGATACTTGCTATCGGGTTCTATTTCAAGCTGCGCAGGTACTCGGCAATCGCCTGAATCTGATCCTCGCGGAGGAGTTTCTTTGCGGCGGCATGTTTCGGGTTATTCGCCACGGTGTCCTTCACCTTGGCGGCGCTCACACCCCTCAGGGGAGGGGCCTTCAGGATGGCATTGCCGCTGGCGTCCGCCTTGTGGCAACCCGCGCACTTGGCCATGTACAGCCCCGCACCATCCTCCTGCGCCCAGCTCAAGTTTGGAAGCATGGCGAACAAAAGCAGTGCAAGCATCGCGATCACAGCGGCGAGTTTCACGATCTTCATAATGACTCTTCCCTCCTGCGGTGACAATCAAACGCGGTGCCGCCCGCTCAGAAGACACCTTAACCCTAAAAAGATAAACCCAAACTACACGTTGGGGTTGTCTTGAAAAGTTCGGTATGCCTCCAGTTTGGCTTCGGAGCTCAAGCCGGGATATGACTGTTATCACAGGCTTGGGTGACTTGGAATTCACGCCCCTGCCATGACTGGCTGTCCTGCCATCGGCTTGCCGCCCCGAGTTCTGCGCTCGGTCCACGCGGTTCGCCCAATCGACAACAGCAGCATGCCGAGAAAGACCACCAGCAGTCCCCACGATGCGCCGCGAATGCCGTTGCCATGGCTCGGCAGCAGGATGAACTTGCCGTAAACGAACTCAATGTGGACCCAGTACACCAGCAACGACGTCTGCCCCAACTGAATGATGGGGCTGAAACCCCAGGTGGCCGCGCCCCAGCGGCACCAGGCATAGCAGGCCGCGAGGATCATCAGCAGGACGCCCACACGCATAAGGAGAAAGTTGGGGCTGGTTAGCCAGAAGTTATAGACCGCGTACATCTGCCTTGGCTGGTGGTCGAGCCAGCGTGCGCCGAACCAGATCGCCGCGCCACCGGCGCCGAACAGCGCGAAGAAGGCTGCTTCGTACTTGCGCACGCGTTCGCTGAGCAGCAGGAATCCGACCGCGAGCCCGGCAAACGCGAAGGCCGCCCAGGGGAACGTCGGGAAAAGCCATCCCGGAGGCTCCTTGAAGGTGTGCACCCCGTTGATGTAGGACTCCAATGGCCATGGCAGCCAGCGCGGGCGCCACGTGGTGTAGAGAGGAGGAGTCAACAGGGCGATGCCGAGCGAGGCGGCAATAGCTGCGATTATCGTACGTTGACGGAGGGTGCCCCACATCTGCCCGGTTTTGGCAGATGTGGGTTCATGAAACCTCCCACATCTGCGCAAAACGCGCAGATGTGGGGCACCATCGAGAGCTGCCACGCGGCAAAGCACGCCCATCAACATCATCGAAAGCCCGATGATGTTCAGCACATCGACCCGGAGCAGGTCACTCCACGGCGCATAGGGCCAGCCGAGCAGGAACTCCTGCAACCGGAACAGCAGGCCGAATCCGAAGATCTCCGCGCCACGCCGGATGGTGGTGCGGGCGATCTTGCCGGGATCGACGCCTTTGTTTCGCAGCTTGTCCGTGACCAGCGCGAACGAGATACCGGCCAGAAACAAAAACAGCGGCGCGGGAAGTCCGCCCAGCAACTGCGCGTTCATGTAGAAGCGGGAGCGCTTGGCCTCTGGCGTCAGCCAGGAGTCGTAGGCATGCACCTGAAACATCAGCACGCACGCCAGCCCGCGCATCCAGTCGATGTAGGCTAGGCGCGGCTTGGCGGGGGCGGTGGCCATGGGTTGCGAGGAGTATGGAGTGATTGTAACCGGAACGGGCGGAATGACACCGGGCGCGGATTGTTTGCCGCGTATTGAAGGTGCGGAGGGTGCTCCACATTAGCCTGCTTTTGGCTAACGTGGGGGTGTTCTTGCACCAGTAACACGCACCGGATGCGGTTTGGCCCAGGTTAGCGCCGAAAGGAACGGCGCGAACCTGGGGCACCCGCACCAGTAACACGCAGCCGTGGATGTTAGACCAATGGCCTCCGCATATTTCAAGTAGGTCTCGACCGAGGCGATGACTACCCGGGCTTCGATGGACAGCAGTTCAATGCCAACCAGTGACACCTTGACCCAGGCGTCGATCACGATCCCCTTGTCGAGAATGCGATCGATAACTTCCGCCAGGCTGGAGGAGTCGGTTGACTTCTGCATTTTTGCCATCGTTACACTCCTTACTGTTATGGGTTGACTGTAAGTTGAACCGAGAGACTTGAGCGAACAGACTTCGCTTGGCGGTGATTGCACGGGGAATGTCACATCCGGTGCAGGCATCTTGCTCCTCTAAGGAAGCTCTGAACAACCAGGGCTTTTGAACCAGCGTGAGCTGGAGGGCAGATTCAGCCGCCTTTTGGATCGGTTTTCAGGTGAGGGTTTTGCGTTTGCTGTGCCCGAATGCGCCGTGCTGCGCCCCGAGCAACACTACGCCGTCGTTGGGCACAGCAGTCTCTTGCGAACCATGAACAGATTCACCAGGGCGAAGGCGGTGAACAGCCGATTGGCATTCTTCGCCATGCCTCGGTAGCGTACCTTCACGAATCCGAATTTTAACTTCAGCACGCCAAATACATGCTCGACTTTCGAGCGCACCCGCGACTTCGTCCGGTTCTTGGCCCGCTCCACTTGGTCAATCCGGTTTTTGTAGCGATAGCGCTTGTTGGTGCAGTCCTTGGCACGCGGCGAGCATTCGTGAATTACCTCGCGCTGCCCGCGATAGGCTTGGTCGCCCCAGACGTGGGTCTCATCGCCATGCAACAGCTCTGGCAATACCGTCGAGTCGGACACGTTGGCCGCCGTGGCTACTGCGCTATGCACCAGCTTTGTCTTGCTGTCCACGCCCACATGCGCCTTCATCCCGAAATACCACTGCTTGCCTTTCCGGGTCTGGTGCATCTCCGGGTCGCGCTTCTGTTGCTGGTTCTTCGTCGAACTCGGGGCGTGAATGATGGTCGCGTCCACAATAGTACCCGTCGAAATGCGCACACCGCGCTGCTGCAAGTACAGGTTCACGGTCTCCAGAATCTCGCCCCCCAGTCGATGCTCTTCCAGCAAGTGGCGGAACTTGCACACCGTGGTCTCATCCGGCACCGGCTCGCTCCCCAAGTCGATTCCGGCAAACTGTCGTAGCACGGGCGAATCGTACAACGCCTCTTCCACCGCCGGGTCCGACAGGTTGAACCAGTGTTGGAGGAAGTAGATGCGCAGCATGCGCTCCAGTCCGACGGGACGACGCCCATTACCAGCCTTCGGATAATGAGGCTCGATCAGAGCGCAGAGTTCGCGCCACGGCACGACCTGCTCCATCTCTTCAAGAAACATCGCACGCCGCGTCTTCTTTGTGTACCGCTCGAACCCAGTCGTCATCGCCAGTGTCTGCTGCCTCATCTGCTTTCAGAGTCTCTGGACTCAATCTACACATTGGCCCTGTGGAAAGCAGAGAACTTAATCAGAGATTCCTTAGTGGCCGCACGTGCAGGAGCGATGGCAGGGAAGTCTTCCCATCGATCTCTATTCAGCAGAGCATTGTGTGGCGTGGAATCCAGAAGAGTAGGGAAAGCGCTCACCTCCTGGTTCGCTCTCGTTTGCCGACCGGCGTCTGTGCCGGGCACCCGAAATGGGACGAGTTTCGAAATCGCCCAACCTCGCAGCTCAACGCGAAAATAAACGCTCGCCGCGGGGAAGTGTGCCCCATAATTCCGCCGGTAGTCGCAGGAGCACAGGAAGGCGGGAGGCAGAGCCGTTGCAACAGACCGCAAGATCACTCCTCTATGTGCCTATCATCCATTCCCCTGCCGACCTGGGTGCTCTACGCCAACCGGTTCGGCGCCTCCTGATGGGCAAACTGGGCAGAGAAGTTTGGCAACGCAATGTGAATCGGGTGGAGCGATTGTGGAGCGACATCCGAGAAGCCGTCACAGGTGCCGAGCTGGATTACGATCGGGTACGCATTTACCAGGATGGATTGCCCAATTGCGGCCGCGAATTACAGATAGTGGCGGACTTGGCCAACGCAGGCAGCCGCAATCATCAACTGCTGATGCAGCTAGAAGAAAAGGGGGCAACCATCATGGGCACCGAATCTCCAGCCACAAGTGTCCTGAAGATACACGGGAGACAAGTATGAAACGAATTCTAATGTTGCTGTTGTTGCTCAGTTTCAGTTGTGCACTGTTTGCCGAGCAAGCAGTGTTGCCAAATGCTCCCGTGCCTCAATCGTACGGAGCACCTAACAAACCATATCCCGAATTCTGGTCAGTCCACACTGCTTTGTGGGCGAGCACCATATTCGACGGTATAGCCAGCGGAAGAAATTATGCTCGTCTCCGGGAAGCAGATCCCTGGTATGCCGATCGTGTAGGTCATTTCGAACGTGGTAAGTATTTCGCGGTCGAATGCGGGATGAACGCGGCCATTACAGCCGGAGACTACTATCTTAGTGGGTCATGTCCAGGGCGGTTACGGTTGGATTAAGTAGTTTTGCCATTGGGGACCAAATCGATCGAATTCGATCATAACTATGAAGGGACTCTTGCGGACAAGGTTATCGTAGATGCCGTCGTAGAAGGCGAGCTACTACATGCGGAGCAGAGCGTAGCCGACATTTTTAAGAATCCGAATCAGGGATGAAACGCCGGTAGAGTCTCATCGTGTGTAGCGGAACCACGGCGCAGAGATGTTACCCCCCCTACCTCTTTCAGTATTAGTCCCGCCATGTCGGCTTGTGGAACATGATGATGGGCGATTAAGTTCTCAATTGCTGGATTACTCTTGCATCACGGGCGACCCGGAAACTGACGACCTCTAACCGCTAACGGCTTACCACTACCACTCCGCCGCCCGCCACAGATACCAGCTCGCTACGCTGCGGTAGGGACGCCAGCGCTCGGCGCGCCGGACCATCTGCTGCGTGGTGGGGAGGTCAGGCGTTTTGAACGTCAACATGAACCCTTTGCGCACGCCATAATCCGTGACCGGCAAAACGTCCGGGCGGCCCAGGCGGAAGATCATCAGCATCTCCACCGTCCACCGGCCCACGCCGCGGATGGCAATGAGCCGTTCGATAAGTTCTTCATCGTTCATGTACGCGGCCTGTCTTGCCGTGGGAACCGTGCCGTCCAGCGCCTTGGCCGCCAGATCGCGGATCGACGACAACTTGTTTCGCGACAAGCCCGCAGCGCGAAGCGCCTCATCGGAGGCAAGGACGATGTGCTGGGCCGTGGGGAAGTCGCAATCCGGGAAGCAGTCGTGCACTCGCTGCAGGATGGTGGCCGCTGCCGCGCCCGCCAATTGCTGGTAAACGATCGACCGCAGCAGCGAATAGAAGATGGTGAAGTGCTTGCGCGGGGGCGGCGGAATCTTGCCCACGCGCTCGATCAGCCGCGCCAGTTTGCGGTCGGAGGCGACGAGATGTTCAACCGCGGCCTTGCGCTGGGCGAGGGTCATGTCTCATCGGATGCTTGGGGCATCTCGGCGGCTTCGGATTCCAGTGCGCTGATGACCTCGTCCTCCACGTCCCACTGCTTCAGCAAGGCAAAGATCGTCTTGGTCGCGAAGCCAGCCCGCATCAGGGCGCGGAAGGCACGGGCAGCCTGCCGCTGGTCTTCGGGTTTGGATATGCGTTTTCGTCGCAGGAATTCGCGCGCCTGCTTCTCCTCGTCCACCCCGGAAAATGCCTCGCGCACCGCTTTATCGATAACGTCGCCGTGAATCCCCTTCGCCTTCAGGTCGGTGATGACCCGCCTGCGCCCGAACTTTTGGTTGTCCCGCCGGTAAGAGGAGAACGAGGCGGCATAGTTGGAGTCGTTCAGGTAGCGCTGCTCTTTCAGAAGGACGATGACCTGTTCCACGAGCGGCTCGCCATCCTCTTGCCCGGCGAGCTTGCGCCGCATCAGGCGCTTTAGCTCGGCAACCGTGCGCATCTGGCGTCCCAAGGCCCGCACCGCGTACTCGTAGAGCGCGGGCGCGTCCAGCTTGGTTTGGCGGCGCATGGCCATGCGCTCACGTTAGCGCATTTGGCCTGCAACCGCTAGAGCGGCCTCGGCAGGCGCAGTTGGAAGATATCCAAATCGGCTTAAGGTTTGAGAAATGCCTACCGCGGATTTGCACGGATACAAACGGATTTGCACGGATAATCTTTCAAAAAATCCGCGGAATCCGCGGTAAGCGTCCGGGAAGCCTCTTTAGCGGTGCTGGGCTGGCCAGTGCCTCAGAGCCGCTTGAGGGTGCCCCACATCTGCCCGGTTTTGGCAGATGTGGGTTGAGCCCCCCACGTTAAGCCATAGGCACCATATAATGATGGCCACCCAATAGAATTGGCGCTATCCGTGGCTGCCAACCAACAACCCGAACGCCCGCGTTCCCGCCGATGGACGATCATACTGCTTGCCATCGGTATCTTCCTGCTGTTTACCGTAGTGTTTTCGCAGGCCGCTTTTAACCTGACCTTTCTTCGCCCCAACACCAACCAGCAGACCCTCACCTTCGCCGCGCTTTCGGCACTGATCTTCCTGCTGCTGCTCGCGCTGACCTTCGTCCTCCTCCGCACAGTGCTCAAGCTGTATGCCGAGCGGCGGGTGGGCGTGCTGGGGTCGCAGTTCCGGACGCGCATGGTGGCAGGCGCGCTCCTCCTCTCGTTTGCCCCCGTCCTCTTTCTATTCCTGTTCGCCTATGGCCTGATGAACCGCTCGATCGATAAGTGGTTCTCGCGCCCGGTGGAGGAGGTGCGCCAGGATACCGCCGCGGTGGCCGATATGCTTTCGGCCTATGCTGCCAAAGACTCGCGTACGGAAGCGCTCGCCATCGCCCACGCCCCGGATACGCAGCGCTCGTTTGATACCGGAAACTTCTCTCCCCTGATCGCCGAGTTCCGCCGCCACACCATCACGCTGAACGGCGGATTTGCCTTTGCCATTCGCAACGGCGAAGCCGATGCCAGCTTCAACCCGCCCGATCCCTGGAGAATCCTGAGGGACAGGATTCCGCCCCTGGACAAGCTCAGCACCGAGCGTCCCCAACCCATCGGAATCGGCGGACAACAATACATGCTGGGTATCGCCGAGGTGCCGCTGCACGGTTACATCCTGGTCGGCTTGCCCCTGCCCTCCGCCTTTACGGAAACGTTGAAGGGCGTGGAGGAAAGTCAACGCCGCTACTACGAATTGGCCCAGCAGCGCAAAGCCGTGCGCCGCACCTACATGGGGCTACTGCTGCTGCTCACGGTGCTGGTGCTGTTTGCCGCCACCTGGTTTGCGCTCTTCCTATCGAAATTTGTCACGCGGCCGGTCGCCGCGCTGGCCGCGGCCACCGAGGAGCTATCGCGCGGTCGCTACGATTACCGCGTCCGCATGCCGGCTCTTGCCGGGGACGAATTGGGACGGCTGGTGCTCTCCTTCAACCGCATGGCCGAGGAATTGGAGGCCAGCCGCTCGCAACTGGAAGCCTCCAGCCGCTCGCTGGCCGACGTCAATAGCGCGCTCGAACAGCGCCGCCGCCACATGGAAACCATCCTGGAGAGCATCCCGACGGGCGTGCTTTCGCTGGACGCGGACAAGCGCGTGTGGCACACCAACACCGCGCTGCGCCGCATGTTTGGCCGCGAGCCCAAGGGCGCGGGAGGCGGTTTTGCCGTCGGCTCGTCGCTGGGCGCAGCCTTCTCGCCGGAGGCGCTGGAGGAGCTGGATCAGCTCTTGCGCCGGTCGAACCGTATGGGCTCGACTTCCGCGCAGATACAAATCTCCACTGCCAACGGAAGGCTTAATGTCGCGGTCACGGCGGCCTCGTTGCAGGTGGAGCGGCAGCGCTGGGGCTACGTGCTGGTGTTTGAGGACCTCGCGGATGTGCTGCGCGCTCAGAAGCAGGCCGCCTGGCGGGAGGTCGCCCGGCGGGTAGCGCATGAGATCAAGAATCCGCTTACTCCGATTGCCCTCTCCGCCGAGCGGATTCGCCGCCATCTCTCCCGGGCCGCGCCGGATAACGCTTCGTTGCAGATCATCGCCACCTGCGCCGACACCATCGCCAGTTCGGTGGAAACCGTGCGCACGCTGGTGGACGAGTTTTCCACCCTGGCACGCTTTCCCGCGGCGCAACCGCGGCCTGCCAACCTGAATGCGATCGTGGAGAACGCGCTGGCTATGTTTGCGGGACGGCTCGACGGTATCGCACTGCACACCGCGCTCGCACCCGACCTGCCGCGCGTGTTGGCCGACCCAGATGCGATGAAGCGCGTAATTGCTAATCTGGTGGACAACGCCGCCGAGGCCATGCAGGATTCCCTGGTGCGCGCGGTGCAGATTCAAACCGCGCTGCTGAACGAAAAGGATGTGGTCGAAATCGTTGTCTCCGATACAGGCCATGGCGTGACTCAGGAAATGAAGGAGAGACTCTTCCTGCCGTATTTCTCCACCAAAGAGCGCGGCACGGGACTGGGGCTATCCATCGTGAGCCGTATTATTGAAGATCACCACGGCAGCATCCGGGTGGAGGAGAACCAGCCGGTGGGCGCGCGTTTTATCATTGAGTTGCCGGTCGCGCCCGAAGCGGCGGCGGTAGCGAGCCATGCATAACATCCTCATCGTTGACGACGAGCGCGGCATCCGCAGCACGCTCAAGGGAATCCTGGAAGACGAAGGCTACGAGGCGTTCACCGCCGAGTCCGGCGAACAGGGCCTGGAGCAGACCGGCAAGATGCCCTTTGACGTGGTTCTGCTCGATATCTGGCTACCCGGCATGGATGGCCTGAAAACCCTGGAGCGCATACGCGAACTGGAGGACCCGCCGGAGGTCATCATCATCTCTGGACACGGCACCATTGAAACCGCCGTGCGCGCCACCAAACTCGGCGCCTTCGATTTCCTGGAGAAGCCGCTCTCGCTCGAAAAGACCCTCATTCTGGTCAAGAATGCCATCGATGCCCGCCGGCTGCGCAGCGAAAATCGTGACCTGAAGCGTGAGCTGCTCGCCAAGAGCACCATCGTCGGCGACAGCATCCCGATGAAGGCCTTGCGCCAGCAGATCGGCATCATGGCTCCCACCAATGGCCGCGTGCTTATCTTTGGCGAATCGGGCACGGGCAAGGAATTGGTGGCGCGCGCCATTCATGCCCAGAGCCTGCGCAAAGACGCCATGTTCGTGGAGGTCAACTGCGCGGCCATTCCGGAAGACCTGATCGAAAGCGAACTCTTCGGCCATTTGAAAGGCGCCTTTCCCGGCGCCAGCACCGCCAAGGAAGGCAAATTCCAGAAAGCCAGCGAGGGCACCCTCTTCCTGGATGAAATCGGAGACATGAGCCTGAAGACGCAGGCCAAGGTGCTGCGGACCCTGGAAGATAATCGTATCTCGCCGGTGGGCAGCGAGGACAGCACCCGCGTCGATGTGCGCGTCATTGCCTCCACCAATAAGGACCTGGAGGAAGAGATCTCCACCGGCAATTTTCGCGAGGATCTTTTCTACCGGCTGAATGTGATTCCGTTCTGCGTGCCGCCGCTGCGCGACCGCAAGCAGGACATTCCGCAGCTCACGCGGCATTTCCTGAAAGAGTTCGCCGCCGCCTACAGCCGCCGCCCGAAGGAGATCACCGAGGAGGCCATCGAGGGGCTCATGCGTTATGCCTGGCCAGGCAACGTGCGAGAGTTGCGCAACGTGGTGGAGCGCATCGTGATCATGAATCCCACCGTGAGCAGGATCGAGCGCAAGCACCTGCCGCCGCTCGTCTATCGCGAAGGTGCACGGCGGGCCAACGATTTCAGCACTCTGCACCAGGCCCGCATAGCCTACGAACGCGACTATATTCTGAAAAAACTCGACGAGAACCACGGTAATGTCAGCCGCGCCGCCGAAGTCCTGGGCCTGGAGCGCAGCCACCTGTATCGCAAGATGAAGGCGCTGGGCATCGCGGTGAAGGACTAGAAGCTTAGTGGCGCCCGACACCATGACCGCCGGGGGGGGGGGGCACGCAGCATCCTCCTGCGCCGGAAAATACCTAGGCAAACGTGCCTAGGCATTCCTGGATCAGGAGTTGGTCGTTATTCTGGTTCGCGACCGCCTTCACCTCATCGAGGAGTTGGCGGCCTGTGGAAACTGCGGCAACGCGGATGAAGGCGACCTCGCCTCGTCCGTGCTGCTTTGGTTGGAAGACGACTGATCGGCCCCGACGTTGGTCAACGCTGGGTGGGCAGCCTGTGGAAACTGCGGCAATGCGAAACTCTCCTCGTTCGTGCTGCTTTGGTTAGCGGCCATGGAAGATGGCAGCTCGCGCATTGAGGAAGGTGACGACTGATCGGCACGGCCGTTTGTCAACGCTGGGTTGGCGGCCTGTGGAAACTGCGGCAGATATTCCTGGCCTAAGGCCACCGCGGATACGAGCACCAGCACTGTAAACAATCCAAGCATAGTTTTCATGGTCATAGATGAGGAACCTTTCTGAGTTTCCTGAGCAATAGGATTATGGTCCTATCGTTTTGGATGCATAAATGAAAAAGAAAATCATATTCATAAACGGGGTGCCGCGTGCGGCTATAGCCGCCACGCCCGCTCCAGCGTTCGGAGCCCTTCCACATACACGGCCATGGCTGTGACGTGCGTCACACCCATTCAGGCCGTCAATCATTGCTCGAATGACTGCATTCATAACATCCTGTCCATACCGTACGGGGTGATCAGGGACATTGATTCGAAGCTCTACTACCTTGCGAAGCCGCTTATTTCCCATCGCGCCGTCCCGGCTTGGTTTGTCCAGCAGGAGAGATTTGACGCGCCGCCACCTATTTACCGGATTCTCGTTATTCAGCCTTGTGCTGGCAGCCGTCCTCATTGCACAGGCGCAAAGCCACTCGCATGATATTGAGAGCCTGGAACGGCAATACCTGGCTACCAATAATCCCGAGCAGCGCAAACAACTTGTAGGCGAACTGAAAGCGCTGGCAAAAAGCAGTCCAGCAGAAGACGCTGGCGCGTTGAATGCGGCGGTGTCAGCCATGTTGCCGGCAGCGGACTCCCCCGGGGAAGCAGAAGAGCTGCTGGAAATTGGGGCGACCAATCCAGCGGGAAAGCTGGCCGGTGCGTCCAGCCTGCCGGACACGGAGTTCCTGGTGGATGCCCGACGCGCGGCCCAGGAAGCAGGCAACCCGAGCGGAGACGTGGAGACTTTGGCCGACATCCGGATCGATCATTTGCGGAAAGACAGCCTGGGACGCGACGGGCTGAGTTCGACCCACATCCAGCACATCTGGAGAATCAACAGCCTGCAAGGGGCGAGGAACTTTTCGCCGCGCTCGGTGAGCTATTCCGGGATGACCGAGATGCTGAGCATGGTGCGGGCGCGGGTCCTGAAGGGCGATGGACGCGAGGTGGAGGCAACGGTTTGCGCAGACCAGCCGGTGGTGGCGAGGGGCTCGTCGATGTACTTCGACTCGCGCTCGCGCGATCTGCGATTCAAGCAGCTGGAACCGGGCGATGTGGTGGAGATTGAGTATCACCTGCTGGCCGCGGCAGAGGTGAGTCCGTGGGCGGGATACTACGCGCGGCTGGATGTGTTCCACGATTTCTTTCCGGCAAGGCTGAGGCGACGGGTAGTGATAGCGCCGAGCACGATGCAGCTGTACGCGGTGGAGCACGGGTTGCATCCGGTGGTTGTACGGCAGAAGGGCGCGGAGACCACGCGGATGTGGGAGGCGGGCGAGATTGGAGCGCCGGCCTTGGAATCGCTTGCGATGGCGGCGAGCACGAGCGGGCCGTACCTGCATGTTTCGACGATTGGCTCGGTGGAGGAGTTTGGCCGCTGGTACAGCGAGTTGCTGGAGCCAGGACTGAAGGCGGACGCGAATCTGCGCAGGGTGGCCCAGCAGATTCTGGAGCGGAACCTGACCACGCAGGGCAAGGTGCAGGCGGTTTATGAGAGTGTGCAGCGCAGCACAAAATACGTTGCCTTCGAGTTCGGCGTGCACAGCTACCTGCCTTATCCAGTTTCGACGGTGGAAAGGCGTGGGTTCGGCGACTGCAAGGATAAGGCCGCGATGATGGTGGCGCTGCTGCGGGCGGTGGGCGTGCAGGCCGAATTCGCCATGGTGCGCACGCGCTCGGCAAGACCCGTGGCAACGGAAGCGTACTCGGTACAGTTGTTCAACCACGCGATGGCCTTCGTTCCGGAGCTGAACCTGTATCTGGATGGCACGGCGAAGTATGCGGCGCTGGAAGAGTTGCCGCCCAAAGACCAGGGCGCGATGGCAATAACGGTGGACGCGCTGGGGAAGGCTACGCGGCGCACGGTGCCGTCTTCCCTGCTGGCGACTAACCGCGTGACCCGCGAGGTGCAGGCACAGTTGGTGCGCGACGGCAGGGTGGAGTTCGCGTCGGCAGGGGTGGAGCCCTAAAGTCCAGGGGGGTAACCACTTACTTCACTGTCGATTCCACAAATCTAAAAGGGATTCGCTCTCCGTTCCTGTACCGCGTGCCGTAGTTTGGGAATGAAGTCCTATTTGTTCTGGATGTAGCCAGCAAATTGCCCCAATTGCGTCAACAGTTTTGTCCGGTTTTCCGAGTCTCCAGCGCTTTGCTGCAGGTCCCAACTGAGAGCATTGAGTTTTTGGCCCCGGCACACGTCTGCAGCAGATCACAGTTGACCTCAAAAGCAGCAGCGAGCCCACTTCGTCTCCAGATGCAGCAGTTCCGGATTCGTTAATTCGAGCAGCAGATCGCACTAACTCAAGACCAGCCAACCTCTACCCGTAATCGACAATCACAAACTCAAATGTTTTCGAAATGTCGTGACTGCAAGAGGAGAAGGAGAAATACGCATATGCGGAAGGTTCTTTTGATCGCTACACTTTCACTCGGCATGTTCGCTGTGGCTCAAACAGCGGGCAGCAGTGTCGGCGATACGCAAAGTGGAAACAATGATTGGTACAACCATAAACTCGCGGCGGCGGTACAGATGTTTAACTGCATTGCGGCTACAACTGCTCCGTCCGTGACCTCGCTGTCCGAGAAGCAGAGTGATATACAGCCCGAAAGTATGGCTTCCAACACGGGATCGCAGGGGGATTGGTACAGCCAGAAACTCGCAGGGACGGTACAGCAGTACAGCCGCGATAAGGCTGCAACTGGTCCGTTCACCACTACTTCTCAGTAATCCCGCGCATCTTGGCTCGACCGCGAGAAGTCTACGCGGTGGATCATCTATTGGCCCGTATCCAATGCGGGCCATGTTTTTGTCCGACATATTTTGTCCGCCGCCAGTTTCCTGTGTCTCCCATTGCACGGGGTGAGTAGTTGTGGATCACCTATTACGAGAGCAGTCCCAAGCGTTCCTGGCCAATGCGCAGAGGTATCAGGGCCTCCGACTCGTACCCCTCGCCATTGCAGCGGTTGCGGGTGCGATTTTGCCGGTCGGCCTCGGTGGTGCTGGCGAGCAATTCCGTCGTGCTGTTCTCGGCGAGAACAAATTCCTTCGGAAACCCGCGGGCTTCGAAATAGGGATAATCATCCCCTTCCTGCAGCCGGATGCCCGCCGCTTCACAACCGGATTGTTCCTGAAAGAAGGTTGCCGCCGCCCACACCATGTCACGGGTTCCCGTGCTGGCATTCAGCCGCGTCAGAGCAGGCACCGTCTCTAACGTACATTTGGCGTCACTCGACTAGCTTGCCGGCTGAGATGTTCGCAGCCGCTGAACTGTCAGCCGCTGCCGCTCAGCGTCGTCGATCTGGCGTGCGAAGCGGCTGAACTGTTCGTAATCCTTCGGAGCCACGACTTGTACCGGAAGGCGGAAAGAGCGCGTGATCTCGACTGCGTCCGCGGCTGTGCGGCGGAAGGTGACCGAATACCCGCCAAACTGGTTTTCTACCTGAAGGTCGGCGGCCAGCGAAACCAGCCTCAAGCCCGGAGCCAGCCGGACACGAAACTTCGTTGTCTCAATCAGCGGGAAATCGAGCAGCAAAGGCTGTTGGCGCACCCCGCCCGTACCATACATTTTGCGCAAGCCGAGCGCAGGCACCAATTGATCCATGTCCGCCACCTCACCTACAAAGTTCAGAAAATGCGGCGCGCGGCAGGCAAGCACCAGCTCCAGCGGCTGATCGCTATCGGCTTCGTGGTGGACCTCGCCGCTGGCCTCGCTGATTCCTGGGAAGATCCGCAAGGCAAGCTGCTCGAAGAAATGGCCACGGTCGCGCGGCTCGATCCCGTTGAGGATCGTCCGCAACTGCGTGCTGCGCGCGGCCCCCATACGGATCACCAGGCGTGCCGCCAGATTTCCCTGCTCGTCGATTGTCACTTCCCCATCGGCCGTGCTGCGCTCATCAACGATCGGCGAGGGCAAGGAAACAAACTGTCTGGCAAGCCCTTCCGGGGTGTCGAAGGGGACGGCCAACGCCTCCTCGCGCGCGATGGCGGCGGGCAGCGCGCCGAAGGCAACGCCGTCTTTTTCCGCGCTCACAATAATATCGTTCCGCGATTGATCTGCCCGGCGCAGATGAAACCTAACTAGCGGGTCGATGTAGATGTCGTCCGAGGCCGAAACTGGCTTTCTCGTGCCGCCGTGGCGTGCCAGCAGAAGGTCGGCCGATAATCCGGAGGCCCGCGCCAGAGCGATTAATACCGCCGTCCGGCTACCCTGCCAATCGGCGAGAGTGTCCTCCGCCGAGGTGATCTCGGCCTGGGCCATGGTCGCCTCGGCCGAGCGCACATGGGAGGTGACGTAGTGATACAGCGCGCGTGCCTTTTCCTCGTCCGTCCACCCTTGCGGGCTTGGAGCGGCCGCTAATTCGCCTTCGATCTCATGCGCCGCCGCGACCACCCGCGGCCCGATGCGCGTCGCTTCGAACATCGCGTTGCGGTACTCATCGCGGACGTCGGCCCAGTCACGCGTGGGCAGGAGTCGTACCATTGGCAGCGTCTCGGAAGCCGGGGGCATGGCCACTTCTTCCACCGACTGGGGAATATCGTTCATCTCCCACACGCGCACCTGCATACCGTATTCCTCGTGAGCCGATGGCTTCGGTACTTTGCCAAAGGTCGCGACGCGGACGGAGCCATCTTCCTGGACCGGCGTGAGGACGACGAAGCGCGAGAACAGGATCGGCGCCGTGAACGACCCAAAGGTGAATTCGAACGCATCGCTTTGCGTGCTGAGGCCCTGGCCCGGATAACGCACCACGTACTCCTGTTCGATCACGTCGCCGGGCGCGAGCGCGGGCATGGAGATCGTCGGCTTAGCCGTGGTCAGTTCGGGCTCGGCAATGGCGCCGTCGCTCTTGATCGTGCGCAGTTCCAGCACCTCCGCCGACGGCGGCAGTCGAACTTCGCCATAGCGCTCGATGCCGTCCCGATTCAGCAGGCGGCTGAGCTTGTGGACATAGAGGGAGACATCGCCGTTCGGCTGCAGGCGCACGACATGGTCCTGCAGCAAGGTGACCGCCGGACCGCCGGAGAAGCGCCGCTCCGCCGTGTCGCGGATCACCTGCATGGGGTCGCGGCGATAGGGCGCGTAGAACGCTTTGCCGGTATCAAACTCTTCTCCGCGCCCACTATCAGAATCGAGCACCCGCGATCCTGATGCGGCCCGCTCAGCCATTCGCTGCAGCCGCTCCGAATTTGGAGCTAGTTTCTTTAACTCTTCGGCAGCGCGCCGCGCGGCCGCGACATCACCGGCCAGCGCCAGCTCGCGGACCATCACCGCACGTGAGTTGCGATCGAGAGGACGCGACGTCGCGATCTTGGCCGCCGCCGCTGCCGCTTCGGCGTGACGGCCCGATTCGCTCAGCGCCTCCGCATAGGCCAACGATCCCGGGGCGCAATTCTCAAGCTGCTTCTCATATTCCTTAGCGCGCTCATAGGCGCTGATCGAAGCAAAGACGTCGATCGCGCGCTTAAGCGCACCGCAGGAGGGATGGAGGGCCGTTTCCGCCTTAACCGCAGCCACCGCCTCAGCCCGCTCGTGCAGCCGCATGGCAAGCTCGGCCCGCAATTGCTGAGCCGGCGCAAACAAGGGCTGCGCAGCGGTCACACGTGTCACTGTCTCCCAGGCTTCTTCGTTCTGCTCTTCGTCGTAGGACTGTTTCGCCAGTTCGTAGTCAACCACGAGCATCGAGGGCGCCAGCTTCTGAGCATCTTTCAACGCCATACGCTGCTCGGAGCCAGCCGAAGCCGCATGAGCCCACGCTTCGGCCAATAGCAACTTCGCTATCGCACTGTTCTGGCCATCGAGTTCCGAAATTGCTCGGCCGTAATCTCCTTCCCAGTACGCGAGCGCAGCCCGAACGTATGCAGTCTCTGCTTCATTCGAAACCGGCTGCGCTGAGCTGGCATTCGGATGCGCTGTGGGGGAAAATGCCACGCGGAACGGGGTCGCCGACGCCAGGAACTTCACCAAGACGCGATGGGTCCCCGCGCCGAGCTGTAGCTTCTCCGATGCTGTGTTTGCGGTCTGATGGAAGCGGTCGTCTTTAGTAAGCGCGACCTTGCCATCGACAAAAATCTGCAGCGTGCCCGGCGTTTCCACTCGCAGCAGCCATTCGCCCGCGCCAAGCTCAAGGTTTCCTGCCGCGTAATAAATTCCGCTGGCGGGTTCGTAATCGGGCATCAGGAAGTTGCCATCATCGAACTCGAACGATTCCACGGCCCGACCGTCATACGAAGCTTGAGATAGCCCACCCTCCTCGGGCGGCCATCGGCGATCGAAATCGAGGTTGGGATAGCGCCCAAAGGGTCCAGCAAGACGCCAGCTAGTGACGACTCCTGCCTGATGTGCCAAATCCTTCAGCGAAGCTCCCGGCATGCCGTCGGCAGCGGCTTCCAGCAAAGCCGTTCGCAGATAGCTGGCTTGAGGAGAGCCGGCATCTGGGGAGGGAGCATTGAGCAGCGCGCGGATGCGTGGGACAACGGCCCGGAAGGTGGTTGTGTTCTCGGCGAGGTCGAGCACCCGCGCCGCCGCGATCTCCGCCCGAGGATCGTGTGAGCGCAACGCGCAGAGGCGCATCGCCGCATCGAGTTCGGCGGCGCTATCCGCCTGCCCGGCGGCCGCTTCCATTTTCGTGAACAGCGCATCCACCGCGCTGGCGCTCGGTTGGGGCGAGGCCTGGATGTCCTGTGATTTCGCCACCCCAGGGCGGGCGGAAGGCGCCGCTTGTCCCGGAATAACCGGGGTCCCCAAAACGCGCTGTGTTTGCGCATTTTGGGGTAGAAGTGCGCACGTAAGCAGAACCGCAGCCGCAAACTTCGCTACCGTGCCAACCCCACTTTCACTTCGCCGCGGAAGGCGCGCTCCACCTGCCCGCAGAAATCGCGGAATCCGGCATATTCCGCGGGCGGGATGCGCAACTTCCGGAACTGCACCGAGGTGCGGATCACTACATTACGTCCACTCCTCTGATACTTCAAGGAAGCCGCGCCGAACGGCGAATCGATGACGGTGTCGCCAGGCAGCGCCGTCACGCTGGCTCCCGCGGGCAATTGCAGATCGACTTCTTCCTCGGTTGTCCACGGCGCCGGCAACAGCAGATCCTCTTCGCGGGTGGCCAGCGGCGACAGGGTTTGCACGTAGGACCGCTGCATCCAAGAGGAGCCGAGCGAAACCGTGGCGTGCCCAACGAACGTCTCCACCGCGCCGCGGAAGTTCACCACCACGTCGTGCTCCAGGTCGGTGGCGCCATCCACGATCACATCATCCACCTTCACCGAGGGGAACACTTCGGCAAGTGCGTCGCGCACCGCGTCCCGTTGGCGCTCCGGAGTTTCATATTCCCGGCGCAGGCCGGGTGCATCATCCCCGCTGGTGTAGGCTGTGCCGCTGAACTCGATGCTGCCATCCCGATTCAGCTGCGCTTTCACGGTGCGGCGAGTGATGTTGTCCTGCGGCCGCGTGACCGGGATGCGACGCAGAGTGGCTCGGCCATCCCGCGACACGGTCAGCGCCATCGCGCCCTGGTCTTCCAGCGGCAACTCGCGCGAGCCCGCATATTCCGCGGTGCCGTCGAGCCACAGATCATATTTCGGGATGTAAACGATGGCGTGGTTAAAGATGGCAATGGAGGTCGCGCCCTCGCCGATGTCGCCCAGGCGGCGGGTGCGCACCAGCGCCAGATCCGCCTCGATGCTCGCCTGCCGCAGCAGCGCGATCATCAGGCTTGCCTTGTCCTTGCAGTCCCCAAAGCGGCGTGCGTATACCTGCGACACCGGATATGGCTTATAGCTATAAATGCCGAACTCCAGGGCGACGTAGTGCGTGTTGCGCAGCACAAACTCGTGCACCGCGCGGATCTTGTCCAGCTCCGTCAAGCTGCTGGCCACCACTCGCGAACCGACCTCGCGCAGCGTGGAATCCACCGCGAACTGCGGGCGCACCAACGCCGCATACCAGCGTCCAATCTCGTCCCATGATTGAAACGTAGAGACGTGCACGTAAGGCGCAATCTCCGTCACCGCCGGGCCACGCGGCTCGTCGGGCAGGGCCGCCGTGTCGCGCGCCTCCCATTGATAAACGCGCTCGCCTTCTTCCGGGGTCCCCGAAACGCGCCGCAGTGGCGCGTATTGGGGTGGTTCGATGTGAACCGCCGCCGGCGCAGGCATCCGCGCCTCCAGCACATTGAATCTCCGTCGTGCCGGAGTGATCAGCACATAGCGCTGCAGCTTCTGCTCGACATTGGCCCGGAACACGGTCAGCCCGCCAAAGTAATCGCCGTAGGGATTCACGTTGGTGGTGGGCGCAATCCGGTATTCCAGCTCGACGATGTCGCCCTCCTGCAGCGTGGGGAAATGCACCTCGCGCGAGCGCACGTCGTAATACATGGACACGCTCGCATCGGCAACGCCGCTTTCGCCACCCGGCTCGGCTTCGATCACCCGACCGCCGGGTTTATATACACGCGCGCGAATGAGCCGCAGCTCTTGCGTACCCGGCGAAAACTGCACGCTGCGGGTGGCGTACTCCCGCGCGCCCTGCGCGCTACTGATGTAGATCACCTGTTGCACATGAGTCGCGCTCAGGCCATTGTCGAAGACCCGCTCCACTTTCACGTCCGCCAGGGATACGGCCGCGTTGCCATGCGGCTCCGGCGGAGTGCGACGCGCTTCGCGCACCAGCGCACTTACGTCCGCCAGATAGGCGGTCGCTTGGTCTTGACTGCCGGTCGGAGTCCTCGTCCGTGGCGATTCGGAACGCGGATTCCCTCTTGCCCCAGCAGCCGGTTCGGTCGATGAGCTGGACCGCTGCCCGGCCTGGGCCAGGAGATCGGCGTTACGCTCCCGTAGCTCTGAATCATCGGGAGCCAGCGCGAGCGCGGCGTGCATCGACTTCTCCGCCAGCGGGAAGTCGCTTCCTCCTGCCGCGAGTTCGGCCACGTCCGAGTAAACCTCGGGGTTGAGCGGATCCAGCTCCAGCATCGCGGCGTAGGCCGCACGGAGGGCCTGGGAATCATGTTGCCGGCTGGCCAACTTAACTTGGAGTTTCCGCGAGGACGCATCGTCGAAATCTTCGACCAAGACCGATTTCAGCAGCCGTTGGGCATCGTCGAGCAGCCCCAGATCGGCATAGCGCTCCGCAAGCTTGCGCCGTAACCACAGCGCCGCGGGATTGGACGACTCCAGCCTGCGCAGGATCTCAAGCGCCGCCGAGTTCCGCCCGGCGGCAACGTACAGCTCAGCCACGCGCTCGCTGAGGACAGAATCCTCCGGCGTTCCCTGGGCGGCGCCAGGGCTCCCGGCGGCAGTGTTGCGCAACAGATCCCGAGCCTTCTCCAGTTGGTTGCGGTTGAAATAGTAGTCCGCGAGCCCGAGCTTTACTTGGACATTCGAGCCGTCTTTGTCCAGGACCGCGGCTGAGCTCAAGGCGGCAAACCTGCACGCCGCATTGCCACAACTCTCGACCACTTCGAGCCAGCGATTCACGGTCGGGCTCAGGTGCGCGGCGGATTCCAGATCGTCCAACTCACCCCCGCAGGCGTGTTCGCGCTCGATCAGGCCCAGCGTCTCGCGGAGCGAGGCGGACTTGTTCTCCGCTTCGGCGCTCGCTCGCGCCATCTTGACCAGGTCCTGCAACGGACTGCCGGACCGCTGCCATGTGCCCTCCACTTGCTGGTACGGAGTCGCGGGTTGCGCCGCCGAGACGCGCAACGGTATGCCGCCGCCGCCGAGTTCGCTGACTCGCAACTCGAAGCGCCATGGACCGTCACCATCCCAGGAGCGCGCCAGCTTGACGACAACCGCATTCCAGCCGGGATGTAGTTCGACCGCAACCGCATGCTGATCGAAGGCAAATCCCTCTCCGTCCTCGCTCGTATACAGCGGCTTGCCATCCACGAAGAGCGCCACCGCGGAATCCGCGCTGAAGCGCAGCGCCACCGCGCGGGCGTGGTCGGAATAAAGGGCGGAGGCCGCCAGCGCAGTGGCCGCTCCGGTGTGCGCAAGGAGGTCGCCCAGATCGATAAACCCTTGCGGCCCGATAGCTGGTTGACCCGCCGCGCCCGCTTTCTGCTCGCCAGGAGCTCCAAGACTGCGCCATGAATGCTTCTTTCCGCCGGGGTCGGTGTAATGCGCATCTGGAGCATAGCCGCCCTCCGCGCCGGTGCTGGTCGCGAGAGTACCTCCCACAAACGGCCCCACGACGGACCAGTCGCGCACCAGGCCAAGTTGGGAAAACGTCTGCCGCTCGCTGAGCCGGTGCTCGTGGACTTGGCAGAGCGCTAGGTAGTGCAGGGCTTCGTCGCGCACCAGCGGGTGCTGGGCCGGGTCTGACGACACCACGGCGAGTAAGCGGGTCAGGGCATCGCGGTCGTCCAGGTAGTCGCGCAACCGGTAGGCGCGAGCCAGCAGCACGGCGGCTTGAGGGGCATCAAGCCGCTCCGGAAGGGGCACTTCGGGCGCCTTCGGCGCTGCTGAAATCAGTTGGAGTTCAATCCCGGCAAGCTCGCGGTCGTAAGGATTTTTGTCCCCAATAGCCGCTCCGGCTTGGTTTGGAGTCGCATGGGCTGGCTGACCGAAAGCGAGGAGCGCGCAAAACACAAGCGTCCCGGCGAGACTCAGGACGGCGGACAATTCGCGCTGGAGCCGGTCAATCATTCGGTTAGGGTCTCCAACGAGCCCGCTGGCTGCGGATGGAGAAGCTCCCTTGACCAAAAACTCCCCGGCAGGTATGCCGGGGAGCTCAACCAACTCACCGCTTCCCCTACTCACCGTTCCCCCAGGATTTTGTTGGTGCGAAGGAGCCGTCGATTCGATTGGTCTGGGTTTAAGGTGGGATCAGTATCGGTTTAGTTATATCGAGGACAAATGGAATGAACCGCTTAGGCAGAACCTTATAAAGCCTTACGCCCCCGGGAGGGGACTAGGCAGGTCACCAGTGAAAATTCGGCGATAGTTTCGGAAGGGCAGGTAGGTAGGGGCGGAGCCGGTTCCCATTATCCGGAAGCCGCTGATTTCGCTGATCAACGCTTATCACCCAAGGGAAATACAGGCCCTTTGCGTTCATCAGCGGCTCCAGAAAGACTCGTTCAAACTGGGCTAGCGCGACACGGAGGCCCCGCCGGGCATGGTCACCCGGGTACTATCAACCAGGGCGGGATTGGCGATGTCGGCGGTGTCCGGATTCAGGATGTCGGCGTGGTTGGGACCCAGGCCAAGCTTGATCAGGGCACGAGCGTCCGGCACATTCTTCTTCTGCCATCCATGGTCTGCCTGGAAGCGGGCCATGGCGTTCCGGGTCGCCTGGTCCCACTCGCCGCTCGGCTGCCCGTCAAGATACTTCTCCCGGATCAGTGCCTCTTGGATCTCCCGCGCTCGCTCACTCTCGATTCCCCGCTGCCCGTGGCTCTTGGCGACCTTTACGATCTTGCTCCTCCGGGCATCGGCTCCCCGGCTGTGGGTCCTGGCGGCAGAGCTCCCGCGAGTGTGGGCTTTGGCGTGGGCTGCGCCGCTATGCCTGGGCAGCGAGCGGTGCGACTTCGCCGAGGCCGCCGAGGAGATCAACAGCAGGCAGCATAACAAGGCAAAAATCCTGAGTCGTCCGCACGCCAATTTACTCGAATGCTCGTTTTTCATCAGGCAATTGGATGGCAATCGCAAACTACACCTCGAAGAAGGGATAGCCCTTAAGTAGTAACACTTACTGCTTCGCACCGGGGTACAGTTACGAACGAAACATCCGTGTATTTTGATGCGAACCGGGGTGATCAGGCAAGCTTAAAGTTCCAGGTTGCCTTTGATCCTGATCCCAACGGGTCACGTCCGTTTTCGGGAAAAGAGCCCCGCCGGCATAAGAAAACGCGATTTCCGGCCAAGAACTTATGAATCCAACCGAGTCACGCCCCCCCGGGCCGGAGCCGGGCGCTACCCCGCATCATCATCGACTCCCAAAAACAGGTCTGTTTCCGGCGCAATCACCCGGGGGGTGATGGCGGCGGCCAGGTGGAACATCTCTTTGGTGCCGCGGCGGTTAACATTCTTCTCGAACATGGGGAACAGCGGCGCCTGGGTGGTGTGCACCTTGAAGGCGCGAACCTTTTCCTGAAAGTACTCGCCCACTTCAACAATAGCCGTGGTTGGGGCCATGGATACGGGTTGCCGCTCGGGCAGGGTGAAGCCGGCGGTGGCGTAATAGAGCTTCTGCGCGCGGTAGGGCTCGACTCCGTCCCGGAACTGCTCGGCGTAACGGTTGGAGCGGCCGGCCCACTGGAACGCCAGACTGGTGACAATGGACACGATCGAGTGATCGGGATGCGCCGTGACCGCCCCTTCCGGACCGAAGGTGATCACCACCTGGGGCCGGATACGGCGCATGCGCAGGACCAACTCCCCCACCATCTCATAGAGCGGCACACGGTCCAGGGCAGCGTCCGGGTAATCGAGTACCTCGCCTTGCGTGACCTTAAGGATCTCGCAGGCGGCGGCAAATTCCTTGCGCCGCATCTCCGCCAGTTCTTCGGGCGACTGCGCCGTGCCCCGATGGGTTGCCGCCTGTCCCGGAGTCATACAAATGACATAGGTTTCAACGCCGCGTCCATGGTACAGAAGCAGCGATCCGCCGAAGCCGCCCGCCTCGTCGTCGGGGTGAGCGGTGATGCAGAGCAATCGAAGCATGTCGTTCCTATCGGGAAAAAACCAACAACGGATTCAGACGGATTAAAACGGATCAAGAAAGCCTCCTAAATAATAATTCCGATCAGTTTCAATCGCTCTTAATCCGTTGTTTCTTTTGTTTCCTTCTCCAGCATGAACTCCAGCACCTGCTGTGGGGAAGGCGCCATCCATACGGGTGCGAACGACTGGCGATGCAGCGGAGAAGGCCCATGCTCGCGCAGCATCTGGATGTGCTTGCGCGTGGAGTAGCCCTTGTTGGAGGCCAGTCCGTAGAGGGGAAATACTGGGTCCCACTGGCGGATCATCTCGTCTCGCGCCACCTTAGCAATGATCGAGGCGGCCGCGATGGAGGCGCTCAAGGCGTCGCCATGAATAATCTTCTTCTGCGGACATGAGTGCGGGATGCGCACCGCGTCGAGCAGCAGGTAGTCGGGTTGCGGGCGCAGGTGGGCGATGGCGTCCGCGATCGCCAGCAGGGACGCCTGATAGATGTTGATCTGGTCGATGCGCGCCGCGTCCACGGCAGCGACCGCCCATGCCACCGCGTGCTCCTTGACGCGCTCGGCCAATTCCTCGCGACGGGGCTCAGGGACTAATTTCGAATCGCGCAGCCCGCGGATGCGGTAGTTGGGATCGAGAATGACGGCAGCCGCTACTACCGGCCCGAATAACGAACCGCGGCCGACTTCGTCGGCCCCCGCCACCGACTTGTAGCCCGCCTGCCACGCCAGCTTCTCGAACTGGGTCGTGCACTTGAGCCCCTGCAGCAGGCGCATCTTGGCCGTGGACTTGGCGACTTCACCATCGGGTTTGCGCGGTCGAGGCATGGGGGCGCTACTTATCCAGATTCAGGCGAATCTGTTTTTCCTCCGGAGTTTTCACTGGGCGCTTGTGCAGGAAGTGCAAGATCACGGCTGCCACCAGTCCCAGGCCGAGACTGATCAGGAAGAACCAGCGCAGCGCCGGCAGCCACAGCAGAAAGCCGGTCACCACCACGAGGATGATCACGAGCGCGCCAACGCCCTTGATGCCGCTCAACATGGAAACACGTCTTCCGTTCCGCGTTCTCCGTTCTCCGCTCGTTGCGGGAAACGGAGAACGGCAAACGGGGAACGTTACACTCGGTCGGCTTCCTTCAGACGGGCGGCCTTGCCGCGCAGCGCGCGCAGGTAGTACAGCTTCGCCCGCCGGACCTTTGCCGAGCGGAGCACGTCGATCTTGTCGATGACCTTGGAATTTACCGGGAAGATGCGCTCCACGCCCTGGCCGAAGCTCATCTTGCGGACGGTGAAGCTGGGCTGCATGCCACGCTTCATCGCGATCACCACGCCCTCGAACGCCTGCAGACGTTCCTTGTCGCCTTCCTTGATCTTGACCTGCACCCGGACGGTGTCGCCTGGGGCGAACTGCGGGAGATCGGTGCGCCGTGTCTTGGCCACCAGTTTTTCGATGATCTGCGAATTCGGCATTGTCGTTTCCTATTCTTTCGTATTCTCGTTGGAGGCGGACGGCGATCCCGCCAAGCGCTTCGTGCCTATCAGGGACCTCTCCTGACCGCCCTCCGAAAGTGATTTCTCGCCCGCCATACGGGTCAGCAAAAGCTTATCTTCCCTGCTCAAATCTGTTCGTTCCAACAACTCGGGACGGTTGCGCCTCGTTTTGTCCAACGCCTTGCCCCGCCGCCAGCGCCGGATCTCCTCGTGGTTGCCGCCCAGCAGCACCTCGGGAACCGCCATACCGCGAAACTCCGCCGGACGCGTGTAGTGCGGATAATCCAGCAACCCGCCGGAGGCGCACGTCGAGTCCGGGATCTTGGCGTCGTTCGCCTTCAACGGTGCCGCCGATTTACCGAGCGGACTGAACGATTCCTGCCACGCCGAAGCTTCGTTGCCCAGCGCGCCAGGGATCAGGCGTGTGACCGCATCCACGATGATGGCCGCCGCCAGCTCTCCGCCGCTCAGGACGTAGTCGCCGATGGAAACCTCGCGGTCGGCAAGGTACTCGCCCACGCGCTCGTCCACGCCCTCGTAGCGGCCACAGATGAGCACGATTCGCTCCAACCGGGCAAGTTCGGCCGCCATCGGTTGGCCGAACAACTCGCCCTGCGGTGAGGTCAGCAATACCGACTCCGGCGCCTGCCGCGCGATGCGAGCCTTGTGGCTGGCTATTCCCAGCGTCTCCAGACATTCAAAGATCGGTTCCGGCTTCAGGACCATGCCCTCGCCGCCGCCGAAGGGGCGGTCATCCACGGTGCGATGGCGATCACGGGTGAAGGCCCGCAGGTCGTGGATGTTGATCTCCACCAACCCCGCTTCCCGCGCCCGCCGCACGATGCCATGCTCCAGCGGCCCACGGAAAAACTCCGGGAAGATCGTGATGAGATCGAACTTCATTGTAGCGTGTGGCGACGGGGCTTCGACCAGTCGCAGGACGGATCGGAGATCCGTCGCCACACAATCCAGTCAACTCTTCCGCTGTTGCCGCTCTTTTTCTTCCTGTGAGAGCGGAGCGTCAAGCTCCAGCAATCCTTCGGGCAAGGACATCAGCAATCGCTTGCCGGCGAGGTCAACCTTCTTCAGGAAACCCTCGACCAGCGGCAGCAGATGTTCCCGCTCGCCTTCCCGCACCACCAGCAGCGGCGCTTCGCCCGCGCCGAACATTACGTCGGCAACGCTCCCGACCTCGCGTTCGCCGCCGTCCTGTTCGACCAGAACGATGCATCCCACCAAGTCGCTGACGTAAGCCGCGCCTTCTTCCAGCGGTGTCCGTTCGGCCCGCGGAATCTGCACCTCGCAGCCGGCCAACTGTTCGGCCTCGCTGATGGAATCGATCCCGCGAAACTTCAGGACGATCCTGCCCTTGTGCGCCCAAAACTCTTCGAGTTCCACCTCCCGGCGTACTTCGCCGGGGCCGCGCAACCACAGGCGCTTCCGGTCGGCAAAGCGCTCGGGAAAATCCGTCAGCAGGTCGGCGGCGACTTCGCCGTACCGGCCCTGCGGCTTCGCCACGCGGGCAATGGTGATGAACTCGTCGGCTATTCCAAAATCTCCAAGCTGACCCGGCGATTCAGCTTTATGCCCGTCGCTCCGAGGATGGTGCGAATGGAACGCGCCGTCCGTCCCTGCTTACCGATCACCCGGCCCAGATCTCCCGGCGCCACTCGCAGCTCCAGGACCGTGCCTTCTTCTTCGCCCACCGCATTCACTTGGACGTGATCCGGCTCGTCGACCAGCGCCTTGGCGATGGTTTCCACCAATCCCTGCATGTCCACACGCTCTTCAGACACAGATCGAACCTCTGGGATGCCCCACTTCTGCGCGCCTTTCGCAGACGTGGGATATTAAAAGCTTGTAACGCCTGCGAATCCCACATCTGCCAAAACCGGGCAGATGGGGGTGCACCAACCCTGTTGGCGTATCGGGCTGGCGACGGGCGGAAGCTATGCCGCGGATTCAGGGATGGCGACCGGCTTCGAAAGCAGCTTGTTCACTCTTTCGGAGAGCTGAGCGCCCTTGGATACCCAATGCTCGATGCGGTCACGCTTAAAGTCCACGGTGGCCGGATTGGTGCGCGGGTTGTAGTGTCCCACAATCTCGATCGAACGGCCGTCGCGGGCCCGTTCCTTCTCAATCACTACCACGCGGTAGTATGGCTGCTTGCGCGCGCCTCGGCGCGCCAGACGAATCATTAACACTGAACTGGATCCTTTCCTGCCGTCCCCGACGGGCTTAAGACAAATGTCTATTATTGCGGAAGTTGCGGCGATTGACAACTGCTGAAGGCATAGCCCAGTGTACCCAGCACTCAGTTTCCGTTCATGCTCTTTGCATTTTGCTTTTCTGACTCTTCGTTCCGTCCTGCGAATCTCCAGGGACACGCTGCTTTCACGCGCTTTTCTTCTGCTTGCCTTTGCCCTTTGCGGGACGCACCGGCATGACGCCGAGAGCTTTCTGCGTGGTCACGCCGGCCAGCGCGGGATCATGCAGAACAGCCACTTCCGGCAGCGTTTGCCTCTTCGTCAAGACCGGCTCGAACAGATCGCCGAACTCATCAACCCGCGCTAAGGCGGCATTCGAGGGAACGACCAGCAGCTCCGGATCTTGCTCCTTTAGGCACATCTCGACCTCCTTCCAGGTCACCGGGGCCGAGACGGTGGGGCGCTCCTTGGCGCGCAGGGAATAGACGCAGATCGTGGTCTTGTGCTCGTCGTTCTGGCTCCAGTCCACCAGGACTTTGCCGACGCGCAGCGCCTTCTTCATGTCGCTGACGATCAACTCCGGATGTTCCCGCTCGAGCAACTGCGCCAGCACCCTGGCGAAGGATTTGGTGTGCTGGTAGGTGATCGGCTGGTTCAGCGGCACGTAGATTTGCAGGCCCTTCGAGCCGGAGGTCTTGGCGAAGGCTTCCAGTCCAAGCGCATCGAAGATGCGCCGCACCCACAGGCCGGCCTGACAGCATTGCACGATGTTCGCCGGCTCGCCCGGATCCAAATCAAACACGATGGTGGTCGGCTCCCCGATCTTTTGCGCCAGCGACAGCGAGACGTGCAACTCCAGGTCAGCGAGATTGGCGGCCCAGATCAGCGTGGGCAGATCGTTGGCCATGCAGTAGTGCTGCCAGCGGCCGTGGCCTTCGCTCCAGATGGGCGCGGTCTGCACCCACTCCGGGCGGTGCTTGGGACAGTTCTTCTCATAAAAATGCCCGGCGTTCACCCCCTCCGGATAGCGCTTCATGGTGAGCGGCCGATCCTTCAGGTGCGGCAGCAGCACCGGGGCGATGCGCAGGTAATATTCGATAACCTGCGCCTTGGTGAAACCGGCTTCGGGATAGAGCACCTTTTCCAGGTTGGACAGCCGAATCGTGCGGCCCTGGATTTCGATTTCGTGCTGCTGAGCTACCATCATCAAATTGGATGCGCTGAACCGCACGCAATTGTAGCGCCGGCGTCTCGCCGGCGGGTCCTTTCGCACCAGTGCAGCAGATAGAGCCCGCCGGCGAGACGCCGGCGCTACCGTCGTTAACCAACTAAGCCGGGTTGGACCTCATCCAACTGCCGAATGGCCGTCGGCGACAAACCGTTGCCTGTCAGTTCCTCGGTCACCCCGGCGTTCCCGAAAGAACAGACACTTCTGTTTCGTGGGGTGCTCCGCTTGATGAAGGACCGCAAAGTCCCCTACGTCATCTCGGGAGCTTTTGCCCTGCATCAGCACACTGGCATCTGGCGCGATACCAAGGATATGGATCTATTTATTCCGCCGGAGGCCGTTCCCCAGGCGCTCGAGTGCTTGCGCGAGGAAGGCTTTCGTACGGAGGTGCCTGACCCGGTGTGGCTGGCCAAGGCGCACCACGGCGAGTATTTCGTGGACATCATCACGGGCATGAGCAACGCCACCATCACCGTGGACATGTCCTGGGTACAACGCGGCAAACCGATTATTGTGCTGGGGGTGCCCTCGCGGGTGCTGGCCGCCGAAGAGCTGTTCGCCTCCAAGTTGTTCGTGACCCGCCGGGAGCGCTTTGACGGCGCCGATACCTGCCACATTGTCTTCGGCACCAAGGGCCGCATGGATTGGGAGCGCGTCCTGCAAATCGCCAGCGAACACTGGGAGATGGTGCTCTGGACGCTGCTGCTTTACGCCTACGTCTACCCGGCGCACACCCACTATGTTCCGCGCGAGCTCTGGAACCGGCTGCTCGACCGCTTCCGCGAGCAGCTCGATCATGGGCCTACGAATCCGGAATTTCGCGGCAGCCTGATCGACGAAAACATGTTCGCCATTGACGTGCGCGAGTGGGGGTTGCACGACATTCTCGAACGCAATCGCGCTCGCCGCGAGCCCAAGATCCCCAGCAAAACACCTCCGCAAGCGGCGTGAATCGGGTGATCGGGCGATCGCATCGGAGTGCGCAGCACGGAAGGTTTCAACGCGAAGCCGCTAAGGCGCGAAGAACCAACTGCAAACCTCTTCGCGTCTTTAGCGTCTTCGCGTTAGATTTTCCTTCGGGCGTCTCCCCGAGGGCGGGCCATCGGGAGATCGCGTAGCTAGCATCTGAATCCGTTGGTCGGATGACCCGATCACCCGATGGCCGATTCGTTATGAGGATTGCCGCGCTCGCCGACCTGCACTACTCGCCGCAACGGTACGATGTTATCCGTGAACAGATGGGCCGACTGCCGCACGAAGCCGACGTGGTGGTGCTGGCCGGCGATCTCACCAACTTCGGCAAGCCCTCGGAGATGGAATCGCTGCTCAACTCGCTGTTGAAGGTGCGCATCCCGATTATCGCCGTCCTCGGCAATCACGACTATGAGAGCGGCCACGAAGACGAGCTGATGCAGATGATGGCCGAGGCGGGACTCAAGGTCCTCGACGGCACCGGATACGAACGGGAGAACGTCGGCTTCGCTGGAACCAAGGGGTTTCTGGGCGGCTTCGGTCGCGGCGTGCTGACCGCCTTCGGCGAAAAGGAGGTCAAAGCATTCGTGCAGGCCGCCATCAACGAATGCCTGAAGCTGGAGCGCGCGCTCTTCCAGTTGCGCGCCCCCAAGCGGGTGGTCGTGGTCCACTACTCGCCGGTCGCGGCTACCGTGGTTGGCGAATCGCCCGAGATTTACCCTTATCTCGGCACGTCCCGAATGATGGAGGTCATCGACCGCCACGGCGCCGATCTCGTCCTGCACGGACATGCGCACCATGGCGTACCGGACGGAAAAACCATGGCAGGAATTCCGGTGCACAACGTCGCGCTCCCTCTCATTCAGCACCAGGACCCCAAGGCAGCCTACCGGCTGTTCGATATTTAGTTGTTAGTCGTTAGTCGTTGGTCGTTGGCTCGCCCGCCTTGAAATTAAGCACGCCTATCGAGGTTTGCAGAATTCGTGACAACCAGGGGGAATTGTCATTTCGCACGCGATGAGCGAGGACGCAGGCCAGAGCGCCGAGGCAAGCGCGGGAGCCGTCGGCTGCAAACGAACTCGGTTGCTAACGAGCCAACGACTAACGACCAATGACTAATGACCGCCCAGCAGTTTGACAACCCACCTCGCGCCCGCCTACATTCGCTAGTTCTTGTGGAGGTCTGATGAGACGCATCCTCTTCCAGTTCAGCATTGTGCTGATTGTGCTTTGTTCTCTCGCTTCGGGACAGCCGCCAGCAACCACGCCCCAAGCCGGGGACGAACAGCAGCGCATGCTGGCCGACTTCGAAAAGCGCACCACGGTACACAAGCTGGCCAATGGGTTGACCGTTGTCATCTGCGAACGGCATGAGGCGCCGGTGTTCTCGTTTTTCACGCTGGTGGACGCCGGTTCGGTGCAGGACCCGAAGGACGAATCCGGCTTGGCGCACATGTTCGAACACATGGCGTTCAAGGGTACCGACACGATCGGCACCACCAACTATCCCGCCGAAAAGCAGATCCTGGCCAAGCTTGAAGTTGCCTACAAGGCATACGACGATGCCCGCCATCAGGCCGTCAATCGCGACGAGGCCAAGATCAAGCGCCTGCAAAAAGAATGGCAGAACCTGGTCGCCCAGGCCGAGCGCTACGTGGTAAAGAACGAGTTTGGCGAGATGGTGGAAAAAAACGGTGGCGTGGGCATGAACGCCTCCACTGCCGAAGACGATACGACGTACTTCTATTCGTTTCCGGTGAACCGCTTCGAGCTGTGGGCGTTTCTCGAATCCGACCGCTTTCTGCATCCGGTGATGCGCGAGTTCTACAAGGAGCGGGACGTCGTCATCGAAGAGCGCCGCATGCGCGTGGACAGCCAGCCGGTGGGCCGGCTGGTCGAGCAGTTCACCTCGCAGGCCTTCGAGGCGCACCCGTACCATAATCCCGGCATCGGCTGGTACTCCGACCTGACTTCCTTCTCCGCCACCGATGCCAAGCACTTCTTCGACACCTATTACGTTCCGGCCAACATGACGATTGCCGTGGTCGGCGATGTCAAGCCGGCGCAGGTGATGCCGGCCATCGAAAAGTATTTTGGCCGCTTGCCGGCGCGGCCCAAGCCGGCGGATTTCAGCACCGTCGAGCCGCCGCAGAATTCGGAGCGCCGGGTGGTGCTGCATGATCCCTCGCAGCCCTTTTACCTGGAGGGCTATCACCGGCCGGCATTCAACGATGCGGACGACGCGGTTTACGACGTCATCTCGGACCTGCTCTCTAGTGGCCGCACCTCGCGCCTGTATCGCGCGCTGGTGCGCGATCAGCGGATCGCCGCCTACGCCGCCGGATTCAGCGGCCTGCCCGGATCGAAGTATCCGCACCTGTACGCTTTCTACGCCGTGCCCATCCCGGGGCACACTCCCGCAGAGCTGGAAAAAGCGATTCACCAGCAGATCGAGCTGCTCAAGACCCAGGATGTCACCGACGACGAACTCAAGATGGTGAAGACCCGCGCCAAGGCTGACCTGATCCGCAGCCTGGGCAGCAACAGCGGGCTCGCCAGCGAGCTGAGCATCGATCAGGCGCGTTACGGCGACTGGCGCGAGTTGTTTCGGCAAGTGGAGCGCATCGACAAGGTGAGCAAGGCCGATATCCGCCGGGTCGCCAACAAGACCTTCAACGAGCCGAATCGCACCATAGGCATCATCGAAACCATCCCGCCAGCCGCGCCCCCGGGAGCACCGCAACGGCAGAGTGAAGCAGCACCGCAAGAACAACAACCAGAAGCAGCTCCGGAAGGGGAGAAGTGATGCGTACACAACCGAAAGCCTTGGCCGCTGTCCTGCTGATGCTCAGCCTGGTGTCGCTTGCGCAGACCGGCAAGAAGCCTGTGCCTCGGCAGCCTGAGGTAAAGACCCCGGAAGCCGCAGCGGCGAACCGCCCCGAGCCGTGGGCCAAGATCGCCATCCCGCCGCTGCCCGCGTTTCATCCCCAGCAGCCCACGCGCATCGAGCTCTCCAACGGGATGATTCTGTTTCTTCAGGAAGACCATGAGCTGCCACTGATTCAGTTGACAGCGCGCATCCGCGGCGGCTCACGGACAGAGCCCGCGGATAAGATTGGATTGGCTGACATCTACGGCGAGGTTTGGCGCACCGGCGGGACCACCAGCAAAACCGGCGATCAACTCGACGACTATCTCGAAGCCCGAGCCGCCAAGGTTGAAACCGACGGCGCCAGCGATTCCACGGTTATCAGCCTCGACTGTCTAAAAGACGATTTCGACGACGTGTTCGCTGTTTTCATGGAAGTGTTGCAACACCCTGAATTCCGCCAGGTCAAGATCGAGCTCGCCAAGCGTCAGGCTTACACCGGCATCGCCCGCCGCAACGACGACATCGAGTCCATCTCCGGCCGCGAGAGCGCCTTCCTCGCCTATGGCAAAACCAATCCCTACGTCCGGATTGCCGAGTATGCGACGATCACGGCGATTACCCGCGACGATCTCATCCAATGGCATAACCGGTACGTTTTTCCGAATAACATGATCCTCGGCGTCTCGGGCGACTTCGACCCGAAGCAGATGGAGGCGCGACTGCGCCAGGCGTTCGAGCCCATGGCGCGCGGCCCGCAAGCCATGCCGCCTGAGATCGCTTTCAACGCGGCCAAACCCGGTCTGTATTTTGTCGCCAAAGAGGACGTGAACCAGAGCGACATCCGCATGGTCGGCCTGGGTGTCGAGCGCAAGAATCCCGACTACTACGCCCTGACGGTGATGAACGAGGTGCTGGGCGGGGGCTTCTCCTCGCGCCTGTTCAAGAATATCCGAACCCGGCAGGGACTGGCCTACGAGGTGGGCGGCGGCATCGGAACCGCGTGGGACCATCCCGGCATGGCCGTTTTTGACGCCGGCACGAAGAGTGCCACCACGGCGGAAACCATAACTGCCTTGAACAAGGAAATCGCCGGCATGGTGTCGCAACCGGCCACCGAAGCCGAGATCCAGCGCGCCAAGGACTCCATCCTGAATGGTTTCGTCTTCCGCTACGACACGCCGGAAAAAGTGCTGCGCGAGCGCATGGCCTACGAGTTCTACGGCTATCCCGCGGATTTCCTGGAGCGCTTCCGCGCCGGCATCGAGAAGATCACGCCCGCCGATGTGGAGCGCGTCGCCAAGAAGTATCTCCACCCGGAGACTATGCCGGTGCTGGTCGTCGGCGATTCCGCCGAGGTGCAGGCGCAGCTGGAAAAGCTCGGCCCAATCACCAAGGTGGACATCAGCATCCCACCGCCGCCCGGCGCGGGCGCCGAGGCCAGTTCATCGGATGCGCGGGATTCGAAGCAGTAGCGCTGGCGTCTCGCCGGCGGGATACTCTAACCTTGGTGCTGCATGCAGATCCCGCTGGCGAGACGCCGTCGCTACGAGGAGCAGCGTGCACAAGCAAGGGAGAAAAAGCTGATATGGTGCAGCCCTGCCCTGGCACGTATGCTTTACGTCGTCATCTTGAACCCAAACAGACATCCATGGCTCAGCACGCTTAAGGGCGTTACGGTGGGCCAAAGGGCATCCCATGCGGGATGGTCTTTCTATTGGGCGGCGCTACCCCCTGTGGAAATCCAAACTGCACCACTACCTACGATTCATGGCTCTTGACATTTCGCCTTTTATTCGCTAACAATTTCGGCATGGCACTGACACGGCGGCAGCGGCAGGTATACGATTTCATCGCCGAATTCGTGCAGTCGCATGGCTACTCGCCCAGCTTCGAGGAAATCGGGGCGGGGCTGGGACTCAGTTCGCTGGCGACCGTGCACAAGCACATCACCAACCTGGAAACGAAAGGCCTGCTGAAGCGGGATTACAACCGCAGCCGCTCGATCGACGTGCTGCCTCCGCGCGGCAAACTGAAGCAGGCGATGGCGCCCGGCGTCCTTCCGCTGTTGGGTCGCATCGCGGCAGGTCAGCCCTTGGAAGCGGTCGAGAACCCGGAATCGATCTCTCTGGCCGACTTCACGCGCTCCAAGGACGTGTTCGTGCTCGAGGTGCGCGGCGATTCCATGCAAGACGAACACATCCTCAACGGAGATTACGTCATGGTGGAGCGCGGCAGCCGCGCCAACAACGGCGAGATCGTGGTGGCTCTGGTGGGCGGCTCGGAAGCAACCCTGAAACGCATCTACCTGGAGGGGGAGCAGGTGCGCCTGCAGCCCTCGAATGCGGCCATGCCGCCTATTCTGGTTCGGGCCAAAGATGTTCAGGTGCAAGGCCGGGTGATTGGAGTACTCAGGAAATACTGAAGAACATGAAGCAAATTGCCCGCTTCGCTCCCAGAATTGGCATAGGGATGCGGGGACCCACTCCATCCTTTGGGGGGCCACCCCTCCGGGGCTGAACCCAAACCAACCGCTGTGTTCGACCTCGGTAAGATCCCACGGTCATGAGAAACTCGGAATGGCAACCTGATTGATGCGTAGGGCTGCTTTCCGGCGAGCGATATCACCATGAATTGTAAGGAAAAAGCCCTCACCCTTGGCGAGGGCTTGGCAGGCGTTTAGACCAGCTTATCGATGGCCTTCTGAATGGTTTCCTTCTGCACGAAGCCGACGATCTGCTCGGCTACCTTGCCACCCTTAAACAGCAGCAGGGTGGGGATGCCGCGGATGCCATAGCGCTGCGGGGTAGCAGGATTGCTGTCCACATCCATCTTGGCGACCTTCACTTTACCGTTATTGGCAGTGGCCACCTCATCGACAATCGGGGCCAAGGCGCGGCAGGGACCGCACCAAGCTGCCCAGAAATCCACCATGACCGGTTCCGGCGACTGCAGAACGGATTGTTCAAAAGTGGCGTCGGTGACTTCCAGAATCAAATCGCTTGCCATTATTCCTCATTCCTCCAGAGTTGCGGCTGGCCCCGGGTTACATCCCAACCAACATTCACGCTTGTTGGTCCCTTGGCGCTGGGCAAGTAGCTGGTCTGTTTATCGTAACATTCCCTTCGATGCCGGACTAGCCAGAAGGTAGCAGCTAATCAGCCGCGCGTTACAATCGGCTGATTCGAAGGCTTTCATCATGTCCCGCATGATCGATTTAATCCGCCAGTCGGCGGTTCCGGCCAATATGATCCGCTCGGCGGCTCGCGGAGCTTTGTCGCTGCCGGCGGCGGAGATGTTAGAAATCCTCGTCGAATTGAGCTCTCGCCCGCCATTCGCGGATCAGGCTCAACTTACGCTCGCCGGATGGAACGAAGCTTCCGCCCGCGCCGTCCTCGCCGACCCGCAAGCGCCTGCGGCTGTGCTGGACTATTTCTCCTCCGCCACCAACCTCCGTGTACCCCTATTGCCGGTTTTGCTGGATAACCCGTCCGTTCCCGAGACGGCACTTACGGTACTGGCGGCAAGCCACTCGGCCGAGGTGCTCGCCGCGATGTTGCAGAGTGCCCGGGTACGCCAGTCCGTCGAGCTGCTCAACTTGCTGGAGCGCAATCCCTACCTGCCCACGAACTTGCTTGGAGAAGCCCGGGAAGCGCTGACTCTGTTTGACGGGGCAGTGCATCAGCTCGATGTCCAACAGTATCTGGCGGAGCATCCGGAGGAAACCGCACAGTGTCTGGCGGAGCATCCCGAGGAAATCACGGCGGCCGAGAGTAGAACCGCCGTCTCTGCCGGCAGTCCCGCTGGAGAAGCCCAGGAAGAGCTGGCGTTCGGCGGGACCGTGTATGAGCACGATATTCAACAGTATCTGACGGAACACCAGGAGGAAATCCGAGCGGCCGAGAACGTTCCCTTCTATCTGACCGACAGCACAACCGAGGAACAGAGCGAGGTAGAAGCGGCGATCTCCAATGAGGAGCCTGTAGCGGCATCGGCCAAGGTTACGGTGGCAGCCGAGCACGACCGCCTGTCACAGGTGCAGAAGATCGCCAAAATGAAGGTCGGGGAACGGGTAATGCTGGCGCTGAAGGGTACCCGCGAGGACCGTTTCATCCTGGTCCGCGATGGCGCACGCGTGGTCTCCAACGCGGTGCTGGAGTCTCCCAGGCTGAACGACCAGGAAATCGAAGCCTACGCCGGCATGAGGAACGTGGCCGAGAGCGTGCTGCGCACCATCGCCGCCAAGCGCCAGTGGATGCGGTACTACCCCATTGTGCGGGCGCTGGCCCGAAATCCCCGCACTCCGATTGATATCAGCGTCCCGCTGATGAAAGGATTGCTGATGCAGGATCTCAAGGGCTTGACGGCAAACAAGGAGATTCCGGACACAGTGCGGAATATAGCCCTCAGACTCTTTCGCGAACGCACGGAAGAGCGACGCAAATGAGCGGGGGATCTATGCCGCAAGAGCTTGACAAATCCACCACGGAGATACGGAGGCACGAAGGACGAAGAAGGATTGTTCCTCCGTGTTCTCCCGTGGTCGGTTCTTAGCGCTCAGGTGCTTCAGCGGCTGCGCTGAGCCGCGGCCGCAAGCGTAGTCGCTGCGGCGGCTTCCGCCAGAATGTGGTGGTGAATCGTAAACAGCGCCAGTTCCAGACGGTCGGATACACCGATCTTGTCGTAGACGTTGCGCAAGTAGTTCTTGATCACCTGCTCGGTTGTGCCTAGCTGCCCGGCGATTTCCTTGTTCTTGTAACCCTGAACAATCAGGGCGACGATGCGCAGCTCCTTGGGCGTGAGGCGGTCGCGGACGCGCGCCCCAACCATATCGTTCTCGATCACTTCCTTGGGAATAGCCGCGTCTTGACAGCAGGTTTCGCCCCGCGCCAGCTTGCGCACGGAATCCAGCAGCGTGGGAGCGCTGACATTCCGGAAGACGATGCCGTGGGCGCCCATGGTGAAGTAGGGTGCCGGGTCCTCCCCGTTCTCGATGATCAACATCACGCGTACGGTGGCCTTCTTCGCGGCATCGAGAATGGCGGCCAGATCGGGGTGGAAATTGGCGCCGCAAATGAGCACGGAGGGACGCAGTTTCTCCAGGGCGGAAAACATCTGCTCTGGCGTCTGCGTCTGGGCCACAATGCGCATATCCTCTTCGACCGCCAGCACCTTGGCCATGCCGGCGCGGAAAATGCCCTGGCTGTCCGCCAGGATCAGCTTCATCATGGGAGTGTCTCTTCGCTGGCGCGCACAAACTGGTACGTCTCGATTACGCAGGCTACGCCGGTTTCGCCTTCTGCTTTTCGTTCGACGCGGACCACTTTGCCGCGACAGTGGACTAGCACATCCCTCGGGCCGGAGATCGCTTCCGCGGGAAGGGTGATGTCGAATTCCACTTCCGATCCGATTTTTAGCGCGTTATCGGTGCGAATGTACACCCCGGCCGAGCTGACATTGCCGGTGACACACTCCTCCACGCGTCCGGTCTTTGCCTGAACGCGGACGGGAAGCGCCAAGGGAAACCGCTTCGCCCCACGAGCCTCGGGCATGGGCCCTCCTTGCAATCCAGAGTACATTGGCCTCCAGAGTCTCTTCTTGCGGCTTTATACCACGATTCCGCTCCAGCGCCTAGTAAGCAGAATCTCTCAAATTAACAAATTACTTTAGATCAGAGAGAAGCGGGGGTCTGGCAACTACGGATTCTGGGACGAACCGCGGCGAGACCCGTCGACTGTGTTCAAGGCGGCGGGGTGCGACACGGGCGGTCAGCGGCGCACGACGGCGCCGCTGCTATAACCCAGAATCAGGCCGATCAGCGCCGCCGCACCCGCTGCCGGGCCAAAATATTCGTGAAGGTTCCGCTTCAAGTCGAATCGCTCGCGCACCGCCGCGCGAAGCTCCTGCACCGAGTTGTGCAGCCGTTTGCGCTGCTCGGCGGCGCGCCGTTCCAGCAAGTCGGTGGGAACATCGGGGCTGATCTGCATGTTGGGGCTGCTCATAGCTGGGTCCTCGCCTCACTTTGCAACCAGAGCTGGTCCTCCTTAAGCACGCGTAGCGTGCGCCGAGGAAGGACTTCGTTTCCCCTGAGCTCGCGGAAGGCAACGGCAGCGCAAATAGCCCCGCCGACGCTATAAGCGAAGCCCACGATCAAGAAAGCAAAAAACCACGCCAGCGGACCGGTGCCGAACGCATAAGCGATAATCGACACCAGCGCCCAGGTCAACAAAATCCATGCCGAAGCCAGGAGAACCACGCCAATCACAATCATCGGTAACGTCGTCTTCCAGGCCTTCACGGTTGAGCGCATCTCCGACCTGAGCATGTCCAGGCGGGTCTGCAGGAAGTCTTTGGCCTCCTGCTTGAGCTCGGAGATAACCCCGGCCATCGTGCGTCCGCTCTCGTTAATCACGGTTCGACCTCCAGACTCGTAGGGCAAATCCCAAGACGAATGCCGTTCCGCCGATGGCCAGCACTGTCTCCAGCGGGCACTCGCGCGCCAAGTAATTGAAACGGTCTCTGGCCTGCCGTATGCGGAACCCCGCCGTTTGCCTCATCTCGGAGGCGGCGGCGCGGGCGTTGGCAGCAGCCCTCCCCTGAATGAGCTTGAAGCGCTGCTTCATACCCTCGAGCCGTTGCGGCAACTCGCGCGCTTCGTGCTTGGCAAAGCCCACCACCTCACCGACCTTCTCACCGGCCAGTTCGGCCGCCTCCGTGATTTTTCCGGCTGGGCGTGGCTCACCTCTCGCGGGAAGCTCCCGTTCCGGCAAGGTGGGCCCGGCCAACGAGAGCCGGGGTGGTGTCTCATTGATGTCAGGGATATCAGGCAAAGGTCCTACGGGTTGCGACATAGCTTGGCCCTCCTGCCCCGCCGGATCGGCGTCGTTGGGTTGGATGTCAATTTGCGTTGGGGCGTTTGCAGGGGTGCAGGATAAGGAATAGGGGAGTTCAGGCGGATCTGGCAGATTGGTAACAGGTATCGGGTACCAGCTCACAACCGCAAGAATCCGCCTGGGACCTGATGCCTGGTGCCTGACGTCTGATCCTGTACGATGTTGCCATGGTTCGGGAATTCTCCGCTGGAGGAGTGGTGGTGCGGCGCATGCGCGACCGCTGGTGGGTCGCGGTGATTGAGCCGCGTACTGAGACGCCCAAACGCAAGCCCGTGGCAGCTCTGCCCAAGGGCATCATCGATAAGGGCGAGCGCCCCGAAGCTGCCGCACAGCGCGAAGTGCTCGAAGAGACCGGCCTGCAAACCGTCCTGATCAAGAAATTGGCCGATATCAAGTATGTCTATGTGCGCACCTGGGGCGACCACCAGCGAGTCTTTAAGATCGTGAGCTTCTATTTGTTTGCCTATCAGAGCGGCAAGGTCGGGGCCATCAGCGAAGAGATGCGCCAGGAGGTAAGCAGCGCGAAGTGGATTCCGTTGGACGAAGCTCCGCAGCATCTCACCTACGCCGGGGAGCGCTCCGTGATGCAGCGAGCGCAACAAATCTTCTCTGACAACCATCTCACGGCAGAGATGCCAGTCTTCAAACAATCCATAGAGGAGACGGAGAGCTGAAGCCATGCCGAAGGTCGAGCATGTGGAGCGTCATTTCACCGCCGGCGAGCTGGTGCGCGACATTGTCATCGGGATGTCGGACGGGCTGACGGTTCCTTTCGCCTTGGCCGCCGGGCTCGCCAGCGGACTCAGCAACAACTCCGCAATGGACGTCTCGCGCGTGGTGGTCGTGGCCGGCATTGCCGAGATCGCAGCCGGCTCGATCGCCATGGGCCTGGGAGGCTACCTCGCGGCGCGAGGCGACGCCGAGCACTACGAGAACGAACTGCAGCGCGAGCGCCGCGAAGTCCGCGAGATCCCGGACGAGGAAGCCAGAGAGGTCAGCGAGGTATTCCAATCCTACGGCCTGACCACGGAAGAAGCGCAACTCGTGGTGGATCGGCTGCGCCAGCGGCCCGGGCCCTGGGTGGACTTCATGATGCGCTTCGAACTCGGCCTGGAGCAGCCCGAACCGACGCGAGCCCGCAACAGCGCCCTCACCATCGCACTCTCCTACGTCGCTGGGGGATTCATTCCGCTCTCGCCCTACATGATCATTCACCGGACGCAGAGCGCCTTCCTCTGGTCGGTGATGCTTACCCTCTGCGCCCTCGGGTGCTTTGGCTACGTTAAGGGCCGGTTTACCGGCACCCGACCGGCGCGCAGCGCGCTCCAGACGATGATCATCGGCGGCGTAGCCGCAGCCGCGGCCTTTCTGCTGGCGCGGGCGATCTCCTGAGGATCGTCGTCGGGGCTCACAGCCCTGAACTCGTTAACCCACATCTGCCAAAACCGGGCAGATGTGGGGCACCCTCGGTCATTTTTGCTGTCATGCTGAGCGAGACGGATCGCGTGCTTTTCGCGATTTGGCGAGTCGAAGCACCTTGTGTTTATCCAACCGAACCGCAACGGTGCTTCCACTCGCCCGGCAAACCCAAACAGATTGGCAACATCCTGCATCTGAAGTAACGAGCGGCTGCTCACCTCCTGGTGGGTCCTGCCCGGCAGCGAGCCATGAAAGCGATTGAGCGAGTGACGGTCCTGGGTGCGGGTACCATGGGCGCGCGGATCGCCGCGCATCTGGCCAACGCCGGCGTGCCCTCGTTTTTGCTGGACATGGTATCGGCGGATGCCGACGGCGCCGCCCGCAACCGGGTCGCGCAAGCCGGACTTGACTCCCTGAAGAAGTCCAAGCCCGCCGCCTTCTTCGAACCTGCGCTGGTCAAACTGATCACCATCGGAAACTTCGACGACAACCTGACTTGGGTCGCCCAGTCCGATTGGGTGATCGAGGCGGTGGTCGAGGACCTCAACATCAAGCGCTCGCTGCTGAAGAAGGTCGAGGCGGCGCGCAAGCCGGGGACCATCGTCACCAGCAACACCAGCGGTCTTCCGCTGCACCTGATTGCCGAAGGTTTTAGCGACGATTTCCGCCGCCACTGGTTCGGCACGCACTTCTTCAATCCGCCACGATACATGCGCCTGGTGGAGCTGATTGCTACCCCGGAATCAGATCGTAGGGCGATGGAAGCCATCGCGCATTTCTGCGACCTGCGTTTGGGCAAAGGCGTGGTCTGGGCGAAGGACACGCCGAACTTCATCGCCAACCGTATCGGCACGTTCTCGGTGATGAACGTCATGCGGCTGATGCAGGAACTGGATCTCTCGATCGAAGAAGTCGACGCCATCACCGGCACGGCCGTGGGCTGGCCGAAGTCGGCGACCTTCCGCACTATCGATATGGTCGGCCTGGACGTGCTGGACCATGTGGCTCGCAACATGGTCGCGAACGCGCCGTTGGGTGGCGGGGCCCCCAGCACGCCCTGCGTGCTGGGATGTAACGACGAGCGCAGTGATTTGAAGCTGCCGGGCTTCGTCCAACAGATGATCGAGCACAGGATGCTTGGGGATAAGACGAATGGCGGCTTCTACAAAAAGATCAAATCCGCAGATGGCCAGCAGCTTTCCGCTCTGGACTGGAAGACGCTGGAATACAAGCCGGCGGGCCGCCCGAAGTTTGCCGCCCTAGAAATGGCGAAGAACGTCGAGGACCTCGGCGAGCGCCTGCGCCTGCTGATCGAGCCCCAAAAAGGCGAGAAGAAGGGCGACAAGGCTGGGTTATTCCTGTGGACCGCGCTTAGCGAGCTGTGGACCTACGCCGCCATCCGCATCGGGGAAATTGCCGATTCCGTTGTCGAAATCGATCGTGCCATGCGTCTCGGCTTCAACTGGGAGATGGGCCCGTTCGAGCTGTGGGACGCCGCCGGGGTGCCGGCTACCGTCGAGCGCATGAGACGAGACGGCAAGCCCGTGGCGCAGGCGGTCGAAACCCTACTCGCCTCGGGGAATACATCGTGGTACGAGCAGAAGACGAACACCGCTTCCGGCCGCGCCTTCTTTGACTTTAACCAGCAGGCCTATCGCGAGCTACAAGTGCCCGCTGGAGTGTGGTCGGTCACGGTCGCGAAAAAGTCGAATGGGGAGGTGATCAAGAATCCGGGTGCGTCGCTGATTGACCTGGGCGACGGCGTGGGCTGCCTCGAGTTCCACACCAAGATGAACGCGCTGGGTAGCGACATCATTCAACTAGTCACGCAGGCGCTCAAGCCGGAAGGTCCGGGCGCCGGCTTTGACGCGTTCGTGATCACCAATGATGCGCCGCATTTCTCCGCCGGCGCCAATCTGATGTTGCTGCTGCTGGCCGCGCAGGAGCAAGAGTGGGACGAGATCGACCTGATGGTTCGGGCCTTTCAAGGCATGACCAGCGCCATCCGGCACTCGCCGAAGCCGATCGTGGTCGCTCCGTTCGGCATGACGCTTGGCGGCGGATGCGAGGTCGCCATTGCGGGCGCGGCGCGCCAGGCACATGCGGAACTGTACATGGGCTTCGCGGAGCCGGGTGTTGGCCTGTTGCCCGCCGGCGGCGGCTGCAAGGAAATGCTGGTTCGCGCCCTGGATCTTGCAGAAAAAACGCTCCCCGGCGGCGGGAGTGGATCCCTTGAATCGATGGACGCCATCAAGAATGCATTCGAAACCGTGGCGCTGGCGAAGATTTCCACCTCGGCCAACGAGGCGCGCAATCTCGGCCTGCTGACCGAGGCGGACCAGATCACCATGAATCGGGACCGCCTGCTGGCCGACGCGAAGACTCGCGCGCTGGAGCTGGCGCGTTCCGGCTATCAGCCTGCCCCGGTGCGAAGCGACATCAGCGCGCCCGGCGAGAGCGTCCTGGCCGCGCTGAAGCTGGGCATCCACCTCATGCGTCAAGGCGAATACATTAGCGACCACGATGCCAAGATTGGCAGCAAAATCGCGGAAGTGCTCTGTGGCGGCAACGTGACGCCGGGGACGGCGGTCACTGAGCAATACATCCTCGACCTGGAGCGCGAGGGCTTTAAGTCTCTCTGCGGCGAGTGCAAGACGCTGGAGCGTATCCAGCACACGCTCAAGACAGGCAAGCCACTGAGGAACTGAAAACCGTTTCACCGCAGAGGGCGCAGAGTTTACCGCAGGGGGCGCAGAGGAAACGAAGGAGAGTCCAACGCGAAGGCGCGAAGGCGCGAAGGCGCGAAGGCGCGAAGGAGAAAGTCTCATGACTGCAGGGTCACCACGGAGCACAAAAGTTGCCGTGCTTAGGATCAGCCCCGAAGGGTCGGCAGATAGTAGCCCAGGGCGTAAGCCCTGGGTGGGCGCATAAATAACGACCAGAGTCCCGTAGGGACGATACGCAGTTCTCACGTACACTCTTCAGCGCTGATGACCCGCTTTCTCTCGCGCTGCTCGCGAAATGCACTAACGAGCATGCCAAATGCCAACTATTTGGGGGCCTCCCCCTTGCCAGCCTCTCCGGCTTTCATTAGCATCCATTCCATAAGCCGGCCTGCAAGGTTGGTGATGTTGGAAGTCGTTTTTTGAGCCAACGACTAATGAGCAGGGGCCCTACTCGAGAGAAAAGATCCGGTGTGCAAGGTTCCGCCATGCGGAAATGCCTAAAGGGTCGCGGGGGGCTCCGACCGTGTTGAGCGGGCTCATGAAACGTTCTGACACACGGCCAAGCGGGTCGGCTTTCTATTCAGCTATCAGCTCAGAGCCCACAAGCCTGGGTACCGAATACTCGTCCTGCTAAACTACTGCCGCCAATCCACGCGGAAGGACGTCTAAATAGCTAAAGTGTTTCCGCAGCTCTTCCATCTCGGGGGTTTCGCTGTTCCGACATACGGGGTGCTGGTCGCCACCGGGGTCATGTTGGGCATGTACATTGCCGCCCGGTTGTCAGAGCGCCAGGGGCAGGATCCGGAGAAGGCTTGGAACCTGGGCATTCTGGCCATCCTGTGCGCCGTGGTGGGGGCCAAGCTGCTGCTCATCATCAACGACTGGAGCTGGTATTCCGGCCATCCGGGCGAGATCTTTTCGCTCTCCACCTTGCAGGCCGGAGGCGTCTTCTATGGCGGCCTGATTGCCGCCATCGCGGTTTCCGTCTGGTATATCCGGCGCAATCAATTGCCGGTTCTGCGCACCTGTGACGCCTTCGCGCCCGGGCTCTCTGTGGGACACGCCATCGGCCGCCTCGGGTGCTTTGCAGCGGGGTGCTGTTACGGCAAACCGACCGACCTCCCCTGGGGCGTGAAGTTCACCAATCCGCTGGCTCAGTATTACTCAGGAACGCCGCTGGGCGTGCACCTGCACCCTACCCAGCTGTACGAATCCGCCGCCGAGCTGATTAACTTCTTCATACTGCTCACGCTGTTTCGCCACAAGAAGTTCGAAGGCCAAGTGATCGGCGCTTACATGTTCCTCTACGGCGTGGAGCGCTTCCTGATCGAATTCGTGCGCGGCGACCCGGAGCGCGGTTCGGTCTTCGGAGGCCTGATGACCGGCACCCAGTTCATCTCCATCCTTATGGTCTTCGCCGGCGGGTTGATCTGGCTGTGGAGGAGACCCATCCTGAAGCCAGCCGTAGTCGCCCGCGCCACCCGCTAATGCTTTCACCGCAAAGGACGCGGAGAACGCAGAGGAAGAGCGCGGAGGAAATCCAAAGCGAAGCCGCTAAAGCGCGAAGAAACGAGCGCGCACGACCGGACCATCACGACACGAGCACACCTGTTCTCATCATTGTTTGTTCCTTAGCGCCTTCGCGCCTTCGCGTTGAGAGCGTACCCTCCTGCGGTGAGAAGGTATTCTCGTCTTCTATAATTCCGCATTCATGGCGCAAGCGTTTCCCATCACGTTCCAAGCAGTCTCCCAGGACGCCGGCAAGCGGCTCGACCAGTTTCTGACAGGGTCGATCCCGGATGTCAGCCGCGCGCGCGTACAGCAACTGATTGAGCAGGAGCAGGTCCTCGTGAACGGGGCGGTGGCCAAGCCTTCGCTGAAGTTGCGCGGCGGCGAGCGGGTGGAGGTGCTGGGCCCGGCGCGAGTGGAGCCCTTGCGTGCCGTTCCGGAAGAGATTGTGCTCGATGTGGTGTACGAGGATGAGGACTTGGCGGTGATCAACAAACCAGCCGGCATGATGGTCCACGCCGGCGCCGGGGCCACCGAAGACGCCCGCAACCGCGGCACGCTGGTCAATGCGCTGTTGCATCGCTTCGGCATGCTGTCGGGAGTTGGCGGCGAGCTGCGCCCGGGCATCGTGCATCGGTTGGACCGTAACACCAGCGGCTTGATTCTGGTAGCCAAGAACGACTTTGCCCACCGCAAACTGGGCACGCAATTCTCATCGCGGGGGGTGAAGAAAATCTATCTGGCACTGGTGCACGGCTGGCCGAAGAAGGCGGCCGGAACCATCAATGCGCCCATTAGTCGGGACGCGGTGCGCCGCACGCGTATGACCACGCGCCGCAGCGGCGGACGCGAGGCCATCAGCCACTATAAGGTCGTGGAGCAGTTCGAGTCGCCCTATGGCAAGTTCGCGCTGCTGGAAGTCCGCATCGACACCGGCCGCACTCACCAGATTCGCGTTCATCTCTCTTCCATCGGGCATCCCGTGGTGGGCGACGCGCTCTACGGCGCGCCGCACCGGATCGAGGTTTCACCCTCTGCGCGCCGCACGGGTCCACCACCCTTTCGCGAAGCGAAGGGTGTAGAGGGCGCCGCGTCCTGTTTGTCACCGATCTCCTTGCCACGCAACTTTCTGCATGCAGCGTCGATATCGTTCGCTCATCCGCGCACGGGAGCACCTTTGTCGTTTTCAACACCGCTGCCGCCGGATCTGCAGGAGTTTCTGGGGCTTCTGCGAACAAGCCGCTAATCGCTGAGAATTGACTGCGCTCCTCCGGGTAAAAGATCACACTACCCACATCTGCCAAAACCGGGCGGATGTGGGGCACCTTCAACGGTTCCGCTTAATGGCTGAATAGCTTCCAACTAATGGTAATTGCCTATCCTGCTGCCCCGGCGCAGGCGGCTATAATGAAAGCAAGCGCATGAAGAAGTATTTATTTGCACTCTGTCTGGTGCTGATGCCCGCGAGCTGGGCGCAGACCCAAGCTTTGCCCGACGCACCCTCGGCCACCCTGCCCAAGAAACTTTCGCGGCCACCAGCCGATCAAGCCGCGACGCCGGTTCCGCCAGCACCCACATTGGAGCCTCCTGAAGGTGCGTCGCCACTCGGAAGAACGGCAGCCGCTCCGCCGGCATCGTCCGCTCGGCAGACCGCCGCAAGCACGCCACCCCCCGTAGCCCCGGCCGCGCGCGAGACCACGCCACCGGATGACGAGCCGATTACCACCATCGTCAAGCGGGTGGACGAAGTGAACGTCATCTTCACCGTGACCGACAAGCATGGGCACTTCATCAAAGACATGAAGCGCGAGGACTTCAAGGTGCTGGACAACAATCAGCCTGCGCAGTCCATCCGGGGCTTCAGCGCCGAAACCAACCTGCCGCTGCGCGTGGGCCTGCTGGTCGACGCCAGCAACTCGGTGCGCGACCGCTTCCGCTTCGAGCAGGAGTCCGCCATCGAGTTCCTGAATCAGGTGATCCGTCCACGCTCGGACCGCGCCTTTGTCATCGGCTTTGATACCACCCCAGAAGTCACCCAGGACTTCACCGACAGCAATGAGGCTCTGTCCCGCGGCGTCCGCATGCTGCGACCGGGCGGGGGAACGGCGCTCTACGATGCCGTTTATTACGCCTGTCGCGACAAGCTGATGAAGACCCAAGAGCAAGGCTCGGTGCGCCGCGCCATCATCTTGCTCAGCGACGGCGAAGATAACCAGAGCCGGGTCACGCGCGAGGAGGCCATCGAAATGGCCCAGCGCGCCGAGGTCATTGTCTACGCCATCAGCACCAACATCAGTGGCGTAAAGATGCGCGGCGACAAAGTGCTGGAGCGCATCGCTGACGCAACCGGCGGCCAAGCCTTCTTTCCCTACAAACTGGGCGATATGCCAGCCGACTTCTCCCAGATCCAGAATGAGCTGCGCAGCCAGTACGCCTTGGCCTACAAGCCCATGGATCTCTCGCCGAACGGCCAGTACCACAGCATCGAGATCCTGGCGGAAAACCACAAGAACTATAGAGTGCGCGCCCGCAAGGGCTACTACGCGCCGAAACAATGAAGCAGTGATTAGTGATTGGTGACTAGGCTAGTGGCTTAGAACGACTGCTAAGAAATTGTCATCGCCCGCACTTGGTTTTCCGCCCCGCGTTTTTTGCGTGTCGGGTGGGTGCGGAGTCGAAGGACCTCGCGTTTCTTGGAGTCCGCCTGTATGCTGCTCATCAGCGCGCTGGAGGTCAGCCTTCCCTAGGACCGGACCCCTCGTACTTTTAACCTGTTGCTACCCCGTTACCTGTTTCGAAAGCGGGCTTTGTGCTACCATCGGCGGGTTCTTACAGGAGGAGCATTATGGCGGAAGATAACGGTAGCAATGGGTTCCTGTGGTTCCTGGCGGGTCTAGGTTTGGGTGCGCTGGTCGGCGTGTTGTATGCGCCCAAGGCGGGCACCGAGACGCGGGAGATGATCCGCGGCAAAGCGGAAGAAGGCCGGGAGTTTGTCGTCACCCGGGCGCGAGACGTGCGGCAGCAGGCGAACGAGGTCATCGACCGCGGGCGCGGGGTCATGGACCAGCAGAAGGAACAGTTCCGCTCCGCGGTGGATGCCTTCAAGTCGAGCTATCACGAGGCGACCAGTACCGACCCGCAGGCATAAAACAGACCCACCCTGGCAGGGGCACTGCGACGCTTCCCAAGAACGCACAAATTCCGCGTTTGCGGGCTTTGGGGCGCCGGGTAGAAACCCCGGGCCGGCGCAATCAACGCCGATGGGAGTTTCAATGGACCCAGCACAATACTGGTTAATGATTCTTGTCGTGGTGGCGGCCGCGGCGGTGGTGGTGCAAATGATTGCCCTGATCGCGATCGCCGTCGCCGCCAAACGCACCGGTGAGCGCGTCCGCGCGCTCTCACAGGAATTCGAAACCCGCGGCTTGCCGCTGCTGGAGTCGCTGCGGGCCGTGTTGACCGAGACCAAGCCGAAGCTGGATCTGGTGTTGGTGAACCTGTCGGAAAATACCAGCAAGGTCAAGCCGCTGCTAGAGTCGCTGCAGACCACGCTGACCGAGACCAAGCCGAGGCTGGACTTGGTGTTGGAGAACCTGTGGGAAAATACCAACGAGGTCAGGCCGCTGCTGAAGTCGCTGCAGACCACGCTGACCGAGACAAAACCGAAGCTGAACCTTGTGTTGGATAACCTTGCGGAAACCACCAGCAAGGGCAAGCCGCTACTGGAGTCGGCGCAGGCCACGCTGGCCGAGGCAAGGCCGAAGCTGAACCTTGTGCTGGATAACCTGTCGCAAACCACCAGCAAGGTCAACGGGCAGGTAGAGAAGCTCGAGACCAACTTCGAACCGCTGCTGGAGCGTGTCAGGCTTCAGACGGTCCGCGCCGATGAACTGATCACGCGCACCATGGATCGCATCGATTTTGTCTCGCAGTTAGTCGAACGCGGGGTAAAAGCTCCGGCCACTCGTGCCAACGGCATATGGCAGGGACTCAGCGCGGGGCTCAGCGTGCTCTTTGGCAAGCGTGCTGCCAATGGGGGCAACCCGTCGCCCAAGGACAAGATGTTCATCTAGCTGCGGGCAATGACTTAGCGAAACGGGCCTCCTCGGTGGGGAGGCCATTCTTTTGAATTCAACGAGAAGACGCCGGGACGCGAAGAAAAGAATGACATGAAATTACGTTACCTTCGCGCCCAGATTTTCTGTTTGCGGTGGTGAAGTCCCGCAAAGCGGTGTCGATTGATACCGCTGCGAAGCCTTGGCTCAGGCTCACCAGAGGCCTCTCGCTGGCGCCGGGCTTGCGCCACTGGACGATGTTGTAAACGTACATCGCAATGCAAAACAGGTTCGCCGGGATAAAACCCGTCTGGGCGGTGCGCAGCCCGATGTAGCAGATGACCGCGCTGTTCGCCCCGGCCACCACCCATCCCTGCCACAAGCGGCGGCCGACCATTACGGTCGAAAGCACCGTTAACAGACACGAGAGATAGTCGAGCCGGAACATTGTCTCCATGAATACAGCACGGCTCGTGGATTGGGTATTCGCATGTTCTCGTATTCTGTGACCAGGAAAACCCGAGCCGGCTAAAGTCCAGGTCTCGACCAGATCTGAGGGGTTTCACGTAGCTGCGCCCGGTAGCTACACCGTTCGCTCCGGGTTGCCGGTAAGATCCAAACTTATCCAAACTTAGGGGCTGGCTACTTCTGCGTGACCGTCACGGTATGGTCGCCCACCGTGGCCAAGTCGATGCGCTCGGGCAGCTTAAAGGTGCTGTCCATGCCGACGCCGGGGTACTTCGGGCTGAGATATCGTTCCACGAAGAACTGGAGCGCGGCACGAGGCACGTTCATGCCGTCGATTGATACCGCATCGACATGTACCCGGCCCATACCGCCGCTGCCGCTGGCGTGCGCCGTGGTAGCTACGTCGTGCACGCCGCTGAAGAGCATCAGCAAAGGATTGGAGTTGCGCCTGCCCGCGGTAATGGCGTCGAAATCGACCCGCGTCGTGCTGTCGATCACGCCGGGCCGGCCAATAAGATTGACATGGCTAACGCCCTTGGGTAGCTGCACACGACCTGAATTGAGGTAGGCGTTGATCTCGCTCTCCCGCAGCGTCGTGGGCGTCTGGTCCGGAGGATTGCGCTTGGCGTTTTCCTTGATGTGGTTGAGCTTCTCTTCGCCGCTGCTGGCGGCCTGCTGGTACATGGCCTCGGTCGATGAGGCGGACGGACGGGACTGCATCCCTAGCAAGCGATTGGCGCCGAGGAGACCGGCGAGTGCCAGGGTGATAGTTAGCACGATGGAGAAGAAAGAGCGTCGCGGTGAAGGCATAGCTCGCTTAAGTAAAACACAGAGGCGTGGCCAAGGTCGCGTCCCATGATGTTTGCCACTGATTAACGCTGATCAACGCTGATTGTGTCGGAACTCGAGTTGTCATCTTGAGTGACGCATGGGCCCTTCATTCCACCGATGAATGAACATTACGGCCAAGGGCGCCGGTGGATTTGTCATTCCGAGCGCCCGGTCTTGGCGGGAGGAATCCGCAGTTTCACCCAAGTCAGCCAAAATACAGATTCCTCACTTCGCCCGGAATGACAAATTCGGATTCTGATCAGCGTTCATCGGCGTAATCAGCGGCGACTTGATCTGCACCCTCTCACCGGCTCGCCGATACCACACGGCTGCCCTGCGTGGTTTGCGCTTCCTGCGTAGTCATGGTGATCTTCGGCTTCTCCAGCGGGCCGGTGACACTAAAGATGCGCGCCGCATTGCGCAATTCGAGTCTGAGTTCGCGTGCGGTGGTGGCGGTCCCACTTAACTGATAATTACGCGGACCCTTTACCTCACCATTAGAAATTGCGATGGAATCGCTGCGCATCTCCACCCGGGCGGTCATCTGCTGAAACTGTAAGGGCGCAGACGATCCATTCGCCCCCCGCCAGCGTTGCGCCCCCGTTGGCGCTTCCGGCAAGAGCACGTGACGCAAGGCTCCCAAGCGCCAGTCGAAATCGGCAGTTGCGACCGTATTCTTCAGCAGCTCGGCGGCGCTCCATCCACTGGTGGTTGCGCTGCAGTTGGCGCTTAGATTCCCGCTGGACCAGCCATCGCGCATCAGGGACGAGAGTTGCGCCATGGCCACGTGGTCGAACATCCCCGTGCCGGAATACGCCGGCACGTTGCCGGTGAAGTCGGCGCGCCAGTTCCCGCTGTGTTTTCCGCCGAGCACCTCAGCGCGAAGTTCGGCAAGAGTCAGCACACCTTTGTCTAGGGATAGGCGAGCCGAGAGCCGGTTCAGCGGCAGGGTGCGGATGGCGAAGCGGTTGACCTGCACCACCCCGCTGGCCTTCACCCGCGCCAGCAGCGGCGTGCTGCTGCCGCGGGCGATGTTGAACACCTCCCACCATGGCTTGCTTGCGGCATTGGGGTTCAGCAGGCGGTTCAGATCGTCGGTGGAAAGCTGGTCGGCGTGTAAGTCGAACTCAATGGGACATTCCGTCCCGGGCTCACCGAAGGTGGGAGCGCTATTGGCGCTCAGCGCCGCACAGCCGCGCGGGATGCGTAAGCTGCCGGAAAAGCTCACGCGCGAGTTGCCAAAACCCACGGCCAAGTTCTCGACCGAGGTGGCATCCGGCGCCAGCAAAACTTTTGCGGAGGCGATCTTCAGAGGCGACGCGATCCCCGTCACGAGCGCGGTGATATCGCGCACCTGGGCGGAGCCGGTCGCCAGCGGGCGGGCGAAGCCCGACCAGTTCCCTGCCACCGCGAGATTCAGCTTGGCCGCGCCGGTCAGGTTGCTGGCGAGCGCCGGCAGGCCGAAGGCCCGGGCCACCTGCATTAGACGGTCGATCTTGCTGTCGCCGGCAATCGCGAGCTGGTATTCGTCCCGCGCAAACCATGCCTGCGCCTTGACCGGATTCGAGCCCCCGAGTTGCACCAGAAAGGGCTCGAAGGCGAGACGGGCGGGTGCTGTGGCTGCTTGTGTGGGGCGGGTCCTCGACCCGCCCTTTTGTTGGGATAGGTCAATGATCCGTCCCACACTAACCCGTCCCCCATTTTGCAACGCAAAGTGCAACGCCGGTACCGTCAACGAGGGCTGTAGCACCGTGGAGGTCAGCACAATCGGCGAAGTGTTGCCCGAACCTTGATACGACGTCTGCAACGTTCCATCGGGCCTTGAAGATCGTTGAAGGGTGAACTCTCCATTCAGATCTCCGGCGGCCAGCAGATCCTCGGGAAGGTCGCGCTTGGCATGCCGCGCCAGGACAAGGAATGACTGAACAGGAACTGCCTTTGCGCTCAGCTTCAAGTTGTAAGCGCGGGGATGGAGCGCGCCTTCCAGGCCGCCTTCGACGGTTAGTACGCCACGGTCAACCGGAGCCTGGCATTGCAGTTGAGAGAACTGATCGTCCAGCGTGCTGTAATGAGCTGTGCACTTGGCGCGCAAGCGAAGATTGTCCACCAGACTGATGTCATAGCGGCGAAAATCGTCGACCCCGAATTCGCCGGTGAGGTCCAGGGCCGCGGGTGTGCCGCTGGCTTTCACCGTAGCCGCGGCCGCGCCGCGCCATCCGCGATCGCGGCCATAGACCAAGGTCGTTAGCTGTCCGAGCTGCGCCTTCTGCAGCCGAAAGGTGAGCTCCAGCGGAGTCTCGGCCAGCTTGGCGGCACGGCGGAAGCGGCCTTCCAGCTTGAGTTCTCCGGTGTCGCCGAGGTTGGAGTCGGTGCGCACGGGGCGCGCCGCCAGCCGCATCCGCCATTCATCTTCCGACGGCGACCACAGGGCGAAATCCGCGTCACTCAGCGCCCAGACGGTCTTTTCGATCCCCAACTTCAGATTGAGGCGGGCGCCGCTGGCTTCGATATAGGGAAAGCGGGGGCGGGATTCCGGGCGGCTGGCGGAGGTCGGGGCGGCTGCAATGGAGCGCGTGCGGTCGAGCAGCGCTTCGATGTTCCAGCGCCCGTCCACGCGAACCAGGTTGAGGCTGGGATAGGTAAAGGTGAGCTTGGCAACCTCAAGCCGGCCGCGCCACAGCGAGCTGAGATGAAGGTCAGCCGTGACCTCGTCGGCATGCAACAGCGGCTCGATCCCGAACGCCGGATCCTCGCCAATGGTGACGTTCTCCAACTTGAATCCGGGCTGAGGCAGGAGGCGCAACTCAATGTCGCCCACCGTGACCGGCCGGCCCAGGGCGCGGGACATCGACGCGGCAATCCTGGCACGGTAACGGCTCACATTGATGAACGGCGGCAGAAACAGAGCCAGCAGGACTGCCAGGATCAGGGCAAGAACGATACGGCCCCTGCGGCGGTGAGGTGTCCCCAACAAGCGCGGAGCGGTTGTTGGGGTTGTAACGGTCATCAATGCACCACCCTACCCATGCGGCGCCAGCGAGTCATATCGAAAAAGTGAAAGGCGATATGGGCCATAAAGCCCAGCCGGTCGCCAAAGCTGGTGCGCTCGTACTGGTCAGCCGGGGTCTGGAACGACCAGTAGATGAACATGGGACGGCCGATTACGTTCTCGCGCGGAATGAAGCCCCAGTACCGGCTGTCGTAGCTGACGTCGCGATTGTCGCCCATGGCGAAATAGCGGTCGGGGGGGACGACGAGTTCGCCGTTCTTGATGTAGTTGTCCATCACCAGCCGCCACTCGGGAGTGACGCCCGTAGAATCGGTGGCTGGGACCGAAGGGAAATTATCGCGATAGGGATTGTAGGTTCCTTTGCGGACGACGTAGGGCTCCTCGACCCGCTGGCCGTTGCGGTAAAGGATGCCATCCTGCAGGCGGATATGGTCGCCGGGTTGGCCGATCAGGCGCTTGACCACATAGAGGCCGGGCTCGGCCGGTGACAGGAATACCACGATGTCGCCCCGCCGCGGATCGCGATAGGGATCCCATTTGGCCCAACTGGTGGCCGGGGCCAATCGGACGCGGTCCACAAAGACGTGGTCGCCGATGAGCAGCGTGTTCTCCATCGAGCTGGAGGGGATCTCGAAGGCCTGCAGACAGAAGGTCATGATGAACAGGCCCACCACAAACACTCCGGCCATGGAGGCCAGGAATTCGGGGGGCGTTTCGCGCCTCTTCTCTGTGCTTATTTGCTTTGCCATTGTTTTCAGCGAACCCGCTTTTGGCCATTGGCTATCGGCTTTTGGCTTGAAAAGCAAAAAACCAATAGCTAAAAGCCAAAAGCGCTTTAAGAAGAATCCAATCGTAGCCCATGTGCTGTACTTACTTTACCAGCCGCAGGGCACGATTCCATCGCGCTTCCTGTGGCAGATGGGCAATGAAGTATCCCAGGCGGACCAATCGGTCGGTAAAGCCGGCGTTTTCAAGGATAGCCTGATCCATCGACCAGTAGATCACCAGCGGTCGGCCCACGATGTTTTCCCGCGGGACAAATCCCCAGTAGCGGCTGTCGAGGCTCTCGTCGCGGTTGTCACCCATCGCGAAATACATTCCCAACGGCACCACCAGTTCTCCGCCGTGGACAAACTGGCGCATCTGCGACCACCATCGGGCTTGCACGTCGCCGCCACCCGCGCCGCGCCCGTTAGGGAATTCGTCCCGATAGGCATCCTGCCTGCCGGAGCGGTGGACAACATACGGTTCATTCAGCGGCTTGCCGTTGATAAAAACTTGTTTGTCGACCAGCCGCAGGTGGTCGCCGGGGAGCCCAATCACCCGCTTCACAAAATGCTCCGCCGGGCGTACGGGGTAGCGAAATACGATGACGTCGCCCCGCCGGAGGGGGGAATACGGCAGCATCTCGCCCCACACGCCGCCTTGGCCATAGTGGACCTTATCCACCAGCAGGTAGTCGCCAATCAGCAGCGTGTTTTCCATCGACTCCGACGGAATCTGGAAGGCCTGCACGACAAAGGTGATCACGAACACCGCGATCACCACGGTCACGCACAGCGAGCTGATCGAGGCCGCCAGGCCCGAGCGCTGACGATCCTTGACAAACGGCGATATAGCCTGGGGCTCCGGGGTCGCCAAAGGCTGTGGTTGTGCCGGTTGGGGTGCGGAAGCGCCGGGCGCACCTTGCTCTTCCGGCAGGCTGGCTTGTTCGGGAGAAACTTCCATCCGATTTACTTCTTGATCTTTACTTCTTGGTCTTTACTTTTTGATTTTGGGGGAACGCTTGCGTGCCTTGGGTCCCCGGTCATCCCGGAGCGACCACAAGTATTCTAGTGCTTCGCGGGCCGCATCCTGCTCCGCTTTCTTTTTGCTGGTGCCCTCGCCGTGACCGGTGTAATCCGGCTTGCCGTGCGAGCCCTGGGAGTGCAGCCGGACCTCGATTGTGAATGTCTTGCGGTGCTCGGGACCTTCTTCCTTGACCAGCACGTACGTGGGCTGGGGCCGCGAGGCCAGGTGAGCCGCCTCCTGCAGCGCTGATTTGTAATCCTTGATGGGCAATCCCTGAGCGATCTGCTTTTTCAGCTTGCGCAACTCAGGTTCGATGATTCGCTCCAGGATGAAGCCGCGCGCCCGCTCCAGGCCGGCGTCGAAATAAAGCGCCGCCAGCACGGCCTCCAGGGCGTCCGCCAGGAGGGCGGGTTTGCTGCGGCCCCCGCTCTTGTCCTCGCCGCGCCCAAGACGCAGGTACCGGCCCAGGTACAGCTTTTTCGCGGCACGGAGCAGATGCTCCTCGCTGACCAGGTGGGCGCGGACTTTGGAGAGCTGGCCTTCGTGGAACTGGGGAAAGCGCCGGAACAACTCCTCGCTGGTGACGAAGCCGAGCACGGCATCGCCCAGAAACTCCATCTGCTCGTTATCGTGAGCTTCTTCGGGTTCGTCGCTGTTGCCGGCGGCGTCCTGCTCCTGCTCGCGCGCCCACGAGCTGTGGGTCACCGCCTGCTGCAGCAGTTCACGATTGGCAAACGTATGCCCTAGAGTTTCCTCGAGTTTTCCGATATCCCGTGGCTTCATCCTAAGGCCGTGGCGGTGGCGCAGCGGACGGCGCGCCCGCGGGAGAGGGCGTGCCTACCAGCTTCGACAAGCGGTCTTTTTCCTGCTGCGCGTACTTGGCAGGCTGCGAGTTGGCCGGAGAAAGCTGCAGCGCACGATCCGCCGCGCTCATCGCGTCCTGGTACTTGTTCTGGCGGTCGAGAACGATCGCCAGCCGCAAGAAGTTATAGGGGTCGGGATCCGGCACCGCGATCTGGGTGGCTTTGCGCAGATTGGGCTCGGCAGCCGCGAAGTTGTTTTTTCCAAAATCCACCATGCCAACCGCCTCATAGGCCATAACCCGCAACATGTTTCGGTACTCTTCCACTTTTGCGGGAGGCGTGTTGGGCGGGATGGAAAGATCGGTGTCGATCGTTTGCAGCGCGTGCTGCGCGTCCGTGGCCGCTTCGGACAAGAGTTGATCCCGTTTGGGATCGGTTTCGTGGGTGTTCTCCGAGAGCACCGCCGCCACCATGACCAAAGCCACCGGATTGTTCGCGTCGATGGCCAGGATCTTGCGGCCCATCTCGACCACCTTTTCGGCGCTATTCGCGGCCTGGTACAGGGTCATGGCACGATGGTAGATCAGGGTGCGCAGTTCGCTCTCCGGGAACTTGATCGCGAACTGGTTTGCGGCTACCTCGACCTCTTCCGGTTTGGCCTTTGCCATGGTCTCCTGATACGCCTTGTATTCGTCTTCCGTCTTGGCCTGGGGCTGGGGACGTCCCGGCGGAGGAGCAGCCGGAGCCGCCTGCCGCGGCGCCTCCGGCGCGGGCGGCGACGTTTGCTGAGAAGAACCCTTCGCAGCCTCTCCGCTCACCTGGGCGACTCCAGGGCCCCCAGCAAGCGCCGCTGTGGCGCTTGCCGGGGTGGTCAGTATGGCTCCAACTGCGACTAAGGCCAGCAGTATAAATACGATTCGGTTCATAACTTAGAGGGAAGCGTTCTCCGTTTCCCGTTCCTCGTTTCCCGTCCTCCGCGCTGCCCGTATGGTCCGACAACGGAGAACGGGAAACGGAGAACGAAGAAGGAAAAACGTATCATTCCTGTTGCTGCTCCGTCGAGTCCGATTCCGTGTGCGCCCCTGCCGGAGGTTCATACGGCCGCTCGATGCCACGGTAGCCGGCGGCACGCACGTCCGGGAGCGCGTCCGGGGTGATCGCCTTTTGATACTGCTCGACCGCCTGGTTGCGATGATCTTTGAGGTCGTAAATGCGCCCTAGATAGATGTGCGCCCAGCCCAGCACGCCCGGGTCCTTGGCGGTGCTGAGCGCCTGGGCGAAGTCCGCCTGCGCGCCGGCCATGTCTTTCTTCTTCGCCGCGACTTTGCCAAGGATCAGCCAAGCGCGCCCGGGATCTTCCTGCTGGCCGGCTTTTTGATCTTTTTGATCGAGCACCTGCTGGGCCAGTTGCTGGGCGCGATCGATGTCCCCTGATTCCAGGCTGAGTTCCGCTTGATCCAGTTGTCCCGGGGCACCGACAACGTTCTGCTTTGGCTTGGATGCCTGCACCATTTCGGGAGCCGATTGCGAAGCGAAGGCGATCGACTTCAAGCGTTTGCGTTCGCGGTCCACGTCGAGGTTGTGGAGAAAGTCGGGATAGGCATCGCGCAAACTCTGCGGCGTCTTTTCGAACTCGATTAACTGCTCATAGAAGAAAGGCGTCAGGATGAAGCCCTCGGCGGCGGCGCGCTCGACTTGCTGGCGGCGCGCGGACTCGTCTTCCTTCGCCTTCGCTTGCAGCCGCGCCTCAATCGCGCGAATCAGGCACTCATTGACCAGCAGTCCTTTGTCCTGCTTATAGGCTGCATCCATCGGCGCGGCCCGCAATCCGTCCATCAGGGGATCAAGCCGCTTCAGCTCGGTCCCATGCTTGGCGGCAAGCGGATCGAGCACGAAGTGCAGGTAGGTGTGGCGAATCTGCGGCAGCGGGGCCTGGCCATGATCGGGCGCGAACGCCAGGAAGTAGTTCTCGCCGTAATTGCGCGCGTTCACCTGCCCGGGCGCGGCCATCGGCTCGATGTGGATGGTGAACAGCCGTCCGGCATACCCGTTAATCGGCATCTTCAAATACACGTCGGTTGCGGTCAGCAGGTTGGCAATGGGGTCGTGAAACGACTCGATCAGCGCATCGTACTCGGGACGGTGCTTCAGCCAAATCTTGTGCACCCCGGCGGCGTCGTAGAAGTGCTCCAGCAACGGCAGTAAGCCCAACACGTAAGAGGCGTCCGGGGGCAGATCGGCCTCCGGCACGGCGGTCGCGAACTTCGGGGCTGAAGCGCTGGTCGGCGAGGCTTGCAGATTGATAGCCAGCGAGACGTATTGCGCAAGATCGGCCGCGGGCGTGGATTGCTTGTGGTCCCGGTAGAAGGCGCATAGATTCGCGGCGGCTTCGCCGGCAACCTTGGACTCCCGAACCGCCGCTGCGACCTCCTCCCGAACCCGCGCCCGGAGCGGCGCCGAGACGTTGAGTTCCTGGTCGTAGCCGCAAACATTGATGGCGGTCATCACGGCGAACATAGGCTCGCCGGCTTCCAGCGTAACCTTCGAGGTCGGCTGGGCCGCTGCCCCTGCCGCCGCCAGCAGTAAGAGGAATGTCAGGATTCTATGCACAATGCTTCCGGAGTAAAGGGAGTCAACGATAGAGTGTACCCCTGCGGCGGACCGAAGTCAGCGACCCTGCGTCATGGACGAGCTCGACCGAGCGGTGCGAGGGAGCGCAAATTGAAAACGCAAGGTCCCCTTCGACTTCGCTCAGGGCAGGCTTTCGACTCGCCCACGCTGCGCTTGGGCTTGCTCAGGATGACATTCCAGTAGGTATATCGGCGTACCAGCTACTTCCCCTTCCACACCGGCGTGCGCTTCTCCAGGAAGGCTGTAACCCCTTCGCGCGCATCCTCCAATTGGGCCAACTCTTCCAGGTAGATCTGCTGGGCGCGGTCCAGGCCCTTGTGGAAGTGCATGGCGTCCCAGGCATAGAGAGCTTTCTTGGTAAGCGCCAGCGACGCCGAGCTCAAGGATGCGAGACGCTCAGCGGTTTCTTCCACCAGCTCCGCCACCTCATCGGGCGAGGCGGCTTCGTTGGCCAGTCCGATGCGCATGGCCTCTTCACCGTCGATCTTGCGGGCCGTAAGGATCAGATCAGCGGCCCGCTTTGGGCCGACAACTGACGCCAGCATGACCGCCGCCACGGGAGGATAAGCACCCAGCGTGATCTCCGGAAAACCCCAGGTTGCATCGTCGGTGGTAAAAACGAGGTCGCAAACCACCGCAAGCTCCGCGCCGCCGCCCAGGCAGTTACCGTGTACGGCGGCAATCGTGACCTTCTGCGTGTTGACGAGCGCGCGGATCATCGAATGGAAGCCGATGAGCATCTCGCGAATGTGTTCCGGCGCGTGCGCCGCCACGTCAACGCCAGCCGAGAAGTTGTCGCCAGCACCGGAAAAGACCATGGCCACAATCTCCGGACGCCCATTGCACCGCTCGATGGCAGCCAGCAGTTCCGCCGCCATCTGCTGCGTAATGATGTTCAGCGACGGACGGTTCAGGCGGATGTGGGCGATGCGCTCGCGCATGTCGAGCGTGATTGTCTTGAAAGTGCTTATGGTGTGCAGTTCGTTCATGAAAAGCCCGTTCTCCGTGCTCCGTTTCCCGTTCCACGTTTGCCCCAAGTCATCCAGACCGGGAAACGGAGCACGGAGAACGGGAAACGGTGGTTACAGGTTGATCGCCGATTTTCTCGGTTCCCCGATCGACTCAAACGGGTCGCGCGCCTCCGTCTTGGGAGCGATCCAGCCTTTTTCGTTTTCGATGATCTCCAACAGCAGCGTCCTATCCTCTGCCGTGGGGAGGAACTCGTCAAGGTGCTGGGCGTAGTCACGGTCATCCATGGGCTGTCCGGTTTCGGGATGATACTTCTGGCGCGCCCACTTCCCGATGGAGCGGTTGAACTTGATATCCGGCGCATACAGATGCCGGGTAGGGGGCGGCAGACGATGGTTCATGCGCTGAATCAGCGTGTCCACTTCCTCGCGGTACAGGTTGCGATTGTAGTCGTTCAGGTCGTCAAGATCGGGCGCGTTTGGGTTTTTGGGCTCGTTGTAGCGGCCCTTTACTCCCCACACATATGCCCAGTGCGCCGACGAGGAATGGTCGGTCCCGAACAGGTCATAGGATTCGCTGATCCACTTGTTCAGATACTTCTGGATGAGCCACGCGGGAATCTTGCCGGCCTTGGCCACGCGCATCAGGCCGTCGTTGCCGGTGCCCATGTGAAACGCCTCTTCGCGCAGCATGTAGGACGTGGAGCGGCCGAGCGGGGCGAATCCGGAATACTTCAACATCTGCAGTTGAAACTTGCCGTCGCGGTCGACAAAATCGGTGTAGGTGTAGAAGTCCATCCAGTTATCGACATCGACATTGAACGCGCCGAGCAGGCGCTTGTTTTCGAAGGCGCGGCGTTCCAGCATCTTCTGCGCCTCGACCTTGCCGGAATAGCCAAAGTAGTCGATCAGCAAGGCGCACATCTGCCAGCCGTGGCGCATCTCCTCGATCATCACTCGGGTGAGGGCGCGGCGATCCCAATCGCTCGGCGCCGACTCGAACAAAAAGCGCTGCTGCTCCACGCTGGCGAACTCCGTATCCCCCTGGTAGACGATCAGGTTCAGCAGCGCGTCGCGAATCTGCTGCGAGGGAACCTGGCGCAGGTTCTCCCATTTCTTGTTTCCTTTGTAATGTCCGAACTCGATCTCGTCCGACTCGATGGCGCCGAAGAGGGTGTCGAACTGGAAGGAGGCAATCTCGTCACGATTTACCCCGATCTCCTTGCGCCAGTCCTCAAACAGGCCGACCCAGTCGCTGAATGTGCCAATGCGTGCTAATTTGCCCATGATTACAACACCAGGTTTCGAGTTTCTAATTTCTGGTTTGGCACGAAATGCTTACCGCGGATTTTCGCGGATTGAAACGGATCTTTACACATCCCTATTCCTTGAGAAGCTGGCCGCTTGATCGGCTTCGATCCGTGAAAATCCGCGGTAAGTAGTCCGTTATGTGGAACCCGTCACTTCGCTCTGAACAGCGCCGGACGCTTCTCCACGTACGCGTTCAGACCCTCTTTGGCGTCTTCGCTCTGGAAGAGCAACTGCTGGTTCTCCCGCTCCAGCGCCAGCCCCGTTTCCAGCGGGACCTCCCAGCCGGACTGGATCGAGCGCTTGATGCGGCCCACGGCTTTGGAGGCTTTGTTCGGCGGGCAGAACTGGCGCGCGTATTCGAGCACGTTCTCCATGAAATTCTCGCGTTCGAAGATGTCATTCACAATGCCGAGTTCCTTGGCTTCCTCAAAGGAAAATGTATTGCCGGTGGCGATCAGCTCGATCGCCTTGCTCTTGCCGATCATGCGTGAAAGGCGCTGCGTCCCCCCGGTTCCAGGAAGCACACCCAAATTCACCTCCGGCAGCCCGAGCTTGCCCGCATCCTTGCGCGCCAGCCGCAGGTCCGCCGCCATGGCGATCTCCAGCCCGCCGCCCACGGTGTGCCCGTTGAGCGCGGCAATCACCAGTTTCGGGGTGTGCTCCAGTCGCAGCAAAGTCTCGTTGGCGTGCAGGCAGAAGTAGTACTTGAAGGTGGGGTCCACCGAGGCCAGCATCTTGATGTTCGCACCGGCCGAGAAGAACTTGTCGCCGGCGCCGGTTAGCACAATGACGTGGGCGTCGTTGTCCATGCGCGCCCGCAGAATCAGGTCGTCCAACTGGCGGTTCATCTCATAGGTGTAGGTATTCGCGGGCGGATCATCCATGGTGATCACGGCCACGCCGCCTTCGTTCCGGTAATTCACCAGGGGTCTGATCGTCTCTGCCGTCTGTGTCAGGGTGGCCATCGGGCTAACTCCTTTTCACCAGAAAGGATGCGGGGGGCACGACATTCGACTCCAAACCAGATGCATAGAGCGCCGCCACGGGCTGTATGAGCAGTGGCCCGTGATCAAGTGGTCAGTGGGCAGTGGTCGGGGGAAGGATGGAGCACACGACGGAGGCGGAGCCGGTGGTTTTATGTCCTCCATGAAGTCTTTAGTTTGCTGGCATTCGTTCATTGCCCACTAAATTACTGGGCACTGACCACAGGCCACTGCTATGGCATCTCATGTAGCGTGAGGTTCCCATGCCAGAATTTGTCAGGAATAATGAAGAACTCCGCCAGCAGAGCGGTGACCCGCAGCCGGTGGAAGGAGAGTCGGCGCGCTCCGGCGGTCAGGATTTCTCTGTCGGCAACGTGATCCCGCCCGAGCACCAGCCGGGAACGGTGGGGCATACGAATGCACGGAATCAGCAACCCCGCGACATGACTCCCGCCGAGGAGATCCACGAGGGCGCCCATACCGGCAGTTCACGCTCCGTCCACATTCATCAGCCGATCCGCAAAACGCGCAGCGCGTAGACGAAAATTGTAGCGCTGGCCGGCAGGAACGAGCGCGGGCCAGAGGCCCCAGCCGGACTCCCACCCCCGCAAGCCAAAAACAGGCTTGCCGGGGCTCCCCCAGCTTCCAAGCAAGCCAAAGAAGCAAGACCGGGGACGGCTCTTTGAGCCGTTCCCCTGGCCTTGCTTGTAGCGCCAATATCCGATAGCTATTCCCTTTCCAGGAATCTGTTCCGCCGCAAGTGATGAAAAAGTTGTGCCACCAGGGGCAGGGTGTGATAGATACTGCCTTTCCCCGGGCAATCACGGCTAAACCTTGAGGGCCTTGTCTGACCCTGCCGCAGTCGATGGGATTGCCAGAGTCGCTGCCCTCCGGTCCAAAGGCGGTCAAAAACGCCCGGCCAAGCGGCGAGAGCAAAGCCATGTCGGATAAATCACCGACCTCCGGGTCACACGTTGTACCCGCACCGCTCGCTCCAGTGGTGTTTCGCAACTGGTACGCGGTGTACACCTGCCCGAACCATGAAAAGCGCGTGGAAAAGCACTTCCGGATTGAAGGGCTGGAATCCTATCTCCCGCTCTACCGGGTTAAGCGACGGTGGAAAAATCGCACCACCGTGGTCCTGGAAATCCCCCTTTTTCCTGGCTACTTGTTTGTTCGCATCGCCCAAGCCGAGCAGGGCCGTGTGCTTGAATTCCCCAGCGTGCTTTCTCTGGTCGGCAATGGCTGGGGCCCGGTGTCCCTGCCCGAACCCTGAGATTGAGGCTCTGCGCAGCGGATTGCACCTGCGAAAGATCGAACCCTATCCTTATCTGAGGGCGGGCGAGCGCGTGCGCATCCGCTCGGGCGCCTTGGGGGGCCTGGAGGGTGTCGTGCTCCGCAAAGACAATCACCTGCGCGTCGTGATCTCCTTGGATCTGATTCAGTGCAGCATTGCCGTCCACGTGGATGCCTGCGAACTGGAAGCGTGTGCGTAGACTTTTCTGTGCTTATAGATTCCCAGAATATGTCCGTCGAGATAGTATCGTGGCTACGGCGCCGGCACGGGGTCCGGCAAGAAGTCCCCGGAACGCGCCGAATTTCACGTTTTGGAGAGAAGCGCCGAGGCCGGCCTTTGCTCAGGTGCTAAATCTATGGCGATCTATCTTGTCACTGGTATCGCGGGCTTCATCGGCTCGGCGCTGGCACACGCGCTGGTGGAACAAGGCCAAACGGTGCGGGGTGTCGACAACTTCGCGACCGGCAAGCGCGAGAACATTGCCGATATCCTCGGCCGCATCGATTTCCGAGAAGCGGACCTGCTGGACGCCTCCGCCATGGCTGCGGCCTGCGCCGGCGTGGATTATGTCTTTCATGAGGCGGCGATCCCTTCGGTGCCGCGCAGCGTGGCCGATCCTTGGGAGACCAACCGCGCCGACGTCGACGGCACCCTAAACCTGCTGATCGCGGCCCGCGACGCCAAGGTGAAGCGCGTGGTCTACGCGGCTTCCTCCTCTGCTTACGGGGACACGCCCACCCTGCCCAAACACGAGGGGATGTCTCCGAACCCGATCTCCCCCTACGCCGTGGCCAAGCTGACGGGCGAGTACTACATGACCTCGTTCTTTCGCTGCTACGGGCTGGAAACTGTCTCGCTGCGCTACTTCAACATCTTCGGGCCGCGGCAAGATCCCAGCTCCCAGTACTCCGGCGTGCTGGCCAAGTTTAGCCGGCAGATGCTCGCCGGGGAACCGTCCACAATCTATGGCGATGGCGAGACGAGCCGCGATTTCACCTATATCGATAACGTGGTCTCCGGAAACCTGCTGGCTTGCAAGGCCCCGGCAGAGCAGGCCTGTGGACGCGTGTTCAACATGGCCACCGGCCGGCGCTTCACCCTCAACCAGACGTTCGGCCTGCTGAAGCAACTCACCGGTTATAGCGGAGAGGTGCAGTATGGGCCCGAGCGCGCCGGGGACGTCAAGCATTCGCTGGCCGACATCAGCCGCGCTCGCCAGAACCTGGGTTACGAACCGCTGGTCGATTTCGAGGAAGGTTTGCGCCGTACCATCGATTGGTACCGCGGTTCGATGAGTGCTGCCTCGGCTGACTGATGAATGAGCCGACGACGATCAACGCCGGCCCGTACGCCTGTCGCGGCACGACGGCGGCAAAGGGCGAGTGCCTTTGCTTGCACAAATCGCAGCTCAAACAACTGCTTACCACGGATCTAAGCGGATCGCACACGGATCACCACGGATAATCATTTGCTTTGCTGATCCGTGCAAATCCGTTCCCAATCCGCGGAATCCGCGGTAAGCCTATGCTTGCAAAGCGAGTATCTGCTTCGTTCGGCTTGTGATCGCGTGCTGTCCACGGCCGTGCAAGCACACGCTCACCCGTGATCTCGATCTACTCAGAAGCCGCGCAACCACACGCGAAATCGTGATTGCGGTCACGGACTTTTCGTCGCATCCGCGTAAAATAGGCTTGACAAGAGGTGATTTATGCCAATTCTAATTATGGGGATTCTCGCACTGCTCGGCTTTATCGTGATTGGGGTTATGTGCGTGCTTGCTGCCAAGATGGAAGCCCGAGCCGTAGCCAAGTCGTCTCAGCGTGATCATGAAGAGCCTGCTCAGCCGCTTGCGAAGGCGGTAGGACAATAACCCGAATTGCTGAAGGGATGCGATCACAGTCACTTCCCTGCCTGGTGCGTGCACTAGTGCGCTTGGAATGCCGTTTTCGATTCCTGAGCGCGCGTGGCGCCAGGTCCACGAGGAGCCATGGAATTGCCCAGGCAAGTTCTCGGGGCAACGCGGGTTTCGATCATCTGCTACCATCTTCCGTTCTTTTCTTCCGGGCATCCGACCAACTGCTTACCGCGGATTTGACGGATTAGAACGGATCAATACGGATTCCTTGTAAAGACCTATCCGCGTTCATCCGTTTTCATCCGTGAAATCTGCGGTCGGTATTCTAAGATTCTCTGCACGGAGCAAATATGGTTCGTGGAACGACCCCCCGCCAGCCGAGCAAGGCAGGACGACAGGAAGGCGTCAGAAAGTCCGGACGAGGTGCGCTGGTAAAGCCTCTCGCGCAGACCAAGCGATCTAACCCTGCGAAACAGGCTGAGGTGAAGGCGGCTGCTTCAGCGGCGGGACGCAACCCCGCGCATGTGCCCATCCAGCCGCCCGCGGGCTACAATCCCACCGCGCCCGAGCGGGTCCGCGAGATCATCCAGCGGTTGGATGCCACCTATCCTGGCGTGACCTGTGCCCTGACGCACCGCAATGCATGGGAGCTGCTGGTGGCGACCATTCTCTCCGCCCAGTGCACCGATGAGCGGGTCAACAAGGTGACGCCAGAGTTGTTTGCCAAGTATCCCACCCCGCAAGAGGTGGCACAGCTCGCACCCGAGCAACTGGAGCCCGACATCAAGTCCACCGGTTTCTTCCGCAACAAGGCCAAGTCGATTGTGGGCGCCGCCAAGATGGTCAGCAGCAAGTTTGGCGGTGAAGTCCCGAACGATATGGCCCAGTTGCTCGAACTCCCCGGCGTGGCGCGCAAGACTGCCAACGTGGTCCTCGGGACCTGGTTCGGCAAGAACGAAGGTCTGGTGGTCGATACCCACGTCAGCCGTATCTCCCGGCGGCTGGAGCTCTCCAGCAACGGCGATCCCAGCCGGATCGAGCAGGACCTGATGCGCGTGGTCCCACGCGCTCACTGGACGCTATTCGCCCATCAGGTCATCTGGCACGGGCGCAAGCTGTGCACGGCGCGTCAGCCGAAATGCGCCGACTGCCCGCTGGAAAACCTCTGCCACGCCGCCGACAAAACCTGGAGCACAGGGGCAATGCACAAAACAGCGGCGTGGAAATAGGAGCGATGGGGAACAGCGGCTGCGATCCGGCGGTTACGGCACCTTGGTTGTCGTCGGGATCAGATAGTGCTTCGTGCCACGCTAGAGCTCTAAATTGTCGGGCAGGGGGCCACATCCCAGATTTCGGCCGCGTATTGCGCGATGGTTCGATCGCTGGAAAACTTCCCGGAACTGCCCACGTTGAGGATGGCGGCACGGGTCCACGCCTCCGGATTGCGGTAGAACTGGCCCAGTCGCGCGTGAGCTTCACTGTAGGCACGCAGGTCCGCGAGGTGCAGATAGAAGTCGCCTTGGGTGAGGAGCACATCCAGGATGGGGGCAAAGACCCCGGGCTCATCTAAATTGAAATGACCAGAGGCGATCAGGTCGAGCGCCGCCCGTGTTTCCGGCTCATTTTCATAGTGCCAGTAGGGGTTGTACCAGCCTCGGGTTTCGTCCACCTGGGCGGCCGTCAACCCGAACAGGAACATATTTTCCTCGCCGGCCTCCTCGGCCATTTCGACGGTGGCTCCATCACGGGTGCCAATGGTCAGGGCGCCGTTCATCATGAATTTCATGTTGCTGGTGCCACTGGCTTCGTAGCCGGCAGTCGAGATCTGCTCGGAAACGTCGCTGGCCGGAATCAGGCGTTCCGCCACCGATACGCCGTAGTCGGGCACAAAGACAACTTTAAGTTTCCCCTGCGTAATGGGATCGCGATCCAGCACCGCCGCCAGATTGTTGATGAACTTGATGATGAGCTTCGCCAGGTGATAGGCCGGCGCCGCCTTGCCCGCGAAGAAGAAGGTGCGCGCCGGCACCTCGAGGTTGGGACTCTCGCGCAGACGGTTGTACAGGATCACGATGTGCAGGGCATTCAACAACTGGCGCTTGTACTCGTGGACGCGTTTGACCTGGCTGTCGAAGATGCTCTCGGGATCCGCGGTTTGGCCCGTCGCCGTCCGCAACCAGTCGATGAAGCGCAACTTTGCGAGACGCTTTCCTTCACGGAACGCGTCCTGGAATGGCCGATCATCCGCAAGCGGCTTCAGCATGGCGATTTGACTCAGGTCGCCGATCCATTCATCGCCAATTGCTTCCGTGATCACGCCGGCGAGCGAGGGATTGGCCACCAGCAGCCAGCGCCGGGGCGTCACGCCATTGGTCTTATTGTTGAAGCGCTCGGGGAACATCTGCGCGAAGTCGGGGACCACGTGGGCTTTCAGCAGTTCGGTATGAATCGCCGCGACCCCATTGGTGCTGTGCGAACCGACAATGGCGAGATTTGCCATACGCACCCGTCGGGTGGGTCCCTCTTCAATGAGACTCATCCGGGTCATGCGGCCTTCGTCGCCGGGATAGCGCCCGCGCACCTGATCCAGGAAGCGCCGGTTGATCTCATAAATGATCTCGAGATGCCGGGGAAGAATGTCTTCAAACCACGACACACGCCAGCGTTCAAGCGCTTCCGGCAGCAGGGTGTGGTTGGTATAGGCAAAGGTCCGCTGCGTGATCCCCCAGGCCTGGTCCCAGCCGAGTCGGGCATCGTCCAGCAGAATGCGCATCAATTCCGCAATCGACACCGCGGGATGGGTGTCGTTCAACTGAACAGCGGCCCTTTCGGGCAACAGATTCCAATCGCTGTTGTTCGCACGAAAGCGGCGGACGAGGTCGTGCATGGAGCAGGCACACAGAAAGTACTCTTGCAGAAAGCGCAATTCCCGGCCGCTCGCCGTGGAGTCGTCCGGATATAGCACTCTGGAGATCGACTCCGCCGCCAGCGTCTCGGTGACCGCGCCGACAAAATCGCCATGACTGAACTGGTGGAAGTGGAAAGAGTCGGGCGCGCTGGCGGCCCAGAGTCGGAGTGTATTGATGGTTCGTCCGCCATAGCCAACCACCGGGCGGTCAAATGGGATTCCCAGCAGGGTCGAGGGCCTCCCGGCCACCGGGACCAGCAGCCCTCCCTGCATCTGAAATGAGCAACCCAGGTGCACTTCGACGATATGGTCGAGTCGAACCACTTCCCACGGGTCCGGGCGGCGAAGCCAGTTGTCCGGCCTTTCGTTTTGCCATCCGTCGCGAATATCCTGTTTGAAGATACCGTACTCGTAGCGCAAGCCATAGCCCATCGCCGGCAGTTCCAAGGTGGCCATCGATTCCAGGAAGCAGGCGGCCAAGCGGCCCAGGCCGCCGTTTCCCAGGCCGGCATCAGGCTCCTGTTCGAGGAGTTCGTACCAATCGACATTCTTCTCGCGGCAAGCCTGGCGCATGGCAGGGTCGAGCAGCAGATTCGAGACGTTGCTCGCCAGGGAACGGCCGATCAGGAACTCCATCGAAAGATAGTAGGCGCGCTTGGGATCCAGCTTGTAGTGCGTCTTTTTAGTGCGCAGCCACCTCAGTGCCAGCACGTCCCGAAGGGACCGGGCCACGGCCTCGTATCTCTCTCGAGACGTCGCCAAAGCAGGATCGATCGCGTAGTCAAAGATGAGGTGCCGGTCGTACAGCGCGTTGGGGTCACCATGAAAACGAACCGGGCCGTACTCGACGAGGTCTGGATGCATTCGGATATGCTCCTCATGTTCTGTGCCCCGTATTCTATCCCCTGTGCAGGTGATTTCCTCCTATGTGCGATGCGGGCATTGACGCCAGTCGAAACGCCGTGCTTCGATGAGCAAGAATGAGCCACAGACCAGCCCTCCCGGTGGACAACATTCTGCCGGAGATTATTGCGTCCTTAAATCGCCTTCCGAACCTTGTGATCGAAGCCCCTCCGGGCGCGGGAAAGACCACCCGCGTGCCGCCGGCGCTCCTCGCGATGGTAAGCGATGAAGTGGTTGTCCTCGAGCCGCGCCGGATTGCGGCACGACTGGCGGCGCGGCGAGTCGCCTGGGAGATGGGCGAACCGCTCGGCGATACTGTGGGCTACCAAGTCCGGTTTGAAGAGGTAGGCGGACCGCGCACCCGCCTGCGATTTCTCACCGAGGGCGTGCTGACCCGGCGCCTGCTCTCCGATCCATCCCTGAAGGGCGTGGCAGCCGTGGTGCTGGATGAGTTCCATGAGCGCCACCTCGAAAGTGATCTGGCCCTGGCCTTGTTGAAGCGCTTGCAGCGGACGCGGCCCGATCTGCGGATCGTGGTTATGTCGGCGACTCTCGATGCCGATCCGGTAGCGCAATATCTTGGCGGTTGTCCCACCGTGCGCTCCGCGGGAACCCGGTTCGCACTTTCGATCCAGCATCGGCCGTATTCGCCCGAGCCACTTGAATCCCAGGTGAGCGCTGCGGTGAAGCTGTTGATCGGCAGCCAACACTCCGGGGACATTCTGGTCTTCCTGCCAGGGGCGGCGGAGATCCATCGCGCCATGCGCGCGTGCGAGGCGGTCGCGCGCCGGGCCAACTTGCTGGTGCTGCCGCTGCACGGCAGTCTGGCGCCCGAGGAGCAGGACCGCGCGCTCTCCCCCGCATCGCAACGAAAACTGATCCTGGCCACGAATGTCGCGGAAAGTTCGGTGACGGTCGAAGGCGTAAGCGCGGTGATCGACAGTGGTCTGGCGCGCTTCGCGAGCCATTCTCCGTGGAGCGGGTTGCCGACGCTCCACGTCGGTCGCGTAAGCAAGGCTTCCGCGACGCAAAGAGCCGGACGGGCGGGGCGCACCGGACCCGGTCACGCGCTGCGCCTTTACCCAGAGGAGGATTACTCGCGCCGCCCGGAGCAAGACGCTCCCGAAATCGTGCGCAGCGACCTCTCCCAGCTTTGCCTCGCTTTGCGAGCCATGCAGATCGGCCAGATCAACCAAATTGATTGGCTCGATGCGCCGCCTGCAGCGGCGATCGAATCGGCCGAGCTGCTGCTCAATCGGCTGGGTGCTACGGGAGAGATGGCGCAGCGGCTGGCGCGGTATCCGCTGCCTCCCCGGCTGTCGCGAATTCTCGTCGAGTCCATGCAGCGCGGCGTGGGTGAGGACGGCTGCGTTGCCGCGGCGCTGCTCGGGTCCGGCGTGCAGCTTGCAAGAAATGATCTCCTAGCCGCTATGGAATCGGATCGGGACTACCGCACACGGCAGCATATCGAGCAGCTTCGCCGAATTGCGCGGCCTGCCAGGCAGAAACATCACAGGGACGATGCTCTGCTCATGTCCGTACTCGCGGGCTTTCCCGATCGCGTAGCACGGCTGCGAGCCGGCAATCAGGTGCTGCTGTCGACCGGCGCATCGGCGGAGGTGGCGGGCGAGGCTCCCCGCTATGAGTTCATGGTTGCGGTCGATGCCGAGGACCGTAAAGATAAGCCTCTGCCGCTGATTCGCGTGACCGCGCGCATCGAGCCGGAATGGTTGATCGATCTCTTTCCCGACCATGTGCGGGAGCAATCCAGCGTGGTATGGAATCGCGGGAAAGAGCGGGTTGAGGCGGTGACCGCACTGCTCTACGACGAGCTGGTGATTCAGGAATCGCGGGGCGCTGCGCCGGACATGGAGGCCGCTGCCGATCTTCTTGCGCAGAAGGCGATGGAAGCCGGAATCGAACGCTTCGTCGAGATGGAAGCTCTCCGTGATTTTCTAGCGCGCGTCGAGTTTGCCGGCTTCGAACCGCCGGACGTTCCGGAGGTGCTGCGTGAGTTATGTTCGGGACTGCGAAGCTTTGCCGAGTTGAAGAGCACCGCGGCGAACTTGATTTCCCTACTGGAACATAAGATCGGCACGCGGCGGCTCAATGAGCTCGCCCCCGCGCGCCTCCGGCTGCAGAAAGGGCGTCAGGCCAACGTTCATTATGAGGATGGCAAGCCGCCGTGGATCGCATCCCGTCTGCAGGATTTTTTCGGCATGCACGACACGCCCACGATTGGGCCCAAGCGCACCCCGGTGGTGATCCAACTGCTTGCTCCGAATCAACGTCCCGTGCAGACCACGACGGATCTTGCGGGATTCTGGGAGCGGCTCTATCCGCAGGTGCGCCGCGAGCTGATGCGACGCTATCCCAAGCACCCCTGGCCGGAACGGCCGTGAGGCGATTGCGGCCCGTTGAGAGTGCCTTTCTGATGACGGTGAAGTAGACTAGCTTTCAGAATACGTAGCCCGTGAAAGTCCGCTCGACCTTGCATGAGGTAATAACTCCATGAACGCCGCGAAGTCGTCCGGCAATCGCCAGTTGGGACTCTGGGTTGATGAGTTGGTTTAGCCTGTTGGGAATTGCCGTGGCGCTGGCGGTGGACGCATTCGCCGTGGCGTTGGTGGCCGGACTGAGTGTGGAAGCCCTCACCAAGCGCCGCCTGTTTCGCCTAAGTTTTCACTTTGGCCTGTTCCAGGCGATGATGCTCGCCAGCGGATGGCTTTGCGGCAAGGTTCTTTACCATCTCGTCGCCGGCTTCGCGAATTGGGTTGCGTTTGCCCTGCTATTTTTTGTGGGGGCAAACATCATCCGGCAAGCCTTCCATGGCGCCGACGAGGCCCGCACTCCCTTAGACCCAACCAAAGGCTGGCAGCTTATCTTCCTATCTTTCGCAACCAGCATTGACGCCCTCGCCGTCGGACTTTCTCTCGCCATGCTGGGAGTCTCCATTGCGGTAGCTGCAGCCCTGGTCGGATTCGTGGCCACACTTCTCACTCTGCTGGGCATGCATTTGGGAAATCGTGCCAGCGCTTTATGGGGCAAGCGAGTGGAAGTCTTGGGGGGGCTGATTTTGATCGCAATCGGATTGCTGAGCCTGTGGCATGGCAGGTTGCCCAAAGGATAATCCCTCATGATGCTCGGCCAGTTTGGATTCTCGGCTGTCATCCTGAGTGAGGCCGTTCCTGAGTGTGACCTGGAAGGCGTGCGCTGAACCGATAAGTGTGACGCTACCCAGCGGGAAGGGTGGTAGCACGTGACGGTGCATAACGTCTATTTCCGCGCGTTCTACCGCTTCCATCGACGTGGCACGACTGGCAGGCGTACTTGTGTAGGATTAGTAGGGTTTCCGCTCGTGGCGAAGCCGATCCGCTGCGCGCGAAAGGCTACCGCGATCTAAACTACCTGCTGTTTGAAGGCTCAGCGGCTGGCCGTCACTAAGCCCCAATTCCTCGTTTTCATGGAAGCCGTATAGAAATGCGCGCTTCACCAGATTTCGTTCACAGCCCTTAATACTGACTAGGTGAGATTACGTATATGTGAAGACTTTGCTGGTGTGCTATCTTGCTCGTGTAGCAATCCACCAGTAGACTGCATCGGCCATTGGGCGCAGCGGCCATTCGGCCCGCCCGACAACTCGCTGAGGTCCGCGATTGTTTCACGCAAACAGCATGACATCCATCGTGCGGTCGCTGGCCTTGGCGGTCGCGGGCGTTGACCTGACACTCGTGGCCTACATCCTTTATCGGCGCGCTTCCCACAATCGTTATTACCGGCTGAAAGACGCGGCCGAACGGCGCTACGCTGCAGCCGTTCAGGAAAGCCTGACTGGCATCATCCCCATCCCGGAAGCCGCTCAACGACTGAAGTCCTACGGGCGCGCCGAGCGTGAGGCCATCAGAACTCAAGTGCTCTCCGCTATAGCTGGCGCGACGCAAGAGCGGGCCACCGCACTGCTCCAGGAGCTCGGCTTTGTGGCAGAGTGGGCAGAAGCCGCGTTTGGGCGGCAACGGGCACAGCAACTTCTCGGTTCGTTGACACATGGTTCGGTACTCCCGACGAGTCGCCCAGTTAGTCGTCGGTCGCGTCTGCAGAGACTACGCGGACTGTCAATCATGCGGGCCGAGGCTGTTGGGCATCTAGGTCGTCTGTCGCCGGAATTCGCGGCCTGTTTCTGCCGGGAAGCGCTACACGATCCCTCCCCTATAGTACGGCAGGTAGCGATAGCGGGCATGGGCCGGAACCCCACTGTCGGCAGGGTACCTATTCTGCTGGATGAACTGTCGAAGGTGGTCCGAGGAGAGAGCGATCTGCCGGTGAGATCCGTCAAGACTGCCCTGGTGCGCTATCCAATCCAGGAACTCCAGTATTTCCTGCCCTTCATGAATAGCGAAAATGCCAGGTTTCGGTTTCTTGCAGTCGATAGCATTCGCGAAATCTGCAAGCGCACAACGCCGGATAGGGTAGCGAAGGACTTCCCGATTGAGCTGCGACGGTGGTTCCTGCAGAAAGCAATCCGGGACGAGTCCCCCGATGTCCGCGCCCGCAGTGCGGTGGTGATCAGCTATTTCCGCGATGAGTCTGCAGCGCAGGCTTTACGAGTCCTGCTAAGAGACGAGAATGAGTTCGTTCGCCTGCACAGCGTACGCGCCTGTGCTGATCCCAAGTATGTGCAGCTCATTCCCGATATCTTAGAGCGTATTACGGACCGTAAATGGCGCGTGCGCGAAGCCGCTGTACGGACTGTAGCGGTTCTCCCCGCAGATGGAGCACAACTGCTGGAAACGCTGTTCCTGAAGACGACGGACCGCTACGCCTGTGAACAAATTGCTGACGAATTACAGCGTAGCGGCATGATACGTCAAACGATTTCCGCACTAGCATTGCCCGATACGGAGGAGGCGCGCCGCGCACGGGAAATCTGTTCCAACGTAGCCAACCTCGGCATGACTTCCTTGATGACGGAAACTCTGGTGCGCGGAGAAGAGCCCGCATCTTTACGGAGCATGTTGTTGGAGGTGTTAAGGTTCTGCGAGACCCCTCAATTCCTTGCCGCCTTGCGGACGATTGCCGCATCTGTCGACGACCCGCTGCGGAGGCAGGCGGAGGACATCTGGGCGTCCAAGCAAGCGGCGAGGGCGGCGGCCAGCTGCGGGTAGAACGAATATGATCCATGCGTCGTTGCAATTTCTGCATTACGCCAACTACGTCTTCCTGTTCTATTTCGTGGCTGCGAACTTTGTTTACACCTTGCTGATGGTCCTCTCGCTGTACTCGGTCTCGCTGCACGCCCGCTTCGCTGCCCAGAAGGCTTATAGTGACATGGCGGACTCACCGGTCACGCCGCCGGTTGCGTTCATCGTTCCCGCATACAACGAAGCGCATGTCATCGTGCATACGGTCCTGTCTTTGCTGGAGCTGAACTATCCTGAAAAGGAGATCATAGTCGTCGATGACGGTTCAACGGATCGGACGGTGGACCAGTTGATCGAGCGTTTCGGGTTACGGCGTCTGGACATGATCTATCGCGAAGCACTAAAGACCAATCTAGTCACTGCTTTTTACTTTAGCCCGGAACTCCCGCAACTGCTCGTGATGTCGGTCGGGCACGGGGGGAAACCGAATGCCTTGAACGCTGGCATCAACATGGCGCGCAGCCCGTATTTTTGCACGGTGGATGCCGACTCGATCATTGAGCGCGACGCGGTGCTGCGCCTGATGGCGCCGGTGGTGCAGTCGAGCGAAAACACCGTGGTCAGCGGCGGCATTGTGCGCATCGCGAATGGCTGTGTCGTCAACCACGGGATCATCACCAAGGTCGAATTGGCAAAGACCTGGCTGGAACGCTGCCAAACCGTGGAATACATTCGCACCTTCCTGTTCGGACGCCCAGGCTGGAATGCCTTGAATGCGACCTTTATCACCTCTGGCGCCTTCTGCCTGTTGCACAAGGAATCGGTGATTGAGGCCGGCGGTTTCAGCTCGGATACGGTGACCGAAGACATTGACATGATCGCCCGCCTGCGGCGCTCGCTCACGGATAAGAAACGGAAATACCGGATCGTGTTCACCAGCGATCCGATTTGCTGGACGGAGTCTCCGCGGACGATCAAAATGCTGGCCCGCCAGCGCCGCCGTTGGCAACTCGGCCTGACCCAAACCGTGCTGAAGAACCGGGATATGATCTTCAATCCGCGTTTCGGCACCATGGGCCTGCTGAGCATGCCGTTTCACACCTACCTGGAGGCAATGGGCTGCGTGGTCGAGGCGCTTGGCACCTTCCTGATCCCCATTTCGTATTTGCTGGGGGCCATGCCCGTGCCTATGTTCCTCCTCTTTCTGTTCCTGGCAGTTGGCTACGGAACGCTGCTATCGATGGGATCGGTGGTCCTGGAAGAACTCACATTGCGGCGCTATCCCAGCTGGAAACATGTGCTAATTCTCATGGCCTATGCGGTGATCGAAAACATAGGCTATCGGCAGATGGTGACCTTATTCAGAGCGCACGGCGTGCTGCAATACTTCACTGGCCGCAAGCGTTGGGAGTTGGTTCAGCACCGGGGTGCTCGGCCCGCAGTTGAGGAATGTCCGTAATGGGTAAGATTCCGGGCAAGTTGGCGGGGCGCCAGCGTCGTCGTGTTTGGCAGCTGCCGGTGGCTGTCGGAATGCTTGCCGCATTGCTGGTGGCGGCATCCGCAGTCGCCTGCGCGGACGAGGATTTGGTGACTCGTGCAAGTTCGCTCGCGTACAGCGGCAGGGAGCATCGTGACGAGGCCCTTGCTCTGTTGCAGCAGCGCCTGGCGCAGGCACCCGGCGATACAGAGGCGCGCGTGCTGTATGGCATCGTGCTCTCGTGGCAGGGGCGCTATGACGAGGCACGGACACAACTTTCTCAAGTTCTAGCCAAGAACCCGACCCATCGCGATGCACTTCCAGCGCTCATCAACGTAGAGCTTTGGTCAGACCATCCGGACCGGGCTGAACAACTCGCCCAGCAGGGGCTGGTTCAAGACCCTGACAACATCACTGTTCTCCTGTTGGACGCACACGCGCTGCGCAACATGAGGCGGTTTGGTGATGCGCTTTCCGTGCTGGCTCATGTACTCAGGCTGGAACCAGACAACAAGACCGCCAAAGAAATGCGCCGCCGGCTGACGGAGACGGAGAGCAAATGGGAAACCGACATCCAGGAATCCTATGACTGGTTCAGCGATGGCCGGTCGGGACTGCATGAAACCTCACTATATCTGAAGGGCCGCTCACCCTGGGGCACCCTGTTGGGCACCTTCAGCCGGGCTGATCAGTACTCGCTGACCAGCTATCAGACACAACTCGACTATTACCCGCACTTCCGGAGTGGCACCTATGCCGATCTGAACGTCGGCTATTCCGCGGACGGCAACCTTTATCCTTCTTATCGTCTGGGCGCCGATCTGTTCCAGAGTGTCGGGCACGGCTTTGAAGTTTCCGGTGGATACCGCCACCTGGGTTTCAGCAGCGGTGTGAACATCTACACCTTCGCGATTGCCAAGTACTACAGTGATTGGCTGTTTACCACCCGCGGCTTCCTCACACCCGGTGCCCCTGGACCTTCCGGCACCGCTGTCTTCTCGGCGCGGCGTTTTTTTGCCTCCGAAGGCCTTCACAACTATGTTGAATTCCGTTACAGTCGTGGGGCTTCGCCCGCCCTTGCGCAGACAGTTCAGGACATCGTCGTGCTGAATTCATCCCGCGTTTCGGTCGATCTGGACAAGTCCCTGCACGGCAGATGGGGAGCGCAGTTCAGCGGTGGCGTTAGCCAAGAGCAGCGAGCGGTTCTGCAGCACTTGCGGCGATACTCTTTTTCAGGAGGGCTGTACTACAGGTTTTGAAGCAGTCGCGAACATCTACGATCGTAGCTATCGCGCTTCCGTTGCTGGTGCTTGCGGTCTATCTCTCTGCCAGCTTGAAAGCATGGCAGCGTGCCGGGGGGCAGCCGGCCAAACTTACGCCTGACGAGTCCAGTCGGCTCTGGGACCAGTGTGATTCGAACTTCAAGGCTGGCAACTATCAGCGCGCCTTGGACTCCGCTGTCCAACTGAATGGGGCCTATCCTGACAACCACATCTATATCGAAAGGATCGCGGACAGCTACGACCAACTCGGCGACTACACGCATGAGGCGGGGTTCTGGGAAAAGTATCTTGACATCGCACCGAATCCGATAACCGCATGTCCACAAATTGGACAAGCCTACTGGAAGGCGAACCGGAAGGATCGAGCAATCGATGCCTTTGAGCGTTGTCTGAAGCTCGACCCGGAGAACGCCGACTCCATCTTCTACCTGGCTCATGCCCTGGAGCGGACCGGACAGCTCACGCGATCCGCCCAACTGTATGAACAAGGCTTGAAGCTTGCACCCAAGTACATCGACATGCAGATAGGGCTGGCGCGGCTCTGGCTCAGGACCGGCAAAACCGCGGACGCGAAAGAGGCGGCCATGAAAGCCCTCGCGCAATCTCCTGATAACGTGGACGCACTGCTTGTGGCGGGGCAGGCATACGCTCAGGAACACGACTTTAGCAAAGCCAGGCAGTATCTGGAACATGGCGCCCAGCTTTCGGGCGGCTACATGGACTTCCACTCCGAACTGGCAAAGATCGCGGTAGAACAGAAGAACTATCCCGAAGCCGCGCGCCAGTACAACCGCATCCTGCAGGACCGCCCCAACGACGAAAATGTCCGCGCCAGGCTGGACGCCCTGCCGAGAAGATAAGCATCGATGCGCTCCCACCTGCTGGCTGTCCTCGCCCGACTCTTGGCTGCGGCCTTCGCCATGTTGTCCGCGATCTACTGTTTGCTGGCCTACCTGCCATTTACCTATCATCAGGTGCATCTTGGGGGCCTACTACCCTGGCTGACAGTCTTTGCCAGGATTCATCCTTATTTGTACTGGCTGGCATTCGCCGCCGCCGCCCTGTCCCTTCCGGACCTGCGCAATGATCGCAGCCGGCCTTGGACCGTGCTTTTTCTGTTTGTTTCTGGTGCCCTCGGCGTCAGATTGAGCCTGCATCCTTTTCTGAGCAACTTGGACGACGAAATCTATTGCCTGATCGGGTGCGTCGTCGCTCTGATGGCCCTGCTCGGTCTAGGGACACTCGACTGGCTCGCTCAGCGGGAAACCCTCGCAGAAGTAACTTCGGAGAGCATCGAAACAACCCGCCTCTTCCGAGCAAGCATGGCCACTGCAGCCTACGTTTGTGCTGTATCCGCGATGGTCGTCTTCTTTACCCATACCGGAACTGCGGGGCTCAATCGCGGTATGCGAGGTTGGCTCCTGGTCGTGGCTGCCAGTATGGTGTTCCACCTGACTGTATTTCTGGCGGTTTTTCTTGCCTTGAACTTTACCGGTGCTCTCGCCCGCGTTCTCTCAAAGAACCTTGCCACGACCATGCTGCTCTATGCCGGACTGGTGAGCGGTATTGTCGCGTTGGTTCTGAAGTCGGTGGTATTCGCGCCCTTATCGTTCACCGGCTGGACGGCAAACGGCATCGCGTTCCTGATGGCTTGCGGCATTCTGAGCGTCGTAACTGGATTGAGTGTGCGCGTATATCGCCCCGAACATGGTCCGATTGAGAGTCCGATGGCGCTGCTTTTGGCGCCATTCGCCGGCCTGCGTGCATCCTCAGGGCGCGTTAGGACCGGCGTCTTGCTGCTGGCGTCCGTGCTGGCTGGTTGGGCTCTGGTCAGGACCGCAAAGTTCGATTGGGAATATATGATCCAGACTTTGATCCTGGTCGCGGTCTGGGTCCTAGCTTTCGCGTTCTTCTACACGGTTACCCCGGCCAACGAGCATCGCAGGAGCGAGTTGCTGGTCATCTTCGCAAGCACAGTACTTTGTTTCTATCTCATCTTTAGCGTGCTAGAGTCGAACTCTCAAACTCGCATCGGCAACAGGTTGGCCAGCATCCATGAGTCTCTCGAACAGTACGCCGACTACGATGTTGGTTTCCGGTTGGCGCACCGCGTGCTATCGCCGCAGAAAACCTCCGCTGGCGACGAGGTTCTTTACTCCTTTCTGGCCGGCAACACCAACATTCCGCGCTCGGTTCGCACCGATCCGGTGGACATCAACCTCGCCGGCAGGCTGACCCCAACCAGTGGTCCAAAGCCGAACATTTTTGTCTTCGTGATCGACAGCTTACGGCGCGACTACCTGTCTGCTTACAATCCGTCTGTTACTTTTGCGCCCGAGATTGGCGTGTTTGCCCGCGAAAGTTCGGTCGCTCGCAACGCGTTCACCCGTTATGCCGGCACTGGGCTTTCCGAACCTTCGATCTGGGCCGGCGCGATGCTGTTGCACAAGCAGTACGTCACCCCGTTTCACCCCATGAATTCGCTGGAGAAGCTGCTTGCGGTAGATGGTTATCGGGAGTTCATCACCAAGGATGAAATCTTGAGTACGATCCTGTCACCTTCCGCATCGCGCATCGAGCTCGACGCCGGGGTATCAACGATGAATTGCGAACTCTGCCGCTCGTTGGCGGAACTGGAAGCCAAGATCATCGAAACCAAGGCGGAGCCGGGTCCCATCTTTGTTTATACGCAACCCCAGGATATCCATATTTCTGTAATCAACCGCACCGGCCGCTCCAGTCCGGCCGGCGAGGACTACGCCGGATTCGACGCCCCCTACGCTTCCCGAATTGCCCGCATGGACAAGTGTTTCGGCCAATTCGTCCGTTTCCTCAAGGAACAGAATCTGTTCGACAACAGCATCGTCATCCTTACCTCAGACCACGGCGACTCGCTCGGTGAGAGAGGCCGGTGGGGTCACGCCTACACGGTGGTTCCGGAAGTCGTGCGCATCCCGCTGATTATTCATCTGCCCGCAACCATGCGATCGCTGGCATTCGATCCGGATTCCACGGCATTCCTGACCGACATTACGCCGAGCCTGTACTACCTCCTGGGGCACCGCCCGATTGAGCCGAACCGGATCTTCGGCCGGCCCCTTTTCACCCAGAGCGCACAAGAGGCTTCGGCCTACGCTCGCGATTCCTACCTGATCGCTTCGAGTTATGCTCCCGTGTACGGACTTCTGGCCGGGGATGGCCGGTCGCTGTACGTGGTGGACGGGGTGACTTACAAGGATTCGTTTTACCAGTGGGACGGGGGGCAACCCGTCAGCAGCCCTGCTGTCACTCCAGAGCTTCGTGTCGGCAACCAGCAGAGGATTCGCGACTACGTCGCCGAGATAAGCCGTTTTTACCACTTCGCCGGGCCAACGGCTCCTAACTAATCAATATCTCAGGTGATCTTCCTATTTCGGAGTGGTTGGAATACGCCTATCATTCGTTAGGCCCTGACAGCTTCGGCCGCCGATTTGTGATCCTCAGGGACGACATGAGCGCGCGCATGTGCTGGTCTTCCGCGATCAAGGATGTATGGAAACCGGGCCAGCGTGTGCGTCAGGTGTGGGCCGTCGCCCTCACCATCCTGCTGCTGTTGGTTGCTACCGGGCTCAGTGCGTCGGCCGACCCTGCTTCTCTGGTCAGGCACGCCGATGCCCTCATGGTCGAGCATAAGTTTGAGCGCGCCTGCTCGGCTTACGAGCAGGCGATGGCTGAGGGTGCCCGGTTTGACGACGACCTGCAGCATGCCCGCAATCTCGGAATCGCATACCTGAACAGCGCACCACCTGACCTGGCGAAGAGTATTCACTGGTTCCGCGTTACCTTGGCGCTCGATTCCCAGGATGACGGCGTCCGGGCTGAACTGGCCAAGGCGCTGCTGCGCAGTGGCGATGCCGCAGGAGCCATCGAAAACTACCGGATTCTGATTAACCATACTCCCCAATCGGCCGATTCCGTGATTGGACTGGCAGCCGCCTTGCGCCAAGCGGGCAACACAGAGGCCGCGCTCCAACTATTTCAGACAACAACTCAGCTCTTTCCAGCGCTTGTCCCGGTGCGCATTGAATACGCCCGGCTGCTTAATTTCACCCGGCAGTTTGTCGAGGCGAAACGTCAGTTCTCTGCTGTGCTCGCCGTGGACAGCAGTAACCTGATCGCACAAGTCGGACTGGCGAAGGCGACCTCCTTTGACGGCGATCAGGAGGGCGCAATTTCCATGTACGACCGCGTTCTGCAACGCCATCCAGGACTGTACGATGCAATGGTCGGGAAGGCCTTTTCACTCCTTTGGTCCGGGCATCTCGATCAGGCGCGTCCATTACTGGAGGAAGCGGCTCGCCGTCAGCCTGATGATCGCGAGGTACAGGAGGCGCTGGCCCAGGCCTTGAGTTCAAAGGCTGCCGGGACGGCGAGGGTTGCTCCAAGTACGGGGGGCCAGACCGCGGCACGCATCCGCCCCGGCAAGCTTCAGTCTCCTACTCCAACAACGGTTACTCCTGAAACACCGCGCACTTTGGGAATCCGGACCGTTCCTCCGGTTCAACCACCAACGTCCCGAGCGAAGCTGATATCGCCAACGCGTTCCAGACTCTTGTTCCTGGCGGCTAGCTTGGCCGCGCTCGCTTCGCTTTGGGTCTTCGGGCGTGTGGTTTTCCGACCTAAAGCGGCTGCTTCCCGGCACTCCTCTCTTACCCGTCCGGTCCAGTTTCTACGAACGTGGGTGGGCGCCGGGGACGATGAACGTCAAAAGCACAATGAAATCGTTTCCGAGAGTCCCGGCCCTCCCGCCGAAGCAGGGCGACACGGCGAAATCGCAAACTCAGGAACTGAAGGCGATCGCAAAGCGACACCTGAACCGGGGTTCATGTCGACGCCTGGAAACTCGACTCCATTCGCGATGCGGCCTGAAGTGCTCGTGGTTGGCGGTTCGACGAGTATTCGTGAACTCGAATGTCGATGGTTGGCGGCGGAGAAAGTCGAAACTGCGGTTGAGTCGGATTGGTCCCAGGCAGTGATTCGACTTTCGTCTGCATCTCCCGACTTGATCGTACTCAATGCGATCACGAGTGACGGTTGGACAAGCACGCGGATGTTCAACTGGATTGCCGCGAACCGACCTAAACTCCGTTCACAATGCCTGGTGATCGTTAGCACCGGCAAGGCCGCCGAGCAAGTCAGTAGCAACCCTGAGGTACACTATCTATTTGATCCATTCGATTCACGAGAATGGCATCAGGCTATTGTTGAAGTCCTTCCCCTCCATACCGCACATGAAGTGAGAGGATCGAAAGGAGTAACTGAAAGTTTTGGAGTGCACCCTCTAGTTCCTCCGTGCTGAATTCACATTCGTTGCGCAGGAGCTTGCCTTGCAGCTCAGTCCGGAACGATAAGTACTCATACTCTGAACCTCGCCAAACGTCCTTCCGAACAAATTCCGCAACCGGCTCCTCTACGCCGCTGCCTGCCAAACTGCTATTCCTTGGCGCAGTCGTACCAGCCGATCCAGTTTCTGCTGCAGCATGTGCTTGAATTCGCGATGATCGGTCCGCGAGATTTCCGCGTAGAGCATGCGTTCATAGTGTTCCAGCATTTCACGCAGCGTCTCTAGTTCCTCCGTGCTGAATTCACATTCGTTGCGCAGGAGCTTGCCTTTTAGCTCAGTCAGGAAATCTTCTTTCCGCTGCAGTCCATGCTTGAACTCTCTGCGTTCGGTTCGGGCAATTTCCCGGATCAGTTCACGATCGTGACTCGTGAGAATATCGACCAATTCCAGCAGTTCGTCAGATGTAAATCTCGCTGTCATAGCATCTCCCTTCCGCGATCGCACGCCTTCGTGAGGGCTGCTTCAACACTCGGATGACAAGCCCATGCTGGAGTGTTGTCCAGCACCTCCGGTCGCGCGAACGATCGAAAACGCGCAATGCTTGCCTTTCCGCCACTTCGGCTCGCCTTGATTGCGGCCTTCAGGTCATTAAACTGGTAAGACCGCAAGCTACGTACTAGGGATGCCGGCCAAATTCATTCGATGAAGATCTATTTGATGGAGAACGACGACCCTGGGTGTGCGGACGCTGTCGTTGGGCCACTGAGGCGGCGGGTGTGTTGGGCAACAACCGTGGGGAACGGCGTTGCGGGCATCAGGCTTTCAGTAAACACGAACGGGCGTGCCGGAGGTTGCCGGCCACGCCCGGTTGCTATACGGGAACAAACTAAGCGCCGATTGAGGGCATCATCGAGGCGCAGTGCAGAATTTGTTTTGGATGTCGTCGTCCACCGTCGCTAGGGTACCCTCCTCGTCTGTCTATTACGGGAACTACCGAATTCTCGAGCCCGGCAGCTTGGCCCTCAACGCCACCTCGGCACGAGTGTACTTCAGTCCACGCAAACGGTTTACCCCTGTTCCGGCCCTGTGGCAAGAAGGGAATCGCCTTATCCGCATGACTAAGGTAATAGATCAAAAAGCTTGTGGGCGAAGTGTTGCTGAATCGGGGGACCGAATCCTGGACTTCAAGTATTACTCGGACACGCACTAGAACAAGGACAAGAGCTGGCCCAGCTTCTGCTTCTTTGTCCGGAGATACTTGAGCGAATGCGCGTCCGGCGGGACTTCGCAGGGGAGCCGCTCGACGACCTGGATTCCGGCATCGGTCACGGCGGCAACCTTGTCCAGGTTGTTGGTGATCAAACGCACGCTGCCGACTCCGAGAAAACGCAGAATGTCGCCGGGCAGGCGAAAGCCGCGGTAGTCGGCCTTGAGCCCGAGTTGCTCGTTGGCCTCGACCGTATCATGCCCGAGGTCCTGCAATTCGTAGGCTTGCAACTTGGCTTGCAATCCGATCCCGCGCCCTTCCTGCTCCTCGTAGATCAGAATGCCGGCGCCTTCCTCGGCAATCATCGACAAGGCTAACTGAAGCTGAGGACCGCAGTCGCAGCGGAGCGAGCCCAGGGCATCGCCGGTGACGCATTGGGAGTGGATGCGCAGCAACGGAGGCCGGCTGCGCAAATCGCCCATCAGCAAGGCGATAGCGCTCTCGCGCCGGGGGGAGCCGTTCGGGTCCAGATCGCGCTCGAATCCGATCATGCGAAATTGCCCATAGCGGGTTGGAAAATCCACGGTGGCCGTTTGCCGAATGGGATCCGAGACCGCCCTGATCATGAAAGCTACTCCTTACCATCAATTGTACTCAGCCGCTGGGAACAAGCCTGAGGAGCCCATCACACCGTTATGTGATCGTGGTCACAGCGGTCGGAAACCCTGTGGCTGCCAGTCGGGCTTCATGGTCAGAACGCGGTACGGTCGAGAATCTTCTCACAGGTCCTTGTGACCGCTCTCACAGCGCCGGCGGAGGTGGGCCAGGAAAATGGAGAGCAGTTGGCCCGTATCGAGAAATCGCGAGACAATGAGGATTGTTGTTCTGGAATCGAGAACCCTTCTCGCTCCATGGTCGATAATCCCAATCGCGCCCGCGACCACCTTGCGAACGAACGAACGTTCCTCGCATGGTTACGTACGGGTGTGGCGACGATCGTGTTCGGATTCGCCGTCGGGCGCTTCTCGATCGCGCTTCAGGAGATCCTGCAGGTTCAAGGCAAGGCTTCCCCGACCCCGGGCTTAACGGCGTGGCTGGGAATGATCTCGATCATAGCGGGGGTGCTGGCGATTCTTGCCGGTCACATGCGCTATCGCCAAACGCGAGCGCAAATCGAGCGTGGGACCTTCGAGCCGCCGAAGCTCACCATTGATCTTTCCGCGTTCTCGCTGGCTGCGTTCGGTCTCGTGCTCGCCGGATATTTGTTGTGGATGAAGCTTTTCGGATAAGGCAGGCCACCAGCAGTAAGGCGGAACGGTGGGTGGGCAGACCGATTGACTGCCGACGGGGCGTTGCGACAAAGTGGCATCGGGACCGTAGCGCGCCAAGGTTGAGTGAAATAGGAACTGAAGACTCAGCGGGAGAAGAGCATGGCCAAGATTGCAATCCTTTACTGCAAACGGATCAAGGATCATTCCTGCGTCGCCTGCATGAACTGCTATCAGGGCATCCGGGAAAAGAACGGCGAATTCGCCCAGCACGAGGAAATCGATCTGTGCGCGATGACCGATTGCGGCGATTGCCCCGGCCTGGTGGTGCCACGGGTGAAGCTGCTGACCGAAGTCGCCAAGAGCAAAGGCCGGGATATTGAGGTCGTCCACTTGGGAACCTGCGTCAAGGCCGCCATGGAGACCGCCAACTGTCCCATCGATTTTGACTCGGTGAAAGCCATTCTGGAAAAGAAATTCGGGGTGAAGGTCGTGCTGGGAACCTATTCGCCAGCCAAAGCCAACTGATTCGCAAGCGCCGGGGCCCTAAAACGCGTCGCGCGTTTTGGGGCCGAAAGCCCACGGAAAAGGTGGGCTTGTGCCTCGACCTTAGCTGTTACCGAGATCGGCAGATTGCGTTGCGCGCTTGAGCGGAATACGTCTAACTTTCAATTCTCCGTCCCCGCCAACAGAGCCGGGCACGATGCCCGCGCCGCTGAACCCTCGTAAGCCTGAAGCTCCGTCCAGCGCGGCGTTGGAAACAATCAAGCTGCTCGACGCCACGCTCTTGCAGAGTGCAGTCGTAGAGTTGAGTCGCGCTGCGCAGGACGGAACCAAACCGGACGAACTGAAACACCTTCTCCAAGAATTTGAAGCCACATTGACGGATAGCCAGCGGCAGCTACTGGCGAGTGGGGGACTGTCCGCGGTCAAGCTGCTCGACGCCACACTCTTGCAGAGTGCCGTTGTAGAGTTGAGTCGCGCTGCGCAGAACGGCACCAAACCGGACGAGCTGAAACGCCTTCTCCAAGAATTTGAAGCCACATTGACGGATAGCCAGCGGCAGCTACTGGCGAGGGGAGGACTGTCCGCGGTCAAACTGCTCGACGCCACGCTCTTGCAGAGTGCCGTTGTAGAGTTGAGTCGCGCTGCGCCGAACGGAATCAAACCGGACGACCTGAAACTTCTCCACCAAGAATTCGAAGCCACATTGACGGATAGCCAGCGGCAGCTACTAGCGAGTGGAGGACTGTCCGCAGAGTGGTTAACTCCCGGGCAGATTGAAATCCTAAGAAAGATGGAGCCGTACCTGCAGGAACTGACGCCGGAGCAAATCAGCTTGCTCGGGCTGCAAGACCAAGTACGCGAAGCTCAGGAAAGATCCAGACGGCAGCATGAGGCAGGACAGGGCGCTTCGAAGCAAGCAATCATGCCGTACGCAGTCGGCATTCTCCTTCTGGTTGTGATCGCGCTTATTTTGGTCATGCTCAGGGCCTGTTAGGAAACCCTGAATAAGCACGGGGGCAAATAAAGCCGAGAACTTATCAGAGTTTTCTTAATGTATGCTTGGATTCCGCCAACTGGCGAATGGCATCGCCCTCTAGGCGCATGGTGAGCCACTCGGACATCAGCCTGGCACCGACAGAATGATAAAAGTCGATCGCCGACTGGTTCCAGTCGAGCACCTGCCACTGAAAACGCCCGCAGTTCTGGGCCACGGCGATTTGCGCCAGGTGCACGAACAGCGCCTTGCCAATGCCCTTGCCCCGATAGCGTGGCCGCACAAATAAATCTTCCAGATATAGCCCGGGGCGGCCGGTCCAAGTCGAGTAGTTGTAAAAGTACAGGGCAAAGCCGGCGGGTTCGCCGTTCCACTCCGCGATGACGCCGTGAAACCGGGGCTCGGGGCCGAAGCCGTCGCGCAGCAGGTCGTGCTCTGTGGCGACTGCCGAGTGCGCTTCGTTCTCGTACTCGGCAAGCTCGCGGACGAACTGCAGGATCAGGGGAACGTCACACGCGGCAGCCGGGCGGATGTTGAGCATGAGCTGGCATGATTATAGTTCCACCCCACTCAGCGCAACAGAACGTCTGGCCGGAACGCCGACGAGATGAAGGTGGTGCCCTAGCCCGATTTTGGCGAGGGTGGGGATTATTGTCAGCGTGGCCCTCCTTCCGAGCTCCTTCCTGATTGCCAGCCACCCACTCAAGCCAACACCGGGCGTGAGTAGGCCACCCGACCGAGATCAAGGGGGGGCAACGGCCACTGACCACTGACCACCAGCCACTGACCACTGCACTTGACGTATCGGAATGCGAAGGGTGAAACTCCTCTGTATTGCTTTTCAATAAGCATTCTTAAGGTGCTCCGCTCCAGCCTGCTGGTGGCCATGGCGGGTAGTGGATCAGCGATGTCGAATGGTCCGATATTGGCTTGGAAAAAACTATGTTGAAGAAGCGTTCATTCTCTTGCCGGTTGGCTATCGCGGTGCTGCTTGCCGCTTTGGTCGCGATTTTGGCCTCGTGCCATGGCTTCTTCACCAAACCGATCTTGCAATCCATCAGCGTTAGCCCCAGCGGTGCCAGCATCGTCAAGAGCACCGGCACACAGCAGTTCACGGCGAGCGGCGTGAACGACGACGGCAGCACCAGCAATGCGACCGTCACTTGGGCAATCACCGGTTGCGATAGCACCATCGACGCCAACGGTTTGGTGACCGCGGGTGCCACTGCTGGCACGTGCACCATTACCGCCACCTTGACCTCGGACACCTCGAAAACCAAAACGGCCACACTGACGGTGACCGCTTCTGCCCTGCAATCGATTTCCGTGACGGCAACAACCCCGAACCCTATTCCCAGTACAACCACAACCACCACCGATCAAATGAGCGCGACGGGCACCTACGCTGATGGAAGTACGGCAACGATCACGAACAGTGTCACCTGGACTTCCTCGGACACTGTCAACGCGCCCGTCAGCGCGTCGGGGCTTGTGACAATCAGTGCGAACGCTCCAGCCGAGACTGTCACAATCACCGCCACTTCCAGCGGCATTCCGGGAACGACGACAATCACGATACAGTAACCGGGATCTTCCGTGTTGCGGAGGCACTGGGAAGAACCCTTTACCGTAAAGGGCGCAGAGGTTGCTGAGAATGCGAGAAATCAGAATGGGCAATGACAAATCAGAAATCAGCAATCGCAAATCGGAAATTGAAGCTTCTTTCCTCTGCGTTCTTCCTCCGCAGCCCCAGCGTCCTCGGCGGTGAATAAATTCATGCGTGCTCTTGCGGTAATCCCTGCCCGGTTAGCTTCAACCCGCCTGCCGAACAAGCCGCTCCGCCTGATCGCGGGCAAGCCCATGGTGATCCGAGTGTGCGAGGCGGCACGCGCCTCGAAGGCGCTGGATGCGGTGCTCGTCGCCACCGATTCCGACGAGATTGTCAAGCTCTGCCGCGAGCACGGCTTCGACGCCCGCATGACCTCCCCGGCGCACCGCAGCGGCACCGAGCGTGTTCAGGAGATTGCGCGGGCGATTGAGGCCGACGTGTACCTCAACATCCAGGGCGACGAGCCCCTGACCCGCCCCGAGCACATCGACAGCCTGCTGGCGCTGATGTCCCGGCCGGAGGTTGAGGTCGGCACCCTGATGACCGCGTGCCGCGACACCGACATCACAAATCCGAACGCGGTGAAGGTGGTGACCGACTCATCCGGCCGCGCTCTCTACTTCTCGCGCGCCACCATCCCGCATGACCGCGACCGCTCGGGAGCGGTGCGCTATTTCAAGCACCTTGGGTTTTATGGCTATCGCAGAGCGCAGTTGGACCGCTTTGTGTCCCTGCCTGAATCCACCCTGGAATGCGCCGAGCGGCTCGAGCAGCTGCGCTTCCTGGAGAACGGCGTCGCCATCCACGTGGCTGAGACGCCTTTCGATACTGTGGGCGTGGATACGGAAGAAGATGTCAGGCGAGTAGAGGCGCTGTTGCTGGCCGGGTGATCTAGTTTCTCGCAGGTCAGAAAAAAATTCCAACACGAAGGCGCGAAGACACGAAGAGGAATTTCGCAGGTGATTCCTTCGCGCCTTAGCGGCTTCGCGTTAGATTCTCTCCTTTAGCGCAAAGTCCCGTAATCCTTCTCTACTGCAACTTGGTGCTGATCACCCGCAGCTCCGGGTAGCCCTGGTTCCAGTCGGCCGAGACGTGCTCGAAGGCAAAGCGGAAATTACGGGTCTGATTTGAAGTCAGCGGGACAGCCGCGCTGAGGGCAACATAGTCGGGCTGTCCGAGCTGCACCTGAGCCACCCGCAAGGGCTGGGTTTCTTTCTGCACGATTTCGCCCAACGAGTTGCGGAAGATGATCTCCACCTGCGCGCCCACCACGGTCTGGCGGCCGAGATTGCTGATCTTGCCCTCGACGTAGGTCACTTCGCCGCCAACGAAATTCGCGGCTTTGCTCAGGTGCAGGTCGGAGAACTGCAGATTGGAGGCATAGGGATCGAACCCCGGCTGCCGCGGCCCGCCGCTGCTCTTGCGATAGAGCACCCAAAGCGCCCCGATTACGACCGCAATCACCACGAACCCAACAACCAGGGGACGCCAGTTGCGCTCTTCCTCCGGTGCGGGTTGGTAAAGGGCACCCATGCGGCAGCCATTCTAGCATTCAGGTCCGAAAACCTTTCACCGCAGGACGCAGAGAGTACGGAGGAATTCTTCAACGCGAAGGCGCGAAGACGCTAAGGAAACGAACGAGAGTCTGCACCGGTTACGCCGATTCTGCTGAGAAACCGTGAGATTATAGCCCTGCATCTCGCCTTCGCGCCTTCGCGTTGAAGTTTTTCTCTGCGCTCTTCCTTTGCGCCTCTGCGTACTCGGCGGTGAAACGCATCATCGCCGGCGGCGTCTTCGCGACGAAACCCTGGCAAGGTGTTTTGAGCGTTTTGGCGGGGCACTGTCTTCGGCCACGTCCCTGCCCATGACTTCCACCGCGGTCACAAACTGCGGCGCGATGTCCGTGGGAATGCCTGTCAGGCGGACCAGCGCCTTCTTCACCTCGGGCCGGATCACGCCGAGCTTGGCCAGCATCTGTTTGGCCCCGGCGTAGTCGCCGGTGGCCTCCAAGGTCAGGAGATCATGCGTGAGGTCGCGCACCGCCGTCTTCATCTTCGGCAGGTTGACCGCGAATGTGCCGTCAGGCTGCGGCACGAATGCGCCCTTGTCCATGAAGTAGTTGAACTGCATCGCCATGCCCTTGCCGTGGGCCTCGGCCGTGCCGAAGCGCAAGGTGCGAAACGACGAAGCCAGAAAGGTGACGTAGAGCTGGCGCTGGGCTGCCTCGTCGGTCGGGAGCAGATTGCCGAGTTTCATCTCCTGGGCGTGATCCATCATGAACTGCAGGGCAAACAGGCCGGTCACGTCGGCTTTGGCTTCTTCCAGCGGGCCGTAGGCTTCCTTCAGTTCCTCGCGCGGGGTAGTTTGCCGCCCCTTGATGGTGATCTGGTGCGGTCCCAAGCCATGCATAAGCTCGTGCGCCAGAATATGGGTGAAAAACATCTCGAAGCTGACGTCGGGCTGCTCCTTTTTGGCCAGGGTGCGCGCGGCGATAGGCAACAGCACCTGACGGAACTTGGCCTCCTGCACGTTCTTCAGCATCACGCGCTTGGAGCCCTTCTCCCGCACCACGCGTTCGTCGTTCGGCAGGTTGTAGGCCGCGGTCTGCACCGCCTGATTGCCTTCGCCGCCGCCAATCAACTCGTTGACCACGCGGATCGGCGATTGCGTGCCCAGCTTGGGATTGCGATAGCGCGGCTCCTCGGGCAGATTGTTTTCGATCTCCTGCAAATGGCGCGAGAAGGCGCTCAGCTTGGCCGTCTCCTGATCGTCGCGAATATTGATGTAGGCCTCGAAGGCCGCCTTGTAATTGAACAGCTCGTCGGCATAGGTCTCATAGGGCCCAATGGTGATGTCGAGCGGCGCGTCCAGGTCCATCCAGGCAATGTCGCTGTCGTAGTAATTGTTGGACAGGAACGCTTCGGCGCGCAGGTTCAGGAAGTGTTTCAGCGTGGCATTATCCGTGAGCGATGTGGCCTCCTTCAGCAGACCGGCGGCCTTGGTCAAGTCTTCGTGGTGCTCCTGGCTGTAAGGGACTGCCATGAGCTTGCCTTTGGCGTCCCGCCGGATCACGGAAAAGAATCCCGTAGCCTCGGCTTTCTGCTCCGGCGGCAAGGTGCCGACCCAGGTTTCGAACTGCTTCTTGGTCATGTCCTCCGGATAGAAATTCGCGCCCGGCAGCTTGCGTGCCGGGACGCCCGGCGCGAAGGATGTTTGGCCATCGAGTTCCGACCACGGACCTTTGTTGATCCAGAAATACTTGGCGCGCGCCTTGCCCAGCGGAGTCGCGTCCTTTTGCAGCCGGACCCAGGTGTCCGGATTGCCGCTCCAATATTGCTTCAGGAAAAGGCTGTCCATCACCTCTGCCGCTTCGATCAGCTTAACCAGGGCTTGGCGGTCACCCGAGGAGAGATGGCTGATGTCCGTCCGGTAGGGCGTGGGGGCAAAGCGGTCGATCATCGACTGCAGTTCCGGCAGGTCGGGAATCTTGGTTTCCACTTTGGGTTGATTTTGGGCCATACTGCCGGCCACCATGGCTGTCATCAGCGCAAGCACCAGCGCTCTGTTCATCGACGCCTCGCAGCAAGAAGGAACAATATACATGAGAGGTCTGATGTCTGATATGAATGAGAACCCCGCACCTCGCGCCGCCCGGTCGCAAAAGCAGAACCAGCCCGGCGACCACCAGGTGAATGCGGGGAAACGTAGAACGGGGAACGAGGGGACGGTAAGCCCTGTTCATTGCTTTTCAGGTTCTCTCTGCGGGATAATCGGGTGTCTCTATACCGTGTGCCCCGGGGGCACGACTGCGTCGCGAATCGTGAACCTGCCAAATTCCATCACGCTGACCCGTATCTTCAGTGTTCCAATCCTGATCTGGATCCTGTCTAGCCGTCTGTTCGCCGGCCCCAACGGCGAACGGGAACTGCTGGCTTCGGGCGTGTTCATCCTGGCTTCGATCACCGATGGAATCGACGGTTATCTGGCCCGCAAACGCGGGCAGATCACCACCATGGGCATGCTGCTGGACCCGCTGGCGGACAAGCTGATGGTAGCCGCGGCGTTCATCACCTTGGTGCAATTCAACCCGCGAATCGTTCCCGCCTGGGTGGCGGTGATTGTCATCGGCCGCGAGTTCCTGGTCAGCGGCCTGCGCAGTATCGCGGCCAGCGAAGGCTTCACCATCGAGGCCAGCGACTTGGGCAAGCTCAAGATGGTGGTGCAGATCGTGGCCGTGATGGCGGCCATTCTCGATCACAGATGGGTGGAGTTGAATTTTTGGGGATTCATCCTAAGCCTGGACCTGATTGCCCGGATGGCGATCTGGTTTATGGTACTCGTCTCGTCGGTCTCCGCGATCGACTATTTCGTGGCCTTCTGGTCCAAGATCGATAAGAGCAGCACGCGGCGGCGGCGGCGGCGCACGATCCTCAGCCGCCCCAAGAAATTTGGCGTGGCCCCCGCCCATATGCCCGCACCCCCGTCGGATAAGTGAGCGACTCCGATGAGTTCCCCTGCGCACAGCAACGCCCCGGCTGAGTGGTCGCTGGAGGAACGTGCCCAACTGCTCCGGCTGGCCCACGACGCCATCGCTGCCGCCTTGGCGGACGATCCTGCCGACTGGATCGCACCCACTCCCCACCTGGGCGAAGTGCGCGGCGCCTTTACCACGCTCTATCTCGATGGCCATCTGCGTGGCTGCATCGGGTATCCGATTGGCATGTGCCCCTTATGGCGAACAGTTGCGGAAACCGCGGTTGCAGCCGCTTTCCAGGACCCGCGCTTTCATCCCGTGACGCGCGAAGAGGCGCCGCGACTGAAGATCGATATCAGCGTCCTGTCAGAACTGTTTCCGATTACGTCGGAGGAGGTCGTGGTCGGCCGACATGGCTTGCTGATAAGCCAGGGTAACCGTCGCGGCCTGCTCCTGCCGCAGGTCGCCACCGAGCAGCAATGGGATCGCGAGATGTTCCTGGCACACACCTGTATGAAGGCTGGCCTGCCGCCCGATGCCTGGAAGCACGGCGCCAGCTTGCACGCCTTCACGGCCGAGGTCTTTGGGGAGTAGTGCCGTTCTAGCCCATCGGTTCTGGAAATCACCTCTCAATCGGCGCGGGCAGAATCGTGCCCCAGACTGCTTTCGAGACTCGTCAGCCGCTCCTCAATCCGTCCCAATGAACTTTGCAGCTGATCCGGCTTCGGGGAACTGCAAAAGACAGGGTTGTTCACCCACCAATCCATGCCCATCTCCCTTGCTTTATCCACGGAACAGATTACCAGTCGGAGCTGCAAGGATAAGAGTTCGATATCGACCAGCTTGATCTTGATATCGCCGGCAATCACCACTCCCTTATCGAGCACACGCTCCAGGACATCGGCCAGCGTACTCGTCTCTACGGCGTGGGTCATGGCATGTGATGGCATAGGTTTTCCTTCGGCTAGACAAGTCTTCCCAGCGGGCCGAGGTCCAGGTTCAGGTCGTCTTCTTCCAGGCCGAACTCCTTGCGCAAACGCTCCAACGTCTCTGCCTGCTGGCGCAGGGTCAACCCAATCCTTTCAATCTGGTCTTCGCTGAGTGATCCGGCTTCGATCCGGCGCAGAGCCTGGCGTTCCAGCAATTCATGGAGAAGTTTCACCAGGGTCAGGACCAACTGTCCCAAACCATTCTTTACCTTTTCCGGATCCAGGCTTAGCCGGCAGCGCGGAGTGTTGTCCTTGCAAAACGAGAATGACTCGTTCGCAAGGATGGGTTCGGGATCTGTAGTCCCTTTAGAGTGCATCCGCAGTTGCAGACGGGAATCCATCACTTCCTTCCGCGCTCAGACAGAGGGCCCAACCTTTACCATGGCCGGATTCCTAGCCCCACCGGCGGTCTCCGTCGAACTAAGGACAACTTCCAGGCCGAGATAAAGCAGATCCACGTCGGCGACCGAAATGGTTACCTGTCCGACGATCACGGTGCCTTTGTTCAGCACGCGATCCAACAGTTCGCACAAGGAAACGCACTCGCTGTCGTGCAACGAGCCGACTTGGGCGCAAGCCGTCATCGTCCGGTTGAAACACCTCTGGCTTTGGCCGGCTGGCAGTCTTGCTCGATGCGATCCAGCCGGTCGAGCAGCACCGCTTCCTGAGCCTCGAATTCTTTTTCCGCTATTCCCCCCATCTCCAACATGCGGTTGAGTTCGCATAGCTGCGCGGTAATCGATTCCGCTTCGCTGTCGGATTCCTGTTGGGCGGCATCGTGGACCTTACGCGCCGTCCAAAGCAGGCCGCGCAACGGAGCCAGCAGGATGTCGTCAATGAGCAACATCGGATTCCTCCCCCACCCGCTTCGCGGAGCGTTGGGAAGCTCTAGAGCGTGAGAGTCAGATCCACGAAGTTGTACGGCGGCCAGGGACCGCTATAGTCAAACGCGTGATTGCTATCAAAGAGGCTGGCCGCCGCCAGGATGTGCGTCTCGAATTCCGCTCGCTCCTCCCGCGGCAGCAGGCAGGCGAGGTTCACCGCTTCCCGCTCCGTTCGGCACGCACAGCGCTTCACTTCGGCACAGTAGGGCGCAATTATCTCCTCGACACTCTGGGCGCAGGCTTCCCGTTCGTATTGCAGCAGGACATCAAACATGCGGCCAATTTCGACTTTTTCCTCGTGCGTGGGTTCCCGTTGCCCGCCGAAAAAACGGTCCCGGGCGGCTCGCAGCTCGGGGTGCGTGTTGACGAAGTACTCGAAGATGTTGGGCACGTCCCAGACGACCCGCAGCCCCATCTCCACCTTGCCCTCGACCCGGTAGAGTTGTTCGAGCAGCTCCTGTTGATGATGGGCCAGGGCTTTGTGAATGGCCGGCGCGCTATCCGCAACGGTGCCGAAGGAGATGGGCAGCAAGCTGGCTTCCGCCATAAGCCGCGCCAAAACGTCGCGATGCGCGGTCAGGTGGCGGCGCTCAGGGCGCACTTTGGCGCCACCGACCTCGCTCACGACCGCGGCAAGCTGGCCTTCACTGATGGCAAAGATGTCAGCGCCGCCGATGCCTGCCCCTGGATAATTCAGCTCCTTCTTGCCGATCACGGCGTACAGATACTTTCCCGCGGCGGCGCGCGGCGTGTGGGCGGCGCGTTTCAAACTGGTAGCACTGTGCTCGCTCATAGGGACTCCGATCCTCCGCTCGTCATCCAGCGGTCGAGCAGCCGGTGTACGCAGGCCTGTCCGCAAAGGTGGTGCCTCTCCGTGGTGGCTGCCACCTCCTGGTCCCAGGGACAGAGGTGCATTTCGCCCGAGTTATCCAACCAACTCAGCCACCAGTGATTGGCGTCGGCTTTCTTCGTTTTGCAATCATCGCACGTGAATTGGGTCGTACGCATGCAGCACCACCGGTGTTGCTTCAATAGCTGATTTTGAACTGGGTCCGGCGCCGCAACCCTGCGCCACCTGGCGCGACCGCGCGCCCGGCCCGCACCTCCGCGTGGCCCGGCTCCGATAAGGCCTGGAGCAGCGCCGCTTTTTCGCTCTCGATCTCCCCCAGCCGGGAGTCCAGTTGGCTGATGCGCCGGGCAGCGCTTTGCCGCTCGCTCTCGCGCCGTGCCTTCTCCATCTCCAGGCAGGTGATCTGCATGTAAGCCCGGTAGGGCGCGGATTTGTGATCCACCTTGCCGGACAGAGTACGAAGGGTGCGGAGCCCGCGCACCGGCGCTGGCATCGGCTTACTCCTCTCCTGGGCGCACGCGCTCCGCGTGAGTCTTCTTTTCACTTTGCCGGCAAACCCGCTGGATGACTTCTTCCACCTTTTGCGGCATCAGGGGCTTACCATTCCGGCTTACCTTGGCCGTATCCGTGTTGAGCACGTCATGGCAGACGGACGGAAATAGACCATCCTCCAACCGCGCATGGGCGTTGCGGTAGGCGAGAATCTTGGCCATGGCAATGGAGGCGCGGATGGTCGGGCGATGGTTGTTCACCCCGAGGCCCCTCAACTCACGGACCACGTCCACGATCACCGCCGCATCCCCGCGGGCAATGCCCGATTTGGCCATCGCCACGCGGATCTCCGTTTCCCGATCGAAGTATCCCAAGCCGATCGTGATCAACCGGTCCAGAAGCGCGTCTTGGGTCCGGTGCACCCCGGCATACTCTTCCGGGTTGGAAGTAAAGATGGCGCGAAATTCGGGATGCACATCCAGGTAGCTCTCCCCGGAGCGCCGCATGCTGGGTAGGTTGAGGATTCTTTCCTCCAACACGCTGAGCAGCGCATTGTTGGCCTCCGGTCGGGAGCGGTTGAATTCATCGTAGATGAGGGTATAGCCATTCTGGCAGGCGGTGGTCAGCCGGTTGTCCACCCAGTAGGAGCTCACATTCTCTTCGGTCTTAAGCACCGAATGGATAAAGTTATCCACCAGTTTGGACTTGCGGTAACCCGCGTCTTTGCCCACCAAGTCGGAACTGCCGAATTCGTCGTCCCCGTAGAGGAGCATCACCGGGCGTCCCCGCTTGGCGGCGAGGTGAAACGCCAAGGTCGTCTTTCCCGTGCCCGCCGGCCCGGAAAAATGCACGGCATAGCCCACGTCGAGGTAGGCCAGCGCTCGCTCCGTCAGGGCCGCCACATAAGGGCTGGTGACGAATTCCGGGCTGGGCTCCGGCAGGACCGCGTTGTCGTCACGAATCGGAATCAGGTTAGTGAGCACTTCCACCTCGTCGATCCTTTCTAATGGGAGTTACGCTGGTGCCGCGTTACCGGCAACATTCGGCCTTGCCCATCCATATCTTGCGCGCGGCAACCAGATCGTCCCGCACCGCCTGTTGCTGTCCGGCGACGACTTGCCTCAGATTGTTCGTAAAGGAGCGGCGCTGCTCTCCCATCATTTCGCCCGTCGCCATGCGGTCTCGCTTCAACTCCAGGCAGCGTTTTCTCACCGAGACTCTGCGATCTATCGTTTGCTCCTGCAAGGCACGTCGCAGACTCTCCCGATCGCTCCGCAGAGCGACAATTTCCGTGCACAACCGGCTCGCGGCTTCAGCTAAACAATTCATCTCTACTCCCTTCTGCTTCCTTCTGCTCCCTTCACGGGGATGGCGCCCGGAGAGACCGAGTCGGTCTCCCCGGCCGACCCATCCAGCAAGACTAGGCAGGGGCGGCGGCCGTGGACGTTAACACAATAGCCTCCGCATATTTCAAGTAGGTCTCGACCGAGGCGATGACCACCCGGGCTTCGATGGATAGCAGTTCAATGCCAACCAGTGACACCTTGGCCCAGGCGTCGATCACGATTCCCTTATCGAGGATGCGATCGATAACTTCCGCCAGGCTGGAGGAGTCGGTTGACTTCTGCATTTTTGCCATGGTTGAACTCCTTTTACTTTGCTTGGTTGACTAAGTTGAGCAAGTAGACTTGAGCGGACAGACTTCGCCCCGAGTAAGTGCACGGGAACTGCCAGATCGAGGCCCGTATCTAATAGCCTGTAAGTGCCCGCGTCTCCAGGGATAACCCAGCGGGAACCTTTCGATCCCTGCCAACTTAAGGAACGCATTGTGTTGCCTGCAATCCAGAAGCTAGGGAATCGATAACCTATCGCTGGGTTCTAGACTCTAGAGCGTGTTTCATAAATAGGTTCGGCCTCAGCTTAGGTACTTACGTACGAGGCGGGTGAACTGATGAGCTTCTGTCATGAAGAAGCGGCAGAAGCTGTTGACGGACGAGCAGTGGCAACTGATTGAACCTTTGCTTCCCGAACCGAAGCGCCGGCGGGACAACCGGGGGCGACCGTGGGCACCGAACCGGGCCTGTTTTGAAGGCATTCTGTGGATTCTGCAAACCGGAGCGGCATGGCGGTTTCTGCCGGACGAGTTCCCCTCACCCGCGACCTGCTGGCGGCGGTTGAAGCAATGGGAAGATGAAGGCGTCTGGCTGAATGCGTGGCGCGCCTTGCTCGGTGCGCTGGATGAGGAAGGGCTGCTCCAGTGGGACGAGACCTTCCTGGACGGCAGCTTCGCGCCGGCAAAAAAAGGGGCGCTGCCGTCGGTAAAACCAAGCGGGGCAAGGGAACGAAGTGGATGGTACTGGTCGACGGTCAAGGTCTTCCGCTGGGAGTTCGGCTGGAAAGTGCCTCTCCGGCAGAAGTTACGCTTGCGGAAGCCACGCTCGCCGAAGTCCGCGTCCCGCGCCCGAAAGGACGGCCGCGGCAAAAGCCCGAGCGCATAATCGCTGACCGTGGTTATGACTCCGACCCGCTGCGTGAGCGACTGAAGAAGCGAGGCATCGAGCTGATTGCGCCCTACCGCAAGAACAACAAGGAACGGCGCTACGAAGATGGCCGTAAACTGCGGCGGTATCTGCGTCGCTGGATCGTGGAGCGAACCAATGCATGGCTTGGCCAGTTCCGCCGATTGCTGGTTCGTCATGAGCATCTGCTCTCCACCTACCGCGCCTTCTTCTACCTTGCCTGTTTCTGGATTACGCTGAGGCGCTGTTTATGAAACACGCTCTAGTCATTCATCCTCCATTCTGGTTAGCCACCGCAGCGCAGGTTCCGGCAACCGAAATGGGACGATTTCCAAAACCGTCCGCGGATCCAACTTCATGCCGAAATAGTCGCGTTTTCCGAGGAAGTATGCCTGATAATTCGCGCGGGTAGTCGCAGGGTAAGAACGCGGGAGGCAGAGCCGTTGCAGCAAAAGAAACGAACACTCCTATACTTCCCCATCATCCATGCCCCCGCCGACCTGGGTGCCTTGCGCGAGCCGGTGCGGCGCATCTCCGTGGGCAAACTGGGCAGAGAGGCCTGGCAACGCAATGTGGAACTGGTGGAGCGATTGTGGGCCGCTATCCAGCAGACGGTAACGAGCGCCGGGCTCGATTACCACAAGCTTCGGATCTACCAGGATGGTTTGCCGGATTGCGGCCGAGAGTTGCAGATCGTAGCGGATTTGGCCCAGGCGGGCAGCCACAATCATCAACTATTGCTCCAGCTAATCGAACAGGGAGCCACGCTCATGGGAACCGAAGCTCCAGACCTTCTCCTGGAGGAATACCAACTCATGATGCAGATCTTTGCTTCCGGGGATCCAGAAGATGCCGCCCGCAAGGAGGCAGAGCAGAAAGAACTGCGAACATCTTTGCTCGAGCGGCGCGATCAATATATCGCGCAACGAATCAATCGCACCCTTGGCAAGCAGGAGACCGGCATTCTTTTCCTGGGACTCTTGCACGCAATCACCAGTTTCCTGGATGCCGATATTAGCGTTACCTATCCTCCGTATACCATGGCCCGAGGGCAGGTACGCTAGCGGCATCTGGTCCATGGTATCCGGATAATAAGACTACTTAAGTTTCCGGATCGCACGCCGATCATCTTCATGGTGAGTCTTGATCGTAAGTTATGGCAATGCTAAGAACCGCTCTCGCGCCCGATAGCCGCAAGCTGGAAGAACTCTCCAGCCAGGTTCCTCAACTGGACTGGCGGCCTGACCTATTCTGCCCCAGCGAACCGATGCGCCGCCTGGTTTCCGAAGTGGGGCGGGTCGCTAAATCTAACTTTAACGTGGTCATCCTGGGAGAGACAGGTTCAGGCAAGGAAGTAGTAGCGCGAGCTGTCCATCAAGCCAGCACGTGCTGTCAAGGGCCATTCATTCCGGTTGATTGTGGCGCGATCCCGGAAACGCTGATGGAAGGTGAGCTGTTTGGACACGAGAAGGGTGCCTTTACCGGAGCCAACGCGCGGCAGGCGGGCAGGTTGGAAGCCGCCCGCGGGGGGACCCTTTTCCTGGACGAGATCACCAATCTGCCCCTTGGTTCCCAAGCTACCCTGCTGCGGGCTCTGCAGGAAAAGACGATCTTCCGCATCGGGACGGCCACCCCAACTCCGATTCAGATTCGCCTGCTGGCCGCCAGTAACGAGAACCTGACGAAGCTGGTCGAGGCTGGACGCTTTCGCCGCGACCTCTACTTTCGCCTCAACGAGTTCACCCTGGTTGTGGCCCCCTTGCGGGAACGCCACGAGGACATCCTCTACCTCGCCCAGCGCTTTCTGCAGATGACCAGCGCCGAGTTGCAAAAGAGTCTGGCTGGTTTCTCCGATCAAGCCGTGGAAGCCATGCTCACCTATTCCTGGCCGGGCAATATTCGCGAGCTGCGCTCCTGCATCCGGCGCGCGGTGCTGCTCGCCGACGACGATGTAATCACGCAGGAACATTTGGGGCTAAGTCGTTCGCCGCAACGAGTGGGGCTCGACGCTGGCACCGGCTTGGCGGGCGAAGCGCAAGAGATCCTGCCGCTGAAGGAAATTGTCCGCCAGCACGTCGTCAAAGTAGAGCGCGAGGTAATCCTGCGCATGCTGCAACGCACGGGGGGGAACAAGGCGAAGGCGGCCCGCTTGCTTCAAATTGATTACAAGACTATGCATACCAAGGTTCGCGAATACGGCATATCTCTCGGTCGAAAGGAGAATCATGAATAGAAAGGATCGAAAGAACCGGCCCCCGGCGGACGGCCTGGATTTCGGCGCGGGTGGAATCCTCAAGGGAATCGGCGATGTCCTGGAGAAGCTGAACCAATTGGCGGAAACCGGCCAGGAGCTTTCCCGGAGCGGGGAGATTCGCGAGGGAGCGCACGTCAAAGGAATCTATGGCTTTACGGTTCGAACCGGCATCGGAGGCGATCCAAGCCCGCGGATCGAGCCCTTTGGCAACATTCGCCAGGATGCAAAAACCGGCCGGGCCGTCGTGCAGGACGTGCGCGAACCGGTGGTGGATGTTTTCGAGGAGCAGGACTGCGTGCTGGTAGTCGCGGAGATGCCGGGGATCACCTTGGAGGACGTCAAGCTGGCAACCAAAGACAAGGTGCTGATCTTGAACGCGGAAAATGCAGACAAGAAATATCGTAAGGAGATCGAACTGCCACGCAGCTTCCCCCGGGAAAAGTTGCAGCTGTCCTGCAACAACGGCGTGCTTGAGATCAAGTGTGTGCCGTAGGAGATATTGTCGCCATGCCAGAAACGACGAGCGCCGCAGTCAAGCTCAAAGTGGCCGAGGCCCTAAGTAAGGACGTCGGGCGGGCGTTGGCCCGCATGGATCCGGAAGACTTGCAGCAACTCAAGGTAGCGGTGGGCGATTTTGTCGAGGTAGCCGGCAAACGCCGGACGGTCTGCAAAGTCATGCCCGTGTACCGCGAACTCCGCGGCCAGTTGAAGGTCCAACTGGATGGTCTCTCCCGGGAAAACGCCGGCGCCGGGTTGGACGAATTGGTGCAAGTCCGCAAGATCAACTGGCAGCCCGCAGAACGCGTGGTGGTATCTCCGGCAAACAGCACTCCGTCGCAGCGCGATCTGGAATACATTGCCAGCCTGCTGGACGGGCTGCCGGTGCTGGAGGGGGATCGCATCCGCGCCACTTTGTTCGGCAGCCGCTGGGCCGATTTTCGGGTGGAGAGCACGACTCCGAAAGGCGCGGTGCTGATTGACTCCAGCACCGAGCTGGTGGTGGGAAAGGCGCAGCCGCAGGCGGAGCTGACGGCCCGCAGCCTGTCGTATGAAGATATTGGCGGACTCAAGCCGCAACTGCAGCGCATTCGCGAAATGATCGAGCTGCCGTTGCGCTATCCCGAACTCTTCGAGCGGCTGGGCATCGATGCTCCCAAGGGGGTCTTGCTTCATGGGCCTCCAGGCTGCGGCAAAACGCTGATCGCGCGCGCCATTGCACATGAGACGGAGGCCAACTTCTACGCCGTGAGCGGGCCGGAGATCATCCACAAGTTTTACGGCGAAAGCGAAGCTCACCTGCGCAAGATCTTCGAGGAGGCGGCGCGCCGGCCGCCGAGCATTATCTTTATCGACGAAATTGACGCCATCGCTCCCAAGCGGGAGCAGGTGCTGGGCGACGTGGAAAAGCGGGTCGTAGCCCAGCTCTTGGCACTTCTGGACGGCCTCTCGCAACGGCAAAACCTGATCGTGATCGCGGCCACCAACCTGCCCAACGCCATCGATCCCGCCTTGCGCCGTCCGGGACGTTTCGATCGCGAGATCGCCATACCCATTCCCGATCGCAACGGCAGAGAGGCGATCTTGGCCATTCACAGCCGCGGCATGCCCCTGGCCGACGATGTGGACATGGGCCACTTGGCGGAGATCACCCACGGCTTCGTCGGGGCGGATCTGGAAGCCTTGTGCCGGGAAGCGGCCATGATCTGCCTGCGCCGCGTTCTGCCGGAGATCGATTTTTCTCTGGCCCGGATTCCCTATGCGCAAATCGCCAAGCTGGAGGTGCGGCGGGAAGACTTCGTGGAAGCCTTGCGTGAGGTCGAACCTTCGGCCACGCGCGAAATCTTCGTCGAGATTCCCGACGTTTATTGGCGGGATGTGGGCGGGATGGCCGAAGTCAAGCAGCGGCTGCTGGAAGCCGTGGAGTGGCCGCTGCAACACCCACAACTTTTTGCCAGTGCAGGGATCCGTCCGCCGCGCGGCATCCTGCTCTCCGGTCCGCCGGGATGCGGCAAGACGCTCTTGGCCAAAGCCCTCGCCAACGAAAGCCGAGTGAACTTTATCCCCGTCAAAGGACCCGAGCTGCTCTCCAAGTATGTGGGCGAATCGGAGCGGGCGATGCGCGAGGTCTTTCGCACCGCAAGGCAGGCCGCCCCGGCCATCATCTTTTTCGACGAAATTGATGCCCTGGTGCCGACCCGCTCCTCCGGAGGCGCAGACTCCCATGTCTCCGAGCGGGTCCTCAGCCAGTTTCTCGCCGAAATGGATGGCATTGAGGAGCTGAAAGGAGTTCTGGTGCTGGCGGCGACCAACCGCTTGGACATGCTGGATCCCGCGGTACTGCGGCCGGGTCGATTTGACGAGATCGTGGAACTCGGCCTGCCCGATGAGCAAGCGCGGGCAGATATTTTCGAGGTGCACCTGCGCGACAAACCACTAGGGGCCGGGATCAGCGCGCGGGATCTGGCGGCGCGGACGGCCGAACTCAACGGCGCCGAGATTTGCGGGGTTTGCACCAAAGCCGCGCGCCGCGCGGTCTGCCGCGCGATCGAAGCGGAAAAAGCCAACCCTGACGCCAAGGCTAGCGTGACCATCGAAGCCGAAGACTTTGCGGCCGCTTTGCAGGAGGCACTCCCGGCCGATGTTCGATAAGCAGACAGCGCTCTATCTGTTTTGCTTCGCGCGCCCCGGCTTGGCCGCGGACACGCTGGAGGGCACCGGACTGGAGGGTGCCCCACATCTGCCCGCCTTGGGCAGATGTGGGATCTTTGGCGTTGACGGCCAAACCCCGGTCTTTGTGCACGCGTTCCCGGCAGCGTGCGCCGTGCTCAGCGAAATCGACACGGATGAGTTCTGCGGTCCCACCGCCGCGGAGCAGCTCAGGGATGTCGCCTGGATTGCGCCGCGCGCCTGCCGCCACGAGCAGGTGATCGAAAGAGTCATGGCGGCCTCTCCCGTGCTGCCCGCACCGTTTGCAACCCTTTTCTCCTCCATGGGCCAATTACGGGATTTCATGGAGCAGCAAGCCCAGACTATTTCGCGGTTTCTGAGTCTCGTCACCGATAAAGAGGAATGGGCGGTTCGAGGGCTGGCCGACATGGCGATGCTACGCCAGACGGCCGTTGCCCGGGAGACGGCGGCGCGAGGAGCGCAGCTTGCGTCATCGTTACCTGGAAGTCGCTACCTTCAGGAGAGGAGAATCCAGGTGGAGGCGGACAAGATCGTTCGTGACTGGTTAGGTGAGTTCTGCCAAGAGATAGTCAAAGAGCTTCAACCACATGCCGCAGCCTTCACCGAACGCCAGGTGTGGAATGCCGGGGAAGAACTCAAACCTGTGGTCAATTGGGCCTTCTTGCTGCCCAAGAACCGGGTGGCCAGCTTTCGCTCACAACTGGAGTCAACCAACCGTCGTCTCCAACCAACCGGACTGAGCTTCACGTTATCCGGACCGTGGCCACCTTACAGCTTTGCGCCCCACCTGCCGACTTCGCTATAAGCCGAGCTAAGATGCTGACGAACCTGAACCCACATCTGCCAAAGAAGGGCAGATGTGGGGCACCCTCCGGCCTGTCGCTTCCGCGCCGATTTGTGTGCCGCGCCCTCTGCTACCATGCTGCTGTGATGGACAACCGAGGCCGGGTTCGCCATGCAAGCAGCAGTAGTTCGCGAATCACAATTGGCTAGACGGCCTTGAAAGGGCGTGGCTCCGCCCCAACAAGCGCTTCGCGCTCGTTGGGGACCCCTGAAGCCGCGCCCTTTCAAAGCGCTCGTTCGCTAGGTGAAGACGCATTGGGTGACGAGAATCGAAAAGGCGTCCCATGGCTCGACGTAGTCTGGCTTCTCTTTCTCGCCGGACTGGCGATCTTGCCTCCCGTGCGAGAGATCCATAAGCAGCTCACGTTGGCAGCTTTCGGCATTGTGCAACTGGGGGAAAGCTGGATCATCGCGCACAACCCGCAAAGGGCGCGCTACCTCGTCGTGCTGCTGAAGCTTGTGCTGGCGACGCTGCTGATCGCCCACACCGGCGGGGGACCGGAGATCAACAGCAGCTACTATCCCATTTACTACGTGCCGGTGGTGACCGCGGCCCTGTATTTCGGGCCGGGATGGACACTGTTGTGGACGGCGCTCGCCTCGGGCATGTACTGCTCGTTCCTGATCCCGGCACTAAGAGAGTACGAGCTGACGCTGGAAGGCGTGGGCGAACTGTCGATCCGCATCGTATTCTTTTTCGTCGCGGCGCTGATCGTAAACCGCTTTGCCACGGAGAACCGCCGGCAGACTGAGCAACTCGCCGAGACCAACCGGCAACTGCAACTTGCGCAAGCGGAGGCACGGCGCTCGGAGCGGCTGGCCGCGCTGGGGCAGCTTTCCGCTGGACTGGCGCACGAGATCCGCAACCCGCTGGGAGTCATCAAAGGCTCGGCGGAGATGCTGAACCAAAAGCTGCGCGACTCCAATCCGTTGGCGAGCGAACTGGCTGGCTACATCTTCAGCGAAGTCAACCGCCTGAGCACGCTAGTGGGCCGCTTCCTGGACTTCGCGCGGCCCTTGCGCACCGAAACCCGTCCGCAACAGATCACCGAGTTGCTGGACCGCGCGCTGCATTCGGTGGCGGAACAATGGCGCGGCGGCCAAATCACGGTGGAGAAGGAATATCAACCGGACTTGCCGCTGGTTGCCGTGGATGAAGCTCTCTGCGAACAGGCGTTCGTGAACCTGGTCCAGAATGCGTATGAGGCGATGGGCAGCCAAGGCGGGCTATTCCGGGTCGCGGCCTCGCAAGTGTTTGCCAATGGCCGCAGCGGGGTCGAGATCCGGCTTAGAGATACAGGTCCCGGTGTTCCGGCCGAACTGCGCGAGCAGATCTTTAATCCATTTGTGACCACGAAGGAAACCGGTGTCGGGCTGGGATTATCGATTGTCTCGAAAATCATCGACGAACATCGCGGGTTCCTACGTTTAGAGAATGGGCCCGATGAGGGCGCGTGCCTCGTGATCTTCCTGCCCGCGGAGGAAACGGCGGGGGCGCACAAAGAACAGCAAGGAAAACCTATGGCGGCCGCTGATGAACACTGATGGACGCTGATATGCCAGCAGCCTGTGGTTTCGCCTCCTCCTAATCAGCGTTCATCAGCGGAGCTCAGCGGCGTTTGACCAAGAATGCTTACCGCGGATTCCGCAGATTTGAAACGGATCATACGGATTCTTGTTAAAGATTTATCCGCGTAAATCCGTCTGCCTCCGTGAAAATCCGCGGTAGCAGAAAGGCTTTGGCGCACCAACAGGTCGTAGAAAGGAACCACGGTTTCCGCATGACACCCAAGCCAACCATCCTGATCGTCGAGGACGAAGCCAAGATGCGGCGGTTGCTCGAGCTCAGTCTCGGCGACGACGGCTTTCTAACCGTGCCGGCGGCAAGCGCGGAAGCCGGGCTGAAGTTGTTGCAAAGCGCGTCCGTGGATCTGATTCTCACCGACGTCAAGCTGCCCGGCATGGACGGGATGGAATTCCTGCAAGCGGTGAAACGGTTCAACGCGGCGCTGCCGGTGGTCGTCATGACGGCCTACGGCACGGTGGAGGCGGCGGTCGACGCGATGAAGGCGGGAGCGAGCAACTACGTGCTCAAGCCGTTCTCGCTCGAAGAGATGCGCATGGTGGTGCACAAGGAACTCGATGTGCGCCGCCTGCGGGACGAGAACCGGTCGTTGCGCGAGGCGCTGCACAAGAGATTCGAGCACCCGAACATCGTGGCCCGAAGCGCACGGATGCAGGAGGTGCTGGCCACGGTGGAACGCGTAGCGCCAACGAACTCGACCGTGCTGCTGGGCGGGGAGAGCGGTGTCGGGAAGGACCTGATCGCGCGGGCGATCCACGAGAAGTCGCGTCGCGCATCAGGGCCGTTCGTCAAAATCAACAGCACGGCCATCCCCGAGAACCTACTGGAGAGCGAACTGTTTGGCTACGAGAAGGGCGCCTTCACCGGTGCGGTCGCGAGCAAGCCGGGGAAATTCGAATGGGCGGACAAGGGAACGCTGTTCCTCGACGAGATCGGCGACGTGCCCCCGCCCACCCAGGTAAAGCTCCTGCGCGTGCTACAGGAGCGGGAGTTCGAACGACTGGGCGGCACGCGGACGCTGAAAGTGGACGTGCGCCTGGTGGCGGCCACCAACCGCGACCTGCGCGCCGCGCTCGAGCAAGGAACCTTTCGCGAGGATCTTTACTATCGGCTCAACGTAGTTCCCATCGACATTCCGCCGCTCCGCGAGCACAAGGAAGACATTCCGGAATTAGCAAACTTATTCATGGCCCGGCTGGCGGCGGAATCCGGCAAGGAGTTCAGCGGGATCTCCCCGGAAGCCCTGAAACTGCTCATGGATCACCATTGGCCGGGGAACGTCCGCGAACTGCAGAACATCATCGAGCGCGCCGCTGCACTGGCAAATGGACCGAAACTGGAGGCCACCGATCTCCACTTCGATCCGCAACGCGGAAAAGAGGCAAACTCCGGTACAGCGATTCTGCCGGAGGGCATGACTCTCGATCAGTGGGAGGACGAGATGATTCGCGAGGCGCTGCGGCGCGCCAATGGCAACAAGAGCCAGGCGGCCCGCATGCTTGGGCTGTCGCGCAATGCGCTGCGCTACCGGCTATCGAAAATCGGCATTGAAGACGAAGAAGCATAGTCCGCATTTCAGGAATTGGGGGTGGAGCAGGCCTTAGCTGAATCCCTGCTCCACCCATAGAATCCGCAGTACTCATGAATAATCCAGCTTAGTGCTATGCAGTAACCCGGATAACTCCAAACACCGCTTTTGTTGTTTGTGGCGAACCAGACTGCCGGGAAGTGGTCAGAGCTGCACCGCAAATGTTGCTTTTTGCCAAAACAGTATGGAAGCCGCCGGCAAAAAACGACACCGGTGGTAACTCTCATCCCAAATTGGATCAGCAATCCCCAGCGTTTCCCTCAGCTTTCCACAACATTTCCAACGGAATTTTTGTTGAGCGTTCACCCGAGGCTTGTTGCTGCTTCCGAACGAGGGTACTATCCGAAAGTCGAACCGAGTGCAGCGCTTGCTCTGGCCACCGCTCGGCTCTCCAAACCAAAAAATCTCGAAGACGCTTGCGCGCGGAGCGCCACTTCGCCGCCGGCGCTAGATTGCGCCCATGAAACCTAAGCGGACGATTCTCTGCGTAGACGACAATGAACAGGCTCTCTCCGTACGCAAACTGATTCTGGAAACCCGCGGCTATCGCGTGGTTGCCTGCTGCAATGCGGTCGACGCCCTCGATCAGGTGAAGCAGGGCGGGGTTGACCTGCTGCTGACCGATCTCATCCTGGCTGGCGGGCCCGACGGCTCCGAGCTGATCCACCGCGTCAAGTCGTTGTCGCCAACCCTTCCCACAATCCTGTTCTCCGGCGAGATTCGGGTCTATGAGCGGGAGACGCAGGCTGATGTCTTCTTGCCCAAAGGCACGTACGCCCCTGCCGAGTTGCTGGAAAGAATTCGCATGATGCTGGTCCGCAAGCGCGGCCCCAAGCGGACTCAGCCGGCTGCGGCTGCCATCCAACTCGCTATGTGAGGGAAACCCGTTTCACCGCAGAGGGCGCAGAGTTAGTCGCAGAGGGCACAGAGGAAGAAGCCGGGTGCCGGGTGCCCCAGATTCAGCGCGTAGCGCTTAACCTGGGTGAAGGAAATCCCCTGGTTAGCTCCGCTTCGCTCCGCGAACCTGGGGCACCCGGCACTCCGATCCCCCTTCCTTTCGCGAACGACAACCTCGAATGACAAGCCTTACGGATTGACAAGGCGGTCTACGTCGTAACGTAGCGTCCCGCCTCCAACATCTTTGCCGCGACCTGCTGCTGGTCGCCAATCGCATTGAACGGCTCGTACTTGAACAGCCGGCGCAGAATCATCATGTGAGTGCGTAGCGTGTCCCCTTCAGCCACCGCCGCCAGCACCTTGCGCGCGTTCGCCTCCATCCGCGCCATGGCATAGGCGAGAGAAACACGAGTCATCTTTGTCATGAGTGCCGCGCCATCTTGACCCAAGCGTTGCACAGCCTTTTGCGTACGCAGCACGCAGGATTCGATGGCATAGACATCGATCAACATGTCGGCCAGCGCACCCATGATCTCCTGCTGATCGGCCAGCGCCTGCATGTATTTTTGCGACGCGACCCCGGCGCAGAACAGGCCGGCCTTCTTGGCGTTGGCGACCAGAGCACGCTCTTCGGCCAGCGCACCTTCCCGCGGCTCTGCCATGGATGGCCCGGCGAGCACCTCATCCATCAGCTTCTTGATTGCGGACAGCAGCGGAAGCTGGCCGCTCAGGGCGCGCTTCAGCAGCCAGCCGGTGATGATCAGGCGGTTGATCTCGTTCGTGCCCTCGAAGATCCGGTTCACCCGCGAGTCGCGATAGGCCCGCTCCGCCGGGTACTCTTCGACAAAGCCGTAGCCGCCGTAGATTTGCACGGTTTCGTCCACCACGTAATCCAGCATCTCCGACCCCGCCACCTTTAGGATGGAACACTCGACCGCGTATTCTTCGATTGCCTTGCGTACCTGACTCCCGTAATCCACTGCCAACTTGTCTATTTCGTCCAGGGTGACATCCATCATGCCGACGGTGCGGTAGACCATGCTCTCGGTGGCAAACAGATTTGCCGCCATGTTGGCGATCTTCTCGCGAATGAGGCCGAAATCAGAAATGACCTTGCCGAAGGCCTTGCGCTGCTTGGCGTAGGCGATGGCGTTGCGCAGCGATTCGCGCGCGCCGCCCACGGCCATGGCCGCCAGCTTGTAGCGGCCAACGTTCAGGATGTTGAAGGCAATCACGTGCCCCTTGCCGATCTCCCCGAGCACATTCTCGACCGACACCTGGCAATCGTTGAGGATCAGCGGACAGGTGGATGAGCCGCGGATGCCCATCTTGTGCTCTTCCGCGCCAACGCTGAAACCAGGAAATGTGCGTTCGACGATGAACGCCGTGAACCTTTCGCCATCGATTTTGGCGAACAGGATGAACAGGTCGGCAAAGCCGGCATTGGTGATCCACATCTTCTCGCCATTCAGCACATAGTGCGTGCCGTCAGGCGAGAGCACGGCCTTGACCCGCGAATTCAGCGCGTCAGAGCCCGAGGACGATTCGCTTAGCGCGTAGGCGCCCACCCACTCGCCGCTGGCCAGCTTAGGCAGGTACGTCTGCTTCTGCTGCTCGGTGCCGAAATAGACGATCGGCAGCGTGCCGATGCCCGTATGTCCGCCCCAGGTGACAGCGAAGCTGCCATTCTTCGAGATGCGTTCGGCGATAATCGCCGAGGCGACCTTGTCCAACTCCATGCCGCCGTACTGCTCGGGCACGTCCGCCGAGGTGAGGCCGAGATCGCTGGCCTTCTTGATCAGCTCGCGGGTCAGCGGCCAGTCCTTGTGCTCGATGCGGTCGGCAACCGGCAGGATCTCGTTGACCGCAAACTCCTCCGCCGTCTTCGCGATCTGCTGCTGCTCTTCGCTGAAATCTTCCGGGGTGAAGACTTCGTCAGGCGAACGCTCCTCGATGAGAAAGCTCCCGCCGGCGATCTTTTGCTTAGCTATTGCCAATGTGCCCAATTGAACCTCGCTTTCAGCCGTCAGCCATCAGCTTAGAAACAGAATTGTCATCCTGAGCGAAGCGAAGGATCTGCTTTTCTTACTTCGCGCCTTAGCGCCTTCGCGTTAGATTTTTCTCTGCGTCCTCTGCGCCAACCTCCGCGCCCTCTGCGGTAAAACGGGTTACTCGATATTTTCAAAAATCCCTGCCGCGCCCATGCCTCCACCCACGCACATCGTCACCATGCCGTAGCGTGCCTTGCGCCGCTTCATCTCGCGGATGATCGTCGCCGTCAGCTTCGCCCCGGTGCAGCCAAGCGGATGCCCCAGCGCAATCGCGCCGCCGTTCGGGTTCAGCTTCTCGGGATCCAATCCAGCTTCGCGAATCACGGCCAGCGCCTGAACTGCGAACGCCTCGTTCAGTTCGATGACGCCAATGTCCTCCAGCTTCAGCCCGGCAATCTTCAGCGCCTTGGGGATGGCAAACACCGGCCCGAGCCCCATCTCTTCCGGCTTGTACCCAGCCGTGGCGAACGCGATGTACCGCGCCAGGGGCTTGATTCCAAGCTGCCGGGCGTGCTCGGCCGACATGAGCACCGCCGCCGCCGCGCCGTCCGACATCTGTGACGAGTTGCCGGCGGTGCTGACGCCGCTCACATGGAACGCCGGCTTCAATGCAGCCAGAGCCTCCGGCGTGGTATCGGCGCGCGGGCCTTCGTCCACTTTGAACATGATTTCGATGCGCTTCAGCTTCGCCGCCGCCCCGTTCCCCACGAAGGTGCCCCACATCTGCCCGCTTTTGGCAGAGGTGGGCCGCTCAGCCACGTCACCGGCGACGGTCGCCGTGACCGGCACGGGAACGATCTCATCATCGAAGCGTCCGGCATCGATTGCCGCCAGCGCTTTCTTATGGCTAGCGAGGGCAAATTCATCGCACTCCTGCCGCGTGATGCCAAAACGCTGCGCGAGCCGTTCGGCGGTCAGTCCCATTGAGAGATAGGCATCGGGATAATGCTCGACCAGATATGGGTTGGGCGCGATCTTGTGCCCGCCCCTGGGGATCATGCTCATCGACTCGGTGCCGCCCGCGATGCTGACCTCTGCCGCGCCGGCCATGATGTGCTCTGCCGCTATAGCAATCGCCTGCAGTCCTGACGAGCAGAAGCGGTTGATGGTCATGGCGGACACCTCAACCGGCAGGCCCGCGCGCAGCGATGCGATTCGCGCCACGTTCATGCCTTGCTCGGCTTCCGGCATGGCACAGCCTAGGATGACATCTTCGATCTCGTGAACATCAAGTTGCGGCACACGCTCCAGCGCGCCCCGAATCGCGATCGCCGCCAGCTCATCCGGTCGCGTGTTGCGCAGCGTCCCCTTGCCGGCCTTGCCGACCGGGGTTCTTACGGCAGATGTGATCACAACTTCACGCATAGAAAAACTTCGCTCTTCGCGTGCCGTCCCTACGGGACTCTGGTCGTCTGCCACTTCTACCCAGCGCTCTGCCCCAGCAAGCGCAACATCGGCGCTTGCTGGGGGCCCCTGAAGCGCTGGGCTAACGGAATGTCGCCACTACGTGGCTAAAGCGTGTGGCAAAAACATTGTCATCCTGAGGTTCTGATGATACGCGGAGTCGCCACGGAGCGTGAAAATAGCGGCGCTTAGATTCAGCCCCGAAGGGACGGCAGATAGTAGCCCAGGGCGTAAGCGCTTGGTGATGCGTAAGTTGCGAGTCCGAGTCCTGTAGGGACGGCACTCTCGCGTCAGAGAACATCGGTCTCGCAAGCGATATTTTCGAGGAAATCTGCCCTAACCGATCCTGCGCCCGTCCTGCAGCACTTCATCGAGCGCGCCCGCGAGCTTATCGGCACTTCGATGCACCTGGGTGGCAACCGTTTCGTACTTGCGCTTCAGCACGAGGTATTCGTCGGCGATGTTCAGCGCAGCCAGGACGGCGAGCCGGGCGGAATCGACCGTCTGCGTGGAGGCGGCTACCGCGCGAATCTTGGTATCCACGTATTCGGCGAGCTTCAGCAGGTGTTCGGCATCCGACCCGCGCAGGTTATAAACCTGATCAAAGATTTCGACTCGTACGCTGTTCGATGCGCCGTTCCCGTTCGATTGATCCACAATGTCCCCTGCAGCATCTAGTGACTAGTCACTGATTCTTACTCCGCCCCTTCCGCGATCAGGTCGATCTGGTTGAGCAGTTTCTCCACCCGGTCCCGGACCTCCTCGCGTTCGCGGCGCAGGCCCAGGTTGTCGTTCTTGAGCGCATCGAGTTCCTCTTCGCGGGCTTCGAGTTGTTCGCGCACCCGGGCAAGATCGCGCTCCACCGCGGCTTTCGCCTCGCGCGCGTGCTTCAAAAGCTCGATGGTGCGGTAAACCTTCTCCTCGAGAGAGTGGAAGTTGTCGGTGGTGGTTTCGTTTGCCTCGCGCACTGCGTTCACAGCCATGGGTCAGAGCCTCGCCGAAATGATTGCTGTCGCGAGCGCAGTATAACTCACAACTCCCCGATTCGAGCCTGTGCATAACGAGGGGAATCGCAGAGGATACGGAGCGAGCACGGAGGGAAATGCAACCCGAAGCCGCTAAGACGCAAAGGGAAGAATCGTGACGTCGATATTCGTATTTTTCTTGCCCAGGCGTACCGTGCGAATCGAGCTTTTTCTCAAAGTCGCTTCGCGTCTTCGAGCCTTCGCGTTGAAGGCATTCCTCTGCGCCCTCTGCGGTGAAAGGCTTTTACCCGGAGCTTCGAGTGCCGAACCACTTACTCGGGAGGACGGGCGGGACGTAGCTCTTCAGATAGGCGAAGAAGGAAGCAACATCGGGCAGAACCTCGAACAGTTGGCGCAGCGAAGCTTTGGCGAAACGGTGTTCGATCACGTGCTCGAAGAGCGTGATCAGGGGATCGTAGAAGCCCTGGATATTCAGAAAGACGATGGGCTTCGCATGCCGCGAGAGTTGCTTGAGAGTGATGATCTCGAACATCTCCTCGAGCGTGCCCAGCCCGCCGGGCAGAGCCAGGAAGGCGTCGGCGCGAGCCTCCATGGCGGCCTTGCGGGCGCGCATGTCAGAAGTAACGAGTAGTTCGTCGGCCGGCTCGTAGCCCAGGCCGCGATTGCGCATGAACTCCGGAATCACCCCGACTACCTTGCCGCCGTGCTGATGCACGGCGCGGGCAGTGGCGCCCATCAAGCCGATACTGCACCCGCCGTAAACCAAACTGTGGCCCTGGCGCGCGATCTCGCGGCCCAGTTCGGCGGCGATCTCGCGGTAGGCTGGTTCGATCACGTCGCTGGAAGAGCAATAAACGCAGATCTGCATGGTGGGTTTATTGTGACACGGACTTGGCTGTCAGCCATCCGTCATCCGCCATCGCTCACAGCGCAGGTTATGATGAAATGCCTGCCGCAGCCAGATTTTGAAACTGCTTCAACATTAAATCATCAAACGAACCAGGAGACAGGACCATGGCTGTGAACGTGCTCGCCTTCGCCGGTTCTCTTCGCTCGGAATCATTCAACAAGAAGCTGGTGCAGATTGCCGCTCAAGCGGCGGAGCGCGCCGGGGCGAAGGTCACGCTGCTCGATCTTCGTGAGTTGAACCTGCCCCTCTATGACGGCGACTTGGAAGACAGCCTCGGGCTGCCGGAAGGCGCGCGCCGTTTGAAGCAACTCATGATCGCCAGCGATGCCTTCCTGATTTCCTCGCCCGAATACAACAGCTCGATCAGCGGCGTGCTGAAGAATGCCATCGACTGGGCCTCGCGGCCCGCCCCGGGCGAGCCGCCGCTGGCGCCCTTTCGCGGCAAACTGGCTGGCCTGATGGCGGCATCTCCCGGCGGCTTCGGCGGCATTCGCGCCTTGCCCACGGTGCGCCTGATCTTTTCCAACTTAGGGACGCTCGTCCTGCCCACGCAGGTCGCCCTGCCGCGTGCGAACGAAGCCTTTCACGAGGACGGCTCGCTGAAAGATCCCAAAGTCCAACGCGCTGTCGAACAACTTGCGGGGGAAGTAGTGGATATGGCGGGCGCGCTTGCCACCGCGACCAGCGCGCGCTAGTTGGAAAAACTACTTACCGCGGGATTGCACGGATCGAAACGGATTGGGTGGCGAATGACTTCTTCTTGAAGCGAATCTGCGCTTATCCGTTTGTTCTTCCGTGGAATCCGCGGTATTTTTTACTCCGGAAGCGAGCAGCGTGTTGTGCGCTAACTGATCGATTCGAATTTCTCTCCCGGATGCCGGCAGGTCGGGCAGCGTTCAAAGTCCACCTTGGAAGTTGTGTATCCGCACACCGGGCATACGAAATAGGTCACCTGAGCCGAGGACTTTGCCAGCCCCTCCAGAGTGGCAGCATACAATCCTGCGTGTTCGGCCTCGGCTTCCAGCGCGAACTGGAAGGTCCTGATCGCCGCCGCATTCTTGTCCTCGCGCGCAACCTTAATGAAGCCCGGGTACATGACGTCGCGCTCGTAGGTCTCGCCGGCGATCGCCGCTTCCAGGTTCTCCCGCGTGGTCTTCACCACCGGATCTTCGATCATTGCCTGGGCCTCAGCGCCCATGTTGCGCAGGACCGCGGCGTGGTTGTTGGCGTGGATCTCTTCGGCCCTCGCGGCTGCGCGGAACAGGCTGGCCACGGCTGCATAGCCTTCCTGGTCGGCCTTTTTCGCGAATGCTAGGTAGCGCACCCGCGCATTACTCTCCCCGTTGAAAGCTTCCTGCAGATTCTGAAGCGTGGTTCCCGCAGGCTTGGTTGCGCTCGTACTCATCATGCCCTCCTGAAACAAAGAAGTTGATTTTAGGTCGGCCAGCGCAGCTTGTCTGTGACAAGCGAAAGCTGCTGCGGGTTGCAGTTGTTAGTCTCTGCCGGGTGTCTGCAAGCAATACCGCGCCTCAATCCCGTTAACTTTCGCTAGGCGCCGCACGTGGCGTTCCTCGGGAGTGAACTTAGCGGAAACGTAGGCGCGGACCAGTTCCCGCGCCATCTCCTCGCCAATTACCCGGCCGCCGAGCACGAGAATGTTCATGTTGTCGTGCTCCACCCCCTGGTGCGCGGAGTAGGTATCGTGGCACAGGCCGGCCCGGATGCCCGGAACCTTATTTGCGGCGACAGATGCCCCGACGCCGCTGCCGCAAATCAGGATTCCCCTCTCAGCCTCTCCTGCCAGAATCGCGTCCGCTACCGCTTCCGAGTAATCCGGATAATCGACCGGGGTCGTATCGTGAGTCCCCAGGTCACGGACCTGATGCTCCAGGTCTTTGAGGAATTCGCACACCTTTTCCTTCAACGGGAATCCGGCATGGTCAGCGCCGATCACAATCCGCATCCTTGAGCCCCCTCACTTTGCTCTCGACTCCGAGTTCTATACTGCGCCGGATGTTACCCGAGTCGCGGGCCTAGATTCCAGAAATTGACAATTGCGCTGGGCAACACTGCTCCGGTGGGCACAATCCTACGCACTTGCCGGCGCAGATGATCCGGCCGGTTTCCGGATCGGTGCGGCGGATCGTGGATGAAGCCGCGGGCCGTTTGTTGGCGTAGGCCCCGAATAGGAGGGTGCCCCACATCTGCCTGGTTTTGGCAGATGTGGGAGGGCTTGCTGGCGTCGATCCAGCCCCGGAGGGGCGGTAGATAATAGCCTCAGGGCGCAAGGCCTGGGTGGGCTGCTCTAATCCGCCGCCGTGCCCTGTCCCTGCACGCATTTCAGGCTCATGAAATCCAGTGCGCGGCAGATGTACTGTTTCAGGTCCTTGCGGCTGACCACCGCGTCCAGCATGCCGTGCTCCAGCAGGAACTCGCTACGCTGAAATCCTTCGGGCAGCTTTTGGCGAATAGTCTGCTCGATGACGCGGGGCCCGGCAAAGCCGATCAGCGCGCCCGGCTCGCCGATGTTCAGATCGCCGAGCATGGCAAAGGAAGCCGTGGTGCCGCCGGTGGTGGGATCGGTGAGCACGGAAATATACGGGAGCTTGGCGTCGTCCATCCTGGCCAGCGCGGCCGAGATCTTGGCCAACTGCATTAGGCTGAGTGCGCCCTCCATCATGCGGGCGCCGCCCGAGGCGGAAACGATGATCAGTGGCTTGCGTTCCGCGGTGGCAGCCTCCACGGCGCGAGTAATCACCTCGCCCACGACCACGCCCATGCTGCCGCCGATGAAGCTGTACTCCATGACGCTGGCGATCACCGGGCGGCCATTCATGGTGCCGCGCGCGTTGATCTGGGCGTCACGCAGCCCGGTCTTCTTCTGGGCGACCTTCAGGCGGTCGGCGTAGGGCTTCAGGTCGGTAAACTTGAGCGGGTCCGGCGAAGAAAGGTTCGTGTCAAAAACTTCGAACTCGCCGTTGTCCATCAACTGCGCCAGCCGGGTGCGCGCGTCGATGCGGAAGTGCCGGTTGCAGTGCGGGCAGACGTACAGGTTCTCGTCCAGGTCCTTTTTCCAGAGGATCTTGCGGCAGCCTTCGCACTTAACCCACAGGCCTTCTGTAATGACGGTCTTCTCACCCGACGTGTCCAACCCGGCAGATTCGCGTTTGAACCAGGACATAAGAGTTTCTTTCCATTTCTTGTTTCGGTTTCGCCTAGGATTCTCGAACGATGAACGGCGAACCGGAAACATGAACTGTCGATGTTTGATTCCACTTTGCGCAACCGATAACGCAGCTTAAACGTTCCCAAATCGGCCAGGTCACATATTGTGGAGTGCGCTTGGCGTGCCGTCAAGTTGAGGCGTCTTGCGGGTCCAGGAGCACAAGCGCATTGCCATACTTAGTGCCCCGTGTGATAGGGATGGCCTTTCAGGATTGTAAAACCCCGGTAGAGCTGTTCCAGCAGCACCACGCGCGCCAATTCATGCGGCAGCGTCATTTTACCGAGGGAAAGGATCAGGTCCGCCGAGCGGCGAGCTTTGTCGCTAAAGCCATCGGCGGGACCGACCACAAACAGGAGGGCGGGAGTGCCCCGCTCTTGTTGGGTTTCCAGCAACTCGGCCAATTCCTCGGAGCTAAGCTGCCGTCCGCGGGAATCCAGCAAGACTAGCGTGGGCCGTGCCCGTTCGCGCGCTACCAGTTCCGCCAGCGCCGCTTCCGTACGCAGTTCGAACCAGTCGGTGGGCGCATAGCGGCCCAGTCGCTTCAGATATTCCTCGGTGAGGCTCTGAATGGCAGGCTCTTTGGTCTTGCCGACCCAGGCGATCTTGATGCGCACGCCGCCATTGAACCACAGCGCCCGGGTGTTGTCAGTGTTTTGATCAAAATTGGCAGTTACAGCTTTTCGTGTTCTGTTCCCTGAGCGTGTTCGCGCCTTCGCCTTGAAAGCCTTTCTCCGTGTCCGCTGCGTCCCTGTTCGGTGAAAAGGTTTGCCAAGTATGCTGGGTACTGGGTACTTGTTGGGAATGCCGCAATCAGCGATGATGTTGGTTTGCGTTGAGGTGTGTATGTCGGTTGTACGGTTCCTCATGCTGTTGGCGCTGGTCTGCTGGATTGGCGGAATCGTCTTTTTCGCCTTCGTGATGGCCCCGGCGGCCTTTGCCGTGCTACCCACGCGGCAACTGGCAGGGGCGATCGTCAACTGTACTTTGCCGGTTTTGCACTGGATCGGACTGGTCTGCGGGGTAGTGTTCCTGCTGACCTCGATGAGCTACGCTCTCTCGGTCACGGGCAGCGCGCAAGTGTTTGCCGCGCGCCACGTGCTGGTGTACGCGATGATCGCGCTGGTGCTGGTCTCGCAGTTTGCCATCGGCGGCAAGATGGCGGTGTTGCGCCGCGACATGGGGGAGATCGACCGCGTGCCGCAGGACGACCCACGGCGCGTCGAGTTCAACCGCCTGCACCATTGGTCCACGCGAACCGAGGGAACGATCCTGATCCTCGGGTTGGCCGTGCTGTTTCTGACGGCGCGAAGATTATCCTGAAAATTTGCTATCAGCTGTCAGCTCTCAGTGGCCGACCGTCGGACCTAGTGCCAGCACGATAAAGCTGAAAGCTGATAGCTGAGAGCTGAGAGCCGAGAGCGAATTCATGAAATGCGGAATCATTGGCCTGCCGCAGGTAGGCAAGACGTCTCTGTTCACCATCCTTACCGGGCAGCAGGTGCACGCGTCCCACGGCAACCCGCGCGAGGCGCATATCGGCGTGGCCACCGTCCCGGATGATCGCCTGGACCGTCTCGCCGCGATGTATGACCCGAAGAAACTCATCCATGCGACGGTCGAGTATGCGGACGTCGCGGCCATCGGGGAGGAAGCGCTGAAGGAATCCGCCTACGCTGCAAACCTGCGTGGGGTGGATGCCCTGGTGCACGTGGTTCGCGCGTTCGAGGACCCCAGCATTCCCCACGTGGGCGAGATCGATCCCCTGCGCGACATCAAGAACGTCGAGGTGGATCTGATCATCAGCGACCTGGGGCAAATCGAAAAGCGCCTGGAACGTCTGGAGAAAGACCTGAAGCGCGCCAAGACCCCCGAGATCGAAAGAGAGCACGAGCTGCTCGTGCGTGCCAAGGCGCATCTGGAATCCGAGCGTCCGCTGCGCGAAATGGAGATGAATCCCGAGGACAAGAAGCGCGTGCGCGGCTTCATGTTTCTCAGCGAGATGGCCATGCTGTACGTGCTCAATATCAGCGAGAGCAGCGAGTTGGGCCGCGACCTGGAGCAGGCGGTGGGCAAGTACAAGCTTGCCGAGGTCGCCTCACGCCCGAACGCCGGAGCCAGCGCCATTTGCGGCAAAGTCGAAGCCGAACTGGCCGAGATGAGCGATGAAGAAGCCGCCGAATTTCTGGGCAGCTATGGGCTGACGGAAAGCGGCCTGGTGCGCCTGATCCGCAAGAGCTACGACCTGCTCGGCCTGCTCTCCTTCTTCACCGTCGGCGAAGACGAATGCCGCGCCTGGACCATCACCAAGGGCATGCGCGCGGTGGAAGCCGCGGGCACCATCCACACCGATTTGGCGTCGCACTTCATCCGCGCGGAAACCATCCACTGGGACCAGTTGCTCGAAGAGGGCTCGGAGGCTAACGCCCGCGCCCACGGCAAGCTGCGCCTCGAGGGCAAAGACTACCTTGTGAAGGACGGGGACATTCTGCACATCCGGCATTCGGGGTAACAAGGAAAAACTGAGGACGGCGCTCAAACGAGTACTCTAGTAACTCCGTGAATGTCCCGAAAACCAGTAAAATTGTCGTCCTGAAGGAATGTGGAGGCGATTGGCGGGCGTCTGAGCCTGGTGCCGACCACAGTTGTCATCCTGAGCGAAGCGAAGGATCTATGCATTTCGCTCGCTGCGCTCGCTCAGAATGACAATTCGTAAGGACGAGCAGGCCCTTCACTTCCCTCAGGTTGACGATTCTTCACCATGACCGACGTTTCCAAACGGCTGGAAAAGGCCTCCAGGTATCTGCAGAAGGGTGGCGTCGCCGCCGCGCTGGATGAATACCTGCGTGTGCTCGAGGAAGAGCCTCAACACGAGGCGGCCTCGCTGGCAGCCGCCGAGCTGCAGATCCAACTGGGCCGCCGCTCGGAGGCGCTGGCGGTGCTAACCCGGCTCTTGGAAGCTCAATTGGCCCACGGGAATCCCGGCGCGTCCCACACCTGGAAGAAGCTCAGCCGATTGGCGCGACCCGCGCCGGAACTCAGTCTGCGCTTGGCGCAGCAGGTCCAAAAGGACGATCCCAAACTGGCGCTGGAATCGGGGGCAATGGCCGCCCCGGCACTCTTGCAGGCCGGGCGCAAGCCGGAGGCGCTCGCCGCTTACCAATTGTTGGCCGCGCTCGAACCCAACCGCGAACATGTGCGGCGACTGGCGGAAATAACGGCCGAACTAGGGGATCGACGGGAAGCGGCCAGCCGCTACCTGCAACTCGCCGCCCTGGACCCTGCACCTAACCACACTCTGGAATGCTTCCGCCATGCGCATCGGCTCGATCCTGCCAGCAGCGAAGCCGCCATTGGCTACGCACGGGCCGCTTTCGCCGCCGGAGACCTCTCCAGCGTCATTGAGGCCCTGGAGTCGGTCATCGAGCGCGAGCCATGCCCGGAGGATGTCCGCCTGATGTTTGGGGAGGCCCTGCTCGCCCGGGGGCAGGCGGCCAAAGCTGCGCCCTTCCTCATGGAGGCCGTCGAGCGCAATCCACGTCGCACCGATGCCCTTGCTGCCGCGTTGCGCGCCATGCTGTCGGCCGGACAAGATGTCGCCGCAATAGAAATTGCCAAGCGCTTTGAGAGCGCCCTCTTCCACGCCGACCAGCGCCGCGAGTGCATGCAGGTTTTGCGCCAGATGGTGGAGATTCGCCCCCCGCGCCTTGCCTTCTTAGAACATCTGGCCGTGGTGTTCAACACCTCCAGTTACGAGCAGGATTACTCGGCCACGCTGCTCCAGCTCTTCGAACTGCATTTTGCCGCGGGTGATTTCTTGAAGGCAGCCGACTGCCTGGAACGCGCGGTCGAGGTGGATTCCTATGAGCCCGGCCACAACCATCGGCTGGAGATGCTGCGAGGCAAGATCCCGGCACGGATCTTCAACGGCATTGGCCAGCGCTTTGGATTGGTCCAAGCGGGGGAAGAACCTGTAACTGCAGCGATGCCAGAGGAGGCGACTGTACTGGAGGACCTGGTGCTCCAAGCCGAGTTCTTCCTCCGCTATAAACTGCCCACTCGCGCCCTCGAGCGGCTGGATCGCGTCCGCAAACTGTTCCCTGGCGAGGAGGCAAATAACCCTCGGCTACGCGAGCTCTATCTGCAGATGGGAATCACCCCCATGATGCCGCCAGCGCCTTCCTCCTCGACGACTGGCGAGATGGCGCCGCAGCGGATGGGGTTTGCGCCGCCGGTGCGGCCACCCGCCTCAGTGCCCGCTCCAATGATGTCGGCGCAAACGGTACCGGCACCGATCCCGGCGGCGGTACCGGTGATCTCGAAATCGTGGTCCGAGGCACCGTCGCCGGTGGCACCGTCGCCGGAATTGCATCACCTCACCCGGGTCAACGAAATTGCCCGGAACCTGCAGCGGCAGGGCACGGTGAAAGCAGTGCTGTTTACCGCCGTCAACGACATCGGCCGCCATTGGCGAACGGGGCGCTGCATCGCCTTGATGGCCACCCCGGGCAAGCCGCCCTCGATTGCCCTGGAGTACTGTTCCCCCGGCCGCAAGCAGTCGGACATCAAGGACATCATCAAGCTACTCGGGATGCTACAGCCCCTGGTGATTGCTCACGGACCGTTAGCGATCCCCGACCCCGGCGCAGCCCGCGCCCACGGGCCCCTGCGCAAGTTTGCCGCCGACATCGGCGTCAAGTCGCTTTTGACCATCCCGCTGCTCGAGGGCGACCAGCACGCCGGGTTGCTGATCCTGGCCGACTGCGATCATGGGCGGGAATGGTCGCCAGCCGATACAACCCTGCTCAAGACGCTCTGTGACCAGATGTCGCTCTCGGTCAGCAATGCGCGCTTGCGCGGCCAGGTGCGCGATCTGTCGTTCACGGAAGAGAAATCCGGACTGCTGAAGCGCTCCGCCTATCTCGACGTGCTGCTCGCCGAGGTGCGCCGCTCACAGGCACAGCGCTCCCCCTGCTGCGTGCTGATGCTCGACTTAACCAATGACTACGAGGTGGCTCGTGCCGCCGGCGAAAGCAAGGGCGAGGCGCTGATGCAGCACATCGGCCAGATCGTCAGCTCGCACATTCGCCGGAACGACCTCGCGCTCCGCTACGATACCGCCACCATCGCCCTGATCCTCACCGACACCACCGAACAAAGCGGGGTGTCGGCGGGCGAGGAACTGCGCCGCGTGTTGGCCTCCGTGCCCCTCCCCGGGAGCAATACCGCCCCGCGGGCCACTACGGCCGTGGCTGAACCCGTCATCGAACCCGGGTACGATCCGGTCGACGTGGTCACCGAATTGATCAACCGCGCCGAAGAGGCCTTGGCGGTCGCCCGCGCCACCGGTCCCACCACGTACGCGCTGCCTTCGCCCTGGAAGAGCACGCCGCCGCCGATTAGGTAATGTAGCGGCGGGCGTCTCGCCAGCGGCTTCCCTTTCGCCTGCACGGCCGCGCCCAGCGCACCTTGACAGAGCTTGCCGGCGAGACGCCGGCGCTACCACCCCGTCCCAGCGATCACCAAGGTCCGATCCCTTTGGGCAACGACGCGCATCCAATCTCGTCGGCACGGGTTGAGCAGTCCCACGCATCCAATCTATTAGCGAGGGTTGACCGCTGGTGGACTCGCCTCAACCCCGACGCGCAACACCGGCACATGGGGCAGTTCGACGAATGCTGAAGCCTACGGACATTGCTATCGTTAGCGGAGCGCGCACGCCGATGGGCCGCTACTGCGGCAAATTGCGCGAATTCACGGCACAGGAACTCGGAGCCGTCGCCGCGCGCGGTGCCATTGACCGCGGCGGCATTGATCCGGCCGAGTTCGACCACCTCATCTTCGGCAATGCACAGCAGACTTCCGGCGATGCGCTCTACGGCGCCCGCCATGTCGCGCTGAAGGCCGGACTGCCGATTGAAACTCCGGCGCTGACCGTAAATCGTCTTTGCGGAAGCGGCATGCAGGCCATCATCAGCGCCGCCCAATTGATTCAACTGGGCGAAGCCAAGACGGTCCTGGCGGGCGGCATGGAATCCATGTCGCAAGCTCCGCATGTCATCCACGGGGCGCGCTGGGGCTTAGGCTTTGGCGAAGGCAAGTTGGAGGATTCCTTGATGCTGGCCTTGTTCGACAGTCACTGCGGCCTCACCATGGCCCAGACCGCCGAACTCTACGCCGAGCAGCAAGGCATCACCCGCGAGCAGCAGGACGAGTTCGCCTTGCGCTCGCAGCAGCTCGCCGGAGAAGCTCAGAAAGCCTGCCGCCTTGCCGCGGAGATTGTGCCTGTCCCGCTCAAGAACCGCCACGGAAAAACCACAGGAGAGCTATTCGAGAAAGACGATCACCTGCGCCCCGAAACGACTCTGGAAGTTTTGCAGAAATTGAAGCCTGCGTTTGGACGGAACGTAACGGTGACGGCGGGCAACGCCAGCGGCATCGTCGATGGTGGCGCGGCTGTCGTGGTTATGTCGCTGGACGATGCAAGCCGGCGCGGGCTGAAGCCGCTGGGGCGGATCGTAAGTTGGGCGGTGGCCGGGGTCGATCCCAAAATCATGGGACGCGGTCCGGTTCCTGCTTCCCGCGCCGCGCTGGCGAAGGCCGGCCTGCAGCTCGCGGATATGGATCTGATCGAGGTCAACGAGGCCTTCGCCGCGCAGTACCTTTCGGTGGAAAAGGAACTCGGTCTTGACCGGAACAGGGTGAACGTCAACGGTGGCGCGATCGCGCTCGGGCATCCCCTGGGCGCGACGGGCACCCGCCTGGTCCTCACCCTGCTCTATGAATTGCGCCGTCGCCAGGGAAAATACGGCCTGGCCACCGCCTGCATCGGCGGCGGCCAAGGCATCGCCATGGTGGTGGAGAGCTTACGGGACTAGTCGTTGGTCGGTAGTCGGTAGTCGGAGTGAGCTTGGCATTGCGCTGATACCCAACGGCCAACGACTAACGACCTACGACCAACGACCAACGACGACTGGAGGGGGTCATGGAGATCCGCAAAGTGGGCGTGTTGGGTTGTGGCCTGATGGGCTCGGGTATCGCGCAAGTGGCTGCGACCGCAGGTTTCGAGGTCAGCGTGCTTGAGGTCGAGCAGCACTTCCTCGACCGAGGCTTCCGCCTGATCGAGCAATCGCTGGCCAAGCTGGAAGAGAAAGGCAAACTGAAGGAGCCGGCGCAGGCCATCCGCCAACGGCTGAAAGGGACCATCCGACTGGAAGATCTCGCCAGCTGCGATCTCGTCATCGAGGCCATCATCGAGAACGCCGCCGAGAAGAAGCAGATGTACGCCGATTTGAGTCCCGTACTGAAGCGGAACGCGATTCTGGCCTCGAATACTTCTTCCCTTTCGATCACCGAGCTGATGACCTTCACTGGCTGCCCGGAGAGATTCCTCGGCCTGCACTTCTTCAATCCCGTGCCGCTGATGCAGTTGGTAGAAGTGGCGCGCACCATTGCCACCGCGCCCCAGGTGTTTGAGGCCGCCTGTCAATTCGCGCGGCGACTCGGCAAAACCCCGGTACGCACCAGCGATAAGACCGGCTTCATCGTGAACCGGCTGCTGGTGCCCTACCTGCTCGACGCGGTTCGCGCCTTCGAAGAGGGCGTGGGCTCGATCGAAGACATCGACTTGGCCATGAAGTTGGGCTGCGGCTACCCCATGGGTCCGTTCACGTTGCTCGACTTTGTCGGACTGGACACCACCTACTACATCACCCATGTTATGTTCGACGAGTTCAAGGAGCGCCGCTTTGCCGCGCCTCCGCTGCTCAAGCGCATGGTGTTCGCCGGCTGGCACGGCCGCAAGAGCGGCAAAGGCTTTTACGACTACGCCGACCCAAACAAACCCGTTGCCCAGGATGCGGCCCTGCAGGGAACCGCAATCGAGCCGGCCCCGGAGAAGATGGCGGCCGACTAGAGAATGTCGGGCCGATAAGCAATTGCACTAGAACGCTGTCATCCTGAGCGAGTCCGGCTGAATTGCCGGGCGAGTCGGACCTTGTGGTTGTATTGATGAAACACAAGGTGCTTCGACTCGACAGGATCGCGAAGCTCGATCCGTCTCGCTCAGCATGACAATGACATTGGCCGTGAGCTAGGAGACGAAATCCGTAATGGCAAGCACCGCGGCTCCCACTCCCTTTGAGAACCTCCTTTACGAGAAGAAAGGCGCAATCGCCTACGTCACGGTCAATCGCCCCAAGGTTCTCAACGCGCTAAACGCGGCGACGATGGAAGAGCTGCGCGTGGCCTTCACCGCGATCGGCGCGGACGAGGAGGTGCGCGTCGCCATCCTCACCGGCGCCGGAGAAAAGGCGTTCGTTGCCGGCGCGGACATTGGAGAGGTCGGCGGGCAAGAGCCGGTCCAAGGCAAGCAATACTCGCAACGCGGCCAGCAGGTGTTTGCGCTGATCGAGAACCTGGGCAAGCCGGTCATCGCCTGCGTCAACGGCTTTGCCCTGGGCGGCGGCTGCGAACTCGCCATGGCCTGCACCATGCGCCTGGCCAGCGAGAACGCGAAATTCGGTCAGCCTGAAGTCAAGCTGGGCATCATTCCTGGCTTCGCCGGCACGCAACGGCTGCCGCGTCTGGTAGGCAAGGGGCCCGCCATGCAGTTGCTGATCACGGGCGAAGTGATCGGCGCCGAAGAAGCCAAACGCATCGGCCTGGTCAATGACGTTGTGCCACAAGCTGAGCTGATGGCGCGCGCCGAAGCCATTGCGCACCACATCATCGCCAATGCGCCGCTGGCGGTGCGCTATTGCATGGAAGCCGTCAATCACGGCCTGGAGATGACCTTCGCCGAGGGCATGTTGCTGGAAGCCACCCTGTTCGGCGTCTGCTGCGCCACGGAAGATAAGAGCGAAGGCACACGGGCGTTCTTGGAAAAACGCCCGGCACGATTCAAGGGAAAGTAGCTCTCAGTGCTTAAGCTCTCAGCCTCAGCACGGCACTATTGCAGCAGGGTTCCGTTCTCCTCTTCCTTCTCCTCGGATGGTAGGACGACCGCCGCAGCCACGCGGTCGCCGCCTTCCAGGTTCAGCAGGTGCACGCCCTGGGCATTGCGGCCCGATTGGCGGATCTGCTCGGTACCGATGCGGATGATCTGCCCATATTGGCTGATCACCATGGCCGGCGAATCGTCCCCGACCAGCATGATGCTGACCACCTTGCCATTGCGCGCCGTGGTCTTGATGTTGATCACGCCCTTGCCGCCGCGCGACTGCAGGCGGTACTCGTCGACCTGCGTGCGCTTGCCGTAGCCGTTTTCGGTGATGCTGAGGATTTTGTCAGCCACTTCTTCCTCGGCTTCTCCGTCCTGCTCGGCTTTCTTCTTGCCGTTGGCCTTCGCGGCTTTGCCCTCGGGACCCGTCGGCGAGACGCCGGCGCCACCGTTGCCGCGCTTGGGCGTCACCGCCATGCCGACAATGTAGTCCCCTTCGTCGAGGTCCATGCCGCGCACCCCGCCGGCGTTGCGGCCCATGGGGCGGACTCCGCTGCCCCCTTCGGCATACTTTTCTTCGAAGCGGATGGCCATGCCTTCGTGCGAGGCGAGGAAGACGATGTCGTCCCCCTTAGTGATCGCGGCCGAGACCAGTTCGTCGTCCTTGTCGATATTGATGGCGATGATCCCGCGCGACATCACGTTGGAGAAGTCCGCCAGTGGCGTCTTCTTCACCGTGCCCTTGCGCGTGGCGAAGAAGACATACTTGTCTTGCGCCTCCAGGTCCTTGACCGGCATCATGGCGCGCGGAGCCTCGCCCGGCTGCAACGCCACCAGGTTGCCGATGTGCTTACCCTTGCCGGCGGCGCCTACGTCGGGGATCTCGTACACCTTGAGCCAGTACACCCGGCCGGTGTTGGTGAACACCAGGATGTACTGGTGGTTCGAGGCGGAATACAGGTGCTGGACGAAATCGTCCTCGCGCGTGGCCATGCCGCGGCGTCCGGTGCCGCCACGCCGCTGTTGGCGGTAGGTGGAGATGGGCGTGCGCTTCAGATAGCCGTTGTGCGAGACGGTGACCACCACCTGCTCGTCGGCGATCAGGTCTTCGAGCCTGAGTTCGGCGGTCTCGTCGACGATCTGGGTGCGGCGCACGTCACCGTACTCTTTGCGGATCTCCTCCAGCTCCTTGACGATCAGCGAGCGCAGCTTCTTGTCGCTGGCGAGGATGGATTCGTACTCGGCGATGTGCTCGCGAATATCCTTCAACTCGCTCATGATCTCGTCAATCGAGAGCCGAGTGAGGCGATGCAGTTGCAGTTCGAGGATGGCGTCAGCTTGACGCGCGTCGAAGCTCTTTTCCGGCTTCTTGCCAATACTGACGTTGCTAGGCCGGCCATTGACATTGACCTCGATGCTCCTGCCCGCAAAGTATGCGATCAGGTTCTCGCGGGCTTCACCGCGGTTGCCGCTGCCGCGGATGATCGCGATCACGTTGTCCAGGTGATCGAGTGCGAGCGTGTAGCCTTCCAGGATGTGCTCGCGTTCCTGCGCCTTACTGAGCAGGTAAGCGGTGCGGCGGCGCACCACGTCGATGCGGTGGTCGACGAACAGCCGGATGGCCTGCAACAGGCCCAGCTCGCGCGGCTGGCCGTTGACCACGGCCAGGAAGATCATGCTGAACGACTCCTGCATCTGGGTGTGCTTGTAGAGCTGGTTCAACACGATCTCGGGCTGCGCGCCGCGCTTGAGTTCAATCGCGATGCGCATGCCGTCGCGATCGGATTCGTCGCGGATGTCGCTGATCTCGTCGATGGTCTTGTCATTGACCAGGTCGGCAATGCGCTCGACCAGGCGCGCCTTGTTGACCTGGAATGGAATCTCGGTGACGATGATCGACTGGCGCTGCTGCGGCAGGCTTTCGATGGCAACGCGGGAGCGCATCAGGAAACGGCCGCGGCCGTGCTCATAGGCGGCGCGAATGCCCTGTTTGCCGAAGATGAAGCCGGCGGTGGGGAAGTCCGGTCCCTGCACGTGCTTCATCACGTCGTCGAGCGTGGCCTGCGGATTATTGACCACGTCGATGCAGGCGTTTACCACCTCGGTCAGGTTATGCGGCGGGATGTTGGTGGCCATGCCGACCGCGATGCCGTTGGAGCCGTTCACGATCAGGTTGGGCACGCGCGTGGGCAGCACCATGGGCTCGGTGCTGGTGTTGTCGAAGTTGGCGACAAAATCCACCGTGTCCTTGTCGATATCGGCCAGCAGCTCTTCGGCGATGGCGGTCATGCGCGCTTCGGTATACCGATAGGCCGCCGGAGGGTCGCCATCAACCGAACCGAAGTTGCCCTGACCATCTACGAGGGGGTAGCGCAATGAGAAGGGCTGCGCCATGCGCACCAGCGCGTCGTAGAGCGCGGTGTCGCCGTGCGGGTGATACTTGCCCAGACATTCGCCGACTACCTTGGCGCACTTCACATGCTTGCGGTTGTGCAGCAAGCCCATGTCGTGCATGGCGTAGAGAATGCGGCGATGCACCGGCTTAAGGCCGTCGCGCACATCGGGCAGGGCGCGGCCAATGATCACCGACATGGCGTAGTCCAGGTAGGACCGCCGCATCTCGTCCTCAATGTTGATGGGCTGGAGATTGGCGGCGCCGGGGCCGTTGGGGCCTCCACCGTCGGGATTCAAGGGAAGTTGCGGATTCTGTTCGTCTGCCATGTTAGCCATCAGCTCTCAGCCGTCAGCCATCAGCTAATCAGCTCTGCAGCTTTCAACTCTCAGCTATCAGCTTTCGGCCCTCAGCCATCAGCTTGCAAGCGCTAAAGTACCTGCTCCTTATTACTTTCCCCAAAGCGCGCGCTTGGGCGGACCGATGAGCCACAACGCCGGCACACCGGGCCTAACCAACTGCATTTACATTAACTTAGACGCAGGGAGAGCAACAAGAATTATACCACGTGCAGGACAACGAAAACCTGTTTACCTCAGAGGAATAGAGGCTGCAATTTCTGATTTCGATTTCTGATTTCTGATTCTTGGTTCTTTCATTCTTGGTCTGGTCTTCTTCGCGTCATCGCGCCTTCGCGTTAACGATTTTTCCTCTGATTCCTCCGCACCCGTCGCGGTTCCTTTGCACCCTCTGCGGTAAAACGGTTTGCCGAGTAAAATATGTCCGCTTGGCAAGTATCCCGGCAGCGCCACGCGCTAGTCGGGCACAGAATATTCCGAGGAGCGCACTGTGAATCGCACTTGGATCAAAGTTGTTCTGGCCGTCCTCGTGGTACTCGCTGTCATTGCTGCAGCCCTGCCGCTGTTTATCAATGCTGAAAGGTTCCGGCCTGAGATCGAGACGCGTCTGGGAGCGGCGCTCAACCGCACGGTGAAGCTTGGCAAGCTGAGCTTCTCGCTGCTCTCCGGTGGCATCGCGGCCGAGGACATCAGCATCTCGGACGACCCCGCGTTCTCACGCTCGCCATTCCTGGAGGCCAAGTCGCTCGACGTGGGCGTAGCCTTATGGCCGCTGATTACCTCACGCGCGGTCCAGATCGAGTCGATCACCGTCGTGCAACCGCGCGTCTCCTTGCTGCAGAACAGCCGCGGCCAGTGGAACTTCTCCAGCATCGGCGGGAAACCGTCTCCGGGTGGCGAGAAGCAACCTCCGTCCAGCGCGCCGGCGCCCCCGCTAACCATAGCTAAGCTTCAGATCAAGGACGGCACGATCCAGATGACCAGCGGCGGAAAGACGCAGGCGTACACCAATGTGACGCTCACAGCGCGCGATTTTTCGCCCACCACGGCGTCGCCATTCAGCCTGAGCGCCAATCTTCCGGGCAATGGGAAGCTGCAGGTCGAGGGTCAAGCGGGGCCGCTCGCAGCCGACGCCAGCGTCACACCGTTTACCGCAAACGTGAAGCTCAGCGGCTTGGACGTGGGCACCTACATGGGAGCGGCTTCGGGCTTCAGCGGCATCGCCGACCTGAACGCGAAGATGTCTTCGCAAAACGGCGTGGCGCACGCGGACGGGAACCTGAAAGCGAGCAAGCTGAGGGTGGCCCGGGCCGGCACTCCGGCTCGTGACCCGATCACCCTGGACTTCAACACCGACTACGATTTGCCGCACAACCAAGTGCGCGTCAACCGCGGCGACCTGCATCTCGGCGGCAGCGTGGCCCACATCACCGGGAACGTGGACCAGCGCGGCGCGGCTCCCGTCCTCAATATGAACTTGAACGAGCCGGGGCTTGCCGCGGCGGATCTGGAGAAATTCTTGCCCGCGGCTGCCATCTCATTGCCGGCCGGAGTCTCGTTGCGATCCGGCACGCTGGCGACCAACTTGAAAGTGGAGGGTCCGGCGGAGCGCCTGCTGATCACGGGCCCCGTTCACGCCACCAATGTGCGCCTGAGCGGATTCGATCTGGGCGGTAAGTTTTCGGCCATCGGACCGTTGGCGGGGATTCGCACCGGGCCGAACACCGATATCCAGTTGCTGGACGCGATGCTGCGCGTCAGTCCCGAAGGCACTCGACTCGATGGCATCAACACCATAGTCTCCGGCGTTGGCAGCATCGTCGGGCAAGGGGTCCTCTCGCCGAGTGGCGCGTTGGATTTCCACCTCGCGGCGAAGCTGGCGAATGCCGGCGGAGTTGCCGGCGGGGTCATGGCAGGAGTGGCGCAGCTGACCGGACTGGGCGTCAATCTGCGCAACGCCATCCCGGTGCATGTAACCGGCACCACCTCGGACCCGAAATTCGCCGCCGACCTGTCGAACGTGTTGGCCACGCAGACGCCATCGGCAACCCAGCAACCCACCCAGCCACTCAACAATCCGGCGGGAGCGGTGGGAGGACTGCTGCAGGGATTGTTTGGGAAGAAGAAGTAGGGGGGAAGCCATTAGCCGTCAGCTATCAGCCATCAGGTACCCGACCCCGAACAGGTGCCAGACAAAGGAGATTCCCATGTTGGCTTCGCGGCTTCGCGCCTTCGCGTTGAAGGTTCCTCGCGCTCCTGCAGTGAACTTGAGAGCTGAGAGCTGACGGCTGAGAGCTGATGGCTTATAGCAAAAGCCAGCCCCATCGGGCTGGCTAGTTGCGGAAATTTGCGAGGATGGCTACTTCTCGGGTGTGAATTCTTTCGGCTTCTGCAAGCCTTCCCCGAAGAAATACTGCTCCATCTGCTGCGCCAGGAACTCCTGGTGCTCTCGGCGCCAGGGCTGCAGACGATACTCATTCAGTAGCATCTTTTGCAGATTGCCCCAATCGGCCCAGGCCTGCATGGAAACGTTCTCGTAGATGCGCCGCCCCAGTTCATTGTCGAAAGGGGGCTCGTCGAGACCTTCCGCCTCGCGCCCCAGCTTCACGCACTTGACCATATGAGCCATTCGGTCCCTCTCCTGCCAGGATTGTACCAGCGTAGGACGGGTCTCCGCGCTTGTGGCGCACGACTGCGAATCGGGCATGCCTCCGGCACTTCATCGCGAGGTGCGCACGCCTGCTCAGGACTGCGTCCTGGGCTATTTTCGGACTGCGCCTCCGGCGCGCAGATGCCGAGGGTGCCCTCATACCTGCTACCTGTAGCCCAGCAGTGGATCTCGTGCCGGGTACAATCATGCTCATGCGGCCCCGCTACAGCTGGCGCTTGCGTTCGCGATCCCTCGAACTTGGTGCGCGCACCCTGATCATGGGAATCGTGAACGTCACCCCGGACTCGTTCTCCGACGGCGGCCGCTATTTTGCACCCGGGGACGCCGTGGAACACGCCCTCGGTTTGCTAGAACAGGGGGCGGACATGCTCGACATCGGCGGCGAATCCACCCGCCCCGGGGCACGCGTCTCGCCAACAAACCCGCACGGGCAGGCGCTGGACGTGGCCGCCGTCTCAGCGGACGAGGAACTTCGTCGCGTTCTCCCGGTTATCGAGCAAGTCAAGCGCCGCGCGCCGGATTCCCTTCTCTCCGTGGACACCTACAAGGCTGAAGTGGCGAGGCGCGCCATCGAGGCCGGGGCGGAGATCGTCAATGACGTCAGTGCGCTTCGCTGGGACCCCGCCATGCTGCAAACGGTGGCCGAACTCGGCTGCGGAGTGGTGCTCATGCACATGCGCGGCCGTCCCGAACAGTGGCGAACCCTTCCACCACTGGCCAACCACGAGGTGGTACCGCTAGTCATGCGCGAATTGCGCGAGTGGGCCGCCGCCGCCGTAGCTGCGGGCATTACGCCCCTACACATTGTGCTCGATCCCGGCTATGGCTTCGGCAAGAACTTTGAGGAAAATTATCCACTGCTGGTCCACTTGGACGACTTGCACGCGCTGGGATATCCCATCCTGGCCGGAACCTCGCGCAAATCCTTTATCGGCAAAACTATGGGTGGCGGCACGCCCGTGCCGCCGGCCGCCCGCCTCCATGGAACCCTGGCCAGCGAAACCGCAGCCATTCTGAAGGGCGCGCACATCCTGCGGGTGCACGACGTTGCCGCCGCGCGCGAAGCCGCAGCCGTGGCCGATGCCATCCTGAACACTGAAGATTCCACGACCTCGCCCACGCCAGCCTCTGAAACCCCACCACGGAGTTCCCCATGAGCGCACGCGCTCAAACCTCTCGTGGTAGGTTCTGCTACTTCGGTTGAGCCGCCTCTCCCGCTGGAGGTGCCGGCGCTGGAGGGAGTGTTTGCGCCGGCGCCTCCGGTGCGCCGGCTTCGATCTCTTCAGTGTGAGCACGCTGCGCGCGCGCCCTTTGCATGGCTTCAGCGTGGGCTCTCTGTGCCTTCTGCAACTGGCGCATGTGGCGCTGAAATTCCATCTGGGCCTGGCGCGCGGCCTGCTCGATTTCCGGGCCGAGTTCTTGCATGTGCCGCTGCATCTCCTGCATCTCCGCATCCATTTCAGACATGTCGAGCGGCATGGGTTCGGGTCCGCCAGCTTGGGGAAGCTTCATGGCAAGGACTTGTTGGCGGCGTTCGCGGATGACCGCTATCGGCAGCGTGCCTTGGGTGTGCAAGGCGCGGCGCCAGTCCGCGTAGGACTGCACCCGCTGATGGCCGGCCTTAAAGATCACGTCCCCGGCTCTCAAACCGGCGGCTTCGGCCGGCGTACCATGCAGCACCTGGCGCACCAGGATGCCCCCTCCACTGCGAACGCCGAAGTACTCTGCCAGTTGCGGGGTGAGCTCCTCGACGACCGCCCCGTCGCGTAACGAGTACTGGAGCACGCTGAAGCCGGGGACGTCGACGGCCATGGCCGGTATTGTGGGAACCATGATCTCGGGCACTGAGATGTGAATGGGCCCGTTCATGCCGCGCGCCACGTAAACATCGCTCCGCTTGCCGAGCTTCGTCTTAATGGTTATGGGTCGGCCGCTGCGGACGACGCCGAGAGTCACCTCGCGTCCAGCCGGCAGGGGGCGGATCAGATCGCGCAATTGTTCGGCGCTGTTCACTTTCGTGCCGTTGAAGGTGGTGATCACATCGTGCTCGCGGAGGCCCGCTTTGGCCGCTGGAGCGTCCTGATCAATCATGTTAACTTCCGCACCGTGGGTGTCCTTCAGATCGAGCGCGCCGACCCCGAGATAGCCTGCCACGCGCACCCGCGCGGGCCGCGCCGGTTTGGCGGGCGACGGGGTGGCCGAGCGCGGAGTCTGGGTTCCCGACCGCGGTTGCGCTTGCTGAGGAGGAGCGCCTGCCGGGGATTGTGAACTGGAGGGCGCGCCCGTCGGCAGGGCCGCTGCAGACGGCGCTGCCGGACTGGCCTGTGCCCATGCCGCTGCCGTTCCCAGCGCCAGGATCGTTATCTTGAATAAAGCGGTTCGCATGAAACTTGCCCTTCTTGGACCCTAACTCCATCCCGCAACGCGCCCTGCTACTTGCTGGCGCGGCGCAGTTCGATGTCCCCTCTGGTGGCGCGAATGCGCACCGCGGGACCGCCGCCGTTCAGTGCTCCGTCGGCGCTCAGATGATTTACACCAAACAGGCCGCGGCCGATTTCGTTCGTCTTCACCGCCGGGAAGTCGCTCTGAATGTGGTGCCCGCGCGCCCCGAGCACCTCAGCATGAATCGTGGCCTTCAGGCTGGGGCTCAGATACACGATCACGTCGCCCATGCCCGTTTCCAGGCTGCCGCCGGTGAAGGACGGCCCGCCGAGGAACTCGGCGACGATGCGCCCGGCGCCGGTCTGTAATTGCGCGCCGTCGGTAATCCCGTAAAGTTCGATCTGCCCCGCCCCGGTGGTGGCAACCACCGGTCCCGAGGCCGAGGTCATGTGGATGCTGCCGCCGGTCGTCTGGAGCATGACCTTGCCGCTGATTTGTCCCACATCAAGGTTGCCACCGCCGGATTGCGCCGTTAGCGGGCCGCCACATCTCTGCACGTTAATGGCGCCGCCCCCGGTTTGCACGTTTACCCCTTGCGCTACCGAGGTGACGACGATGCTGCCGCCGCCACTGGAGGTAAGCAGGCGCCCCTTTACGCTGTCGATGTTGACGTTTCCCCCGCCGGTGGAGAGCTCAACATCGCCCCCGGCTGTGCCCACGACGACATTGCCTCCCGCGGTCACGGCTTTCACCAGCCCGCCAATCTGATCGACGTACAGATTGCCGCCCCCGGAAGCCACTTCGATCCGGCCCGCGATATTGTTCACGCTGGCATTGCCACGGGTCATCATGCGCACCAGCGCAGTATTCTGAGGCAGCGCAACCTCTAAGACATCGACGGCCGCCACATGCTCCGGTGCCAAACTTACCTGCAGCGTGGCGATGTTGCCGGCCTTGGAAGCCGATGTCTTGACCTTCTGGAGTTCGCGCCGCGCCTCAACCTCGTTTCCCGATTGGGCGTGCACCCGAAACCGATAGGTAATCACCTTTTGTGCGCGGTCCCCGTGAATGGACGCGCCACCCGCCTCCATCTTGACGACCAGGGTGCCGGCAGCAGGCAGTGCCCCGGAAATTTCCTCCCCCCAGCCCGACGCATCGTGGTACACCCGCATCTGCTGCGCCGCCACGGGAATGGCGAGCGCCGCCGCCAGCAGTACTCCGATCGACGGATTGGAAGCCTTCCTCACCTGTCAGGTCCTCTGTCTCAGCTTTCGGCTTTCAGCTCTCTACTGTCGTTAGTCGTTTGTCGTTAGTCGTTGGCTTCGGCGCATCGGGTTTGTATGCTAACGACCCACGACTAACGACCCACGACAGATAGAAACCGCCAAAAATGTCAATCAATGTGCGGCGTGGACGCCAGCAACACCCGAGACTGAGTCCGGATGTATGGGTTCTTGTCGTCGTTCGCCAAATGTTCAAGCACCAGCCGCACCGCCGAATCTGCCTTCACCGCGCCCACCATCTGGATGGCCAGGTTGCGCACACCCGGGTTCGTATCGTTGGCCAAAGCCTCCAGCACGGCGTTGCGCACCTGGATTTCACCCTTGACGAAGGGACCGAGCGCCTCCAGGGCCTTCAGCCGCACGCCGGGGTTGTTGTCGTAGCGGAGGGCGTACATCAGTACGTCGCGAATATGCTCGTCTTCCGCCTTGCTCTGAGTCAGCAGGTCCACCGAATCCATGCGCACTCCGGAGTTCTGGTTGTTGCGCGCGGCGAACAGCAAGAGTTGCTGAATGCGCGGGTCGTCCAGCGAGCCCTGGACCTTCTGCGGCACCAGCGTGTCGTAGTGGATATCAACCCGGTTGGAGCCCGGATGCTGGGTGATGTCGCGAATGGCGGCGATGGAAGCCTCCGCGGGCGGCTGCGGGGTAGCCGCTATGCTGGCACTGTTGCTGGCCGGAGCTTGCGAGCGAGCGATCTGGTAGGTAGTGCCAACTCCGCCGGCAAAGCCGGCCATTACCAGGATCGCGGCGAGCGCGGGCGAGAGCTTGGCCTGCCGCAGCCAGGACATCGGGTCGAACAGCAGGCGCCGCCAGCCGTGCGCCGGTTGCGTGGTCTCCAGCGCCTCCTGCAGCCGCATGCGGGATGCGGCCAGCAGGTTCGGCGAAGGTTCCATCTGCGGGATTGCCGACATGGTCGCCGTGAATTCGCGCAGCTCGTTCAGTGCCGCAGCGCAGGCGGCACAACGCTGTACGTGCTGCTCCAACTCATGGCGCGCATCGTCCGGCAATTCGTCGTAGACGTAAAGCGTGATGTTCGATTTCACCCAGTCGCAGTTCATAGGTTTAACCCAGTAAGAGTGACTAGCCTTTCAGATCCGCCAACGCTGCTCTGAGCTTTTGCGTCGCCCGGAACAGCGTGTTCTTGGCCGTCTCTTCGGTCGTGTTCAGAATCTCGCCGACCGTCTTGAGCTTCAGGCCGTGATAATGCTTCAGCTCGAAAACCATGCGTTCGCGCGGCGTGAGCTTTTGCAGCGAACGGTTAATGCGGATGGCCAATTCCCGGCTCAGCAGCTCACGCTCGGGATTGTTCGTGGCGCGCGCGTCCGCCACCTGGTCCAGCAGGTTGAATTCCTCGCCGCCCTCGTTCACCGCAACCGAGGCGTCCTCTTTGCGCACCTGGCGCTTGCGTAGGTGATCGAGGCAAACGTTGCTCACGATGCGATAAATCCAGGTATAGAACGAACATTCGAAGCGGAAGCTGCCCAGGTTGCGGTAGGCCTTGAGGAAAGCCTCTTGGTAGACGTCCTGCGCGTCGGCCTCCGAGCGGGTTAGGCGCAGCGCCAACCGCAGCACGGGACGATCGTACTGGCGCACCAATTCCTCGAAGGCAGCGTGGTTGCCCGCCTGCGCCTCGCGAATCAATGCGGCATCATCGACGCGGCTGCTCGGTCGTCCTAGCATCTGACCCCGCCGGAGGATGGGATCGATCTTAGCCTCCGGCACGTATCCCAGGCTCACGGGCCACTCCGCAACCGCGCCTGCCCTGTTAAGGTCGGCTGGCATGGTTTTCTGCTTCGTCTTGCCCTCGGCCGGGTTCCTAGGATCGGAGGTTTGACCACATGGGGCCCCGGCCTTGTACGTACTCAAGGAGATAGACGGCGAGCGGCCCATCCAGTTAGCAGAGAATTATAGGGTTAAGGGGGTACGGCAGCACGGTAAAGAGTTGTGGGGCGGGACGTTTCAGACCGGCGCCCACATGGCCTCGAGTTGGATACGGCGGCCGTGCTCGCTCACTTGCGCCAGAATATCCAAGGCTACGCCCAGAGCACGGCGTCCCTCTTCCAGCGAAACAACCGGCTTCGAGCGCCGGCGCACCGCGTCGAGAAAAGAGCGCAGCTCGGCCCGCAGCGGTTCCTCAGGCTCGATGGCAGGTTTAGCGGGCTTGATCAGTGCCCCCAGCGCATCCAGGGAGAAATCCTGCGCCTGCGCCTGCGCCACCGCCGCCGGATCGACGCTGAACACCATCACGTCTTGCCGGGTGTAGTCGATGGAAATGTACTGGCGCGGCTGGAAAAAGCGCAGCTTGCGCACCCGCTCGGTGCTGACCCGGCTGGCGGTGAAATTGGCCACACAACCGGATTCGAACTCCATGCGCACGTTGGCGATGTCCACCTTGCCCGACAGGATGGGCAGGCCCACGGCGCGGATTTCCTTGACCGGCGAATTTACGAACGACAAAACAACATCGATGTCGTGGATCATCAGGTCGAGCACCACATCTACGTCGAGCGAACGTGGGGTGAAGATGCTCAGCCGGTGGATCTCGAAGAACATGGGGCGGGTGATCAGCGGCACGGTGGCACGCACCGCGGGATTGAAGCGCTCCAGATGGCCCACCATGGCGACGCGCCCCGAACTGTTGGCTAGGCGGATCAGCTCATCGCATTCCGCCAGAGAGGTGGCGAGGGGCTTTTCCACGAGCACGTCCACGCCCGCCTGCATCAGTTCGCGGGCGACCTCCAGGTGCCGCACCGTAGGCACCGCAACCGACGCAGCCTGAATCTTGGTGGCCGCCAACAGTTCTTGCACGCTGCCAAAAGCCTTGGTACCGAACTGCGCCGCAATGGACTGCGCGCGGCTGAGGTCGGCGTCCACAATGCCGGCCAGCTCCACCCCTTCCCCCTGCCGCTGCAACTCGCTGTACACCCGCGCATGATTGCGTCCGAAGGCTCCCACGCCGATGACCGCGACCGCCGTTTTAGCGCTCACTCCGCACCTTGGCTTCTCAGTAGAGAAGAGTAGATTTTCGCAGATGGTCTGCGTAGCGGCAAATGCGTCGGCCGTCAGCCATCCGTGGTTTGCAATCATCATCAGCCCTCGGCGATTTGCACTGACCACTCCCACCGACCACTGCCCACCGGCCACTGTTACAATTGAAGGTTCCACCACAAGACCTATGGCGACGATTGTTCCCTTCCGTGCTCTGCGCTACGACCCGGCGCGCGTGTCCTTACAGGACGTGGTAACTCAACCCTACGACAAGATTTCCCCTGCCATGCAGGACCACTATTACGCCGCGAGCCCCTACAATCTGGTGCGCGTCATCCTGGGCAAGCGCGAAGCTGCCGACGACGAGCGGAATAGCGTTTACACGCGGGCTTCCGCCAGCCTGCGCGCATGGCGCGCCGATGGCGTGCTCAAGCCGGAGGAGAGCCCCTCGATCTACTACTACTCTCAACGTTTTCCGGTTCCGGGCACGACCGCACACCTGGCCGAGCGCCGCGGCTTTATCGCGCTGGGCAAGATCGAGGAATACGACGCCGGCATCGTGCATCGGCACGAGCAGACGCTCTCCGGACCCAAGGTCGATCGCTACAACCTGCTGCTGGCCACCCATGCGCACTTCGGCCAGATTTTCATGCTCTATAGCGATCCCAAGTTCGAGATCGAGTCCCTTAAGAACTCGGCCAGCGCGCCCGATGTTGACGTAACCGACGAGTACGACGTGCAGCACCGCATGTGGCGCGTCTGCGATCCTGCGGCCATTGAATTGGTCCGCAGCCGGATGCAGGACAAGAAGCTCATCATCGCCGACGGCCACCATCGCTACGAGACCGCGCTCAACTACCGCAACCAGCGGCGCGCCGAAGCCGGTGGTGCGGTCAATCCCGCGGCGCCGTACGAGAACGTCATGATGACCTTCGTCAACATGGACCAGGAGGGGCTGGTGATCCTGCCCACGCACCGCGTGGTCTTTGGATTGCCCGGCTTCGACCTGCCGGCTTTCGTCGAAAAGGCGCGCGAATTCTTTAGCGTCAATCCGCTGAAGCAGCGCGCGGACGGCCCCGCCGCCACCGCCCTGCTGAAGCAGAAGGGTGAAAGCACCCCATCGCTGCTGGCCGCCACCGCCGCCGGGGATTTCCTGCTGGAATTGAAACCGGGCGCCAGTGACCGGCTGCTCTCATCGCTCTCGCCGCTGCAGCGGCGGCTCGATGTCGTCCAGTTACACAAGGTGCTGCTCGAGCATGTGCTCGGCATCTCGGAAGAGGCCATCCGCAACCAGACACACATCAACTACCTGCGCGGAGCCGAGGAAACGATTCAACGCGCCCGGACTGATGCGTCGGTTAACGTGGCCTTCCTGATGAACCCGTGCACCATGCAGCAGGTACGGGATATTTCGTTTGCGGGCGAGGTCATGCCCCAGAAGTCCACCGACTTCTTCCCCAAGCTGCTCAGCGGCCTGACTATTTACTCGCTGGACTGATGAACTACTTTTTCAAAATCAAATCCGCGTTGATCCGTCTTAAATCCGTATAATCCGCGGTAATCTTCTTGCGGTGTATTCCGCGGTAATCTTTATTCTTCGTGTCCTGGCTGAATGACAATCCGCTGCGAGTCCGCGCTGGTCGCGGGCAAGAGGTCAGGAATCTGCGGTTGCTCTGCGCCCTCGGCGCTACCTTCTGCGTACTCTGCGGTGTGCTGCTTACCTTCGCCCAGCCGGAGAACAAGCAGCTCACGATTTATGGGCCGCAGGTGTCCTATTCCATCCCCGTGCTCAAGCATGCCGACGCCGAATTCGTCGATCTGGTTGGCGCGCTCGAACCGCTAGGAACCGTATCCACTAAGCGGGAGGGTAGGAAGTTAAAACTGAGCTTTAATAACGCCTCGGCCGAGTTCTCGCCCGGCAAGACCGAAGCCAAGGTCGCGGGCAAGTCGATGGAACTGCCCGAACCTTTCCATATGGCAAACGACCGCGGCCTGCTGCCGCTGGGAGCCGTCCCACGCGTGGTCTCGCTGCTCACCGGCATGGGCGCCGACTACCACGCCGCGGCGCGGCGCCTGATGCTGAATGGCGTGGCTACTCATTACGGTGTGGAAGCAAAGAAAGATCCGTCGCGGCTGGTGTTCACCTTCAGTTCCCCGGTGAACCCGATGATCGCCACCGAACCCGAACACCTGCGCATGAGCTTCCGCCGCGAGCCCCTGCTGGGGAACGCGCCGGCGAACTACGACGGCAGGCAGGTAACCTTTTCCGAACAGAACGGCATGGCGGAAGTGGAGGTGACCACAACCGCCCCGCTGATCGCCAGCTTCGGCAACGCCGGGCGCACCATCACACTGACGCCAGTCGCACCGCCGACCCCACCCGCGCAGGCTGCAACTCCCACGCCGATTCCCCCGATGCCCGAGCCTTCCGCGCCCGAAACCCAACCGGTGCGGCCGAGATATGCGGTGGTGATCGATCCGGCGCACGGCGGCGACGACACGGGCGCGCGGATCGGCGATAAGTCTTTGGAGAAGGACATCACGCTGGCGCTGGCGCGCCGGCTCCGCCAGGAGTTGGAAGGACATGGCATAGTCGCCCTCCTGCTACGCAATAACGACGCGACCATCGCACCTGAGCAGCGCGCGGCCGCAGCCAATGCGAGCGGCGCCGGCTTGTACGTGGCCCTGCATGCCTCGGCCAGCGGCAGCGGGGTTCACGTGTTCACCTTCCCCTTTGCCGAAGAGGGCCCGCATTTGGTGACCTTCGTTCCCTGGGACGAGGCCCAGCGCAGGCAGGTTCAGGCCAGTCGCCTCGCGGCCTCCGAGTTCGCTACCGCGCTTCTCAAAAACGACCTGCCATCGCAGTCAACGGTCGCCCCGGTGCGCCCGTTGAACAATATCGCGTCTCCGGCCGTGGCGGTGGAGGTAGCACCTCCGCCGAATGGCACTGTCGGCACGCTCGATTCAGCCGATTATCAGAAGAAAGTGGCCAACGCGCTGGCGGCCGCCATCGTCAACCTGCATCCGGAGGCGCACTGATGTCCCGGCGCCTGCTGATTGAAATTGCCGTGCTGCTGATCGCCGTGGCCGTGCTGGGCTATCACACCGGACGCATGAAACAGCGCGCGGAACTAACGGCGAACCCGGCCCCCGAGCCCACCGCCCCGCTCCCCGAGCCCGGCCCGCAGGAACCCATCACAATTTATGTGCCGTCGGATCAAGATGGATTGCTACACCGGCGCGAGGTGACGACGGCCGTTTCCTCGGACCGCAACGCCCGCGCCCGGGAGGTTCTGCGGGCGCTGGTGGCCGCCTGCCGCGAGAAGGACTCGCCTCATCCGCTTGCCGGAGCCGCCGATGTGGACGCGGTCTTCCTGCTCAATGACGGTCTCGCGGTGGTGAACGCCAATGCCGCACTGGCGCTCGGGCATTCCTCCGGGATCATGGTCGAGGAGCTTACGGTGGCCGCCATGGCGCAGACTCTGGCCGCCAATGTCACCGGCATCTCTCGGATCAAACTGCTGGTGGACGGCAAAGACACGGGCACGCTCGCCGGCCATCTGGACCTCAACACGGTGTACGACGTCGCCGTATTCAAGAATTGGGTCAGGGAGTGATGGTTTGAAGGAGCGAATCAGGATCGGGGTCTTCGACTCTGGGGTCGGCGGGCTAACCGTCCTGCGCGAGCTGATCCAGCAGGTGCCGAGCGCCGAGTATCTCTACTTCGGCGACACGGCGCGCTTGCCGTATGGATCGAAGTCGCCGGAAACCGTGGCGAAGTTCGCCATCGAGGCCGCGCACTTTCTCGAAGCTCGCGGCATCGACATGCTGGTCGTTGCCTGCAACACCGCGACCGCCCTCGCCCTGCCCGAGATCCAGGCTGCCGTGAAGCTTCCTGTCGAAGGGGTGGTCGAACCCGGCGCGGCGCGTGCCGCTGCCGCCACCCGCCGCAAGCGCGCCTTGGTGATCGCCACCGAAGCCACCATCCGCAGCCATGCGTACAAGATCGCGTTGGAACAGCGCGGGATAGCTGTCTGCGAGAAGGCCTGCCCGCTGTTTGTGCCGCTGATCGAAGAGGGATGGATCGAGCATCCCGTCACGCAGCGCGTGGCGCACGAGTACCTCGACCCGCTGCTCTACGATTACGAGAACGGACCCGACGTGCTGGTTCTCGGCTGTACCCACTACCCGCTGATTAAGCCCATCCTGCGCGCGGTGTGCCCGTGGCGGGTGGAGATCGTCGATTCCGCGGAGTCCACCGCGGCCGTGGTCGCCGAGAAACTTGCTTGTAGCGCCGGCGTCTCGCCGGCGGGTCCTGTGGGCGTGCGCCTTGACTCTAACGGCAAGTCGTGCCGGCGAGACGCCAGCGCTACGCCCCGGGTCGAGTATTTCGCTACCGATTCCGTCGAGCGCTTCCGCCGCGTGGGACAACTGTTCATGGGCGGCCCGCTGGAGCAGGTCACGCATGTGGATATCGGCGGGTAGCAGAAGTTCTCAGTTCTCAGCTTTCGATAATTGCAGTTTGCGGTTGGTCGTGATCCTGGCGGGAGGGGTAGGCTGGGTCGGACGCCAGTAGGGAGGACCATATGCCAACGCGCTACGCCGTCGTATTTCCACCCCAACCGACGGCAGGAGTCAGTGGAATCTGTATCCCGGAAGAGCATCACGCGGAGATAGCTCGCCTGGAAGGCGAGAGGAAGGTGCGCTTATGGACTGTCCGGGCGATCATCTCCGATCACGTCCCGTTGGCGGGAGAGTTAGAGGATGCGATACGGCGGCCTATTCAGCACAGCCTGATACTCAATGAGAACCCACTGACGATATATGTCAGCCAAAATGGCCGGAATGCTGTGTACTACGATTTGAAAGGCGGAGCGGACAATCGGCTCTCCCATATCGAGCTAAGGCACCGTAAATAAATAACGTTTACATCTACTATCCTGATCTGTTATTACGGTGGGCATGGACTCGGATGCCCAGCTCGGCCGGTACTTTGCTGGCATGTGGCCGCATCTGGACGAACACGCTCGGCGTTTGGTGGCTGCCAGCGAAGCTTTGGAACTGGGCTATGGCGGCATCTCGCGAGTCAGCCGCGCCTGCGGCCTATCGCGGGTCACGTTGACCAAGGGTATCGAGGAATTGAAAGCCGCGCCGCTGGCCCCGGGCCGGATTCGCCACGAGGGCGGCGGACGACACTCGTTGACGTCCAGCGATCCCGGCATGGCGCCCGCCTTGGACAGCATGGTCGAACCCACGGCACGCGGCGACCCGCAGTCGCCCTTGCGCTGGACCTGCAAGAGCGCCCGCACGCTGGCGGCGGAACTAACAGCCCGGCACCACCCGGTCAGCCACACCAAAGTGACCCAACTCCTGCGAGAGAGTGGCTACAGCCTGCAGGGCAATCGCAAGACGGAGGAAGGGGATGACCATCCCGATCGTGACGCGCAGTTCCGTCATATCAATAGCGCCGTCAAACGCGCTTTGCGGGCAGGCGAGCCCGTCATTTCCGTGGACACGAAGAAGAAAGAACTGATCGGTAACTACCAAAACCAGGGCCGCCAGTGGCGCCAAACCGGAACGGCGGATAAGGTCAACGGACATGATTTTCCCGGTCCCGATGTACCCCGCGCCTATCCCTACGGAATCTACGACCTGGGGCGCAACGCGGGCTTCGTCAACGTGGGCACGGACCACGACACGGGGGCCTTCGCGGTGGCTTCGATTCGGGGCTGGTGGCGCGCCGACGGCCGGAACCTGTATCTGGGGGCACGGCGACTGCTGATCACCGCCGATGGCGGGGGTAGCAACGGCTGGCGGCTGCGACTGTGGAAATGGGAGTTACAGCGTCTGGCCGACCAGACCGGGCTGATACTGATGGTCTGCCATTTTCCGCCGGGCACGAGCAAATGGAATAAGGTGGAGCATCGGTTGTTTTCCTTCATTTCGTCCAACTGGCGCGGCGAGCCGCTACGCGATTATGAGACGGTGGTACGGCTGATCGCCGGAACGACGACGGCCAAGGGTTTGAAAGTGACCTGCCGCCTAGATCACCGCAAGTATCCCGTGGGGCGAAAGATCACGGATGAAGAGTTTGCCCATGTCAACCTCAAGCCAGACAAATTCCATGGTGAGTGGAACTACACCATTCATCCAAGCAACTAGGTTGTAAATGTTATATATTTACGCCGCCTAAGAGTGGAGACGGACCTACCGGACAGGGCCATCACACTTGCTTGGCAGCCGTTTAATAATTTGCTCGATAACATCGTCAGGAATTACTCACTACCGCTGATAATCAGCCGGCTGGAGCTGCTAAGCCCCGACTCCGGAGAAGCGATCGCATACAACCTGCTGCTTCCGAACTCCTCTGGGCTGTTGATGGGGCCGCTTGGAGGTGTCGTTGTCGATCCCGCCTTCATGGCGGTGGATGCTATCTGGCGTGAGGCGCTTGTCTCTTCGAGCCCGTTCTATCGGCTACTTTGCGCCTATCGGATGGAAGATGCTTGTGATGAATTGCGAAGAGTCATGCGATCAATCATCAAGAGAAGAGGGCTGGATCTGAAGCTTCCATCCGAACATCCGTTGGACCAACAAGCACTTATCGGACTGGGCATGGCGGAGGCCGAGATAACTCGATTGCGCACCGTCAAAGACCTCTTCGGCCACTTCCAACCACTACGAAACGCTATCGCGCATTTCCTTATCAATGCGGGCGTCGGCTCGTCGGAAAAGGTACATATCCCCATCTCTGATGGCGATTCAATCCGCATCTACTCAATTGCATCGAGCGCGGTGCTCTACCATGTGCACATCAAAATAGAGGGTCTACGCAGGTTTTTCACCACAAATAGCCTTCAAGAAAGTATGCGGGGGGCCATCCTTCCTCTTCCAGAAAGAAAGCTCGATTTCCCAGTGCGCGACCCTAATCTCAAACGACAGTAGGAGAGAAGAAGCCCCCTCACGCCTGGTGGCCCACATCAATCCGAGGGTGCCCCACATCTGCCTGGTTTTGGCAGATGTGGGTCTTGTCTCGTCCTTCGGCGCGCCCGTACCCGCAAACGACCATTACAATAGAAGGGATGCCTTTCCCCATCAAAATCTGCGCCATCTGCTCCGAGGAGTTCGAGCTGAAGCCGGATAAACCTGGTTTCGCAAACCGCTGTCCAGAGTGCAGCACCTCCGAAGCAGTTGACCCCGCAACTAAGCTCCGCATGGACGCCGACGAACGCAAGGCCGAGAGTGAAGTGAACGAGGCTCGGAGGCAAGCGATGCGCGAGCTTCTTTACCGCAAGGATAGTTGATGTCCCAAAGACACCTGCTAGTCAGATAGTGGCAGCCGCCTGAGAATTTCCGCGCGAGGGTGCCCACACATCTGACCGGTTTTGCAGATGTGGGTTGATGAGAAACAAAAAGACCCACATCTGCGAAAGACGCGCAGATGTGGGGCACCCTCCGCCGGGCAATCGAGTCGAGCTGGCCAAGGGCATTTCATTTATGCTGGCACCTGAGAACTAAGAACCGGGAGCTGAAACCTTTACATGATCTATCGTTCCGACAATCGCACGCCGCAACAGATGCGGCAGGTCGCCATCACCCCCGACTTCATCGCCACCGCGGAAGGCTCGGCGCTGATCGAAGTGGGCAACACGCGCGTCATCTGCACCGCGTCCGTCGAGGAATCCGTGCCGGGGTGGATGCGCAACCTGAACAAGGGCTGGATCACCAGCGAATATGGCATGCTGCCCCGCGCCACCTTGACGCGCACCCCGCGCGAGGCGGCCCGCGGACGCATTGGTGGGCGCACGCACGAAATTCAACGCCTGATCGGACGCTCGCTGCGCTCGGTGGCTGACTTGGCCAAACTCGGCCAACGCACCATCTTGATCGACTGCGACGTGATCCAGGCGGACGGCGGCACGCGCACCGCTGCCGTCACCGGTGCCTTCATTGCCCTCGCCCTCGCCTGCCAGCGCCTGGTGGAAGCCGGCACGCTCCCTTCCCTGCCCCTGCGCGACTATGTGGCCGCGACCAGCGTGGGCCTGGTGGATGGCGAGATCATGCTCGATCTTTGTTACGAGGAAGACTCGCGCGCGGACGTGGACGGAAATTTCGTCATGACCGGCGCCGGCCAGTTCGTCGAGGTGCAACTGACGGCCGAGCGAAAACCGTTCAGCGACCTGCAGATGGCGGGGGTGATCCGGCTGGCACGCAAGGGCATCGAGGAGCTAATCGCGATGCAGAAGACCGTTCTGCCTGGGTTTGAGCCGAAAGCGTAGCTTTTCGATTGTGTGGGACAAAGCAAAAAGCTTACCGCGGATTCACACGGATTAAGACGGATCACACGGATCACATGGATGCTGATAAGTGAAATCCGTGGTAATTCGTTTCAATCCGTGAAATCCGCGGTAGGCCTTTTTTTCTTTATTTCGTAACCACCGCGCTTGCTTCGGCATAGCGCTTGGCCATTTCGGAAAGCGGCAGCGGCTTGTAGTCCCCCGCATGGCCAGCCTGGCCAAACTGACGCATGCGCTCGGCGACCACCTTCTTCATCGCCTCGCGCGCCGGCTTCAGGTAATCGCGCGGATCAAACTTCTCCGGGGTTTCGGCGAACACCTTGCGGATGGCGCCGGTGATGGCCAGCCGGTTGTCGGTGTCCACATTGATCTTGCGCACCCCGTTGCGAATGCCGAGTTGAATCTCCTCAACGGGCACGCCCCAGGTCTGTCTCAACTTGCCGCCGTACTGGTTGATGACGTCCTGCAATTCCTTGGGCACGCTCGAAGAGCCATGCATCACCAGGTGGGTGCTGGGCAGGCGCTTATGAATCTCGATCAGGCGCTCCATCTTGAGCACGCCCGCGTCCGGCTTCTTGGTGAACTTGTAGGCGCCGTGGCTGGTGCCGATGGCAAGCGCCAAGGCGTCCACGCCGGTGCGCTCAACGAATGCCACCGCCTGGTCAGGATCGGTGACATGCTCTAGCCCGGTGCCGCCCGCGCCGTGACCGTCTTCGATTCCGCCGAGCACGCCGATTTCGCCTTCCACCGTCACGCCCTTGGCGTGCGCCGCCTCGACCACCTCTCGTGTAACGCGCACGTTGTAATCGAAATCCGAGGGGGTCTTGCCGTCTTCCAGCAATGAGCCATCCATCATCACGCTGGTGAATCCCAGATCAATTGCGGACTTGCAGGTGGCGGGGCTGTTGCCGTGGTCCTGGTGCAGGGACATCGGGATCTCAGGGTAAAGCTCGGCGGCGGCCAGCATCAGGTGGTAAAGGTAGAGATCCTGCGAGTAGCTGCGCGCGCCGCGGCTGGCCTGCACGATCACCGGCGACTTGGTTTCCCGGGCCGCCTCCATGATCGCCTGGATCTGTTCCATGTTGTTGACGTTGAAGGCGCCAACGCCATAACCGCCTTTGGCGGCCTCATCCAAAAGCTGCCGCATCGAGACTAAGGGCATGATGTAGATCTCCTTTGCAGGAATTCCTAATAAGACGAAACATTCTATCCCTGTGACGGATCGAGCGCGAGTAGCGCGCGAGGATCGGGCCAACTGCTTACCGCGGATTGGACGGATGAAAACGGATTCTCGCGGATATTTCTAAGGAATCCGTGACGATCCGTTCCAATCCGTGAAATCCGCGGTAAGTAGTTTTCCAGGAAAATGAATAACGGTCCGATGGCCCGATCACCCGAGGACCCGAGGGTTTAGGAGGTTCCCGCACCCTCCAGCGTCTCTTCCTGCTCCTTCTCCTGTTCGATCTTGCCTGAGGCTGACAAATACGCGCCGCCCAATAGCAGCATCCCCGAAAGGAATGACCAGAACATCAGGGTCACCGAGATGGAAAAAGGCCCGTAGACGTCGGCGAAGTTTAGCACCGGCAGGGCATGAAGGTAGGCGTACTTCGCAACTTCCTGGATCAATCCCGCGACGATGGCCGCCGGCAGCACCCAGCGGGCTTTGACCTTGCCGTTGGGCAGCAGCCAATAGATCAGGAAGTAGATGGTGATGCTTGCCGCAATGGCGAACACCTTCATGATCAGCCAGTCCGCGCTGTGGCTGACGAAGTTGTCCCCCAGGATGCGACCAATGAACACCTGGTTCCCCGCGGTCAGGGCGATCGAACTCAAGGCGAGCACGCCACAAGCAAAGGCCAGCCCCAGCGAGAGCAACTGGTTGGCGATATAGGACCGGTTCTTCCTGATGCCCCATACCCGATTGAGCGCCACCTCAAGCGGAAGAAACACGCCGGTCGAAGTAAACAACAGGATGGCCAGCGACATCACCTGTACGCCATGCCGGTCGCTCACCAGGATGTGCAGGTTGCGCACGATGAACTCCTGTCCCGCCGGCAGATAGGTGCGCAGCAATTGCTCGATCACGTCGTTCATCGCGTGCGAATGGAAGACCCGGCGCACCAGGGTCATCAGCAGCAGGATGAAGGGGAAGAACGACAGGATGGCATTCGCCGCTACCGAAAAGGCGAAGGTGTGCACCTCGGTCTGGGTCAGATACTTCAGCGTGGGCAACGCGCGGCGGCGCAAGGCGTCGACGGCAGATCGGCTTACGACAGGATCGGAGAGCGATGGGCTCTGCGGCTGGGCCGGCGTTGAGGCGTCAGTTGCCGGAGCAGAGGTACGCTCGACCGCCGTGGCCGCCGCCGTAGCCTTGGACGAGCCCGGAGCGCTGCTTGCGGAAGCGGCGCGGCTGCCAAACTTCGAATCAGTAGAGGACATCGGGATGGACTTATCGTATCAAAGCAGGTCGTTTGTCGTTGGTCGTTCGTCGTTGGCTAACGCCAGTTGAGGCTCAGGCTTATCGACTAACTAACGACAAATTTCCCACGTCCAGTTACTGGACAACGATCCGCAAAATCTGGAGTGCGGGCACGAAATCTGGATTGATCCTCAGGTCTATTCCCGATTTGGATGAACTTTCAATGTTTTCTGTAACTTCCCTCTTGCCCAAATTCAAAATTGCTGCCTATGATGCAATCGCTCCACCTGAAATTTCTGGCGGGCAATATCTGGCTACTTCGTCGTGGTCAGCGGGTTTGGGTTGATGTTTTTGTGCTTGCAGGACTCTCCTCACGCGAACCGATCGGGCTCCGGAGTACAACACCAGGAGAATTAGGATTCCTCTGGTGCTGAACTCCGGAGCCCTTGTCGTTTGCATGTGGCGCTGCTGGCCAAGGCAGCAATCCCTCTCTTTTGCGGTAACTGCGCCCAAGCACCGGGGCGCCGGCACTCGCCTGGGGAGAAACTTCATTACACACACGGGGGCGCGTTTCGCTCAGATGTGAAAGGAGTAGGTTGTGAGAGAGAAGGGTACAGTCAAGTGGTTTAATGGCGCCAAGGGCTATGGCTTCATCCAACGCAACACCGGGGAAGACGTGTTCGTTCACTTTTCGGCCATCCAAGAGAATGGCTACCGCACGTTGAATGAAGGCGAAACGGTCGAATTCGACCTGCTGAAGGGCCCTAAAGGCTACCAGGCCGCCAACGTCATACGCAACGCCTAAGTGAACGGGAGATGATCCAGGGTCTTTGGAATCGGTCCCTTTGCACCCAATCCGCACTGACAGCCCTCCCGCCCCGTGGCGAGAGGGTTCTTCATTTGAACTCTATTTGTTGCTGACCAGCGAGTGCGTGATGGCGTGCACCGAAAGAGCGATGCGGTTCTGCACCCCGACTTTGCGCATCAACTTGGCCACATGAGCCTTCACCGTGCGCTCTTCGATACTGAGCGCGGCCCCGATCTCCTTATTCGAGCGCCCCGCCACCAGCAGTTCGAGCACTTCCTTCTCGCGGTCAGTGAAGGTGACGCGGCCGGCCGGGAAGATGCGCGCCGGATGGGAGGTGACCCGCTCGATGAAGATCGAGAGCACGCGCCGCGGCGCCCACACCGAACCCTGGTTGACGATGTTGATGGCCTGAACGAATTCAGCCGGAGGGGCGGCCTCGTCCACGTAGCCCTTGGCGCCCGCCGCCAGCGCCTTCAGGATGGTCTCGTCGTCCGCCCCCGTACCCGTCACCACCACGCGCAGGTCGGGACGAGCGGCCTTGAGGCCGGCGACCACATCGAACAAATTATGCCCTTCCCGGCTGCCCAATAGCACCAGATCGCTGTTCTCCAGCTGCGCAACCTCGGCCAGGGAGGCGGTGTTCAATTCAAGGTCGGGTTCTTTTTCAAACAGCGCGCGGAATCCGACGATGCGCAACGGATCAGTTTCGACCACGGTGATGCGCAGCTTCTTAGGTTTGGCGGGCAGGGGCTTCATCTCGTCCTTTCGGGGTCGCGCGTAGGATAGCCTCTTTGCACTCCTTTGAAAAGAGTCCCTTGCCGCCTTTGCTAATTACCGGAGGCGTCCCGGGCGCGGCTGCTGAACTAGCCGCTGATGAACGCTGATCCACGCTGCTCAGAAAAGGATTGATGGGCCCTTCATGATCAGCGGAAATCAGCGGCTGATGTTCCGGTGGAAATCAGCGGTTCACGCCGCTAAGGCGCGAAGAAGCATTTCAAATCACCACTCTTCGCGTCGGAGCCTGCCCTGAGCGAAGCCGAAGGGCGCCTTCGCGTTTGGGTGTTCATTCGCTCGGATTTTACGGCGCTGGCTGCGGAGCCGGAGCGTTTGGCTGCGACGCTGCGGGCGGCGGGGTGAGGCCCTGCGGGCCGCTGGACGGAGCCGGCGATGGCGCCGGCTGCGGTGGAATCTCGGTGCGTGGCGCGATGTTCGGCACCAAGGGCAACCGCTTGACCGCACCCGTCTCGGCATCGGCCAAGTCGATCCCCAGATTGGTTAGCGTCAGCCCGGTTGCGCGGTCCAGTTCCACACGCGATTTTGCGTAGGCGCTCTCGGCCTGCACCAGGGTGGTCTCGGCCTGGGTGAGAGCGGTCTGCTGAATCATGACGTTGTAGGGAGTGGAGGCCCCCAGGGCATACTTTTTCTGCTCGGCGTCCAGCGACTGCACCGCCAGTTCGCGCCCGGCCAACGTGGCTTCGTAGAACGCGCGATTTTGCTGCAGCGCGTACTGCGCGTTGCGCACCTCGATGCGGATCTGGTTCTGGAGCTGCTGCAGGCGCATCTGAGCCTGGCGGTATTCCAGCTCGGAGCGCACCTGGTCGGCCTGGGCGGCGCGGTTGCGGATCGGGATCTGCACATTGATACCCACGCTCTTGTCAGGAAAATCCGCGCCGAAGAGGCTGGACAGCGCGCTGCCGTAGCCGCTGGGGCTGATTGCCGTGGATTGGCCGAATCGCGAGCCATTGAACGCGGGATTCTGCGTCCCGGCCAGCGCCGAAGTGCCATAGAAGGCGAACAGGTCCACCGTGGGTAGCAATTCGTTACGTGCGGCCTTGCGGCTGACGTCGCGATTGGTGAGGTCAATGTTCGACTCCGCCAGTTCGGGGCGATGCGCAAGCGCGTCAGCTACCAGATCCTGGACAGGGCGGATTTCTTCGGTTGCCGGCAATTGAATCGTGCTGGTCGGAATCACCTCGGCCTCGGCAAGCGAGGGGTCGGTCAGATTGCGCGAGATCGCGTTCTTCATCAGCAATTGCTGAAGCTGAAGATTGGTGCGGGCGACGATCAGGCTCTGGTTGCTGGTGGCCAGTTGGCTCTGGGCGCGGACTACTTCAATGGGTGCCAGCGTTCCGATCTGCACCTGCTTCTGGTTGTCGGCGAGCAGGCGCTTCGCCTGCTCCACCGCCTGCTCATTCACGCGAACGTTTTCGTAGGCGCTGACCAGGTCCCAGTAAATATCTTCAATCTGCGAGACGGTGGTTGTGACCTGCAGACGAAAAGCAACGTCGGAAATCTCACGGTTGTTCCTGGCGATGACAATCAGGCGGCGGTTGTTGTTGATTCCCCATCCCTGGAGCAAATGCTGGGTGAAGGTCAGGCGCAGGTTGGAATTGATTTGCGGGCTGAGCAGCGTGATCGTTTGGCTCGAGGTTTGCCGCTGGTTCTGGAAGCCCACGCTCAGGTTGGTGCCGGTGACGAATCCCTGGTTGTAGCTGAAGTTGGCGGTGCCGGTGTTCTGCGCCAGCACCCCGCTGCTGAAAGCGTTGGAGCTTGGGAAGTCGGCGTGTTCAATGCTCAAGTTCGAGCTGACAAACGGATCAAAGGAGGGGATCGGCCCGCCCACGGTGCCCAACGTGGAGGCCACAATTCCGCCGGCAGCGCCCGCCCCACCCGCCGCGGTGGTGGTGCCACCGGCGCCGGCTCCTTGAGCCCCAGTCGTGGGCGCGCCCCCGGTCACACCTGTCCCCGTGCCGCCAGGAGTACCCTGCACAATGCCCGTCGCGATGCCGCGGAGACTACTGCCGGACTTGGAGCGAAGGATGTCGGTATCGGCAATGTTCAGGTTGTAGCGCGCGATCGCCAGGTCGAGATTGTTTTCCAGTGCCAGCGCAATCGCGTCTTCCAGCGAAAGCGTTATCTTGCCGTCCTTCATTACCTGGTCGAGCAGCGGCGTATTGGTGTAGTTCGGCTTGGCCACGGACCGCGAACTGTAGTTTCCAATCGGGTTCCACAGAGGCGCATTCGCTTTGCTGTAATCAGGTACCGGGTTCTGCGCCGCAAGACTCCCGGCCATCGCGAGGACCATCACCCCAAACCACAATTTCCTGCCTAGACTTTTCATCGCCATCTCCGCTGGAATCGCCAGCATGCTTCCAACCCAAACGACAACTTGCGTCCACAAGCGCAAAGGCCGCCCTGCATGTACAGAGGAAAGACGGACTAGTATATCCGACAGGGTAAGCAGTTGCTTACAACTGCGGAGCGCCTGGGTGTAAAGAGTTGTTAAGGGACGGGTGCACGAAGAAAGGTCGCTTTCGGCTTTCGGCGATCAGCTCTCAGTGAATTGTCATTCCGATGCGGAGAGAAGCGGAGCCGGGGAATCTGCAGTTTGGTCAGTTCACCCGCATTGCGCGCAGAACTGCAGATTCCTCGCTCCGCTCGGAATGACAAAGCTGCGAGGTGATCGGAGGAGCAAAAGCCGAGGGCTTACAGCGCGCACTCGGGTCCTAGGGATTGACGACGCTGTAAAGCTCCCGCGATTTTTTCACGATGATTGCGTTCAGCCCGTTGGTGACGTACATGCGGAAGTGCTCGGAATTGCTGTGCGCATCGAGTGCCGCCAAGTCGTCGTACAGCTCGTAGAAGCAGAACTTGTTGGCATCGTTCAACGCTTGCAACCCGATGTAGGCGCGGCATCCCGGTTCCTTGCGCGTGTGCTCTTCCAAAGTGCGGATCAGCTCCTTGGCGCGCGCTTCGCTTCCCGGCTTGATGGTGAAATGCACGATCAACGAGATCATCGCAATCTCCAGATGAATCGAAAAAGACGCTTTTGGCTATTGGCCCTTGGCTATCAGCTCTCGGCTCTGTCTTAAAGCCAACAGCCAACAGCCAACTGCCAATAGCCAATAGCGCCTTTCGCAAGAGTGTCGCTGAGGCCGAAACTCTACCCCAAAGCTTTCGCGAACTCGTCGGTAAAGATCGTCTGCTCGCGGTCGGGCCCGGTGGAAATCACGCCGATTTTGGCGCCGCTTTCCTTCTCCAGGAAGCTCAGGTATTCCTTCGCCTTCGCCGGCAGTTTGTCGTACTTGTTGATGCCGAGGGTCGAGGTCTGCCAGCCCGGGAACTTGGCGAACACCGGCTCGAGTTTGTCGTAAATGTGGGCCTGTGCCGGAACGTCGGTAATGGGCTTGCCGTCGACCTTATAGCCGGTGCACACGGAGATCTCCGGCAGTTCGTCCAGCACGTCCAGTTTGGTAATGACCAGCCATTCGATGCCGTTGATCATCACCGAATAGCGCAGCAGCACCAGATCCATCCAGCCGCAACGGCGCGGACGTCCGGTGACGGCGCCATACTCCACCCCGCGGTCGCGCAGGGCTTGCCCGGTGGCATCGTCCAGTTCGGTGGGGAAGGGACCGCCGCCCACGCGCGTGCAGTAGGCCTTGCTGACGCCGATCACGCTGCCGATCGAAGTCGGCGGAACTCCGGTGCCGATCACCGCGCCGCCCGAGCTGGCGCTGGAGGAAGTGACGAATGGGTACGAGCCATGGTCGATGTCCAGCATCACCCCTTGCGCGCCTTCGAACATCACCCTCTCCCCGCTGGCGATGGCTTTGTTGAGCAGCACGGCGGTATCGGTCACAAAGGGCGCAATCTGTTCACTGGCCTTGGCATACTCGTTATAGATTGTCTCCGGATCCAGCGGTTCGGTATTGAAGAGCGCATGCACAATCGCGTTCTTCTCCTGGCAGGCGTTGCGGATGTGCGTCTTCAGCAGCGGCAGGTCGAGCAGATCCGCCACGCGCAAACCGCGGCGGCTGGCCTTGTCCTCGTAGCACGGCCCGATGCCGCGCGAGGTAGTGCCGATCTTCACCCGTCCGGGCGCGGTCTCCGCCGCCATCTCGATCATGCGATGGTAGGGCAGGATCACCTGCGCGCGATTGCTGAGAAACAGATTGCCGTCAATATGGATGCCAGCCTGCCGCAGCCGGTCGACTTCGTTCAGAAACGCGATCGGGTCGATCACCACGCCGTTGCCGATGACGCCCCGGCACCCCGGACGCACCACCCCGCTGGGCACCAGTTGCAGGATAAACTTCTGCCCGTCCCGCCAGACCGTGTGGCCCGCATTGTGGCCTCCGGCGTAACGCGCCACGATCGCATAGCGCTCGCTGAGCACGTCTACGATTTTGCCCTTGCCTTCGTCGCCCCACTGGGCGCCGACCACCACCGCTGTTTTAAGATTGCTCACCGCGCGCTCCTCGAATGCACACACCACTCACCCGCACGCCCATTGCAGTGGACTCTCATCCCAGCAACCGCAACACAAACCGTTGCCGGAGACCCAGCGGGAGAGTTGATGGATGGAATTAAACCAAATGATGATCTTACGCCCGCGCGCAGCTCAACGGCAATAAGAGGATTTTCGGTAGCGCCAGAGCCTGCTCTGAGCACAGTCGAAGGGTCTCGCCGGCGGACCCTTTCAGCGTTGCCGATTCAAGCAGGACCCGCCGGCGAGACGCCAGCGCTACTGCAGGATGTCAAATGCCGGAGGCACCTTCGCGCAGCTCTTGCGTAAGACTGACACGCAACTCGGCCAGTTCCAGCCCAATGCGCACCTCCGCGAGGGAGCGCAGGATCGCGTCCGCCTTGGCGAGCGCGTCTTTGGGATATGTCGTGGTAAGCGCGATCACGCTCATGCCCGCCGCGTGCGCCGACTCGACGCCTGCGGGCGTGTCCTCGAACACAAGACAGTGAGCCGGGGCTACACCCAGCATCTCCGCACCGCGCAGAAACGGCTGCGGCGAGGGCTTCCCTTCCGTGACCTCGTTGGCCGAAACCATCACTGCAGGAAGCGGCAGCCCCGCGGCTTTGATGCGCACGGTCGCTAGCGGACGCGTCCCGCTGGTTACGATGGCGCAGCGTGCCGGCGGCACGGCTGCCAGCGCGGCCAGTGCGCCCGGCAGCGCGACCATATCGTAGCTGTCTGCAATTTCCATCTGTTCGACGATCTGATTCTCGGCCTCGGCATCCGCATGGGGCAGGAAGGTGCGAATGGTTTCGATAGAGCGCTGGCCGTGCGCCTTGCGCACCACTGCCTCCGGATCGAAACCGAAGCGCTCCGCCCAGCGCCGCCACACGCGGCCCACCGAGGGCGTGGAATCGACCAGAACTCCGTCGAGATCGAAGAGGATTGCTTGGCAAGGGAAGATCACAGGAAGAGGATAAACCAGTGGCCAGTGGCCAGTGGCCAGTGGCCAGAAATTGAGTGGCCACCTGACTTCTGACCACTGAGCACTGCCCACTGACCACTTGCATCTTCCAACTCGAAACTCGAAACTGTCGTCGTGCCCGAATTGCCCGAGGTGGAAACCGTCACACGCGGCTTGGCCCAGCGCGTGACAGGCGACGTGATCGAGTCTGTCTGGCTCAGCGGACTGGCGCCGCTGTTCAAATCTTCCCTTCCCGAGTTGGCCGCCGCCCTGGAAGGCGCGTACATACGATCCGTCCACCGGCAAGGCAAGCACATTGTCTTTGATTTGGAGCCGGGTGCGTTGCTTTCGAAAACCGTGGGCCACCCGGCGAAGCGCAGAGTATTAGAGGCTCCTACAAGACCCGCCGGCGAGGACGCCGGTGCTACAAATGCGCAGCTCATCCTTCACCTGGGAATGACGGGCCGGGTGCAGGTCACGTCGCCGGGAGCCGAGCTACTCAGGCACACGCATCTGGTTGCAACTCTGGCCAGCGGCCGCGAGCTGCGCTTCGTCGATCCGCGGCGCTTCGGGCGGGTGTGGGTAGTGCCGCAAGCGGATTTCCAGGCCGGCGGGCACGAGCCTCTCGACATCGATTTCGGCACCTTCGCAACGCTCTTCCACAAGCGCAACACGCCGATCAAGTGCGCGCTGCTCAACCAGAAGCTGCTTCGTGGCGTCGGGAACATCTATGCCGACGAATCGCTCTTCCGGGCTGGGATTCGCCCGCGGCGGCGCGCCGCATCGCTCACTCGCGCCGAGTTGAAGCAGCTATACGATCGCCTGCGAGAGGTGCTGGTTGAGGCCATCGCGGCCGGAGGATCGTCCATCTCCGACTACTTCAACGTGGACGACGAGCCCGGGCTCTTCCATCTGCAGCACCGGGTCTACGGCCGCGAAGGCAAGCCGTGCCTGATCTGCCGAACGCCGATCCAACGAATCGTGCTGACCGGACGCGGCACCCACTACTGCCCAAAGTGCCAGAAATAGCGCTCGCGTCGCTCGGCGATCAACTCATCGGCAAGCGATCTTCCCGGTTTGACAAATTGCCGAAGGGATTGCTGGGCGCGCGCGATACGGCTTTTCAAGGTTGAGACGCGGAGTTCGTTGTCCTCGATTCGCAGCTCCACTTCGTCGCCCACCTTGAGGTCGAGAACCTCACGGATTGACATGGGAATAACCAGGCGGCCCTTGGCACGGACCCGGGTTCGAATTCGATCCATTGCCCCCCCTGGTGGCCCCCACTGGCTCGAATTACAGTATGCACATATCGTTCTTTGGTGGGCAACAAGCGAAGCGGTCGGTGGTGGAGTGCAGCACGGATTAGTACCAGCGATCCGTTTCCTGATCGACTTACAAGGGCGCGCTCGGATCCACTTTGCAGACGCAAGACATGGGTTTATGCTGTACCAGAAAATTGACCGTGAGGCATACGGCTGTGACTGATGTGCGTTCGCTCAAAATGCAGGCCGTTGATTGTCGCCACTACATCGAGAGGCTACTGTCGCTTTTTGCAGATTTTCAGGCATACGCAGAAGAAATCATACCGATAGCGCAGGGCCATCCCCCCGGTCCCAACCTCCTGGGCCACTATGAGAAGTTCAGGTTGTCGTTCCAAGAATACAAGAACATTTTTCTAGAATGTGATGATGAAGGAGACCGGATCATCAATCCGGGAATAGCGCAAATTTTCTATCATGCAGACGAACTCCGCGACCGTCCAGAGGAGTTTGAAGTCGCATTATTGCTCGCAACTAGAAAGTTTCAGCATTTGATTTCCAATGAAGAACGACAGCTTCGGGAACTCCACGACAAGATCGAAGTCCTGAGCAGCGAGGCAGAGGCGGACAAGGTCGCTGCGATTGACACTTCAGTCGTTGAGCGGCTCCGGGGCATGGATGATGTGGCAGAACGAGGATACACGTGGCTTGGGAGAATCAAGGACCTATTGCCATGGGCTCAATTGGTCATTGGACACCTCCGCAACTGAATCAACCCTGTTTCGCCAGGAATTCACCCTACGCTTGCACGGCCCTGCCAACTGCGCTAGGCTTTGAGCGTTATGATGGCAACTAATATTTTGATCGGGCTCCCCGGTTGTTGCCGCTGTTGTCGGTAATCCCTGTCTTTTTGTCTCTTTTCCGACATTTCTGAATCCTGTTAGGGGTCCCTCTTAGGAGCTGATATCCGTGAAGATCGCGAAAGATGTTTCCGAGCTGATTGGCAACACCCCGCTAGTGCAGTTGAACAAGGTGACGGACGGGGCCCTGGCTACGGTTGCCGCCAAACTGGAGAGCTTCAATCCCTGCGCCAGCGTCAAGGACCGCATCGGGGTCAGCATGATCAACGAGGCGGAGCGCGAGGGGAAGATCCAGCCGGGGAAGACGGTGCTGGTCGAGCCCACCAGCGGTAACACGGGAATCGGACTGGCCTTTGCCGCCGCCGTGAAGGGCTACCGGCTGATCCTGACCATGCCAGACACCATGAGCCTGGAGCGGCGTGTGCTGCTGAAGGCGTTCGGCTCGGAGATCGTGCTCACCCCCGGCCCCAAGGGCATGAAGGGCGCCATTGCCAAAGCGGAAGAAATCGTGGCGCAAACCCCGAACAGCTACATGCCGCAGCAGTTCAACAATCCGGCGAATCCCAAGATCCATCGTGAGACGACCGGTCCCGAAATCTGGAACGATACCGACGGCCAGGTGGACATCCTGGTCGCCGGCGTAGGCACGGGCGGCACCATCACCGGCATCGGCGACTTCATCCTGCCGAAGAAGCCGGAGTTCAAGATGGTTGCCGTCGAGCCGACGGACAGCCCGGTGCTCAGCGGCGGCGCGCCCGGTCCGCATAAAATCCAGGGGATCGGCGCCGGTTTCGTGCCCGAGAACCTGAATACCAAGTACGTCAGCGAAAACTTCCAGGTAACCGCCGACCAGTCGGTTGACATGGCGCGGCGCCTGGCGCGGGAAGAGGGACTGCTAGTGGGAATTTCCTCCGGCGCGGCGGTCTACGCGGCGGTCCAGGTCGCCAAACGCGCGGAAAACGCCGGCAAACTGATCGTGGTGATCCTGCCCGATTTCGGCGAACGCTATCTGACCACGATATTATTCGACAATCTTCGACAGGAGGCGCTTACGATGGCCACTGCCGCCGTGAGCGTGTAAACCATGGGCTTCTTTCAATTGATGCGGGAAGACATTGCCTCGGTATTCGACCGCGATCCCGCCGCCAAGAACTCGTTCGAGGTGTTCCTGTGCTATTCGGGCCTGCACGCGGTGTGGGCTTTTCGGATCAATCAATGGCTGTGGAACCACGGCCTACGCACCACGGCGCGTTTTCTATCCCAGGTGGCGCGCTGGATCACCGGCATCGAGATCCATCCGGGCGCGACTATTGGGCACAGGCTATTCATCGACCACGGCATGGGCGTGGTGATTGGCGAGACGGCCATCGTGGGTGACGACGTAACCCTGTACCAGGGCGTGACCCTCGGCGGCACCGGCAAGGAGCACGGCAAGCGCCACCCGACGATCCTGAACAATGTGGTAATCGGCGGCGGCGCCAAGGTGCTGGGCAACATCACCGTGGGCGAGAACTGCCGCGTGGGCGCCGGTTCGGTCGTGCTGCGCGACGTACCGGACAACTCCACGATTGTCGGCGTGCCTGGGCATATCGTCTTTCGTAACGGCAAGCGCGTGGTGATCACCGACCCGAAGCAGATCAACGATCCGCTATCGGAGGCGCTGGTCGCCCTAGCCAAGCAGGTGGATGAGCTGCGGCAGAAGATCAAGAGCGAAAGCTATTCGGCACCGCTGAACGGTGACAATCTCCACGTCGCCGACACCCTGGCGGAAGAGTTCGAGACGGATTACCAGATTTAGGGAAGCTCTGAACAACCAGGGCTTTTGAACCAGCGTGAGCTGGAGGGCAGATTCAACCGCCTTTTGGATCGGTTTTCAGGTGAGGGTTTTGCGTTTGCTGTGCCCGAATGCGCCGTGCTGCGCCCCGAGCAACACTACGCCGTCGTTGGGCACAGCAGTCTCTTGCGAACCATGAACAGATTCACCAGGGCGAAGGCGGTGAACAGCCGATTGGCATTCTTCGCCATGCCTCGGTAGCGTACCTTCACGAATCCGAATTTTAACTTCAGCACGCCAAATACATGCTCGACTTTCGAGCGCACCCGCGACTTCGTCCGGTTCTTGGCCCGCTCCACTTGGTCAATCCGGTTTTTGTAGCGATAGCGCTTGTTGGTGCAGTCCTTGGCACGCGGCGAGCATTCGTGAATTACCTCGCGCTGCCCGCGATAGGCTTGGTCGCCCCAGACGTGGGTCTCATCGCCATGCAACAGCTCTGGCAATACCGTCGAGTCGGACACGTTGGCCGCCGTGGCTACTGCGCTATGCACCAGCTTTGTCTTGCTGTCCACGCCCACATGCGCCTTCATCCCGAAATACCACTGCTTGCCTTTCCGGGTCTGGTGCATCTCCGGGTCGCGCTTCTGTTGCTGGTTCTTCGTCGAACTCGGGGCGTGAATGATGGTCGCGTCCACAATAGTACCCGTCGAAATGCGCACACCGCGCTGCTGCAAGTACAGGTTCACGGTCTCCAGAATCTCGCCCCCCAGTCGATGCTCTTCCAGCAAGTGGCGGAACTTGCACACCGTGGTCTCATCCGGCACCGGCTCGCTCCCCAAGTCGATTCCGGCAAACTGTCGTAGCACGGGCGAATCGTACAACGCCTCTTCCACCGCCGGGTCCGACAGGTTGAACCAGTGTTGGAGGAAGTAGATGCGCAGCATGCGCTCCAGTCCGACGGGACGACGCCCATTACCAGCCTTCGGATAATGAGGCTCGATCAGAGCGCAGAGTTCGCGCCACGGCACGACCTGCTCCATCTCTTCAAGAAACATCGCACGCCGCGTCTTCTTTGTGTACCGCTCGAACCCAGTCGTCATCGCCAGTGTCTGCTGCCTCATCTGCTTTCAGAGTCTCTGGACTCAATCTACACATTGGCCCTGTGGAAAGCAGAGAACTTAATCAGAGATTCCCTAGGTGGATTTGTAATTTGGTAATGTGTGATTTGTAAAGTCCTGAGCCGGGCTGCCGTGCTTTTCGGCTGCCCGCTGAGACTACGGAACCACGGTCACCGTGATCGTGTTGGATTTCACGGTCATTTTGTTTTCAATGTCGTAGTCCTCGCCTTGGATCGTGTACTTATCCGGACGGGACAAGTCGTATGTGGGCGGGACGACTAGGCCTCGTGTCAAACCGTGCGGGAAGCTCACTTCCTCCCCAGGCTCAAGGGGAATTGGCCCCATACCGCTGCCAGCTGTTGGCTGAAACTTAGGGCGCGGCAGTTCTTGTATTAGCCTGCCTTCACTGTCCCGGACTTCTGTCCGGAAACGAGAGCCCCAACTCCCGTAGTAGCGAATTTTGTGATCGGAGATGTTGGTCACCGTTACTTTCAAGTCTACGTCCGAGCCAGATTTCACAGTATCGTGGGGCGTGCTGATAACGACTGAAATCGTTGGCTGCTTCGGACCGGCTTCCTGCGCAAGGCCCGCAGTTGCAAGGCAAAGTATCGCAAGGACCATCAGGATGAGCTGACGCAGAGTTTTCAAAGGTCGTACCTCCTCTTTTTTGAGCAGGACTCAGGAACCCGGCAACACTTAGAGAATTGTCATTCCGAGCGAAGCGAGGAATCTGCATTTGCGCTGACTTGGGCAAAACTGCAGATTCCTCGCGCCAAAACCGGGCGCTCGGAATGACAAATCCTTCTACTACTCACAATCTTACGAACCACAAAATCCTTCGACTCGCCCAGCAAAAACGGCCAGGCTCGCTCAGGATGACAACATTCACAAATTACAAATCACCAATCTGACGACCGACCGTTCTGGAGCTACTCGCACGGCGCCTACTCCACATACTTCCGTGGCACCCGCTTGCCGATGCCGCACAGCACCTCGTAGGGGATGGTGCTGGCGTAGCCGGCGTGTTCCCAGATGCTGATGCAGCTCGGGCCCTGGCGGCCAATCAGGGTGACCTCGTCACCCAGCGAGACACCCGGGATGCCGGTGACATCCACCAGCGTCAGGTCCATCGAGACGTTTCCGACAATGGCCGCGTAGTCCTGGCGCACAATTACCCGTCCGCGCGAGGAAAGGTGTCGGTTGATGCCATCGGCATAGCCGACCGGCAAGGCGGCAATACGCGCCGGCGCCGAGGTGACGTAGGCGCCGTTATAGCCGACAGGCTGCCGCGCCGGGACTTCCTTCATCGAGATGATGCGCGTCTTCCACGACAGCACCGGCTGCACCTGCAGCTCATGGGAGACATCCGGCGCTCCGCTGATCACCGAGGTGAACGGCAGACAATATCCGTATAAGGCCAGACCCGGGCGCACCATGTTCTTCCACGCGTTGGACCGGCTGACGATGCCCGCGCTGTTGGCGATGTGGTAGTACACCGGCGAGAGGCTCGCCTGCCGGACTAATTCAACCGCACTGTTGAAGCGGTTGATCTGCGCATCCAGATCGGGGGAATCCACCACCTCGGACGAGGCCAGGTGGGTGAATACGCCCTCCAGCAGTACGGATTCGGCGGCTTGGATGGAGTTCAGGAAGCCGGGCAGGTCCTTCAAGTTCATGCCCAGTCGGGCCATGCCGGTGTCGATCTTCAGGTGCACGGGGATGGGCTCGATCGCGCGTCTCTTTAGTCGCGCGGCCGCATCTTCCAACAGCTCGATGTGCCACGACTCCCATACCGCGGGCGTGAGGTTGTAATGGAGGACCGCTTCTTCGTCGCCGCGCCAGAATCCCGAGAGCAGCAGGATGCGGCCGCGAATACCGGCTTCGCGCAAGGCGATGGCCTCGTCCACGCAAGCCACGCCAAACCATAAGGCACCTTCCGCCTCGAGCGCGCGCGCACACTCGACCGCGCCGTGGCCGTAGGCGTCCGCCTTGATGACGGCGCAGACCGTGGCCTTGGGGGAGACATATTGCCGGATCGTGCGGAAATTGTGGCGCAATGCGGTCAGCGACACTTCCGCCCAAGTGGGTCGCATGATGGGTCTTCTGCTCTGGCTGATTATACTTGGGAATCTCGCGGCGTTGTCTGAATCACGGCGGAGGCGCTGTTGGCGCTGGCGTTTCCTCAGACAGGGCTGTCATGGGCAACCAGCCGCTGATTCCCGCTGAGGAACGCTGATCGGAGTTAGGGATTTCTATCCGGATCAGCGAAAATCAGCGGCAACTCTAGCCAAAATCCGGGCTAGGGTGGGGCACCCTGACGTTTGCCGACGTCCCGACTAGGCGGCCCTTCGCTGGGTTGGGGCTTGGCTGGCCATTTTCCGGCCCTGGCTGATTTCATACAAGAACCAGACCCGCTTTTCGGTTGCGTCGAGGATCTCCTGCAGCCGGTTGCTGGTTGCGGTATCCCGATTCTGGTCGCACACCGCGATCGCCGCGCGTTGGTTTTCCGCGATATGACGATTGTCGGCGAGCAGCCGCTCGATCATCTGCTCCGGCGACACAAACTCCTCGTCATCGTCATCGATGGTTTGCAGCTGGCCGATGTGGCCGATGCTGCGGATGGTGATCCCGCCAATCCGTCTCACCCGTTCGGCCAAAACGTCCACCGACGCCAGAATGGAATCCGCCTGCTCATCGAACAGCAGGTGGTAGTCCCGGAAATGCGAACCGCAGACGTGCCAGTGAAAGTTCTTGGTTTTGACAAAGAGGGCCAAGGCATCCGCGATCAGCGGATTGACGGCGTTACAAATGGCCTGTACCTTATCGGCGGCCAAATCCGTTGGGGTGGCAAGTTGGGTCGGGGCAATAGAAGACTTTGTGCGGACAGCCATGTTTTCCTCCTCGAAGTTCTCTTAGATGAGAAAAACCCGGCTGGTGCAGGCTGTCCTTGCTTAGCTCGCCTGACGGCGAAAATGATCTTTGCGCTCAGGCACGTCGATGGTGACGGATTCGCTGGGCTCCATGTCGAGTACAGCTGCTATGTCTGAGTCACCCACACCGAGGTCGAAAAGCCAGTTCTTCACTTCGGCTGCCGTCATGCCCGGACAGATGCCCATGCCATACTCGACAGAGTACAGCCGGGCGTCCACCCGAGAGAACCGGGTTACTTTTAAGTTCATACCTCTCTCCCTGAATGCGAGTCGAGAGACGATAAAGACACCCCCTCTCACAGAAGCGATGGCGCAAAATGGCGTTGCCCTTCTGTCAAAATATGCCATTCTTCCGGCTGGGTTCAACCCTGCATTGGGACTATACTGGCCGCGAATTCCGGTTGTGCAATGGATGGACCCATGCGTGCCGCGAGGCGTGACCCACTGCTCAAGGTGAGCCGCGAAGCTGTCAACGTAAGCCGCAACGAACAGCAGAAATCTGTGCTTCTCACCGAGGTCGCCCGCCAACTTCGCGAGACATTCGCCCGCCTCATCGAAAGAACCTGCCAGCTACTGGACGAAAGCCAGCGATTGCAGGACAGAACCTGGGGATCAAAGGCCACACGCAATTCACCTGATCGGCGAATCACTCGATGAATCCAAACAGACGACGCGGAGCTCGGGCACCGCCGTGCTCCGCGCGCTGACGTGATCTCAGGCAGCTTGCAGGTTTGCCGAGTAGTAGGCCGGGGCAAACTCCCCGACAGCGAAGGTCTCGAACGACGTGGTGGTGGTGTTGTGCGCCGACCGCGGCTCAAGGGCGGCCATGTGGCCGGAGTTAAGCGCCGCCGACATCTCCAGGATGAGATCGGCGAAGTTCGACGACATGCCCATCTGCGCCATCGCCGGGCGAAGCTTGTCATCCGGCAATTGGATGTACTTTAGGTCGGGCTTGCCGATCGCCCAGCCGATGATCTTCGCAACCTCGCAATAGGTGTAATCCCGCAAACCCTGCACTTCGCGGGTCTGGTGGCCGCAAAACTCAAGGTTTACGAGTTCCTGCCCCGCAACCTGGGCGATGTCCCGAGTATGGACCATGGGCAATTTCAGGTCAGGCCGCAGGGGTCCGGCGCAATTGCCCATCTGCGGGATGATGTCGGCCTGGGCAAACGTATTCTCGATGAAGTAGCCTGCGCGCAGGTGCATCGCGTTCAGGCCGGGGATCGCGTTCAGCTTCTGCTCGAGATTGTGCAGGCCAACCACGGGGCCAGTTCCGCTGGCCTTATCGGCGCCGATGCTACTGAGTGAGACTACGCAGGACACGCGCGTTTCGGCAAGGGCGGCGGCGATGCAGTCGCTGATCCACTCCTGCTCCGCACGATAGTCGCGACTCGCCAGGTTCGGCGGGATCATGGCAAAGACCGCCTCGGCGCCGGCAAAGGCCTTAGTGAGCGCCGTCACGTCTTTGAGGTCTGCGACAAAGGGTTCGGCGCCCAACTTGACCAGCGAGCGCAGGCGGTCGGGGTTGCGTCCGATCACGCGGACTTGGTGGCCGTGCTGAAGCAGGTGCTTGGCAACACGGCTCCCCGTGTTGCCGGTAGCTCCGGTGATGACGTACATGGCGTACCTCCACGTCCCCTCAGATGCCGGCAACAGACCGATCAGTTCCCAACTAATGCAGAGCCGCTCGATTTTGGTGTGTACCTGTGCGCACAGGGGCGACGTGTAGGTGCCCACGACCTGCGCGTCTTTCGCAGATGTGGGGCACCCTCTCAAGCACCTTTCAAAATGAACGAATAGCCTCTCTGCCGGTGGCTAATCGCTGATGGCTGATGGCTGACGGCTGCTACAGGTTCTGCACGCGCTGGACGTCGTACACGCCGGAGATGGCGCGCAGGCCGTGAATGATCTGGTCCAGGTGCTTGAGATGTTTGACGTCGAGCACGACGTCGATAGCGGCAGCGGCGTCGCCGGTGCGCGCCTCGATGTTGCGGATATTGATCCCGGCATCGCTGATCACGGTAGCGATCTCCTTCAACATGCCGGCGCGGTCGCTGCAGGAGAGCGTGAGCTTGACCGGGAAGCCCTGGCCGGCCTCGTCGCGCGTATCCCGGGTCCACTCCACCGCAATGCGCCGCTCCGGTTCGTTGATCAGGTTGATCACATTGGGACACGATTTTGCGTGCACCGCGACCCCTTTGCCCCGAGTCACGTAGCCGACAATTTCTTCGCCGCGGATGGGATTGCAACACTTGGCGCGATAGACCATCAGGTCGTCTTGGCCTTTGACCTTGATGGCCTCGGTCGAGCCGCCAAAGACGCGCTTGACCACGCTGGTCAGACCGGACGTGCTCTCGTCTGCGATGGGCTCGCCGGTGTCCACCGGGGAAAGCCGACCCAGCACCTGGCGGCAGGAAAACTTGCCGTAGCCGATGCCGGCAATCACATCTTCCGGGCGGCCACAGCCATAATCGGTGGCCACGCGCTGGAAGTCCGCATCCTTGATGTCCTTGAGCGAAATGCGGTACTTGCGCGCCTCTTTTTCAATCAGCTTGCGGCCGATTTCAATCGCCCGCTCGCGCTGGTGAATGTTGAGCCAGTGCTTGATCTTCTGCCGCGCGCGCGAGGACTTGGCTATCGCCAGCCAGTCCCGGCTGGGCTTGTGTCCCGTCTGGGTGAGAATCTCCACGATGTCGCCCGAGCGCAGTTTGGAGCGCAGGGGAACAATCCGGCCGTTGACCTTGGCGCCGACGCAGGTGTGGCCGACATCGGTGTGAATGGTGTAAGCGAAGTCGATGGGCGAAGCATCCCGGGGCAGGATGACCACTTTCCCCTTGGGGGTGAAGGTGTACACCTCTTCCGGATAGAGGTCGATCTTTAGCGTGGAAAGGAATTCGCTCGGGTCGGTGATCTCGCGCTGCCACTCCACCACCTGCCGCAACCAGGCCAGCCGCTCCTCGTCGCGCGCCGAAACCGGCCCGTCCTTGTATTTCCAGTGCGCGGCGATGCCCTCCTCCGCCATTTTGTGCATCTCCTCGGTGCGGATCTGCACCTCGAAGGACTCGCCTTTTTCCGCGATGACGGTGGTGTGCAGGGACTGGTAGAGGTTGGGGCGGGGCATCGCGATGAAGTCCTTGATGCGCCCCGGCACCGGCCGCCATAGGTTATGAATGATGCCCAGAACCGCGTAGCAGTCGTGGACCGAATGCGTGACGACGCGCAGCGCGAAGATGTCGTAGATCTGGTCCACGTCGATGTGCTGCCGCACGATTTTCTGCTGGATGCTCCACAAACGCTTGACCCGGCTTTCGACCTGGGCATCGATTTTGCCTTCCTGCAGCTTTTCGCGGATCACGTATTCAATTCGCGCCAGCGAGCGCTCGCCCGCCTTGCGCTTGACTTCCACAACCTGTTGCAACTGCTGGTAGGTGGCCGGGTCCAGATAGCGGAACGACAGGTCTTCCAACTCGCCGCGCACCTTGCCCATGCCGAGCCGGTGCGCGATGGGAGCATAAATGTCCTGGGTCTCGCGGGCGATTTTCTCCTGCCGCTCCGGCGGCAGATGCTCCAGGGTGCGCATGTTGTGCAGCCGGTCGGCCAGCTTGATCATGACCACGCGGATGTCGTCCACCATGGCCAGCACCATCTTGCGCACGTTCTCCGCCTGCCGCTCTTCCCGCGAAGCGAAGTCGATCTTGCTGATCTTGGTGACGCCCTCGACCAGATGCGCGATCTGTTCGCCAAATTTGTCGCGGATATCTTCGGTGGTGACCGAGGTGTCCTCGACCGTGTCATGCAGCAGGGCCGCCGCCACCGCGACCGAGTCCAGCTTCAAATCGGCAAGAATGTAGGCAACTTCCAGAGGATGGCTCAGGTAGGGATCGCCCGAGGCGCGGGTTTGCCCCGCGTGGCTTTGCATGGCGAACTCGTACGCGCTCTTGACGACCTCCTGATCGTCGTTGGGACGGTTCTCCCGCAGGACTTTCAGCAGGTCCCGAAAGCGGGTTACCGATAGCACGTTGGTGGCGATCTGTTGGCGGAGGGTCGCCATAATTGATTATAGCCACAGGCGTAGCCTGGAGGATATCGCTTGGCACAGCGAAGCTGAACCGGAACGATTACTTTGGATTCGGACTTGCCCATGTTCGACTCGTCTCTGTAGCCGACCAGGGAATCGCCCTTCGACGCTCGGAGGGCGGGGTGTGCGTTTCGCCAGAGCAGGAGAGTAAACTTGCGGCGCCGGAGGGCGAGTTGAAAATTCTGGTCAGCGGGGCGACCGGACTTATCGGATCAGCCCTGATCCCTGTGCTGTGCTCCGCGCAGCATGAACCCTGGCGATTGGTCCGACAGAAAGTCCGGCCGATCGCACCTCTGCCGGAAATAGGCTGGGATCCGGAAAGGCCGATGCCGCCCGAGTTGCTGCAGGACTTCGATGCTGTCATCCATTTGGCGGGCGAATCCATCGCCAAGCGCTGGACCGCCGACCAGAAGGAGCGCATACGAAAAACGCGGGGGGAAGGAACTCGGAATCTCTGTCAAGGGATGGCTGGAGGCGGCGCGAATGGACCCAAGGTGCTGCTGTGTGCCTCAGCTATCGGCTACTACGGAGATCGCGGGGACGAGCTGCTGAGCGAGAATAGCTCGCGTGGCCAAGGCTTTCTGCCTGAGGTTACCGACCAGTGGGAGAAATCAGCCGCAGTGGCCGAGCAAGCCGGCGTCCGCGTGGTTCACCTGCGCTTCGGGGTGGTCCTATCGCCGGCTGGCGGCGCGCTCGCCAAAATGCTCCCGCCGTTTCGGCTCGGAATCGGCGGCAAGCTCGGCAGCGGCAGTCAATACATGAGCTGGATCAGCCTCGACGATGTCGTCTCGGCGATCCTCTTCCTGCTGGAACGTCCGGAGATGCGCGGGGCTTTCAACATCGTCGCGCCAAATCCAGCGATCAACGCGGAATTTACCCGAACCCTTGCTGCCGCTCTGCACCGGCCGGCAATCCTCCCGGTCCCGGCGTTCGCGCTACGCTGGATTTTTGGCGAGATGGGCAGAACGCTCTTGCTCGGCAGCCAGAGGGTCGTGCCTGAGCGCCTGCTCGAGGCTGGCTTCCGGTTCCGCCATCCGGAGCTGCGGGAGGCGCTAGTGTTTCTGCTTCAGCCATCAGCCATCAGTGAAAGGCAAGACCGGGGCCGCTAATGAACGCTGATCAAAGCTGATTAGACCAGTTTGTAGTGGACGCCTTTAGGTAATCAGCGTTCATCAGCGTAATCAGCGGCTCTTTGCCTCCTGCTCTTTGCCTCCTGCTCTTTGCCTCCTGCTCTTTGCCTCCTATGGTGTAACCATGTCGCTCATGTCCGGAGCTGAACTGGCCTCGCCCAGCGTGGGCTGGAGTTGCAGATGCTCCATGGAAAGCCGCAGCAGGCTGGGGTGCAGAAAAAGCGTCTGGCTGACGACCCCCTTATTCACGCCAGCTCCCAACAGCAACATCGGGACATGACCTCCGCCATTCGTAAAGTTCGCGTCGGAGGAGTCCCAGACAATGGCGAGCAGTCCATTCTCATTCAAGAAGACGGAATTCGAGAGCAAGGGCGGGATATTCGCTTGCAGAAACCGGTCGGTCGCCGTCAACTCGTCCGCGATAGTGCAGCCCGCCACGAGGCAGGAATGGCCGTCGTTAATGGCATTCGGCACTATAAACGCGTAGTCCGGCAGCGCGTTGGCGGCCAGGTCGGTAGCAAACTGCGAGAACGGCACCACGTTGTTTTGCAGCGACGGACTGTTCACCACGTCGGAGAAATACACGAAGGGGTTGTGGTGCTGGATGTAAGAGTTGGCGGGGACATCCGGGCCGATATACCCCACGGAGGGAAGACCCTCGGCATAGACTCTCCAACTCAGGCCTGCGCTTGTCAGATGGCTCACAATATTGTCATTTGGTATCACCCCGCTGCTGTCGGTTGTGGTGATCTGGTCGCCGGTCGTCAACATGAAGTAGTTCGGCAGAGAAACAGGCGCTAGGCCGAAGTAGTTGGCTGCCAGGGCTCCCTGTGGCACGAGCGAGTTGAAAAACGGCATCGCAGGACTGTTAAACACCTCGGAGAAGTCCTTGTTTTCCTCGACCAGGACCACCATGTGGCGCGCGGTGGCACCAGTGTTGTTGCCGCCGAGCGACGGACTCGCCTGGTTGGACCCGGCATTTCCACTACAGGCGGTGAGTAACCCAAAGCAGATTGCGACGCCAAGAGAAACGGGGAACAGTTTGGCTTTCATGTTGATCTCTAGGGTCAAATACCCGCTGTTCAAGGATGCGAGTTACTGCTGCCGAGAGGTCTTTCGCAAAACGCGTAAAACCTGTTCACCATAGAGGCAATTTCTTTCATCAATGAGGTGAGTCTTTTCACCATCAGATGGGTCAGAAAAAAACATCTTTGCCGCAGAGCATCGGGAAATCAGAAATCGCGAAATCAAAAACTTGAAGCGTTTCTTCGGTGAAAGGTTTATTCCTGGCTGGCGGCGGAGCAACTTTTCATTTCTAATGTCCAGCTACAATCTCGCTGGCCACTGACCACTGGCCACTGACCACTTCTAGGAGGAACCGTGGCGCTTGGCATCCGCTTCAATTACGACAACGCACTCGGCAATAACGTTGGCGAGCAGGGCATCGCGGCGCGCGAACTGGACGAGGCCGCGGGCCAGCGGGCGGTCGAGGCCTTCCGCGCGCGGATCGCGTCCGGGGAGATCGGATTCCCTGTCCTGCCCGACGACCGCAAGACCGCGAACGCGATTGCAGAGTTTGCCGATGAGCTGCGCCCCTCGATCGATGACGTGTTGCTGGTCGGCATTGGCGGTTCCGCGCTCGGCCCCTACGCGCTGGACGTTGCCATCCGTGGACCGCATCCCGTACAGGTCCCGGCGGTCAAGAGCAACGCTAAGAAAAACGTCCAAGGCGCACGGCCGCGCCTGGTCGTGCTGGATAACGTCGATCCCGGCGTGACCGCCGCCGCGCTTGGGCAGTTGAACCCCAAGCGCACGGCGGTATGTGTCATCGCCAAATCCGGCAGCACCGCCGAGACGCTCGCCACCTTCCTGATCGTTCGCCAGTGGATGAATGCCGGACTGGGCAAACGCAGCCGCGAGCGCATCATCGCCGTCACCGACGCGCAGAAGGGCGACCTGCTGTCGATTGCCAAAGAGGAGAGCTATCCACTCTTCTTCGTGCCTGAGAATGTCGGCGGGCGGTTCAGCGTCTTCACACCGGTTGGCCTGCTGCCTGCGGCGCTGATCGGTATCGACATCGGCAAGCTCCTGCGCGGCGCCAGGGATGCCAATGAACTCTGCTGGAAAACCAAACTGAAGGACAATCCAGCATTGCAGTCGGCCATGGTTCACCATGCGCTGGACACGATGCACTACAAGCCCATCGAAGTGGTGTTCGCCTATTCGTCGTACTTGTGGGGAGCGGCCTTCTGGTACCGGCAGCTATGGGCGGAGAGCCTGGGCAAGGCCGTGGATCGTGCGGGCCGCGAGGTGCACGTCGGCCAGACGCCGGTCGCGGCATTGGGGGTAACCGACCAGCACTCCCAGGTGCAGCTCTACATGGAGGGCCCTGCCGACAAGATGCTCACCTTCTGGACGGTGGAAAAACCGCGCGTGGACCTGCGCATCCCCAAGGATCTGACGCAGTACGATTCCTGCCGCTATCTCGGGGGCAAGAGCCTGTCGTCGCTCTTCCATGCCGAGCGGATCGCCACCGAGGCCGCGCTGACCAAGGCGGGCCGGCCCAACTGCCGCTGGACCCTGCCGCGGGTGGACGAATACAACCTCGGCGCCTTCTTCCAGATGCTCGAATTCCAGACCGCCTTCTGCGGCGAGCTGTACGGCATCGACGCCTTCAACCAGCCCGGCGTGGAACTGGCAAAGAAGATGACCTACGGCCTGATGGGCCGCAAGGGCTACGAGGAGTTTGCCAAGGGGTTGAAAAGATAAAGCTGCTCGAAGAATGAGTAGTGTTTGGATGCTGACGTTTCTAATCGCCGTCATTGTAGGCTTGGCAACCGAAAAAGCCAGCTGCTCTCCCCTCGGATTGAGACGCGGGGATATATTGCATACAAGCGTGGGTGAAGTGCTTCTTGCCCGTGCGCGGATCAATGTACTCAACGATGGCGTAGGAATAGAAGGTTGTGGTGTTGGAATTCAACAGAGACAATGCTTCGGTACTCAGAATGCCACTGCCGACAAAAAGGTTCGCCTCGCTTACATATTGTGTTCCGGGCACAAGGAACTGCCTATTTACAGGTGTTTCCCCTTTATAGGACGGATTCTCGTTCACGGGTTTAGAGTAAGCTCCATCTGCCTTGAAACTTGTTATCAGCGCTGGTCGCCTGCCGCTATTCACGAGCCTTATTGTTTTTGTTGGGGTCCGATTTGCCTCAAAACCAGTGATGTCGATAATAATGCCAATCCACGGCCTGTCTGCATCAAGAACGTTCTTATTGGCCTGTTCCGTAGCCTTTGCCAGTCGTGTAGCTTGGAGGACACTGTCTTTGAGCGCCCCCGCTTGAAGGTTCAATTTATCGACCGCACCAGAAACGCCTGAATTAATCGCTCCCGCATTTCTGGAGAAACTTTCAGCCGCCGCCGCGTTCCTTTTCGAGGCATCCGCTATTTGATTGGCGGCAGTAACTTGCAAGTTCGCAGCTTGGATCAGTTTGTTAGTTTGCTCCCCAGCGCCACGCATTTCCCGCCACTTGAGCACGGCAGCGACGGCTATGACGACGGTAAACAAAGCCATAATCCAATCAGTAACAGTGCTCTCTTCTTTGACCCAATGGGCGAATCGCTGCCATTTGGCTGTGGACTGATCTTTATGGCTGCTGGATTCTTTTGTCTTCAATTTATTACCTACTACCACTTTCGGCATGAGAGTAGCCGCAGCACTCCATTACGGTCTGCGATAATAGCTTGGGGCAAAGCTCTCGACAGGGCTACCCCTGCGTCAAATAGGTGCGCGTGATGCGGTCGTGCCAGCAGAGCTGGTCTTCGTCGACCAGGGCCCAGGCGAAGCCCAGTCCGAGCGAGGCGCAGGAGAGCACCAGCGCCAAGGCCCGCGCCCGGCGATCGTTCCAGCCCGGCCGCTCGCCGCTGAAGTTGTTCAAGCGCAAGCCAGCCAGTTTCATCCCCGGAGTCAGCCCTACGTAGACATAGAACAGGTAGTGATAGGCCGTCCACAGGATCACCGGTACCACCGCCAGTGCGCCTAGGGTCTGCTTGCTGTGCGGCAGGAGGGGGCACATGCGGTGCACGATAGCGCCAAAGAGAACGCACGAAGCCAGCACCAGCAGCGAATCGCAGAGGGCCGCCAGCAACCGCTGCGGCAGCGACGCGACCCGTAGCGGCAACTCGAACGACGGCGCGGGCGCTGGTGTAACCTCTTCCTCCGCCATCGAGCTCAGCTCAGCCAGCGGCGGGGGCGCAGGGGGCTCCATTTCGGGAACATCCAGGATGCGAGGACGATCCGCAACCTCCTCCGCCAACTCGTCAACCGGAAACAGCACCGGCGCGCGCGGAAACTCGATGACCTTCGCCGCTTCGCTTACCCGCGGCGGCGCCAGTATGGTCCAGCCCTCTGGCTTGTACCACGGTTGGGATGGCGGCGGCGGTTCCGGTTCGGGCCCAGCAGAGGACATAGCCCGTTCTGCCCGCTCCAGGGCCTTCACACTCGCTGCCTGCGCCATAAAGGAGCGGAGCGCCATCGCGGCGGCGCCTCCCGGTGGCTCCAGTTGCGGGATGGGGTAGTCGGGTTCTGACGAGGCGGCGGACGGGGCAAACCCGACGCGCGGCTGCTCCATGGCAGGCGCAGGAGACTCCACAACGTGCGGTGATTGCGCGAGTTCGATTTCCGCGCTTGCCGGGGGCCGCGCTTGCACCCCAGCCACCGCTTCCGCGCTCGCCGGGGAGCTCGCCTCTGGACGTGGCTGCGGATGGGGGTTGAAGTCCAGCTTCATCGAGAACTCGCCGGCCAAACGCTTGCGCGAGCGCCGCGTCTTGTAGCTGTCCACGCGGTTGGCGACCACGTTGCGCCAGTCCTGGGCAGCCTGGGCCAGATCCTGTTCCTCGGCCAAGCGGCGCGCAATTCCCGAATTGTTACGGTCTTCCATGCGGCTGCGGAGTGTGAATGGAACTTGAATCTGCCGAGCGGTGAGGATCTCGCAAAGAAACTTTGCCCTAGCACGGCTGACGTGCTACGTTTCTCCATCCCGAGATGACATCCCGCTCACGAATCTTACTCACTGCCCTCGTCCTATGTCACCTGCTTCTGGGACCGGGGCTGTTAACCACACGGCTACGGCTGCATGCCAGCGCGCTTCAGCCCGCCGGAGAAGAGGTAACCCTCCGCGCCCGGGAGCAGGAAAAGACCGGCGACATCTATCATCTGCGTGGGGATGTCGAAATCGATTACCGCGACCTCATCTTCCGCGGCGACGAGGCCACCTATCACAGCGACACCGGCGACGTAGAAGCGAGCGGGCACCTCCTGCTGGACGGCGGCCCGAACAACGAGCATATCGAGGCCGACCACGGCACCTACAACCTGAACACGGACAAAGGCCGCCTGTATTCCGTCCATGGCACCATCGGAGTGCAGCTCAGAAGACAGAACCTCGTTCTAACTTCGCCCAACCCGTTCTCCTTCACGGGTCGGGAAGCAGAATTGGAAGGCCGCGACAAGATTATTGTCCACCATGGGACCATTACTTCCTGCCAGTTGCCCGAGCCGAAGTGGCAGCTCCACACCAGGAAGGCGGTGGTCGTCCCCGGCAAGGACGCCAAGACCTATCAGACTGCCTTTGTCCTCTGGCGCGTGCCTGTCTTCTACTTTCCTTATGTCGACCACTCCACTACCCGCAAGGCGCGCAAGTCCGGGCTCCTGATGCCGCACATTGGCAATTCCTCGATCAAGGGCACCATCTTCGGGGACGGCTTCTATTGGGCCATCAACCGAAGTTTCGACGCCCTGGTGGGCGGAGAGCTTTACTCCAAGCGCGGCCAGGGGGAACGAGTCAATATTCGCGGCATTCCAACCGACGGGTCTTACGTCAACTTCCGCCTGTACAGCGTTCAGGACAAGCTGAACCAGGGTGGCGCGGAAGCGCGCTTCAATGGGGAAGCGCGCATGCCTTTCGGCTTCCGCGGGGTTGCCGATGTCGACTATCTCAATTCCCTGCTCTTCCGCGAGGTGTTCGCGGAAACCTTCTGGCAGGCCATCAACACGGAAGTCCACTCCACGGCATTCTTGTCGCGCAGCGATCGGGGCTATTCTCTGAACCTGATGGCCAACAGGTACACGAATTACTGGAGCACAACCCCCGGCGACATCATCAAGCTCGAGCACGCTCCGAGCCTTGAATCTTCCAGTGTCGAACACAGCATCCGGGATAGCCGGTTGTTCTGGTCCTACGACGTGGCGCTCGATGGCCTCTCGCGCAGTGAACTGGGCTTCCGTACGGGCGAGGTCGGCCGCTTCGATGCCTACCCGCACCTGTCCGCGCCATTTCAGTGGCATGGCTGGAGTCTGCGGCCGGAGATTGCCGCCCGCGAGACCTTCTACAGCAAGGAGCTGTCCGCTTCGGGAGTTGTCGGCGAACCCTTATCGCAGTTCGTAAACCGCAACGCCTTCGAGACCTCCTTCGCCTTGCGCCCGCCCGCGGTCTCGCGCGTCTTCGATAAGCCGGTTTTCGGCCGCACCATCAAGCACACCCTGGAACCGCGCATGGTGTATCGCTACGTGGGCGGCGTCGGTGACTTCGACAACATCATTCGCTTCGACGAGCGCGACATCCTGAGCAACACCAACGAAGTCGAGTACGCTTTGACCAACCGCATTTATGTGAAAAATGCGCCCAAGAAAGACTGCGATGCTACTCCCACCCCGGAGCGAAAGCCGGAAAGTGTGCTGACACCCTCCTTCAGCGGCGATGAAGATTTCGGGATGCAGAGCATGCAATCTCTGGGCACGGTGCGCGAACCCTCCTTACCCGGGGTGCGCCCCCCTGCCACGGTCGCGCTCGCGCAGAGCGATTGCAGTAACCCGAGCTCCTATGAGTTCCTCTCCTGGGACCTGGCGCAGAAGTACTATTTCGATCCCACGTTCGGCGGCGCTTTGACCAATGGCGTGCGCAACGTCTTTAGCAGCACGGTCGATCTCACCGGCTTGGCTTTCCTGACCGGCCAGCGCCAGTTCTCGCCCATTGTGTCACGGCTCCTCATACGCCATGGGAGCACCGATATCCAGTGGAACCTCGACTACGATACGCGGCGCGGCCAGATCAACGGCAGCACCGTCTTTGTGAACCAACGGCTCTCGAAAGATTTCAGCTTCGGCGCGGGGCACACTTTCCTGCACACGCCTGGGGAAGTGCAGCTATCGACCACGCTGCCCAGTGTCCCCGAGTTCAACCAGTTCCGCCTGCAACTCCAGTACGGGGCTCCCAACCGGCGCGGACTCAACGCCGCCGCCATTGCCGGCTACGACGCGGCCCAGCATCTGCTGCAATATTCCGCCTACCAGACCAGCTATAACTGGGACTGCTGCGGCTTCACCTTCGAGTTGCGGCGCTTCGCCTTGGGATCGGTGCGCGATGAAAACGAGTATCGCTTCTCCCTCTCGCTGACCAACGTGGGCAGCTTCGGCAACCTGCGCAAACAGGAACGGCTGTACTAAAGACGGCATCAGGGGACAGGGGACAGCGTGAAAGGACGCGGCTTCAGCCGCTGAGGGATAGCGGTCCTCAGCCGCTAAAGCGGCTGCAAAACACAACGGTTCACGGCGCGGCTAGAGCCGCGCCCTTTCAAACCAATTGTCCCCTACGGCTCCTATGAACACTATAATTGCCCATCTGCATGACGCTCTACACTAGCTGCCTTTAAAATCTCAGTATGCATGATGTGGTGGTGTATTCGCGCAAGGGCTGTCATCTCTGCGACGTGGTCATGCAGACGCTCACGGAACTAGAGGGCGCGGCGGATTTCCAGTGGCGCGAGGTGGACATCGACGCCGACTCCGAGTTGCGCCGGAAGTATACCGACGAGGTGCCGGTGGTCTTCATCGATGGGCACAAGGCCTTCAAGTACCGCATGAGCGCGCCCGAGTTCCTGCGCGTGCTGGCCGCCAGAAGCGGCAGCCCAAGGCTGTCATCCTGAGCAAGCCCGGCCGGGCGAATCGAAAGCCTGCCCTGAGCGAAGCCGAAGGGGACCTTGCGGTTCTTTGTATAAAACACAAGGTGCTTCGACTCGGCGGATCGCGAAAAGGCCGCGATCCGTCTCGCTCAGCATGACAACGAAATCGCCGGGACAGCTCACTAGTTGGTGCGAGCGGTAAATAGCTGCCGGAAGCCCAGGCTCTCCACGTCGCGGAACATCGGCGTTCCAGGCGGCAAGCCCTCCGGCAGGGCGAAGTCTACGTCGAATCGATAGTTACGGCGCGGCGGCTGATACACCGAGTAAGTGCAGCACTTGAATATTCCGGTGTCATAGGTTGCGTAGTACAGGCTCACCAGCGAGCCTCCGTAATTCAGCGTGGTCCCCGCCGTTTGCCAGTTTTCCAGGAGGCGCAGGAAGTTGCCGAGTCCTCCATCGGTGCCGAAGGGGTAGTCGGGGTTAGCTTTCGCCCACCCCGGGAACGGGAAAGGCCTGTTCTTCCCGGCGGCGATCGCCACCCGGTAGTAGGTCGTGCTGGCTGGACGAGTCGTTGCGTCGGTAACATCAAGGTTACCAACGCCCATGCTTATCCGATCGTCCCAGTTCTTGGAGAGAAGCGTGACCGCGTCGGCAATCACCGCGGCTGCGGAATGCCCGAGTTTGTCGTTTGCCGGTGCCGTGTTGGTCGGATTCGAAAAAAACGTGTCGGCCGCGTCGCTATTATAGTTGCCCTGTATGTACACAGGATTCTCCGAGGCCACCGTAAACCCGCCCGGACTTGTTAGAGTGGCCGCGGCATCCCATCTCCTCGGGACGTTGGGGAACGAACCATCCACCAGCTTCAAAACGTGGCGCGCTCCGCTGACCCAGTTCTTGCGCCCGGTGACGCTGCAACTGGTGATTCGCGGACTGTAGGGATTGTCAGGCCCGATGATCGCGCCATTGAGGTTGGTCGCTCCATTATAGAAGCCGAGTCCCAGGTTTGCCACGCCGAAGTCGTCGAGCTGTTTGTTCTGATTGACGTCCTCGGGAGAGGCGTTGCCACCCGGGGGTTCCAGCCCTCCGTCGGGTGTGCCCGCCTGACTGGCGGCGTTCACCACATCCTCCAGGCCCGAGTCCCCGCTTTTCTTGCCCGCAGGGTGCGGCCCAGTGGTGTTCGGATTCAGCAGCATCCCCCGCCGATCGGAGAAATACAACACATAGCCGTTCTGCGCCGTATAATTCACACTCTTGCCGCTAGTGCCGATCACTCCCGACAGCCATTGATTCAAGTTGCCCACATCGATTTCGACGGCGTTCATTACGCCGTTGGTTGTACAACTGTTGTTGCCCTGGATCACATCCCGAGCTTCACCTTCGCGGGCATCGTAAAAGTTAATGGGATACCAGTTGAAGGCAGTAAGGCTCATGGCCGCTGAATTAGTGCCAAACTCCCACTGGGCTCCCGTGTCCGAGAAAAACGGCGTGGCGGTCCACTGCGTGCATGGGTTCGCCCCCGGCGGGATACACTTCGGGGGTATTCCAGTTTTTATATCTACCGTGGGGGGCGTGCCCGAGGTTGTGCGATCCGCCGGTTCTTGCAACAGCAGAATTGCGTTGGGATTGATCGGGTTGCTTCCTGCGGTGATGGGCTGTCCCGGGGCCGTGGGCGGGGTCTGGCCCCGGGCAAAACCCAGACTCAACCATTCCTGGGTGACTCCGTGCCAGACGCCGTTATCGTCCTTGTATTCCACCCGCAGGTAGCCATCGATCAGGTTCCAGGCCGCGGTCCCGATGGTCAACCAGCTCGGAACCACGCCGCCGGGTTGGACGGCATAATACGGAAATGACGGCGCCGGATTTCCCGGCGTCAATGATGTCGGCGTCCCCGGGCAGCCCGCGGGAATGCCGTTCGCCGGATTCGCCGGCGGACAAAGGGTGAGCGTGGTGGGAGCGTTGCTGCCTGGGATAATCGGGGCGCCCGCTGGCTGGAGCCCCTGCAAGAAACTTTGGAGGGCGAACGCCTGGGGCGCGGAGGGCCAGTCTGTGGGAGTGGTGACTTTGCCGTTGAGGGCAGCATTGCCGGAAGCTAACACAGAATCGGAGGTTGGAATCCCGTTCGCGGCGGTGGCGAAGTATAGCTGATAGGTGCCAGCCGGGAACGTTCCGGGGATATTGGCTGCGGCCATGGGAACTCCAAAGAGATAGGTGAAGCTCCCTGCGGCCGCTATGTTCGCCAAGTGGACCGGAATTTCCGTATTCCCAGCTCCAGGCGGCAACTCCCCCGGAGCGTCGGCCAGCAGCACGCGAATCTGCGCCATGTTGTACTCACGCGATTGGCCCAGCGCCGACGTGGAATCCTCGCCGTTCGGTGGCTGGCGAATAATTTCGTACGGCAAGGCGTTTCCGCCGACGAATTGCATCTTAAGTTGGTTGGCCCCCGTCCCCGTCTGATTCACCGCCAAATTTCCATAGTTCCCGTTGATAACCTCGTGATTTGTCTTGTTATTGGAAAAGTCATACCAACCGCCAGTGCCGTTATAGGCCGACGCCGGTGGATTCCCCCCCTCCCCGTCACGCTGCCCTGATTCTTTGCCATGGTCACGCAGTTCGTGTCCGTCAGCGGATTTTGTGTCGGCGGAATCTTAGGGAGACAACCCGGGTCGGCGGTTGGCATGTAGACCGTGCCGCCGTCACCGGCGCTGGTGGACGGCAAAGTGTTCGGAATATTGTTCGTGATAACGTTACCGTAGGCCTCCACTTTGCTGTGAAACTCAATCGTGTTGTTATCCGCCACGCCCACGTACAGATCGCCGTTGGTGTGGATGCGTCCGTTAAAATCAAGAGTGGGGTTGCTGAAGAAGGCCAGATCGCTGTCCGAGAACACTCCGAACTGAAACACGGGAATCAGCGCCACCTGCGAGTTGCGCATCATGCTGACTTCCTGCCCGCCCGGAAATTGCGCCGTCGCCAGCATGTTCACGGGGATAATTTGCGCATACAAACCATTGTTTGGCCCGGAGGAGATGTTTCCCCAACTCAATGACTTCACAAAGTCGGCCTGTAACGGGCAACCCGCTCCCAGCACACCGGGTGTTACCTGATAATCTTTCCAAGTGATGCCCCACATCGCTGGCCCATTGGTCTTGGGGAGACCCAGGTCACAGATTTGTTGGGCAGTGGGGGCCTGCACGCTCTTGAACACGGCGGCCAGATCGGAGGTCATTTGCTCGATGCCACCCTCGGCGGCGCGATACGTGGTGTTATTCTGCAGATCGCTCCCGCCCACCCTGCCTTCGGTGTTGACCATCATCATCAGCCCGATGGACATCCCCGACAGCAGCACCAGCAACAGCAACGACGCAATCAGCGTGAATCCTTTGGCGTTCCGTCTCGCGCTCTTCATCGCGTAGCTCTCCATTGTGTCGCTCACCTGTATCTTGCTCCCCATCTTTAATCGTACTTGCTCGTCTCACGGCCCCTGATTCAGGATTGGATATCTGTTGTTGTACGTCAGATCGCGCGCGCTGACCGAGGTTTCCAAATCCAGTCCCTGATAACCCACCAAGCCTTTCGCGGTGCTGTTCATCGCCATGTGCAGAATGTTGATCTTGGTGATGTCGGTGGGGTTCAGCCCAGCGTCAATGCCATTGACGCAGACATCGCCTGCGGCGCCAGGATTTGGACAGCCCACCGCCGGCGCACCGGTGGCGTCGTTGAATAGGTCATAGCTGAACTTCATGTAAACCACGCCGTCGGTTATCGGCATCGGTGTATGTCCACTGATCTGCCGCATCAGTCGCGCCGGGCTGACCGTGTTGTCGAGGTAATAGGTGATGACGAGAAGGCGCACTGGATTTGATCCGGTAGCGTCCTTCGCGATGCTGTTCAGTCCCGGTGCCGGCGCCCGTCTGGTTCATCTTCAGCGGATCGCCGTCGGCGAACAGGACGGTGTAGGTGGCTCCCTTCACGTTGGCGCCCATCGCAATCGCACCCGCCGTGACTTCCCCCACTACTTGGGTGCCGTTCAAGGTCATCAAGATCAGATCGCCCGGCGTCAGCCCCACCTGCGCATTGTTCACGGCTTGCGGCGCAGCCACGCCATTCGGCAAACAACCCGCCGGCCAAGGATCCGGGATGACACCCTTCACCGGTACGATGGTGGGTCCGAAGGTCACCTGTCCCTTGGCCGTCACGGTCGCCTGGTAGCAATTCAAGTAGAACGAATTATCCGCGTACACCACCGTGATGGCATCGGTCGCGTGTCGGATTGCTGGGGAGCATCGGTCCGAGATTGTATCCCGGGATCAGACCGTAGAGCTTTGGCGTTGCCCCCTGTAAGGGATAGGTCCCCGGGTTGACGTTGCCGGGGCCGAGGTAACACGCCCCCGTCTGATCGCAGCCATACTGCGGGATGACGGCGGAAGGCAGGGAAATGGCCACGCCGTTGCTCAGGCCCGAGCCGGCCAGACTCAGGTCCTTGGTCAGGATGTCGGAGGCCGCCCGAAAGTCCTGCTGCAGTTCCGCCCGCTGCGAAGCCTTCCAAGTCGCGCTCACGGCTTGCGTGTACAGTTGCACCGCCGCCCCCACCATCAGCGTGCCCAGCGCCATGGCGACCAACATTTCCAGCAGGCTGAATCCACTCTCGCGCTTTGTCGGCCGATCGCTCATAACTCCCCTTTACCGGTACTGCGAAATGAACGAATTGAGAACGTAGGTTTTCGGTAGTTTCGCCTGCGGAGTTGTGTACTGTATGGTGATCGTCACACTCCTCAGCGTTGACACCAGGGTGCCGTCGGCGTTGAATAGCGGCGAAATCTGGATGGCGCGCTGATAGGCGGTCAAAGGAAGTATCACGTCGTCCGCGTCGCCATAGTTTCCACCGGGTCCCGGTTCTCTAAGAGTTTGCTCGCCCGCGACCGCGTCATCCGCCGTCCCGAAAATTCCGTCCGCTCCGGCGTTGTAGAGCGGCATGAATGCCGCAACAAGCGGTGTACCGACGAAGATGCCGCACGGCGAGGCGGCTCCGGGGCAATCGAGGGAGCCCACATTATTGATATTGATCCAGGAAATCTGCGAGGTGTTGCGCGCGGTCACGATACTCTCATACGCCTCGTTCGCCAGTTGCTTGGCGATCATGTCCTGCTGCGAGGTCTGCGTCGAAGACATGGCCAGCGCGAAGACGCTCAGCATGGCCACCAGGCCCACGGTCAGAATGACCATCGAGATCATGACTTCGATCAGCGAAAAGCCGCTTTCCGCTTGCTTTCGCACGCGGGTCTTCACGCCGCACTCCATCATTGCCGTCTCCATTGAATGACACCTGCGATGTTATAGAGCCGCCATCCCCGAACCCTGCCCGTCCCGCCCCACAGCGTTACCGCCCGCGAACTCAGTAAATCTCCCGCGCGCGCGAGGTAGACCACGCCTCCATCCCACGTGCCCGGACAAGCCACGCCGCCGCCCGGCGCACTCTGCGACGAACCATCGGGGCAGAAAAAAATAACGTTTTCGCCGCCGCCGGCTCCGTTGAGCCAGCCAAAATCGATCGCCGTCACTCCCGCTCCATAGCCGTCCGGAACCGCGGCGGGGGCCACGGGAAGCCCTACTTGCGCCAGAAACGATACGTCCGCCGGCAGTTGATAGGTCACCGGATTCGGGGCCCCCGGAAATGCCGCCGGGGTCACCGTGATCGTAGCGTAAGGACTCGGCGCAACAGCGTTAGCAAAAGTGACCGAGTACCAAGTCCGCTGCGCAATCGCGTTGCCGCGCGCCAGACGCATTGCCTCCAGCGTGGTGTTATAGGCATTGGTCAGGCGCTCCTGCTGCATCGCCGGGACCAGGTTGATGGTCGCTATCGCGCAGATAGTGATGGCGATCGCCAGCACAATCACCAGTTCGATCAAACTGAAGCCACTCGCACCATACCCGCGCCGCCCCGGATTAGTATTCAGCCTTCGCATAAGCGTCTTCCCAACTCCGTTGGCCCCCGCCTGGCCGGAACAGTCGTAGGAGAAATCTCGCGTGAACTCCCCTTCAGCGGGGGACTCGATGAAAAGCACCGACAGCGCTTGGCTTGAGGGCATTTTCTTCCCAGGGCTCAATGATCGCCCGGTAACTCGCAGGTTCCGCGCACGGTGACAAGTGCTGGTCCTTAGCGAGTAAGTCCCGCCCGGAAACTGGTTTCGGCCTCGTCCAATCGGTGTAGCAGTGAAGGCGCTGAAGCATCCCCTGGTAGAGGATCGCTACCCCGTTGGCCGGAAATGACAAATAGAGTCTCGCGCGGATGCTCGACAACGGCAAGATTACGAAGGGGAGGCTTGAAGGTAACTTTCGGAGAGGATCACCAAGTCGGGGTATCGAACGCAGTCAACCCCCCGCGACCTTCAAGGCCAGGATTTAGGGAACCACGTTAGGTATCCTGGTGAAAAACATATTCCACTCCTCGTGTGACCGTCGCACAGTAATCGCCTTCATTCGAAGATTCGAAGCGCACGACTCCCGATGTGAGGTTACCTGGTTCGATGGATTGGAAAGGCGGTGGCAGGCTAACGAAATATCGACACGGATCCGCCGCTGGCAACAAGCTCGAACCGGTGGGAAGTGGTGGGCAGTGAAGGGCTCGAACCTTCGACCTCCTGCTTGTAAGGCAGGCGCTCTAACCAACTGAGCTAACCGCCCTTCGATCGCCCAAAGTGCTCGACGGGGAGAACGTTCAGTCGCAGTCTACATGAGCCCGGAAAACTTGGTCAAATCAGGATTGGCCTTTGCTCGTTGGCCGTTGGTCGTGAGTTTTGCATGGACATGCCCTGCTAACGACCAACGACGAACGGACCAGTGACTGCCTTTAGAACGGCTTCCGCACCACGACTTGTTCGTCGCGGATGAAGAATTGCGCCGCGCAATGGTCCGAGCCGCAAATCACGGGTAGCAAGCCTCCCGCCTGTTTTCGCGTAATCAGGCCCAAGGTGCCGCAGGCCGGGCACGCCAAAACCGCCCAGTAGGGATCGTCCCCTTCGCCCAACTCGCACGCGTTCTCCAACATGAACAACGTTCCCGGCGACATCTGCTCCGGGATCCATTCGTTGAGGACATCCAGTTCGGCGCTCATCGTGACCTGGCGATGACGTGGCAAGTTCATGAAGCCCTCCTCCTCCGTAGCACCGGTTCGTTTTCTGCGCGCCGTGGGCGATCCGATTTGGCTTGGACGTGGAAATACGTTCCACTGCGGCGTTGGGGATAATCTGGCGATAGAGCCCCCGGCACGTGCGCCTGCCGGATTGCCTGCTGGATGGAAGGAACGGCGGCCCCGCGCAATTCCGCACGAACCTGCCGCACGGTGTCACTGAGACAAATGGCGAAGATCGGTTGGCGCGAGTTCTTTAAAACCTCGAGTACCTGCTCGGCTGAATTCTTCAGGAAAATCTGGCGGCCGTCCGTCAGCAGATGCCAGTCGGCGCCGGAGGTGAGCGTCTGTACCAGCCGCTTGCCCAATTCCCGCTGCAGGAAACGGACCGCCTTGCGCACACGCTGCAAGCTCAATCCCCGGGAGCGGAGTTCGCGGACAACCGCGATCTCGGCCAGATCGTCCATCGAGTACAAGCGGTTGCGCCCGGAGCGGCTGGGAACCACCAGCCCACGCTCATCCCACCACTGCAACTGGCGGGGGGTAACGCCCGTCAACTCGACAATCTGCTGCGATGTGAATTCTTCCGCCACACCGCCCTCCATCCATACTGTGTAGGCGCGCCGGTTTTCGAATCCTCACCCGTTGGAAAGCGTCTCCGACACCGGCGGTCAAAAATGTTTGAAACATTCTTGCATGTAAATGTTGGATGTCAATTTGAAAAAATGGTTAATTCGCATCGGCAAAGCAGCATTCCGGGAAGCCGACGATCACGAAAAATAAAAGGCCGAAAACGGCGGGGCAACGCCGCCATTTTGCAAGCTATCGATTACCAGGGCGGGAAATTTTGGTGGAGCTAGTCGGGATCGAACCGACGACCTCTGCAGTGCGATTGCAGCGCTCTCCCAGCTGAGCTATAGCCCCACGGGTCAAGAATCATCATAGCAGCGGCTCGCACCAGTTGCCAGCGTCCTCTGGCCATGAGCCAAGCCTGAATACGGCCGCGGAACGCCGCTCCGGGACGTTTGGGACAACGATCCTGCGCGTCCTGGGCGGTCTATAATTTTCCTGTGAGTACTTCCACGGACATTCGGAAGGTTGCGGAAGCCGCTTTCCCCACGCGTTGGGGAAAGTTCCACATCCTGGGCTTTGAGGGGCATGTCGGACCCGCGAACGAACGGCGCAAGGAAGCCGCGGTGGCGCTGATTATGGGGGACATTCAATCCCGACCGCCGCTGGTGCGCTTGCACTCGCAGTGCCTGACGGGCGATGTGTTCGGATCGCTACGCTGTGATTGCCGCCAGCAGCTGGAGATGGCGTTGTCGATGATTGGCGCGGAGGGCGCCGGCATTCTCATCTACGAACAGCAGGAAGGCCGAGGGATCGGGCTGATGGCCAAGCTGCAAGCCTATCAGTTGCAGGATAGCGGCCTGGACACGGTCGAGGCGAACGAGCAGTTGGGCTTCAAGGCCGATCATCGCGATTACGCGCTGCAGGTGCTGGTGCTCAAGGCGCTCGGCATTGCCAAGGTACGGTTTCTTTCCAATAATCCGGACAAGATTTCTGCCTTGGAGAGCGCGGGGATCGAAGTCGTGGAGCGCGTACCCTGCGAGGTGGAATCGCAGCCGTTTGCCGAACATTACCTGAAGACCAAGAAAGAAAAACTGGGCCACCTGTTCACGTCGCGGTAGCCAAGCGAGTCAAGATTATTACCAACGCTCAAGAAATGCTTACCGCGGATTTCACGGATGGAAACGGATTTACGCGGATCATTTCTTAGGAGCAATTTTTGAGCAAATCTGTGTTGATCCGTGTCTTTATCCGTGCAATCCGCGCAAAGAATTCCTGTTAATTCTGACGAGGCGGGCAATCGGCCACTGGGGCTGGATGCTTGCCACCTCGAGATATCCGGACCTATCACCCTCGCTCAAGTTCCCCTGATTTCTGCCGTTAATACCTATTGAGGAACTGTGATGAGCTACTCGCACCCGGCCAGGAACTGGCGCACACGAGTTTCGATCTGATCGCGCACTTTGCGGAACACGGCAAGGCGTTGCTCGTGGGTTCCCGCCGCGTCGGCGGGATCTTCCAAAGGCCAGTGCTGCCGGATGTGGGCTCCGGGGAAGAGCGGGCACTGTTGTTTGGCATTGTCGCAGACGGTGATGACGTAGGCGAATTGGGCGTCCTGGTACTCGGCGGCGTGCTTGGAGCGCTGCCCGGAGATGTCGACGCCGGCCTCGCGCATCACCTCAATGGCCAGGGGATTCAGCACGGAGGGTTTGACGCCGGCGCTGTGCGCTTCAAAACCCCCTCCGCCCAGGGCGCGCAGAAAGCCCTCGGCCATCTGGCTGCGGCACGAGTTACCGGTACAGAGAAACAGGACCTTGGTTTTCATGCGCCTCCCCGGCCCAACTCATGGTACAACGCCTGATCGCGAGTACGGGCGAGAGTTACCCCAGAGCACGCGATCACAACCGCGCTGTGAGTAAAGTTACAGACAAATGCGCATGGCGATACTAGGGTTCTATCGGGCGTTATTGAGCGCACGAATTCTGCGCCGGACTTGCACTGTTAAGCGGGAGGAAAACATCCGCAGATCGGGGGTGAGTCTCATGCCAGCCGTTCTTTCTTGCTGGAAGGAAATCGCCACGTACCTGGGTAAAGGGGTCCGAACGGTGCAGCGCTGGGAACGTGAACTCGGCTTGCCGGTCCGGCGCCCCTGGCCGGGCAAGCGACAGATCGTCTTCGCCTTCCCTGAAGAACTCGATGCGTGGATTCGGCAGCCAAGTGTTCGAACGACCCCGCCGGTTGATATCGAGGACTGGAAACACAACCGAGTGCTGATCCGGAAGCAGTTGTCGCTCACGCGAAAACGGGCAACGCAGTCACTCCGCCGCTCTGGCACTGGCCAAAGCCCAAGGGTTCCAATGGCCAAGGATGGAACCTAGGCTCATTCGGGCGGGGACTCTACGGCTTTCCGTTCCCGCCAGAGGCGCACGCCTGCCTGTATCACGTTGCCATAGATGTGCGGATTGGCCGACGAAACCTGTTTCAGAAACGCACGCATGGTGCTGCGCGTTCCTTCTTTGAGAGAGCAGGCGCAGGGCACGATGGGGAAGTCGGCGCACGTCGCTTGCTCGCGAATCCAGTCTTCCTTGACATACAACAGCGGGCGGATCAGGCGGAACTCGCCTTTACTCGACATGGCGACCGGGGGCAGCGGCTTCGCCTTGCCGGTGAACAGGATGTTGCGCAACAGGGCCTCGCTGAAATCGTCGGCGGTGTGGCCGAAGGCGATCACGTTACAGTTCATGCGGCGGGCGGTTTCATAGACGGCGCGGCGGCGATAGCGTGAGCAGATGTCGCAGCCATGGACCACGCCTTCGCGCACCAGGCGCACGGAGGGCGCGTCCTCGACGAGCTCCCAGTGGATGCCGAGTTGATCGATGTGGCGCTTCAAGCCATCCAGCGGAGCCAGGAACTTCCCCTGCTGGATGGTGAAGGCGCTCAGATCAAACTTTACCGGCGAGCGCTGCTGCAACTCGATCAGCGCATGCAGCAGGGCCATGCTATCCTTCCCGCCGCTCAGGCCGACGGCGATGCGGTCACCAGGGCGGATCATCTCGAATTCGCAGATGGCTTTGCCGGCGAGCCGGGTGATCTTGGCCGCAATGTCCTTTTCGGGGGTCGGCAGGCCGACGTTCGCGCTTCCGGCGCCAGTTTGTAACGAGGTCCCCACAGCAGTATCTCCGCATCGAGCCTACCACCGATGGGCCGGACCCACCTATGACCCGAGAAACAGAACTGCCAGATTTGAAAACGACTGAGTTATACTGCCAATGTCGCGTTACCACCAAAGCCATGCCAATTCTGAAGAACATTGCCGCCATCGCCAAAGGGATGTCTGTAACGTTGCGCGAGCTGTTTGCGCCCACCGTGGTCGAGAACTACCCGGACGGCCCGGGACCGCTCCGCGGCGCCGTCTTCCAGGACCGCTTCCGCGGGGTCCACGTCCTGCAGCGAGACGAGAACGGGCTGGAGAAGTGCGTGGCCTGCTTTCTGTGCGCGGCGGCCTGCCCCTCCAACTGCATTTACATCGAGGCCGCGGAGAACACGGCGGAGAACCGCATCAGCGGCGCCGAGCGTTACGCCAAGGTTTACAACATCGATTACAACCGCTGCATCTTCTGCGGCTATTGCGTCGAAGCCTGCCCGACCGACGCCATCACCCATGGCCACGGGTTTGAAATTGCCACGCTGAACGCCAGCAATCTGGTGTACCGCAAGGAGCAGCTGCTCTCGCCGCTGCCTGCGCACATGGGAGCGGGCGTCCGCTTCAACGCAAGCGATTCCCACAAGCTGGCGAAGGGCTGAGGTTTATCTAGACGATACGAAAGGCCCCGGCCTATGCGGTCGGGGCCTTTTGATTTCGAGTGTAATCTTGACCAACGTGAACCGTGCGACAAAAGCTACCGCCGCACCGGACTCCTGGCAGCTTCGGCGCTGCGCCCCACGGCAGCCGTAGCTGATGCCCGCTCCACGGGCGTCGCCGGGGCTGGTTCGAGCTCCGGCGCAGGCTTGAGGCCGATTCCGAGCACCTTCTTCACCTCGGCTTCGATCTTCGCCATAATGTCCTTGTTGTCCTTGAGGAACTGCTTCACGTTCTCGCGGCCCTGGCCGATGCGTTCGTTGCCATAGCTGTACCACGCGCCGGACTTCTCCACGACATTGTTGTTCACCGCCAAGTCGAGCAGGTCGCCTTCGCGCGAGATCCCCTCGCCATACATGATGTCGAACTCGGCTTCGCGGAAGGGCGCGGCCACCTTGTTCTTGACCACCTTCACCTTGGTGCGCGAGCCCATCACCTGGTCGCCGTCCTTGATGGCGGCAATGCGGCGGATATCGATCCGCATCGAGGAATAGAACTTCAGCGCGCGCCCGCCCGTAGTGGTCTCGGGATTGCCGAACATCACGCCGATTTTTTCCCGGATCTGGTTGATGAAGACCATGCAGGTGCGCGACTTCGACACGATACCCGTGAGCTTGCGCAACGCCTGCGACATCAGACGGGCCTGCAGGCCCATGTGGCTGTCGCCCATCTCGCCGTCGAGTTCGGCCTTGGGAACCAGCGCGGCGACCGAGTCCACCACCAGCACGTCAAGGGCGCCCGAGCGCACCAGGGCCTCGGCGATCTCCAGCGCCTGCTCGCCATAATCCGGCTGCGAAACCAGCAGGTTGTCGACATCGACTCCCAACTTGCGCGCGTAGCCCGGGTCCAGGGCGTGCTCGGCGTCGATGAAGGCTGCCATGCCGCCCTGCTTCTGCGCCTCGGCGATCACCTGCAGCGCGATGGTGGTTTTGCCGCTCGATTCCGGGCCAAAGATCTCGACCACCCGCCCGCGCGGGAAGCCGCCCACGCCCGTTGCCGCGTCGAACGACAGCGCCCCGGTGGAAATCACCGCGATGGGTACGATCGCCTCTTTCGATCCGAGGCGCATGATGGAACCCTTGCCGAACTGCTTCTCGATCTGAGAGAGGGCGAGTTCAAGCGCCCGGCTGCGTTCGTCTGCCATGCCTGCCTCCTGCGCGGCCGCCCGGCGCACGTTTCTTCTTGGCGGCGAGATTTTGAAATTCCTGTCTGATTCTAACCGACTGCATTATAGCTTGGCGGTATACAAGAAGCGAAGAAAAAGCGAATCACGGTATCAAGAAGCTTACCGCGGATTCCACGGATCAAGCACGGATCAACACGGATGTTAGAAAAACAAAAACTTCGCCACAGAGACACAGAGGCCACAGAGGAAAGAAAAATACAAATAGATCGTACCTCGTCCGTTCTCCTCTGTCTCGGAGCCTGCCCTGAGCGAAGTCGAAGGGTGCCTCTGTGGCAGGTTTTGACCAAAAGAGGCTATCCGCGTAAATCGGTCTTAATCGGTCTAATCCGCAGTGATTTGTTCAACCCATTAACATCCCGCCGTTGACCTTCAGCACCGTGCCGGTGATGTAGCCGGCTTCTTCCGAAGCCAGAAAGTGCACCGCGTGCGCCACGTCGAGATCGGTGCCAGTGCGGCCCAGCGGGATCATCTTCAGCGCCTCTTGCTTGAATTGCTCGGAGAGGACGGCGGTCATGGCGGTCTCGATGAAGCCAGGCGTGATCGCATTCACGGTGATGTTGCGCGACGCCAGCTCGCGAGCCAGAGCCATGGTCATGCCGATCAGGCCGGCCTTGCTGGCGGCGTAGTTGGCCTGTCCCGCCTGGCCCATCTGGCCGAAGACGCTGCTGATGTTGATCACCCGTCCCCAGCGGCCCTTCATCATGGAGCTGGTCACGGCCTGGGTGAGCAGGTAAGCCGAGGTGAGATTGGTGTTGATCACGGCGTCCCAGTCGGCGCGCTTCATGCGCAACAGGAGCTGGTCGCGAGTGATGCCGGCATTGTTCACCAGGATATCGACCTTGCCGAACTTGGCGATGGCAGCCTTAGCGCCGGCCTTGATGTCGTCTTCGTTGGCCACGTCCATGCGGATCGCCTCCGCCTGCCCACCGGTGGAAGCGATCTCGCCCGCCACTGCGGCAAGTTTCTCTTGGTTACGCGCGGCCAGTGCCACCGCCGCCCCCGCCTTGGCCAATTCGATGGCGCAGGCACGCCCGATTCCCTGCGATGCTCCCGTCACCAGCGCAACCCGGCCCGTCAGTTCGAGCATGAAGTATCTCCTTGCTGTGATGCTGCGTAGAGTAGCAGGTCGAGTGGCTGGTTTCCAGAACCTGCAGAAAACCTTTAAACCGCAGAGGACGCAGAGATACAGAGGAAAAAATCCAACGCGAAGCCGCTAAGGCGCGAAGGAATTCAAAGAAATTCAACCTACATCGCGGCACCGTCGACGGGCCAACGCCCGACATTAACAATGTTCCGATCCTAGTGCTAGATCTTTCTGACCAGCGGTGCTGCAGCAATAAGGCCTTTTCCACTTTCAGTCTACTTCGCGTCTTTGCGCCTTCGCGTTGAAAGAATCCTCGCTTCCTCCGTGCCCTCTGCGTCCACTGCGGTGAAAAGGTGTTTCAAACAGAAAACGGACTTTACGATCCTTGCACTCCCTCATTTTCCTCTTCCAGCGCCGGCTCGGGTTCGGGGACCTCGTTCTTGAACAGCACGCGCAACAGCGGCGGGGCAAGCAGCGTGGTGGTGGCGGTCATGAACAGCACGATGGCGTAGGCACTTTGGCTGATCATGTTGGTCTGCAGGCCGATCAGGGCCACGATCAGCGCCACTTCGCCGCGTGGCGTCATGCCGATGCCCACGCGCAGAAACGTGGGCACGCCTTCGCGCAACATGGGCAGGCCGCAGCCGATCATTTTAGAGACCACGGCCAGGATGGAAACGATCGTGGCGGCCACCGCCACCTTGTAGGTGAACATCTGGATGTTCAGTCGCGAGCCCATGATGAAGAAGAAAAAGGGCGTGAGGAACTCGGTAATGCCCTGCACGCGGGGGCGCAGATTCCACTCGGGCGAGTAGTCGGCGAAGATCAGTCCGGCGAAGAAGGCTCCGATGATAGCGGCCATGCCGATCTTGGTCGCCGCCACGGAAAGCCCCAAACAGATGGCGAGCGCCAGGATGAGCGGCGCCTCCTGCGTAGACATACGCTGCAGACCGGGGCGCATGCGGTGCACCACCCGCGGGCCGTAGTAGATCATGAACAGAGCGAAGCCGATCGCTTCCACCGAGACCACGCCCAGGTGGATCCAGCGAATGGGGCCTCCACTCGCAATGCCCGCCACGACAGCGAGAATGATCATCCCGAGGATGTCGTCAAACACTGCGGCGCCCAGGATGATGCGGGCCACCCGGGTGCCGAGCACATGCATGTCCGCCAGCACCCGCGCGGTGATGCCGACCGAGGTCGCGACCATGGCGGCGGCCACGAAAATGGCCTCGTGCTGCGGCTCGCCGCGCAGCTTCATGTAGGCAAAACCCAGCACGAAGGGCACCACCACGCCGGCGACCGCCACTCGCATGGAATGCCGCCCGACGCGGATCAGGTCCTGGGGGCTGGTCTCCAGTCCCACACTGAACAGCAGGAAGATGGCGCCGACTTCGGCGATCGAGCCCACGGTCTCGTTAGGCCGCACCAGTCCGGTGGCGTACGGGCCCAACAACACGCCCGCCAGGATCTCCCCGAGCACCGCCGGCAAAGACAGTTGCTCGAAGATCTCCCCAAAGACCTTCGCCCAAACAAAAATGGCGAACAATTCCAGCAGCAGGGTTTCCGTGCCTTGTGGCATAAGTTTTCGGATCTGGGTTTCTGGTACGCTCCCCGGCACGCGCAACGGGGCGAACCATAGTCTCTAAGAAGTGGCCCGCAGTGCCCTACCCTTTTACCGCACAAAGGCTGTGAGCAGCGACGAAAATCCAGAGTGCCTTTTCGATTTGTGGGGAAGTGAGGGACCAATCCGCGCCACGCGGTCTCCAAAACTTACCACTGAGGCACCGAGGAAGGACGGGAGTTTCCGGTCAGGGCGAACGATTGCGACAACCACGAAATTGTCATCCGCGCGCCACAATCGGGCGCTCGGAATGGCAACCTTCGGGTTAAGCTGCTGAGCGGGCGAAGCGAATCCCCGGCAGCCGCGGTTGGGTTACTGTCCCGTACCGCCGCCATTGGAGGCTTGCGTGGCTTCGCCGGCAACCGGGCGGTAATCACGATGCAGCACATCCACAATAGTGCGACCGATGATGTGGACCTTGCTGACCGAGTGCAGGTGCGAGGGCAGGGTGAAGCCGTTCACTTCCGTGAACTCTTGCACGAAATCGACTTTTCGCACGAAAAACGACGGCGTCTTCACCACGGATCCCTCAGCACGGAGCATGCTACCGGTACAGGCATCCACATAGATCTTGCCCTTGAACAGGTTGACGCGCTTGTGCCGCGGCTTGACCTGATAGACATAGACTGCGCGGCCATCTTCGTTTTCTGTGCCCTTGAAGCTGAACTTGTAGTTCTGCTCGGTTATAGCAGTCGCCGCGCCATCGTCCTTATTGACGTGCTCGGCTTCGGCCGTGAGCATGCGCAAGATCACGTTCGACTTCACAAAACCGTCGCCGGTGAAGTTCACCGGTTTGAATTCCAACGTGCGGGGAGCGGCGTAGCGGCGGGTCAGCTCGAACGAGCCCCGCTGTGAGCTGTCCGGCAAGCTGGCTTCGATCACCGTGATATCGGAATAGCCGGCCAGCGCGGTCGCCTGATAATGCCAGCGCGAATCCAGCGCCTGAAGGGCTGCATCCGGAGACAACAACGGAGACTGGGCAGAGCTGGACGGGAGCACCGCCGAGAAATCGACGAGACTGGTGGTAAAGCCGTTGACATCGGCGACGAACAGCGGGATCCCGGGCAAGCCCTGCGGTTGCGCCTGCTGCGACGTGGAAAACGCGCTCTGCGCCCATCCCGGCGCGCCAACGGCTAACAGTACGAGGGCCAGCAGAATATGATAACGGCTCTTCATCGTGCTACAGAATGATCCTCTATCCAAAGTGGATGAAACGAACATACCCGAATTCTGGTGTCCAGGGCAAGCTGCAGGACAGAGCGGGACAGCCTTACTCCCTCCTTTTCGTTCTGGGCGACCGAAAGGGCGAACAATCTATGTATATGAAAATACAGGCGCTTCACTGCGCTCAGCAGGACCCGGTGAATTCCAGCGTGACCGAGGTAACCTTGGGTAAAGAGTTGGAGCACACTAGGCTAGCCCACCCCTCCCGGCGCCCTTGAGCCTTCGCGAAAACAGCATCCAAGGCGAGGCTGCAAAGTCAGCAAACGACAAACGACTAAGGACCCAATACAATGTGCGGCATGTCTGAAACCAAGCCGGAGGCCTCGCCGCACCGGCCCGCGACGGAAGTCTATGCGCTGTATGGCGTCGAACCGGAAGTGCAGGCTTACGCCATGGCCAAGTATTCGCGCTCGGCGCTGCCCATGAAGGAGGCGCTGCGCGAAATCAGCTCGCAGAAGGCCGAACAGTTCCTCAATACCTTCTATTTTCAGTACGGGCACCGCTCCATCGCCGATCTGGCTCACGTGGCGTTTGCGGTGGAGCGGCTATCGCTGCTGGCGGCCGTGGTGCTCGAAGATGAGCAGCGCTGGGACGGCCAGGAGCGCTCCACCCGTTACCAGAATTTCGCCAAGCCGGACTATTACGTGCCGGAGTTTAAGTGCTCCCCATCTGCGGAGCAGACGCAGGCTCAAGCCTCTTCCGATGTTCTTCCTCTGCGTTCTTCCTCTGCGGCCACGGCGTCCTCGGAGCCTGCCCTGAGCGCAGTCGAAGGGGTGAAGAGGGCCGATCCCGATCACGCGCGCCAGCAATACGACGAGGCCATCCAATCCCTGTTTGCCACCTACCGCGAGCTTTCGCAGGCAATGTTCGAGCACCTGTGCGCGCGCACGGCCAAGCCCGGCGAGATGGACGCGGCGCAATACGAGCGCACCATGAGAGCGCGGGCGTTCGACATTGCGCGCTACATGCTGCCGCTGGCCACCAACACCTCGCTGGGACAGATCGTGAACGCGCGCACGCTGGAAGGGCAGATTTCGCGGCTGCTCTCGCATCCGCAGCCGGAGATCCGCGAGCTTGGCCAGGCACTCAAACGTGCCGCCCGCGAACCGGCGTACAGCTTCGACGATCAGCGCCAGGTCGCGGTTGCGCCCACGCTGGTCAAGTACGCCGATCCCAGCCCTTACTTGATCAACTCGCGCCAGGAGCTGCGCGCGGTGGCGAAAGAAATCATGAGCGGCGCAGAAATCGCGCCCGCCCCGGCGGTCGATCTGCTCGACGACGAACCGGTGGAAATCGAGATCGCGGCGTCTTTGCTCTACGAGCATTGCGAGCATCCGTACCGGCAGGTGCGCGAAGCAGTGGCCTCACTGAGCGAAGCGCGGCGGAACGAAATTCTGGAACTGGGCTGGCGCCATCGCGCGCCGCATGACGAACTGCTGCGCGCCTTCCGTGCCGGGCAGAGCTTCCGCTTCGACATCCTGATGGACGTCGGCGGCTTCCGCGACCTGCACCGGCACCGGCGCTGCATCCAGCTTCATCAGGATTTCACCTTCGCGCACGGCTACGAGACGCCGGAAGATGTTGTGGAGAGCGGCTGGGCCGGGCAATACGAAAGTGCCATGCGCCAGGCGAAAGCGGTCGCCGAGCAGTTCGATCCCGCCGCGGCGCAGTACCTGATTCCACTCGCTTACCGCAAGCGCACGCTGTTCAAGATGGATTTGGCGGAGGCGGTGTACATCGCGGAGATCCGCACTACGCCGGCGGGACACTTTTCTTATCGTCGAATCGCCTGGCAGATGTGCCAGGCGGTGTTGCAGCACCATCCGGCGCTGAAGGCCTGCTTCCGGGTACACGATCCGAACGAGCCGGTGGATTTGCTGAAGAGGTGAGAGCAGATCAGGAGGTTGTCATTCTGAGCGAGTGAGCCGAGGCCAGAGGCCGAGCCCTGAGCGAAGCGAAGGGGAGGAATCCCTATCCTCCGTTGCGAGGTGGCAGGGCAAGGCCGCTTGGGATCGCTGGTGCTAAGTCCTGTTATCACTCGCCATCGTGGATTTCTTCTGCCATTCGGCGTAAAGTGCTGTCCGTGAAAAGGTTATTCTATTTCGCCGTCGTTCTCTTTTTGAGCAGCATCCCGTCTGCATTCGCGCAAAACGAATTTAGCGTCGCTGAACTAAGCTCAGCTTTGCAGCAGGGCGGGCTGGCGAAACAACGACTTTACTCGCTGCAAACTTTCGATTTAGAGAACGGGGCGACGATGTTGGCCGTGCTTAGTGGGTCGCGGACAGGGTGGCATATCTCAGCGTTTCATCTGCGCGCAGGCAGGTTTCAACGGGAATGGTACTCACTGAACCTGCCCAATCAGTTTGAGGTGTCATCGCCTTATAACCTTTCAATCGAAGATGCAGGGGATGAACACGTCATTTCCTTTTCCGGTTGCGCGAGACACATGTGCGGCGGCGACCGTCACGGTTTTCTTGTCTATTCACCGACCGTAAAAGAAGCTTTCTTTGCGCTGCTGGAAAACGTAGACGAACAAACCGGACGCCACGTCACCTTCTCCAAGAACGCGCTGGAACAGCGAAATGAAAAGTACAAGCAGGTTTTGCAAAAAGCCGTTGACGACACCATTCGCAGAACCGACATCAAGTAACGAGTGATAAATCCCCGTAGCGTGAATCACCGGACGGCGTTTCCATGCTTGGCTCTTGTTGACGCCCTCCAACCGCTAGGCGTTCTGCTTGTACACGACTCGTCCAGCGACGATCGTGGCGACCACCCGTCCGGTTAGCTCCCAGCCATCGAACGGAGTGTTTCTGGAGAGCGATTTCGAATCTTTCACCAGGTATTGCCAGCGGTGCTTGGGGTCAAAGATCGTAACATCGCCGGCTGAGCCCACGGCCAGCGTGCCGCGCTCAATGCCGATGACTTTCGCCGGGTTGGTCGAGAACAACTCTACGATGCGCCGGATCGGCAACCCGCGCTGCTCGTGCAGCACGGTGATGGCCAGGGCCAGCGCAGTCTCCAGGCCAATCAAGCCAAAGGGAGCGCGGTCGAACTCCATCGCCTTTTCGTGAATGGCATGGGGGGCGTGGTCGGTGGCAATGGCGTCCACGGTGCCGTCCAGGATGCCCTGGATTACCGCCTCTCGGTCCGCCGCCGAACGCAGCGGCGGGTTCACCTTGAAGCGCGTGTCGTAGGGCACGACCTCCTCATCGATGAGCGAGAAGTGATGCGGCGTGACCTCGCAGGTGACGTTTGCCCCAGCCGCCTTGGCTCGCCGGAGGGCGTCGATCGAAGCTGCGGAGGAGAGGTGCTGCTCGTGCAGCCGGGTGCCGATTTCGGCCAGCAGGCCCAGGTCGCGCTCCACGATGCGAGTCTCCGCCTCGCCGGGCATGCCGTAGAGTCCCAGACGGAAGGCCGTCGGGCCGTCATTCATGGTGCCGCCGAGGGTGAGGTTCGTGTCTTCCGGGTGCTGCATCACCAGGATGCCGGCATCGGCAGCAGCCGCCAGCACCTGGCGCATGGTGCGGTCGTTCAAGATGGGTTTGCCATCATCGGTCACGCTTACGGCGCCAGCCTCGGCCAGCGCGGCGTAATCGGTGAGCTTCTCGCCGGCGTTGCCCACGGTAGCCGCCGCCGCGGGAAACACGTTGACCACGGCCCCGCGTTCCGGCTCCTGCATCCAGCGCGTCACCGCGGGCAGGTCGTTGACCGGCGCGGTGTTGGGCATGGCGCAAACCGAGGTAAAGCCGCCAGCCGTCGCCGCCCGGGTTCCGCTGGCGATGGTTTCCTTGTGCTGCTCGCCCGGCTCGCGCAGGTGCACATGCAGGTCGATGAAACCCGGTGCGACGATCAACCCTTTGGCATCGAGGATTTCGACCGCGCCCTGATCGGGGTGGGTGGTCAACGCGGGGCCGACCTCGGCAATGTGCCCATCGCGGATGAGAACATCTGCTTCACGGTCGATGCCGCTGGCGGGATCGATTACGTATCCGCCGCGGATGAGAATGGAACCGGGTTGCCGCTGATTAGCGCTGATGGATACTGTCATTCATTCTGATCCGTCTGAATCCGTCTTGATCCGTTGTTGGTTTCTGTCTTGTCAATCCGCTGCCGCACTGAGAGGGCCCGCCGGCGAGACGCCGGCGCTACGAGCTCTTCCCCAGCGCCCGCGCCAGCACGCCCATGCGCACGCGCACGCCGTTGCGCACCTGTTCGCGGATTACCGACTGCGGACAATCCGCCACTTCGGCCACCAGTTCCAGGCCGCGGATAATCGGGCCGGGATGCATCACGATGGCGTCGGGTTCCGCCAGCTTTAGCCGATCCACAGTCAACTGATAATCCGCCACGTAGCGCTCCAGGCTGACGCGCTTGCCGATGAAGCGCTCCTTCTGGATGCGCAGCATCATGACCACGTCCTGTCCGCCGAGCGCCTGCTCGAAGTTGCGCATGACGCGAACCCCCGGCGCCAGCGTTGTGGCCACATCGGGCACCAGGTCGGGCGGGCCGCAGAAGGTGACCTCGGCGCCAAACTTGGAGAGCAGGAAGGCGTCCGAGCGCGCCACCCGGCTGTGCAGGATGTCGCCCGTGATCAGCACCCGCAAGCCGGTCAAAGATTTCTTGTGCTGCAGGATGGTGAAGGCGTCCAGCAGCGCCTGCGAGGGATGCTCGTGCATGCCGTCGCCGGCGTTGACCAGCGGCACGTCAATCCAGCGCGACAGGGCCACGTGCGCGCCCGAGGAGGGATGCCGCATTACGATGGCATCGGCGCCCAGCGCGGTCACCGTGTAGCCGGTATCCATCAGCGACTCGCCCTTCTCGATGCTGGAGGAGCCGGCCGTGATCAGCGTAGTGGTTGCGCCTTGCGCCTTGGCCGCCAGCTCGAAGGAGGTGCGGGTGCGCGTGGAATTCTCATAAAACAGCAGGATGACCTTCTTGCCGCGCAGCCGCGTCGAGGGCCGGCTGGGGTCCATCTTCTGGGCCAACTTCAGATAGCTCTCGATCTCCGGCTTTTCCAAGTGCTCGATGCCGAGCAGCGAGGTCGTCTTGATCGACTGCGATTCGGGGTCCTTCGAGCCTTTAGCACGCTTGCCTGGGGCGGTAACGGCCTCGTGGGTATCGAGCATGGCCCTAGTCCTCGACCTTTTCCATCAGCAGAACCTTTTCCAGCCCGTCGGTTTCCTGGAGTTTGACCTCGATGATTTCGCGGGAGGTCGTAGCCAGGCTCTTGCCCACGAAGGCGGCCTCGATGGGCAGCTCACGGCGGCCGCGGTCGATGAGCACCAGCAGTTGCACCCTGCTGGGACGGCCTTGATCGAACAGCGCATCGAGCGCGGCGCGGGTGGTGCGTCCGGTAAAGAGCACGTCATCCACCAGGATCACGTTCATGTCCTCCACCGGACAGTTGATTTCGCTCTTCTGCACCACCGGACGCAGGGCCACGGTGGAGAGATCGTCGCGGTAGAGCGTGATGTCGAGCACCCCGACCGGCACTGGCTTGCTCTCGATGCGCTCGATGATGCGCGCCAGACGATGGGCCAGGGGCACTCCGCGGCGCTTGATACCGACCAGCGCCAGTTTTTCCGTGCCGTTGTTCTTCTCAATGATCTGGTGGGCCAAGCGCACCAGGGTGCGCTCGATCTCCGACGCGGACATCAACTGGGTCTTCTCGCGCAGATGGACCCGGGGCTGCGGTGTCGTGGTCATATGCCCGGATCATAAGCAAAGCAGTGAGGGAAAGGCAATCGCGGGCAAACATTGCGTTGTGACAAGAAGGTGCCAGGCAACCGGCAACAGGTAGCAGGTACCAGGTATCGAGATCGAGGGTGCCCCACATCTGCCCGGTTTTGGCAGATGTGGGATCGGGAAAAGACCCACATCTGCGAGCGGCGCGCAGATGTGGGGCACCCTCCGGATTGCAGGAGTGCACGCCTGCTCACCTGCACTTCTTACCGTGCGCCGGAACCCGATCCTGGTACCTGGTACCTGTTGCCTGCTACCTGATAGGTGTAAACTTCGCACCATGTCCGACGTTCTTGAGCCCGCGCTCTACCTGGTGGCCACGCCAATCGGCAACCTGGAGGACATCACCTTGCGCGCCCTCCGGGTCCTGAAGCAATGCGACCTGATCGCCTGCGAGGACACGCGCCACACGCAGCAACTGCTCAACCATTACGGCATCGAGAAGCGCCTGGTCAGCTATCACGAGCACAACGAGCTGACCCGCGCGGCAGAGTTGATCGTCGATCTGGAAAATGGCATGAAGGTCGCGCTGGTGACCGATGCCGGCATGCCGGGCATCTCTGATCCGGGATACCGGCTGATCTCCTTTGCCGTTCGGCACCACATTAAGGTGGTACCAGTGCCGGGGGCCTCGGCCTTCCTGGCGGCGCTGGCTGCCAGCGGCCTGCCCACCGATTCGTTCCGCTTCAGCGGCTTCCTGCCGGTAAAAACGGGCGCCCGTCGTGAGCTGCTGGAATCCATCAAGGCGTCCCCCCGCACCCAGGTCTTCTACGAGGCGCCGCACCGCATTCTCGAGTCGATGGAAGATGTGGTCGCCGTGCTCGGTCCCAAGCGCCCGGTGGTGCTTGCGCGCGAGGTCACCAAGCTGCACGAGGAATTCCTCCGCGGCCCCGCCGAAAGCGTGCTCAAGGATCTGCGCTCGCGGGAGACGATCAAGGGCGAGATCACCCTGCTCCTCGGCAAAGCCGAAGAGGAGGCCGCGCCCGCGCCGGTCAAGAACCTTCGTGTGCGCCTGAAGGAGCTCATGCAGGCCGAGTCGCTCGACGAGAAGTCGGCGCTCAAGCGCGTAGCCAAAGAGATGGGCGTGAGCAAAAGCGAAGCGTATCGGGAGCTGCAGCGGAGCAAGTGAACCGTCTCCGTTTACTGGTTATAAAGGGATACAGCTATTTTAGAATGTCTCGCAGCCATGTCCCGCTTTCGCCCCATTAACGAGCAGGAACTAGCCGTCTTTCGACGTATGCTTCACGCTGGCGTTGAGAACCGCGAGGACTTGCTGAGGCAATTGGATGGCGCGCAAATCGATGTTTTGGACAACGATGACAGCTTAGTATTGCGAACGCAGAGCATCCCACGGGCGTGCTCCACAGTGTCGCAGAAGCAGAGTTCGTTGATAGCGACGGAATCACCGTTTCACTGTGTGCGCTCGTCGATGCCGATTCCTTGATTGAAATTGATATTTGCAAAGCAGATGGCTCTCGCGTCAAAAATATGCTTCGGCCAGAAGACATTGACGTATTTTGGCCTGCGGAACCCGGTAAAAAAGGCTGGTGGGAACAGTGAATTGTTAGCTGGCGATAACATCAGGGCTTAGCACCAGCGATCTCAACTCGGCCTTCGGCCACGGCTCACTCGCTTGGAATGACAATTCTCTGGCTGTCACAATAATCTGCAATCTGCAATTCTCAATAGCTCGCCCTCCACGCCCATCCATCCCGTACAATGAAATTTTTCCCGAGAGGTAAGAATGAGCACGACACAGATCACGCTCGAGGTCATCCGCGATCATGGCCTCAACGACGAGGAGTACCAGAAAATCCTGAAGCTGCTAGGACGCGAACCGTCGCTGACCGAGCTGGGCATCTTCAGCGTGATGTGGAGCGAGCACTGCTCCTACAAATCGTCGCGCGTGCATTTGAAGCGGCTGCCGACGCGCTCGCGGCGCGTGATGCAAGGCCCGGGGGAGAACGCGGGCATCATCGACATCGGCGACGGCTGGGCCTGTGCCTTCAAGATCGAGTCGCACAACCACCCCTCGTTCATCGAGCCTTTTCAGGGAGCCGCGACCGGCGTAGGCGGCATCCTGCGCGACATCTTCACCATGGGCGCACGCCCGGTCGCGGTGATGGATTCTCTGCGCTTCGGGCCGATCACTCAAATTTCCACCCTTTCGCATCGCGAAAAGGGTGGGGCACCCGCGCCCGAGATACGCAAAAATGAAGTGGACAAGAATCACTCGATCCTGGAAGGCGTGGTCAGCGGCATTGCCGGTTACGGCAACTGTTTCGGCGTTCCCAACGTAGGCGGCGAAACTAAGTTCGAGCCGTGCTATTCGGGCAATCCGCTGGTGAACGCTTTCGCGCTCGGCCTGGTGCGCAAGGACCGCATCTTCTACGCCAAGGCGGCGGGCGCGGGCAATCCGGTGATCTACGTGGGCTCGAAAACCGGGCGCGACGGCATCCACGGGGCCACCATGGCGAGCGAGGAGTTTAGCGAGGCCTCGGAAGCTAAGCGGCCCAACGTGCAGGTGGGCGATCCCTTCCTGGAGAAGCTGCTGCTCGAAGCCTGCCTGGAGGCGATGGAAACCGGCGCGGTGGTCGGCATCCAGGACATGGGCGCGGCCGGCCTCACCTGTTCCACCTGCGAGATGGGTGGCCGCGGCGGCGTGGGCCTGGAAATCGAGCTCGACCTCGTGCCGCAGCGCGAGACCGGCATGAGCGCCTACGAGATCATGCTGAGCGAGTCGCAAGAGCGCATGTTGCTGGTGGCGGAGAAGGGGCGCGAAGAAGAAGTCTTTGCCGTCTTCCGCAAGTGGGGGCTGGACGCGGTCACCATCGGCGAGGTCATCCCGCAAAACCTGATGCGCGTCAAGCAGCATGGCGAGGTGGTGGCGGAGATCCCGAATCCCGCGCTAACCGATGAAGCCCCGCTCTACCAGCGTCCCATGGAACGTTGGGAGCCGCCGGTCGAACGCGACAAGCCCGAGCACATCCGGCTGGGCGAGAAGGCGGACCTTAGCGACGAGTTGAAGCGCCTGCTGGCCAGCCCAAACATCTGCTCCACGCGCTGGATTCACCAGCAGTACGACTCGATGGTGCAAACCAACACCGTGGAAGGCCCGGGTCAAGGGGATGCCGGGTTGATCCGCATCAAGGGCACGCAGCGCGCGCTGGCCATGGCATTGGACGGCAACGGCCGCTGGTGCTGGCTGGATCCGCGACTCGGCGCCGAACATGCCGTGGCCGAGGCTGCCCGCAACGTGGCTTGCACGGGCGCAACTCCGGTGGCGGCAACCAACTGCCTGAACTTCGGCAATCCGGAGAAGCCGCCCATCATGTGGCAGTTCTCGCAAGTGATTGACGGCGTGACCTCCGCTTGCGAAGAGCTGGAAGCGCCGATCACCGGCGGCAACGTGAGCTTCTACAACGAAACCCTGGGCGAGGGGGTCTACCCCACGCCTGTAATCGGCATCGTGGGCGTTCTGGAAGACGTGAGCAAGGCGATGCGCCCGGATTTCCGCCAGGCTGGGCGCGACGTGCTCCTGCTGCACGCCGGCGTGGAGGCGGATGCGACCGACGCCGAAGCCGAGTTTGGCTCGTCCGAGTACGCCAAGGAGATCCTCGGGACGACCTGGGGCTTCCCGCCGGCCCTGGAGTTGGAGAAGGAAGCCGGGCTGCAGAAATGCGTGATCGAGCTGATTCAACAGGGCCTCATCGACTCGGCGCATGACTGCTCCGATGGCGGACTGGCGGTCGTGCTGGCCGAATCGGCATTCCTGCACACCGTGGGCGCCTGCGTGAATCTAAATAGCGCGGGACTTCCGGCCGAGTACCTGCTCTTTGGCGAGGACGCGAGTAGGATTTTGCTTTCCTGCGCTCCAGAATTAAGGGGGAAAGCAAGCGAGATTGCAGTAAAATACGGAGTAGCCGCCGAGCGCATCGGCGAAACCGTCGCTGACAATTTGCAAATCAATGTGGATGGCCATGAGGTCGTCTGTGCGGCAGTGTCGGAATTGCGGGAAGCCTGGGCAGGCGCACTGCAGCAGGCGCTGCACGCCGAAACCGAAGAACGGCTGGTTGCGGAGACGTTGTAGAAGAGTTCGTTTGTGTGGGGCGGGTCTCCGACCCGCCCCAGAAATGGGACGGGTCGAAGACCCGTCCCACACCACCTTGCGGTTAGGGCCTTATTCACCGGTGTTGCTGAACCTGGACAAATTTCGCGAGGAGTGCGGCGTCGTTGCCGTCCACGGCCATCCGGAGGCCGCCAAGCTGACCTACCTCGGGCTGCATGCCTTGCAGCATCGCGGGCAGGAGTCGGCGGGCATCGCCGCTTCCGACGGCAGCCACCTGAGCCTGGAACGGGGCATGGGTCTGGTCGGCGACATCTTCACCGCGCCGGTACTGAAGCGGCTTCCCGGCGAGCTTGCCATCGGCCACACCCGTTACTCCACCGCCGGCGACTCCGTCCTGATCAACGCGCAGCCGCTGCGGGTGGAGTGCAACAAGGGCTCCATCGCGGTGGCGCACAATGGCAATCTGGTCAACGCACGCCATTTGCGCGCGCGGCTGGAAGGCGACGGCTCCATCTTCCAAACCAGCAGCGACACCGAGGTCATCCTGCACCTGGTGGCGCGCAGCCGGGAGCGAACCCTGGCCGAAGCCATCGCCGATGCGCTACGCCGCATCGAGGGCGCCTTCTCGCTGGTGCTGCTGACCCCGGATGCCGTCTACGCCGTGCGCGACCCGCGCGGCTTCCGGCCGCTTTCCATCGGCCGCATTCCGGCCGGGCCGAAGAACGAAACCGACGCCTTCGTCATCGCCTCCGAAACCACCGCCCTGGACCTGATCGGCGCCGAGTATGAGCGCGACGTGCAAGCGGGCGAGCTGATCGTAATCACGCGCGAACGCGGTATGGAGTCGCACTTTTTTGCCCCGGCCATGCCGCAGTCGTCGTGCATCTTCGAGCATGTATATTTTGCCCGGCCGGACAGCGTGGTCTTCGGCCGGCCGGTAAACGAGAGCCGCGAGGCCATGGGACGGCAGTTGGCGCGGGAAGCCCCGGTCGACGCCGATATCGTGGTGGCGGTGCCCGACTCCGGCGTGCCCGCCGCGGTCGGCTTTGCCGCCGAAAGCGGCATCCCCTTTCGCGTGGGCCTGGTGCGCAGCCATTACGTCGGCCGCACGTTTATCGAACCGGAACAGGGCCTGCGTGACTTCGGGGTGAAGCTCAAGCTGAATCCGGTGCGCAGCATCATCAAGGACAAGCGCATCATTCTGATCGACGACTCCATCGTGCGCGGCACCACCAGCAAGAAGCTGGTGCGCATGATCCGCCACGCCGGTGCGCGCGAGATCCACATGCGCATCTCCTGCCCGCCCACGGTCTCGCCCTGCTTCTACGGCGTGGACACGCCGCAAAAGAATCAACTGATCGCCGCCAACAAATCGATCGACGAGATCCGCGAATTTATCGGCGCCGATTCGCTGGCATACCTGTCGCTGGAAGGACTCCGGGAGGCGTGCGGCGAGGGCATCCATACCAACTACTGCGCTGCCTGCTACACGGGACAATATCCCACCAACTTCGTCGCCGTCGATGAGCTTCTGGCCAGCAAGGTTGGGGACTAGCTCAGCTTTCAGGTATCAGCCCTCACGCCTGCGGAAAAAACTTACCGCGGATTACACCGCCGCTTGCGAATGCGCCCTGGACGCAGGACTGAAGCCCTGCTCCACCCCTAAACCCGCAGTACTCCAGGCTAGGGATCACCAGGGAGTATGGGGAGCGCGGCACTCAGCCGAGAATCATCCCACATCTGCCACCGGCAGGCAGATGTGGGGCACCCTCCGGTTTTCATCTCGATTACTCAGATGGCAGATGGCTGCTTCCCACAAGGCGCGCGCGTGAATAGAATATGTTTTGTACCTTAGAGAACACTTTCAGAATTGAGGGAATCCATGGGAGCTTTCAGCCGTAGGACCGAGATCGACCGTCGCCGCGCACGCAGCGAGAAAATCATGAAACTGCGCCGCCGTTATGCGACGACAAAAACCGAAGCCGACCGCCGCGCCATCCTGGACAAGGTTTATAAACTGTCGCCAACCATGACGGTGGAACAGTTCGCCAATCACAAGGCGGCGAAAGCGTAATCAACAACGGATTTATACGGATCCAGACGGACCGCCCCCCTAAAAGCCTAAGGGCGTTTGCCGAAGCAAACGCCCTTGTTGGTGGCCCGGATAGCGAGTTCGGCATCCCCGGCGCGCTGGCCGGGGCGGGAGCTCGCCCTAACTACTTCGTTGCTTTCTTAGCCGGTTTCTTGGCCTTTTTCGCAGCTTTCTTGACCGCCATTGGGTTCCCCTCCTTCGAACCTTCTCCCTTGAAGAATTCGTCTGAAAGTTTTTTGGCCCCTAAAGCTTTAAGTCTGCGCAATCTGTTGGACAACCAAATACTCTAGTACCATACATTGCGGTTAACGTGGGAGATATGTCAACATAATTCTGCATCGACACAAAAATTTTGCCCTCTTGAAAGTCGGGCACGCAAAACTTTTGCTTCCGCTACAAAAATCGGAATTTAACTCTAAACTTGCAAGGCAAGCTTATTCTGCATAAGGGGATGTGGAAGCTCTGACTCTCGCCTGAGCAGCGGGTCAGGGAGGGCCGGGGTTTCAGGCGCTCAGCTTTCCATCCTGGCGGCTCGATTGCGCAAGGGCCTCTGAAATTCTCCCCAGCAGCTCAGACATGCGGATGGGCTTGGGCAGAACCTCAAAATCAAAACCTCTTGCCTTGGCGTCTTGTAAAAGGTTGAGGTTAGCGCCGTTTCCGGAAATGAACAGCACTTCGCAGCGCGGCAGAAAGCGGAGAATCTCCATGGCAGCGTCGATGCCGCTCATCCCGTCCATCAAGACATCACTGAGGATGAAGTCAGGTGCGAAGGAACGTGCGGTTTTCACCGCCTCCTCCCCGCTGTAGGCGAGCGCTGTGTCATAGCCGTGATGGGCAAACAACGCCGCCAAGGTGGAGGCGATTGACTCCTCATCGTCGACCACTAGAATTCGAGCTTTGCTGGACACCGCCACCACCATGCTCCGTTCTTATCAGCGAGTGGGAATCGACCATCATTACAGCTCTTACCATGATGCAGAAATGTACGACAGAGTTGCCCCCGCAATGGTGAAGCCTGCCGCTTGCCGCTGGTTCAGCGGCCGGCGCACCGGACATCACCCGGCCGAAGCGAGGGTACGAGGGCAAAGAGAGGTCTAGGCGCGGATGACTACGCGTTCTTCCGGTCCGCTTTTCGTGCCGCCCAACGCCTCTTGGCAGCCTCGGAAATTCGCTTCCGTGCCGCTGCAGACATATGACGAGCCGGGGCGGCTTGCTTGGCGGCGGACTGCGCAGGCTTCTTTGCCGTGGAAGCGGCAAGGGCGCCGGCCTTTCGGGCGGCCCAACGTTTCTTCGCGCCTTCGGAAATGCGCTTACGCGCGGCGGCGCTCATGCGGCGGCGGCCACGACTGGTTGACGTCGGCGCGGATTGGGCCGCAGTAAGTACCACCGAACCCGGTTTCCGGCCACGGCGAACCGGAGTCACCGTGCCATTCAATGTTTCGAGGGCAGCAATGGCCTTCTCAACCTGAGCTTTTTCAGAGTAGAGCTCAGTCAGTACTTTCTTAAAGTCCATACCGTATCTCCGTTGGGTTCACCGGAACTGGATCCATGGGTTCTGCGGGCGAGCGGATTTCTCTCAACCTCTCATGCGCGCGCAGATATTGCGGATGGCGCAGTTGAAGTCGCGTGCTTTCAAGAACCAATTGAAACAGTTTTCTACCCCAGGTCTTAGTACGAGCTAAGGTTATCAGGAACTGACGGTAAATGGATAGAGCTTTGCCGAACGGGCCGCAAGCGCGTTGAAGCCTGGATCGCGTGCTTTGCTGGTAGCTACGGTTCCCCGGGCGAACCGGTTGTGCCCCGGAATTCCTGAACACAACTGCCGGGTTCGCCCCGGCGCAAAATTACCGTGCACTAGCCAACACCACTGATTCGCCGCGGAGCGCAATCCAAGCCTATTGCGCTGCGCCCGCTAAGACTTAAGACCCGGATTCGGCTAGTTAGCTCCGGCGCCGGCCGCCTGCGGCACCCAGTTCCAGTTGGCAATCTGGTCCTGTGCTTCATCCAGGCTCAGCCCCTTGTCGCGCATGAAGAACAACACGCCCTTGAGGCGGTAGAAGTCACGCGAGGAATAGTAGGTGCGTCCGTTCTTGGTTACCGGTTTGATGATTCCCTGGGATTCGTATCGCGGGAGATCGGATTCCATCACGTTCAGCTTGGCCGTCAATTGCTCGGCGAGCAGAAACTCGGACATTAATGCATCCTCCTATGGATACAAGGCCGCGCAGAGGCGAGGGCTTCGCTACCAAGGCGCGCAACTTCCAGTCGCAACCAGCGCGGAGCACGGGTTAGGATCGGGTTGCTAAAGCCCTTGAAACAAGAAGCGCCAAAATCGCGGCATGGGGTAACGGGTTGAGGGATTGGGAGGCGGTGCGGATGTCGGTCTTGGAAGAGAGGCGGGTTCAGTTCGAGATCAAGCCATTCACTGAGCTGCTTCAAGCCAAGCCCTCCCTGCGATTCACGAGAATCGTGAAGCGCTGGTTGGGGTTGCAGCCCGGGGCCTCCGGCAAGCGCCGAAGTCCCCCCAGCGTGCCGAATTTTCGAGGTCCATAAGCCGTTTGCATGCCTGCAAGATCTTTGTGCGCTTTGGGGTGGAAAGTTTCCCTCCCGCTTACCGTGGTATTGCAGCCCGTCAGGAAGGCGAACTCACAAAGAGAAGGCAAGGCCGTGAATCGCTTGGCCTCGGAGTGTACCCGTTTGGACATCAGATGTAGAAATCATTGCATATTCACATGTTAAGGTCAACGTTTCTGCGATCGGGTCCCAGGGAATGACTTCGCCCGCATCAAACCTGTATATTCGACCCGTGCCCCCAATTATCCGTATTGAAGACGTGCGCAAGACCTACCACGTCGGCAAAGTTGAAGTGCCGGCGCTGCGTGGAGTGACGCTGGACATCGAACCTGGCGAGTTTGTCAGTATTGTGGGCCCCTCGGGCAGCGGCAAGAGCACGCTATTCTACGTGCTGGGCGGTCTCACCCGCGCCGATTCCGGCCGCGTTTTGGTGGACGGCGCCGATTTCGCCAGGCTCTCCGACGCCGAGCGTACCCGGCTGCGCAAGCACCGTATCGGCTTCGTCTTTCAGAAGTTCAATCTGTTGCCCACGCTGGACGCACGTTCCAATATCTTCATCGCGCAGGACATCGCCGGCGATCAGGCGCCGCGCGATCCCCAGTTCTTTCAGCGGATTGTCGGACTGCTGGGCATTGAGCAGCGCCTGAACCACCGGCCTTCGGAGCTGTCGGGCGGCGAGCAGCAGCGGGTGGCGCTGGCCCGGGCGCTGATCAATCGTCCCGCGATCATCCTGGCGGACGAACCCACGGGCAACCTGGACTCCAAGAACTCGGAAATTGTGTTGGGCATGCTGCGCACCTCGAACCAAGAATTGGGGCAGACCGTCCTGATGATCACGCACAACCCGGAAGCCGCCGCCTATGGCGACCGCCTGGTCCATATGCGCGACGGCCAGATCGTGGATGGCGCTCTCGCGTCGCCGGTCGAGCCGGTAGGGTGCGACCCGGCGCGGTGATTCTCCGTAACCGGGTTCCTGCGCCGGTTTTCAACGCCAATTCGGGAACGTCTTTTTCCCAAACCAGAGAGATTTCCACTTATTTACAGAAAATCCATTTGACAATCCCAGAATGCCGATCAGAATAGCTGTAGTAAACAGGCCAAGAGTTTCCATAGCTTTTCCAAGGATGTGCGGATGACTTCGTCCCCCCATGGTTCGTTTCTCCACCCGGATGCGAGTTCATCCAGCAGGGTCGAAGTAGTCATGGGTACGGACAAGAAACACGCTCCCGCGAAACTAGCCTGCCCGGACTCTGGGACGGGCTTTTGGCACGTCCCAGAGTCCGGCATGGCTGAGTGCGTATTCTGCCACCATCGCGCCTTCAGCCGCATTTCCGCCCACCTCGGCTTTTGGAAGACCGTCCATGCCAAATATTGCCCCAACCGCGCCAACCAGGAGCGTGGGCGCGCACCTTTAGCCGCTCCCTCCCTCTGATCGGCGACGCTCCCTTCTTTTTGATCGCCAACTCGTCAAAGGTTTCTTGAACACCTGCCGCAGTGACACCGAGAAGGACCCGTTTTGCGCTTTTCTCTGTGGCTCTGTGCCTCTGTGGCAGGTGTTCGTTCTTGCGGGTCCGTTTCTACGATGAGGGAACTTCGCGCCCTTACCAGCCTGCCGACGCCGCGCATTCCGCCAAATCGTCTGCAATCTGAGAAACCTTGTCATACCCCACGCGGGCCCCGAATGAGAAACGAAGCAGCACGTCGTTGAGCCTGTCGGGCAGATAGGGATGAATCTTCTGCAGATTCATGACGCGATGGGGGAAGAAAACGGAAGCGTCGTCCTGCGAAAGCTTTCCGGAAAGGTGCGGACAAATTTCGATAGCGTCGCGGAATGTCCGGAATCCCTTGGCTACGACACAGTGCAGGATGTTGCCCACACTCCAGATGTCGAAAGCAGCGGTGCCCTGGTCGAGATCGAAATCGATCCACCGATAGGAATCCGTACCGCGCTCGATGAGAAGATGATCGTTGCGAATGTCGCCATGGCAGAGCCCGGCGTCGTGTAAGCGTTGCAGGGCGGCAATGTTCTCCGCCACCTTGGCCAGGATCGCCGGAAGCAGGGTGCGGCAATACTCTTCGTGGGGCAAGCGAATCGAGGCGATGTAGGTGAGCAAATCATGGCCGTGGATGAAATCGAGGATGCGTACTAGGTTGCCTTGGGAATCGTACACACTGCGGCCCTGCATGAAGCGCGAGTCTCCCCGCACCAGCGCCAGAACCTTGGCCTCTTTTTCCGCATTACGGACGCAGAGCACCTCGACCGCGCCCACACAAGCTTTGAACGACTCCTCAATCGTGAGCTTAAGGATGTGAGTCTGCCCGGTGCGCAGATCGATAGCCCGCTTGACCCAGAACTTCGGCTGCTCATCGATTCCAAATCGTCCCTCGTGCTCATTGCCCCGGACCAGGAAAAGATCGCCTTGCAGGCTCACCAGGTGGTCCCGATCGACGCCCATGTAATTGGTGGTGTCCTCCCATATCACCGGTACTTCCGGCACGGGTTGCACGCCGAAGCGCCGCATGCGTTGCTGGATCCACTCGTATTTCAGGGGCGCACGGTCAATCACTGGGAACCTCCCTTCAAGCCCGCCCTGTCCGACTTGCTAAACATCTCCTTAACCGGGAAGGCACTCCGTTTTCGTTTAGCAAGGCTACCAGCCTGCCGACGCGGCGCACTCCCTCAAATCGTCCGCGATCTGGGAAATCTTGTCATAGCCAAAGCGCGCCCCGAAGGAGAAACGAAGCAGCACGTCGTTCAGTTTGTCGGGCAGGTAAGGATGAACCTTTCGCAGATTCATAATGCGTTGCGGGAAAAAAATGGACGCGTCGTCCTGGGAAAACTTCCCGGAAAGTTGCGGACAAATCTCCAGGGCATCCCGAAAAGTCCTAACCCCCTTGGCCACGATACGGTGCAAGATGTTTCCCACACTCCAGAGGTCGAAATTTAGCGAAGATTGGTCGAGATCGAAATCGATCCATTTGTACGCATTCGTGCCCTGTTCGATGAGCAGGTGATCGCTCCGGATCTCGCCATGGCACAACCCAGCATCGTGCAAGCGCTGAAGGGCTGCAAGGTTGTCGGTCACTTTGGCCAGGATCGGTGGAAGCAGGGTGCGGCAATACTCTTCGTGCGGCAGCCGAATCGAATCGACATAGGTTAACAGGTCAATGCCATGGATGAAGTCGATAATTCGTACCAGGTTGCCGCGGGAATCATGCGCGCTGCGCCCCTGCATAAACCGCGAGTCGCCGCGCACCAGGGCGAGAACCTTCGCCTCCTTTTCCGGGTTGCGCACGCAGAGCACCTCAGTGGTGCCAACGCGAACTTTGAACGACTCCTCGATGGTGAGCTTGAGGATGTGAGTCTGTCCGGTGCGCAGATCGATCGCGCGTTTGACCCAGAACTTCGGCTGACCCTCCAATCCAAATCGTTCCTCGTGCGCATGACCCCGGATCAGGAAGAGATCGCCTTCCAGGCGAACCAGGTGATCCCGCTCGATAGCCATATAGTGGGTGGTGTCGTCCCAGACGATGGGAGCTTCGGGCACATCCTGAACGCCGAAGAGACGCAGCCGTTCCCGGATCCATTCGTTGCTCAGGGATGCGGAGCCGATCACTGGACCCCTCCCACGGGACACATCCTAAGCTGGAAGGGGGGATACGTGTCAAATCCCTGAGGCATCAGGTAACGAGTATCAGGAAACAGGCGTCAGGCAGCAAGTCCCGCGGTATTTGACGGGATTCGGCGGGTGCCCGAGATCTGCGTGTTTTTGGCAGATGTGGGGCACCCTCACGCGTAGATTACCTAACCAGGACATCTGAGGTCTGATACCTGATACCTGAAGCCCGTTAGCCCCAACGGCTAAGGCAGATTGTTGAGATCCGAGAGCTGGCGGCTCTGCTACCATGGTTGCCGGTTCGGTACGCCTACATCCCACATTGAGTCGTGCGCCCTTGAAGCTAAACGTTCCCACAGTCGCCTACTTTTCCATGGAAATTGCCTTGCGCCAGGACATCCCCACCTACAGCGGCGGTCTTGGCGTGCTGGCCGGAGACACCTTGCGCTCGGCCGCCGATCTGGGCGTGCCGATGTACGCGCTCACGCTGTGCTATCACAAGGGCTACTTCCGCCAGCGCCTGGACCCGGCAGGCTACCAGCATGAGGAGGCGCAAACCTGGTCGCCCGCGGCCATCCTCAAGCGGGTCAACGCCAAAGCTGACATGACGATCGACGGCCGCGCGGTGAGCGTCGGCGCCTGGAAATTCGTGGTGACCGGAGTGCGCGGCGAGCAGCTTCCGGTCTTCCTGCTCGATACCGACTTCCCGGAGAACTCCGATTTCGACCGCACCCTGACCGACCATCTTTATGGCGGCGATTCTTACTATCGGCTCTGCCAGGAAATGGTGCTCGGCATTGGCGGCGTCTACCTGCTGCGCAAGCTGGGAATCGACGTGCAGTCGTATCACATGAACGAGGGCCATTCCGCCCTGCTCACGCTGCCCCTGCTGGATCGCTCCATGGGCATGCGCTTTTCTCCGCGCATGGGTGCCACCGACCTGGATAGCGTACGGCGTCGCTGCATCTTTACCACCCACACGCCGGTGCCCGCCGGGCACGATCAATTCCCGCGCGATCTGGCCACCCAGCTGCTCGGCCCCGACCGCACCTTCCTGCTCGATCAGGCGCCCGAGGTCTGGCAAAAGGACCGCCTCAACATGACCAGCCTGGCGCTCTACTTCTCACACTTCGTCAACGGGGTGGCCATGCGCCATGGCGAGGTGTCGCGCGGCATGTTCCCGAATTTCCCGATCAGCGCCATCACCAACGGAGTGCACGCGGTCACCTGGACCTCGCCGCAGATGGCCGCTCTCTTCGATCGGCATATTCCCGCCTGGAGGCGCGACAACAACTACCTGCGTTACGCGATCAGCATCCCGCTGGATGAGATCCGCGAAACCCACGCCGCCGCCAAGCGAGAGCTGTTCGGAGAGATCCAGCGCACCACGGGGGTCCAGCTCGACGAAAAATTTTTGACCCTCGGCTTTGCCCGCCGTGCCAGCACCTATAAGCGCGGCGACCTGTTGTTTACCGACCCGGAGCGGCTGCGCAAGATCGTGCACGACATTGGCCCCATCCAGTTGGTTTATGGCGGCAAGGCGCATCCGCACGATGAAGGCGGCAAGGCGATCATCCGCAACATCATCAGCTCCGGCCAGAAGCTGGCCGATGCGCTGAAGGTGGTTTACATCGAGAACTACGACTGGCACTGGGGGCAGTTGATGACCAGCGGCGTCGATATCTGGCTGAACACGCCGCGGCGCCCGGAAGAGGCTTCCGGCACCAGCGGCATGAAGGCGGCCCTCAACGGCGTGCCCAGCTTCAGCATCCTCGACGGCTGGTGGCTGGAAGGACACATTGAGGGGGTCACCGGCTGGTCCATCGGCAATGCCGAGATCAGCCCCGATCCCACGGCCGAACTTGAGATGCTGTATGACAAGCTGGAGCGCGTGATCGCGCCGCTTTATTACGGCAGCCCGCGCGGCTTTGCCAAGGTCATGCGCACCGCCATTGCCCTGAACGGGACCTTCTTTAATACCCAACGCATGGTGCAGCAATACATCGCCAATGCCTACCTGCCGGGCGAAATCCTGGTGCCCGCGGATGTCACCCAGGGAGTGGACTGAGCGGGGAACGGTGCGCGATCAGGAATGCTTACCGCGGTTTGACGGATTGAAAGCGGATCAACACAGATCCTTGAACGTCACCCAAATAGGTCCGTGCTCATCTGGTCTTTTTCCGTGTAATCCGCGGTAAGCGGTACCAGGATCGCGTGATCACCCCGATTGCAGGTCTTAACGGCCCCTGCTGTAATAACCGCTCTGATATCCCTGCTCGTAAGCTTGGCGATACTCGTTCTTGTACTGCTGTTGGCTACCCAAGCTCGAATTGTAGCCGCGGTGTGCGTTCTTGTAGTTGTCGTCGTGCGTTGGGCGGAAGCTGTGGCCGGTTTGGCGGTCGTTCCGACCATCGTTTACGCCATCCTGATAGCCATACTGATTCGCGGTACTGCCGGAGCGACGGTAATTGCCGCCACCATTGGGGTGGTCGCGGTCGCGGTCGTGGTCTTGATCGTGGTCGCGTTGGTCGTAGCGGTCGTGATCATTGCGGTCATCTCGGTCCTGCGCGACCGCCGGGACGGAGAGCGCGGTGGCGAGTCCCAGGGCCGCGATCATCATCCATCTTTTTCCGTTCATGTTCCTGTACCTCCGTGCCCTTGCCGCTTGTGCGGTTCCATCGACTCGAACCGAGCCTTCAAGCAGCGCTTGCTCCCCGCAGGGACCAAGTCTTCTGGCAGTGGAGTGAACCCAGAGGTCCGCGAATTGTCGCCTTCGGTTCGTGTAAATCTTGGTAAAGAAAGCTTTACGAATCTTTACCGACTGGCGTACAGCTCACTAGTGCCGGATACCGCCAGCTGATACCCTCACCTCTAGTTTACCAATTCCAACCAGGTGCAAGATGGGCCATTATGTGGGCATACTCGGCATTGCCACGCTGCTGGGGCTGGCATTTCTGTTCTCGACAGACCGCCTCTCCATCCGGCTGAAGACGATTCTCTGGGGTCTCGGCCTGCAGTTTGCCTTTGCCGTGCTGGTGCTGCGCGCCGAGTGGGGCCGCCGCGTCATCGAGCGGGCGGGCGAGGCGGTGAACACGCTGTTGGGCTACTCGTTCGCAGGTTCGTCCTTCGTATTCGGCGAACTGGGCGCCAAGGGCGGCAAGTTCGGCATGGTCTTTGCCTTCCAGGTGCTGACCACGATCATCTTTGTTTCGGCCTTCTTCGCCGTCCTGTATCACTTCGGCGTGATGCAGGTCGTCATCCGGCAAATCGCTCGCCTCATGACCCGGATGGGCGCCAGCGGCGCCGAGTCGATGAACGTGGCCGCCAGCATCTTTATCGGGCAGACCGAAGCGCCGCTGACCATCCGCCCCTTCCTGCCAACAGCCACCCGCTCGGAGCTGATGACCATCATGACCGCCGGCATGGCGCACGTCTCCGGCGGCATCATGGGCGCCTACATTCTCTATGGCATCGAGGCCAAGCACTTGCTAGCCGCGGTGATCATGACCGCGCCGGGCACGATCCTGATCTCCAAGATGCTGGTGCCCGAGACCGAAATTCCGGTTACGGCGTACGGGGCCTCCAATTCGCCTTCTCGCGGGGGCCCAGGAGCAGCCGCGGCGATGTCCACCGAGTTCGAAATCGAGATGCCGAAAGATGCCAATGTGCTCGGCGCCATCACGCGCGGCACCACCGACGGCTTGCATCTGGCGTTGAATGTCGCCGCCATGCTGGTATCCTTCCTCGCGCTCATCGCGCTGCTGAACGGGATTATCGGCTGGACGCACAACGCTCTGGCCCACCACGGATTCGCCTACTTCCCGGCCAGCCTGCAGACGATCTTCGGGCACCTGTTCGCGCCGCTGGCTTTCCTGATCGGGATTCCCTGGAAAGACTGCGTCGTCGTGGGCAACCTGCTCGGCACCCGCATGGCAATTAATGAACTGGTGGCGTTTTCGCAGCTCGGGCCGATGAAGGGCACGCTGGATCCGAGATCTTTCACCATCGCGACCTTTGCCCTGTGCGGCTTCGCCAACTTCGGCTCGATCGGCGTCCAGATCGGCGGCATCGGCGGCCTTGCCCCCAACCAGCGCGACCAACTGGCACGGCTCGGCTTCCGCGCCATGCTGGCGGGCACGATGGCCAACCTGCTGTCGGCTTGCCTGGTGGGAATTTTGCTGTAGTGAACGGCAGGTACCAGGTGACAGGTGTCAGGGAGCCTGTTTGGGAGCCCGTTTGCGCGGTCGCGCAGGTTTGGCTCCTACAGCCGCCGAGGCGCGCTTGACGCTGGCGCGCTTTTTCGGCGCTTTGAGTTCTGTCGGATCCAGCTTCTTTGCCGATCGCCACAGTCTTTCCAGGTCGTAAAAATCGCGGGCCTTTTCCGCGAAGATGTGGACCACAAAATCCACGTAGTCCAGCAGCACCCACTCCGCCTGCCTGTAACCCTCCACGTTGGTAGCCTTCAGGCCGGCTTCCCTGGCGAGCCGCTGCTCGACTTCGTCGGAGATGGCCTGAATCTGCCGCGGATTACTGCCGCTGCAGATCACGAAAAAATCGGTAAAGGCGCCGGAAGCCTTATCGAGTTCGAGCACCGAAACTTTGTCCGCTTTCTTGTCCTGGCAAGCGGCGATGGCGTGGGCGACCTGATGCTTGAGATGGTTGGTTTTTTTCATCGTGCCTCGGAACGGGGATGGCGGCCGCCGTGGATCACCTGCAGGCCGGTGCCGCGTCCGGCGGCGGCAATCGGGCCGCGCGCCGAAGGTGGTTCTTTGTAGAGTCCGAACTTCTTGATGTATTCGGCCACCGGCGCAGGCACATAGCGGGTAAGCCCTCGTCCGGTTGCGGCGGCGATGCGCACCTGGGTTGCCGAAATATTTTCGGCAACGTTGTCGAGCAGATGGAGGGTCGCGCCCGGCAGGATAAGGTCGCCACGCGGCGGTTGCTTCTCAAAGGCAGCAATCGCTCCGTTAGCGGGGCGAATGCTCTCCGGCAACGCCTTGGCAACGTCCGCCAGCGAGAACCCCGGGCGGCTGACGACAATGAACTCGCACTCCCGCAAGAGCGCTTCGGGTTCATACCATTTGGCGATGTCAAGGAACGCGTCGATGCCGATGATAAAAAAAACCCGTTCCTTGCGGGGCAGGCTTTTCTTGAAACGACGCACGGTTTCCAGGGTGTAGTCCGGTGCCTGGCCTCGCAGTTCGGGGGATTCCAGCAACGACGGCAGAAACCTCTTCTCGCCCAACGTCGCCAGCGCCAGCATGGCATAGCGATGCGAAAACGGCGTGAGCGCAAGATGGCGCTTATGGGGCGGAGTGGCTGCGGGCACGAACAGCACGCGCTGTAAGCCAAAGTGTTGCTGGACCGCCCGGGCCACAGCCAGATGGCCGGAGTGCACGGGATCGAAGGTGCCGCCAAACAGTGCGACTTTCATCAAGAAACGCCGGTTCTCAGCAGCTTTCAAACTTGCTCTGGCACTCGGAGATTAGCGCAGCCCAAGGGTACTTTCAAGTTGAGGCGTTCTCCAAGACAGTACTGCCGAAGCTTCAGAGGTTATCTCGCGGCGGCTAACGGAAAGGATTGAGCCGCTGATTTGCGCTGATGAACGCTGATAAAGATAAGAAAAAAGGAACATTGCCTCCGGATCAGCATGATCAGCGTTCATCAGCGGCTAATTAGCTGCTTTGCGCGCCTTTGCCTTAGATTCCTCTGCCCTCTTCCTCGGCGTCCTCGGAGCCTGCCTTGAGCGCAGTCGAAGGGGTGAAGGGTTGTTCCGCGCCGGCCCGCAGCTCCTGCAAACGATGCGCAACGGCCCAGACGAGCTCATCCACGCCCTTGCCGGTGACGGCTGAGATCGGAAAGAGGGGCAGCTTCTTGCGCGTGCAGTAGCGCTTGAGCTTAGCCAGCTTCTCTTTGTTGGCAACGTCGAGTTTCGAGGCGGCCACGATGATGGGCTTGTCTTCAAGACCGGCGTTGAAGCTCTTCAACTCACCCTGAATCACCTCAAAGTCCTTGACGGGATCGGGACGGCCGCTGGCGTCGGAGACATCGACCAGGTGCACCAGCAGGCGGGTGCGCTCGATGTGGCGCAGGAACTGCGTGCCCAGTCCCGCCCCTGCGGAAGCGCCTTCGATGAGCCCAGGGATATCCGCCACGACAAAGCTTTGCGCATCGGGCGAATCCGGACCGCCCAACGCCACCACGCCAAGGTTGGGCTGCAGGGTGGTGAACGGATAGTCGGCAACCTTCGGCCGCGCGGCCGAGATGCGAGAAATCAGCGTGGATTTCCCTACGTTCGGGAATCCGACCAGTCCCACGTCGGCCAGCAGCTTCAGCTCCAGGCGAAGCGTGCGTTCTTCTCCCAGATGGCCGGGCTCATGCTCGCGCGGCGCCTGGTGAGTGGAGGTGGCAAAATGCTGATTGCCGCGTCCGCCTCGCCCGCCGCGAGCGATGACCATGCGCTCATCCGGTTGCGAGAAGTCGTGGACCAGTTCACCCGTCGACGCGTCATAAACCATGGTGCCGACCGGAACCTTCAGCACGATGCCCACGCCATCGGCTCCGGTGCAGTTGGAGCCTTCCCCGTGACGGCCGCGCTGCGCCTTGTATTCCGGGTTGAAGCGGAAGTGCACCAGCGTATTGTGCCGCTCGCTGGATTCCATGACAATGTCGCCGCCCCGGCCGCCATCGCCGCCCGACGGCCCCCCACGGGGCACAAATTTTTCCCGGCGGAAGGCCATGCAGCCGTTGCCGCCGTCGCCCGCCTTGATCCGGATTTTGGCTTCGTCGATGAACATAACTATCAGCAATCAGCAATCAGCCGTCAGTCCGAAGGACTGTCATCCTGAGCGAACCGAGCGTAGCGAGGCGAGTCGAAGGACCTTGCGTTTTCCCGGCGCAAAAACACAAGGTCCCTCGACTCCGCTGCGCTCCGCTCGGGATGACAGTTTTGATGTTAATTTCACGAATCTTCGCCTCACGAACGAGGCCTGTAAATGACGTCGCGGGGGACGATTTCACTCTCGGAAAAAATGCGAAAGGCACGGGACGCGCCCGTGCCTTGGAACGTACTCCCCATCCGGCAAGCGTAATCTTGCCGGTGACCAGCCCGACGGTTCCCTACGCCTCCGCCGGCATCACATTGACGAACTTGCCAAGCGGGCCGCGGTTCCGGAACTGGACGGTGCCGGTGACCTTGGCGAACAGGGTATCGTCCTTGCCGCGGCCAACGTTCAGGCCGGGTTTGAAGGGGGTACCGCGCTGGCGCACGATGATGCTGCCGCCGGGCACCGTCTGTCCGCCAAACACCTTGACCCCCAGCCGCTGCGCATTGGAGTCGCGACCGTTTCGAGAGCTGCCTAAACCTTTCTTATGTGCCATGACTCAATCCTTTGAGCCCGCAACCAGCGCGAAAGCTGGTCGGGGTTGTGTGGTGCCGGACGCTTAGCCTACTTCGTCGCCTGTGCCGGTGCCTTGTAACTTTGCCCGTCGGCGGCGATCTCCGTGATGCGCACGGCGGTAAACGCCTGCCGATGGCCGTTCAGCTTCTTGTACTGCTTCTTGCGCTTGAAGTGGAAGACCAGTATCTTGTCGCCGCGGCCTTCCTGGACAACCTGTCCCACCACGCGCGCCTCGGCCGGTTTGCCGATCTCGCCAGCGTTGCCGCTGACCGCCAGCACCTCGGAAAATTCCACGTTTCCGTCCTGGCCAGGTTGCAGCTTCTCAACCCGGATCACGTCGCCCGGCGCCACTCGGTATTGCTTTCCCCCGGTGCGGATTACCGCGTACATAAAAGCTCCCTCATGCGCCCACACCACCTAAAGCCCGCTAAAACGGGCAGGCGCTAAAAATGGTTTCAGTGCTTGAACTACCGCTACGCACCAGAGTGGCCCGCAGTCGCCCCGGACAAGAGCATGGCAGTACCCGCAAACCATAGATTTTACCCTGCGGTTTACGAGCAGGTCAACCAGAAGTCTAAATTGGCAATTTGTGATTTGTGATTTGTAAATTCCAACACTGATCAATGCCCGCTTCGGCCATGATAAATTACCACCAAATGGCCTAATCCTAAGTTGCGCATCGGCCGGCGGGGAATTTGAGGGACCAGATAAGCGATTGGCCCGCTACGGATGGAATCCTTGAGAACCTCAACTCACAGACAACACCTTACTCCCCGTTCTTTTCTAACCTCAAGCCTCAGCGATCACCCAAATCCGGCCAATGATAATCACCTGAAAACCGGCCAACGAGAACGCCCAGGACATTGACTCCGGCGGGAGCCTTGTAGCCTCCGTCGGCATGGCGAATGTCTTGAGCGACGAGAGGAAACAACAAGTACTAGCGCTGGGGCGGCTCGGTTGGTCGCTGCGGCGCATCGAGCAGGCGACCGGAGTCCGCCGGGAAACGGCGGGCGCTTACCTGAAAGCGGCCGAGATCGCGGTGCGCCCCCCACGAGGTTGGGGGAGGCGGGCGCCGGCAAAACCGGCCAACGAAGTGATCACCGACTCGGGGTGTGCTCAGGCATCCCCTGCTGAGGCGGTCTCGGGACCGCCCTTGAGCACGTTGCCGCTTCCGGCGGAAAAACAAAAGCAAAACCCTCCACGAAGGGAAAACCAACCTCTCCCAACGCTGATCGATTTAGGCCAAGCAATTAGCCGCTGCGAGGCAGGGCCGAAGGCGAGCCTATCTCCCGAGCGTAGCCCTCGTGCCAGTGCCTGCGAGCCCTACCAGGAGGCGATCGATCTGGGGATAGGCAAGGGCCGCAATGCCCGGGCCATCTGGCAGGACTTGGTTTCTGAGTACGGCTTTAGCAGCAGCTATCAAAGTGTCCAGCGGTTCGTGCGCCGATTGCGCGGATCACAGTCGCCGCAAGCCCGTGTCGTGATTGTTACCGGGCCCGGCGAGGAAGCGCAGGTTGACTACGGTAGCGGGCCGATGGTGCGCGACCCAGAGAGCGGCAAGTACCGGCGCACGCGGCTGTTCGTGATGACGCTGGGCTACAGCCGCAAGTCGGTTCGCCTGCTGGTCTTCCGTTCCAGTTCGCGCATCTGGGCTGAACTTCATGAGCAGGCCTTCCGCCGACTGGGTGGCAGTGTGCGCGTCGTCGTGCTCGATAACCTGCGCGAAGGCGTGCTGATCCCGGACGTTTACGACCCTACCCTGAATCCCCTCTATCGCGACGTGCTGGCCCACTACGGCGCCGTAGCCATGCCGTGCCGCGTGCGCGATCCCGATCGCAAAGGCAAAGTCGAATCGGGCGTGGGCCATGCCCAGAAAACGCCGCTGAAAGGACTTCGCTTTGAAAGTCTGGAAGAGGCCCAAGCCTACCTGGATCGCTGGGAAGCACGGTGGGCGGACACGCGTATCCACGGGACTACCAAACGGCAAGTCGCCGCCATGTTTGCCGAGGAAAAACCTGCCTTGCTGCCGCTGCCTCTGGAACCCTTCCGCTATTACCAGTATGGCGAGCGCATCGTCCATCTGGACGGTTGCGTCGAGGTGGAAGCCGCCTACTATGGTGCGCCGCCCGGCTGGATCGGACGCGTGGTCAAGGTGCAGTGGGATGCGCTGTATGTCCGACTACTGGACCCCAAAACCGGCCAACTGCAGCGCGAGCATGTCCGCCAGAAGCGTGGCTGGTATCGCATCAAGCCTGAAGATCACCCGAAGCGAACCCCGCTACGCACCTCACAACTGCTGTGGCGAGCAGGCCAGGCCGGGACTCACATCGGCGCGCTCTGCCACGCCATTCACCATCAACAAGGCGAAGTGGGCGTGCGCCGCATCCTGGGCGTTCTCTCCTTAGCCAAGAGGTACGGCACAGCAGCCGTTGACGATGCCTGCGCCGCCGCCCTAGAGATGGGCGTACAGGAATACCGGTTTGTCCGGCGCTATCTGGAGCGCTGTCCCCAGGCTCCCCTGAGCTTGCAGCAAGTTGATCCCTTGATCCGCGAGCTGGTGCAGTACCGCGACTTCATCAACTACAAATCCAAGGAGGTAGAGGAGTGAATCTGATCGAACTGGATCGTGCTCTCAAACAGTTACGGCTGGGCGGAATGGCGGCGGTGCTGGAGACACGCCTTCGTCAGGCGCAGGCTGAAGCCATGGCGCCCATTGACCTGATCTCGTGTCTGGTCTCCGACGAACTAACCCGGCGCGGCGACCGGATGCTGGAGCGCCGCCGTAAGCAAGCCCAGTTTCGCGATCCGCAGAAGACGCTGGATAACTTCGACTTCACCTTCAATCCCAAGATGAATCGCAGCCTGGTGTTCGACCTGGCTGCCGCCACCTTCATCGGCCGTCACGAGGACGCACTGTTTCTCGGTCCACCTGGTACCGGGAAGAGTCACTTGGCCCAAGCCATCGGCCAAGCCGCCATCCAACAAGGCTACCGCGTGCTCTACCGCGAAACGCACACCCTGCTCGATGAACTAGCGGACGCGACCCTCGACGGCACTCGCAAACAGCATATGCACTTCTTGGTTACCATCCCTCTGCTGATCATCGACGATCTGGGAATGCGCAAGCTGCCACTCACCGCTGCCGAAGAACTCCTGGAGGTCATCATGCGACGCTACGAACGGGCCAGCACCCTGCTCACTTCAAATCGTCCCGTAGAAGACTGGGGGAAACTGCTCGGTGATGCCGCTGCCATTACTGCCATGCTGGACCGCTTGCTCCATCACGGCTATGTCCTCAAGTGCGGCCCGCGCAGTTGGCGCACCAAGACCGACTTGCCAGAACCGTCCACGGTAGGGTAGAAAAGACACCTGTCCCGGGCCACATCCGTTGGCCGGTTTTGAACTGATTATCGTTGGCCGGTTTTCAAGTGATCACCGAGGCTCAAGAAAAACGTCCTCCGTTTTCTGTTCCACGACATCTTTTCGCAACCGAGCAAGTCAAGTGGAATGACCCGGGAAGGAACTCAGCGCATAATGATCCTGACGAATGTTGCTTCCGGCGGGGGAACGGAACGGGGAACGAAAAACCGGAGAACGGAGAGCGGACTTATGACCGACTACGAACATTTTGACGTTAATCAGGAATACCGGCGCGGCAACTTGGGGTTGGGGCTCCTGTTGCTGTTCATCGGCATGGGTGTCGGCGCGGCGACCGCGTTGATGCTGGCGCCCAAGACCGGCCGCGAGATGCGCAAGCAGTTGCGCCGCCAGTACGAAGACGCGCGCGACTGGATCGGGGATATGTCCGACCAGGCGGGCGAGCTGCTAGAGAAGGGGTCGAATTTGGCGAGCACCGCCAAGGACCGGATCCGGCCCATCGTGCAGCCCATCGCCAAGGCGGCCCGCCGGATATGAGTAGGACCGCCTCCACGGCAAGGCGAGACAGCTTCAACGCGAAGGCGCGAAGACGCGAAGAGAAACTGAACAACTACTGAAAATTCTGGGACGCCGGTGAGTCAGGGGATTCTCTGGTCTCTTGATTTCTTCGCGCCTTAGCGACTTCGCGTTGAACGTTCCGCCGGTCAATACAACCGGAAGTTCACCTCGACGTTGACCTGGACCGAGACCGGTTGGCCATCCTTGCGGGCGGGTTCGAAGCGCCAGCGCTTGACCGCTTCAACCGCCTTCTCGTCGAGGCCAAGCCCGAGCGAGCGCTGCACTTTGACATCATGAATGCGGCCGTCGGGGCCGACAATCACCCAGAGCACCACGGTCCCCTGATACTTGGCTTTGCGGGCCTCTTCCGAGTACTCCGGGTCGGGAGCGTCGATGGTACGTGGAGCCGTCACGCCACCGCCCACCCGATACACCCCGCCGCCGATGCCTCCCCCGGTGCCCGGTCCAACCCCGGGCCCGTGGCCGGAACCGACCCCTCCTCCGCTGCCGCTGCCGATTCCTCCACCGGAGCCGATGCCGTTCGAGGGCGGCGCCAGGATGCTTGACATCGGATCGCCGAGAGAGCCGGTATGGGGTAGCTGAATGCTTGGCGGAACGACCACCGTCGGCTCAACCGTAAGCTTGGGTTCGGGGTTGCGGATGACCACGGCGGGCGGCGTGATCTGCGTGAGCGCCTGTTTCGGCAGCGCGCCCTTGGAGGCCGGAAGCTTGTCGCGGTCGCCGCCGCCGCCTCCCCCGCCCACCTGCTTCTTGGAAGCGGGCAGAGCGTACTTGCCGATGTCGTTGGGCAGGATTTCGATTACGGTGCGCTTGATTTCCTGGTGATGTTGAACCATCCAGATGCCGGAGGTCAGCAACAGCGCCACCGCCAGCGTGTGCAGCAGAAACGAAAGCACGAAGGTGGACTTGCGGATCTGATAGCCGCCATAGCCTTCGCCAAAGAGCGTGGGCAGGATGTCCGGCCGGATTGATGGCGCTTCGGGCAGTTCTTGGATTTGAGAATTCGGCATCTGCTTGCCTTGGAGTATAGAGCCATCCGCCGCCAGCCGTCAGCGATCAGTTATTCCGGCGCAGCTTTTAGTGTTGCTCACCGTTCTTGGGTGATTTTCGACGGAGTAGCCATGGGCGGAGGGCTATTCGAAGAGATAAGGGTCCCCCCGGCCGGCGTTGCCGTTGATGGCCTTGATCTAAGCTGGCGACACCCTTTCTCCCACACACCGGGCTCCCAGGCACACCGCAGTTGCGTGCCGGAGTCGGCGGCCAGTGGAGCTTAACTTCCCTGTTCGGGATGGGAACGGGTGTCAGAACCGTCTTCCAGTTTCTTGACGCGCTCCGCCAACGTCTCCACTTCCATATCCAGTGCCCGCAGGACAGCAGAGTGGCTATGTTGCCGCATTTCCACTGGAGATGCCCACTTGTGAAACTCTGTCAGGAGGCTGGTCTCGACACGCTCCACCTCGCCGCGAAGGCTGCTCTCGACCCGCTCCATTTCGCTGCGAATCCACTGCTTGTCTTCTTCGGTCAGACTCATATCGGATTTCGGCTCTCCGTTTTCAGTCCTCGTTCCCTTTGTTCATTATACTGGCGCGCGGACGGATACGGTCCCAAAACGGAAAAGGCCAGATTGCGTTAGCAACCTGGCCTCTATTTATGCCGGCGACGACCTACTCTCCCACACAGTTTCCCGTGCAGTACAATCGGCCCGGCGGGGCTTAACTGCCGTGTTCGGGATGGGAACGGGTGTGACCTCCGCGGTATTATCACCGACAACTTGAGGCGCTTAGCAGGCGTGAGGCGCGGAGCGCCGGGAGCCTGCTGCCGAAATCCTGAGCCCGCTCGCGGGCGAAGGATCTCTCAGCGCACATATCGAAAGAACAATGAGGACGAAGCCTCACAACTGAACAGATTGGGATCTACTAAGCATCGGCGCTCAGCCCAGGTTCGGGCTGGTGGCTGCCAGCTTTGTGGGCTGACAGCTCGATGCGCTCGGTAAATTTTATGGTCAAGCCGAACGGGCGATTAGTACTGGTAAGCTACGTGCATCACTGCACTTCCACATCCAGCCTATCAAACAGGTGGTCTTCCTGTGCCCTTCTTTACCCTTATGGGTTGGGAGATCTCATCTTGGGGAGTGCTTCCCGCTTATATGCATTCAGCGGTTATCACAACCGAACTTCGCTACCCAGCCGTGCCATTGGCATGACAGCTGGAACACAAGAGGTTCGTCCATCCCGGTCCTCTCGTACTAAGGACAGACCCCCTCAAATCTCCTACGCCCACACCAGATAGGGACCGAACTGTCTCGCGACGTTCTGAACCCAGCTCACGTACCGCTTTAATAGGCGAACAGCCTAACCCTTGGAACCTTCTACAGCTCCAGGATGCGATGAGCCGACATCGAGGTGCCAAACCGGAGCGTCGATATGAACTCTTGGCTCCGATCAGCCTGTTATCCCCGGCGTACCTTTTATCCGTTGAGCGATGGCCCTTCCATACAGAACCACCGGATCACTAAGGCCTGCTTTCGCATCTGCTCGACTTGTAGGTCTCGCAGTTAACCACGCTTATGCCTTTGCACTCGTCGGCTGATTTCCAAACAGCCTGAGCGTAGCTTCGCGCGCCTCCGTTACCGTTTAGGAGGCGACCGCCCCAGTCAAACTACCCGCCTCACTATGTCCCTCTCCCGGATCACGGGAGTAGGTTAGAATCACAGCATTCACAGGGTGGTATCTCACCGTTGGCTCCCCCAAGCCCGAGAGCCTGAGTTCAAAGCCTCCCACCTATCCTGCGCAGCAAAGGCCATAATTCATAGTGAAGGTGTAGTAAAGGTGCACGGGGTCTTTCCGTCTAGGTGCGGGAAACCGGCATCTTCACCGGTACTACAAGTTCGCCGAGTAGCTCGTTAAGACAGTCGTACGATCGTTACGCCATTCGTGCAGGTCGGAACTTACCCGACAAGGAATTTCGCTACCTTAGGACCGTTATAGTTACGGCCGCCGTTCACCGGGGCTTCAATTCAAAGCTTCGCCTTGCGGCTAACCTCTCCTTTTAACCTTCCGGCACCGGGCAGGCGTCAGCCCCTATACGTCGTTTTCGACTTTGCAGAGACCTGTGTTTTTGTTAAACAGTCGCCGTACGCGCTTCACTGCGGCCCCCTCGGGCTGTAAACCCTAGCGGGGCACCCCTTCTCCCGAAGTTACGGGGTCAATTTGCCGAGTTCCTGAACGAGCCTTCTCTCGAGCGCCTTTGGATATTCTCCTCGTCTACCTGTGTCGGTTTGAGGTACGGTTCCCTTAAGTTCTCCTTAGAGGTTTTTCTTGGCAGTGTGGCATCAGCGTCTTTCGTCCATACGGACTACTGCTTTACGCCTCACCGATAACTCCCCGGCGGATTTGCCTACCGGAGACGGCTTGCGCGTATCGGACCAGATAGCCATAACTGGCCACGCTTAGCCTCCTGCGTCACCCCATCGTGATAACGAACCCAAGGGAGGTCCGGAATATTAACCGGAGATCCATCGACTACGCCTTTCGGCCTCGCCTTAGGGACCGCCTAACCCTGAGCGGATTAACCTTTCTCAGGAAACCTTAGACTTTCGGCGCGGAGGGTTCCCACCTCCGTTATCGCTACTTATGCCGGCAGAGTCTCTTCTCAACCGTCCAGCAGTGCTTGCGCTCTACCTTCAAACTGTTGAGAATGCTCTCCTACCACGCATGGCCGAAACCATGCATCCGCAGCTTCGGTGTCCAGTTTGAGCCCCGTTGTATTGTCGGCACCGGACCGCTTGACCAGTGAGCTATTACGCTTTCTTTAAA
>CAWINY010000003.1:297500-807064 GCA_963837635.1 uncultured Acidobacteriota bacterium
GCGCAGAAATACTTCCTTGGCCGGCGGGTGGCTCATGATCGCGGCCGCTACATAGATAAACAAAATCGATGCCAACCCCAGCAACACCCGGGTCACTTTGCGGTAGTCGTGATAGATCAGGATGTACCAGACGGTAAAGGCGACCAGGGCCACGAAGAACGTGCGCTGCTGCATCAGCAGGATGGAGAAGGCATCGCTCACCGCCATCAGGTCGGCGACGATCATAGCCATGTTGATCAGCACAATGAGCAGCGCGCAGGTCAGCGCCCAGCGCCGGCCGTAGTTTTCGCGCAGCAGGTCCACCAGGCCGCGCTGGGTCTGATACCCCACCCGGCCCGAGACGGCAAAGATGGCGACCAGGCAGGGGATGCACAGCACCACCAGCCAGAGCAGGTTGTAGTGATAGGCCGCGCCGATTACCGTGGCGGTCACGACCAGCGAGGGATCCACATCGGCGGCGCCGGTGACGATCGCCGGACCCAAACGGCGCAACGTCTCCTGCCAACCCGAAGCGGAGGAGGACGCTGCGGGATTCCCCGCGCGCGGAAAGCGCAGCACCTTGCCCCGGTCTTCGGCAGTCCCCCTACGGGATCTTGGGAAGTTCACGATTCAGGTCCCGCTCGATCTTGCGTTCGTGCCACAGCCGCAGCGGCCGCACGTAAGTGATGATGCCAAAGGCGGCGATCGCCGCCAGCAGCAACCCGGTGCCGATCCCGAGGAAGACTTGCGAGGCGGCGGTTCTGCGCCATGCGCACCATCACCTCCGCGTTGCGTGGGGTTAGCAGCAAGGCCAGAGCCAATGCCAGCAGGCCCACTCCGGCCAGCAGCCCGGTAATGTTCTTCGCCCAGCGTCCCCGGGAGTGATAGGCGGCGAGCAATTCGAACCCGTACAGCGTCAGCCCAGCAACCACCAGGAAATTCGCGGCCACCGAAAACGTAAGCTCGTGCATGGCCTTCTTCCACAGCGGCGCTGTTGACTAGGACGCGCGATTCCAACAGCAGGTTGGAATTCCGAGTTCGTAGATCTAACCTGCTGCTAGATTCTTGAGCGGCGCCGGCTCTGCATCTGTCCCTGCGACGGAGCCACCGCGCTAGAATTCTGTTGTGACCGAACTCGGCAAGCTGCTGATCTTTCTGGGCGCGCTGCTCGTCATCGGCGGGGTGGTCCTGGTCTTCGCCGGGAGTTGGCACCTGCCGATTGGGCGCCTTCCCGGGGATATCGTCTACCGGGGCAAGCACACGGTTTTTTACTTCCCTCTGGCCACCTCAATCCTGCTGAGCGTGGCGCTCACGATTCTGTTCTACGTGATCGGGCGATTCCGCCGCTAGCGTGCGGAGCGCATCCAAGGTCCTATCGTAGCGCCGCGTCATGTACTCACAATGGAGCCATCCATGAACTTCACCCGCCTGCTGTTCCTTGCCGCGGCCTTGGCCGCAACCGCTCTTTGGGCGCAACCTACCGATCAGAAGCCGACCGGAGGCCGTCCTCATGTTGGCACCATGACCCGTCCCATGGCCGAGATGCAGAAGTTTGCCTTTGCCTTGGGCAAGTGGCAAGTCGAAGAGAAGATGGAACCCAGCGAATACGCGCCCAAGGGCGGCACCGGCACGGGCACCGCGGAGTTTCATTTTGTCGCGGGCGGCCGCGCCCTGGTGCAAAACTACCACTCGAAGAACCCGATGGGCGGGATACAAGGCCACGCCGTTACCTGGTATGACGCGAAAGCCAGCTTTTATCGCACGCTCTGGTGCGACAACGTTTCTCCCGCTCCGTGCGACGACTCCGGCAGCAGCCACTGGGAAGGTGATTCGCTGCTGCTTTCCATGCAGGCAAACGTGAACGGCAAGCAGACCAACATGACCGCTACCCTGGCAAACATTAAGCCGGACTCGTTCACCTATTCGGAGCAATTGGACGGCAAGCCCGTGATGACCATCCAATACACGCGCATCGCCGGCCACCACGAGGCTACCAAGCCAAATCCCAAGATGTGATCGTCCGGGGTGGCATGAGAAACTCAGGATGACCATTTTCTTGCAACACGCTCAGCCGATGAGGTCAGTGGTTGTTGATTCACCCCTCGGGGGGCGTCAGAGGAGGAGGACACGGTGAGCTTCGAAATTGCAGGACGAGCGCTGCTGAGCGCATCCGTCTTGGCGTCATCATTGGTGATGGCTCTCGCGCAGACGGCGGAGCCCGGTGGCAAGGGCAAGGCTGCGGAGCAGCCCTTTGTCGTCGAGTACTATTACAAGACCAAGTGGGGCCACGCCGAGGAGTTCATCACCCTGTTCCGCAAGAACCATCTGCCGCTGCTCAAAAAAGAGATCGAGCTGGGACGGCTGCGGTCGGTGTCGATCACCGTGCCCCGCTATCACACCACCGAAGACGGGCGCTGGGATTACCGGGTCACCATCGTGTTCCCCAGCGCCGCCGTGGCGGCGGACAGTTTCGACGAGGCGGCGCTGGCCCAACAACTATTCCCCGACCAGGAAACCTTTAAGCGCGAGGAACAGCGCCGATTCGAGATTCTCGAGGCGCACTGGGATTTGCCGGTGAAGAGCCTTCCCACGGAGTGATGCCTACAGCAGGTTTCAACATTGTCATCCTGAGAGGTTGTGACTTTTTTGATTTTTCGCGCTTTTAGAGCACCTAAGCCGTTTGTTTTCAGCATTGGTTTTTGCCGAAAATCAATAAAGTCACACGCTCTGAGCGAGGACCGCGCCCGGCGTGTCAGGCCTGATTTTGGCCTGACACATGCGCGGTCCGAGCGAAGGAACTGCTTTTAGAGCATGTTTTCGTACCCCGCTCTAAATCGATCCTTGGTTTTCGGCTACACGGAATCTGCCTGTGTGGAGTCGCAGCCGCCCGCTGACGGCGTCCACGCTTAGCTCTCAGCGGCTGAGGCATGGCCTTGGCTGCGGCTCGCTCCTGGCAAGTTCATGATGGGCTGTTGGTCGGGAGACACCGACTGTGACACCGACGAGGCCCCGGCGCACGAGGTAACCATCCCCAAGGGCTTCTGGATGGCGCAAACCTTGGTTACGCAGTCCGCTCCAGCCGTGATCGCCGGCGGCCCCGGTTCGGCCCTGCCGTTCCCCAGAGCCGTTTGTGCATCTATTCACAATGGTCCTGGTGAACGAAGAGGAGATACTGAGTGTCAACTACGTCGGCAAGAAAACACGCAAGCGGTGGTCCGGCCGCGGCTGAGCCTTCGATTCCTGAGCCCTCGTTCGCGGAGTACGCGCGCACCCTCGTATACCTGGGCCGCATCGGGAGTATCTCCACCCTGTCCCGCAAACAGCCGGGATTTCCGTTCGGCTCAGTCATGCCCTACGGGCTGGACGAGCGAGGACGCCCCATTTTTCTCATTAGCACGATGGCCATGCACACCCAGAATCTGCGCGCCGACCCACGCGCCAGCCTGCTGGTAACCCAGCCGGGTGCCAGCGGCGATCCCCTGGGCGCTTCGCGGGTCACGTTGCTGGGAAATGTTGCAACCCTACCTGAACCCGAAGTGGCAGAAGCTCGTAAGCTCTATCTGGCCCGCTACGAAAACAGCAAAGACTGGGTGGACTATGAAGATTTCTCCTTTTATCGCATGGACGTGGTGGACGTCTACTACGTGGGCGGTTTCGGGGTGATGGGCTGGATCTCCGGAGCCGAGTATCAGAGCGCGCGCCCAGACCCGCTGGCCGATAGCGCAGGCGGGATCATGCAGCACATGAATGCCGATCACGGAGAGGCCCTGATCCTGTTGGCGCAGGTTTTTGCCGGCATCGAGGCGCGGGAAGCAACCATGATGTCGGTCGACCGGCTCGGCTTTAACGTGCGCTTGAAGACCCAAGATGGCGTGCGTGGCGCCCGTATCGGATTCGTGCGGGAAGTGAGTAGTCCGGAGGAAACGAGAAGCGTTCTGGTGGAGATGGTACAGCAGGCGCGCCACCGGCCCTAAACAAACCGCAGCTATCACTGAGCATCCCCAAATACCAATCGCGTCTTCGCCCGGGAAAAATCGATCCGAAGAAGCGCTCCGGCGTTGCCCGCGGAGCGCACGGGAACTCAGGACTTGTCTGTCGACTCAACTTCCAACCGGAGGACGCCATACCTGGCCGAGGGCAAAGGCAACGATGGTGTTACCGCGCTTACCCGCAGCATCTTCCGCACGCGCGAGCAGCTCTGCTTCGAGATCGTCGGTGTCCGCCTGGAGTTCGCACGCGGCGATCTGTTCCGCGGTTGCACCGTGATAGCAAAGCTCGCAAATGCCGAGGCCGCCCTCGGAGCGTATCGGTGGTCCGAATACTCGGCACGTCATCGGACGCGCTGCGTACAGATCGCATCTGCCAGTCTCAGGATCAAGCACCGGGCAAGGTTCGTCATTGGCGTAATCTTCGAAATCCTCGCCACTTTCAGCGAGTATTCCTGTGGACGCGTCCCCGGGAAAACCAGCACGTAGACGGCGGACTGCATCACGCGCGCGCCGGCGCACCCGCTCCGCCCGCTCGGGATCCTGCTGCTCCAGTTCTGCCAGACCTGCTTGTAACCTTATGGCGTCCAATTGGGTGATAGCGAACACCCCAAGGCAGCACTGCGTACAGCCAGGACGACATGCCAGCCACGCTCCGCTCCTGCGGACGGAGTCCGCAAGTGCAGCATCCACAATCTGCACCAGCTCACGATCACCGGACCGGATTGACTTCAAGCTGCACATCCACAAATCGTACGCCGTGTGCTTCCAACCGGCCAATTGGCGGCACCGGCAGCACTGAAGTAAGGCGCACGATGGCGACCGGGCGTTATCCCGCCACGTTCATGTCCTCTGGCTGCTTGGCGATTTCCAGGAGCTTTGAAGATACGCACGCACTTCGGGCACAGGAACCCAGACTCGGTCATATGTCACAAAATCCGGGGCGGCCAGCATGATATTCTGTAGATAAGCGCCAATTGGAATGTACTTGGTAGCGTTAGGCGCAAACGCGCGGTTGGCCGGACTGTGCTCTCAGGGCAGAGAACTTTCCAAGAGCACTCGTGTTCTCTGAATCGCGGCAGCAAGGAACATATCACTCCAGGAAGGAAACGGGGATGTCTAAGTTCAGCAAGGAAAGGCGAGAGGTGCTTAAGTCCACCTGTATGCTGGTGGGAGGGGCGGCACTGTATACGATTGGTGGAAGTTTGAATGCCTTTGCGGCGGGTGGGCATTTCCAGGCACCGCAACCGCTGGGGGCTCCGGAAAGACACGATTCTTTTGTGTATGTCGATGGCTCGAAGAAGGGCCAGGACGTGATGACGGCCGACCTCGCGCTGGATGCGCCTCCGATCACGGTGCAAGCGAAAGACTCGGAAACCGGACAGGTTCGCGATAGCGAACATGCCCTGGTTCTGGTCTATCGCACCTCGCCGGACAAGATTTCCGCCGACGTCAAGCCCAACACATGCAATGGCATCGTTGCTTACTCGGCGTTGTGTACCGGTCAGGGCTGCCACATTAAAGACTGGGATGCGAGCAAGAAGCTGTTCGTCGGCCCTTGCGAGAAATGCACCTTTGATCCTATGAAGGGGGGGGCGAACACGACTGGCAAGACACGCGATCTGCCGCAGATCCCGGTAGGCGACCACGCAGGCAAGCTGATCGTCAGCGATGGCATCGATGGGTGGATCGGCGTCAAAAGAACATAGTGCAGGGGGCAGGGCAGGAACGAGTTTCCTGCCCGTTTTGTGGTTAGATCACAGAAGGAAACGGGGATGTCGAAGTTCAGCGAGGAAAGACGGGAGATGCTGAAGTCCACCTGTCTGCTGGTTGGGGCGACGGCACTGTGTACGATTGGTGGAAGTTTGAATGCCTTTGCGGCGGGCGGCACGCTCCAGATAGAGCAGCCGCTGGGGGCCCCGGAAAGATACGATTCTTTTGTGTATTTTGATGGCTCGAAGAAGGGCCAGGACTTGATGACGGCCGACCTCGTGCTGGATGCGCCTCCGATCACGGTGCAAGCGAAAGACTCGAAAACTGGAAAGGTTCGCGATAGCGAGCATGCACTGGTTCTGGTCTATCGCACCTCCCCGGACAAGATTGGCGCCGACGTCAAGAAGGGCGACACCTGGCATGGCATTATTGCTTACTCGGCGCTGTGCACCTATCAGGGCTGCCAAATCAAGGACTGGGATGCGGGCAATAAGCTGTTCGTCGGCCCTTGCGAGAAATGTACCTTTGATCCTTTGAACGGGGGGACGAACACGACTGGCAAGACGCGCCATCTGCCGCAGGTCCCTGTAGGGGATCACGAAGGCAAACTGATTGTCAGCGATGCGATCATGACGTGGATCGGCGTCAAGAGAAGATAGTGTAGGGGCGAGTCAGTCGCCTGCTTCGGCCGCCAGCGCCGACATCCTCGGGACCCGGCTTGATTCACGATCAGCCTCGAAGAACCGTTTCAGCCTAAGAATCGGCTGTTCGAAGCCGTACCACAAGAGCGCCGCGAAGGGGAGCGGGAACAGAACCTGGCCGATCATCCGTAACAGGGCCGTATGCGGCAGGTGAGCGGCCAGTTTGTACAGCGGCGTAAGCCAGAACACCCCGAACAGGATCGGATGCAGGATGTAGATCCCGTAACTGACCTTTCCCACAAAGCGCAGAGGCGCAGCTTGGAGAAAGCGGCTGCCGTGGGTCGCGGCGTGCAGCACTAGGCCGCCGAAGGCTAACCCGAGCGCAAGGTAAACCCATTCGAAGTCGCCGACCTTCAACAGCCACCACGCCCACGGCGCCGCCACCCAGGAATACTTGAACCACTTGGGTTGGAGCGCCACCAACGCACCAATGGCGATCGGGTCAAGCCGCGTAAGGGTAAAGAAGAAGCCCATCTCCGAATGTAGATGGTGCAGCAGCATGCGGAACGGCGTGCCCGCCGCGAGCACTGCCAGCGCGAGGCCCGTGAGGGCGCGCCGGGAGCACAAGCGTACGGCGAACGGCCAGATCAAATAGAACTGCTCTTCGACGCACAGCGACCAGGTCACGACCATGGCAAACGATCCCAGTCGCGGGTAGACCAGGTTCTGTATGTACAGCAGGTAATACGGCCAGTGGAACTGGTGCGGATCGATGTCCTGCTTGGCCCATGCCCCGATGTGCGAGCTGAGGACGAAAACGTACAGCATCAGCAAGTAATACAGCGGCCAGATCCGCAGTCCGCGGCGCGCGTAGAAGTTGCGGTAATAATTTGGCCGTTCGCGCGAGGCCAGCAGGATCGAGGTGATCAGATACCCGGAAATGACGAAGAACAGGTCCACGCCGATCCATCCGCAGGAACGCATCCTTTCCAGCACCGGGCTGGAGAAGCCAAAATTGGAGTGGACCAGCAGCACCGCCAAGATCGCGAACGCGCGCAAGCCGTCGAGTTCAGGAATGTAGCGGCGAATCGGTCGCTCTCCTCGAATGTGATCGGGACCCCTTGATGGTAGCAGAGCAGTTCTGAATTTCGAATTTTAATTGAAGGCACTACCGCAGAGCACGCCTGGAAGCGGGCGTAAGCCCTGGGGGAGAGGCACAAGTTGAAACGAGTCCCGTAGGGACGGCACTCGCGATCCAACGATGGCGCTGATGAAACGTTCTGCCGATCAGTTCGCCGCGAGCACTTCCACATTCAGACTGCGCAGGTAGCGGCGGAACTCGTCGCCCAAGTCGGGACGTTTTAGGGCGAACTCGACCGTTGCCTTCAGAAACCCAAGCTTGTCGCCGGTGTCGTGCCGCTTGCCCTCGAAGGTGAAGCCATAGATCTTCTCCTGCTTGAGCAGGTGGCGCAGGCCGTCGGTGAGCTGCAGTTCGCCGCCGCTGCCTTTCTCGGTATGCTCCAGGGCTTCAAAAATGGCAGGGGTAAGAATGTAGCGGCCAATAATCGCGAGATTGGATGGAGCATCTTGCAGCTTGGGTTTTTCCACCAGATCGCGGATCTCGAACAAGCGTCCGTTGAAGCGGCCGGCCACGGGTATAGCGTCGAGCACGCCATAGGCGGAGATGCCCGAGCCTTCGATCACCTGCGTGGCGATGACCGAGCAGCCGGTTTCGTTGTAGACGTCGATCATCTGCCGGACGCAGGGCGTGGGCGCATCGATCACGTCGTCGGCCAGCAGCACGGCGAAAGGCTCGTCGCCCACTAGTTCACGCGCGGTCAACACCGCGTGGCCGAGACCGAGCGCCTCCTTCTGGCGCACGTAGGCCACGTGAATCATGTCCGAGATCTCGCGGACGATCGCCAGCAGTTCGGTCTTGCCTCGCTCCTCGAGCATTTTCTCCAGTTCGTAGCTGACGTCGAAATGATCTTCAATCGCGCTCTTGCCGCGGCCGGTGACGATGATGATCTGGTCACAGCCGGAGGCCAGCGCCTCCTCGACGCCGTACTGGATGATGGGTTTATCCACCAGCGGAAGCATCTCTTTCGGCTGAGCCTTGGTCGCGGGCAGAAAACGCGTGCCTAGGCCGGCAGCGGGAAATACGGCTTTGCGGACTTTTTTCATGCTCGATGTTCCTAGACTGTTCCTGGTCTCGTCCTCTCAGAAAACATAAAAGGTAGCACAGAAGCATCGCGGGAAGTCCCGGAGCGGTGTATCAGGGCACGACTTTAGTCGTGCCGAAAGACAGCCAGCAAGGAGTCAGGGCTTTAGCCCCTGCGCCTGCAACATTCAGGCTGCCTCAGGGGCTAAAGCCCAGTTCTTGTCGGGCAACTACGGCACGGCTAAAGCCGTGCCCTGACACCAAATCGTTCATGAGATTAGGTTCTGGTCTAGTTGGCGATCTCCAGCGAGCTCTCTTCTGCGGCAAGTCCGCTGAGCACGTCCTTGATCCGCGATAGCACCTCACCCGGCTGCGGCGATTTCAGCGCGAAACGCAGCGTGCCGCTGGGCGAAAACTGCGTGCCGCGATTCGAGGCCACAAACTGGGCCAGCTTCTGCGGGTCGATGCGCGCGTCTGCCGCAAATTTCACGTGCACCTGGTCGCGCTTGCGGTCGATGCCGGCCACGCCCAGTCGTTTGCTCAGCAGGCGTAGCGAGGCGTAGTCCTCCAGGTTGCGAACGGGCGTGGGCACCGTCCCGTAGCGATCTTCCAGTTCGGCATGAACGTCGCCAAGCGCGTCTTCGTTGGCTACGCCGGCGATGCGTTTGTACATCCGCAGGCGCTGGTTCTCTTGCGGGATGTAGTCCGCCGGGATGCGGATGTCGATGCCAAGATTGAGTTGAGCCTCGGCCTCCTCGGGCCGCTCCTCGCCGCGAAGTTCCTGGATGGTGCGCTCCAGCATGGAGGTGTACATCTCGAAGCCGACGGCCTCGATGTGGCCGCTTTGCTGGCCGCCGAGCAGGTTGCCGGCGCCGCGCAATTCGAGATCGAGCGCGGCGATCTTGAAGCCCGCGCCGAGATCGCTGAATTCCTTCAGCGCGGCGAGGCGGCGGCGCGCAATGGGCGTCAACTCGGTGTCCACAGGGACAAGCAGATAGGCATAGGCTCGGCGATTGGAGCGGCCCACCCGGCCGCGGAGCTGGTACAACTCGCTCAGCCCGTGGCGGTCGGCGCGATTGATGATCATGGTGTTGCAGAGCGGGATGTCGAGACCATTTTCGATGATCGTGGTGGCCACCAGCACGTCGGCCTGGTGGCGAATGAAGCTGAGCATCACCTTCTCGAGTTCGCCCTCCGACATTTGTCCATGGCCGACGAGCACGCGCGCTCGGGGCACCAGTTCCTGCAGCTTGGCGGCGATCTCGTAGATCGATTCGACGCGGTTGTGGACGAAGTACACCTGCCCGCCGCGTTCGAGCTCATGCTCGATGGCCGATTGGACCAGCTTTTCCTCCCATCCGGCCACCACAGTCTGGATGGCGATACGATCCCGAGGCGGGGTCTCGATCACGCTCATGTCGCGCATGCCGACCATCGACATGTGCAGCGTGCGCGGAATCGGGGTGGCGGACATGGTGAGCACGTCCACCTGCTTTTTCATTTGCTTCAGCCGTTCTTTGTGGCGCACGCCAAAGCGCTGCTCCTCATCGACAATCACCAGCCCCAGATCGTGGAACTTGATGTCCTTCGATAACAGACGATGGGTGCCGATCAGAACGTCTACCTGCCCGGCTTCGACCTTTTCGATGATCTCTTTCTGCTGCTTTGCCGTGCGGAAGCGCGAGATCATCTCGGTCTTGAGGGGGAAGGCCGCGAATCGACACTTGAAGGTTTCGTAGTGCTGGAAGGCGAGCACGGTGGTCGGCGCCAGCACGGCCACCTGCTTGGTGTCGCTGACCGCCTTGAACGCGGCCCGCATGGCGACTTCCGTCTTGCCGTAGCCAACGTCGCCGCAGAGCAGGCGGTCCATGGGCATGGTGGCTTCCATGTCGCGCTTGATATCGGCGATGGCGTCGGCTTGGTCTTCGGTCTCGCTGAACTCGAACGCATCCTCGAACTCGCGCTGCCACTCCGTATCGGCTGCAAAGGCGTGACCCTGCACCAGCCGGCGCTGGGCGTAGAGCTTCAGCAGCTCGTCGGCCATGTCCTGCATGGCCTTCTTCACCCGGGCCTTGGTCTTGGCCCACTGCTGCGTGCCGAGCCGGTTCAGCACCGGGCGGGCGCCCTCGGCGGAGCGGTATTTCTGAACCAGGTCCAGACGCGTGAGCGGCACATACAGGCGCGCGCCCTCGGCATACGCCAGGATCATGAACTCGGCGGCGCTGTCGTCCGCCTGCGCGATCTCTTTCAGGCCTTGATATTCGCCAATCCCGTGCTCCACGTGCACCACGTAGTCGCCCACCGTGAGATCGCGGAAGTCGCTGAGGAAGGCCGAGGTCTTCGACTTCTGCTTGACCGGGCGGAGCGCCGCGTCGGACTCATCGAACAAGTCGCGCGTACCGAACAGCACCAGATTGGCGTCCGGCAGAACTACGCCATCGGGCACGTAGGCCTTCACGATCGTGGTGCTGCTGACGTCGCCCGCGAAGTAGCTGGCAGCCTCGTCCACGTAGGTGTCGCCCGGGCGTGGGTTGCGGCTGCCGAGGCGGAAGGGCAACGAGTACTCGCTGAAGATGTCGGCCAGCCGCTCGACTTCGCCGGTATTGGCGGCGGCAAAGATGATGTGCCGGTTCTCGGCCGTGAGCTGGCGCACGGCGTCCACCATGGCCGGAATCGATCCGTGGAAGCGGGTAGCGGGCTGCGACCGAAGTTCGATTTGTTGATCCGAGCCGCCGAGTCCAAGTTGCTCGAGTTCGGCGCTGGGTTGCTCGGCGACGCGGTGTTTCCAGTCCTCAGGCGAAAGATAAAGATCCTCGGGCCGGACCAGATTGCCGATCTCGCTGCGCTCATGGACCGCTTGAATCTTCTCCCAGAAGCTGTCGAGTTCGGCGTTGATGTCGCTGGGTTCGATCAGGAGCGTGGAGGCGTGGGGCAGCAGGTCAAAGAGCACGCCGCCGGCTCCGGAGAGCGGGGCATAGAACTCCCAGCCGGGAAACACGCTCACGCCGCCCGCGCGAATGGCTTCCTCCACAATCTCATCCGACGCGGCGGCGATCCGCTTGCCCGAGAGCCGCGCATGAATGGTGGCGAGCGTCGCTTCAGTGACCGGAGTTTCGGTGAGCGGCAGCAGGACTATATCGTCTGTCGATAGACTTGACCGCTGGGTGCTCGGATCGAACTTGCGGATGGATTCGACCTCGTCGCCGAAGAATTCCACGCGTAGGGGGAGATCGCTTTCCGGCGGATAGACGTCCAGGATGCCGCCGCGCATGGCGTACTCGCCGGGCATCTCGACCACGTCCACCCGGGTGTAGCCCACCGAATTCAGGTGCTCGATGAGTCGTTCGAGATCGAGCGGTTCGCCCCGGCGCAAGACGCGGGCCAGTCCCGCGTAATACTCGGGCGGGCGCAGGCGCATGGCACTGGCCGCGGCCGGCACAATCACGATTCCGGCCTCGCCGCTGGCGATCTTCCAGAGCGCGACCGCGCGCTCTACCTGAATTTCCGGGTGCGGCGAAAGATTTTGGAAGGGCAGCACATCATGCTGCAGCAGGCTGATCACCGATTCCGGCGCGCAGGCGCCGCTCAGCTCCGCGAAGGCGCGCACCACCGGCGTAAACTCTTCCGCCGCGCGATTGCTGGGAACAATGACGATCAGCGGCTTCGCCGCCGCCTGCCGCAACAGGGCTGCCAGCAGAGCTTGGGCCGTGGGGGTCAATCCGGACACACTCATCCGTCCCGCGCCGGACTTCAGGTGGGGGGCTAGGCGCGCCAAAGCGGAAGAGCTTGCCAGTTCCGCGAAAAACTCGCGGACGAAGGGTAGAACCATTCCAGAAAATTCTAACAGGAGCCGTGTAGCACCGGCGGGCCGACCCTAGGCCGGCTATGTTTCGGTGAGCGCGGACAGAGCAGAACACCGGCAATAGTCCATCTCCAGCCGGCGATGCGGACACCGTCCGCTAGCGTGAGTTTTTGAAAGCAGCCGCTGATTTACGCTGATGAACGCTGATCAATACACACAGAGGAGAACCGGTACCCTGAGTTCAAAAATCAGCGCTGATCAGCATATATCAGCGGCAGATGCTTTTTCGTTCCCCGTTCTCCGCTCCCTTTCCTGCCTTTGGCCCGTTGCCGTTTACAATGGTGTTTCAATATTTACGGCATACGATCCGCAGCTCTGAAAACGTGAAAGTCTTTCGCAATCTCCGGTGCCCCAAGAATCCGATTCTTGATCCATCCATCTTGGCCCAAGGTGTGTTCGCAGGCATTCGCTCCGCGTTCTCTCGGCAGGGCCTGTTTTCAGGTCCAGGACGGGCGGTGCTGCGCGGGAAAATGCGCCGGTTTGCGATTTCCATGGTTCCTCCTGTAGCGGCGCGCCTGCAGTCCGCTTACGGCCTGAGCGGCGAGTGCAACAACTGCGGAGCATGCTGCCAATTGCTGATTCGTTGCCCTCACTGGGACACCAAAAACAGCCGCTGTAAAGCCTATGCCGATCGGCCCAACGTCTGCCGTTTGTTTCCAATCACACCCAGCGACCTGGGAGACGTCACCTGCGTTCCGGGTGCGCCGGAGTGTGGCTACCGATTCGTCCGCCAACCTGCAAGACCGGTTCTGTACCACATTGCCAAGGCCCGTCCGGTAGGGGATGCGGAGACGGAAGCGCCCTAGCGGGATGCGTCATGCGGGGGAGCCTTTTTCAACGCGAAGCCGCGAAGACGCTAAGAAAAGAAAACGAACACCGCAGTGTTGCAAACCTGATCCTGGGAGCTTTGGATCGTCGTACCTGCTTCCCTTCGCGTCTTAGCGCCTTCGCGTTGGATTCAAACTGCTATATTGGCTTTTTTCACAGCACAGGAGTCGTTTATGGCAAGAAATCTAGACAAGTCTCGCGAGCTGCAGAAGAGGGCCGAGGCGGTCATCCCCGGCGGGGTGAACTCGCCGGTGCGCGCCTTTCGGGCGGTGGGCGGCGATCCGCCGTTCATCGTTCGCGGCCAGGGTTCCCGCATGTGGGATGCGGACGGAAACGAATACATCGATTATGTCGGCTCCTGGGGCCCGCTGATTCTCGGTCATGCCGCTCCCGAAGTGATCGAAGCAATTATCGAGACCGCCCGCAAGGGCACCAGCTTCGGCGCCTCCAGTCCGTTGGAGACCGAGCTGGCCGAAGCTGTGATCGACGCCTTCCCCTCGATGGAGAAGGTGCGCTTCGTCAGTTCCGGGACGGAAGCGACCATGTCGGCCATCCGGTTGGCGCGGGCTTTTACAGGCCGTAGCTACGTGGTCAAGTTCGAGGGCTGCTATCACGGACATGCCGACGCGCTGCTGGTGAAGGCGGGCTCAGGCGTCGCTACCTTCGGCATCCCCGGCTCGGCCGGCGTTCCTGCTGAAACCGTGCAGCACACGTTGGCGCTGCCGTACAACAATCTCGCGGCAGTGGAAGAGGTTTTTGGCCGACTGAAGGGACAGATCGCGTGCGTGATCGTGGAGCCGGTGGTCGGCAACATGGGCTGCGTCCTGCCTCAGCCCGGGTACCTGGAATTCTTGCGCGAGGTGACCCGCCGCGAGGGCGCGCTGCTGATTCTGGACGAGGTGATGACTGGTTTTCGGGTCAGCTACGGCGGCGCGCAGAAGCTATATGACATCCAACCGGACCTGACCACGCTCGGCAAAGTGATCGGCGGCGGTCTGCCTGTGGGTGCCTACGGCGGCCCGGCAATAATCATGGATCGCGTGGCCCCGCTGGGCCCCATGTATCAGGCCGGCACGCTGAGCGGCAACCCGCTGGCGATGGCAGCCGGATTGGCGATGCTCCGCTCCCTGCGGGAGAACCCACAGATCTATGCGCGGCTGGATCAGCTTTCGGGCAAGTTGGTGGAAGGAGTCCGCGCGGCGGCGCGCGAGGCGGGCGTACCGGTCACGGCCAATCGCGTGGGCGCCATGTTTACCTGGTTCTTCACCGACGGTCCAGTGACCGACTGGCCCTCGGCGGCGAATTCGGATACCGAGGCCTTCGGCCGCTTCCATCGCGCCATGCTCGACGCCGGCGTGTGGCTGCCACCGTCGCAGTTCGAAGCGGCATTCCTAAGCACGGCCCACACCGAACAGGACATCGAGCAGACCATCGCCGCTGCCCGTGAGGCGTTCGCGCTGACGCACGCGTAAGGTGGAAGGGCTTCACCTAAAGCTTTTCTAGAAACACCAGTGAAAGGCAGGTTCCTTCGGCTCAGGACAGGCTCTTCGACTCGGACCGCGCATACGGCAGGCCAAAACCAGGCCTGACGCTCTTGGTCGCGGTCCTTCTCGGGAGGACAATTCTTCTGTAATGCCCAATATGTGCCCGCCAAGCTCGTCCCCCATCCTCCTTCCCGCCTTCGCGTTGAACTCTTTTGCCTTTCTCCGTGCCTCCGTGTCTCGGTGGTAGGTTTTGACTTTTCCAACAGCCAGCAACTCATGACAAAATGAAATACGAGATGAATGCCTTGGACGTGAAGAACAAACGAATACTGGTAGTCGGATTGGGCAAGTCGGGGGTAGCCTCGGCGATGTTTTTGGGGGGCCTGGGGGCGCGGGTCACGGTGTCGGACAGCAAGACGGAGACCCAGCTCGCGCATCAGATTCCCGCTCTACTGGATCAAGGGATCGTGGTCGAAACCGGGCGGCACAGCGAGCGCGCCTTCCGCAACCAGGACCTGCTCGTAGTCAGCCCGGGCGTGCCGCTGGAGATGCCGCAACTTGAGCAGGCGCGCAAAGCCGGGGTTCCGGTAATCGGCGAAATGGAGCTGGCAGCGCGCTTTTTGAAGGGCAAGATCGTCGCCATCACCGGCTCGAACGGCAAGACCACCACCACCTCGCTGGCGGGCGAAGTGATCTCCTGGGGCGGCTGGGAGCAGCAGGTGGGCGGCAACATTGGCGCCCCGGCGATCAGCTTGGCGCCGACCTCGACCGAGGACACCTACAACGTGCTCGAAGTGTCCAGCTTCCAGCTTGAGACGATTGAAACCCTGCGGCCGTACATCGCGGTCGTGCTCAACGTGACCCCCGACCATCTCGATCGCCATCACAACTTCGAAGCCTATGCGGCGGCGAAGGCGCGCATCTTCGAAAATCAGAGCCCGCAGGATTTCGCCGTGCTCAACGCGGACGATCCAACCTGCGCCATCTGGGGCACGCAGGTGAAGGCTCAGGTGCGTTGGTTCAGCCCGCGCCACGAGGTGGAAATCGGCGCGTTCATCCACGATGACATGATTGTTTACCGCGACGCGAGCGGCGAGCGCGAGATTATGCCGGTCGGCGAGGTCCAGCTGAAGGGGATTCACAATCTGGAGAACGTGCTGGCGGCGGTTTGCGTCGGCGTCATCACCGAATGTGAACCGGGGCGCATCCGGCATGCGGTGAGCGAGTTTAAGGCAGTCGAGCATCGACTGGAGTACGTCGCCACCATCAAGAGCGTGCAGTACTACAACGATTCCAAGGCCACCAACGTGGATGCGACCATCAAAGCCGTGGAGTCATTCCCGTCGAACATTCACCTCATTCTCGGGGGCAAGGACAAGGGTTTCGATTACGGCATGCTGAAGCCGCTGCTGAAGCAGCGCGTCAAGCGGGTGTACACCATCGGTGCAGCCGCAGACAAGATTGAGTCGCAGATCAAGGGCGCGACCGAGATCGTGCAGGCGCAAACCCTGGACAACGCCGTGCGCCGCGCGGCCGAAGCCGCACGGCCGGGCGACATTGTCTTGCTGGCGCCCGCCTGTGCCAGCTTCGACCAGTTCGATTCCTACGAGCACCGCGGCAAGGTGTTCAAGGAATTGGTGAAGGCGCTGGATAGCAGCGAAAAAACAGTGGTCAGGGGGCGGTGATCAGTACATGGTGAACGTCCCGATGCTTTCGTTGTCATGCTGAGCGAGGCGGATCGTCCACCCCAGCAAGCGCAATAGCGGCGCTTGCTGGGGACCCCGGCGCGCCTTTTGCGATGCGCCGAGTCGAAGCACCTTGTGTTTTGTGTAAAGAACCGCAAGGTTCCTTCGCTCGGCTCAGGACAGGCTCTTCGACTCGAGGTTCAGTCCCGTAGGAACGGCACTCTCGCGCAGAAAATGACTACCCACCGCGGCCTCACGACTCCTCTAACATGTCGCCCAAGGTCGGCTTGTGCTTCGCCGTGCCGCGCTTGGTTTTCTCGGGGATGACCCGCGACGGCTTGGGGGTGCCGATGGCCTCGCGGGCGGCTGCCTTTACCGCCTTCGACGCCCGGAACCGGCTTGGTTTGCGTTTCTTCATGGCGTCTCAATTATGCAATAATCCTCAGAGCTGATCGCTGACGGCTGATAGCCATGGAAGAACGCGACTACTACGACGAGCGGCAAGAGACCAGAAAACACAATCTGCACTGTCCGCATTGCGGCCAGGCCAATGAGTATGAGCTTGCCTGGACGGTGCGCCGCAAGAAACGGCAGTTGCCCCCGCGCGCCGACGAGCATGACCGCGCCAAGTTCGCCAAGGCGCAATCCTACATGGTGCGGCGCGACGACTTGGTAGGCTGCAAGAACCTGCGCTGCCGCAAGCGCTTTGAGGTGACCGCGGTGCAGTCGGTGGTGTTCATCCCAGAGGCTGGCGGCAAACCCATCAATTACGACGACGACAACTTCGGCAATCGCTAAGGGAGTGGCCGGTGGTCAGTGGTTAGCGAAAAGACCCACATCTGCCAAAACCGGGGCAGATGCGGGGCGCCCTCCCTGCTTTGGTCAACCCCGAAGCCTGAATACCTATCTCAATAAAGTCATCGGCCATCGCCGGTGGTCAGTTCTGCACTTCGTGGAGTAGCTGCTGGAAGAGACGGCAGGACGAGTGATTGTATGCGGCCACTCGATTTGGCGGGCGGTTCTGGTATGCGCGGTCGTGTGGATTGCGGCAGTCCAGCCCGGTTTTGCTTACGGCGTGTTCACCCACCAGCAGTTAATTGATATCGCATGGGCGGATTCGATCCGTCCTTTGCTGCTGAGCCGTTACCCCGGAACCACCGAGGCGCAATTGCGCGAGGCCCACGCCTACGCGTATGGCGGCTGTGTGATCCAGGACCTGGGCTACTATCCTTTTAGTCATGAGTTCTTCAGCGAGCTCACGCATTATGTGCGCTCCGGCGATTTCATCGACAGCCTGCTCCGGAATGCGCAAAATGTGAACGAGTACGCCTTTGCCATCGGGGCGCTCTCCCACTACGTCGGGGACTCGATTGGCCACCAGGTCGCGGTCAATCCCGCCACGGCGATTGAGTTTCCCAACCTGCGGAAGAAGTTCGGCGATGCCGTCACCTACCAGAACAGCCCCCATGCTCACATTCGCACGGAATTCGGTTTCGACATCGATCAGCTGGCAGCCCACCGATTCGCTCCGCAAGGCTACGTGGACTACATCGGAATTCAGGTAGCCTTGCGGCTTTTGCACGAGGCGTTTCACGAAACCTACGGGCTCGAATTGAGGGAGGTGCTCGGCCCCACATTTCCCGCCGCCAGAAGCTACCGCTCTTCGGTCCGCAAGTTCCTTCCCCTGTTCGCCTATGGTGAGGTAGTGATTCATCATCATCACTTTCATCAGGACATTCAGAACCAGGCGTTCGAGGTTTACATGCAGAACCTGTCGCGCGCGATCTATGAAAAGCGGTGGGCGCATGCCTACAAGTCTCCAGGAATCGGGGCTCACGTGATCGCGATCTTTATCCCAATCCTGCCGAGGATTGGACCCCTCTCGCTGCTGGCAATCAAAGATCCGAGGCCGGAAACCCAGGACCTCTATATCCAGAGCGTAGATCGCAGCGTGGAACATTTCCGTGCACATTTGGACAAGCTGCGAACCGAGCCACAGACGGCCCTGGCACTTCCGAATCGCGACCTGGATACCGGAGAGCGAGTCAATCCCGGAGCATACGTCCTTACGGACAAGACGTACGCGGAGCTGCTGCACCGGATAACGTCAGATGATGGCCGAATTGTTCGTCCCGGAGTGGAGCGCGACATCTTGGCCTACTATGCCGATCCGGATGCGCCGATCGAGACCAAGAAACACAAGAAGGCATGGAAACGTCTGCTCGCGCAACTCGAACAACTCAAGCGGATGAAGCAAGGCGAAAGCCTGCAGCCAGCTTCGGCGGAGGAGGATGAGCAGTAGTCGGAGGGTGCCCCACATCTGCCCGCCTTTGGCAGATGTGGGTCCAGCAGTGGTGCACGCCTCTGTGCTAGCCGAATCCCGGAGCGCTCGTTTATACTTCCCGGTCGCCGCCAGCAGAGTTATCACTGCTGGCCAAAACCCACCACGGAGACACGGAGGCACAGAGGAATAGGTAAAAGATTATTTCTCCGTGTCTCTGTGCCTCTGTGGTGGATTTTCAGCGGCACGAGGTGAGCGTTGAAGATCCTGGTCTGCATGAAGCAGGTCCCGCAGAAAGATGCGCCCCTGAAGTTGAACGAGAGCGGCACTTGGATTCGCGAGGACGTCTCCTACGAAATCAACGAGCCGGACGCCTATGCGCTGGAAGAGGCCCTGCGCCAGAAGGAAAAGCACGGCGGCGAGGTGGTGGTGATCACCGCCGGTCCGGCGCGCGCCCAGCAGGTGCTGCGCGAGGCGCTGGCTAAGGGCGCTGACCGCGCCTTCCACCTGGAAGATCCAACGTTTGTCGGCCTGGACGCGTTCAACTCCGCTAAGGCCATCGCCGCCGCCATCGCTATTCAGGACGAGCAGTTCGATCTCATCTTCACCGGATTGCAATCGGACGACTACGGCTACGCGCAGACCGGCGTCATTCTGGCTGAGCTGCTGGGCTGGCCGCACGCGACCATCATTATGCAGATCGAAAAGCAGGATGCCACCCCAGCACGCGAAACGCGTGCCGGGGACCCCGGTGGCGGAATCCGGGTCAAGCGCGAGCTGGAGGCCGGGTACTTTCAATACGTGACCATGCCCCTGCCCGCCGTGCTCGCCGTCCAGAGCGGGATCAACAAGCTGCGCTACGCCACCCTGATCGGCATCAAGCAGGCCAAGAACAAGCCGCTCAAGAAACTCACGCTGGCCGAGCTTGGGAGCGCGATCGGCACAAACCTCCAGCAGATTACGCGCCTCTATATTCCACAGAAGACCAAGAAGACCGAGGTCCTGGACGGCTCGCCCGGCGAGATCGCGAAAAAGTTGGTCGAGAAACTTCGGAATGAAGTTCGGGTGCTTTAGGCCGTTTTCCGTTTTCCGTTCCGCGTTTCCCGTTGCCGCGAGCAAGCTCGACGACTGAATGCTAAGGGAAACCAAAAAGGTAGAACAACGAAGTAACGTGGAACGGAAAACGGAGAACGGAAAACGGAAGTGAGGGGCCTATGGACCGCGAACAGATCGATATAGCAGAAATTGAAGCCAAGCAGCGGACCGGGTTGTTACTGCTGACGCTAGGCTGGACGCTGCTGATCTTCGACGCGATTGTGGTGATGTGGTTCTGGACCGGGCTGCGGGCCGGCAGCTCGTTCTGGTCGTGGTGGGTGGTAATCGAGGGGCTGTCCGGTGCAGTCTTTGTGGGGATCGGCACGCGTATGCGGGTCCACAGTGGACAGCACGCGCTGGCTGAGCCGACTGATTTGTCTGAACCGGCTAAATCGGAAACGGCTGAATCAGCGGAAGCAGCTGAGAAGAAAGACGGGCCACGCGCAGCGTGATAACGGTGAACGGAGAACGGGAAACGGAAAACGGACTTGGAGGCGAGAATGGCTGACAGCATCCTGGTGGTGGTTGAGCAGCGTGAAGGCAAGCTGAACCGGATTTCCTGGGAAACGCTCACCGGCGCCCAGCGGATTGCGGCAGAAACCGGGTGGCCGCTGGAGGCTGCCGTGCTTGGAAGCGAAGTCAGCGGCATTGCCCAGGAGGTCGCGGGCAAGAAGCTGGACAAAATCTACGCCATCGAATCGCCCGCATTCGACCGCTACACGCCGGATGCGTTCACCTACGCGCTGAAACAGTTCGTTCTGGAGAAGCAGCCGCGGCTGGTGCTGATGCCGCACACCTATCAGGTGCGCGACTTCGCGCCCAAGCTTGCCACCGCGCTCGGGCGGGCGGTGATCAGCGATTGCATCGGCTACAAACACGAGGGCGGAAAACTGCGCTTCACCCGCCAGATGTTTCAAGGCAAGTTCGTGGCGGACGTGGAATTCACGGGCGAGCCGCCCTTCTTCGCCACGCTGCAGAGCGGAGCCTTCCGCGGCGATCAGGTGGAGGCCGCCGCTTCAGCCGCGCCGGTTGAGACGGTACGCCTCGACATACCCGCCAACGTGATCCGCACCCGGCCGGAGGAGCCATTCAAGGAAGCCAGGCAGGCGGTGGATCTGACCCAGGCGGAGATCATCGTGGCGGTGGGCCGCGGCATTAAGGAACAGAAGAACATCGAGCTCGCCAAGCAACTGGCGGACGCGCTAGGCGGCGAGCTGGCCGCCTCGCGGCCCATCTGCGATTCCGGATGGCTGCCCATGGAGCGTCAGGTCGGCTCCTCGGGCCAGACGGTGGCGCCCAAGCTGTATCTGGCCATCGGCATCAGCGGCGCGATTCAACACCTTGTCGGTATGAAGGGCGCGCGCTCGATCATCGCCATCAATAAGGACGCGGACGCGCCGATCTTCGAAGTCGCGGACTACGCGGTAGTCGGCAACTTGTTCGACATCGTGCCCCCATTGACCGAAGAGGTAAAGAAGGCCAAGGCGGCTGGGTAGCGTTCCCCGTTACCAAGCACGTGAAACGGAGAACGAACCATCTTTGTTATTGGATTTTCGCGAAATGCGGGGCAGAATACCTCCTCAGTGATTGGTGATCAGTCGTGAAATTTTTCCGCTGATCACAAACCAGGAACTCAAATTCAAGGGAGGATTTGTTCCATGGCTTGCGCAAAACCGAAGGCTAAGAAACCCGCCGCCAAGAAAGTGGCGAAAAAGAAATAGCAGAACTGAGTACTATTCCCCGTTTTCTGTCGCCCCGGGTTTGATCCGGGGCGAATTTTTTTGGCCGGTAGAGTCGTGTGTTGTCCAGGAAATTCGAGCCGAGTCATGCTGACGGTGAACGCAGCGAAGCAGAATTCTTTACTCCCTTCGGTCGCGTCAATCCGTTCCCATCCGTCCAATCCGCGGTAAGTACGTTCGGCTTCAGGTGCCGGTTTCGCTCAAACTTGTCCCTGCCGTCCAGCTTTCCTCGGCCTGCTTCTCGTGCAACCACTGCTGCATGCGCTGCGCACAGGCGTCTTCCATGCCCGTGAAGCGCATGCCCGCGCGACCTTGGGCATCGCTCCACACCAGTTGAGCGTGGGCGGAGATCCGATCCTGCTCTCCTGGAAGGACGAATTCGACGGACAGCTCGCCTTCCAGCCGCGTTGCCTCGATGACTCCCTGCACCCCCAGGCCGCCCGCGCTGACATTGCGAGAAGTCAGCACCTGCTCCCCATGGGGCGAGACAATGGATATGGGTACGGCCACAGTCGCACGGAAATACTGCTGATCGGGAGGCCTTAGCGAACGCACCTTGCGCTCATCGATCCGATATTGCTTCAGCTTCCGGCTGAGCGTGCGGCGGGAAATGCCCAGCCGCGCCGCCGCCAGCCCCTGATGTCCACTCGTGTAGGCCAAGGTTCGGAGAATGGCCTGCTTCTCCAAGCTGTCGAGCGCCGCCGGTTGCCCGTGCTCGCGCGCCGCTTCGCCCTCGCCAGTCGCGCCCGCGCGGGCGAACTCTTGCGGAAGGTCCTCGATCCGGATCTCGTCGCCGGGGGCGTTCATGGCCGCCTGCAGGGCAATATTCCGGAGTTCGCGCACGTTGCCCGGCCACGAATAGGTCTGAAGGGCTCCGATGGCGTCCCTCGAAAGGCGCACCTGCGGATACGACTGGCGGAGAAAGTGTTCCGCCAGAGCCGCAATATCGTCGATGCGCTCTCGCAGGGGCGGGACACGCAGTTGGAATTGGCTGAGCCGGTGATAGAGATCGCTGCGGAACCGGCCCGCCTGGATGGCGTCCTCTAAAGACCGGTTAGTGGCGGCGACAATGCGCACGTCCACGCTCACCTTGCGTGTTCCCCCCAGGCGATAGTAAGGCACTCCATCCAGAATGCGCAGCAGCTTGGCCTGGACCCGGGATTCGAGTTCGCCGATTTCGTCGAGAAACAGCGTGCCCTGGTCGGCCAGTTCGAACAGGCCGGGCTTGGTGGTATCGGCCCCGCTAAACGCGCCTTTCTCGTAGCCAAACAACTCGCTTTCCACGAGGTGCTCGGGCAGCGCGGCGCAATTGATGTCCACCCAGGGCCGGGCGGCACGCAGCGAGTGGGCATGGATGGCGCGCGCGATCAATTCCTTGCCCACTCCCGTTTCGCCGGTAATCAGGATGGCGGCGTTGCCCCGAGCCACGCGCTGGACCATGCTCATCAGCGCAATCATGGGGGCGCTGGAGATGACCGCCTCCATTTCATGCACGCGCACGATCTTGGTTTCCAGCGCCAGGTTGGCTGCAGATGCCACGCTTTGGCTCCATCAAGGATTTGGGCCTGGGACTTCTGCGATGGGACATCTTGTCGCATCATCCTGCGATTGCGCCAAATTGGCTCAACCGCTCGCAGCTTCATAGTGAACCGGGTACGCAGAATCAACAAATTACGATGGTCACCGCTTTGGCGGGGGCGTTGCTTAAGGAAAGGTACCTGGGCCCCCAAAAAATGATCGTAAGGAGACTCTGTGGCCACGTTGTGGCGCCAACAACTGTCAGAAGGCTTGAATTGCACTGGGAGTGACTCTCCTTTGGAAACCCAGAGCAGGTACGAGGCATGATGGCACCGGAAATCTGGAGTTGCTACTGGCTCTACACACACTCGGGAATGTTGCTGCATCCGGGCATGGCGCTGAAGGCCGCGGCCGCCGCCAGCGGTTTCCTGTGCGGCACGGCGCCGATTGCCGCAAGCATCGCGCTGACCGAGGCACCGATTTTTAGCAAGCTCTGGTCCGAACCCTACCTAGGAGCGTTCCTCTATTACCTGGCCGGGGCGGGCCTGATTGGCCTCCTCCTCTACTTCAAGCAGCACATCGGCTTCAAGGCTTGGTTATTGGCGTTGCCCCTCGTGTACTGGATCGGCCGCTCCTATCGCCTGTACTTGAGCCGCCTGAAGGACGAAAAGCGCCACGTCGAGGACATGGCGGAACTACATCTGCGAACCATTGAAGCGCTGGCGCTGGCCATCGACGCCAAGGACCATACCACCCACGATCATCTGCAGCGCGTTTCGGTTTATGCCGAGGAGATCGGCAAAGAACTCCAACTGCCAGAATCGGAGTTGGAGGCATTGAAGGCCGCAGCCATCCTGCACGACATTGGCAAGCTGGCGGTGCCGGAACACATCATCAACAAGCCCGGCCGGCTGACGCCCGAAGAATTCGACAAGATGAAAATTCACCCCATCGTCGGGGCCAAGATTCTGGAGCGGGTGAAGTTTCCCTATCCGGTGGCGCCCATTGTGCGCTCCCACCATGAGCGGTGGAACGGATCGGGTTATCCGGACGGGCTCGCCGGGGAAGCGATCCCCGTCGCGGCTCGCATTCTTGCGGCGGTGGATTGTCTGGACGCGTTGGCCTCGCCCCGGCAGTACCGGCCCGCGCTCCCTCTGGACCAGGCCATGGAACAAGTCGCCGCAAAGGCAGGCGCGGAATTCGACCCCAAGGTGGTGGCCATTCTGCAGCGCCGTTACCTTGAGCTCGAAGAACTTGCGCAGGCGCGAATCTCCGCTTACGAACTGGCCCCGGAGTCCCAGCTTGTCGCTGGGCATCTCGTCTCTCCGCCCGCTTCCGGTTTCACGGATGAGAAGGCAACGCGCGCGGCAGGAGTTGATTTTCTTTCCTCCATCGCCGGCGCCCGCCAGGAAGCCCAGACGCTGTTCGAACTCACGCACGATCTGGGCAGTTCCCTGAGCCTGGACGACACGCTGTCGGTCCTCTCGGGCCGCTTGCACAAACTGATCGCTTACGATGCCATCGCGATCTGGATCCGCGAAGGCTCGACCCTGGCTCCGAAGCATGTGTGCGGCGAAAATTTTCGTTTGTTCGCATCGCTGGAAATCCCGGTGGGGCAGGGCTTATCCGGTTGGGTGGTGCAGAACGCCGTGCCCATCGTGAACGGTAATCCCACGGTCGAGTCCGGCTACCTCAACGATCCGGCCAAGCTCAGCACCCTGGGCTCCGCGCTGGTGGTCCCACTGGAAGGAATTGGGGGAACGATTGGGGCTCTGAGCCTCTATCGCACAGAGGCGAACGCCTTCGGAAAAGACGACTTGCGCATCCTGCTTGCCATTGCTTCCAAGGTCGCGCTTTCCATCGAAAATGCCCTGAAATTCCAGCAGGCCCAGTCCTCGGCCACCACCGATTACCTCACCGGCCTTCCCAACGCCCGTTCCTTGTTCCTGCAACTGGATCGCGAACTGGCGCGCTGCCAGCGTACGGGCTCCACTCTCGGGGTCATGGTTTGCGATCTCGACGAGTTTAAGAGCATCAACGACTGCTTCGGACATCTGGCGGGCAACCGTGCGCTGCATCTGTTCGCGCAGGCCTTGCGGGAGGACTGCCGCGACTACGACTATGTGGCGCGGTTGGGCGGCGATGAGTTTGTGATCCTGGTCCCAGGCCTCACGCCCGAAGGGGCCCGGCACAAGGCGGAACGGATCAACGAAATGGCCAAGCAGGCCGGACGCGAAGTCTGCGGGGACGAGAGAATGTCGGCCAGCATTGGCGCCGCGATCAGCGTGGACGGCTCCGACGCCGAGCAGTTGCTGGCGGAAGCCGATCGCTGCATGTACATGGCTAAGAATCCGGGGCGCGAGCCCCACGGCCTATCCCGGCCCTCTGACCGCGGGGAGAACCCGAACTCGGGAATCAATCCCTAGCCCAGACCCATTTCGGGATAAACATTTCCTTCTGGGCCTCTACCGTTCTGCTGCTTTGACCTGGACGTTGCTCGCGCCTACCGGTTTGACTTCGGCGACCGGGCTCTTGGAAGCCATCTTCACGCCACTGAGCCCGCTGACGTAGCGTCCGATGCCCCGGTAGAGATATTCGGCGATTCGCTGCCGGTATTGCGGGGTCTGCAGCTTCTGCTCGTCGCTTGAGTTCGAGAGGAACGAGATCTCCGCCAGGATGCTGGGCATGTTGGCGCCGATCAGCACCACGAAGGGCGCCTGCTTGACCCCGCGGTTGCGCACTGCCGGCGCCTTGGCCGCAACCCCCGACCACAGCGATCTCTGCACATCCGCGGCAAACTCGTGCGATTCCTCGATTTTTTCTTTCAGCGCTATTTTCTTCACCAGATCCTGCAGGTCGTGGATGGAGGTTTCCGAGGCCGCGTTTTCGCGCGCGGCCACTTCCAGCGCGTCCACCGCCGAGGTGAAGTTCAGGTAGTAGGTCTCGATTCCCCGGATCGCGGAGTCGTCGCTGTAATTGGCATGAATCGAGATAAACAAATCGGCCTGAGCCTGATTGGCAATGGCGGTGCGCGCCTCCAGCGGGATGAAGGTATCGTCCGTACGCGTGTAGACGACCTCGGCGCCCATCTTCTGCTGCAGCAGGTTGCCCAAACGCAGCGCCACATCCAGCACCAGATCTTTTTCCTGCAATCCGTTCGGGCCCATGGTGCCGGTGTCGTGGCCACCGTGGCCGGCGTCAATCACAATCTTGCCAATCTTCAGGCCCAGCGTGCGGATGAGCGAACGGTCGCCGCTGGAAGTGGGACGCGCCTCCCGCACAGATTCGGCTGTGGTCGCCGGTAAGTGCGCGGGCGGCGCTGGCTGGGGTTGGCTGACAGTTTTCTTCAGAACCGTTTTGTCGCGCGCGGGCGGCGCTTCGAACTTCGATGGGCTGGTATTGCTGGCTACCAGGGTCGCCGGCACTTCCTGGTGCTTCGCGGGGTGGGATGGGAGGTCCGGGCTCCCGCCGGCTGGCGTGGGCGCCACCGGCTGGGCGGCGTCATGATTCGCCGGTTCGCTTCCAGCCTCGTCCTCCGCAACCAGGAATCCCCGTTGAGCGGGAATCCCATCGCTCTGCGCGACCGGCAATTGAACGTCATACTTGAGCGGGGCCACCGTGGTATCCAACGGCTTCAGCTTGCCCTGCCTTACCTCGGTCACTTTAGCTGCGGGCGTCTCCGGCTGCGATTCCGCTTTAGTCTCCGTGCGCCGCTTAGGTTCCACGGGGCCAGCCAGCTTCGTTTCGGGCGCTCCGGGCTTGCCGTGGATGTCGATGATCAGCCGGCACGGGTTGGGAAGGAAGGACGCGGAATATTCGGCGTTTTCGCTCAGATCCAACACCACGCGCGCCGTCCCCCGGTGATAGGGCGCCACGCGGATCTTGAGCAACCGCCCATCTTGCACGTCCAGGGTCTTGCCGACTAGCGACGAAACCAGCTTGGTATCCTGCAGGTCGAAGAAGACGCGGGCCGGAGCGGAGACGCGGCCCACTTCATAATGGACCTCGTTTTCCAGGTCGATGGCGACGCGCGTGGAGTCCTCCGTTGACCAGTGGCGGATGCCGGTCACCCGCACGTATCGAGTCTTTGCCTGCGGCGGCATCGGCTGTGCCGGTTGCGCCGATTGCTCACCATCAGCGGCGGAGTTTTCCCGCTCCGCTTTGCTGCGCGTGCCTGTTTGTTCTTCTTCCGGCGCGTGGTTATCGCTCACGAAAAGCGTAGCGCTGGCCTCCAGGCCGGCTGTCGCGGGGGCCTCCGGCCCGCGCTCGTTGCAGCCGGCGTGGACGCCGCCAGAACAGCCGGCCTGGAGGCCAGCGCTACCAGGTTGCTTGTCCGCCTCGAGCGGTTGGGGGAGCTCCGCGAGCGCGGCTTTGGCGCTCTTGGCCAGTTCACTATGAGGATAGTGCTGCAGAAATTCCTGGTAGGCGGCCTTGGCCTGGTCCGCATCGCGCAGGTCGTCTTTGTAGATGCCGCCGATGGAAAGCAGTGCGGCAATGCGATACTTGCTGCCGGGGTACTCGCGGCGAAGAAATTTGTACTGGCCGATGGCGTCGTTCAGCGCCTTCTCGTCGTGAAAGGCGCGGCCGGCTTCCGCCAGCACTTGTGCCACCGCCAGCACGGAAGCATCTGCCTTGCTGGAGCCCGGCGCGGTGTAGTAGACGCTGCGGTAGGCGTCGGCCACGCGCTGGTAGTCGCGGCGCGTGCGTTGTTCCGCGGTACGGCTGTTCAGCTCTTGCCGCATTCTCTCGGCGGTGTCGAATTGCGCCCGCGCCATCTCCCGGCGGTCCGCCGCCAAGGACGGGAGCACCAGCAGCACCAGGATTGCGAGAGCCAGTGGAACGCGAGACGCGCAAAGTCCTTGTCGCGGAGGGTGCCCCACATCTGCCAGGTTTTGGCAGATGTGGGAGTCTCGCCGGCGAGCCCCTTCGACGGCGCGTAGGGCAGGTGCCGTTGCGATCCCGAAGCCGTCCTGGATTTGGATGCCTCTCAAGTTCTGTTCTCGCGGCCCGTGGGCCCCTAACCAGCGCGTTGCTGGCTGAGGGCCGGCGAATCAATCCGTATTGGTGATGGTGAGCACGCCGTTCTCATTGCGAAAAACATGTACCGGAGCCGATGGCGGCCGGATCGTCCTTTCCGAAACCGTGGTCAGCGGCCCCCCGCCGGCATACAGGTTGGAGATGGACTTCACGTAGTTCCGCGTCTCCGCTATGTTCGGCACGCCATTGCTGCGCTCGACCGCCTTCTCGCCGGCGTTGTAGGCGGCAAGCGAGCGGGGCAGGTCGCCGTCATAGTTCGTCAGCAACTGTTTAAGATGACGAACTCCGGCGTCCACGTTCTCCGCCGGATCGAACGGATGAGCGACATTCAGCTTGCGTGCCGTGTCAGGCATGAGCTGCATCAGGCCCATGGCGCCCTTGGGCGATACCGCGCGCGGGTTGAAATTCGATTCGACCTTGATCACCGCGCGCACCAGGTTCGGATCCACGCCATGGCGGACGGCGGCTTGTTCAATGGCTTGGTCGACCTCCGCCGTGGTGACCACATGGCCGCGGGCCAGCGCCTGGTAATTGGGATCGCGGACGGCCTCCGCAACCACAGCGGGCGCCGCGTTGTTCGCGCGGGCGGCGGGTTTGGTTTGAACATAAGTGGCCACTTCGGCGGCAGCCGATCTAGCGGCGCGCATCGCGGCGGGGGATTGCGGTGGAACCGGCTTCCAGCGCTGCTCCGTCCGGCTCCAGTACACGAGATAGCTGGTGCGCCGTGCGGGCGCAGACGATTCGCGGCGGTCGTCGTTCACATAAACCTTGTGGCCGTTTTCCTGCACCGAGGCGATGCCGTCCAACTCGGAAGCCATGCCTGGAATTGCCAACAGCAACAGCAAAATAGCAGGATGAAAAGCGGCTATAGCCGCTGAGGGGCGGCATGCGCGTCGAAGTGCGGGTTTCAGCAGCAGCCACATCCGCAGTAGAGACGAAGGACGCGGGGAGCGCCGTTCCTGGTCAGGTGCTAGCAGAAATGAATCCATAAGCTGTCCGTAGTACTACGCGAAGCAGCGCGCACTAACCGGCGGAACTTGCGCCAGAGTATCGCTATTGTGGCATGGCAGGAGCCCCCGGGCAATCAGGGCTTTCCAGGGTGAATCACGGAAGTAAGGGGCCCGATGAGCGCCGGATCCGAATTGAAGGGCTTACTTCACTAGGCCTTCCACCACCGCATAGGTCGAGGCCAGTGCCTCGTCCAGCGCCTGCGGGGACTTGCCTCCGGCTTCGGCCATGTCGGGACGCCCGCCACCCGAGCCGCCCACCTTCTCCGCAATCGGCTTGATCACCTTGCCCGCCTGGACACGTCCGGTCAGGTCTTTCGTAACCCCGACAATGATGGCCACCTTGTCATCCGCGGTCGATCCGAGCACCACCACGCCGGAGCCGATCTTGGTGCGCAGGTTGTCCATCAGCGTGCGCATCTGCGAACGTTCGAGGTTGTCCACGCGATGGGTGAGCACCTTGATGCCGTTGATGACCTTGACCCGGTCCTCGATGGACGCCGTGCTGGCCGCCGCCGATTTCATACGCGAGTGGTCGAGTTCCTTGCGCAGACGCTTGATCTCGTCCTCACGGCTTTCGATTTCGCGGCGCAGCGCCGTGGCTAGAGACAAAGATCCTTCGGCTTCATCTGGACGCACAAACGCCCGGGCAACGTGCGCCAACTCGTGATCGGCGCGGAAGTGCCGGAGCGAGCCTTCTCCGGTAACCGCCTCGATGCGCCGCACCCCGCTGGAGACGCTGCCCTCCTTCAGCACCTTCACCAATCCGATCTCGCCGGTAGCGCGGGTGTGCGTGCCGCCGCAGAGTTCGGTGGAGAAGTCGCCGATCTTGATCACGCGCACCTTGTCGCCATATTTTTCGCCGAACAGCGCCATGGCACCCATCTCGCTGACGGCAACGTCGATGGGGATGTCTTCATAGGTCTTGACCTCTTCGTTGCGCAGCACTTCCTTGTTGGCCAGGTCTTCGATGTCCTGCAGTTCTTCGTCCTCGACCGCGACAAAATGGGAGAAATCAAAGCGCAGGTGGCCAGGAGAAACCAGCGAGCCCGCCTGCTTGACGTGCTTGCCCAGGACCTCGCGCAACGCCGCATGCAGCAGGTGGGTCGCGGTGTGATTGCGCATGGTCTGGTCGCGGACCTCCGTGTTGACCACGGCATCGACGCGATCGCCAATCTGAATCGGCTGTTTGGCAATGATCCTGTGCGCGCGAACGCCCTGCACCGGGTAATAGCAGCCGACGACCTCCGCAAGCACGGTGTTGCGGTCATCCGAGTACAGCCAGCCCACGTCGCCGACTTGTCCGCCGGCTTCGGCATAAAAGGGCGTGTGGTCGAGCACGATCTCGGCCTGCTCGCCGGCATTGAGCGCCTGCACGCCCTGGCCGTTTTGCGGATTGATGATCGCCAGCAACTCGCAGCCATCGCTTTCGGTGCGCCGATAGCCCTCGAACTCGGTGGGCCGCAGCGCGCGGAAGGCAGGAGAGGCGCTCTGCTTGGCGCCGCCCCTCCAGGAAGCCTGGGCGCGAGCGCGCTGCTCGCTCATGGCGCGGTCAAAGCCTTCCTGGTCGAAAACAATGTCCTGATCGCGAGCGGCATCGACCATGAAGTCCAGCGGTAGACCGAAGGTGTCGTAAAGCTTGAAGGCCTTCTCGCCGGAGTACATGGCGCGCGCGGCAGGATTCGCCTGCTTGGCCGCGATGAGCGGCGCCAAGTCGTCTTCCAGCTTGCCGAGACCAAGATTCAGCGTGTGCGCGAAGCGCGTCTCTTCCGTGTGGATGATCTTGGCAACACGTTCCGCTGAATCAATCAGCTCGGGATACGCCTCCTTCATCTGGTCGCGAACGGCGTGGACCATTTCGTAGAGAAACGGATTCGTCTGGCCCAGCAGTCGACCATGCCGGATGGCGCGGCGGATGATCTTGCGCAACACATATCCCCGGCCTTCGTTGGCGGGCATCACGCCGTCGCTGATGAGGAACGTGGCCGCGCGCGAGTGGTCGGCGATAACGCGCAGCGAGGCCGCCGACTTGGAGTGCGCTTCCTTGTCGAGTTCTTTTTCCAGCACTGTGCCGGTCAGCTCGGCGGCCCGCCGGATCAGCGGCACAAAGAGATCTGTATCGTAATTCGATACAACTTCCTGAAGCACGGACGCCAGCCGCTCCAGGCCGGCGCCGGTATCGATGGAGGGTTTAGGTAGCGGGTTTAGCGTGCCGCCCGCGTCGCGGTCGAACTGCATGAAGACGAGGTTCCAGATCTCGACGTAGCGCCCGCACTCGCAGCCAAACTCGCATTTCCCGGCGGCGCATTCGGGGCGCAGCTTGTCGCTGGAGGCCACCCCCATGTCGTAGTGGAGCTCGCTGCACGGGCCGCAGGGTCCGGTGTCGCCCATCTGCCAGAAGTTGTCCTTCATGCTCAGCTCGTAGATGCGCTCTTTCGGCACTCCCTGATCCAGCCAGAGCTGGTAGGCTTCGGCGTCGCGCTCAACCCCGCTTTCGCCACGGAAGATGGTTGCGTAGAGCCGGTCTTTCGGAATGCCGAACCACTCGGGCGAGGTAATCAGCTCCCAGGCAAAGGCGATCGCGTCCTTCTTGAAGTAGTCGCCGAAGGAGAAGTTCCCCAGCATCTCGAAAAACGTGTGGTGGCGGTTGGTGAAGCCCACGTTCTCCAGGTCGTTATGCTTGCCGCCCGCGCGCACGCACTTTTGCGACGAGGTGGCGCGGCTGTAGTCGCGCTTCTCCAGGCCGAGAAAGACATCCTTGAACTGGTTCATGCCCGCGTTAGTGAATAGCAGCGTGGGATCGTTGGCCGGGACCAGCGAGGAGGAATGCACCTCGCGATGACCCTGCTGGATGAAATAGTCCAGGAACATGCGGCGGATTTCGGAGCCGGAGAGCTTTTTCATGGGAACTCAATCATGCGCGGACGCGCAAATGCCAAGCCAAATTCTAGCATTGCCAGAACACATAACACGGAGGCACCCTTCGCCTTTCCTCAGGGCATGCTCGGGCACGCAGAAGGAAGCCGTGGAGGCCCACTCAAGGGGGATGGTTGGTGAGGGAGTCCCGTAGTGACGGCACGCCCTATGCAGTTTCCTCCAGCGCTTTGCCGATAACGCGGATCGCACTCTCCGTCATTTGAAGCGGGGCGAGATCATCGGGAGTCGCCCAGCGGACCTCGTCGGCGTCGCCGCCGGCGCACAGTGCGCCGCCCACCACACGGCACCGGAAATCGAGCAACACATAGTGATATCGGGTACGACCATCCGCGTCGGTGACGATGCTGTCGAAAACATCGATCACCTCTCCCACTTCGACCACCAGGCCGGTTTCCTCCTGCGCCTCGCGCGCCGCACCTTGACGCAGAGTTTCGCCCAGCTCGAGCACGCCGCCGGGAATGGACCAATGGCCCTTTAGCGGTTCGCCGCCACGCTTGACCAGCAGCACGCGTCCGTCTTGAACGATAACGGCGCCGACGCCAACGATTGGCCGGTCGGGATAGTCACGTTTCATCTCTTAGCCATCAGCCGTCAGCTATCAGCCAACAGCCTTTCCTACCTAAGTACTTACCGCGGATTACACGGATTTAAAACGGATCAAAACGGATGAAGGCTTCCAAATAGATATATCCGCGCTGATCCGTGCCTTTCCGTCTAATCCGCGGTAAACATCCTCCGCGCCCGCTTACGGAACACTACGCGCACTCCCTCGCGCCAGTGCTCGTCGAGGCCGATGAGTTCGCAGTCGATCTCCGGCGAGAGGTAGCGCAGTAGGGTGTCGGTCGCCGGATGGACATGCAACGCAGGCGCAACCAGCAGCAGGAGCGGCTTCTGTTCCGAGAGTTGCCGGCCGGGGAAGTAGCCGTAGCGCTGGAACTCGCCACGTTCTTGATGCCAGACCACGCGCGACCAGTAGTCGATCCCTTGCAGCGGCAGGTGGATGTCCTCGTTTGCTTTAAGTTCGACCACAACCAGCCGTCCGTCGCGGGTCGAGGCCAGCACGTCAATCATGCCGCGATCCGATGCGGCGAAGGCCGGTACCTGGGGATACACGCACGAGGTATCGATGCGCGAATCGAGCAGCGCGGGATTGCGCGCAACCAGAGATTCAAGCCATCGCTCGGGAGCCATGCGCCACAACGGGTGGCTGCGGTCGCCCTCCGGCGTGCGGATACAGCGGGCCTCCGTCATCATCGCGGCGAACTCGTCGAAGTTGTCGCCGGTGAGCACTGCCTCCCTCGCTCCGGTGCCGAAGACGACCTGCTCGTCCGGTCGAAACGATCCCGGCTCGTGCTCCACGCGGGCGCGGGCGAACTCGAGTCCGCGCAGGCGAAAGGCCAATTCCCCGCCCGAGAGCACTACGACGTCGGCCTCCGGTACAAGCGCGAGGATACGCTCCACCGAAACGGCAAAGCGCTGGCGCGCCGCGGCGTGATCCGGGCAGTGTACGAGGCGAGTTTCGATGTTGCCGGAATCGGCGCTGTCGAGTTCGCTGAGCGAACCGCTGTCCTCGTCAAACTCGAATAACTGCCACTGGGCGGCGGCGCGGTCGAGATGCGCCATGCGCTCGCGAACAACCGCCGATTTGCCCGCGGGCACGAATAAGCGCAGACCCTCGACCACGCGATGAGCGGCTTCGCGCGCGCGGCACAGATCAAGCCAGAGGATGGCGAAGGTAAGCGCGGCGTCGATCGATGCTTGCGGCTCCTGCGAGTTGACGCCGAAGACGGCAAAGGCGCTGTGTCCCCGCCGGATCAGGCCGCGCGAGTAGACCGGGCCGAAGCTGCGCTCCAGGTCCATGTCGCAGGTCAGGCGGTCGATAGTCCAGCCGGCGAAGCGCTGCTCGAAGAGCGCGCGCAGGCGCTGCTGGTAAGCGGCGCGGGCGGCGCGTTTCGCCGTGGGGGTGCGTCGGTCGCGGTCGCGCCAGATCTCCAGTTTGCCGGGCTTGGCCTGTCCGAAGCGCTGCACCAAGAGGCGCAGGCAGCCGGCGCGCTCTTGCGCATCGAGCACCCGCCGCACGGTGTTGCGCTCGTGCGACCAGAGGTGCAGCACGCACCTGCCGTGATCGGTGGAAAGAGAGTAACGATCGCGGCCGAGATCGAAGAGCACGGCGCCGTCCTCGGCCACGCAGGCCTGCGGCGATTCGGCCAGATAGCGGTCGATGACCTGCGCCAGTTCTTGAGGCGACAGCTCTGCGGAAGACATCGGGTTGCAATCCTGCGAAGAACAGGTAACGGGTATCAGGTAACAGGTCTTGGGTACCAGATGAATGCAAATACTCGCGATGCCTGATACCTGGTACCTGTTACCTGATGCCGGCGGCTCACAACATGCCGCCGGATTCGAGGGTTAGGACGCTGAGGGCCATCTCCAGCTTGCGGATGGCTTCTTCCAGTTCGGGGTGCTTGTCCAATCTCTGCTGCAGTTCGGTCAAAAGCGAATGTGCTTCGGCCACATGCTTGGCGGCTTTGGCCTGCTGATCGGGTGCGGGAGCGGGATCCGGTTTCATGGCAATCCTCCCTTGGAGCGGGAGAAGTATAACGCTGGCGCCGAGTTTCAGATACCAGGTACCAGGCACCAGGTGTCAGAATTCAGTTCGTGGATGATAACTGTGCCTGGCCTCACCCCCCACGCCTGTTACCTGTTACCTGAGGCCCATCACCTCTTCAAAGGTGAATTGCTGAGTGCCTCGCCGCCGGAGTGCTGCTACCATGAGCCAGCAGATCACCCGGTAAGGGCACGGGGCGTGGTAGAGGGCAGGGCAATGAAGGAATTCTACGTCGGCGACGCCGCACAGTTTGAGAACAAGACGATCATCACCAGCTTCGTAGTGGCTTCCAAGCAGGTCAAGCCGAAGAAGAACGGCGACCCGTACCTGGCGCTGACGCTCAGCGACCGCAGCGGCCAGATCGATGCCAAGATGTGGGACAACGTGGCCGACGCCCTCGGCACTTTCGAGCAGGATGACTTCGTCAAAGTCCGTGGCTTGATCAACCGCTACAACAACCGCTTTCAGCTGACGATCTACAAGATCCGCAAGGCGGGCGAGGGTGAGGTCGATTACGCCGATTACCTGCCGGCGTGCCCGCGCGACATCGACGAGCTCTGGCGCACGCTGACCGACTATGTCGCCAGCTTTCAGGACGCCAACCTGCGCGCGCTGATCCAGGCCTTTCTCGATGATCCGCAGATCGCACAGCCGTACCGCACCGCACCGGCCGCCAAGACGCTGCATCATGCCTATATTGGCGGGTTGCTCGATCACGTGGTGTCGCTCTGCAACCTCTGCGACCTGGTTGCGCGCAATTACCCGCGGGTCAACCGCGACCTGCTGTTGAGCGGCGCGTTCCTGCATGACATCGGGAAGATCCACGAACTGTCCTATGCCCGCTCGTTCAATTACACGACCAAGGGACAACTTCTCGGACACATGGTCATCGAGTTGGAGATGCTGCATGCCAAGGTGCGCGAGGTGCCCGGATTCCCCGACGACCTGAAGATGCTGCTGGAGCACATGATCATCAGCCATCACGGCCATTACGAGTTCGGCTCGCCCAAGCTGCCGATGTTCCCCGAGGCGCTGATGCTGCACTATCTCGATGACCTCGACTCCAAGATGGAGTGCATGCGGGCGCAATTCGAGCGCAACGGCGACCTGGAGAATCCGTGGGCCGGCTACAGCAACTCGATGGAACGTCCGCTGCTCGACGCGCGCAAGCTGCTGGAAAAAGCGGCAGCACAAGATGAACCGAAGGCGGAAGCGGCCATGAGCAGTGATTAGTGGCTAGTGCTAGTGACTAGCTGCGTTGTTCAGGAAGAAATCACCCAAGCTTTGTCATCCTGAGCAAGGACTGCGCCTTGAAGCGTCAGGCCCGTTTTTGGCCTGACGCACGCGCGGTCCGAGTGAAGGACCTGCTTTTCACAACCTGTCTCGGTCACCGAAGAAGAAACCGCAAGGTCCTTCGACTCGCCCGGCTATCCAGCCGGGCTCGCTCAGGATGACAGCCTTTAAGGTTTGAACATCACGGAAAAACTTCGTCGCTCACTAATGTCTCAGCAACAAATCCGCGGCTACCGCCACAAAGAAGAGCACCGAGATCACCCCGTTCATGGTAAAAAAGGCGGCGTTGAGTTTGGAGAGATCGTCGGCCTTCACCAGGGTGTGCTCGTACAGCAGAAGCAGGCCGACAACCGCAACTCCAAGCCACGCATACTGCCCCAGTCCAAACAGGATCACGACGCCAGCCAACAGGCCAAGCGTGATGACGTGGAAGACGCGCGCCACCCACAGCGAATTGGCGATCCCAAGATACCGGGGCACGGAATGCAGCCCGGCATCGCAATCGAATTGGAAGTCCTGGCAGGCGTAGAGCACGTCGAAGCCGGCGACCCAGAAGACGACCGCCAGCGTCAGCACGATGATCCGCGCGTCCAGAGCACCGCGGACCGCGATCCAGGCCGCCGCCGGCGCGATTCCCAAGGAAAGTCCGAGCACCAGGTGCGACCAGCGGGTATAGCGCTTGGTGAACGAGTATGCCAGCAACACCGCCAGCGCCACCGGCGACAACAGCAGCGCCAGGCGGTTCAACTGCGCTGCCGCCACAAAAAACACGGCGCAGGCAAGCAGAGTGAATCCCGCTACGAACTGCCGGGTTAGATCGCCAGCGGGCAGCGCGCGCATTTGGGTCCGCGGATTGGCCGCGTCGATGCGGTGATCCACCAGCCGGTTAAACGCCATGGCTGCCGAGCGCGCCGCCACCATCGCGACGATGATCCAGCCAAGCACATGCATGCCGGGCACGCCACCGGCTGCCAGCATCGCTCCGCACAGAGCAAAGGGCAGAGCAAAGATGGAGTGCTCCCACTTGATCATCTCCAGGGTGCGACGGGTGCTGTGAATCAGGGCCATAGGGGCAGAGTTTCGCAATTCCAGTTTATCAGTGCAGTGGGTCGGTCAGTGGCCAGCGCAAATAGCGTAGCGCCGGCCTCCAGGCCGGCTGTCCTGGCGGCGTCCACGCCGGCAAACAGAACGCGGGCCGGAGGCCCCCGCGACAGCCGGCCTGGAGGCCGGCGCTACCGCTTCCTACAGCCGCATCTCCGCCTGCACGGTCTGGTCTTCCATGTCGGTTTCCAGATGGAAACCCAGTTTCTTGCAGATGGCGATCATCTCGCGGTTCTCCAGCAGAATCGTGGCCACCAGGCGGCCGATCTTCTCTTCCCGGGCGACTGCGATCAGCCGGCGGAAGAGTTCCGTGCCCAGCCCCTGGTGATGGTAGGCGTCGAGAATGAGCTCGGCCGGCTCGGCTTCGTCCGTGCCGTGGATCTTGCTCACGCGGCCCACGGCCAGGATTTCCGGCGTACCGTCGGCTGCTTTCTTTTCGACCACCAGCGCGATCTCGCGGTCGTAGTCGATAAAGCAAATACGCGTCAGCCGTTCATGCGAGGTGCGCTGCGAGAGCTTCAGCGGCTGGAAATAGCGCATATAGACGCTGTGATCGCTGAGTTGCTCGTGGAACTTGATCATCAGCGGCTCGTCTTCCGGCCGAATGGGACGGATCAGCACCTCATCGCCGTTTTTCAGGGTCCATTGCGAGACATACTGCGTGGGATACGGGCGAATTGCCGGTCTTGGCAGGTTCTCCTCCGTCATCTCCGGACCGTGGACGACGATTCGGGCGTCCAGTGCCACGATTCCTTCCGGCGAGGCAACCAGCGGATTGATGTCCATCTCGGCGATCCAGGGCTGCTCGACGGCAAGCTGGCTGAAGCGAACCAACACGCCTTCCAGCGCTGCTAGATCGACTGGCCGTTGTCCACCTACGCCCTGCAGCGCTTGCCAGATGCGCGTCTGCTCCATCATGCGGCGAGCCAGGGTGGTGTTGAGCGGAGGCAAGGCAAGGGAGCGGTCCTTCACCACCTCCACCAGGCGGCCGCCGTGGCCGAACAGCAGCACCGGACCAAACTGCGGGTCCACCAAGCTGCCGATGATCAGCTCATGACTGGCGGCCAAGTTGACCATTGGCTGCACCGTCGTACCGAGAAAGTTGCCCTGCCCCAATTTCGTCTCAACGGACTGCTCAATCAGCCAGTACGCCATGCGCACGCTATCCGCGGTGCGAAGATTGAGCTGCACCCCGCCGACATCGCTCTTGTGACTTACGGTTTGCGAATACAGCTTCAGCACCACCGGATAACCCAGCGTCTTCGCTGCAGCAATGGCTTCTTCCGGTGTGCGCGCGATGCGGGTTTCGACCACTGGGATGTTGTAGGCGGCCAGCACCTGCTTGGACTCGGGCTCCGACAGCAGCGTGCGTCCAGCGGAGCGCGTGTTGCGCAGGATCGATTCCACCGCCGCGCGGTCCTCCTGATGCCCGGCACTCCGCGGCAGCACCGGCGTCTGATAGAGCCCGCGCAGGTTGTAGCTGTATTTCCACATGTAATTGAAGGCGCGCGCCGCGGTGTCGGGAAATGGGAAGACCGGAATACCGGCACTTACCAGGATCCCGGTCGCGTTCACAACCTCGGCGCCGCCCATGAAGCTGGCCAACACCGGTTTGCCGGTTGACTTGGCATAGGGCTTCAGCAGTTCGGCGGTGGCGGCCGGAGCGGCCAATCCCTGGGGTGCCATCACGATCAGCACGCCATCGCAGTTTGCATCTTTGGCGACGATTTCCAGAGTCTTGGCGAAGCGCTCCGGTTCAGCCTCGCCCAAAATGTCGATGGGGTTGCGCCGCGACCAATGCGGCGGCAGGAATGCGTCCAACTGCGCAATCGATTCCGGTGACAGCTCGGCCAGTTGGCCGCCGGTGGCGAGCAGGGTGTCGGTGGCCAGCACGCCAGGCCCACCGGCATTGCTGACGATGCACAGCCTCGGCCCGCGCGGACGCGGCTGCTTGGCCAGTACCTCGGCCATGTAGAACAGATCGCCCACCGAATTCACGCGCAACACGCCCACGCGGCGGAAGGCGGCCTCCACTACCTCGTCGCTGCCCACCATCGTCCCGGTATGCGAGGCGGCGGCCTCGGCCGCGGTTTGCGTACGCCCGGTCTTGATCACAATGATCGGCTTGGTAAGCGAGACCTCGCGCGCGGCGGAAAGGAAGGCTCGCGCATTACCGACGGACTCCATGTACACGACGATGGCGGTGGTGCGGGGATCGTCGCCGAAGTAGTCAATAAGGTCTCCCCACGATATATCTAGCATGGAGCCGACCGAGACAAACGAGCTGAAGCCGACCATCTCGCGCAGGCTCCAGTCCAGCACCGCTGAGGACAACGCCCCGCTCTGGCTCAGGAAAGCCACGGTCCCCGGGCGGGCAATTGTTTTGGCCCACATGGCATTCAGGCCATTCAGCGGGTTCATCACCCCCAGGCTGTTCGGGCCCAGGATGCGCATCCGGCTGCCGACCAGCCGGCGCTTGACCTCGCGCTCCAGCTCGAGTCCGGCCTCGCCCACTTCGCGAAAGCCGGCGGAGATCACGATCCCGGCGGCCACGCCCGCCGTCACACAGTCGGAAATGACATCGGGTACCTGGGGGGCAGGCGTCACGATGACGGCTAGCTCGATCGGTTCGGGAATCTCGGTGACGAGCGGGTACGCCCGAATGCCCAGCACGTTGTGCCGCTTGGGGTTCACCGGGAACACGGCGCCGCCGAACGGATTACTCAACAGGCCGAACAGAACCCCACGGCCGATACTGCCCGGACGCTCGGAGGCGCCAATCACCGCCACCGATCGCGGCGAGAAGATGGCGTCCAGCGGACGGCGCGCGAAACCCGGCAGATGGTCATGCCCAGGCTGATTGGCGATCTGGTTGGCCCCAGCCGACTTGGCACCAGAGTTCATGGCATGTCCTCCGCCAGCGCAGAATCGTATACCAAATTAAGGCCAACGTTGGAACGTGTAAGGGGTTCTGCGACCCCGACCACGGAGGGTGCCCCACATCTGCCCGGTTTTGGCAGATGTGGGCGGACTGGTTAGGAACCACATCTGCCAAAGGCAGGCAGATGTGGGGCACCCTTACGATTGAACGTCGGGAACTATGGCTTGGGGACTTCGTTGCTGACGTTGCCCATGTGGTGGCGGACGTCGGCGCCGCGCACCCAGAAGATCACGTCTTCGGCAATGTTGGTGGCGTGGTCGGCAATGCGCTCCAGGTTGCGGGCGATGAGGATGGTGTCCAGCGCCTGCCGGCTGGAATCGTTCTGCGTACGAATGGCCAGTTCCATGGCGGTGAAGATCTCGTGGTTCATGCGGTCCACGGAATCGTCGGTTTCCAGCACCTCCTGCGCCAGGTCCGCGTTGCGCGAAACAAACGATTCCAGGGCTTGCCGGATCATGTGGGCCGCGATGGTCCCCATCTGCGAAATGTCGGCTTCCAGTTCCACTTGGGGCAGCGCGATCAGGTCCATGACCCGCTCCACGATGTTCACGGCCTGGTCGCCCACACGTTCCAAATCGGCGTTGATCTTGATGACGGCGAGGATGAAGCGGAGATCCACCGCCATCGGCTGCTGCATGGCCAGCAGATCCAGCGCGCGCTCGTCGATCTCGCGCTCGGCCAGATTGATCATGGCTTCATTGGTGAACACGCGCTGGCAGAGCTCCGGCACGCGCTCGCGGTATGCCCGCATGGCCGAGTCCACCGCCGATTCCGCCAGCCCCGCCATCGCCAGCAGCTTGTCTTTCAGCTCGTCCAGACTTTGATGGAAGCGTGTGCGCATTAGCCGAACCTTCCAGTGATGTAATCTTCCGTCCGCTTGTCGGTCGGGGTGGTGAACATCTTTTCCGTCTTGTCGAACTCCACCAGCTTGCCCAGCAAAAAGAATGCCGTGCCGTCGGCCACCCGCGCCGCCTGCTGCATATTATGGGTAACGATCACGATAGTGTACTGCTGTTTGAGCTGAAAGATCAGTTCTTCGACCTTGGCGGTGGAAATCGGATCCAAAGCGGAACAAGGCTCATCCATCAGCAGCACCTCCGGTTGAACCGCCAGCGCCCGGGCAATGCAAAGGCGCTGCTGCTGTCCGCCGGAGAGACTGGCGCCGGATTTCTTCTTGAGGAAGTCTTTTACCTCATCCCACAGCGCGGAGGCGCGAAGCGAATGCTCGACCACATCGTCCAGCTCGCGCCGCTTGTGAAATCCATTCAACTTCAAGCCCGCGACCACATTGTCGTAGATAGACATGGCGGGAAAGGGATTGGGCTTTTGAAACACCATGCCCACCCGACGGCGGACTTCCACCGGCAAGGCGCGCAGGATGTCCATCGTGCCCAGACGAACGGTCCCATTCATGGTGGCGCTGGGGACGGTCTCGTGCATGCGGTTCAGGCAGCGCACGAAGGTGGACTTGCCACAGCCGGACGGCCCAATGATAGCCGTGGCTTGATTGGCGGCGATTTCGATGTCGATCTCGTGCAGCGCCTGAGTACGACCGAAAAAGGCGTTCAGACCGCGCACGCTATAGCTCATCCCCATGCGTCAGGCGGCTCCCTTCATCACCCCACGGCTGGTGGCGATTCGAACCATGGAGACCGCACCGACCACGAGCACGATCAGGATCAAAGCCCCGGCCCAAGCCAAGCGGTGCCATTCCTCATAGGGTGAAATCGCGTAGGTGAAGATCTGCAGCGGCAAGGCCGCCGTGGGTTGGTTCAGGTTGAAATTCCAGAATTGGTTGCCGAAGGCGGTGAACAGCAGGGGAGCGGTTTCTCCCGCCACCCGGGCGAAGGCCAGCATCACCCCGGTGATCACCCCCGGCAAAGCGGTGCGCAGCACCACGGAGATCACCGTGCGCCACTCGGGGATGCCCAGACCCAGGGCGGCCTCCCGGATGGAGCGCGGCACCATCAGCAGCATCTCCTCGGTGGCGCGGGTCACGGTGGGAATCATCATGATGCCCAGGGCAACTCCGCCGGAGAGCGCCGAGAAGTGCAACTGCCGGACCACGATGAGCGCATAGGCCGCGATGCCCATCACGATCGAGGGCACGCCGTTGAGCACGTCGGCAAGGAAGCGCACCAGGGTGGCGAAACGGCCACGCCCATATTCGGCCAGATAAATGCCGGAGCCAATCCCCAGGGGCACGCCGATGGCGCTGGCTACGCTAAGGATCATAGCCGATCCCACGATAGCGTTGCCCATGCCGCCGCCGGCTTCGCCCACCGGTTTCGGCGCTTGCGTCAGGAAGGCCCAGTTGATTGACCCGATGCCCTTCATGACAAGGTAAGCAAAGATGGCCACCAGCGGCGCGATTACCAGCACGGTCGCGCTCACGGCCAGCGCGGTCACCAAATGATCCGTGAGGCGGCGTTTCCACGCGAGAATGCTTTGCAGAGAGCTATTGGACATGGGAACTCGCCGGAACGCCGCGCGTGACGCTCCAAATTAGCAACCGCGCCAGCGCATTCACAACCAAAGTAAGCAGGAACAGGACCAGGCCAATCTCGACCAAGGCGCTCAGATACAGGTCGCCGGTGGCCTCGGTAAATTCATTGGCCATCACGCTGGCCATGGTATATCCGGGGGCAAACAGCGACTTCGCGATTTCCGGACGGTTGCCGATCACCATGGTCACGGCCATGGTTTCCCCGAGCGCGCGCCCCAGTCCAAGAATAATGGCGCCCATAATGCCGGCCCGCGCATTGCGCAAGACCGCGATGCGGATCATCTCCCAGCGGGTGGCGCCCAGGGCCAACGCCGCTTCGCGCTGGGGGCGGGGTACGGCGCTCAATACTTCACGCGCGATCGAGGAGACGATCGGGATAATCATGATCGCCAAGATCACGGCGGCCGGCAGCATGCCAATGCCGTACATCGGCCCCGAGAACAGTCCGCTCCAGCCGAAGTACTTTGCCAGCCATGGCTCCAGATGATCACGCATCAGCGGCAACAGAACCACAATGGCCCACAAGCCGTAAATCACGCTGGGGATGGCGGCCAGAAGATCGGTGGTGAAGCCCAGGGGGCCGCGCAGCCAGGGCGGGCACATCTCCGTATTGAAGACCGCCAGACCGACCGCCAGGGGTACGGCTATGACCAGCGCCACCAGCGACGAAACGAGGGTGCCGTACACAAAGGGCAACGCGCCGAAATCGCCCGAGACCGGGTCCCAGTTCTGTCCCAGGAAAAAGCGAAATCCAAACTGATGCAGCGACAGGCGGGACTGCGACACCAGTTCCCAGCCGATCAGGACGACCACGCCCAGCACGGACAGGGCGCAGGCCAGCATCAGGTAGCGAAAGCCGAAGTCCGCCCAGCGAGTGGCGCGTTTGACCGCGCGCTGCTCGTCCGTAAGTCGCGGAAATTTAAGAACTTCCGCACTACCTAGCGGGTTGATGTCGCCGGATTCCAAGGGAGAGCTGGTCACGATGTTTAGGGTATCAGCGTAGTGTTACAGAAATGTTAAAGCCGCTAAGCTTGTCATCCTGAGCGAGCCCGGCCGGATTCGCCGGGCGAGTCGAAAGCCTGCCCTGAGCGAAGTCGAAGGGGACCTTACGGTTCCATACACAAAACACAAGGTGCTTCGACTCACCGGATCGCGAAAAGCACGCGATCCATCTCGCTCAGCATGACAAGAAATTGCTCGGACAAATTTTCAGACTGGGCGAAGGGGAGCAAGTTCGCTCCCCTTCCCGCCAGCACTTGTTAGTAGGTGAACTGCATATTGATCATGAGCGCGTTGGTGTCCCCTTGGGCAGCACCGAGGAGACCGCGGCTTAGAGGTTGCGCAGCGCCCGTCTTCACTAGCTTAGACGCGCCCACGAGGGAATTGTAGGCCGCAATCTGGGCAGCGCTGAAGTCGCTGTGCGTGTAATGGAAGGTCGACTCCGCAAGCGCAAATTCCAAATGCTTGTTGAAAGCGTAGCTGATGCCGCCGATCGGCCGCTGGAAATCCAGGGGGTTTGTCATACCGAGGTTGGTATTCGCCAGCCAGTATTCGTAGAAACCGAAGACACGGAAAGGCGAGTGCCCAAGCCGATAGTATCCGAAAGCAGAGTACCCTTGCTGCCGGGTATGCGCTCCGGCGAGGGCCGCCTTGGCCAGCAGGTCATAGTTGGCGAACTTGGACGGCAGCGCGGACACGCTGCACGCGGTAGAGTTACAGCTGGGGAGGTAACTGAACTCATCGAGCGGTCCGGAGCCCGAGAACATGTTTCCGGTGCTCATGGCATTATGTCCGAGGTCGAACTCGGCACCAAGCTCGTAGTTCTTGTGGGGGTCCTGATAGAACACAATGGCCGCAAAGCGGTTGAGTACCTCGGCTCTGGTGTCCGGGGCCTTATTCGCGTAGCCGTAGTCCTCGAAGGCGGTGAGGCCAAGACCCGTGCGGTCTTCTTTAGTGCCGAACGGGTAGAAGGTCACGCGGCCCATGCCCTGCTTTTTATCGCTGACCTCAGAGGAATGGAAGCTGGCGTTGTTGAAGACACCAATGTCGTAATCCAGGTACTCCTTGCCGTTGAACTCGATGGGGCCGTGAAGTTTGATTCCCGTATAGGTCGAACTCAGACTCAAGTGGTTCCAGTCCACTAAGTAGACCATACGGTAGGTGTTAAGCCCTTCTTCCCAGTCCACCAACGGATTCGTGGTTTGCCCCACGGTCAGCTTGTCTTTCTTGAAGTGCTCGCTGCCCTTGAACAAGGTATTGAAGTCCAGGTAGGCATACTTCAGGCGAACGCCAAGGTTGCCCTCGGTTTGGCCGGTGGTGAAGCCGGCAGTCTTGCCAAAAGTATCCGCCCCTGCATTATCCACTTGGCGATAGATGTCGGGAGTGACGCGAAAAGTTATCGCATCAACCGGCGTGAAGAAGAAATTGAGGTAGGCGCGAGTGATGTCGAAAGAGTTGTACCCTGCGTTGAACGGTCCCGGCTGGTTGAGTACGGCGTCATACCACTGCGGACCAAATCCCGTGTGCGTATACATGGTCCAGGCGCCCAGGACTGTGGTGCCGATCTTGACCTTCTTCGACAGGTCCGCCAGCACGCCCACTTTCTTCTGCTGCTCCTGGATCTCGCTGGCGAAGCTGGTGCTGGTGGTCTTCAGGTCGGTGACCGTGCTCTGCAAGCCGTTGACGGCTTCGTTGCTCTGCTGCGCGGTCTGGGTGGCGCTCTGCGCCTGAGTCTGCGCCTGGGTGGCGGTCGATTCCAGGTTGGTCAGCTTGCTCTGGATGTTTTCCAACATCGCGTCGCGCTTCTGCAGGTCACCCTGCATCTGCTGGAGCTGTTGTTGTTGGGCGGCCACCTGATCGCGCAAGGCAATCACTTCGGAGTTGGGCGCTGGAGCTGGAGCTGCGGCTGCGGTTTTGGCTGTAGCCTTACGCCGATGTTTGGATTTCGCCTTCCCACTGCTATCCACGGCCCAGACGGTCTGGGCCAACACCGCAATTACTAATAAACGTGCTAGTACTTTCATCAATCTCTCCTCAAATTGGGGAACATCCGGATCAGCCCACAACTCGGTAACTGCGGTGGTTGTGGGAGCCCGCAACATCCGTTGCTACTTGACCTGTTTAATCAGGGTCCGTTCTGTTTCCGCGACCGCATGGGGGAGCGGAGCGTAGTCCAGCTCTTCCACCATCTTCTGACCGTCTTCCAACATCCAGCTCACGAAATCAACGACGATCTTCTCCTTGCTGGCGTCCTTCCATTGCTTGGGGATAAGCAGGTACGTGAAGGTGGCAATCGGGTAAGCGTCCTTGCCCGGAGCGTTCGTGATGGAGACCCGCAAGTCGTTGGCCGGAAACTTGGCCGAGGCGGCGGCGGCGGTGGTGGACGCCAGGCTCGCCTTGATGAAGTTGCCGGCGGGGTTTTTCACCGGGCCGAATTGGATCTTGTTCTGCAGCGCGTAGATCAGCTCAACATAGCCGATCGCGCCATCGGTGGTATGCACCAGGCCGGCAACGCCTTCATTGCCCTTGCCGCCCAGGCCCACTGGCCACTTCACCGAGGTGTTGCTGCCCACCTCCGACTTCCACTCAGGGCTGACCTTGGAAAGGTAATCCGTCCAGACAAACGTGGTCCCGCTGCCGTCGGAGCGGTGAACCACGATGATCTCCTTGTCGGGCAGCTTGAGGCCGGGGTTCACGGACGCCAGGGCCTTGTCGTTCCACTTGGTGATCTTGCCCAGGTAAATACCGGCGAGGGCTGCGGGGGTGAACTTGATTTCGTCTTTGATCTCGGGCAGGTTATAGCTCGGCACAACCGAGCCCAGCACCGTGGGCAATTGCAGGATGGGCGCCGGAATCTGCTTCGCCTGCTGGTCATTCAGCGGCATGTCGCTGGCGCCGAAATCCACCGTGCCCGCCGCCAACTGGCGAATGCCGCCGCCGCTGCCGATGGACTGATAGTTGATCTCAACGTCGGGGTGAGCTTTCTTGTACTCGTTAAACCACTTGGAATAGATGGGATACGGGAAAGTCGCGCCCGCGGCGTTGAGCGTGTTGGCCGCCGACGCAAACTGGAATGTCACGATTACAAGCAGTAGGGACAGAAGTAGCTTACGCAAGTCTTAATCCTCCTGGTGTATATCTGGTTTTATGTGCCGAGTGTTACAGGATGGTTACAACGCGATGAAAGGACAGTGAAACTTCCGGAAAGGACTTTGAATGGCCGTTGGCGGCGGCAGAAGAGCCGGATTGGATGGTGCCCCACATCTGTCCGGTTTTGGCAGATGTGGGGCACCGTCAGGATTAGATCTTGATTACCGGCTGTTCGGCTTTAGCGGTGGCCGCTTCCGCCAGAGGCAAGGTAAAGAAGAAGGTTGAGCCATGTCCGAGGCGGCTCTCGGCGCGGACCTCGCCTTCATGCGCGCGCACCACATGTTTCACGATGGCCAGTCCGAGCCCGGTACCGCCCGTCTCCCGGCTGCGAGCCTTGTCCACTCGATAGAAGCGTTCGAACAAGCGCGGCAAATGTTCCGACGAAATTCCCGGCCCGTGGTCGCAAACGTAGAACTCGACGCAGCTCTCCTTCTTGCGTGCGCCGATCTCAATGCGGCCGCCGCTGCGCGCGTAATTCATGGCATTGCGGATCAGGTTCGAGAGCGCCTGGTGGATGGCCTCGGAATCAGCCAGGACCTTGTCCGGTAACGAATCCTCAATGGTCAGGACCAGGCCCACTTCTCCCGCGGCCAGACTGAGCGATTCGATCACATCCTCAAGCAAATCGGCGGACGAGACCGGCCGGATATCAAAGCGCTGTTCGCCGCTCTCGACCCGGGCCAAGACCAGCAGATCTTCCGTCAGGCGGGACATGCGCGCGGCATTCTTGACGATGATCTCCAGAAACTCGCGGGTGTTGCTGTTCTCCGCGGCAGGGGACTCGAGCAGCGTTTCCGCGTAGCCCTGCACCGAAGTCAGCGGAGTGCGCAGTTCGTGCGAGACGTTGGCGATAAAATCGCGCCGCGTCTTTTCGACCCGCTCCATTTCGGTGAGGTCGTGCAACACCGCGACCGCTCCCGCGGGCGGCATCGGCGCCGCGGTGACTTGGAAAATGCGGCCCGGCCGCAGAGAGCCGACGCGTGTCACCGCCACTTCGCCACGCTTACTTGCGGCCTCGATCGCCGCCAGGAAGTTGGGATCGCGAATCGTCTCCACGGTCGGCGAACCAATGCGCACGCCAGTGCCGAGCAGTCGCTGCATGCGGCCATTGACCCAGAGCACGCGGCCGTCAGAGGCCGTGGCGATCACGGCTTCCTGCATGGAGTTCAGCAGGGTCTCCAATTGGCGGCGGCTGGTCTCGACCGCGGCAAAACTTTCCTGCAGCTTGCGCGCGGTGCGGTCCAGCACCACGGCAACCATGGCGATTTCATCCGTAGCACTCTCGGCAATGCGGGCGGAGAGATCTCCCGCGGCAACTCGTTCGGCGAAGCTGTGAATCCGGTGCAGCCGTATCGATACCAGTTCCGTGAACACGGCCGCCAGAACCATCGCCACCAGCGAGGCCAGCAAGGACGAGGTGAACAGCATCCTGCGCACCCTGCCCGTAATTTGCGAGATGCTGGCGAGCGGATAGGCTAGGCGCACGGCGCCCCCGGGTACGGGCGCCGCCACATACAAGAGGGGAACTCCGAGGGTGTGACTCCGGCGCTCCGCGCTGCCCATTCTTCCTGCCAAGGCAGCCTCAAACTCGGGCCGGGTGGCGTGGTTTTCCATGGTCTCGGCATCCGCTTGCGAATCCGCCAGAACCTTGCCGCTGTGGTCGATAATGGTGGCTCGCGCGTTGGCTGCCGCCGCTTCTTCGCTGGCGAGTTGCTGCGGGGTTACTTTCTTTTCCGCCTGGACGCGGCGGGCGAAGAGCAGCGTTTTTTCCTGCAGGCTGCGCTCAATCTCCTGGTGCAGGGAGCTTTCCCAGGCGCGGCGCACGCTGAAGTCGAGGGTGACGGTAGCGGTGGCGATCACCACCAGAAACGCCAACATCAGCTTCAGGAAGACGCCATGCCTCACTTGGGGACCTCGAAGCGATAGCCCGCACCGCGCACCGTTCTCAGCAGGCGCGGATTCTCCGGATCGCGTTCGATTTTCTCACGCAGGCGACGCACGTACACGTCCACCGAACGGGGCGTGACGAAGGCGGTATCACGCCACACTGCATCCAGAAGCTGGTCGCGCGTGAACACGCGTCCGGTATGGCGCGCCAGGTAATCGAGTAGGCGGAACTCCGTCGCTGTCGTCGGTACTATCTTGCCCCGGACCATCAGCGACATGGCTCCGGTGTCGATCTCGACGTCTCCCGCCGTCACCACGTTTGGGGCGAGCGGCTGGTCGAAGCGACGCAACACGGCCTTGACCCGCGCCACCAGCTCGCGCGGGCTGAATGGTTTGGTGATGTAGTCGTCGGCGCCCAACTCGAGCCCGACCACACGGTCGGCTTCGGCGGCTTTGGCCGTGAGAAAGATAACCGGGACCAGGGCGAGCGCGGGGATCTGGCGCACCTGCCGGCAGATGTCCAGCCCGTCGCCCCCGGGAATCATGATGTCGAGCAGGAGTAAGGCAGGATGTTCCCGCTGCGCTTGCTGAAGCACCCCGTTGGCAGTCGGGAACACTCGTACCGCAAACCCGGCGGCCGCAAGCTGATGGCTCACCAGGCGCGAAATGTCAGGATCGTCTTCTACTACGTAGACCGCACGTTGCACGCCCCAATTGTAATCTGGCGTGTGTTAAAGGAGTGTTACGGCCCACGTGTCTTGGTAGATGCCATCGATCAGGACTTCGCGTGCCTCGTCACGCGGCGCGTTCGGGGTCGCGAGAGGCCAGGCACCGGCGACACGGGTTGCGAGTTATAATTTTGCGGCAGAGGTGTGCTGGGGACCCCGGGCTGTTGCGCGTCCATTGCCCACGTCAGGGCATGGTTCTCGAACGAAAACGGGCCATTGGCGATTCGTCCAACCGCCACTCCGCCGGAGCTACCGCGAGCCGTCAGCCACCGGCGTTGGCGGATCCAGTGGCGCACGCCATGCACCCGATGCTCCCAGTCGAAGGCGCGAAGGTACTGGTACACGATCTGCGGCATGGTAAGCCGCAGTGCGGAGTAAAAATTCTGCTCGCTCATCTCGCGCTGCCGGGCTTCGTCATTCAGCAGGGACACCAGCCGGCCCGCCAGTTGCCGGGCATCGCCGGAGGGGTAGAAATCGATGGCAATGCCTTCCTCGGCTGCCATCTCGCGAAAGTCGCTGATCTCAGCGCAGACGATGGGTACGCCAAACTGGCAGGCTTGGTGAGCCACCCCGCTCGAACCTCCCGCCGAGGTATAGGGCATTACCATCACACTGGCGGATCGGAACAGGTCGGGGATGCGATCTTCGGGAACGTAGCCGGTAATCTCCACGTCGTCCCGGTGTTTGCATCGCTCGGCAATGGATTCGAGGTATCCCGGCGCTGCCGGATGGTTCTCACCGGCGATCACCAGTTTGCATTTGGGCACGCGGCGGGCGATCTCCTCATAGGCTTCCACCAGCAACTCGACCTTCTTGTAGGTGCCCCATTTGCCGAAGGCGAGAATGCGTCGTTCCGGGTTGTTGCGCAACGAGAAATCCGGAAACTGCGGCTCGGCGGAAAAGATGCCGTGAGCCCGCAGATGAACATTTTTACCGTGGTACTTCTCCAACAGCGTGCGCCGGTAGGCGGGCAGCAGCACGGTTGTGGAGTTCGACACCAGCAACATGCGGGTGGCCACCGCGCCGGCAACCCGGTACAGCATGGGGTGGCGGACGCCGGCATCATGCAGATCGATGTTCTCCATCAGGTGATGGAGCGTGGTGTGGGCGAAAAAACCCGCGGCCCGCACCACGGCGGGGGTCAAGAGTCCAAGGAAGGCCGCAAAAGGGTTGCTGCCAAAGCTGGAGAAAACGAGATTAAACCATACGATATCGGGTCTAATCTCCCGCACCACCTTGAGGATTTCCAGCGGCGCGTTCAGAGCGTCCGGCCGCCAGCAACGGACTACCTCGAAGTCGGGCAACTCGGCTTGTTGCCCATCGTGCTCGTCACCCAGCACAGTAAGGCTCACCAAGGAATGACGCTGGAGCTCGCTGGCTAAGTGAAACCCATACTCGTTGAGCCGTTCATGACTCGGAGGGAACGCAGAAACCAAACAGATCTTCATAGGGCCCAAGTAGCGTTCTACTTCGCTACTGAGCAACAAAGATGAGCAGATTCGTTCCCGTGTTGGCAGCAGAACAGCAAAAACCGCGATCGGACACGATTTCATCAGGTGTGCAACATCTTGCACTCGTCGCATCTGGCGATACTCAGCTAGCGAATAGCCACTGGCCACTGCTGCTATCATCGTCTCGTGGTCCAGCGTGGGAAGTTCATCACCTTTGAAGGTTTGGATGGATGCGGCAAAAGCACGCAGTTGAACCGTCTCGCGGGTGTATTGCGCGCCGAAGGCCTCGACGTGGTGGTCACGCGAGAACCGGGCGGAACCTCCATGGGGGATCGCATTCGCGCCCTGCTGCTGGATTCGCGCACCCTGGAGCTCTCTCCGCGAGCGGAACTGGCGCTGATGTTTGCCTCGCGCGCGCAGAATGTCGATGAGTTCATCCTACCCGCGCTCGAAGCCGGCAAGTTCGTGCTATGCGACCGGTTCACCGATTCCTCGGAGGCTTATCAGGGGGCGGGACGTGGTCTTGGCAGCGAAGCCGTGCTGGCGATGGATCGGGTCCTCTGCCGCGGGCTGCAGCCGGATTTGACCGTCCTGATGGATTCGGAGGTGTCGCACAGCGTGGAGCGCGCGCGCCGGCGGAACCTTAAACAGACAGGCACCAGCGACGAAAATCGCTTCGAGCAGGAGAGCCGGACTTTCTTTGAGCGGGTTCACGAGGCATTTCTGGCGACCGCCCGGCGCGAGCCGCAGCGCGTCTTCGTGGTCGATGCGCGCCGCGTCCCCGACGTGGTGCACGAGGACATCGTCCAGGAAGTGCGGCGACGCTTTCTTAAGCCGTCAGCGGTCAGCCATCAGTCGTCAGGTTTCTTGCGCTAGACGACACCTTCTGATGGCTGACGGCTGACGGCTGACGGCTGATTGATGGGATTCAACGACTTCTTCGGCAATTCGGACGTTGTCGCGCGCATGCGTGAGATGCTGGCGCGCGACCGCTTCCCGCATTCGGTGATCCTGGCGGGGCCAGCCGGTTCGGGCAAGTACACGCTGGCGCAGATGGTGGCGAAGGCGGCGAATTGCCTGAACCCGCCCCTGACCGGACTGCCCGACTTCTGCGGCCATTGCGAAAACTGCCGCAGTATTGCCGAATCGGACGATCTGCCGACGCGTTTTGCCCAAGCCATCGAGGCACGCGAGAACCTGCGCGAGACCGACAAGAAGGAAACGCGCATCCTGATCCAAAGCTATCCGGACGTGCTGGTGATTCCCCCCGACCCGCCGCAGATGATGATCAAGGTGGATCAGGTGCGGCACGTGATTGCCGGCATTTACCACCGTCCGCTGGGGCACGGCCGCAAGCTGTACATCTTCACCGACTCCTGCTTCATGAAGGAGGCGGCCAATTCACTGCTGAAGGTGCTCGAGGAGCCGCCCGAGTACGCCACCTTATTCTTGCTGACGGAAAACCCCGGCGAATTGCTGACCACCATCCGCTCGCGCTGCGTAACCTTCACCCTGGCGCCGCTGCCGGCGCCGGAGTTGGAGAGCTATCTGGCGAAGGTGCGCCCGGACTGGAACCCGACGCAACGCGCGCTAGTGACACGGCTTTCGGCAGGCGCCGTTGGTCGCGCCCGCAATTTTGATCTCGCGGCCTACGGCGCGGCGCGCAAAGACGCGCTCGCGCTTCTCCATTCTGCAATCGATGGCAGCGACCACACCACACTGTTCCGAACCACGGAGACCTATCGCGCCGGCGCCGAGGGACGCGCCAAGACCGAACAACTGATCGGCACGCTCTACGCGCTTCTCGAAGATTTGTTGCTCCTTCAATCCGGCGTACCGCAGATGATGCGCAACACCGACATTGCCCCCGAATTGCAGCGGGTCGCGGTCGCAGTGGATTTCTCCTGGGTGGCGCGAGCGGCGGACCGGCTGGGCGAGGTCCAATCCGGCATGCGGCGCAACCTGCTGCGCTCGCTCTCGCTGGACGCCTTCGCCGTGGCCCTGGAGCGCTGAAGTCCGACGAGTATTCATGGGCCGGGGCCAACGCGGATGAAAGTCCCGTCAGCGCACGTTATTTTTGCGCCGGAGGCGCATCCGAGAATAGCCCAGGACGGAGCCTGGGTAGGCATGCGCCTCGCACCGGCAAGTGCTTGATCCGTGCTTTTTCCGTGTAAATCCGCGGTAAGCAGTTTTGACCTCCGCTTCTTGTGTGCAAAGGGCTTTGCAAATTACAAATTTGGTCTTACAAATTACCCATCCATGAAGTCGGTCATCATCGGCACCGCTGGGCATATCGATCACGGCAAGACCGCGCTGGTCAAGGCGTTGACCGGAATCGACGCCGACCGCCTGGAAGAAGAAAAGCGGCGCGGCATCACCATAGACATCGGATTTGCCCACCTTGATTTACTCGGCCCCACGGGAGAGCCTTTGCGCTTGGGCTTTGTCGATGTGCCCGGGCACGAGCGCTTTGTGCGCAACATGCTGGCCGGGGTGGGCGGCATCGACATGGTGCTGCTGGTCGTATCCGCGGATGAATCCATCAAGCCGCAGACCAGGGAGCATTTCGATATCTGCCGCCTGCTGGGCATCCGGCGCGGCATCACCGTGCTCACCAAACGCGACTTAGTGGACGACGACACCCTCGACGTGGTCCGTCTGGAGGTCGAGGAATTCGTGCACGGCTCGTTCCTGGCGGGCGCGCCGGTGGTGGCGGTCAGCTCCAAGACCGGGGCCGGCATCGACGAACTCAAGCGTGCCATTGCCGCGATGGCCGCCGAAGTGCGCGCGAAGGATTCCGCTTCCACGGTGCGGCTGCCCATCGACCGGGTGTTCACCATGAAGGGCTTTGGCACGGTGGTCACCGGTACGCTGATCGCGGGCGCTATCCAGAAAGAACAGGAGCTGGAGGCGATCCCTTCCGGTCGTTTGCTCCGGGTGCGAGGGGTACAAGTGCATGGGCAGCCCGCCGAACGCGCCGAAGCCGGCCAGCGCACGGCCATCAATACGGCGGGCGCGAGCACCGAAGACCTGGCGCGGGGCATGGTGCTGACCAAGCCGAATACCTTCCAGGACACCAACCGGGTTGACGCGCGGCTGACTCTGCTGAGCAGCGCGCGGCCACTCAAAGATCGCGCCCGCGTGCACCTTCATGTCTACACCGCGGAGACGATCGCCGAAGTCGTGTTACGCGGACAGACGTGGGTCGATGAGAAGACCCACATCGGCCAGGACCGGGCAGATGTGGGGCACCCTCCGCGATTAGGGGCGGAGCTCAAACCCGGAGAGAGTGCTTTCGTGCAGTTGCGGCTGTCGGAGCCGCTGCTGCTGCTGCCGGGAGACAGGTTTATCCTGCGCCAGTTCTCGCCGGTGGTCACCATCGGCGGCGGCGAGGTGCTCGACCCAGCGCCCATGCCGAAGCGTTCCACCGCTGACGTGACCGCGTTCCTCTCCACCCTGGCCAACGGCACACCAGAGGAAGCATTGGCTGCGCGCATCGCGCGCCGCGGCAAACATGGACTACCGCTCGCCCAGGCAATCGCCGAGACCGGATGGACGAAGTCGCAGGTCGAAAACGTGTCTGCGAAGTTGAAGTCCGGCGCGGCGCGTGTGGTGCGGGCAGGCGATGTTTTGCTGGCATCCAGCGCCTTCGACGTGGCTAAGAAGGACACGCTCGCCGCGGTGCTCGCCTTCCACCATGCTAACCCCCTGGTGGCCGGGATCAGCATGGAAGAGCTACGCGACAAAGCCGAGCTTGGCCCGGAGGTCTTCGTGGCCGTGCTGGATGGCTTGCTGCAGGAGCGAAAGTTGGAAGTGGCGGGCGAGCAAGTGCACGCGGCCGGCCGCGGCGTGGTGATGAAAGACGAGGAGGCCGAGTCCAAGCAGGCGATTGAAGCCGCCTTCGCCGGCGCGGGGCTCAAAGTGCCCGCGCTCAAGGACGTGCTGACCGGCTTGAAAGTCGATCGCGCGCGGGCACAGAAGATCGTCACCCTGCTGCTGCGCGACCGGGTGCTGGTGAAAGTAAGCGAGGAATTGGTATTTCATCGCGCAGCACTGGATGCGCTCCGCCGCCTGATTGCCGCACACAAGGAGAAGTCCTCGAAAATCGACGTGGGAACGTTCAAGGACATGACTGGAGTCAGCCGCAAATACGCCGTCCCGCTGCTGGAATGGCTGGACCGCGAGCGGGTGACCCGGCGCGTGGGCGACGAGCGAGTGATTCTGTAGGCTCAACGGATCGCGCTCAGCATCAGCCTACTCACCGCGGAGGGCGCGGAGGAAGAGGCTTTCAACGCGAAGGCGCGAAGGCGCGAAGAATCTAAAGTAGAAAACAAGATCTCGTACTCAGGTGCAGACGATTCTGATTAGAAGAGCTCGGGCTTGGATGTGATCCTTCGTCCCTTCGCGTCTTAGCGGCTTCGCGTTGAAAGATCTCTCCGCTTTCTACCCTGCGTCCCTGCGTCCCCTGCGGTGAAAGGCTTTTGGAGATACCGCCATCGCTGCTACAATGCCCGCCTGTTGTTCTACTTAGCGAAGCGAAGGATCTGTGCATTTCTATGAAAGCTCTGGTTGCTGAACGTGCTGGTGGACCCGAAGTTCTTGCCGTGCAGGAGGTCCCTCCGCCGCAGCCCAAAAACGGCGAAGTGTTGGTCAATGTCGAGGCGGTGGGGCTGAATTTCGCCGATCTGCTTGGGCTTTCGGGAAACTATCCCGGCCTGCCTAAGCCTCCTTATATTCCGGGGCGGGAGTTCAGCGGCACGATTGCCGCCACTGGCGAGCGGGTGATGGGCTACTCCGAATACGGCGCCTTCGCCCAGCAGATTGCCGCGGAAAGACACCGGCTCTGGCCGGCCCCGCACAAGTTCACCGCGGCCGAGGCAGCCGCCTTCCCGGTGAATTTTTTCACCGCGTATTTGGCCTATTGGCAGGCCGGCCTGATCGGCGTCGAAAACGCCGATGTTCGCTTCCCCGACGGACGGCGCCCGCGCGTGCTGATTCATGCCGTGGCCGGCGGCGTGGGCACGGCGGCGGTGCAGATCGGCAAAGCTCTGGGCATCGAAATGTATGGCACCTCGTCTTCCGATGCCAAGCTGCAAGGCGCCTTCGCGCTCGGCCTGGATCACGGCATCAATTACAGCCGCCAGGACTACGAGCAGGTCATCCGCGAGCACACCCACAAGGAAGGCGTGGACGCCGTCTTCGACATGCTCGGCGGCCTGGACACGGCCAAGAGCATTCGCAGCCTGGCCTTCCTCGGAAGGGTGGTGTTGTACGGTACCGCCAGCGGCAAGAAGCCGGAATTCAATCCGCAGGAACTCTATTCGCGCTCGACCGCGGTGGTCGGCCTTTGGCTGAGCCGCTTGTCGGCGCGCAAAGAGATCATGGAGCCCATGCTCCGGCGGCTGCACGAATGGATCAACCAGGGCCGCCTGCGCCCCGCCATCGGCCATCGGCTTTCCCTCGCCGAAGCCGCCGAGGGCTTCCGCATGCTGGCCGAACGCAAGAACTTCGGCAAGGTCGTGGTTTCGTTGTGAGCAGGGAACTACCACGGATCGCACGGATTTAGACGGATACTCGCGGATGTTTCTGGCTGAAGAATCCGTGCAATCCGCGTTCATCCATCTCATCGGTGGCAAATCAAATCGCTTCACAATGTATGCCATCATGCCAACAGCCGTTGACGGCTCGTCCTTCGGTGTGTGTAATAGGTCGAAATTCCGGTTGGACAGGGCAATGGGACAATGGCAAAGCAAGAAGATTTCCGCACATACGAAGAAGCGATCGCCCGGCTGCGCAACAACGGATTCGACATCCTGGACGCGCCCGGCACGTCGAACCGCGTTTTTCTGAAAAAATACAACTGCTCGGCGGCCATCGCGAAGGACGCCAAGGGAGGAGTGGCGATCTTCGCCTATCCCGGCCCGGTCCTCGGCGGCGAAATCGCCAAGCTCATCCACAAGGGCTATCAGCAGTTCTTCAAGACCACCAAGGCCGAGGTGCCCGCCACCGCCGACCGCCTGAAGGATCTGGCACAGTTCACCAACGAACTGAAGCAAGCCATCGGATCAACCACCCTGTGGAACGAGTCGCTCGGCACCGTCAGCGAGGATTATGTGTACGACCGCGTGGTGGGACGCGATCAGCCCGAAGCCTTGCGCCCCAAGCGGTCCTGGGAAATCGAGAAGGCCAAGAGCAAAGACAAGCGCCCCGCGTAATCCAGGGAACCAAAACTGCGCACAAGATGTACCAAGGATTGGTACCGTTTCATCTGGGTAGCGCTGGCGTCTCGCCGGCGGGTCCGGCCCAAGCTAACCTTATCCCTACCCCTAAGGGTTGAACCTTAGATGGTGCGCCAATCCGCCCAAAATTATCTGTTTTGACAAAAATTTTGTTGCTTCCAGGTTCTACTCTGGTTACTATCTACTTACTCCTGGGGAGCAATTTGAGTGCGGTTTTGGCCTATTTCTCATGAACATCGGCGAAACGATCCGGAACTTCCGCTTGCAGAAAGGCATGTCGCAGGGCGACATTGAAAAGCGCACTGGCCTTCTGCGTTGCTATCTCTCGCGCGTCGAGAATGGGCACACGATCCCTTCACTCGACACATTGGCCAAGATTGCGGGCGCCCTGGATGTCCCGCTGGCGCAATTCTTCGTGGCCGGAAACGGGAACGATGACCGCGCGCTTCCCCAATTGAGTGAAGATGAGGTTCGCTTCCTGACGCAAATCCGCCGCTACTCTTCCAGCCTGAACGACAGCGACCGCAAGCTGGTGCTGGCCATGGTCAAGAAGATGGCGGCCACCGCAGGCCGGTAAACTAACAACGGATCCAAACGGATTTAGACGGGATCAGAATTGCCAATCAGTAATTGAAAATCCGTTTGAATCTGTCTTAATTCGTTGTTGTCTTCTGTTTACGCCGCCTTGGTCACCTCGGTAACGGCGAGGACCGCCAGTTCCAGCCGGTCGCGCGTACCGGTCTTGCTGAAGATGCTCTGCAGGTGCCGCTTGACAGTGTTCTCGCTGATGGCGAGTTCGCCGGCGATGTCCTTGTTTTTGAGTCCACGGGCCACCAGCAGGGCGATCTGGCGTTCGCGCTCGGAAAGCCGGGTCAGACTCGTCGGCTCGGGATGGGACTCGGCAGCCATGGCATTGACCACCTGCCCGGCAATGTCGGAGGAAAAGGCCAGTTCTCCCGAGGCCACGGTGCGAATGGCGTCGAACAGCTTGGACGGGTCGTCACCCTTCAGGACCAGGCCGCGCGCTCCCAGTTTGACCACCTGGACGTAGTCGAGCTGGCTGTCCGATCCGGTCAGCACGACCGAGGCAACGCGATGTTCGGAGCGGTCCAGGGTGCGCAGGACATCAAAACCATCGCCCTGAGGCATGAACAGATCGAGCAGCAGGACGTCGGGATGATGCTGGCGCACCTGCTCCAGCGTTTCGGCCCCGTTGGTGGCCTTGCCCACGACCTCAAAATCCTGCGCGTGGCCCAGCAGCGCGGTGAGCGACTCCAGCAGGATCACATGGTCGTCCGCGATCAGGATGCGAATCTTGTTTGCGCTCTTACCCGTAATTTCCTCCCCTTGCATCCGCGTATCTTAATCCGTAACTATTCGGTACTCAAGCCAGAGTAAGTTGACTTGCCAGTTAGCAGCGGGATGCAACCTCGCGATCTCTGCGGTGAAGCGACAAAGCCCCTTCACAGCGAGGGCGCAGGGCACGCTACAAGAACAAGAGATTCAGAGTTGTTGCAAGAGGTTTCAGCAACACCTCAGCGCTCCTGCAAAAATTTACGAATTGTGTGGCGCGCCTGCCTTCGGCGGAGCCAAAGGCTGCCCTGGTGTATTTTGCCGGCAGCGCTGTGGCCCAGGTTGATCCGGCCCGCCGCCGGCCCGCCAGGGAGCCCGCGAATCATTCGCGAAAAGTCACCTTGGTAACCACCTCAACTGTTGTTCATTGCCCCAAAGTAAGGTAAGGCAAGCGCGGGCTGCATGCTATAGTCCGAAGCGCGTAGCGTTTTGGCTGACGCGAGGTGAGTCTTTGCCAGAAGCATCCACAGCCGAGGAGGAGCTCAGACTGCTGGAGGACTCGCTTCGCCGCCTGAAGGTGGAATACGATATTTTTTTCGGCGGCGGCTCCAAACGCCCTCCCAATGACACCGAGTGGCGGGTGCAAGCGCTGCTGAAGAAGTACGGCGACACGCAAAATCTGTCACCCTCTCAGCGCTTTCGCTACAACGCGGTGGCGCAGCGCTATGCCATTTTCAGCGATCTGTGGCGGCAGAAGACCAAGATCAAGGAGGAGGGCTATCGCCGGCCGCAGGATGCCCTGCTCTCGATCCAGGGATTGCGAACTGAGGACGAGCATGCCGCCGCCGACGCCCTCAAGCATCCACCCGTCGTGACGGCGGCGAATCAGTCAGGCCAACCCTCTGCCGCCCCGAGCACCCAACTTTCGCAGCCCGCCTCCACTCCAACCAGCATTGCAAAGGCCCCAATCCTCCCAGGGCGATCGCAGGTTTCAGACGTTTCGATCGCGACCGCCGATCCGGCCAGGGAGTCGGATAAGGTGCGACAGTTGTTCGATGCCTTGCTCGAAGCCCGTCGGCGCACCGGTGAAGGTGCGGCGGGCAACTTTGAAAGCTTCCTTACATTTGTCTCGCAGAAGACCGCGCAGATCCGCCGCGATTCCGCCTGCGAGGCTGTCGAATTCCGGGTCGAACTCCAGGACCACAAAGTTCGCCTCAAGGCCCGCCCCAGGAAGTAAACTGGGTCTTCACCGCAGAGGTCGCAGAGGAATTGCTTTCAACGCGAAGGCGCGAAGACGCTAAGGATTAAGCATATCGCGAAAGCCGCCCCATACGATCCTGATCGGGGCGGGGAGAGCTTTTGGCGCCGCGCCTCGTTCCCTTAGCGGCTTCGCGTTGGATGTTCCTCTGCGTCCTCTGCGGTGAAAAGGTTTTCTTGTCCTTCATACCTAAAATTTTGAACTGCGAGGTTTCTTCGAGAAGATGGCGAAGATTCGACGTGCCATTCTGAGCGTTACTGATAAGACCGGGCTGGTGGAGTTTGCCCGCAAACTGGCCAATCTGGAAGTCGAACTGGTCTCGACCGGCGGCACTGCGCGCCTGCTGCGCGAGGCCGGAGTTCCGGTGAAGGACATCTCCGAGCTGACCGGCTTCCCCGAGATGCTGGACGGCCGGGTCAAAACCCTGCACCCCAAGGTGCACGGTGGCATCCTGCACATGCGCGACAACCCCGAACACCGGGCCGCGGTGGCCGAGCACGGGATCCCGCCCATCGACATGGTAGTCGTCAACCTTTACGCCTTCGAGAAGACGGCAGCCAAGCCAGGCGTGGGCTTCCAGGAAATCATCGAGAACATCGATATTGGCGGCCCATCGATGATCCGCTCGGCGGCCAAGAATTGGCAGGATGTGGCGGTTGTGACCTCGCCCGCGGAATACGAGGCGCTGGCCGACGAGATGACGCGCAACGCCGGCGAGTTGTCGCGGGAGACGAAATGGCGCCTGATGAAGCAGGCCTTCGCACTAACGGCGGCCTACGATTCCGCCATCGCCTCCACGCTGGAGCGCCTTCCGCTGACCGGCAGCTTCGATTTGAGTCAGCCCGCCGGCTTCCCGCAGAACCTGCGCCTCAGCTTCCGCAAGTCCTTCGACCTGCGCTACGGGGAGAATCCCCACCAGAAGGCTGCGCTCTACACCGACGGCAGCGACTACGGAATCGCCAACGGCACGCAACTGCAGGGCAAGGAGCTTTCCTACAACAACATCGTCGATTTGCAGGCGGCCTGGGACTTGGCCCAGGAATTCGAGGAGCCGTTTGTCGCCATCATCAAGCACACCAATCCCTGCGGCGCGGCTAACGGCAAGACGATTGTCGAGGCCTATGGCCGGGCGCTGGAGGCGGACCCGGTTTCCGCTTTTGGGGGCGTCATTGGTGTGAACCGTCCGGTGGACGGCGCGTCGGCCGAGCAGATGGCCAAGCTGTTCGTGGAGGCGATTGTCGCGCCCTCGTTCTCGCCCGAAGCGCGGGAGCGGTTCGCCGCCAAGAAGAGCCTGCGATTGTTGGAAGCCAAACCCGGGGCGCTGAAGTACGTGATGAAGGCGGTCAGCGGGGGCGTGCTGCTGCAGGACAACGATTGGCATCCGATCGCCGCGGCGGACCTGAAGGTGGTCACTGAACGCAAACCGACGGACGAAGAGGTGCGCTCGCTGTTGTTCGCCTGGAAGATCTGTAAGCACGTCAAGTCGAATGCCATCCTCTACGCACGCGATGGCCAGACCGTAGGCGTGGGAGCCGGCCAGATGAGCCGGGTGGACTCCGCCAAGATCGGCGCCATGAAGGCGGTGCTGCCGCTGAGCGGCACGGTGGTGGCCAGCGACGCCTTTTTCCCCTTCCCGGATGGCTTGGAAGAGGTCGCCAAGGCGGGCGCCACGGCCGTGATTCAACCCGGCGGCTCGGTTCGCGACCAGGAGGTAATCGACGCCGCCAATCGCCTGGGCGTGGCCATGGTGTTTACCGGCATTCGTCACTTCCGGCACTAGCCGCTTCGACAACAACGGATTGAGACGGATCGAAACGGATTCTTAACAAGTCTTCTGATCCGTCTGAATCCGTGTTGATCCGTTATTGATGTCGTGGAATCTATTGATGTCGTGAAATTGGGCTTCCGGGTATCCCCGGAAGCCCTTTTTTACTGGGAATGTACAACTGGAGTGTGACGCAATCAGAACGTCACGCCACCGGATGGCCCGTTCAACGTATTTGCGGCCGGGTTGGCTGCTCCTTGGTTGACAGAACTGCTAGAGAAGTCCGGCTGGCCGATCACCGTGGTGGCGTTCATGCCGTTGCTGAAGGGCGGCGCGAAAACCAAGACTCGGTTGTTGAAGACATCAGTCACCAGAATGTTTCCGCTGGTATCCGAAGCCACTCTGGTCAGCCCATTCAATGTGCTTTTTGTCGCACCAGAACCACTCGTAGTGAAGATCGTCTGGCCCAGCACCGTGGTAGCCATCATGCCGGTGCTGAAAGGCGGAACAAACTCCAGCACGCGGTTGTTCTCAGCGTCTCCCACCCATAGATTGCCGCTGGGGTCGAAGGCCAGTCCCCACGGCCGGAGCAACCCGCTTTGCGTGGTGTTCGAGGTTTTCGTGGTGAAGCTCGTCTGGCCCAGCACGGTGGTAGCGTTCATGCCTTTGCTGAAAGGCGGAACAAATTCCAGCACGCGGTTGTTCTGAGCATCTGCCACCCAGAGATTGCCCTGGGAGTCGAATTCCAGTCCACGTGGCTGGTTCATACTGCCCTGCGTGGGTGGATTGCTGGCGGTGTTGGTTGCAAAGTCCGACTGGCCAATCACCAGGCTCGCGTTCATGCCGTTGGTAAAAGGCGGAACAAACTCCAGCACGCGATGGTTCGACCTGTCCCCCACCCAGAGATCGCCGCTGGCGTCAAACGTCATAGCTCCCGGATCGTTGAGACCGCTTTGCGTGGTGGCGCAGGTGGTAGCCGCGAAGCCCGACTGGCCCAGCACGATGCTGGCATTCATGCCGTTGGTGAAGGGCGGTTGGAATTGCAGGATTCGGCAATCGGAGTGGTCCGTGACGTAGAGGTTGCCCGATGAATCTACGGCAACGTCTCGCGGGTTGCCCACAGTACCGGCTCCCGCCGAGCCGCCCTGGTTAAGGAGCCCGTGAGTCATGTCCACTTGGCCCAGGACTACGCTGGCGTTCTGATTGGTGCTGAACGGGACGCTGTAGATGACCACGCGCGAGTTGTGAGTGTCGGCAGCGGCGAAGGATGTCGTTACCACCGGCCTGTGGGTGGTACCGCCACCACAGTCCAGCAGGCAGACTGCCGCTATAAACACGATCAATGTGATTACAACCTGGAACAATCTCTTGTTGAGTCGCATAGTCGTCTCCAGAAATCTCCGTTTCCTATCATTCCAAGACTGAGAACGGCGTAAAGAGTTATGGCACGGTGGAAACCGGGCTCGCCCGAATTCCAGTTCACGATTCGAGTCGAATCGGTGGTGCAACTAAGGCACCGTAAATAAATAACGTTTACATCTACTATCCTGATCTGTTATTACGGTGGGCATGGACTCGGATGCCCAGCTCGGCCGGTACTTTGCTGGCATGTGGCCGCATCTGGACGAACACGCTCGGCGTTTGGTGGCTGCCAGCGAAGCTTTGGAACTGGGCTATGGCGGCATCTCGCGAGTCAGCCGCGCCTGCGGCCTATCGCGGGTCACGTTGACCAAGGGTATCGAGGAATTGAAAGCCGCGCCGCTGGCCCCGGGCCGGATTCGCCACGAGGGCGGCGGACGACACTCGTTGACGTCCAGCGATCCCGGCATGGCGCCCGCCTTGGACAGCATGGTCGAACCCACGGCACGCGGCGACCCGCAGTCGCCCTTGCGCTGGACCTGCAAGAGCGCCCGCACGCTGGCGGCGGAACTAACAGCCCGGCACCACCCGGTCAGCCACACCAAAGTGACCCAACTCCTGCGAGAGAGTGGCTACAGCCTGCAGGGCAATCGCAAGACGGAGGAAGGGGATGACCATCCCGATCGTGACGCGCAGTTCCGTCATATCAATAGCGCCGTCAAACGCGCTTTGCGGGCAGGCGAGCCCGTCATTTCCGTGGACACGAAGAAGAAAGAACTGATCGGTAACTACCAAAACCAGGGCCGCCAGTGGCGCCAAACCGGAACGGCGGATAAGGTCAACGGACATGATTTTCCCGGTCCCGATGTACCCCGCGCCTATCCCTACGGAATCTACGACCTGGGGCGCAACGCGGGCTTCGTCAACGTGGGCACGGACCACGACACGGGGGCCTTCGCGGTGGCTTCGATTCGGGGCTGGTGGCGCGCCGACGGCCGGAACCTGTATCTGGGGGCACGGCGACTGCTGATCACCGCCGATGGCGGGGGTAGCAACGGCTGGCGGCTGCGACTGTGGAAATGGGAGTTACAGCGTCTGGCCGACCAGACCGGGCTGATACTGATGGTCTGCCATTTTCCGCCGGGCACGAGCAAATGGAATAAGGTGGAGCATCGGTTGTTTTCCTTCATTTCGTCCAACTGGCGCGGCGAGCCGCTACGCGATTATGAGACGGTGGTACGGCTGATCGCCGGAACGACGACGGCCAAGGGTTTGAAAGTGACCTGCCGCCTAGATCACCGCAAGTATCCCGTGGGGCGAAAGATCACGGATGAAGAGTTTGCCCATGTCAACCTCAAGCCAGACAAATTCCATGGTGAGTGGAACTACACCATTCATCCAAGCAACTAGGTTGTAAATGTTATATATTTACGCCGCCTAAGACTGCCTGGCCCGTCACGACCGCTGGCTACGTCCCGGCGGAGGCGTAAACTGAACAACTGAACTGCAAGGGACCCTAGTTCGACATACAAGACACCGGCGCAAGACGGCATGAGAGGGTGAAACTGGCGCCCAGGAAAATTAGCCAAAAAACGAATAGCAAAGGATATTAAGAAACATACCTCACCCTCATCACCGCGGGCTAGTGCCCCGTTGGTTACCACCTCACCGATCGAGGCCGGGCCTGTGCCGCGCTTCCGGGTGAAAACCGTACCCCCGGTGCTCAGAATTGCGAGTGAGGGTTCTGTGGTGCCCGTTCTACCTACTTGCCTCCCCTTAAGGGGCTAAAATGGTGTCGCACCGCTCCAGCAGAGTTGGGCATCCAATAAAATCGGTGTGCTGTATCGCTCGTTGGTAAGGATTTCAATGAAAAAATCCTGCTCTCTTTTTGTACTCGTTCTAGGCGTCAGTGTTGTCATTGCGCAGGCCGTGTCTGCTTCGACCGGCTCTGCCAAACCCGGCGGAAACGAAGCTGACGCGGCACAAACCGCCGCTTCCAAGGACACTGCTGGTTCCACGGCTCCAGCCCGACCGGACCAGGCGGCTGCCTACTACCACTACATGCGGGCGCACATGTATGAGGAGATGGTAGCGCTCTATGGCCGCATGGAGTTTGCCAACAAGGCCATCGACGAGTACAGGCTAGCCATCCAGAACGATCCGAGCTCGGGATATCTGAGCGCCAGCCTTGCCGAGTTGTACACGCGGGCAGGCCGGATCGGCGATGCGGTGCAGCAGGCACAGGAGCTCCTGCAGCACGATCCAAATAACGTCGAAGCGCACCGCCTGCTGGGTCGCGTCTACCTGCGCTCGCTGGGCGATATGCAGGCAGGCTCGCAGTCGCAGGAAGCCCTGAACAAGGCGATCGAGCAGTATCGGGAGATCGTAAAGCTCCAGCCGTCCTCGTCGGAAGACCATCTCCTACTGGGCCGGCTGTACCGGCTGTCGAACGACATGGTCAAGGCGGAAGCCGAGTTCAAGACCGCAGTCAAACTGCAACCCGATTCCGAAGACGCAGTCACTACCCTGGCCTACCTCTACAACGAAGAGGGTGACTCCAAGCGCGCGATTCGGACGCTGGAATCGGTTCCCGAGGCGAACCGCAGCGGCAAACTGTTCGCCGCCATGGGCTACACCTACGAGCAACAGAAGGACTACAAGCACGCCATCGAGGCTTACCGGCACTCGGTGGACGAGGACGGCGACAACCTGGACGCCCAGCGCGGACTGGCGCAGAACCTGATGAGCGCTGGCCAGATCGAGGCCGCGCTGAAGCAATACCAGCTGATTGTGCAAGCCGATCCGCAGGATCCGCAGAGTCTGATGCGCATCTCCGAGATCTATCGCCGCCAGGGCAAGTACGAACAGGCGCTTGATTCGCTTGGCAAAGCCGAGGGCTTGGTACAGGACTCGCTGGAGGTGCCCTACAACAAGGCAGTCATCTACCAGGAGCAGGGCAAGTCAGACGAAGCCACGCAGATCCTGCAATCGCTGGTGCAGCGAACCGAGAAGAGCAGCGGCAGTTACAGCCCCGGCGAGCTCAGTAACCGCGCGATCTTCCTGGAACGGCTGGGGAACCTGTATCGCGATACTGGCAAGTCGTCGCAGGCGATCGACACCTTCCGCAAGATGCTCGCCCTGGGTGACGAGAATGCTGTGCGAGGTTACCAGGAGATCATCGAAACCAACCGCCAGGATAAGAACTGGGCGCAGGCCACGGCCGTTGCCAAGGAAGCCGTCACTAAACTGCCTAAGGATCGCCCGCTCAAGCTCATGTATGCGGCACAGCTTGCCGACAACGGCCAGGTGGAAGAGGGATTCGCGCAGGCCAATTCGCTGCTCAAGGGCAAGCCCGAGGACCGCGAGGTCTATATCTCGCTGGTTCAGATGTACAGCCGCCTGAAGCGTTGGAAAGACGCTGAATCCGCCATGGCCAAGGCCCGCGAGCTTTCTTCCAAGCCCGAGGATCGCACCTATGTCGACTTCCTGCAGGCTTCCATGTACGAGCGCCAGAAGCATTACGACGAGGCCGAGCAGTTGTTCAGGACCTTGCTCGCCGATGACGCCAACAATGCGGTGGTGCTGAACTATCTGGGCTACATGCTGGCCGACCGCGGGGTGAAGCTGGAGGAGGCGCTGGGGTACATCAAGAAGGCGGTGCAGATCGAACCGCAGAACGCGGCCTATCTGGATTCGCTGGGCTGGGTGTATTTCAAGCTGGGCAACTTCGATTTAGCCGAAGAAAATTTGCGGCGCGCCTCCGACCACCTGGGCAGCGACCCCACCATTCAGGACCATCTGGGCGAGCTGTACGCGCGCACCGGACAACTGCAGTTGGCGGCCGCGCATTGGGAGCGGGCCATCGACGAGTGGAACCGCAGCATTCCCTCCGAGGTCGATCAAACCGATTTCCAACGCGTCCAGAAGAAACTCGAGAGCACCAAGCTCAAGCTGGCCAAACAGCAGGGCGAACACAAAGCCGAGGTCACGTCGAAACCGTAAAGGGGCAATTGGATGGCGGACTACTTCGCGGGACCCGCCACCGCGGCAAGCCCCGAGCTGCGCTGCTCGATGTAGTCGTAGACCTCGGCGCAGGTGCAAACCTCGAAGTACTTCTTTTCCGTCCACCCGGTGAGTTCCAGATTGTGCGGCGCGATCTGCGGCACGCACGACTCGCGCACGATCAGCTTCTGGAAGAGACCCGAGCCAAGCGGCACCACACCGCCATGCAGACGGACGGGGCTTTCGTCCCATAGCGCGGGAAGGGGCAGTTCGTGCACTTCGAGGGAGAGTTCCCGTTGTAATCGCTGGAAGGCCTCTTCTTCCAGCTGCACGCCTGCAACGTTGTAGCGCATCAGAAATTCATCGGGAAGGTCAGCCGAGTCGCCTTCCGCAACCGTACGGAAACAGTAGACATTGAACAGGGTCTCGACTTCGGCGAAGAGCTTCCGCGCACTGTGACTGCAGGAGGCGAGCCGGTCAGACTGGTTCAGTGCCTGGGAAATCATGATGGGCCTGTCGCCGTCCAGCAGATACATGGGCGCTCCCTCCTGGCAGGCCACGCCGATGCCAAGCTCCAGGTTGGGCAGCCCCGCGCTGCTGGATTTCTGGTTGTAGCCGCCGACGATGTCGATGATCTCCCGGGCCAGGGCACAGGCGCGCGCCACGGCCATGGGTGCCTCGCCCTCGCGCGCAAACAGCGCCAGGATGACCGCGTCGCCTTCGATGAACAGCTTGTGCGCGTCATACTTGGGCAACAGCTTGTTCACCGGATCGTAGAAGTTCAGGCTGAAATAGGATGCCGGGTTGAGCCCGCGATCCAATAACTCGCGCACCAGGGTGGTGCTGTCGCGGATGTCGGCCTTGAGGATAACGTGGTAGAGGATGCGGTCCGCCGCTGTGGGCGGTTGGTCTCCCAGCAGGAACTCGTAGAGGGTGCGGTTGATGGCGGAGAGCTCGCGCACTTTGTCGCTGGTGATCAGGTTCACCAGATCGAGCGCGAGGTCGAGTACCTCCAGCCGTTTCACCTCGCGGTGGTAGTGAAAAAAGTCGCGCAGGAAACGCGCGGCAAAATGGGCGCGCTCCTCGCCTTTGTAGCGAGCTACCTTCTCCGCCGCCGTCTCCAGATTCCGGGATGACAGCTTCGGGTGCTGCTCGATGAGCGCCTCCACCCGTTTGCGCTCAGCCTTCGAGATGAGGGCGCTCTTCAGTTGCTGCGGGTTCACCGGCGGCGAGTACTCAGAGATAAGGGGTACCACGTGATAGGCGGCGAGCACCGGCTGCATCATCTCCGCGGTTTCAAGCAGGCCGACCCACGCGTCGCGGATTGCCCGCCGCGCCAGGGCACGTTCACGGGAATCCTCGCCATGGCTTCCGGTCAGTTCCTCGGCATTTTCCGGCGCGTTGAGGGTGCTGTCATCCGCCTCTAAGCCAAGCATCTCGAAGAGCTGCAAAACCAATCCGCGGACTAGCAAGAAGCGGTCGGCGTCGCGCTCGAAATTGCCGAACATGACGTAGTGCTCGGCGTTGAGCACGTCATCGTGCGGATCGTCGCCAAAGGCGAAGCGGCAAAGCAACAGGTCGTAGGCCGGATGGTCTTCGCCGAATAGCGAGCGCCGGGTGCGCGCCAGCGACTCCTTTTCCAAGTCGCGATAAGTCTGGAGGATCTCCTGGGCGACCTTGCGCAAGATGGGTTTTTTGGCCATCTGCAACGCCCCGGTACGGTCGCGTAGTTCCATGACCTTAGGCAGGCCGCCTTGACGCGGTCCTTCCAGCGATACCAGCCGCGCGCGGCAGCGCTCCAGCAGCAGATTGAACTGGCTCACCACCTCGCTGCGCAGAAACTTGAGGACCGCAAGCCGCGCCAGTAAGTCAACGCAAATGTTGTTTTCGTTCTTGGCGCGCTGCACCGCGGCCAGATGCAGGGAGGCCAGCGCAGACTTAAACGCGCCTGAATCGGGAGGCTTGGCCGCCGCTTCGCGTCGTACCCCGCGGGGGGAGGGCGCTGCGGGCTGGGCAATCATGTCTTCCATGTTGCCGAAGCGCGCGATCAAATGCATCAGATAGGAGCTGGCCAGCTGGGTGAACTGCGCGCTGAGGCAGACGTCGTGGCGAACGTTGTCCACGCCTGCGATCAGACCGTCCAGTACGAGCGCCGGGGTGTGCGCCGCCAATCGGAGATGGCCGGCGCAATCCGCCAGGTTCACACGCGGGCATGAACGGAATAGACCCATGGACGGCTCAGCCTACTACGCTTGCCTAGCGCGGCGAAAGATTACCGAGGTGCCCCTTCTTCCTCCGGTAATAGACCTAGCCCAGACAGACTCTTCGCCTGGTGCCCCGGTATCTATGCCGCGCCTCGCACAGGAAGACTTGCCACAGAGGCACAGAGACACAGAGCGAGATAAGGGATCGACCGGTCAATCAGGTTTTTCTCTGTGTCTCTGAGTCTCGGTGGCAGGTTTTTCTGGCTATGCCGAGTTCGTGCACTTGCGCTCAGGCGCGCCACGCTTCGCATTGAGCGCGTCCAGAATTTGGGCCCCGAGTTGCGAAACGTTGCCCGCGCCCAGCGTCAGGATCATGTCTCCCGCTTGCGCCTTGCCGACAACCGTGTGAACCGCTTCCTCGAACGAGGGGACGTATACAGCGTCTCTTCCACCCAGTTGGCAAATGCGTTGCGCCAGGTTTTCCGCGTTCACCCCGTCAATGGGTTTCTCGCTGGCGGCGTAAATATCGAGCACGGCAACGGAGTCGGCATCGGCGAATGCGGTGCCAAACTCGTCCAGCAGCAGATGGGTTCGCGTGTAGCGATGCGGCTGAAAAATCACGTGGACCTGCCGGTACGCACACTGGCGAGCGGCTGCTAGCGTGGCCTTGATCTCGGTGGGATGATGGCCGTAGTCGTCGATCACGGTGATCCCGCGCGCCTCGCCCTTTGTCTGGAAGCGGCGGTCCACGCCGCGGAAGCGCTCCAGTTCGGCGCGAATTTTCTCCAGGTCAACTTCCAGGCCCACGCCGACCGCGATGGCGGCGGTCGCGTTCAGCACATTGTGCATACCAGGCACGTGCAGGCAAAACTGGCCCAGGGACTTGCCTTGGTGCTCGACCTCAAAGCGCGTTATGCCATCGGCCGCCGCATGCTCGCGCACGATGCCGCGGATATGGAAGTCCGAATCCTCTCGCGTGCCGTAGGTGACGAAGCGGCGCTGCAGGTTCGGCAGCAGGTGGCGCAGGCGCTCGTCGTCGTTGCAGACCACGACCGTGCCGTAGAAGGGCACACGCTCGCAGAAGTCGAGAAACGTCTGCTCGATGTCTTCCAGGTCGCGGTAGCAGTCCAGGTGCTCGCGGTCGATATTGGTGATGACCGCCACGATCGGCGACAGATGCAGGAACGAGCGATCGCTCTCATCGGCCTCGGCCACCAGGTATTGGGATTTTCCGTAACGCGCGTTCGAACCCAGCGCGTCCACCCGGCCGCCGACGACCACCGTGGGATCGAGTCCTCCCGCCTGCAACACGGCCGCAACCATAGAGGTAGTAGTGGTCTTGCCATGCATGCCAGCAATGGCAATGCCGTACTTCAGGCGCATCAGTTCGGCCAGCATCTCGGCCCGGCGAATGACCGGAATATGCAGACGGCGCGCCTCGGCCACCTCGGGATTCACCCCCGCAATTGCCGAGCTAGTGACCACCACCTCGGTGCCGGCGACGTTTTCCGCCGCGTGGCCTTCGAAGATGATGGCGCCCATCGACTCCAGCCGCTGGGTTACCGCCGACCGCTTCAGGTCGGAGCCGGAAACCTTGTAGCCCAGCGTGAGCAGCACCTCGGCGATGCCGCTCATGCCGATCCCGCCGATGCCGATGAAATGAATCCGTTGAATCTTGGCAAACATGAAGCTTTGATTTTAGTCGCTGGGCGCGAGCGCGGGTAGCGCCGGCGTCTCGCCGGCAAGGGACGGAAGACAATAGCCGCTGATTCCGCTGATCAACGCTGATCAGTCACGGACAATCAGCGTTGATCAGTGCAAATCCGCGGCAGCTCCCCGTTCTTCGTTGGCCCGAGGTATTTCCGTCCAGCCGGCCAGGCGAGCGGCCATGGCGGCGATCTCGCGCGCCGCATTGGGATGGCCCAGCTTGCGGGCGGCGTCAGACATGCGAGTCAGTTGGGCATGGTCCGGCATGAGCGAGCCCACCGTCTCGACAATCCGTTCCGACGTCAGCTCCGCTTCCGGGATCATCAGGGCGGCGCCGGCCCTGACTAGGGCCTCAGCGTTGCGCCGCTGGTGATCGTCCGCTGCGTGCGGGAACGGGACGAATATCGCGGATTTGCCGGCTGCCGTGATTTCCGCCACCGTGCTCGCCCCCGAGCGGCAGAGCACAAGGTCGGCGCGGGCAAAGACGCGCGGCATATCGTCGATGAAGGGCGAGACCTCCGCCGGGACATCGGAGTGCAGGTATGCCGTGCTGGCCTCCGGGTAATCCTTTTCGCCGGTCTGATGAATGATCCGCAGGGTGGGCAGCCGCCCCCGCAAACCCGGCAAGGCGGCTAGCACGGCCTGGTTGATGGCGTGGGCGCCCTGGCTCCCGCCAAAAACCAGCAGTGTGGGCGGCTCGTTGCCGCGATGGGCCCCGATCTCGAAGAACTGCTTGCGAACCGGAACTCCGATAACGCGGCAGTGGCGAAAATATCTGGCAGTCTCCTCGAACTGGACGGCGGCGGCCGAAACAAAAGGCGCGGCAATACGGTTTGCCAGTCCCGGCACGACGTTCGGCTCGAAGCTGACCATCGGGATATTGAGCAGCGCGGCCGCGATCATCACCGGGCCTGAGGCGTAGCCGCCGACGCCGATCACCACTTCGGGTCCGAACTCGTCGAGGATGCGCCACGCCTGCAGCACGGCTCGGGGCAGGGCAAACATGGTCTGCAACCGGGTGGCGAGGCTCACCTTCTTCAGCGCGCCGATCTCAATCAGCCGCAAGCCGAAACCCGCTGCGGGTACCAGGCGGTTCTCGATCCCTCGAGCCGTGCCCACGAAGACCACCTCGGCTTCAAAGCGATGTTTCAGCTCATGGGCAATGGCGAGCGCCGGGATCACATGCCCGCCAGTGCCGCCGCCTGCCAGAATTGCGCGCATCTCACTCCGTTTGCTGGGTAATGTTCAGAAGAACGCCCACGCTGGTCAGTGTAATAAAAAGCGAGGTCCCGCCGTAGGAGATGAAGGGCAGGGGGATGCCCTTGGTAGGCATCATGCCCAGCACCACGCTGATATTGATGAGCGCCTGCATCACCACCATGGCGGTGATGCCGGTGGCAAGGTAACGGGCAAAGACGTCTTTGGTGAGCACGGCGGCGCGCACTCCGCGGTACAGGAACAGGCTGAACAGCCCGACCACACACAGCGAGCCGAGCAGTCCCCATTCCTCCGCAGTCACGGCGAAGATGAAATCGGTATGCGGTTCGGGAAGGAAGAACAGCTTCTGCTTGCCCTCCATCAGCCCCATGCCGGTAAGGCCGCCGGTGCCGACCGCGATCAGTGACTGGATGATATGAAAGCCCTTGCCCTGCGGGTCGGCGTTGGGGTTCAGGAAGGCGAGCACCCGGTCATGGCGAAACTTGACTCGCCAGATGAACACGTAGAAAAACAGCGGCATGGGCGCCAGCGAGTACAGGAAGTAGCGCAGATCGATCCCGGCCACGAACAGGATGGTCGCGGTGATCAGCATACAAGCTACGGCAGTGCCCAGATCCGGTTGCAACAGGATCAGGCTGGCGAACAACCCGGCCGGAACCAGCGCCGGCAGGATGGTGTGCTTGAAGTCGCGCATCTGCTTGATCCGCGGCTCGAGAAAGTAAGCCAGATACAGGATCAGCGTCGGCTTGGCCAACTCCGAGGGTTGCAGCGATAAGGGGCCCAGCTTGATCCAGCGGTGCGTGTTGTGCGAGCGGTCGAGAAAATAGACGGCCACCAGCAGCGCCGCGGTGATGCCCATCAACGAGAAGACGACCACCGGCTTGCGGTAGCGGCGATAGTCGATGTTCATGATGAGGAACATCGCCAGCAGTCCGACGGCGGCCCAGGCGGTCTGGCGCAAGACGAAGTGATACGGCGAGCCGAAGCGCTCCTTCGCCATGACCGCCGAGGCGCTGAATACCATCACCAGCCCCACAAAGACCAGGAGCACCGTGACCGTGAACAACCATTTGTCGACACTGACCCGCTTCGCCATAAAACTACTTAACCATTGTCATCCTGAGCCAAGACCGCGCTCTAACGCGGCAGGCCCGTATTTGGCCTGACGCAAGCGCGCCGGGGTCCCCAGCACGCGCCAGTGTTGCGCTTGCTGGGGTGGTCGGTCCGAGTCGAAGGACCTGGTGTTCTATCAAGCCGCCCGGCCGCAAAAGAAGCGGCCAAGACTTACCCAGGGCTTGCGCCCTGGGCTATTTTCTGCCGTCCTTACGGGACTACATGTTGCGTTGATTCTAACTACTTATTAGTAGAGACACCTACTACCGCCACCTACCAAAATCGTTGTTCCTCCGAAAACCCCGGTATTAGCCACCTGGAGGAACGATGGCCAATCGAACGGTTAGCGTCTGCAAGTATATCAACCTGGGGAACGGCAACTGGCGTTACGTCCGCCCCGTCATGAACAAGAACCACACCTGCTCAAGGCCACGAAATTCAAGGCGGGCGAGGCGCTGGCGACAAACGTTTCGAACGTCTGATGTGATTTGGTTAGACAAGGTGCGACAAGACCTGGTGAGCCTTCGACGCCTTTTTCGGGTTCTTTCTCTCGCGCACGACGACCCCGGAGATGAAATGCTTGCTGTAGGTGGCTTTGCCTTTGCCGGGAATCTGTTTTCCCAGATACTATGATGGACGGCTGCCCGAATACGCAGCGGCTTCCCTTATGCCGAAACGCAAGACGCCGATACGCCGCAGGTCTGAACCCGGTTCCACTCTTCTTCTTACCAATATTCGCCAACTGGTGACCATGCGCGGGGAAGCCGGGCCGCGCCGCGGGTCGGAGTTAGGCCAGCTCGAGATCATCGAGGACGCCGCCGTGCTCTGCTCGGGTGGCAAGATCGTGGCCGTCGGCAGCAAGGATGATGCCGCCGCTGACGGCTGGGTCAAAGCTCACCCGCGCAATGTCACCGAACTCGACTGCGGCGGCGCAGTGGTGGTGCCGGGGTTCGTCGATTCGCATACCCATCCGGTGTTCACCGCGCCACGGTTGACGGATTTCGAGAAGCGCATCGCCGGCGCCAGTTATGAAGAGATCGCCGCCGCGGGCGGAGGCATCGCCGCCAGCGTAAAGGGAGTTCGCGAAGCCAGCACCGAAGAACTGGCGCAGCAGGTGGTGCGCGCTTTCATGCAGATGTCCGCCCAGGGCACGACCACGATCGAAGCGAAGTCGGGCTATGGCCTCACGGTAGAAGATGAACTCAAGTCGCTAGAGGCCATCGACCTCGCCGAGAAGAAATTTCCTGGCACGGTGCGCAGTACGCTGCTGGGCGCGCACATGGTGCCGCCAGAATTTCTCGAAGAGCGGGAAGAATACGTGCGCTTGGTGGCGGAAAAGATGATCCCGCAGGTGGCGGAGCGCGACTTGGCGCACTTTGTGGATGCCTTCATCGAGCGCGATGCGTTCACCATGGACGAAGCTGAGATCATCTTCACCGCCGCATGGGAGCACGGACTGGGCATACGGGCGCACTTCGGCCAGCTCAGCGAGACCGAACTGGGCAGCTTGCTGAAATTCAATCCCGCCAGCCTCGACCACTGCGACCTGATCCGCGACGAGGATATCGCTGCCCTGGCTTCTTCCAACACGGTAGCAACCCTGCTGCCCGGAGCCGTGTACTTCCTGGGGCGCTCGCCGTACCCACCCGCCCGCAAGCTGATCGAGGCCGGTGTGGCCGTCGCACTGGCAACGGACTACAATCCGGGATCGTCGCCCACGCCAAGCATGCCACTGGTGCTCTCGCTGGCGTGCACGCAGATGCGAATGTCGCCCGCCGAAGCGATTGCCGCCGCCACCATCAACGCGGCCTGCGCACTGCGACTGGCTGAGCGCAAGGGCAGCGTGGAATCGGGCAAAGACGCCGACCTCGCCATCTTTGATGCGGACGATTACCGCGAAATTCCTTACTGGTTTGGCGCCAATCGCTGTGCCGGGGTCGTGATCGGCGGAGAGCTCTTTCAACCAAACCTCAGGGCTGCGGGGTAGCTCAGCCATCAGCCATCAGTTCTCAGCCTTCAGTCTTTGGGGAGAGTCTTAACAACGCAACTGGTGAGCGCAACCATGCGAGAACGGGTCCTCTATTGGAATATTGAAACTGCAGATTCCTCGGCTTCGCTCTGCTCCGCCTCGGAATGACAAAGAATGAGGATTTCCCGACCACTGGGGACTGCGAACTGATAGCTAACAGCTGAGAGCTGATAGCTACCCTGACAATTTGTGCCATTGCCGCCTCATACCGACCCCAACTCCAGCTGCGTTTCCACACGGAAGTACATGACCCTAAAGGAACTAAAGGTAACCCTCCCGGCAGCGGTTCTGGATTGACACTTTCTGTCAAGCCACATACCCTGCGACTGGGGTTCCCGGCAACGCGACCTCAACCAGGGTTTCGCGTTCGCTGAGAATCCCGAGTCGTGCCTCGCCAAGCTGGCGGGTACTATCGGGCTCCATGAGGGAACGTACTATGTCACAACGGCTGGGCGAGCTTCTGGTCAAAGAGAAGCTAGTTACGCCCGAGCAGTTGAACGAGGCAATCAAGGCGCAGCGCGACTCCAACGGTCGCCTGGGCACGGCTGTGGTCAAGCTCGGATACGCCAGCGACGAGGACGTGACGCGCTGCCTCTCGCGCCAGTACGGCATCCCCGCCGTCGATCTTAGCGACCTTGAGATTGACCCGGTAGTGGTCAAGCTGATCCCCTACGAGACCGCCAAACGCCACACTGTTTTGCCGCTGAGCCGTGCGGGCGCCACGCTGACCATGGCCATGGCCGACCCGGCCAACGTGTACGCGATCGACGAGATCAAGTTCATGACCGGCTTCAACGTCGAGCCGATGATCGCGTCGGAAACCGCCGTGATTCGTGCCATCGAGCGGGTGTACGGCACGATCGGGGAGCAAGACCTCGATGTGGTGATGCAGCAGTTCTCCGAGCCGGATAGCGAAGTCGAGGTGCAGTCGGAGGGAAGCGAGATCGACCTCGCCGACCTGGAGAAGGCCGCCGAGGAAGCCCCGGTCATCAAGCTGGTGAACATTATCCTGACGGACGCGGTACGCCGTGGCGCCAGTGACATCCATATCGAGCCCTATGAGAAGGAATACCGCGTTCGGTACCGCATCGATGGCGTGCTGCAGGCGGTCATGAGTCCGCCGGTCAAGCTTAAGGACGCCATCACCTCGCGCGTCAAGATCATGGCCAAGCTGGACATCAGCGAAAAGCGCCTGCCCCAGGACGGACGCATCATGTTGCGCATGAACATGGGCGGGAAGAAGAAGCAGCTCGATTTCCGCGTCAGCACCCTGCCCACGCTCTGGGGCGAGAAGATCGTGCTCCGCCTGCTCGACAAGGAAAACCTGCGGCTGGACATGACCAAGCTGGGCTTCGAGCCTGAGTCCCTGGTCAAGTTTGAACGCGCCATACTGAAGCCCTACGGCATGGTGCTGGTCACCGGCCCGACCGGTTCGGGCAAGACCAACACGCTGTATTCCTCGATTGCCCGGCTCAACATCCCGGATACCAACATCATGACGGCCGAGGACCCGGTTGAGTTCCAGCTTGCCGGGGTGAATCAGGTGCAGATGAAGGAGCAGATCGGGCTGAACTTCGCCGCGGCCTTGCGCTCCTTCCTGCGGCAGGATCCCAACATCATCCTGGTGGGCGAAATCCGCGACTTTGAAACCGCGGAAATCGCCATCAAGGCCGCGCTCACCGGGCACCTGGTGCTCTCCACGCTGCACACCAACGGGGCGCCGGAGACCGTCAGCCGCTTGATGAACATGGGCATCGAGCCATTTCTGGTGGCCACCTCCGTGCACCTCATCTGCGCCCAACGGCTAGTGCGGCGCGTTTGCAGCCAGTGTGCCGAGATCATCGAGGTGCCCAAACAGACCTTGCTGGACGCCGGCTTCACCCCGGAAGAAGCCCAGCAGGTGCAGATCAAGAAAGGCAAAGGATGCGCCGTCTGCAACAACACGGGCTACAAGGGCCGCACGGGCTTGTACGAAGTCATGGAAATCGACGACGAGTTGCGTGAGCTGATTCTGGTGGGCGCTTCCGCCTTGGAACTGAAGAAGAAGGCGATCGAACGCGGCATGATCACGCTTCGCCGCAGCGGGCTGTGCAAGATCATGGCGGGCATGACCAGCCTGGAAGAAGTCGCGAGAGAGACAGTGCATTGAGGTAAGAGGTAACAGGTGTCAGGTAGCAGGCTGCCGGTCTTGGACGGCCACTCACCTGATGACTGATACCTGTTACCTGTTATCCCGAGTCGTTAGTTGCTGATCGTTGGCGTGAAGCGATCTCGGATAGAGGATCTTATGGCAGCTGGGCTTAACGAATTACTCAAACGTATGCTGGAGATGGAGGGCAGCGATCTGCACCTCACCACCGGCACCCCGCCCCAGGTGCGCGTCAGCGGCGCGCTGCAACCGCTGGATCTGCCTCCGCTGAACGCCGCGGAAACCAAGCAACTGGCGTACAGCGTCATGACCGATGCGCAGAAGCACCGCTTCGAGGAGACGCTGGAACTCGACTTCTCCTTTGGCCTGAAGGGCGTGGCCCGCTACCGCGCCAACGTCTTCAACCAGCGCGGCGCCACCGCGGCCGTGTTCCGCATCATCCCGTTCGAGATCAAGTCCTTTCAGCAATTGAACCTACCCCCGGTGGTGGCCAAGCTGTGCGACAAGCCGCGCGGGCTCATCCTGGTGACGGGGCCAACCGGCTCGGGCAAATCGACCACGCTGGCGGCCATGATCGACAAGATCAACACCGAGCGGCACGAACACATTTTGACCATCGAAGACCCGATCGAGTTCGTGCATCAGCACAAGAGCTGCATCGTCAATCAGCGCGAGGTGCATGCGGACACGCGTTCCTTCACCGACGCGCTGCGGGCGGCGCTGCGCGAAGATCCCGACGTGGTGCTGATCGGCGAGATGCGCGACCTGGAGACGGTGGAGGCGGCGCTGCGCATCGCCGAAACCGGCCACCTCACGCTGGCCACGCTGCACACCAACTCGGCGTCCTCGACCATCAACCGCATCATTGATGTCTTTCCCTCGCACCAGCAGTCGCAGATCCGAGCGCAGCTTTCTATCGTGCTGGAGGGAATTCTCTGCCAGTCGCTGCTCTCCAAGATGGGCGGCATGGGCCGGGCGATGGCGATGGAGATCCTGGTACCCAATTCCGCCATTCGCAACCTGATCCGGGAGGACAAGATTCACCAGATATATTCCGCCATGCAGTCGGGCCAGGACAAATACGGCATGCAGACGTTGAACCAGTGCTTGGCCACGCTTCACCTGCAACGGCAGATCACGTTGGAAACCGCTCTGCAGCGTTCGTCGAATCCGGACGAGCTACAGGAAATGATCAACCGCGGCGCCGGGATCGTCGGCGCCCGCAGCAGCGGCGCCGCCGGCAACACACGGCGGTAGCGTGCTGTGAACATATTGGGGAACCTGCCCTCAGCGGCTAAAGCCACTTAGGAGCCAGATAGCGGAGGATTCAGATGCCGGTATTTACCTTTAGCGGCCGCTCCTCGACGGGAGAACGTATCTCCGGCCAACGAGTCGCCGAGAACAAGCAAGTGCTCGCGGTCACCTTGCGCCGGGAACGGATTACGCCCTCGGCCATCAAGGAAAAGGGCAAGGAATTCGTCTTGCCGACCTTCGGCAGCAGCAAGGTGGACGTCAAGGACATGGCCATCTTCTTTCGCCAGTTCTCGGTGATGATCGACGCCGGGCTCCCCTTGGTGCAATGCCTGGAGATCATGGCCGCCAATCAGGAAAACCACGCCTTCCAAAACACCCTGACTGCGGTGCGCACCAGCGTTGAGGGCGGCTCCACGCTGGCCAATGCCATGCGCCAGCACCCGAAGGTGTTCGACGCCCTCACCAGCAACATGGTGGAGGCGGGCGAGACCGGCGGCATTCTGGACGTCATTCTGCAACGCCTGTCGTCCTATGTCGAGAAGACGGTCAAGTTGCGGTCCGCGGTGAAATCCGCGCTGATTTATCCCATCTCGGTGATCAGTCTGGCCGTGCTCATCGTGGGCGGGCTGTTGAAGTTCGTGGTCCCGATCTTTGCCAAGATGTTCGACGGACTGGGGGTGGAACTTCCCCTGGCGACGCGCATGGTCATGGGGTTGTCCGCATTCGTATCCGCCACCTGGTGGGTGTTCATTTTCGGCTCGGTGGCCTTGTTCTTCGGCATCAAGCAGTTCCGCAAGATTCCCAAGGGCCGCATGATGTGGGACACGATGCTGCTGAAGTTGCCGGTCCTGGGGATTCTGCTGCGCAAGATCGCGGTGGCCCGCTTCACTCGCACCCTGGGTACGCTCATCACCTCGGGCGTTCCCATCCTGGAAGGGCTGGACATCACGGCCCGGACCTCCGGCAATGGGGTGATCGAAGAAGCCCTGTTGAAAGTACGCAAGGCGATTGAGGAAGGCCGCACCATTGTGGATCCGCTCCGGGAAAGCAACATCTTTCCCAACATGGTGACGCAGATGATCGGCGTGGGCGAAGCCACCGGCGCCATGGATGCCATGCTGCAAAAGATCGCCGACTTTTACGAGGATGAAGTGGAGGCTGCCACCAAGAACCTGCTGACCTTGATGGAGCCAATGTTGATCGCCTTTCTCGGGGTTAGCGTGGGCGGCATCGTGATTTCGCTGTACATGCCGCTGTTTAAGATGATCGGCAAGCTGGCCGGCTAGATTTCAGTGGCCAGTGGCCAGTGATCAGTGACGAGTCACTGATCACTAGCCACTGCTCTTCAGCAAATGGCGAATTCCTCTCCCAAGACGATCGAACGCGGCTGGCTGGAATGGCTGGCAAAGGTGCGCTTGGCTTTGATCACCTTGCTGCTGGGCATCGAGGCCGCAGTGGTGGCCCTCACCCCGAGCCATCTTCCCAAGCGCATGTTCGTCCTGATTATCGCGCTGGGATATGTGGTTGCCGCGGTTCATGGCTGGCTGCTGCGCATCTGGCGCGACGACCAACGGCAAGCCAAGTTGCAGATCTTCACCGACCTGTGCTTTGCCACGAGCATCCTGTATGTAACCGGAGGATCCGACAGCCCGTTCAACTTCCTGTACCCGCTGATCATCGTCATGGCCAGCATGCTGCTGCCCCGGATGTGGACGCTGTTCACCTCGCTGCTGGCGTTTCTCATGTTTGGCGCCGTGGTCGAACTCGGCTCGTTGGGCGTGATTCGCAGCTACGCCACCGGCCCCACGGAGATGAAGGCGCTACTGGCGATCGTCTGCATCAATCTGTTCGCGTTTGTGGCGGTCGCCCTTTTGGCGTCCATGTTGAGCAGCAAGCTCCGCCAGATGCGGGGACAGTTGCAGGTGCAGCGGGGTGCGCTCGAGGATCTGCAGGCCCTGCACAGCAATGTCCTGCAGTCGATCAATGGCGGCCTGATCACCACCGACCTGCAGCGCCGGATCGCGCTCATCAACCCCGCCGCCGAGCGTCTGCTGGAACGTTCTGCCCAGGAGGTGCTCGGCCAACCCATCGACAGTTTTTTTTATTTCGGCGATCGCGGGCCGGACGCGGCCTTCTCCCGCTTCGAGCTGCCCTGCGCCACCCCCAGCGGCAAAACCAAGATCGTGGGCCTGACCCTCTCGCCCTTGGCGGTTGCGGAGCGGGGCGTGGTCGGCCACATCTACTCGTTTACCGACCTGACGAAAGTGCGCCGCCTGGAACAAGAGGTCCGCCTCAGCGATCGCATGGCCGCAGTCGGACGGCTCTCTTCCGCGATTGCGCACGAGATCCGGAATCCTCTGACCTCGCTCGCCGGCTCCGCGCAGATGCTGCACTCCGCGGCCGGCATGGACGAGGACCAGCGCACCTTACTAGAAATCATCAAGCGCGAATCCGAGCGGCTCAACAAGATTGTCTCCCAGTTCCTGGCTTATTCCCGCGAAAAGGCATGTCGCATTGAGCACCGCGATCTGATCTCGCTGCTGGAGGATACGCTGCGTCTTCTCGAAAACCGCCCGGAACTTGCCGGGCCCGAGCCGCGCATCCGCATTGTTCGCCACTACGAGGAGAGCTCCGCGTTGGCTGAGGTCGATGGCGATCAGATGAAACAGGTGTTCTGGAATATTTGCGAGAACGCGGTACGAGCGATGGCGAAAGGCGGTGAGCTAACGGTCAGGGTACGGGCGGCGGGCGACTGCTGGGCAATTGGATTCGCCGACACGGGCGGCGGCGTCGAGGAGCAGAAGCTTGAGCACATGTTCGAACCGTTCCAAGCGGCCTTTGCGCGCGGCACGGGTTTGGGATTGGCAATCGTGTATCAGATCGTGAAAGCCCACGAGGGGACGGTCAACGTGCAATCCGCGCCGGGACGAGGCACGGAGTTCACCGTCGAACTGAAGCGCGCGCAAACGGTAGGCACCGGGGTCCCCGAAACGCGCGCCAACGCGTTTGGGGGTGGAAGCGCCGAGGTTGCTCTGGCTAGCGTAGGCCCGCGGATCCCCGCGCTGGTTGAGGGGGATCAGCAGGAGACTTCGAGCGCGGCGAGCGCGGGAGGCACCGTTCGTGGATAGCTACCTGGGCAATGTCCTGATCTGCGACGACGAACCCGACATTTGCACCATGCTGTATATCGCCTTGCACCGCGAGGGCTACAAGGTCGAGACCGTCACCTCGGGCGAAGCCGCCATGCAGAAGATCGGCTCCGCGCTCTACGACGTGATCCTCAGCGACATCAAAATGCCCGGCAGCGTGGACGGGATCGAGGTGATGCGCTACGCCCACGATACTTCGCCAGACTCCGAGCGCATCGTCATCACCGCCCACGAAGATTTCGAAGTGGCGCGCACCATCGCGCAATCCGGGGGCGTATTCCAGTTCATCGTGAAGGGTCCGAGCCTGCCCCAGATGGTCACGCATTCGGTGCGCGAAGCGCTCGCCAAGGTGCAACTCAAGCGCAAGAACATCGGCTACCGGCTGGACGCCAACGCGCGCAATCCGCTGGACAACATCGTCGGCACCAGCCGCTCGATGAACCGGCTCAAAGACACCATCCGGGCGGTCGCTTCCACCGCGAGCACGGTGCTGATCCATGGCGAGAGCGGCACCGGCAAGGAACTGGTGGCGCGCGCGGTGCACGGCTGCTCACTACGCGCCACTGAGCCGTTTGTCTGCGTGAACTGCGGCGCCTTTCCCGAGACCCTGTTGGAAAGCGAGCTGTTCGGATACGTCAAGGGGGCATTCACCGGCGCGATTCAGAACAAGCGCGGCTTGTTCGAGGTGGCCGACGGCGGCACCATCTTCCTGGACGAGATCAGCGAGATGAGCCTCGCCATGCAGGTAAGGCTGCTTCGGGTTCTGCAGGAGCACACTCTTCGACCCGTGGGCGGAACGGCGGAGACGTCCATCGACGTGCGGGTCATCGCCGCCACCAACAAGCAACTGCATGAGATGGTCCAGGAGAGGACGTTTCGCGAGGATCTCTATTATCGGCTCAGCGTCATCCCCATCGAAGTGCCACCGCTGCGGGAGCGTCCGGAAGACATTCCGCTGCTGGCCAACCATTTTCTGAAGAAGTTCGCACCCAAGGCCGGCAAGAGCGTTGCGCGCCTGGAGCGCCATTCGATTGAGCACCTCGATGGATACGATTGGCCGGGCAACGTGCGTCAGCTGGAGAACACCATCGAACGGGCGGTCGCGCTTTCCACAAACCATGAACTCGTAGTCGATCTCCCGGACGAGCGACTCCGCGCCCGAGCCGCGGCCGCAGGGGCCAACGGGGGTACAGCTCCCGGCATCCTTCCGCCCAACCCAAGCGCGTTATCGCTCCCACCCACGGGCGTGGACATGGAAATTTACGTCGCCGACCTGGAACGCACCATGATTAAAGAGGCGCTGCGCCAGTCGAATAATGTCCAGACCCGGGCCGCCAGCCTGCTGAAGGTTTCCTACCGTTCGTTCCGGCATTTGTTGAAGAAATACGATTTGTAGCAAGCTGACTTGGGATTTGACCCAATATGGCGAAACCACAGTTAGGAACCGTAAATAAATAACGTTTACATCTACTATCCTGATCTGTTATTACGGTGGGCATGGACTCGGATGCCCAGCTCGGCCGGTACTTTGCTGGCATGTGGCCGCATCTGGACGAACACGCTCGGCGTTTGGTGGCTGCCAGCGAAGCTTTGGAACTGGGCTATGGCGGCATCTCGCGAGTCAGCCGCGCCTGCGGCCTATCGCGGGTCACGTTGACCAAGGGTATCGAGGAATTGAAAGCCGCGCCGCTGGCCCCGGGCCGGATTCGCCACGAGGGCGGCGGACGACACTCGTTGACGTCCAGCGATCCCGGCATGGCGCCCGCCTTGGACAGCATGGTCGAACCCACGGCACGCGGCGACCCGCAGTCGCCCTTGCGCTGGACCTGCAAGAGCGCCCGCACGCTGGCGGCGGAACTAACAGCCCGGCACCACCCGGTCAGCCACACCAAAGTGACCCAACTCCTGCGAGAGAGTGGCTACAGCCTGCAGGGCAATCGCAAGACGGAGGAAGGGGATGACCATCCCGATCGTGACGCGCAGTTCCGTCATATCAATAGCGCCGTCAAACGCGCTTTGCGGGCAGGCGAGCCCGTCATTTCCGTGGACACGAAGAAGAAAGAACTGATCGGTAACTACCAAAACCAGGGCCGCCAGTGGCGCCAAACCGGAACGGCGGATAAGGTCAACGGACATGATTTTCCCGGTCCCGATGTACCCCGCGCCTATCCCTACGGAATCTACGACCTGGGGCGCAACGCGGGCTTCGTCAACGTGGGCACGGACCACGACACGGGGGCCTTCGCGGTGGCTTCGATTCGGGGCTGGTGGCGCGCCGACGGCCGGAACCTGTATCTGGGGGCACGGCGACTGCTGATCACCGCCGATGGCGGGGGTAGCAACGGCTGGCGGCTGCGACTGTGGAAATGGGAGTTACAGCGTCTGGCCGACCAGACCGGGCTGATACTGATGGTCTGCCATTTTCCGCCGGGCACGAGCAAATGGAATAAGGTGGAGCATCGGTTGTTTTCCTTCATTTCGTCCAACTGGCGCGGCGAGCCGCTACGCGATTATGAGACGGTGGTACGGCTGATCGCCGGAACGACGACGGCCAAGGGTTTGAAAGTGACCTGCCGCCTAGATCACCGCAAGTATCCCGTGGGGCGAAAGATCACGGATGAAGAGTTTGCCCATGTCAACCTCAAGCCAGACAAATTCCATGGTGAGTGGAACTACACCATTCATCCAAGCAACTAGGTTGTAAATGTTATATATTTACGCCGCCTTAGTGGAAGGAGCTTTGAAAGGGCACGCCTTCAGGCGTGCCGCACAGTTCGCCCGAGAACCCGGCTTTAGCCGCCGAGGGCCACTACCTCAGGGCCTATAGGCCGGGTAGTGTTGGCCCATTCGGCGCGGCTGAAGCCGCGCCCTTTCAAGGACGGCATACCTTTTCTCCGCCCTCTACGGGGGAAAGGTTTTCCGCGAAGAACCCATTCACGGCATCGAGAATCGCCCCCGGGGTCTTTGACTCATAGACGCTCTTGCGCAGCAGGCTGCCGTTGCGCACGCCATGAGTAAACCACGACGCGAACTGCTTCATTTTGCCTTCGACTCCCGTCATTTCCTCTTCGATCAGCATCTCGAAGTAGGTGCGGATCATGTCGTAACGATCGGCTTCGGTTGGCTCGTCGTATGCCCCAGTTGCGGTGTATTGTGCGATCTGACGGAATATCCAGGGGTTCGAGGCCGCCATGCGGCCGATCATCACGGCGTCGCAGCCGGTCTGCGCCACCATGGCGCAGGCATCCTCGGGCGAACGGATGTCGCCATTGCCGATCACGGGGATGCTGACCGCCTGCTTGAGGCGGGCAATCCATTGCCAATCGGCGGTGCCGCCATAGCCCTGCTCGCGGGTGCGGGCGTGCAGCGCTACTGCCTGCAAGCCGGCCTCCTGCGCCATGCGGGCGATCTCCAAACAGACCACCTCGCGCTCGCTCCAGCCGATGCGAAATTTCACCGTGAAGGGAATGCTCACCGCCGCCCGAACCGCGTCGAAGATACGCCCGATCAGCGGCAGATCACGCAAGAGGCCGGAGCCGCCGTTGCACTTGGTAACACGCTTCGAGGGGCACCCCAGGTTCAGATCGACCAGATCGAAACCGAGCTGCTCGATGGTGCGCGCCGCGTCGGCCAGGGTCTCCGTATTGCTGCCGAACAGTTGCGCGCTGATGGGATGCTCGTCGTCGTAGAAATGCAGATAGCGCTGCGCCTTCTGTCCCTTGGCGCGCGCCAAGCCGTCAGCCGAGGTGAACTCGGTCATGATCAGGCCGCATCCGCCCAGATTGCGGATGAAGCGGCGGAAAACGGTGTCGGTGACGCCGGCCATGGGGGCCAGCACGGTAGCGGGGGCAATTTCCACCGGGCTGATGCGGAACGACGCCGCTACCCGCGTTTGCGGCAGGGCGGCGTTCTCCTGCCCAACAAGCGCTTCGCGCTCGTTGGGGACCCAGTCGGCAGCGGGGTTTTCCCAGTACTTCCGCACAGCAGGTATTCTAAAGTCGCGCTTGAACGGCGGAAAACGTCCGTCGGAGATTCACATCCTGAACCCCCGAGACCCTCCGCAGTGCGCTGCGGGACGGAGTTACTTCGCAGCGGGCTGGACCTTCGCGTACTTGCGGCGGAAGCGTTCGATGCGGCCCGCGGTATCCATGAGCTTCTGCTTGCCGGTGAAGAACGGGTGGCAGGCAGAGCAGATTTCCACGTTGATGTCGCCTTTATGGGTGGAGCGGGTCGTGAACGTATTGCCACAGGCGCACTTTACCCGGGTCTCGTTGTACGCCGGATGAATCGCAGTCTTCATGAGGAGCCTTGTAAATCCTTTCGCGCTAAAGATTTATTGTACCGAAAGGGTGCAGTTTCGGGCAATATGAGGCGGCAGCAATTCGATTTCAGTTCAGCGAGGCGAGCTTGCGTCGCAGGGCCAGCGCGGTGGCCCGGATTTCGTCGGCGTCGGAGGCCTCCGGCGACATCTTCAAATAGAGTTCCAGATCGTCAAGGGCCCCGCGCAGTTGGCCCAGGTTGTAGCGCAACACCGCGCGATGCTTGACGTCCTCGGGCGAGCGCGGATAGATCACCAGCACCAGATCCACGATCGGTAGCGCCTTGCGGAAGTTGCGCGCGCCCAGGTAGATGGTTTTCAGATTGTTGAGCACACGGGTCAGGATCTGGCGGCGGGTGACCGGCATGAGGAACTCGGTTTGCAGCCTGATCTGGCCGGAATAGATCTCATCCAGGCGGCGCTGGCAATCGGCCGGGCTTAGAACCGATCCGCGCTCGAAGGCATCGATCAGCATCTCGCGGCCTTCCGGATCGTAGTGCTTGAGCAGGAAATGGCCCGGCATTCCCACGCCGAACAGCGGCAGCCCGCTGCGCCGCCCGACTTCCATGTAAATCAGCGCCAGCGTGATAGGAATGCCGAGTTTGCGGTCGAGCACGTCGTTCAAGAACGAATTGCGCGGATCGTAGTAGTCGTCGCGATTGCCCCGAAAGCCTTCTTCGTCGAAGAGCACCGAATTCAGGGCCGCGATGGTTTCCGCCGCGTCGCCCAGATCAGGCACGCGGGCGCGCACCCGCCGGGCGAGCGAATCGATGCGCGAGAGGTAGCGGTTGATGTCGAGGTCGGGATATTCGGTGCGGGCGATGGTCAGCGCCGCCCGGGCCAGATCGATGCGCTCGTCGTCGCGGCTCACCAACGCGGCAAAGTCGTTCCTGACATCCACACACGTCATAGAAAGACATTAGCAAAATATTCGCCCTCCGGAGCAGAACGACTTACCTCGGATTTGCACTGATTGAGAACGGATTTTCGCAGATCGAAACAAGAAGACCAAAAGAAGTCAGAACAAAATCCGTGCTGATCCGTGCTCTTTCCGCGCAAATTCGCGGTAAGCAGTTGCCAACGTATTATCCGCGGAAAAAGTTCCTGGCCAGAAACAGCAGATTGGCCGGGCGCTCGGCCAAGCGGCGCATGAAATAGGGATACCACTCCGATCCAAACGGGACATAGACGCGCATGCGCCAGCCCTCGCGCACCAGCTTCTGCTGCAGGTCGCGCCGGATGCCGTGCAGCATCTGGAATTCGAAGGCGTCGCGGGAAATGCCCTCCTGGCCGGCGAAGCGGATTGTCTCTTCGATCATGCGCTCGTCGTGCGTGGCGATGCCGTGGTACAAACCGCTTTTGAGCAGGACCTTCATCAGGCGGACAAAGTTGGCATCGACTTCGGACTTCTTCGGGAAAGCGACCGCCGGCGGCTCCTTGTAGGCGCCCTTGCACAGGCGAATGCGAACGCGTTCCGAGCAGAGTCCTAGCACATCAGCCTCGCTGCGCTTCAGATAGGCCTGGATCACCGTGCCCACGGCTTGATTCGAGGAATGTAGCTCGCGCACCAAATCGATCGTCCGCTGCGTGTACTCGGAGCTTTCCATGTCGATGCGTACAAAATTGCCGATCTGTGCGGCGTGGCGGACCAGGCTGTAAACCAGCTCGCGGCACAGCGCCGCATCCACGTCCAAGCCCATGTGAGTGAGTTTCAGGCTGATGTTTGCCGCGAGCCGGTTCGCCTGAATGGCATCCAGAATCTCGTGATAGGACTTTGCGCTCGCTGCCGCCTTGGAAACATTGGTGACGTTCTCTCCCAGGTAATCGATGGTGGCGGACATGCCAAGCTCGTTGATGGCGCGGACGGCTGCCACCGCATCCGCCAACTGCAGGCCTGCGACGAAGCGGCGGGAGACGCGCAGTCCGACGGGCGAGCGCTCGGCGATGCTGCGCATCGATGTACTTTGCGACAGTCCGATCAGAAGCTGTCTTAGCACCGGCTTCCCTCAGAAGCACGAAAGAGAATCAGCGTAAATCAGCGGCAAAGGGGGTGCTATCTTCCGTGCTCTTCCAGGAATTTCTCGACTTCGATCGCCGCCATGCAGCCGGTGCCTGCCGCGGAGATTGCCTGCCGATAGCGGCGGTCCTGCACGTCGCCGCAGGCAAAGACGCCGGGAACGCCGGTGAAAACGTAATCGCGGGTCTTGAGGTAGCCGTCGGCATCCATGTCGAGCTGTCCGCTGAACGCCTTGGTATTCGGGATGTGGCCGATGCCCAGGAACATGGCGTTGGTCGGAAACAGGTGCGTGTGGCCGGTTTTCACGTTGCGCAGGGTCAGTCCCGTGACCTCTTTCTTATCGACGTCGTGCACCTCGTCCACCACGGTGTTGGGGATGAACTGGATCTTCTCGTGTTTCCGGGCGCGATCGATCATGATCTTCGAGGCGCGAAATATCTCAGTGCGATGGATGATCGTGACCTTGCTGGCGAAGCGCGTGAGGAACAGCGCCTCTTCCATGGCCGAGTCGCCCCCGCCGATCACCGCGATCTCCTTGCCCGAGAAAAAGAAGCCGTCGCAGGTGGCGCAGGAGGAAACGCCATGTCCGATCAGAGCCTGCTCGCTGGGTATCCCGAGCCACCGCGCCGAAGCGCCGCTGGCGATAATCAGCGTGCGGGTTTGAATCTCATCGCTGCCGAGCTTCAGCACGAAGGGACGCTGGCTCAGTTCGGCGTGGCTCACCACCCCTGTCTTGAATTCCGCGCCGAAACGCGCCGCCTGCACGCGCATGTTCGCGATCAGCTCCGGCCCCTGCACGCCGTCGGGGAAACCGGGAAAGTTCTCGACCATGGTGGTAATCGAAAGCTGGCCGCCGGGCTCATGGCCCTCTAGCACCAGCGGCTTGAGGTTGGCGCGGGCGGCATAAATGGCCGCCGTGAGTCCGGCGCAGCCGGAGCCAATGATAACGGTATCGCGATTGTCTGCCATGTTCAGTCGTCGGTCGTTAGTTGTTAGTCGTTAGCTTGCGATTCCGCGGAGCCAGACAACTGCTTACCGCGGATCTTCACAGATCAAAACGGATTGCACGGATTCTCGTTCAAGACCTGCGTTCGGAAACACAATGCTTGTTAACCATGCGTACAAGAAAGATGATCTTAGAGGATTTGTCTCGTAAGAACCAATCCGTCGAATCCGTATCCATCCGTGAAATCCGCGGTAAGCAGTTACTTAGTGATGTCCCGGCAAGCGCGCCAAGTCGGCCGGAACGGTGTCGCGCACATCGAGCGCGGTGCGATAGCTGGCAAGGATATCGGAAGCGGTGCGAAAGAGCGTTTCATAACCGCTCTGGTCCGCGCCGGGACAGCGCGCCAGTACCACCGAGGAAGCCCCGAATCGCTCCAACCGAATCCGCCCGGCGGGAGCATTGGACGCCAGCGCCTTTGCCGCTTCGCCGGCCGGCAAGGCGTCGTGGATCATCAACTGCAGCAAGTCATCCTTCTTGCTATTGCGCGCCTGAAAGACCAGCGTCTCGTCGATCTGCCCGGAATCCGAACTGAAGGAATACTGCACACTCAGGTACGGCCCCTCGCCGGCAAACTCGTGCCGAATTCGTACCCAGGAGGCCAGCGGGCCGTCCGGCAGCAGCGAGCGTCCGCGGTCCACCTCAAAGTCGGCGCTGAAGCCGGGCTTGACCGGCACGCGCTGAAGGGCACTGGCGATCTGTGTCTGCTCCGCTGCCGAGGGTGAGCACACGTTTAGAATATTGATTTGGACCTTGGGCGCGCTCTTCTGCGGCCCATCCGCGCAAACCCCCATGCCGGACAGCAGGCAAAGCAAAGCCAAGCTCAGTTTCGCGTGAACACCCACGCGCGGGATTCTACAGGGCGATGCGGCAAAAGTCAGCGGCAAGTTTCGCGCCCCGGGATTCGCGCTACAATTTCCGGTACTAGTAAGCCGCAAAAACCCACCATGGGAGACACGGAGTCACGGAGAAGAATTAATTGTCATCGTGAGCGAAGCGAAGGACCTGCTTTCCTCCGTGTCTCCGTGCCTCCGTGGTAGGTTTGCGAGGATTTCCCGAGCAAAAAACGTCTGGATACGGCATGCATACTGAGGCCACCGAGATCGCCCGCATTGCGCTGGAAACGCTGCGCGGGAACAAGCTGCGGAGCGGCTTGACCATCCTGGGCATCGTGATCGGGGTGGCGGTGGTGATCGGCATTTCATCTGTGGTCCGCGGGCTCAACCAGAACGTGACCGGCATCATCAGCCAGTTCGGAACCGACATTGTCTTCGCCTACCACCAGGAGTTGTTCCACTTTGGCCGGCCTTCGGAGGAGATGCGCACGCGCAAGGAGCTGACCTTCGAAGACGCCCAAGCGATGAAGTCCCTGCCGCATGCCAAAGCGGTCACGGCGGGCGTGCGCTATTGGCGCCCGGAACTCGGGGTGGGGACGTTCACCATCAAGTACCAGGGCCGCAGGGCCAAGAACACCATCCTGGAAGGCGACACCCCCACGGTGAAAGATGTGTTCGACCTGAAGTTGACCGCGGGGCGCTGGTTCACCGACTTTGACGAGGCGCATCATTCGCCGGTGGTAGTCCTCGGTCCCGAGACGGCCGACGCGCTGTTCCCGACGGAAGACCCGATCGGCAAAGAGATCACGGTGGAAGGCGCCGACATGGTGGTGATCGGGGTCTTCGAGCCGGCGAAAACCGTCCTGAGCGGCGGCAAGAACCCGGAAGACAACCGGGTCTTCATGCCGCTGAGCACCTTTCGCAAGATGCACCCCGAGCAGAAGGCCCACTTCATCAGCGTGAAGGCCACCTCGCACGAAGACATGCCCCAACTGATGGACGAGATGCGCGAATTGCTTCGCCGCCGCCGCCACGTGCCGCCGGATAAGCCGGACAACTTCGCCCTCTTCACCCAGGATTCAATGTCCGAGGTGTGGAACCAGATCTCCGGTGCGGTCTTCATCTTTATGTTCGCCGTTTCCAGCGTGGCCCTGATGGTGGCGGGGGTAGGCGTAATGAATGTCATGTTGGTTTCGGTGACCGAGCGCACCCGCGAGATTGGCGTACGCAAGGCGATCGGCGCACGCAAGCGGGATGTGCTGCTGCAGTTCACGCTGGAAGCGGTGGCACTCGCCTTAGTCGGCGGCTTGCTGGGGATTGGCGCCGGTGCGATCCTGACCTACACGGTTCGCCTGTTGTGGCCCTCGCTGCCGGCAAGCATGTCTGTGTTCTGGACGGTGACCGCTTTCTGCGCCTCCGGCGCGATCGGGCTCATCTTCGGCATCTACCCCGCATGGAAGGCCGCCAACCTTGATCCCATCGAAGCCCTGCGCTACGAATAGGCGGAAGCCACGCACCTTGCGAGTAAAATCCGTGCAACCGGTGCCCCGGTACCCTGATCCACATGGTTGTATGCTATCGGCGAGGAGAACCATCGTGCATCGAGCCACACTTGGCGACTTCGAACTGACAGTTCTCTCCGACGGGACGTACAAGCTGGATGGCGGCGCCATGTTCGGCGTCATTCCCAAGCCACTGTGGGAGCGGAAGATCAAGGCCGACCACGCCAACCGCATCACCCTCGGCCTGAATTCGCTGCTGATCCGCGGCGGCCCGCAAACCGTGCTGGTCGAAACCGGCATCGGGCCGAAGCTGGGGGAAAAGCAGCGCCAGGTCTACGAAAATCAGGCGGCCCTGCTGAGTAGCTTCGAGCAGGCGGGCGTCTCGCCCGACGAGATCGATATCGTCATCAACACCCACATGCATTTCGACCATTGCGGCTACAACACCTATTACAAAGACGGCAAGGCGCTGCCCACGTTTCCGCGCGCCAAGTATTACGCGCCCGAGGGCGAGGTGCTGCATGGACGCACGCATAATCCGCGCGACTACGTGAGCTACATGCCAGACAATTACGAAGTTCTGATCGCGGAAGGGCGCATGGAACTGCTAACCGGCACGCGCGAGATCGCGCCCGGCATCAGCGTGCAGCCCTACCCGGGCCACACTCGCACCATGATGGGCGTGACCATCCGCAGCGGCGGCAAGACAGCCTGCTACATCAGCGACCTGATCCCCACCACCCACCATCTCGACCTGATCTGGGGGATGGGCTACGACCTGTTCCCGCTGGAGTCGATTGAGAACCGCCGCAAGTTCTATGAGCACGCCATACCTGAAAAGTGGCTCGTGGTCTTCACGCACGACCACGAAACGCCGCTGGCTTACGTCGAACCGGGCAAATCCGAGGGAAAGTACGTCGCCCGGCCAGCCAGTGCGCCGGTTGCGGTTATCGCCTGAGTAGTGGAATGGATATAGCGCCGACGCCCGCCCTAGCGTCGTCGCAGGGACTCGCCCGGCGGGCCATTCAGGCGTTCCGGAACAGCGCGAACGGGAGAGGCCTCGCGAGGAGGCTCCTGCCGGTTCGACCCGTGTGATTCCGGAAATTCCATCCTCTGCGCAGCAGGCGCTCGGCGCGGCCGAAGCCGCGCCAAGACGTGCCGGGAGGTGAGCAGCCTGAGTTCGGTCAATCACTTCGGATGAGCACTATCCACAACTGGAACTCCGGGAGTTCAGACGCAGGCCACTCCGTTTGTTCCGTTGTGGTCGTCCGCCCTAATCTTCCAGCGCGATGGCGCGCGGGAACAGGATGTTGTTCTCCAGGTGGATGTGCTGGTGCAAGTCCGCCTCGAAACCCTTCAGCGCTTCATACACGGTCCGGTAGCTGATGCAAGCATCGGCGGGCGTATTGTAATCGCTGGTCAGCTTGCGCATTTCGCGCAGCACGCCGCCAGCATTGTCGTGTTCGAACATCATCATGCGGATGGGGTTCTGCACCGTGCCGAAACAGGAGTGGGGCGCGGGCGCTCCGCTGCTCGATGTGGCTTCGAACTGGACGAGGTAGGGGAACAGGATCTGCTCTTCCTTCATCAGGTGGCTGGTGAGTTCCTCGGCCAGAGCGCTGAAGATATCGCGCAACTGGCGCAGCTCCGGGTGATTCTCGCCGTGCTTGGCGCAGACCTTGTCCAACAATGCCAAGATGCGCGGTGCCTCGCTGCGCACGAATGCGTGATGAGTGCGGGTGATGTGATCGATCAATTCGCTGAGCGGCGCCGTCTGCCAGTCACGGCCAGCGCCAGCATTGGAATTTGCTGCCTGCAGGCTGGCCAGCACATCGTCGATCGAAACATGGGCCGCGGAGCAGGCCTCGTCGAGCGGCTTTTGTCCGCCGCAGCAGTAATCGATGCCGAGTTGCTCGAAGATGCGGGTTGCGGCTGGATTTTCCAGTACAAAGTCACGAACGGTCTTGGTTACGGTAGCGCTCATAATACTTCTCCCTGCCCCAGGGCTTAATGGCCCGTCGCTATTCATCTTGCGGGATGTAGGATGGCGCGCCGATGACTTATGTCACGTCGAGTACAAGTCTTTTTCGAGACGGGAACATATCCTTGTGGATGGCCGCAGCAGCAACGAAACGGGTATCAGGTACCAGGTATCAGAAGATTCGTGGCGAACACAGTTAACCGCCTAGCCTGTTACCTGCTACCTGGTACCGGGGAATTGAGACCAGTTCCTGCGCAGCTAGCAGTCTTACCCCGAGAGTGCCAGCCTTGACTTCCGGGGAGGACAACCCTAAAATTAAGAAGGCGAATCATAATCTAACCGCCTGCATCTAAAGGTTTTAAGGGAATTTAAGGGAAATCACCCATGGACCGTCTCCACCATCTCGGCCAGCGGCATCGCGAGATCCTGACGACCATCGTGGAGAATTACATTTCGAGCGGGGAACCGGTGGGGTCGCGCACCCTGGCGCGGGGCAACAGCGAAAATCTGAGCGCAGCAACCATCCGCAACGTCATGGCGGACCTGGCCGATGCCGGGTACCTGGAACAGCCGCATACCTCCGCCGGACGCGTGCCCAGCCCTACCGGCTACCGCTTTTATGTGGACCAGCTCACCGGCGCAGCGCGGCTTTCGCCCGCGGACGAGGACATGATTCGCGGCGAGTTGCGCGGCATCGCCGACGTGCAGGAGTTCATGGAGCGCACCTCGCACGTGCTCTCCCTGATTTCGCACAACGTAGGCATTGGGGTGGCCGCAGCCGGACCACGCAACGCGCTGGAACATGTGTATTTTTCCCGGCTGGCGGACAAAAAGGTGCTGGCCGTGGTGGTCTCCAAGTCGGGCGTGGTGCTCGATCGCGTGCTGCGTTTGAATCAGGAACTCGCGCAGGCCGACCTGGACCTCGCGGCACGATACATTAACGATAACTTCCGCGGCTGGACGCTGGAAGCGCTGCGGGCGGAGATCGCACACCAGATCGAGCAACAGCGCAGCGAATATGACCGCATCCTGCGCTCGATCGAACAACTCTACCTGCAGGGCGCGTTGCAAAGCGAGTCCTCGGCCAGCGTGTACCTGGAGGGCGTGCCCAACTTGCTGGCGCAGGAACAGGACACTGAGCACCTGCGGCAGGTTTTGCGCGTGCTGGAAGAGAAGGAGCGCATCGCCGAATTGTTGACCGCCTACCTGGAGACGCAGCAGGAGGCAGTGCGCGTGGTGATCGGACTGGACCAGGCTTCAGCGGATATTCCACCCCTGGACGCGCAAACGAAGCGCGTCCTGGGGACCCCGGAACTACGCAACTTCGTGCTGATCGGCAAGCCAGTGCGAATGGGCGACGAGATCATCGGTTCGCTGGCGGTGATTGGTCCGACCCGGATCGACTACGAGAGCACGATCACGGCCGTGGCCTACGTTGCACGTTTGTTTGACCAGATCTTGAACGAGAGCGAACCACGAAAACAGTAAATGTTCATCCAAACGCGCACCTTCGGCGCGTTTCGAGATCCCACGACGAAAGCTAATGACTGACGGAAACGGAACGACGAACCCGGAAGACCTGGACATGGAACACGAGCTTCCCGCCGCCGAACCCGGTGAGGTGCAGGTTTCCACGCTGGAAGCGGAGCTGCGAAAAGTCAAGGCGGAACGCGATGCCCTGCTGGATCGCATGGCCCGCCTCCAGGCCGAGTTCGACAACGCCCGCAAGCGCGCGGCGAAAGAGCAGCAGGATTACCGCGACTTCGCCCTGGCGGAGGCCATCAAAACCCTGCTGCCGATCCTCGACAGCTTCGATCGCGCCTTGAAGTCGCAGGCCAGCGGCGATGACTTCCGCTCCGGGATGGAGCTGATCGACCGGCAATTGCATGACGCACTGGCTAAGCTCGGGGTCGGCGAAATCGAAGCGCAAGGCAAGCCGTTCGATCCGAATCTCCATCAGGCGGTGCAGATGGTGGAAAGCGATGAAGCCGACGATAATCAGGTAATTGACGAACTTCAACGAGGCTATAGCCTGAAGGGACGGTTGTTGCGCCCCGCCATGGTGCGGGTCGCACGCAATTCCGGACGGTAGCGGGTAGCGGCCCCAGATTCTGCTGGAACCTCCCAGAAAAGGAAACGGAACATTCCCCTGACCACGCAATCCAAACGCGATTACTACGAAGTGCTCGGCGTCACGCGCCAAGCGAGCGATCAAGAGATCAAGAGCGCGTACCGCAAGCTCGCGATGCAATTCCATCCCGACCGCAATCCCGACGATCCCGATGCGGAAGAGAAGTTCAAAGAATGCAGCGAGGCGTATGCCGTGCTGGCCGACGCCGAGAAGCGCGCGGCCTACGACCGTTTCGGCCACGCCGGCTTAGGCGGGATGGGAGGCGGCGGCTTCGGCGGCTTCGATCCCTCGGTCTTCCACGATTTCGGAGACATCTTCGGCGATCTGTTCGGCTTTGGCGACATGTTCGGAGGCGGCGGCGGACGGCGGCGCTCGCGCGCGGCGCGCGGCGCGGATCTGCGCGAGGACCTCTCGCTGGAATTTGAACAGGCGGTGTTCGGCTTCCAGACCAAGGTGCAACTGCGGCGCCATGAAACCTGCGACGCCTGCAATGGTTCGGGCACCGCGCCCGGCAAAGGTCCCACCACCTGCCGCACATGTGGTGGACGCGGCCAGGTACGCTATCAGCAGGGTTTTCTGACCATTGCGCGCACCTGTCCGGCTTGCCAGGGGGCGGGCCAGACGATTACCGACCCTTGCCCCAAGTGCAAGGCCGAGCGGCGCGTGCTGCACGAGCGCATCATCGAGGTCAACGTGCCTGCGGGAGTGGACGACGGTACGCGCATCCGCTATGCCGGTCAGGGCGAGGCGGGACTGGCCGGCGGTCCGGCCGGCGACCTGTACGTCGTGCTGCACGTGAAGGAACACAAGTTCTTCGAGCGGGAAGGCAAGGACCTGTACTGCTCGGTACCCATCTCCTTCGCCCAGGCCGCGCTCGGAACCGAGCTCACGATCCCCACGCTCGAAGGCGAGCACATCCTCAAGATTCCCGAGGGCACGCAGACCGGAACCCAGTTCCGCATCCGCGGCAAGGGCGTGCCGGTGCTCAACAGCCATGGCAAGGGCGACCTGTTTGTCCAGATTAATGTGCAGACGCCAACCAAGCTGAACCGGCGTCAGAAGGAACTCCTGCAGGAACTGGAAACCACCGCCCCCGTGGACAATAAGCCGCAACGCGGGCTGCTGGACAAAATGAAGGATATGTTCGCGTGAGCAGATGAGCGGTTGGCCGCTCAAGAATGATGGCGCTTCAGCCCCGAAGGGACGGCACTCTCCCCCACGATCCTTTTTTGAGGGGCATTCCCTCAGCGACTGAAGCCGGATTCTCCGTGTTGCCTTTGCGGCACGCCTGAAGGCGTGCCCTTTCAAAGTCGCCTACGCTTTAATAAACGGGGAAGCATACCTGTACTGTGTCGCGGCTTTGGAGCCTTGCTTTACCTTCAAGAGATGAGCACGATCAGCAATCGCTACTCCCCCTGGCATCGAGGCAGAGCATGACCCGACGGCGATGGATGGCCGACCAAGTCGAGGGCGACCGCGCGGCCATCGTCGGCGAGCATGCAGCACACCTGGTGCGAGTGTTGCGCGCGCGCGTGGGGCAGGAATTCGACATCTCCACTGGCGGGCGGGTGCGGCGCGGAACGGTGGTCGAAGTAGAGCCCGAGCGCGTGGTCTTCAACTTGGGTGAAGAGCTCGATGCCGCGACCTTGCCCGCGATCACGCTGCTACTTGCCGTCTTTAAGTTCGAGCGCATGGAATGGGCCATCGAGAAGTGCACCGAGCTTGGCGTGGCGGAGATCGTGCCCGTCATCTCGCGAAGAGTTGACCCTCACCTGGCCGCCGCTGCCGCCAAACGGGTGGAGCGCTGGAGAAGGATTGGGTTGCAGGCTTCGGAGCAATCGCGCCGCGCCGCGCCGCCCGAGATCGGCGATCCGTTGAAGCTGCGCGACGCGCTCGCAGGCGAGCGGGATGGGATGCGCATCGTGCTCGCCGAGTCGGAGAAGAAGCTGTCGCTGGTACGCGCGCTCCAAGCCTGGAGCGGGGAACCGATCACGATTGCGGCCGGCCCGGAAGGAGGATGGACTGACGAAGAGTGCGCCGCCTTCGCGCAGTCGGGATGGATGGCAACTTCTCTGGGACCGACGATCCTTCGAGCGGAGACCGCGGCGATTGCGGCGTTGGCGGTGATTCTGGGCGCGACCTCGCAATGAGGGTTGCGCCTATTCAGTACAAAAATCCACCACGGAGGCACCCTTCGACTTCGCTCAGGGCAGGCTCCGACACGGATAAATACGGGGATGGACGAGAAGCAAAGCCGCTGATTTCGCTGATGAACGCTGATGATTCCGAATTTCCAATAAACGATCAGCGTTGATCAGCGGCCATCAGCGGCCATTCAGGTTTTCTCGCGAGCAACGGCCCGAGACCGTGAGAAGAATTGTTCTCTTGCTCGCCGTGTCCTCCGTGTCTCCGTGGTGGATTTTCAACCTTTCCCCCCAAAAAACTTCAGGGGACGCTTTCGCGTCCCCCGTTTTCGATGGTCCAAGGACCGGTGTTACTTCTTCTTCGCGGTCTTCTTGGCGGCTTTCTTCGTTGCCTTCTTGGCAGCCTTCTTCGCTGGCATTTATCTATTCTCCCTTTTGAATTCGCAACTCAACTTCAGTTGCAATTGACTGATGTATAGAGTTATTCAAAAACGAAGTCAAGCGAAAAAGTAAAAATTGACCACAAGAATGCATCACGCGCCATCGAATCCGCGTGACGAGAATTGTTTTGGGTCGATCGTCGATCATTGCAGGGTTCGGCGGAAGAAGTACAACATCGCGCCGGTCCATCCATCGTGCAGGGCGTGCCCGATCATGCCGGGACGCAAGCTGCGCCGCCAAAGGGCTAGCGCACCGAACATCGCGCCATAGATGGCGATCAGCAGCATGCGTTTGCTGCCTTCATAAGCATTGCTTCCTCCGAAGACCAGCGCTTGCAGCAGAAGTCCGGCGATGGAGCTGCGCGTCCAGGATGTGAATTGACGCTGCAGATAGCCGCGAAAGATCAGCTCCTCGCAAAATCCCGCAGTAGCGCTGACGCAGAGGAATAGCGCGAGTTGGCGCGCATTCTGCGGGATGAGGAAGCCGATGCGCTGCTTAGCTTCCGCGCTGGCGTTTGCGCCGGAGAGGCCGAGCGCGTATCCGATGGCGCCGAGAACCATGAGAGCCATCAGCCAGAATGAGACCGCAACTGCGATGTCGTTCAGCAAATTCGCAAGGCTGGTCCAGCGTCCGCCGACGAGGTCGCGCACCGAAGAGCGGCGGCGGATCCCGAGCATGACATAGCCGGTCAGCAACCATTCCCAAACGATCGTGGCGATGTAAAACCGCGCTGGGCCATGTTTCAGGAAGATCTGGTGTTGCGATCTGGCTCCGGCGTAGGAGAACACCAGCAATGCCAGCACCAGTACCACAGTGTGAAACACCGGCGCAATCGCGCGCGGCGCGCTGATCTCGGAAGGGGCCGGATGCGGAAGTGCAGGCGTGCTCATCACTGATTACCTTGGGGAGCCGCGATCGCGAGCGGTCGCTGGAATCCAGTTGCCTTCCATCAGCTTCGCACATCTAATGGATTAGGAACTGAGACGTCATTGGGAGGTTCGATGCCTTCGCTGCAAGACGAAGTCGTGATTGTTTCCGCCGTACGCACGCCCATCGGGAAGTTCCAGGGTTCGCTCTCGGAGCTGACCGCGCCGCAACTGGGCGCCATCGTGGTGCGGGAAGCGGTGAAGCGCGCCGGGATCGATCCCGCGCTGGTCGATGAATGCATCATGGGCAACGTGGTGCAGGCGGGACTGGGACAAAATCCCGCGCGGCAGGCGGCGCTCCACGGCGGCCTGCAATCCGGGGTGGGGGCCATGACCATCAACAAGGTCTGCGGCTCGGGATTGAAAGCGGTAGGCCTGGCCGCGCAGGCGATTCAGACCGGCAACAGCTCGATGGTAGTCGCCGGCGGCATGGAGTCGATGTCGAACATTCCCTACATGCTGCTCAATGCCCGCAAGGGATACCGGGTCGGAGACGGCAAGCTCGTCGATGCCATGATCCATGATGGATTGTGGGATGCTTACAACGACTACCACATGGGCATCACCGGGGAAAACGTCGCGCAAAAGTACAACATCACTCGCGAAGAGCAGGATGAATACGCGCTGAACTCGCACCGCAAGGCGATTGCCGCAATGAAAGAGTGCCGCCTTAAGTCGCAGATCATTCCGGTAGAGCTCCCTCCGAAGAAGAAGGGTGGAGAGCCGGTGCTCTTCGATCGCGACGAGGGACCGCGCGAGGACGCGACGGTGGAGGTGCTGCGTAGTTTGAAGCCTGCGTTTAAGAAAGACGGCACGGTGACCGCGGGCAATGCACCGGGAACGAACGACGGAGCGGCCACCGTGGTGGTCACCAGCGCGGCCCGCGCAAAGGAACTCGGACTGACGCCGATGGCGCGGATCGTGGCCCAGGCCACCAGTGGAATCGATCCCGCGTTGGTGATGATGGCGCCGGTAGACGCAGTACGCCAGATCTGGAAGAAGACGGGATGGAATGCGAACGACGTGGATCTCTACGAGATCAACGAAGCATTCTCGGTGGCCGCCATTGCCGTCACCCGGGAGCTCGGGCTCGACCTTAACAAGGTCAATGTGAACGGCGGCGCGGTGGCCCTGGGCCATCCCATCGGCGCCAGCGGCGCGCGCATCCTGGTCACACTGCTCTACGAGATGACCCGCCGCGACGTGCACAAAGGCATTGCCGCGCTCTGCCTCGGCGGAGGCAACGCCGTGGCCATGGGGGTGGAAAGATAGACAAAATGTTTCATACCAACCCTTCGGTGCTTGGATGGGAGGCAAAACATGGGAGTTCTGGCCAAGATGTTTGGCTTACAGAAGCAGCAAGTTCACCCGTACGTCGAAGCTGGAATGCAACTACTACGTAGCATACCGGACGCCATCGGCCTAGGAGAATGGCAGAGTGGCCCTCCCTGCTACACATCTGCAGAGGCAAGTGCCATCGAGAGGAATCTCTCCGGATTTCAGCATACGGCCGACGAAATGATGGACGACAAGGCACTTTTTCATCCAGAAGCAATTGAGGAGTTTCAGCGAAGATTTACAGCAGAAGCTCTGGAAGAATTGGCCGGTGATGATTGGAAATTTTCAGATAAAACAAGTCTGCCAGAGGACTGGCGGAAACGCATTTCCACGTACCTCAAGGCATGGCTTACGGGCCTTTCTCCTACGGTTCTCCTCGACATGGCTGAAATTTTGGCCAAAGCCGGTTATGTAGAGGAAGCGAGACGGGTGTACCGCGTTGTGCTTTTGTTTCCCAGTTTCGCCCCAAAGGTTTTTGGAAGCTCAGACACTGCTGCAAAACTGACCAGCAGCGTTGTGGAAGACGCTCAAATGGCCCTTCGAAATCTCTGACGCCGCAATGCAGCCGAATTTAGGTCATCCGTCAGACCCGCAGATTCTTGAACCGGCAGACCTCATGGGCGCTCACCTTATCGGGTAATCGAGCCATAGCGATGCCCCGCTGACCGCGGGGACCACTTTCCTCCGTACACCTCTGCGTCCTTCGGCGGTAAATCGGTTAATCGAAGACTACCGTTTTGCGTCCGTAGGTCAGGATGCGATGCGCCAGATGCAGGCGCACGGAGCGGGCCAGCACATTGCGCTCCAGGTCGCGGCCCTTGCGGATGAACTCCTCCAACGAATCGCGGTGCGAGACGCGGCACACATCCTGATCGATGATCGGTCCCTCGTCCAGCTCTTCGGTCACGTAATGGCTGGTCGCTCCGATCAGCTTCACCCCGCGCTCATAGGCCTGATGATAGGGTTTCTGGCCCGCGAAGGCAGGAAGGAAGGAATGGTGGATGTTTATGATCCGCCGCGGATAGCCGTTGACGAAGCGCGCCGTCAGGATCTGCATGTAGCGCGCCAGCACCACCAGGTCTACCTTCAGCGAACTCAGCAGCCGCAGCTCGGCCTCTTCCTGCGTCTGGCGGTTCTGCGCGGTAATCGGAAACACGTGGAACGGGATGCCAAAGGGAGCGACCAGCGGCTCCAGATCGGGATGGTTGCTGATCACCGCCATCAGATCGCAGGGCAGCTCGCCAACCTTGTGGCGATACAGCAGCTCCAGCAGGCCGTGATCGTACTTGGAGACGAATATGGCAACCCGCGCCCGCTCCGAGGAAAAGTGCAAGGACCAGTCCATGTGAAAGCGGCTGGCGATCTGCTTGAAGGCGGGGCCGATCTCATGCGGCGGCAGACCGAAGCCGTCCACCTCCCATTCGACGCGATGGAAAAAGATGCTTTGCGGGGCGTCGATGTGCTGTTCCGCGTGGACGATGTTGCCGCCATGACGAAAGATGAAATCCGACACGGCCGCAACCAGTCCCTTCTGGTCGGGGCAGGAAATCAAAAGCATGGCGGTATCGCCCGGCACTTCAGCCCTCCTCTTGATTAGTAGAACCAGTGTAGTGCATCAATCCCGCGGCGGGCGGCAACTTATTCACGAGCAATGGTGAGTCGACGCTCAGAAAGCAACACGGCCGCTCAGGGATGAGCGGCCGTGCCAAAACTCCCAACTGGGACAAAGTTCTACTTCACCGGTTGGATCTGAAACAGTTCCGGCCTCTCCAGTTGCTTCTCCAGCGGGATCGAAAATTTCTTCTCGATCTTGTCGCGGAAGACAGGGCCGGAGTTGTAAGCGCAGAAGGGGTAGATCAAACCGTTGGGCGCGGCGTAATGGATCACGCAACGCTTCACCCGGTCGATGTCGTAGTTATAGGAATCCATGAAGTGCATGGCTGACACCAGGATGGTGCGATAGGTGAAGGTGCCGTCCTTGCCGTCGCGGCCCAGCTTCTTATCGGTGAAGCCCTGCAGGGTCTGCAGGAACTTGGTGAAGGTGAGTCCCGGCGGCGCGAACTCCTCGTGGAAGTGCTTCTGCAGCGAGCTCCAGATCTTGATCTTGTTCCACAACTGGAAGGTCGACTTCTCCGCCTTGTGCGCGAGGTTGTAAATCTCCTGCAGCATGGCGCCCACGTCCACGAAGCGGGTAATCGGCGTAACCGTGCCGCTCTCCTGATCGACAAACATGTAGGTGCCGAGCGAGCAGTGCGGGTGGCAGGTGAGGTGCGTCGTCTGCTCGCCACGCAGCGCCGAAATCATCATGGAAAAGGGCGTGACGCAGGCAATCGGGAACCAGTCGTTGTAGGTATCGGTGAAACCGGACTGCTCGCCCACCTGGATAGCCACGTCGGACATGGTGAAGCGCTTGGCCTCGCGCTCGGCCATGGCGATGCGCCCGGTAAAGGTGACCGGCTGGAAGGTGATGGCGCTGACCACGTCGGCGTTCTTCACCGCGAAGCGGACGATATCGCCGATCTGGTGGTCGTTGACGCCGCGCACGATGGTGGGCACCAGGACAATCTTCATGCCGGTGGCGCGGCAGTTCTCGACGACCTTGAGCTTGGTCTCGACCAGGTCTTCGCCGCGGGTCTTGCGGTAAATGTCGTCGCTGATGCCGTCAAATTGGAGATACAGCGTGCTGAGGCCGGCTTCCCTGGATTGCCTGGCGAACTCAGGGTCGGCCAGCAGGATGCCATTGGTCGCCGCCTGGATGTGGGAGAAACCCAATTCCTTGGCGAGGCGAACCGCGTCAAAAAAGCGCGGATAGACGGTCGGCTCGCCGCCCGAGAACTGGACGATGCGGCCGGCGACGGGACGCTCGTTGCGCAGCGCCTGGAGCATCTTGCGGACCTCGGCAAAGCTCGGCTCGTACAGGTAGCCCGCGGAGTTGGCGTTGGCGAAACAGACCGGACAGGTCAGGTTACAGCGGTTGGTCAGGTCAAGATTGGCGAGGCCGGTGTGCGAAGTGTGCATCGAACACAGCCCGCACTGGGAAGGACAGTTCTTGGCGTCCGGAATCGCCGGATTCGAAACCCCTACACCGTCGCCGAACTGCCACTGTTCCATCTTGAGGTAGAGCTTGGCGTCGGAGTAATACAGGTCCTTGACGTAGCCGTGTTCGGGGCAGGTCTTATCCATGTAGACCTTGCCGTCTTCCTCGAACAGGCGCGCGTCCACCAGTTGCGTGCACTCCGGGCACAACGACTGCGTGAGCTTGGGCAGACCCTTGGCGATCGGCTGGATCAGCGACCCGGACAGGGTCTGGGCGGGCTGGCGCAGCTTCATGTCAGCGCGCATGGTGGGGGCAAACTGCGGCCGGTCCTCTACCAGGACAGAACACGACTCGCTCGCCGGTGAGTACGTTTGAGTGCTCACGCTTTTCTCCTCTTTAACTACTTAACTACAAACAACGAAAGACGCTAAGTTCCTTGAGAATGGATCATGGTAACGCAGCCGCCAGCCTAACCCTGGAGGCGAAGAACCGAAAGGCCCAAAACCGGAGCTGAACGGCAGGAGCCGACATTAAGCCGGGGGAGAAAACCTGCATGGAGGTAGGCGAAAAACGCGGATTGCGGGAGCACAATGGACCCCGGCTGGGGGCGCTCAACGCTTACTAAGTTTCGATCCCGACGTGACACACACGACCCACGATGTAGTCGGAGTAGCTTTTGTCCGGCGCGATCGGGACGACCTCGACGGGGTAGCCGGGATTGTGGGGCCGGAGCACGAGATTGGGGCCGCTCAGTTCCAGGTAGCGGACGCTGAGGCCACCATTCTTGTTCACGCCATAGATGTTGTGGTCGCCCTTGTGATAGGGCTTCAGGGAATTGTAGTGGCGATCCAGGAGCACGATGGCGCCGGGCAGCATGCGCGGGTACATGCCCATGCCCTCGTGCGCGTCCATCCGCACCAGCAGGAAGCGATGCCAGCCCTCCCGCGGCGTCTCCAGTTCGGGGCGCAGCTTCTTGAGAAACGCTTTCTTGAACTTCAGGATGTCCTTCACGTTCGCGGTGATGATCAGCGGCTGGCTGGCGGCGATGCGCGGTTCCACCAGCAGGACATTCTCGTAGCCTTCCTCGGAGGGAGGGGGGATGGTGGCGCGTTTGTTGATCTCCGCCGGGTCCAGCAGGTCGAGCACGGAAAGGCGCTGGGCGGACAGCACCCGGTCCATGCCTTCCAGGCTGAGGCCGCGCTTGCCATTGAGGAAATTGGAGATGTGGGCCTGCTGGAAACCAGCCTGCCGGGCGAGTTTCAGCCCGGTCAGCTCGCCGGCCTCGATGCGCTTCCAAATCTCTTTGCGAAGGTTTTCCTGCAAGCTTCGGAATTTCATCGTGGGTTTGCTTATAGCACGATGAAATAGGCGATGCAAGTATCTAATCTTTTAGGGAGGGGAGGACCAGCCGCTACCTAGCATTGCAATAAGACATTCATATAACAATTAATTTATCTTAAGGATAATATTCTCAAATATTCTCTTGACAGCCATTCGCGAATAGCTATAGATTGTTTATCCTATTATAGCTTTTGAATCATGGTCGCCTATGAGGAGGAGCATGCTGCCAATCAGTCAGCAGCCGGGGGAAACATTCCTGGAGTTCCGGCGCAAGGTGCGGCAGGCGGAGGTGCTGTCCTCGTCGATGCATCGCCTGCTGGAATCGCTGCGCTTCACGGGCAAGGTGTCCGTGGTGGTGCAGAACGGACGGGTGTTGAAGTCCGGGTACGAAGAAGGATATTTCAGCCGGCGCCAGGATGCGCCGCTGCTGTAGGCCACGCCGTCAAGCGGGGCCCCCGGGTTGGGGACCCCGAAACCGGTTGCGATCCAAAAACTAAATAGACGAGCAGGTCGTCGCAACAGAAGCGAGCCCTGCGTGACATCGCCAGCCCCATCGTCCGCAACACAGCGGGCGCTGGGACACCGAAGGGCGATGCGCGCAGGGCTTTGCATTTTCACCCCCAAGCACGCGCTGGGGGATACGGAGGCGAAATGGCGGAGATGGTCGAGGGCACCATCGTGACGTTGGAACTGAAGTACTGCGAACAGTGCGGCGGGTTGTTGCTGCGGCGGACCGGCGATGCCGTGGTGTTCTGCGCTCCCTGCGCGCGTCGCGCCGAACAGCTGCCGGTTGCCCGCAAGCGATCACCCCGGCACGCCATCGTGCCGGGAACCCGCGAGCCGCCTGCTAGCGCAGAAACCGGGAGGTGGGCATGAGTGCGGCATTGTTCCTTTATCGCGCCCGCACCGTCGGCTTGCTGCGGCGCTACTTCCGCATGTCGATCGAGTTGGGAAGACTGCCGGCGCTGCTGGGCCGCGAGTTCTTTCGTGCCAAGGTGACCTCGTATCGCATGAGCACCTTCGAGGACGCGGTGATCTTTGTCCATGACGTGGAGCGCTGCCTGGAGCGACTGGACGAAGCCTCGCGGCAATTGATCGCGCGCATTGCGCTGCAAGAGTACACGCAAACCGAGGCGGCACCGTTGCTGGGAAAATCCTTGCGCACGGTGCAGCGACAATATCCGGAGGCGCTGGACCGGCTCAGCGCCATTTTCCTGCAAAGCGCGCTGCTCACGGAAATCGAATACGTTGTCGAAGAGCCTGCGCAGTGTGGGACGGGTCTTCGACCCATCCCAGAAATTGGGCGGGTCACAGACCCGCCCCACAAGGCGAAGGGTCCTGAGCGAAGCTGTCAAGAGGCGGAATCCCAGGCAGTCGCCGCAACTGCTTGATCTCGAAGCAAAAAGAGTGGCAATAATATACTTGGCAAAGTGAGGGAATGGGGCTTAGGCTGGATCTGCCGTGACAGGGCGGGGCGACCACTAGGCTTTCTTCGGTCGCCTCTTGTGCTCCCGATCCTTATTCTCTGGTGCTTCCCGTCTCAGGATTTCTTCTTTCGACACGCTCAGCAGCTTGCGCATGGCGTTGTCGAACCGCTCGAATTCCGTCTTGCCGGGAACGTGTGGGGCTGGTAGCGGTCTCATGCGGCGATTATACCTCCCTACCTCTCTAACCTTAGCCGAGTTTTCAACAATATACAGAGATTTCCACAGTTAACTAACAGGCTAAGGCCGTTTTCGGTTTGCGTAGTCGCCAACGAACGGACGACAATACCTAGCGGGGGCCTACGTGATTACACAAGATGTAGACATCACTTTGGCATCCCAGGTCAGTGTAATGGCTAGAAGAGACTTAGCTCCCCGAGACCGAAATCTGTCGGGCGTGCCGTCCGGGAAGCCATAACGCAAAGCGGCTGCTCCGGTCGTGAGCCAGAACAGCCGACGTGGTAGGCCCAAGGCTCTTCCCCCATAAAGGAGGGGGACTTGAAATGCCCATGACGCTACACCAACACGAAACACTGAAGAATGCTTGCTATATGGTCGAAGAGCATATCTTCATCGACTGCAAACTAACGAACTGCCGCCTGATATATTCAGGAGGCGCTTTTGAGTGGGCCAATACATCGTTTGAGAACTGCATGTGGGGGTTCCGTGGACCCGCAGCATCAACGATGCAGCTTCTCGCGACTGTTGGCATCCTGAAACCTGGACAAGCTCCGCCGCAGGTGATGCAGGGCACAACTGGCGGTCCCGTGAACTAAACATCAATACTTTGGCGCGGTGTTTTGGCACCGCGTCATTGTACCCCATATTTTCAACTTTTTTGCCGGAAGGCTGACGCCCGGAAGGGCGCTGTCCTTCCGGTTTTTTTCGTTTGGGGAATTGAAGGATAGTCACGTTTTCTCCATGCTTCAGGATACTACCTATGCGATTGGGTGCTTCTTTTAAGAAGCCCCAAAGAACTAGAATGACTTAAGTCACTTATATAACTTAAGGTGCTTAAGGTAGAATGTCAAGCGAATATGCCGCCGAAGCGCCAATCCGGGGCACCGTTGAAGGTGCCGTGCAGTGATGACCTCTATTGGAAGTTGACAGGGGAAGGGGCGCGTTGCCGAAAGAGCGTCGTGGAATATGCGCGTTATTGTTTGGAAGAGGCAACAAAACACATAGTTCTGCCTGAAAACAGCACAAAAAAGCGGAAGCCTAAGACTTCCGCTTCGGACCGCGCTTCAAGCGGGGGCGACTAGATCGCCGCTCTTTCACCAGCCTTGCCCGTCAATTGCGCGTAAGTCAACCGCTTGCCGACGATCTGAGAAACAGCCAGGGTGAATCGGTCTGCATCCGTTAGCGGGTTGTCTTTCGTCTTGCGGTTGTTGAACCGGAAAACCTGCTCGTCTACGTAGCGGAACAGGTGAAAGGGTTCCACTGCAACATAGGTCCCATTCAGGCCGCGCTTTAAGAGGCTCCAGAAATTCTCGATGCCATTCGTGTAGACGTGCTCCACAACGTAGCCCTCAAGGTGATTGATAACCTCGTGGAGATATTCGGAAGAAAGCCCGTAGTAGCCCGCGAACTCGTCAGTAATGACGTTTGTACCGAATTTCACGTTAGCGCGGATCACGTTTTTCATGTGGTTCCGCTCACGCTTATCCGGCAGAACCACAGTGCGGACCATGCCATCGCGCTCCAACATGCCCATCACAATCGTTTTTCCGCCTGCGTTGCGGCCACCCTTCTGCATACGGACCTTGCGGCTCTTGTGCATGTTGCGGGCCTTGCCGCCGATAAATGTTTCATCCACTTCGACGGGGTTTCCGCTGCCGCCCAGCTTCGTTAGGGAACCGCTCTGCAAAGCAAGGCGAAGACGCTGCAGCATGAACCAAGCGGTCTTCTGTGTCACGCCAAGATCACGGTGAATCTCGTAAGACGATACGCCATTCTTGCAGTTCACCAGTAGCCACATGGCTGGGAGCCACTTCTGCAGTGGGATCGGCGACTCTTCCATCACGGTCCCGGTTTTCAGCGTGAACTGCGGAGCATCGTGCTTTTCGCGGCAGTGCCAGCGGTTGTACTTCTCCATGAACAACACGTTATCGCTGCCGCATTTCGGGCATGTCACGCCATTGGGCCAGCGCAGGGCCACCATATATTCACGGCAGTTGTTCAGATCGGAGAAGTACTGGATTGCTTCTTGTAAAGTCTTTGGGTCGTTCATGGCTTTCTGCTCCATCACACAAGCAGAATAGAACTATCTCTCTATTTTGTCAAGTATATTATTGCCAAAAGAGTTTTCGCAGCCGTGGCGGGAATAGCCCCAGAAAATTGTTATTCTGAAATTAAGAGTGAAGGAAGAAGAAGGGCACGGCGCACACAACTGCCGTGCCCTTCCCTATGAGGAACCGGCCGGCGAGATGCCGGCGTTCACACAAATGCTTACCGCGGATTACACGGATCAGGGAGCGGAGTTTCGCTGGGCCAACGAATAGAACACAGAATCTCTGTTGATCCCTGCGCGATCCGCGCAGATCCGCGGTAGGTAGGTTTGCTCAAATCCGAAATAGTCCAGTCGGCGAGGCGCCAACGCTAATTTTTATGAGACCACAAGAGGCAAGCCGGGCATCCATAACCGCAGCCAGTGACCACCCCAGCACGCAAACGTGCGAGGAGCCCGGGCGTGCTTCTGGTTCCTCCGAATCGCAGGACAACAGCGTGCGGCAGGGCACTTCAGGGCGAGAGACGCAAAAATCAAAGAGGCGAGCCCGCAAGGTAACGCCCGCGGCCTTGCGGCAGGTTTGGGAGACGATCGCGGGCCGAGTGTTGGAATCGGCCGAGGACATGGCCAGCGGACTGATCGAAGTAGCGAAAGAGGGGAATCTGCAGGCCGCCAAGTTCCTGTTTGAATTGACCGGCGTCACCCGCGAGGATCTGGTGAACGGCACGGCGGAAGAGAGCCAGTCGCTGGCCGCGCTTCTGCTGAAGAAGCTGGACCGCGAATCCAAGAAGCGCGATAAGCCGAAGGCGGACGCCAGGAATGAGAATACGGCAGGCAATGTGGCGGAGGAAACGTCCAAGGCGTAAGCTGAATCTCTGTCAGGGAAGGATATTCCCGGTAGTTCCACAAAGGCGAACCCAAGGCATGGATATAAGTTGGATCACCGACCGGATCGCGGTTGGCGGAGGCATCTGGGTCGGGGAAAAGATGGCCGAGGTGGCCCGCTCCGGCGTCACTCACATCATCGACATGCAGATGGAGTTCGACGACACGGTCTTGGCCGAACCCTTCGGGATTGAGGTCTTATGGAATCCGGTGGATGACGATTTCCGGCACAAGCCGCCGGAGGTGTTTGCGCGCGGGGTCGATTTCGCGCTGAAAGCGCTGGAGCAGCCGGACACCAAGTTGTACATCCACTGTGCCGCGGGCGTGCACCGCGCGCCGATGATGACTCTCGCCCTGCTGCGCGTGTTGGGCTGGCAGCTCGGAGAGGCGATGCGGGATATCGAGCGGCGGCGGCCGGTGGTAGACTTCGCGCGCGTGTATGTGGAGAGCGTTGAAAATTTCGTACCGAATTACGACCATCCCGACCGCCGCAACACTTCTTCGGGCTGCCCGGCAGGATCAGACCCGCCCTAGTCACCCCAGCAAGCGCAACATCGGCGCTTGCCGGGGACCCCGAACCGCGACGAGCCTGGCCAAGGCCCCATGGGTCCCCGGACAATCTTCAACGAGGCAAGATTAAAGATATGTTCCCGATACTCCGCTCTTCAGGGCGGTTTTTTTATTGCCTGATTATTCCGATCTTGTGGGTGGCGGCGGCGCGCGCAGGAAATGCCCCGGCCATGACCACGGTTCAGGACATCCTCTATCGGGCCGACGGAACCATTGCCAGCGGCACCCTGCTGATTTCCTGGCCCGGGTTTACCACGGCCGACAACAAGCCGGTAGCGGCAGGCAGCCTGAGCCAGCGCGTCGACGGCAGCGGCCAAGTCACGCTGGCGCTGGCGCCCAACGCGGGGGCGACGCCCTCCGGCACGTATTACAAGGTCTTCATAAAGTTGGACGACGGCACGAGCAGCACCGAGTACTGGGTGATCCCGGCGGCGAGCGGCTCGCCAGTAACCATCGGATCGGTGCGCACCGCGGTCGCGCCGGGGTCAGGGCTGGCCGCGCTAGCCGCAGAATTTGTGCGCAAGCACGGCGATACGATGACGGGGCCGCTGACCGCATCGCAGTTTTGCCTCGGCACATCTTGCCTTGCCTCCTGGCCGGGCGCCGTATTCGACGTGCGCGCCTACGGCGCCAAGTGCGACGGCTCGACGGATGACTCTACCGCGATCGGCAATGCCGTGTCCGCGGCGGCGGCCGTGAACGGCACGGTGAGTTTCCCCGCGGCGACGTGCATCGGCACGATCACGCTGCCGGACAATGGTTCCTGCGTGAACCTGAAAGGCGCGGGGAAGGCGGCGAGCGTCATCCAAGCGCCGACGGGTACGAGCGCGGCAGCGGTGCTCTACAAGGGCGCCAACTCGGTTCCGACGAATTGTTCGGTACACGATCTAACCTTCGACGCCAAGGCGCAGACCGCTTACGGCTGCCAACTGCTGCTGGGCAAGGGCTGGACGCTGCAGGATGTCACCTGCCAGAACGCCACCACGGAAGATTGGGCGCTGGGCGACGTGCTCGGGCAAGGGCGCGCGAGCTACAACATCTCCAGCATCAGCCGCAGCGCCTACGTGACCACGGTCACGCTGGCATCGACTCCATCGCCGGCGTTGATTGCCGGCGAGCTGCTGCAGATCGCGGGCGTCTCGGATTCCAGTTACAACGTCGCGGGCAAGATTGCGACCGTGGTCAATGCGACCACGTTCACGTATGCGAACACGGGCAGCGATGGTTTTTCCAGTGGTGGCACGGCCACCATGAGCAGCACGGGCGCGGGCTTCTACGAAGTTAAGGCATCCAATCTCAACGCCGATTCCACGCTGGCTTCCTTCACCAGCTCGAACCGGCCGGCCAACTGTTTTCATCTTTACGCCAGCGCAACCGACAGCGACTACTACAACCTGATCGCGCGCAACTGCCAGACCAACGGCATTCGCAACGATGGCGGGGCGATCCGTGTCTGGGGTGCGCACGCTTACGGCTACAGCTCGACTGGCGTGTGGGATCCGGCTTATGCGGCGGAAGACAACGGCAGCAGCAACAGCTATTACGGGCTGGAAGCCGATCAGCCGCAGTTGGCCGCGATTCACATCATGAGCAAGAACACCACCTTGCTCGGCGGCCAGCTCATCATGGATTACAGCAACTATCCGCTGGCGCAGATCGCCGTGATCGACACGACCGCCTCCAGCTATACGCTGGACAAGATGCAGTGCACGGCGGGCGGTCCGAACGGCAACCTGTTCACGGTAGGCGGAGTAAGCGGCGGCTACGGGTTTCCGAACGGCGGGCACTCGTTTCTTGGCACGTTTCCTGGCTGTTTGAACTACATGACGACGGTCTATCCGGTCGGCTATTACCTGTTCGGCACCTCGGACAATGCCTATGGCGTGTACGACGGCCAGTTACAGCCGTTGTTTGACATCTACGATGCGCGCGCGGCTTCGGACAATCACCCGATCCTGCAAATCGAATCCAGCCTTCTCGTCACCGGCGATTTCATCAAGGCCGCCCGCGGCGGCGGCTCCTTGTTTCGGGTGAAGAACGATGGCAGCGTGTTCACGGGCGCCTCGGTGAACGCGATCTCCGGCTTCCAGGTGAACGGCTCCCCGCTCGCGTTCTCCCATTTGGCCGGCACGGCAAGCGCATCGCAACTGCCGGGCTCCGCGGTGCAGATGAACCAGGCGAACAGCTACACGGCGGGGATGAAGCAGACGTTCAGTTCGTCCTCTGCGACCGCGGGAGTCGGCCATACCTGCGCGCTGACCGCCGATCCGAGCACCCTGAGCAACGGTGACATGTGGTGCCGCGGCGATCTGTGGCGCTGGTCGATGTACATGAATGGCGCCACCCAGCGCTTTGCGTTCTTGAGCGATCTTCCGGCCGCCCAGGTCAACAGCGACTGGAATGCGGCTAGCGGCGTGGCGCAGATTCTGAACAAGCCGACCGTTCCGGCGGCATCGAGCACGACGCCATCGATGGACGGTACGGCAACTACGGGCGCGTCCGCAAACTACGCGCGCGCCGATCACGTTCACCCTGCGGACACCTCCCGGGCTAAAGTGCAGTCCTGCACCAACAAAGTCTTGTCCGCCGTGGACAGCGCAGCATCGAGCGGCAACTGCGTTCCAGTGAGCAGCGCGATGACAGACACTTCCCTTGCCGTGACCGGTGCCGACATCAACACGGCTGGGCAAGTAACCTCGACTCACTTGGGCACGGCGCTTCCGGTCGCGCAAGGCGGTACGGGGGCGACCACTTCCACGGGCAGCGGAAGTGTTGTCTTAGCGACCTCTCCTGCTCTGACCACGCCCAGCCTCACACAGCCGAAGATCGGTGGCAACACCATCTCGAACGTGCCCGTCATGACCTGGAGCCCGTATGTCTATTCCACCGTGGGCACCAGTGCGCAATATAACTGGACGCCGGTCTACGCGATCACGGTCAAGCGCTTCCAGGTGTTTTTAAATCAGGCACCCTCAGGCTGCACGACGGCAGGGACCTACGCGCTCTACGACTCGACCGCCTCGTCCATCGTGGCTTCGGTGAACTTTGCCAATGGCACGTACACCCCGTACGACAGCGGAGTTATTTCGGCCAATGTCCCGGCCGGAGATCTGCTCACGCTGAAGCTGACCACTGCGACCGCGGGCTGCACGACCCAACCCGGCTATGCCATGGTCACGGCACAGTTCCAGATGCAGTAGGATTCACCGCCGAGGACACAGGGGGTTGACGCAGAGGACGCAGAGGACGCTTTTAAACGCGAAGGCGCTAAGACGCGAAGTAAATCACAATCGAAATTCTTTGCGTCGGAGCCTGCCCTGAGCGAAGCCGAAGGGCGGCTTCGCGTTGGATTCCCTCTGCGCCCTCTGCGAATTCTCTGCGTCCTCTGCGGTAAAGAGGTTCTACTGCGGTGAAAACGATCTTATGTCTGAGTTGGCACTGCTGTGCAAGCTTGGCGAGCGGCTGAACCGTCCCGGGGTCGGCGAGAAAGTGAGAGCGCTGCTGGTCCGCGCTCTCCTCAAGGTGCGCGACAAGCAGGGTCGGCTGGTGGCGCTGGAGCCGAATGCGGCGCAGGCGGAATTCAGCCGCCGCTGCTCGCGGCGCAATATTGTGCTGAAGGCGCGACAACTGGGGATCACGACTTGGGTGGCCGCGCGTTTTTTCGTGAGCGCTATCACGCAGCCGGGGACGGTTACGGTGCAGGTGGCGCACAACCAGGAATCGGCGGAAGAGATTTTCCGCATCGTGCATCGCTTCCAGGAAAACCTGCCGCAAGCGCTGCGCGAAGGCGCGCTGAGGACCTCGCGCGCCAACGTCCGCCAGCTAGTGTTTCCGCGGCTCGACAGCGAGTATCGCGTAGAAACCGCGGCGGACCCCAACGCCGGCCGCGGGCTCACCATCCGCAACCTGCACGGTTCGGAGGTGGCCCGCTGGCCCGGCGATGCGGCGGGGACCTTGGCGTCACTGCGCGCGGCCGTTCCGACGGACGGCGGCGAGGTGGTGCTGGAATCTACGGCCAACGGCGCCGCCGGCTGCTTCTACGACGAATGGCAGCGCGCTGCCGAAACCGGCTACACGCGGCACTTTTTCCCCTGGTGGATGGAGCCGCAGTACGTGATTCCCGGCACGGCGGTAGGCGCGCTGAGCGAAGAAGAGCGCGAGTTGATCGCGCACTTCGGGTTGAGCCAGGCGCAGATCGCATTCCGCCGCGATGTGCGCTCGAACTTCCGCCAGCGGGCGCGCGAGGAGTACGCCGAGGATCCGAGCGCGTGCTTCCTGGCGTCGGGCGAGTGCGTATTCGAGGTGGAAACCATTGCCAAGCGCCTGACCGAGATCGGCGACTCCGCGGTGGAGTCGCGCGACAACGGCCGCTTGCTGATCTGGTTGCCGCCACGGAAGTCGGCAGAGTACATCATCGGGGCAGACCCGGCGGGCGGCGGCTCGGAGGGCGATTTCGCCTGTGCCCAGGTGGTGGAGCGCAGCACGGGAATTCAATGCGCGGAGTTGCTCGGGCATTTGCCGCCCCAGCAGTTGGCCTCGGCGGTGGCGGCGCTGGGCCGGGAGTACAACGAGGCACTGCTCGCGGTGGAGCGGAACAACCATGGCCATGCGGTGCTGGCGCACCTCGGCGTGGAACGCTATGCGAATCTCTACGAGCAACACGGCCAGGCGGGATGGCTGACTTCGAGCGCCAGCCGGCCGCGCATGCTGGAAACCTTCGCTGCTCTGCTGGCTTATTCGCCCGAGTTGATCCAGAGCGGGCGCTTGCTGGAGCAGTGCCGGACCTTCGTCCGCCGGGAGGATGGATCGGCGGCAGCGGCCGGCGGTGCGCATGATGACTGCGTAATGGCCATGGCGATCGCCCAGGCAGTGCGGGGAGAGGCATATTGCCGCGGCTGAAGGTCCAGCGTTTGCGGCCGATAGTAGGTACGAGGATAGAGTAGTTGAGCACCAGGAACGTTGTACCAAGGGAGTATCTTGCCGTTGCAGAGGTGAATGGCCCATAATGTGTCCGACTTGGCCAAACTAACCAAAGCTGAGCGCGAGGTGGAACGCCAATACCGTGTTCGCTATCGCATTGTCGACGCGATAGACAACAACGTGCGCCTGTTGATCAAATATGGCTTTCTGTTTCTTATCGCTTGGAAGGCCGAGCAGGGCGTTGTTGCGCTGGCGGGCAGCAAGACTCTTGCAGACTTCAGATTTTCCGTTTTTGGGAACGTTACCATCGACAAGTACATTGGCCAACTTCTCATGCTCATTTTCGGCAGCAGTGGCGTAACATATGGGTGGCGGCAGAGGCAACTGAGGCGCAAGGATATTGACCGTCTCGGTAATCGGGTCAAGGATTTAGAGCAACGTCTTGACCCTGAGCGGTCATCAAGTAAGTTGACGCGGGTGGGGACCACGCGCCCGGAGGACAAGATATGACCAGTGTTGCTGCCGAGCTGTGGTTGGTGATAGGGCTATTCTTGTGCTGGATACTGGTATTTGTCTGCTGGATGGACTATCGAGTTGACCTGCTACGGCAGGAACTGTTTGCATTGCGCAGTGAACTGTTTGATTACGCTGCTGATGGGAATATCGAGTTTGGCTCACCAGCATATTGTCGCCTACGCATTCTCACCAATGCGCTCATTCGTTTTGCTCACAAGCTGAATTTTCCGCGGTTGGTTCTGGCCACAGTAGTGGCTGCCAAACACGCAGAAAGCGGCGGCAGGATGTTCATGAGGGAATGGGCATCTGATTTGGAAAAAGTACCTCCCGAAGTAAGAGAACGGCTGGTAACAATCCATCAACGCATCGTGGCAGCTTATATGAGTCACATTCTGGCGGGATCACCGATTCTGCGTCTTGCTTCGCTTGCCGCCATGCTGGGCTTTATAAAGACAGAGAGAAGTGCGGAGAGACGTCTGTCCGAAGTTGCAGAGGAGCAAGCTTTGGAGAATGACGACGAGTTGCAGCCAGCATACGCGTGAATTATCTTCCCACGCCTTCAATTTGATTTCACTTTCGGATTTCCCAATCTTGCGCTTATTGACCCTTTGATTTCCTTCGCCCGCCTCTAGCGTCCTGGAGGAAAGCTTGTTCCAGATTCGGAACAAGCTGCGGTTTCGCAGCGGTGCGGGACGACTCGGTGATACAAATAGCCGCGATGCCGGCCAACGCGGTGCAACACGTGCGCAGGATGCGCGGCGGCGCCCAGTCGCAACTGATGCGGGCCGACGACGGGCACTACTACGTCGTGAAGTTCAAGAACAACCCGCAGCATCTGCGGGTGCTAGCCAACGAGTTGCTCGCCACGCGGTTGGCGGAGCAGATCGGGCTGCCGGTGCCGCGCACCGAACTGATCACGGTGGACGCGTGGCTGATCGCCAATTCGCCGGAGATGCGTATCGAACTGGCCGGGCGGGCATTGCCGTGTGAACCGGGCGTGCAGTGCGGGTCGCGCTTCGTGGTGGATCCCACCGAAGGTCAGGTCTTCGACCTGCTGCCGGAATCGATGCTGTCGCGGGTGAAGGGCCTAGAGGCCTTTGCCGGGGCGCTGGCCTTCGACAAATGGACGTGCAACTGCAACGGGCGGCAGGCAACATTTTGGAAGAAGGCGCGGGAGCGCAGATACCGCCTGACGTTCATCGACCAGGGATACTGCTTCAACGCCGGCGAGTGGTCGTTTCCGGATGCTCCGTTGCGCGGTGCATATGCACGCAACTTTGTGTACGCCGGGGTAACGGGATGGGATTCATTCGAGCCCTGGCTGTCGCGCATCGAGCAACTCGAACCGGCCACGATCTGGGCCTGCGCGGAGATCGTGCCGCCGGAATGGTACGGCGACTGGGACGACATGATTTCCCTGGTCAGTAAGCTGGTGGAACGAAGAAACCAGGTTCGGGCGCTGATTGAGGAGTTCCGCAGATCGTCGCGGGAACCATTTCCGAACTGGAAGGCAGGTAGCAGGTATCAGGTAACAGGTGTGAGTCCGGTGCGGTGAACTGATTCCGTGGGCTAACGAGGAGTAGATGCGGAACTACCGTGAACTGAAGGTGTGGGAAAAGGCGCACGAGCTTACCCTCGCAGTCTACACGAGTACTGCCGTGTTTCCACCACAGGAGCGGTTCGGGCTTGTGAGCCAGATGAGGCGCGCGGCGGTTTCAATAGGAGGCAATATCGCCGAAGGCTGCGGAAAGAACAGCGACGCAGACTTTTGCCGGTTCCTTCAAATCGCGTTAGGCTCTGCCACTGAGCTTGAGTACTATCTTTTCTTATCTGTGGATCTCGGGTTTCTGAAGAGCGGGGCCGAACAAGAGTTGCTGCGGCAGGCAAGCGAGTTAAAGAGGATGTTGACCCGATTTATTCAGGCGATTACACCAAAAGCAAGAAGAGCAAAGGCCTGATACCTGATACCTGTTACCTGTTACCGAAATTGCGATGGCTAATGGCTTGATAAATTGTTCGCTGTACCTGCTGCGCTACGTGCCAGACGCGGTGAAGGGCGAGTCCGTCAACATCGGACTGGCGCTGATCAGCGAGGACGGCGGCTTTGCGCAGCTCCGCTTCACGCACGACTGGCGGCGGGTGAAGTGCCTGGACCCGGCGGCGGATACGGATTATCTGCAAGCTATTGAGTCGGAGGTGCGGGCGCGGTTGGAGGAGGGCGGCGCGGACCGCGAGCGCATCCTGCACGTGCTGCGCGATTCCTTCAGCAACGCGGTGGAGGTCGCGCCGGTGAAGGCATGCTTAACCTCGTCGCCGGAGCAGGAAATCAGCAAGCTCGCCGAGATGTATTTGGAAACAAGTCGGCGTGCGGGGGTCCGTGAAAGCGCCGGGCGGGGCGCGATTATCGGGCGCATGCGCGACGAGTTCGAGCGCGCCGGGGTGTGGCCGTTGATGCGCAAGAAGATCGCCGCCGCCGATTACACGCACAAGGGCGACCCGCTGAAGCTCGATTGTGGTTATGCGTTTCGCAACGGGCATTCGCTGATTCGTCTGTTCCATGCGGTGCCGCTCGCGAGTGACGTGGACACGGCCAAAGTGCTGGCGTTCAGCTATCCGCAAATGCGCGAAGGCATCGCCCGCATGGAAAGAGCGGCGGCAGAGCTGACCGCCATCGTCGAAGACGACCTGGTGCGCGATGACGAGAATGTGGCCTTCGCGCTGGACACGCTCGCGCGCAGCTCGATCCTGGTGGCAACTACAGCGCAGTTGCCGGAGTTGGCGGCGCGGGCGCGGATGGAGCTGAGAATCTAACAACGGATCAAACGGATTTAGACGGATCCGGAGAATTAGGAAATCTGTCTAGCAGATTCAAGGGTGGAGCAGCGCTTCGGCGCTGCGTTTAAGACCGGCTTATAGTCCGGCTTGAGCCGCTGAGGCAAGAAAACACCTCAGGCGCTAAAGCGCAGAAGAAATCCAGCTCCTTGTTGCAGGCCTGAAGGCCTGCTCCACCCGGAGACGGTAACACAAAATCCATCTGGATCCGTTTCAATCCGCTGTTAACTCCGAAATCTTGCGGAACATGAAATTGAGGGATGGCAAATCGCCATCCCTTTCCTGTTTGCAGTCCGAAATCATCATGAACATTCGAGAGACATTTCGCGGCGCGCTGCGCCGACTAAGCGGAGGTTCGCCGCAAGGCGAGCACGCCGGAGCGCCAGCCATTTCCGCAAGCGATTGGAGCAAGCGGCGCACGCTGGGGCTGCCCTCGATCCTCAACTCGTACGGCCCCCGTGCGGATGCCGTGCCCAAACCCACGCCGGTGAACCTGCGGCGCTTCGCCGAGACGCCGGTAGCGCGCAAGGCGATCAACACCATCAAGGACCGCATCGCCGGCATGCGATGGCGCATCCAGCCGCGGCACGGGCGCGCCCTCGATCAACTGCCCGATGGCGACGCACGCATCCGCGTGCTCACCGAGGTCTTCGAAGCACCGAATCCCGACGACAGCTTCCGCTCGTTCGCCGAGCAGGTGCTGGAGGACATCATCGTCGGCGGCTACGGCGCCGCCGAGCTGCAACGGACCGGCGACGCCGCCCGGCCGCTGATGCTGTGGCCGGTGGACGGTTCGACCATCCGCATGCGCGCGGATTGGGACGGGCGGCCAACCTCGCCGCGCTACGTGCAGGTGGGCGGGTATTCCGGTCCGAAGGGCAATATCACGCTTGCGGATGAAGAGCTGATGTATGTGCGGCTGAATGCGCGCACCTCGACCCCCTTTGGCCTGGGACGCCTGGAGGTGGCTTTCGAGACCATCAACGAATTCCTTGGCGCCCATCGCTATGCGGCGCGGCTGGCCAGCAACAGCGTGGTGCAGTACGCGCTGTGGCTGCAGGACGCCACTCCCGCACAGTACGAGCGGCTCATCCGCTGGTGGCAGGACGAAATCGAGGGAACAGGTCGTGTGCCGATCCTTTCGGTGGAGCAGAAGCCCGAGGTGCTGCGCTTTGCCGGAGGCACCGACGCCGATCTGCGCCTGCAATGGCAGGAGTTCCTACTGAGGATCATTGCCGACGCCTTCGATCTGCCGCCGCTGTTCCTGGGCCTGGAGGCGGACGTGAACCGCTCGACCGCCGACCAGGCGAGCACCTCGGCGTTCCAGACGGCCATCGTGCCCACGGCGCGGCTCTTGGCCGAGCACCTAACGCACGACGCCATCGCCAAGCGGCTGGGCTGGAACGACCTGGAGTTCGTCTTCAGCGACCTGGACGCGCCCAACGAAATGGAACAGGCGCAGGTTCAGGAGATCCTGCTGCGCAGCGGGGTGCTCACCGTGAACGAGGTGCGCCGCATGCGCGGCTTGCCGGAGTTGAGTGCCAGCGATCAGCCGTCACATTCGGTAACGGGCAGCAGGTAACAGGTATCAGGTGTGCCTGTCATGCTGAGCGAGCCGGATTGCGCGCAGTTCGCAATCCGGCGAGTCGAAGCACCTTGCGTTCTTCAACTTTACCGCAAGGTCCTTCGACTCGCCCGGCGAAACCCAGCCGGGCGCGCTCAGGATGACAGTCGTGGCGGTGCTTGACTCTTGCCGGGAGCTGTTAGCAGCAATCTGCGGAAATCCGATACCTGATACCTGATGCCTTCTCTTCAACCCTGTTGGGGGAATCAATGCAACTGGAAGCCATGGCCATCGAGCTGCCACGCTACGATGACCACCCGAATCGTGTGCCCTTCCGCGGCGTGCTGACGCTGCTGGATGTGCCCTCCGACAAGCCGCCGGCCGGAGCCCGCGGACATCGCGTACTCCTAACGCGGACGGCTGCCGAGCGGGCGCTGCCGTCGCTGCTGGGCATGGGCCTGGACTACACGCCTGCCCTCGACCGGCACGATGCACGACGGAAGATCGGCGTCATTACGGAGGCAACTATTGTCGATGGCGCAGCTATCGACAATCCGTCTCGGCGGCGCGATCCCACATCTGCTAAAAACGGGCAGATGTGGGGCACCAAACCTAGCCCCTACAACGCCAGTCGGCGGCGTGGTGGAATCCATGCGGGCGGCGCGCTGGTCGAGGTCTCGGGATACCTGTACGCGCGCGACTTTCCGGAAGTGGTGCGTGAGCTGCGGGCCGGCGGACGTGACCTGCTTGGCATGTCGTATGAGATCGCCGACGCACGCATCGCCGAGGCCAGCGCTCCCGTGTGGCGGGTGACCGACTTCACCTTCACCGGCGCGGCCCTACTGCGGCGCGATAAGGCCGCCTACCGTGAGACTTGGATTGAACTAGCAAACTGAGCCGCTGATCCAAGAAGGACTTCACCAACACGTTCTCCGTTTGCCGTTCTCCGTTCCCCGTTATGGGTCACGACGGGCAGCGCGAAACAGGAATACGAAGAACGGAAAACGGAGAACGGAAACCAGGAGCATCATGGACGAACAACTCACAAACCAACTGGCTGCGGTTGCCGAACGGCTGGCGGCGGCAGCGGAATCGCTGGAGCGCGCCCTGGCGGGACGCGACGAACTGGCGGCGAAGGTGGACCGCATCGTCGCCGCGATTGACGACCGTGCCACCCTAGCAGCCGCTACGGAACTCGAGCAACGCGCCGCCGCTCTCGAGCGGGAAAATGCCGAACTCAAGGCACAGGCCGGAGAGCTGAAGGCGGAGGCGCTACGCGGCGGGCGCAAGACGCTCTCGCCACTGGTCTCGGGGCTGCTCGCCAAGAGCGGCGTCGAGGAGGCGCACTTCGACTCTGCCGCGCTGGACAAGGCGCTTGCCCCGCTTACCCTCGACCAGCGCATCGCGGTCAAGGCCGAGATGGCGCGCGCCGGCATGATCGAGTAAGGCGGTAGCCCAGAAGGAATCACAACGGATCAAGACGGATTGAAACGGATCAGAATTCAAGAAGCTAGTTTAGAAAACCTGCCACAGAGGCACCGAGCCACAGAGAAAGCGGAACGGACGATGTACATTTCGGCTTTCCTCTGTGTCTCTGTGGCTCTGTGGCTAAGGCTCCCTACTTCCTGGAGAAATCCGTCTTGATCCGTCTCAATCCGCTGTTGCTTTTTGCCTTCTGAGGAACCCTGGCTCTTCTTTGCACGCACGGACAGATCCGTGCACGAGACGAAAGGACATCATGAAAGCAGAATTTCTTGAGCTGCACGCGGCCGCGGATTTCCTCGGGCCGGGCGCGGTGGAAGTCAACCGTTATCAAACCGAGATCACCGACATCGTGCGCCGCCGCGGCATTTTTGGCCAGCGCGTGCGCCAGGTACCGGCCACCGGCCATCCTTCGCGTTACTTCGAGGAGACGGCGATTGCTTCGCCGACCGCGGCCAACGCCTTCGTCGATCCGCGCAACATCGTGGCCACGGTCGGGGCACCGACGCGCGTGGAGCGTAGTGTGCCGCTGAAGGCGCTGGTCTCGCAGATCAACTACAACCTGTTCGATATTGAAGTTGGCGCACAGCAGAGCCAGTTCGCGTTCCTGCAGGCCAAGGACCTGACAGACTCGGTCGAGGGCCTGATGCGCACGCACGACGTCGCCCTGTGGAGCGGCAACGACACCTCACTCAGTGCCCCGACCTCCTTGCAGTACTACGGCGCGGCGCAGCAGATCAACGATGGCGGCAACGTCACTACCATCACTACGACCCAGTCGATCATCCCGGGCCTGCAGAACGTGATTGCCAACATGGTGGCCAACTCGCAGTACGAGGTGCGTCCCACCGCGATCTATGCCAATCCGGTGCTGCTGAACCTGATCGATCAGGAGCTGGCGACCAATCACAACGTATTGTTTTCGAGCACGGAAGTAGTCGCCGGCGTTCGCGTGAAGACGCTCGCGACGCAAGCGGGTGAGCTGCCGTTGATTCCGGAGTGGGCGCTGGGGTACACGGGCACGCCGGGCTCCGGTTCGGCGGTGTTGCCGTGCTACATCGTCACCGAGGATCTGATCGAGTACCACTGGCTCACCGAAGCCAACCCGCGCGTCTTCCAACTCGGGCTGACCGGCTCGCTGGCGCGGCAGTTGGTGGTGGCGAAGTTCGGCGCCGTGGTGGCGAAAGGTGCGAGCTACGCTCACGCCAAGGTTGTGGTCGAGCGGTAGAACCCCACTCAGGGAACAGGTATCAGGTAAACAGGCACCAGGTAACAAACGTCAGGCCTTTTTAAGCCCTGCAAGGGATGCGAACGCGGAACGAATTCGCGGCTCGCCCCCCATTACCGCTAAATACCGGATGCCTGTTACCTGGTACCTGATATCTGTCACCCGATCTCCCAAGAGTCCTGAACTATGAACTATCTGGACGTATCCGATTACGAGAACTACGGCCTGGAGGCCAGTCTGCCGGCGGCCTGGTGCACGACGGCCTCGGCCCTGATCGACGCGCATTGCCGCCGGCCAACGCTGGCGGCCACGCAATACACGGAACGGCTGCGGCTGGCGGAGGGACGCAACAGCGTGCGCCTGACCTATCTGCCGCTGAATGCCATCGCGCCTGCCACATCGCCCCTGGTTTCGATCCGCGCGCGCTATGCCATGCCGCGTCGCGGCGAGCAGGAAGACGAAACGTTCCTGATGGAAGTTGCGTCGGTCTTTGGGCTGCCGGGCTTATGGACGACGCTGGATCCATCGCTGGTCGACTACTCCTCTGAAACAGGCGAACTCACCTTGCGCAGGAACGTCCTCGGCCTGCCCTTCAATGAAGTCGAGGTGACCTACACGGCCGGCATTCTGGATATCCCCGCGGGGGTGAAGGCGGCGTGCGCGCAGGTGGTGCGCAATGCGCTAGCGACTCCCGCGCTCAACGTGCGCTTTGGAATGTTGGAGCGCATGCGCCTGCAATACTTCTCCGACACCCTAATCGACGCCACGGTGCGCGCCCTGCTCGCGCCCTATGTGGCGCAGAAGGTGAACTGACATGGGCTTTGGAATCGCAAACGAGAGCGGGCGGGGGCAGTGGCTGGCGTGCGCGGCCGAGAGCATGCTGCGCGCGCTGGGCGGCGATGCGGTGCAACTGCGAATCGGCGGTGCATCCGACGGTAGTTTGAACGCGGAGCTCGGGGCTGCGCCGCCGTTGGTGCAGGAGATCGAATTCGCGCCCGTGGTGGTGCGCGGCTCTACCCCTACTTCCGATGGAAGTTGCCGCTTCGAACTGCTGCTTCCCGCCAGTTTGCTGGATGCGGAAGCGGAGCGGAGCGGTCTGACTTCGGGCAGCGCCCTCATCGAGGGTGCGGCAGGCATTGTCGTTCACGGCACGACGATGTGCGTCGAGAAAATCATGACCGAGAGTTTCGGCGAGATTCCGTACCTCTATCGCGTGATCGTCAAGGACCAATCCGCCCTCAGCCGGTGAAAAGACAAGAACTAACAACGGATCGAGACGGATTGAAACGGATTATCTAAAGGGGCAACAAGCAGCCAAGATGTCATTCTGAGCCGAAATGTAGGCGGGGACGAAGAATCTGTGTACTTCCGAGCAAAAACGCATAGATCCTTCGCTTCGCTCAGGATGACAACTCTTGGGGTCGTGACGATGTCTGAGGCAATTTCGAAGTCTTTCTGATCCGTCTGAATCCGTTTCAATCCGTTGTTGACCTTTTCTGGCGTCGCTTATGCAATTTGCAAAAGACAGCTTCTACATGGCCCTGCGCACGCGTTTGGCCGCGCTGAATCCGCAGCGCGTGGTCAGCGTGGCGGGGGTCGCGCGGCCTGCAGTCCTGGTTGCGGAAAACGAGCTCGCCACGGCGGCTCCGTTGTGCGCCAACGCATTCTATGTGCAGTGGGGCGCTGCGCGAGTGGCAGACAAATGGACGGGCGCGGCATCTCCACTGATGGCAATGGAGTGCGTGATTGCCTACCGCACCCCAGGCTCGCCGGACTCGGGACAGGACCGGGGCCGCACCTTGGCCGCGCTCGACGAGGAGTTGCGCCAGATCTCTCTGCCGGCCAACACGCCCAAGTGCGATTTCACGCAAAACCCGGCGCTTGCTCTGGGAAGCGTGGTCATGTGGGACACGCCACAATTCGGCGCAGTCGCCACCACGTCGGCGGAGCTGCGCCGCGAGGCGCGAAGCGGTACGCGGCGGGGCGCGCGGCATGGTGGCGGCGCAATTCCGCGGCAACGCCGACGCCCGCGTCGAGTTCGACTTCCTCGAATGGGGAAAGCTGCAGATGGCGCTGTCCGGAGGCTCGCAGCACCTGAATCTGCTGCAGCCCGCGCAAACGGGCGTTGCCGGAACCGCAGGAAACGCGGTGCCGCTGCAGAGTGGCTCGACCGCGTCCGCGTTGGTCGTGGGTAACACTGCGGCAGCCCAGTTTTCGCCTGGCAACCTGGTGGCCGTCGATGTGGATTACGCGGGCGCGCAAGGTTACCTCGGCAGCGGAATCAGCGGAGCGTATCTAGGCAACGGCAGCACGATCAACGATCCGGATTACGTGCGGCGCGTCACCTTCAATGTGGGGCGGGTGGCTTCCGTCACGGGCGGTTCCCTGGTACTCAATCAATCGCTGATCGGCGGGGTGCCGAGCGCCAGCGCCAAAGTGCAAAAGGTTACCGGATTCGCGGACCGCGAAGGTGGAAGCTTCTTCCAGGAGTGGTCCGCGTTGATCATGCTGCCGGATGAGGCGGGCGCGCGGGTGTGCTTCTACTATCCGCGCCTGCAGCCGTTTGCACCGGCCCAGGAAATGGCGATGCCGGTTGCAGCCCCCTTGCACGCGGTCGGGTTGCATGCGTCCTTCGTGGCTCTGCCGGTCACGGATGCCATGGATGGGGAGTCCGTGCTGTGTTGGCGCGCGTATGTGCCGGGGCGATGAAGCGTGTAGCGCCGGCGTCTCGCCGGCGGGCCTTGTGAACCGTGGTACTGCGAACGGAACCCGCCGGCGAGACGCCGGCGCTACTACTCCTGCTGTAAAAACTTCAGCAGTTCGGTGATGTCCGGCTCCATGTCCTGGATGCCGTCGCGGATCTCGTCGAGGTCGCGCTTAATCTGGGCGACCACGCGGGCCAGCGCTTCGCGGTGATCGTGCGACAGTTCGACCAGCAGTGGCACCGATTCGTCGGCCAGTTCCCCCGCCAGCACGGAGACCTCGGCAAGGTGGTGTACGACGCTGCTGGCGGCGATCCCGGCAAAGCCAAGCTCCGCCATGCGGACCCGCAAACGGTTCTGCAAGGCGATGATCCGCTCTGTGGCTGCGTCTCCCATGCCAAGTCATCTCTCCCAAAGGCCCCCTGGACGAGCTTTGAGGGCCCCGCATTGGGGTATCGGAATTCTAATGCAATTGACGATCGATCAAACCGATTACAGCAGCGCGATCGACTCCGGACAACCGCTCAAGGTGGTGCGCCGCCTGAACTCGCCGTCGGAGCTCAAGGTGTGCCTTGTGGCCGATACGCCGCAGTTCGTGGTGCCGGCCGAAGGCGCCCACATTGTGCTCGCCAAGGCGGACGGCAGCAGCGTGTTCACCGGCTACCTGACCAGTGTTCCCGAGTTCGAATACCTGGGCTGGGGCGAGCAGGGTCCGGTCTACCGATACGCGCTGCAGGCCGTGAGCGACGACTTCCTTCTGGATCGCAAGCTCGGGCCCACGCGCGCGCCCTTTTCCGGACGGCCTGCCGGCAAGTTGCTGAAACAACGGGTCGCGGATTTCGCGGTTGCGCTCGACACCTCCGCGGTGGCTGACGCCGATCCCCTGCCGGCCTACACCTGGGACGCGGAGATGCCCTGGTCGAAGGAGGCAGCGGAGATCGCTCTGCGCGCCCGCGCCGCTTGGCGAGCGCACGATGGCAAGCTGCACTTTGCCCCGGTGGGCCAGACGCAACATGCAATCGACGAGGCCGCCGCCGGCTTTTCCCCAGAGGGCCTGCGGCTCGTCTCTCCTACCCTGACGGCCAATGACGTCATCGTGCTCGGCGAAAAACCGGAGCCGCATGCCCACGTCAAGGACTACTTTCTCGGCGACGGCGTCACGCTGGCTTTCACGCTGTCGAACACGCCCTTCACGCGCACCAGAATTAGCTTTGTCGACGACGAGTTTCGCGGCTCGCAGTTGAACCCGCAATATTGGGCGGCCACTCCCGGCAGCGCGATCAGCGTCAGCGGGGGGCAGTTAAACGTCACGGGAGCTGCCACCGTCTGCTTCGTCGAGCAGATCGAAATCGGAGGGGCGCTGGTGCTGCAGCATGGAGAAATCAGTTTTAGCGGTCCATCCAGCGGCATCATCGGCGGGCTCTACGTTGGCGCGACGCCGGCAAATTGCACGGGATTCTCGGTTGCGCCTGCGGGAGCGCAGTCGTGCATCACGCCGGTCGTGAATGGCTCGGCGGCCGGGACATCGATCACCACCCAGGCCGGCCATCACTATGCGCTCAGCACGCGCCTGTATGCCTCCGAGGCGTACCGCATGGAACAGACGTTTCATTCCTCGCTGCATCCGGCCGGTGCGGGACGCGGCGGCGCACAGATTCCGGCCAATGTGCACCTAGTGCTCGAAGTACACGACATCGACCCGGCGAATCCCGGCACCTTCGGCGCAGTCTCCACCGTGCTGTTTGACGGCACGCTGGCCACCTTCCCGGCATTCTGCAATTACGCGCTCCTGTGCGGCAATAACCTGCAGTGTTCGATCCCATTTACGCGCCTGTCGCAAGCAGAGTACATCGACGTAAGCTCAGGGATTTCCGGACAGGCGCCGCGCACGCGGCTGGTGGGCGCGCTATCAGAAGGCGCGGAGTGCGCGTTGGGTAGCTACCAGCTTCGCTTCTACCCGCAGTACGTGCAAGCCCCAAGCGAGGCGATCAAGGCAACCTACCGCAGCAGCGGCCATGCCGTGGCACGCATGAATGCGCCGAACAGCATCGCTGCGCTGGCCAGCGGCAGCGATGACGGGATTCGGCATGCCATTCACCACCTTGCGTCACCCCCCGCCAGGACTTCGGCCGATTGCGCGAACGCGGCGTTGGCGATCCTCGACGACAGCACGCAAGCGGCGTGGACCGGCCAGTACGAAATCCTCAGCGACTTTCTTCCCAACGGAGACGTATATCCGGGTGATTCGGTGGCGGTGCATGTGCCCTCGCGGGCCGCCGACTTCATTGCCACGGTGCGCGAGGTCGAGATTCAAGCCTGCGACCTTGCCGGGGAGCGCAGCCGCTACAAGATCGCGTTTGCCAATGATGCGGCGCACCCTGGTTCGAGTTTCATGCGCCCGCCACCAAAGTGCTGGCAACGACCTATCCTCCCACGGGGAAAACGCTCGACGTGAATGCCATCCCGGTCGCCAACGCCATCACGAACATGGCCGACCTCACCGGAGCCGAGATCACGGGCGTGAACTCGATTGCCGTAAGCATTGACTGCGGCTGTGCACCGCCCGCGGGCGGCGGCTTTGAGGTGCGGCGCAGCGATGCCGCCTGGGGTCCCGGAAACGATCGCAACCTCGCCGGCCGTTTTACCACGCAGACGTTCTCCCTGCCGCGGCTGACCCGCGTGCAGACCTATTGTTTACGGCAGTACGACGCCAATGGGAATTACTCGCGCAACAGCGCCATCCTGCACGTGGACTATCCCTATGTCTGATTTCGAACAGCAGGTACTCACGGACCTGGCGGAATTGAAAGCCCAGATGAAGCAGATGCTGGGCAACGGACAACCCGGACGCCTCGCGCTGCTCGAACAGCGCGTCGAGCGGCACGAGAGCCAGCTTCAGCGCGCCAGCGGCCTCGGCGCCGCCCTGCTGTTTGTCATCACCCTGGTGCAGTTCTGGATGAACTACCTGCGAATTTTCCGGCGTTAGCCACTGACGCAGAAGAATACCTGCCACAGAGACACAGAGTCACAGAGGAAGACCCGCTCTTCTCTGTGTCTCTGTGTCTCTGTGGCAAATGTTCCTTATCGCGGACCGTAACGACTTCACAAGATCAGGAGAAGCAAGAATGGACCAGATCAAGGCCTTGCTGGCGAAGTATCGCATCAGTACGCACACCGTGGCATTCGGCCTGGCATTTCTGATCAGCGCGTACTATGGCGACACTACGGTGCAGCGCAATTTCGATCAGGCCTACGTGGCCATGCCCAACGCACTGAAGTGGATCGTGGGGACAGTTGTCGCCCTATTCATGTGGTATCGCAACCCTGCCAGTTCGACCAGGGCAGGCTCGGAGCAGAGCCGGAGCGACCCGGCGCGGCTGGGCCCAGCCGCGTCTGCCGCCTCCAAGGCGAAGAATGCGATCCTCCTGCTGCTGCTCCCCGCTTTGGCTGTGGGAATGGCCATGACGGCCTGCTCACCCTCGGCGCTGACTAACGTAGAAGCCTATGTCAATCTCATCCTGCCCGCGGTAGAAACAGCAGCCAACGTCGTGATCCAGACCGAGGCGCCCGATATCGCCGCGCTGGCGCAAGCGGTAGAAGGCTATGTCAACTCGGGCCTGCGGCAGATCGAGACCTTGGCGTCCACTATCGCCGGCGCAAACACGCCCAGTGTGCGGCAGCAGGTCGTGGCCATCGCGGACGGCATCAAGTCGCAGCTCGGCGGGTTGCTGGCCGCCGGCCAGATCAAGAATCCGACCACGATGAGCACGGTCACGCAACTCGTCACTGCCGCGGACGCCTTGGTGGACGACATCGTGCGCACGATTCCCGCCAACCAAACCACCGCGCTCAGCCCGGAGCAGCGGGTACAGGTGAAAACCGCGGTGCACCAGTTTAAGCACCGGTACAACGAGATTGTCTCTACCAAGACTGGTGATCCGAAGGTCGATGCCGCCCTCTCCCAGGCGCCCCAATTCGTGGTGCTCGGCTGGCAGAGATGGCACCCGTCCTTCCGATAAGCGCCAGACTGACCAGTGATCAGGAACTAGTGACTAGTGATGGTCAGCGGTGATGAATCCCTAGTCACGAATCACGAGTCACTCGTCACTCTTGGGGAATGACATTTCGCGATCAAGCGGCCAGAACCGTAACGCGGAACGTACTGGTAGCAACCGGAAACCGGCGCACCATGTGTGGCGCATGCCTGGTTGGAAAACACTTTGATTGCGATGCGGACGTGATTTGCTGTTGCATCTGCAATGAGGTAATTCATTATGGCCGACCACTCCCGCATGAGACTCGGGCGCTTGCCGGCGCGGCACGATTCCAGGCGGCGCGGGCACGCCCATAGACTGTTCGCGGCGCTGCCCCCGGCTCCTCCCTCCGTGGACTGGACTAATGGCATCGGTGCGTGGGGGATGATGCGCAACGATGTCCTCGGCGACTGCACCATTGCCGCCTGCGGCCACGCGATCCAAGTGGTGACCCTGGCGGCGACGGACGCCATCGTCACTCCATCCGATGATGTGGTTCTCTCGCTGTACGAGAAATGGGACGGGTACCACCCCGCCGATCCCGCCAGCGACCAGGGCGGCGTCGAGCTCGACGTGCTGCAGGACTGGGAGCGCGACGGCTTCGACGGCCACGCCCTGCTCGGCTTTGTCTCGCCCGACCCGCGGAACCTCGATCAGGTAAAGCAGGCCATCACGCACTTTGGCGGCGTGTACATGGGCGCGGAGTTACCCGTGTCGGCACAGACCCAGGAGGTCTGGGATGTGACTCCAGCTGATGGGCACATTTGGGGCGGCCACTGCATGCACGCCCCGAGTTACGACCGCGACACGGTTAGCTTTATCACCTGGGGCCAACGGAAAAGGGCAACCTGGAATTGGTGGCTCAAGTACGTGGATGAGTGCCACGCCCTGCTGTTGCAGGAATGGCTGCTACGCTATCCTGCTGCCACCCGGCAGGAGATTTTGGCTCTGCTGCAGGGCTGCGCTTAGAGCCGTTCCACTATTAGCTTTGTTTTGAAAGGGCACGCCTTCAGGCGTGCCGTAACGTGCAAGCGGAGAATCGGCTTTAGCCGCTGAGGGACACTCACCTCAGGGCCTTAAGGCCGGTTCGTTGCGGAGCATAGCGGCGCGGCTGAAGCCGCGCCCTTTCAAACCCGCACCAACAGCCCTTAACTGCCAGCATGAGCGTGAGCGATTCTCCCGGAATGGGCCAAGGCTCGGTGATTCGCATCACTGCGCCGCGCCGGAGATCGAGCTAGCGTGATCGATGCGGAGATGTCCAAATGTATCACTTGGAACATCACGACCGCCGAGGCGCTCTGCGCACTCCCCTCTGTGTCCGCCTTTCGATCCCGGAAGACCAGCCTGCCGTAGCCTTCGGCGCTGGCTGCGTGCCTAATCCACGCGTATTGCCCGAGGATACAGGAATGCAAAACCTGGTAGTCCCCAACCGGAGTGCTTGGCTGCCGGATCGGCCCCAAATGCCAGATCGGAGGTGCTGCATGCGTCTGGCATGGCGGCGCCCGCCGCGATGGAACCGCATCACGACCGGCGTCGTTGAGCGGTCCGGCTGAGCAGCCGGGGCGCCTCGTGCAAGAAAGAAGGCCCTCGCTGGAGGGCGAGGGCCTTCTGGAAACTGAGCACTGAAACTGCGTACCGCTATTTTCCCTTGGCCACCTGCAGGCGGACTTCGGCGCGGTGTAGTGCACCGAGGGCGCGCTCGTAATCGAGGTCCGGGTCACCGCCCTTGAGCCGATCTTCTGCCTTGCGGAGAGATTCCTCGGCGCGCGTAACGTCGATTTCGTTGGGGCGCTCGGCGCTTTCCGCCAGGATGGTGATCTTCTCCGGCAGGACCTCGACGAAGCCCCATGCGCAGGCCAGATGGTGCGTCTGTCCGCTGCTGCGGTAGACGATCTCGCCCACGGCAAGTTCGCTGATCAGCGGCGCGTGGCCAGGCAGGATCCCCATGTAACCAGCCTTGCCGGGGATCTGCACTTCCTCGGCGACGTCTTTCACTACCAGACGCTCCGGAGTGACGATTTGAAGTTCTATGGTTTCAGCCATTGGTCGTTAGTCATTTGTCGTTGGTCGTTTGCCGTTCGTCGCCGGGATCTTGCCCACGACTAACGACCAACGGCCACCGACTGTCTTAGGCGCTTGCCGCCATCTTCATTTTCTCGGCCTTCTCGACCACTTCCTCGATGGGGCCGACCATGTAGAACGCCTGCTCGGGGATGTCGTCGTACTTGCCTTCCAGGATCTCCTTGAAGCTGCGCACGGTGTCCGCGACTTTCACGTAGCGTCCCGAGAAGCCGGTGAACTGCTCGGCCACGTGGAACGGCTGCGAGAGGAACTTCTGGATCTTGCGGGCGCGGGCCACGGTGAGCTTGTCTTCTTCGCTCAACTCATCGATACCCAGGATGGCGATGATGTCCTGCAAGTCCTTATAGCGCTGCAGAATCATCTTCACGCCCTGGGCCACATTGTAGTGCTCGTCGCCGACGATGTGCGGATCGAGAATGCGCGAGGTCGAGGACAGCGGGTCGATGGCCGGGTAAATGCCGATTTCCGTCAAAGCGCGGGAGAGCACTGTGGTGGCGTCCAAGTGAGCAAACGTGGTCGCAGGCGCCGGGTCGGTAAGGTCGTCGGCGGGCACGTAGACGGCCTGCACCGAGGTGACCGAACCTTTCTTGGTCGAGGTGATGCGCTCCTGCAATTCGCCCATTTCACTGGCGAGGTTGGGCTGGTAACCCACGGCGCTGGGCATGCGGCCCAGCAGCGCGGACACTTCTGAACCCGCCTGGGTGAAGCGGAAGATGTTATCGATGAACAGCAGCGTGTCGGCGCCTTCCACATCACGGAAGTACTCGGCGACCGTCAGGCCACTCAGCGCCACGCGCAGGCGAGCCCCGGGAGGTTCCGTCATCTGGCCGTACACCAGTGCGGCCTTCGATTTCTCGGGCACGCCGGGCACGATAACTCCCGACTCGGTCATTTCCAGCCAGAGGTCGTTTCCTTCACGGGTACGCTCGCCCACGCCGGCAAACACGGAGTAGCCGCCGTGCTGCTTGGCGACGTTGTTGATAAGCTCCATGATCACGACCGTCTTGCCCACACCAGCGCCGCCGAACAGGCCGATCTTGCCGCCCTTCAAGAAGGGCTGGATCAGGTCGATGACTTTCACGCCGGTCTCGAACATCTCGGCGCGGGTAGACTGCTCGGAAAAGGGAGGCGCCAGGCGATGAATCGGAAAGCGCTCGGTGCAGGCCACCGGCCCGAGGTTATCCACCGGCTCGCCGATCACGTTGATCACGCGGCCCAGCGTGCCCTTGCCCACCGGCATCGAGATCGGACCGCCAAGGTCGATCGCCTTCATGCCGCGCACCATGCCGTCGGTAGCCTGCATGGCGATGCAGCGCACGCGGCCTTCGCCCAAGTGCTGCTGCACTTCGAGCACGACGTTGATGGGCGTAGGGGTGTTGAAGCCGTCGCCGATCACGCGCACGGCCTGGTAGATGGGAGGCAGGGCCGCTTCCGCAAATTGCACGTCGACTGCCGGCCCGGCGACCTGAATTACGTGTCCGATGTTCTCAGCCATGATAAGTTCTCTGTTCTCAGTTCCCGGTCTCAGCGGCTGTCCGCGGTCAGCTTTCAGCTCGGAACCGGTATTAATCTCGTCTTACGACTCAGTCGAAAGCGGAGGCGGAGTTACTGCGCCGCCGCGCCGCTCACGATCTCGATGATTTCCTTGGTGATCTTCGCCTGGCGGGCCCGGTTCATGGCCAAGGTCAGGGCATCGATCATCTTGCCGGCATTGTTGGTGGCCGAATCCATGGCGGTCATGCGGGCCGCGTGTTCCGAAGCCACCGACTCCAGCACCGAGCGCCACACCTGCACGCCCACGTACTTGGGCAGCAGTGCGTTGAACAGTTCGTCGGGCTGCTGCTCGTAGATGTAATCCACCTGCGCGGTAGCGAACTTTGCCGCCGCTTGGTCGATTGCACTGGTGTCCGCAGGCTGCAGGCTAACGCCCGAGGCGGTCGCAGCTTCGGCAGCGCGCTCGCGTTCTTCCAGAGTCATCTCCTGCGCGCTTACTGCCGCCGGCGCGCCGATCTCGCCCACCGGGAGAACCTGCTCCACCACCAACCGCTGCGAGATCACCGACTTGAACTCGTTGTAGATGACGTAGACCGCATCAATTTCGCATTTGGAGTAGCGGTCAATGGCCGTCTCCACCAGTTCGCCGATGGTTTCGTACTGCAGCTTGGTGGCGAAGCCGATCAGCTCGCCGACCAACTGCACGCGATGAGTGCTGCCTTCCACCGCCTTCGGGAAACGGCGGCGCAGGAAGTCGCGAGTCTTGCGGCCCACGGTAAACAGGTCGATGTGGGCCTCGGGGCGCTCGGCGATAAAGCGCATCGCCGCCTTATTGATGTTGGTATTGAACGCGCCAGCCAAGCCCTTGTCGCCGGTCACGACGATCAACAGGATGTTGTTGACCGGGCGCTGCGCCAACAGCGGATGCCGCGCCTCACCGCTTTCGGGATCATAGATCTCGGTGCGCTGCACCAGCGAGCGCAACACGTTGGTGAGCATCTGCGCATAGGGACGCGCGGAAAGCGCGCGCTCCTGGGCACGACGCAACCGGGCCGCCGAGATCATCTTCATAGCCCGGGTGATCTGCCGCGTGTTGATCACGCTACGGATACGCCGGCGAATGTCGAGAATGTTTGCCATTGCCTAAAGTCGCCCTTGCCATTGGCTTTTAGCAGTTGGCGAGAAACCAACAGCCCAGAGCCAACCGCGGGTTATTACGCTTTCGCCGCCATGGCGCGCTCGCTCTTGAAGCGCTCCTTGTACTCACCCAACAGCTTCTTCATGTCGGCCTTGAGCTGATCGTCGAGAATCTTCTTCTCCATGATCGCCTTCAGCAGGCCAGGGTTCATCGTGTCGACGTAGGTGTACAGGCCCATTTCAAAGGCGCGCACATCCGCGATCGCGACATCATCCAGGAAGCCGTTGGTGCCGGCGAAGATCACTAAAATCTGCTTGCTGAAGGGCAGCGGCGAGAACTGGTTCTGCTTCAGCACTTCGACCAGACGTTGGCCGCGAGCCAACTGGGCTTGCGTGGCCTTATCCAGATCGCTGCCGAACTGCGCGAAGGCCGCCAGTTCGCGGTATTGCGCCAGTTCCAGCTTCAAGCTGCCGGCCACTTGGCGCATAGCTTTGATCTGCGCGCTGCCGCCGACGCGGCTTACCGACAGACCGACGTTCACTGCGGGACGGACGCCACTGTTGAACAAGTCGGTTTCCAGAAAGATCTGGCCGTCGGTAATGGAAATCACGTTGGTCGGAATGTAAGCCGACACGTCACCCGCCTGGGTTTCGATGATGGGTAGCGCCGTCAGCGAACCGCCGCCGTTCTTGTCGCTCACCTTGGCGGCGCGCTCCAGCAGGCGCGAGTGGAGATAGAACACATCACCCGGATAGGCTTCACGGCCCGGCGGGCGGCGCAGCAGCAGCGAAATTTCGCGATACGCCGCCGCGTGCTTGGAAAGATCGTCGTAGATGCAGAGCGCGTGGCGCTTGGTGTCGCGGAAGTACTCGCCCATGGCGCAGGCGGCGTACGGAGCGATGTACTGCATTGGGGCCGGATCGGAGGCCGAGGCTACCACCACGATGGTGTACGCCATGGCGCCGTAGTCTTCCAGGATCTTCACCACCTGCGCGACCGAAGAACGCTTCTGGCCGATGGCGCAGTAGATGCAGATCAGGTCGTTGCCCTTGTTATTGATAATCGTGTCAAGGGCTACGGCCGTCTTGCCGGTCTGGCGGTCGCCGATGATCAATTCGCGCTGGCCGCGGCCAACCGGGATCATCGAGTCGATGGCCTTCAGGCCCGTGGCCATCGGCTCGCGCACCGGCTGGCGTTCGATAACGCCGGGGGCGATGCGCTCCAGTTGGATGAACTGGTCGGTGGCGATGGGACCTTTATCGTCGATCGGCTGACCGAGCGAATTGACCACGCGGCCGATCATGGCTTCGCCGACCGGAACCGACATGATGCGGCCCGTGCGCTTGACCTGATCGCCTTCCTTGATCTCGGTGTATTCGCCCAAGAGCACCGCGCCGACCTGGTCTTCTTCCAGGTTCATGGCAAGGCCGGCGACGCCATGCGGGAACTCTAACAGTTCGCCAGCCATGACTTTGTCGAGGCCATAGATGCGGGCGATACCGTCGCCCAACGACATGACCGTGCCAACCTCATCCACCGCGATTCGCGACTCATAATGCTCAATCTGTTCGCGAATCAGTTTTGTGATTTCGTCTGCTTTGATCTGCGCCATGTTTAATTGCCTGCCACATTCGTGGCCAGTCCTAGAATTTTGCCAAACTGCTCTTGGCCTGCTTCGATCCCTGCGGACCGAAGCTACTCGACCATGAGCCCTGCTTCAATTGGAACTTGTTGCGCCACTGTGCCGTTCTCCGTTTTCCGTCCTCCGAATCACGGGGAAACGGAGAATGCGGAACGGAAAACGACGGGCGCTATGCTTCGCTTAGCTGCGCGCGCATGCGATGCAACTGGCCGCGAAGCGAACCGTCGTATATGGTGCTGCCCAGCCGGACCACAGCCCCGCCCAGCAGCTTGGCATCGAGCTTGTACTCGGCGCGCACTTTCTTGCCGGTCATGGCGGCCACCCGGGCCTCAAGCGCCTCGCGCTCGGCCGGGTTCAAGTCCCGCGCACTGACGATCTCGGCATCGCTGAATCCCAGCCGCTGGTTCAATTCCAACTCGAACTGATGCACGATCACTGCCAGCATGTTCATGCGGCGATGGTCGATCAGCACAGCCATGAAGTTGCGCACGGCAGTCGCCAAGCCGGCGCGCTGCACCAGCGCATCGAGCACTTTCAGCTTCTGCTCGGCGGTGATCGCCGGGCTTTCCCAGACCCGGCGCAGGTCGCCACTGGCGTTGACGATCTCGATGATCGACCGCATCTCCTGACGAATGGCATTGGGGTCCAACTTCAGATTGATGACTACGTCGGCGAAGGCGCGGGCGTAACGAATGCCAACCGATGCCATGGGTTAGTGGCCGTCCTTTCCGTTACTGCCAAGCTGGTCGGTGAAGCTGCGTACCAGCGCCTGGTCGGTGCTCGGATCGACGTGAATGCGACGCTCGGCCATGCTCACCGCCAACTCTGCCGCAAAAGCCTTGAGCTCGCGACGGGCGATCCTGGCGGCGGCCACAATCTCGGACTCGACACTTTCGACGATCTTCTTCTTGTCTTCCTCGGCAGCCGCGACGATGCGGGCTTCTTCCGCCGCAGCTTCCTTCTCGGCAGCCGCGTGCATCCCGGCAATCTCTTGGTCCAGTCTGGAGAGCCGCGTCTCGACGTCGGCCAGCCGGCGATTGGCATCCGCGCTGGCGCGCTGCGCTTCGTCGATCCCCTTGCGAATGCTCTCGGTGCGGGCGCGGAACGTGGCCGGCAAGTTCTTCTTCAGCAACAGTGCTATCAACAGCGCCACGATGGCAAAGTTCAGAATGAAGGCAACCGAGGACATCGCTTCCGGAGTCAAGCCGGTCTTACTGGCGAACCACTTCACCGAGGGCGAAAACTTGAACGCGTTAGTTTCAGCTTGTTCCGCAGCCGCTTCCTTGGCTTCCTTTTCCTTGGCCGACTCTGGGCTCGAAGCGGCTTGTGCGGCCTGCTCGGGTTGCGCCACGCTGGCCGCGGGAGCGCTCGCCGGAGGCTGCATGGCCGAGGGCGCAGCCGTCTGCTCTTGCTGCTGCGGGGCTGCCGCAGGGGCTTGCTGGGCAGAGGCCAGAGTTACGAAACCAATCAGGGAAATAACTACGGTCAGGATTGTGACCCGGAACTTCAGGCTCATTGGACACCGCCCGCCGGATACTGTGCCACTCCGACCTGCCGGAAGATGCGAGTGATGACCTCGCTAGCCAGCCGTTCCGCTTCCGCTTGAATGCTCGTCTTGGAGAGCTCGACATCGCCGGCGATCGCGGCCTTGGCGGCTTTGACCTCGGCATCGGCTTTGGCCCGCACTTCAGCGATGGCAGTGGCACGCAGCTCCAGTGCCTTCTTGCGCCGGGCGTCCTGTGACTTAAAAACGGCGACCCGCGCCTCACGCAAAGCCGTCTCGTATTCCGCGGTGCGCGCTTCGGCGGCGGCGATATCGGCGCGCGCCTTCTCCAACGCACCTTCCGTCTTTGCCCGACGCTCGGCCAACACACGAGTCATCGGCTTGTGCACCATCAGGCGATACGCCACGAAGAGCAGCACAAATAGGACGACGGTCGGGATGGACCCGAGCAGAAGCTGGCCTAACTGCCTTAAAGTATCTTCCATGTATTACTGAGCCGAGTGGGATTTCATTGAGAACGATACATGGTGGCGCAAGAAACTGTCAAACGGATTTGCCGGATTTGGACGCGCATCACGCTGATGGGTGATGGCCAACATAAGGGCTTGTTCAGGCCTCAAGGTTTGTAGCCGAAACCGCGATTTTGGCTGGGATTTGTCGTAGGCCGGCGTCTCGCCGGGGGAACTCTTTGAGCTGCTGTGCCGCAAACGAGACTCCGCCGGCGAGACGATCCTGCACTTCGCGCTCGGCTCATTTTTTCCTTCCAGATGAGTTGTAAAACGCGGAGCTTCGGCCTATCGTTGTTGACCGCGGAAGGGTTCAGGATTTTTTCCTCCCAGGCAGGCATTGTCTCCCGGGAGAACCAAAATTGCGGCACCGCAGCACGCCCCCGGGAATCCCCACAAGCGCGCCTTTTGCGCCTGCTGGTGGAAGCGTGCTGGCGCGGTTCGAGCTCAACCAGCGGTTCCCGAATAGCTAAGGAGATCGGCGATGGAAAACAAGCCGGCGCAGAACATCCAGGATTCCTTTCTCAACACAGCGCGCAAAGAAAAAGTCAACATTACGCTGTACTTGCTCAGCGGGGTGAAGCTGACTGGCCGCATCCGTTCCTTTGATAAATACTCGGTCGTGCTCGAAACCAATAGCCAGGAACAGTTGATCTTCAAGCACGCCATTTCTACCGTGGTCATGAGCAAGCCGCACATGGAACGTGCGCAAGCGGCAGGCGAACGGCCTCACGCGGTGGAGCCGCGTCCGGCCGCCTCCGCCCCGCCGGCTCCGGCGGCCAGCAGCGGAACCGGCACGGAGGGATAGCTTATTCCCTGGGTTCGGGACCGAGACCGGGATGCCATGCGTTCGAGAGACACCGGCGAGCGGGTCGTGCTCGTGGGTGTGGACCTGCGTTCGGCTGCCGCACCGAAGCGGGTTGGGGAGACGCGCAGCCGCGACTCGTCGACCGAAGCCATCACTCCGGTGCTTCCGCAGGCGCGTGCCGCACGGGAAGCCTCAAAGGTCTCTGGCCCGGACCTCGATACCAATGGGAACATCTTCAGCCCCGAAGAATCCCTGGCCGAGCTGCGCGAGTTGGCCACCAGCGCCGGCGGCGAGGTCGTAGCCGAGTTCCTGCAATCGCGCGACCGGCCCGATCCGGCAACCCTGATCGGGCGTGGCAAGCTGGAAGAGATCGCGGGCGTGGTGGCTTCGTCCAACGCCGACGTGGTCATCTTTGATCACGAGCTTTCGCCCTCGCAGCTGCGCAACCTGGAGCGCGAGATCAAGACGCGCGTCATCGACCGCACCCAGCTCATCCTGGACATCTTTGCCCGTCACGCGCGCACCCGTGAAGGACAGTTGCAGGTCGAACTGGCCCAGCTTGAATACCTGATGCCACGCCTTGCAGGGCGAGGTAAAGAGATGTCGCAGCTTGGCGGCGGCATCGGCACCCGCGGCCCCGGCGAAACTCAGTTGGAAACCGACCGCCGCAAGATCTCCCGGCGCATCCGCCATCTGAAATCACGGTTAGAGGAGGTGCGCCGCATCCGCACGCAGCAACGGCAGCGGCGCGAATCGGTGCCGGTAGCGACCGTGGCTCTCGTCGGCTACACCAACGCGGGTAAGAGCACCTTATTTAACGCCCTGACCCGGGCCGGCGTAGTCGCTTCCTCGCGCATGTTCGCCACGCTTGACCCCACGCTGCGCTCGGTCAAGCTCCCCTCGCGGCGCAAGGTTCTCCTCTCCGATACGGTGGGCTTCATCCGCCAGCTACCGCACACGCTGGTCTCCGCCTTTCGCGCGACTCTCGAAGAGGTGCAGCGGGCGGCGCTCATCCTGCACGTCTCCGACGCCACCAGCCCCGTCGCCGCCGAACAGGACCGCCAGGTCGAGCAGGTGCTCGGGGAACTGGATGCAGGCGCTAAGCCGCGCATCCACGTGCTGAACAAGATCGACCAACTGGATTCGGCACAGCGGGAATCGTTGCGCAATGCCGGCCTGGTCGTGCACATCTCCGCGAAACAGGGGACGGGACTGGACCAACTGCTGGAAGTGATCGATGCCGCCCTGCAGGAAGATCCGCTCAGCCGCGTGCATCTGCGCGTGCCACAGTCGGAAGGCAAGCTCTTGTCGCAGATCGAAGCCCGCGCCCTCATCTTCGCGCGCGAATATCGCGATGGACTGGTGGAGCTGGACGTGCAAGCCCCGGAATCGTTGCTGCGCCGGCTGCGGCAATATGTGGATAGCCGTTAGCTATCGGCTATCGGCTATCAGCTATCAGCTATCAGCTGTCAGCTATCGGCTGTCAGCTATCAGCTATCGGCGATCAGTCGTGGGTTCTCAACTCATCCAACCAATCCCACAAATTGTCATCCTGAGTGGTGCACGGGCCAGCGGCCCACCCATGTGGATGAAAAGCCGCTTAGCTGGTAGCGCCGCATTGGGCGCGGTCGCGGCCGGAGTCGAAGGATCTTGTGGTCCGATCTCCGGAATTTGTGAGATGGGTTTTGGCTTCGCTGGCTGTTTGGCGAAGCGCTGAACGGCAACGGCGAGAGCTAGCGCTTGCAAGCCGAAAGCTGAGGGCCGATAGCTGAGCGCCAAAAACAAATGCGGCGGGCTAAAAGTGTGGTGTTTCTTAGCCCGCCCTTCGATCCTGAATCAGATCGGGTTGGTTTCGTCCAGTGTTCATCGGGTGTCCGTGGGGAGAATTGCACAGGTGGGGTGGGGTGTCCAGGGAAATCCTTAGCTTTCCCAAAACAGAATCGTGGGGCGATATAGCTTGCAGAAATGGCGCGCATCGGCCTTGGGATGCGCGCCTGGCCGGTGGGGGTTGGTTGGAGTACCTGGCGGCTAGGCCGCTGCGGCCTTGTCCTTTTTGGGCTTCGGGACTTCGTGGACCATTTTGTCTTCCGGGATCTCGTGGACCATCACTTCGTAGCGGCGGACACCGACTGGCTGAAAGACCAGGGTGCGTTGCTGGAAGCGGTCGACCAGACGAGCGTACTTGCCGCGCTCGATGCGCAGCGGAGTGTCCAGCGGGGCTGACTGAATGAGTTGCTCCAGCAGTTTGTCCGCCTGTTCGTAGCCTTGGCGTCCGGCTGCTTTGGCTTTGAGGTAGGCCCGGAGTTTGCGCAGGTTGCGGCGGTATTGGCTGGTGGTGTTCATGCTTCCAGATTAACGCCGTGGGTCAAGGCGACGGCGGGCCGGGAGGTCGCCGAACCACGGCCCGCCTGCTGCTGACCCGGACTCGCGCTGTCGAGCGGGGAGCCCTGCTTGACGCCGCACTCGGGGAGACCAGGACAGCGGAGCCAGTTTAGTGCCTGATCGCCCTGGCGCCAACGCCCAGGGGGGAGGGGGGGTGAAGTCAACCCTTCGCCAACCTTCCCCCCAGGCTTACCGCCGCGCGGGAGGACCGCCCCGATGAGCCATGCGGGCCGGACGCGCGGCTTGGCGCGCGGTAGCGCGCCCGAGGGTGTGCCCAGGGACGAAGGCGCAGGCGCTTGCACGGGCGCGACCTTGCTGCCGGTGCGGAGCGTGACGCGCACGGAGCGAGCATGCCCGCCATTTGCAGGGGGAGCCCTGGGCCGCCCGGCTTTGCGGGCGGAACCAGGGGGGACCCCCTGCAAATGGCGTGGCACGCGCAGCGGAGTGGTTGCGCGGCGCGCGGAGTACCGGCAGCATGGACGCGCCTTGGGGCGACGAGAGGGAGGACGCGAAGCGGCCAGGGCGGGGGCCGCGCGGAAGCGCGGTGCGCGCGGTTACGACTGAGGACAGGCAGGCTGGCGCGCCCGGATGGCTACCGGCGCGGCCTACGCCTTACGGGCGCGCCAGACTGCCGCAGGCCGAAGGAGTGCGCGCAGGCGGGGGGAAGGAATAAGCCCGGCCCGCTTGCGCGCCCAGAGAGTGCCGGGAGTGACACCGCACTGGAGCGCGCATAAAAAGCGGGCCGCACCTTGTTTTTAATGCTGGCACTGGCAAGTCCCGAGGTCGCGCCCGTGCTGCGCCGACTTCGTCCCGAGAGGGAGTGCGACGTGCGCAGCACGAGCCCGAGTCATTCCTTGTACGTCCGATCATCGAGAGACTCAAACGGGAACGGGTGTTCCATGGCGCCTTGCGCCGGTGCAGTGGGTTGGCGTGGTCGGGTTGGTTAGGCGGATGACCATCGTGCACGCCCTGTTTTTGCGCGGCTTCGTAGAGTTGGGCGTCCCGCTCCGTGGTGAACGACTTGCGCAGGCGTTTACCGCTGGCGTCGTACCAGTCGGCGTAAAATTTGTTTCCTTTCTGATACATGGTGCCTTCCTTCCAAGTGGAATTTGGACACCGGATGAAACCGGACGAAGGCGTAGACACCGGGCCGGACACCGCAACGGGCGCGGGTTTGCCCGGGGGCGGTGGTGTCTGGTGTCCGTGGTGTCCGGGAGTGTAACAAAGGGCGGGCGGCGAAATTGCGGTGCTTTTTCGCCGCCCGCCCTTCGATCCTGAATCGGATCGGAGGTGATAGTTACTATGGTAACCCCATTTCCCCCTCTGTCAAGAAGACTCGCAAGTTGCTGCTGTAGGTCGAGAACCGCTATTGCTCGATCCCATGCGGCGGGCGCGCTTGAGGCTGGTCACGCTCCACTGCGGCGGACGGAATTCCGGACAGGAACCACCGGATCTCGTCGGTGCTATGGCGTGCGAGGAACTTCCGCAAGTTTTCCCCGGGATAGCCGAACTCTCCGAAGCGTGACATCAGCCGCTCGATGGCATCGGGTACCTCGGACGCCAGGCAGCGATAGCCCACCGGACGTGCGATCGATTGTTCCCGGCCGACCGCGCCGCCAACACAGAAGTAGAAGGCGTCCCGCATATTGCCGTCGACCCGGAGTTTCTTGCCTTCCAGGCCGAGGTCGGCGATCCAGTGCTGGCCGCAGCTATTGGGGCAGCCGGCGATGTTGATCTTGATCTGCTCCTCGAATCCCGGCAACCGCTCCTCCAGCTCCTCGACCAGCCAGCGGGCGTAGTTCTTCGTCTCCGCGATTGCCAGTTTGCAGAACTCGGTGCCGGTGCAGGCCACGGTTCCGCGCCAGAAGGGAGAGCCGGAGGTGCGCAAGCCGATCGCCTCCAACTCACGCGCCAGCTCTGCGGCAGCGGCGTTTGGCACATTGACGATCAGCAGATTCTGCATGTTGGTGTTGCGCAGTTCGCCGTTGGCGAAGCGCTCGGCGAGTTCCGCCGCCCCACGCAGTTGCTCGGAGGTCAGCCTGCCGCGCAGCACGGCGGCGCCGACATAGGAATATCCCGGCTGCTTCTGCGGGTGCACGCCGACGTGGTCGCGAAAGACGTCGAGCGGCGCGTGTTCTTCCACGGCTTCGCCGAGCCTGTATCCGAGGCGCCGGTTGATTTCGCTGAGTAAGCTATCGGCGTCCCAGCCATGCTTGAGGAAAAGGAACTTCAGCCGCGCGTGCTCGCGGCTCTGGCGCAGAATGTCGGCATCGCGAAAGATCTCGGCAATGGCGCGCGTGACCGGAATTACCTGCTCCCAGCCCACGAAGGCATTGAGCCGAACCGCCAGATGAGGCTCGGTGGAGAGTCCGCCGCCCACCCGCAGCGAGAACCCGCGCTCGGCCTCGCCGCTGGCGCGCTGGCGCAGAATCCCGGTGAAGCCAACGTCATTTATCTCGGGATACGAGCACCAGCTACGGCAGCCGGTAATGGCTATCTTGAACTTGCGCGGCAGGTTGTAGAACTCGGCGTTGCCCGCGAAGAGCCGGTCCAGTTCCAAGGCCAGAGGCGAGGCATCGAAGACCTCGTCCGCGTCGACCCCTGCCAGCGGGCATCCGGTGATGTTGCGCGTGTCGTCGCCGCAGGCGCCCTTGGTGGTAAGGCCTACCTTCCAGAGCTGATCGAGCAAATCGGGGAGATCCTCGATCCGCACCCAGTGGAGCTGGATGTTCTGGCGGACGGTGATGTCCACCACGCCGCGCGCGTAACGCCGCGCGCTCTCCGCAATGGTGCGCACCTGATAGGCATGGAGCTGGCCATTCGGGATGCGTATGCGCACCATGAAATACGGCACGGAGTTCCCGATGCCGTCCCTGCCGCCGACCGCGCCCACCCCGTCGCCCTGCGTATACACGCCCCAGGCGCGGAAGTACGTCGCCAGCCATTCTTGCGGAATCGAATTGAATCCCTGGCGCGCGAACTGTCGAATTTCCTCGAGATGCTCCCAGGCATTTTTCTCGCGCTTAAGGCGTTCGACCTTTTGCGCCTTGGTTTCTTTTACCTGCGGTACCATGTCTTCGGCCTCACGTTTGTACTTGGTTGAGAGCCTAGCGGAATCCGGTGGCGGAGCGAAGTTGATTATATTGATCGTGACAATCAAGAATTGTGAACTCGATTTTTCTTGACAAAATCAACCCTTGACTAACTTGAGCACGACAGTCATGATTGCATCGAATGAAGCTCTCCACTAAAGGCGAATACGGGTTGCTGGCGGTCTTCGACCTGGCGCTGCAACCGGCGGATGGGCCGGTTCAGGCGGTGCACATCGCGGAGCGGCAAGGCATCCCGAAGCAGTACCTCGATCAATTGATGCTGAGCCTGCGCAAGGCGGGCCTGGTCGCGAGTTCGCGCGGCCGGCAGGGTGGCTATCAACTGGCACGGCCAGCCAGCACCATTACTTTGCTGGACGTGGTCACCGCGCTGGAAGGCCCGGTAAACAACACCAATTTCGTCGCCAAGCGCCGGCGAGCATTAAGCGGCCACGGCGTCCTGAAGGACGTCTGGGACGAGCTTTCGCTCCAGACGATCGACTTCCTGCGCAGCCGGACCATCGAGGACCTCTGCGCGGAGTACCGCAAAGCCGCAGCCGCCATCGTGTATGAAATCTAGAGAGTGCCCCCAGAGCCCATGTAGCGCCGGCGTCTCGCCGGCGGGTTCTGCCCACGCCAAGGTGCCCACTGAAAGGGGCCCCGCCGGCGAGACGCCAGCGCTACACCCAGGAGCTGCTCCGTCCCGACATTTTGTTTTGCTGATCCGCGCGATCAATATCTTGACTTAGACAATCTATTTACTGTTGTTTAACGTTCTGCAGGGGCGAAGGAATGGCCGTCCCCGCCGGTCACCTTCATTTCACGAGACCGCTTCGATTCCCGAGGACAAGATGAGCCGAGAATTTCAATTGAATGCCAACACCGCCGAGGAAGCTCTCCAGCTTTCGATTGCCGCGTTCGGTCCCCAGCGCATTGCGCTGGCTTCCAGCTTCGGCGCCGAAGACCAGGTGCTGACCCACATGCTGGCCCAGATCCACCGGCAGGCGCGAATCTTTACCCTCGACACCGGACGTTTGTTCCAGGAAACCTACGACACCATGCAGCAGTCCATCGAACGCTATGGGATTCGCTATGAGGTGTACGCGCCGGACGCGGCGGAACTGGCCCAACTGGTGGCACAGAATGGGCCCAACCTCTTCTATGACAGCGTCGAGAAGCGCAAAGCCTGTTGCGAGGTGCGCAAGCTCAAGCCGCTGCGCCGGGTCCTGAGCACAGTCGATGCCTGGATCTGCGGTCTGCGCCGCGACCAGGCAGTAACGCGCACCGCGGTCGAGTTGGTCAGTTGGGACTCGGAGTTCGGCATATACAAGATTTGTCCACTATTCGACTGGAGCGAGCGCCAGGTGTGGGACTACATCCATTGGTACAAGGTTCCCTACAACCGGCTGCATGACCAAGGCTTCCGCAGCATCGGCTGCGCGCCGTGCACGCGCGCGGTGCAACCGGGCGAGGACATCCGCGCCGGTCGCTGGTGGTGGGAGTCGCCGGAGGACAAGGAATGCGGGCTCCATCGCTCGCTGCTGCATCCCGGCAAGGGGCAACAGGGGATGGTCATGACAGACCAAATCGTGAAACTCTCCGGTGGTGAAACCGCGATCTGTTGAGATACGGAAAATCGGAGGGTGCCCCACATCTGCCTGCCGTTGGCAGATGTGGGACCATTTCGGCAAGTGCTACTTGGCGTCGGCAATCGAGGCAACGGAAATGGAGGTGCCGCTCACATCCCCGGTGACCTTCACTTTCTTGGCGGCAAACGGGTCGATCTTTGTTGCGTCGCCCTTGAGCACGTATACCTTGTCTCCCACCACCAAAGCGTAGTGGGCGCCGGCTTTGACGCATTCGCGAACACATTCGCTATCGGGTTTGCCGGCGGCCATCGTGTGCTTCTTTGCGCACATATCGTCGCTGACAATGCCGGTCAGGGTCTGCGTGGCGGCCAAAGCCGCGACAGATGCCATGGTGGTAAAAACCAACGCGATCACTAGGTTTCTAAACTTCATCCTGTCTCCAAAGTGTCCCGACCCTTGTGGGTCGGGGGTGCTCTCCTGAAATCAGCTCTGCTGAAAATCTCCCCATGATATGCATCGGACGTAAGGACAATGCCGGAATACGTCAATCCTGACGCCGCTCTCTTGGGGAATGTGGAATCTTCTGACAACCAAGGAATTGTCATTCCGAGCGAAGCGAGGAATCTGCAGCTCTGTTGAACTAGCGAAACTGCGTATTTCTCGCGCCAAAATCGGGCGCTCGGAATGACAAACCTAAGCTTGCCGGACGACGCCGCGGCTATTTCTTGTCGTCACTGCCCTGGCCGGAGCTATTCGGCGCACCACTCATGTCCATGCCTTTCATGTCGTCGCCTTTCATGCTGGACATATTCCCCTTCATGTTGCCCTTGCATTGCATCCCGCTCATGCCCTTCATGCTGGTATGTTGCATCTTGCCGCCGTTCATCATGGGACACATGCTCATGTGGTGGCGGGCATCGGCGAGTTGCGTCTGGGCCTGTTCGAGGGCGGCTTTCATCTTGGCGGGATCGTTCGATTCACGACCGCTGGCCAGGGTTTTTTCCAGTTGATCGAGGTCGGCGTTGGTGGCCGTCATCTCCGGGCAGCGGCCGCCTTGCTTGTGCGGGCCGGTTTTCGATGGCGTGGAGGCGGCTTGATTCTGTGCAAGCAGAATGGTGGCACTCAGTACGAGCGCGAGGACGAGGAGAAGCACTCTTTTCATGATGTTCTTATACGCCTTTCTCTGTTCAGGCCCGACAAGCACTTGCGCGCCCATTGGTGCTCAAAAGATTAGATATCGGGCAGAGATCCTTCGCTTCGCAAAGGTGTCGCGCCCGCTCAAGAATTTGACGATCCAGGAGCCGAAAGGTTACACGCCCTTCGCATCGCGAAAATACACATCATCAATTCGGTGCCTCGCGAAGCCCCGGGTGGAGCGACAAGATTCCTCCGCGCCGTGTTTCGTCGATCCAGCGCTCACACAAGCCGCGCAGCACTGACCGAGCTTCATTATCGTTCACGATTCGGACTCTCGATCTTGCTCCAGCGGACCATTGGACATGATCGTCAGCACCGGACCTGTGAACTGTGGAAGCGGGCACTTTTCGATCGGAAAAAGGCCCTGAGAAGTTAGGATTTGCTTGGGCTCCTTGCGCGGTTTGGGTGGAACGGGGCTGCAGTACACGAACCAATCTCCCCTCTACGTAGCATTTCACTGTTGCGCCTTTATGGCGCAGTTCCTCGGGCTTGTCAATGCGCACTCCGGTTCCTCGCGGCGTGGGGACGGAAAACGGAGAACGAAAAACGGAGGACGTGAGCTATGCGACCTTTTGTGTGTGCACCATGTCGCGGATCACGCTCACGATGTCGGGATTGGCCAGGGTGCTAACGTCGCCGGTCTCCTTGTCATTGGAAATCGAGGCCAGCACGCGGCGCATCAGCTTACCCGACCGGGTCTTGGGCATGTCAGGAACGATGTGCACGTTTCGCGGCCGCGCGATCTTGCCGATGATGGTTTCCAACGCCGCCACCACCTTGGCCGAGATCGCCTTGCTCGGCTGCAAGCCGGGCTTTAGAGAGATGTAGACCTCCGGCACCTTGCCCTTGATCTCGTCCGACACGGGGATGACCGCCGCTTCAGCAACTTCCGGCACGGTCAGGCACGCCGATTCCAGTTCCTTGGTGCCCAGGCGATGGCCGGCAACGTTGATCACGTCATCGACCCGGCCCAGGATGCGGAAATAGCCGTCGGCGGCCAGCACCGCGCCATCGCGGGCGAAGTACGGCCAGTCGTGCCAGTCCTTGCTGTTCCGGTCGCGGCAATAGCGAGTGTAATACTCGTTCACGAATCGCTGGTCGTCTCCCCAGATGGTCTGCATGATCCCCGGCCAGGGGTTCCTGATGCAGATGTTACCCGCCTTACCCGAACCCGCTTTAATCTCGTTGAAGTCTTCGTCATAGATCGCGGGATATACACCCGGCACCCCGGGACCGGCGCTGCCCGGCTTCATCGGATCCAGGGCCGGCTTGGTGCTGCACAGGAAGCCGCCGTTTTCCGTTTGCCACCAGGTGTCGACGATCACCGCTTCGCCTTTGCCGACGGTTTCGTAGTACCACTGCCAGACGACGGGCTCGATCGGTTCGCCCACGGTTGTCATGTGCTTGAAGTGGTAGTTGTACTTCTTGGGCTCGTCCGGGCCGGTCTTGCGCAGCATGCGGATGGCGGTCGGCGAAGTGTGGAAGATGTTGACCCCGAGCCGCTCGGCGATGCGCCACGTGCGGCCGGCATCGGGATAGGTCGGCACCCCCTCGTAGATCACGCTACTCGCCGCCAGCGCCAGCGGGCCATACACAATGTAGGAGTGGCCGGTGATCCAGCCGATATCCGCCATGCACCAGTACACATCTTCCGGATGAATGTCCTGGATGTACTTCGAGGTGCCGGTAACGTAGGCAAGATAGCCGCCAGTACGGTGCTGGCAGCCCTTGGGCTTGCCGGTGGTGCCGCTGGTGTACATCAGGAACAGAGGAGCTTCGGCATCCATCGCAACCGGCTCGACGCGCTGTCCGGCGCAGTCCTTGAGCACCTCATCCACGTAGTAGTCGCGGCCCTTGACCATCTTGGCCTGAGAGACGGTCTTTCCCGGATACCGCCGCCAGACCAGGACCTTATCCACCGTCTGGCCTTCGTCGCGCGCCTGATCCAGGGCGGCTTCCACGCTGACGGACTTATGATCGATCAGGGTACCGTTGCGAGAATAGCCGTCCATGGTGATGAGCACCCGGCTGCCGGAATCGGCAATCCTGCGCCCGCAGGCTTCCCCACTGAAACCGCCGAAGACCACCGAATGGATTATCCCGAGGCGAGCGCACGCCAGCATGGTGACGGGCAGTTCCGGGGTCATGGGCAAGTGGATGGTCACCCGGTCGCCGGTCTTCAGGCCGGCGAAATCCCGCAGCAGGGCCGCCATCTCGTTGACGCGGTTGTAAAGCTCCTGGTAGGTGATGGCCACCGGGGCTTCGTTCTCCGGTTCGGGCACAAAGTGAATGGCGGTTTTGTTCCTGTACTTATCCAGGTGGCGATCGACGCAGTTGTAACAGGCATTCAGCTTGCCGCCTGCAAACCACTTCCAAAAGGGTGGATTACTGGAGTCCAGCGTGGTGTGCCAATAATGATCCCAGCTCAGCATGTCCGCGTATTCCCGGAAGCACTCGGGGAAGTTCTTCTCGCCAAACCGCTCATTGACTGCCGGATCAGCCAGATTCGCTTGCCCGGTAAACTTCGGCGGCGGCAAACGATACTCCTCTTCTTTCCAGTGAACCGCTAATTCAGCTTCCGCGACCTCGCCTGCGGCTGCGTCTACACGCTGAACCTCAGCCATGGGTAATCCTCACATTTTTTCAGAACAAAAGTATGGCGACCTGAAGGGGTAAGATGCGCGTCCGCAGCGCGACTAGCATCGACCTCTCGCAGGCGGACTTAGTCAGCGTAGGCCATCGTGCTGCGGGTAGACGTCCCGCCCTTTGGCGCGTCCATGGACTACCCCACCAATGAAGTCACAGCAATACAGATGCTTTTCGCTGAGTAGATGTCGCGAGAAGAAGAAGCTTCTGATTTTGCAGGAATCGGGAAGGAGCCCGTTTTCCTCTCCAACGAGCGAGCGAAGTAGCTGATTATTACGCAGTTAATAGATAGTCGTGACGCCATCGTGGCGCGACGATGTTGCGGTCGTAGTAAGTTGCTGATTCGAAGTTAGTTATTGGGGTGGGTGGTGGGATTCGAACCCACGACAGCCGGAGCCACAGTCCGGAGTTCTACCACTGAACTACACCCACCACGGCGAGGCGTGCAGTGATTCCATCATACACGGCAGCTTCTGCTCCCGCATAGAGCTGCGTTGAGGGAGCTTGGCAGAGCCCAAAGGCGGTTCAGAAGGCGCCAACACGCTGGCGTGCTGTGACCATCCTCACGCCTATTGAGCAGTGCCAATGTTGCGTTTGCTACCGCGCTTACTCCATGCAGCAGCCGTGGCTGCCGGCGATACCGCACGACCCAGCAGCGCCACAGGCGCTGGCGGCCGCTTTGGTCCGATTCGTTCCTACCGAGAATACTGAAATTTGCTGATCCAGGTTCGCCCCCCGGCAAAGAGGACACTGGGGCTGCTGGTTGGCATAAACCAGCGCCTCGAATCGCTTCCTGCAGTCTTTACAGATGTATTCAAAGATTGGCATGCTTCTCCATGGCGAAAGGGCGCAAATCGTAGAATTAAGATTAAAAAACTCTGAGTCAGGTATACACATTATAAATCGAGAGCACTAACCACCAAGCAGATTCCGTACCTAGTCCGGACTAGAGTCGAAGGGGCTCTGAGATGGAAATGCTGGTAGGGGCGGCAGGACTCGAACCTGCGACCACCCGCTTAGAAGGCGGGTGCTCTATCCAACTGAGCTACGCCCCCAACTCGACCACAGATCCCTCGGCTAACGCTTCGGGATTGCGGCAGCGGGCTCAACCGCCCGCTCATCGCCTGAACTTTCCCATTGTAGCCGCTGGTACAACTTAGGGTGCAACGCTGAAAACTGGCGTCGATAACTGCGGCGGCCAGCCGAGCCGCTGAAAGCCGCCTAAGATTCACTTTTTTGGGGCAGTGCTTGCAGCGTCCTGACGGCGCATTGCAGGTCCTCACGGAGTTTCTGTATGGAGCCATTCATCGCGGTGATCTTGTGGTCAAGACCTCTCTGTTTGGCGATGCCGAGCACCGGTCCGGCGTGTTCGATAGCTTGTTGTCCGGCGGTGATCAGGTACGCGAGCGAATCGGCGTGCGGCTTCCAAAGATAGGCCGATTCCTGCCTGGCGCTGAAATCCTGCAGCTCCGAGAGAATGCGCGCACGGATCGCGATCAGCCGCTGGTGCGCCGAGGCGTAGTCGCTCCGGAAGCTCTTTTCTCCGGGATAATCATTGCGAAAGCAATCTACTTCAGCGGCCACCAGATTGAGTGTGCACTTGGGCAGGGGAATGGCGTAATTTCCACCGGAGTCGCCACCCCTGACAAAGGCGCGGATCGTGTCTTCCATCGATCGGAGTTTGCTCTCCTCGGCGGTGTTGGTGACAAGCCTCTCGGCTATCGCTTCCATGCCGTCCACCCGCCCGACTACGGGTCCGGGGGGAATCGCGGTATTCCCAGCTCTGAAGTCGGGTTGGCCCATCCGCGCATGGGCTGCGGCAGGCAGGGGGGGCGCTCCCGGGCCCGATCCCCGGCGCTCGACTGCTTTTCGATATTTGACTACCTTGCGGAAGCCTTCCTTAGCCCCCTCATACTCCTGTTGCAACAGCTTCGATTCCTCGACGTCAGCGAGCTGCTTAACCGTTACGTCCTCATCGACGCGGGTCATGCTGCCGCCGCCTTCCCGTTCCACGCGGGCGGCGAATTCCTTGATCTGCTGGGTGGCCAGGCGGAACAGTTCCGCAAACTTCTCGCCAAATCTGGAATTGTGTTCCGCTAACGTGGCCAGCACATGCGGGTGGTAGAACGAGAGGCCAAACGAGGCTTTGAGATCACGTACCCGGGCGATGATCCCCGATTCCATTAGCCGGTCGAATTCGGTGTAATCTTCCACCTCTCGCCGAATGAAATCGAACTGGCGCGCCAACTGCCGATGCTCTTCGGGCAACTGCGGCGGCGCTGAAATCTCCAGAATGCGGTTCAAGTCGCGTTCGAATTCCAGTGCCTCCTCGACCCTATGCCCCTGGGCGGTGCGCTGGCAAAAGAGAAAGGTCGTGATCAGGTCGGTCTTGTCGCGAGCCACGCTGCTGCCATTCTGGGCGACGACGTATTGACGCAGCACGGCTTCCGCCGAGTGAACACCAGAGGCGTCCCGCAAAGCACTGCGTATCATCTGGGGACCGATGGCCAAGTCTAACAGCCCGAGCCATTGGCGCAGTGTCTGCAGAACCTGAGGGTCTGGGTTCGGCCCCTGAGCAGACGGATCCAGGGCCATCGGAACTGGCACTGGGTATCCGAGCGCCTGCTCCAGGATGCTCTTGTAAAACTCGTGAACTGTGGTCAGGTCCGCCCATTCGCGGACCGGATTCAGTGGCATGCGCGCCGCCTCGTCTCAACCCCAACCAATGACCGCCCGAACACGCAGACATCGCCTCCAAATGCGCACTTTCAGCGCGTTTGGAACTCCTCTGGAATCCGGCTTGCTTCGCGCTCGTCGAGGCTCTGTATTTTACTTGCCCTAAAATTTTATTGCAGAAAAGTCACAGCAACAAGAGACGGCGTTGGCGTACAAGTTACTTTCGTTCCTGTGGCTGGGGAGCGCCGCAAGGATTGGGACAGGCGCATCCGGCCCGGGTTTCGCCGCCAAAACGGCTTATTCCCCCAGCACCAGCTTCGCGATGGTAGCCAACTGCATGTTGGAGGTGCCCTCGTAAATCACTCCAACCTTGGCATCGCGGAAATACTTTTCGACCGGGTAGTCCTTGGTAAAGCCGTAGCCGCCGTAAATCTCCAGCGATTTCGCGGTGACCCGCTGGGCCATCTGCGAGGCAAACAGCTTGGTCATGGCGGCTTGCTTGACGAAGCTCATGCCGGCGTCCTTCAGGCGAGCAGCGTTGTAGACCATCAGGCGCGCTGCCTCGATTTCGGTGGCCATTTGCGCCAAGTCGAACTGGACCGCCTGAAATTTGGCGATCGGCTGGCCGAATGCCTTACGCTCCTGGGCATACTTGCAGGCGCATTCCCAGGCCCCGCGCGCCAGTCCAATCATCTGGGCGCCAATGCCGATGCGGCCTTCGTTCAGCGTCTCGATGGCGATCTTATAGCCCTTGCCTTTTTCACCCAGCACGTTGGCGGCGGGCACGCGGCAGTCTTCCAGAATCAGCTCGCAGGTGCTGGAAGCGCGGATGCCGAGTTTGTCTTCTTTCTTGCCCACGCTGAAGCCGGGGAAGTCTTTCTCAACCAGGAACGCGGTAATACCGCGATAGCCGGCTGAAGGATCGACTGTCGCAAAGATGATAAAGAGGCTCGCTTCCTTGCCGTTGGTGATCCACAGCTTGCGTCCGTTTAGCACGTACTCGTCGCCCTTCGGCTCTGCCCGGGTGGCCAGGGCGAAGGCGTCGGAGCCGGAACCGGCCTCGCTGAGCGCGTAAGCGCCGACCCATTCCGCGGCCATTCTTGGCAGATAGCGCTTCTTCTGCCCCTCCGTGCTCCAGCGCAGCAGGGCGTTGTTCACCAGCGTGTTGTGCACATCGACCACCACCCCGGCCGAGGCGTCCACGCGCGAGAGTTCCTCGACGGCAAGAATCGCTTCGAAAAACGTACCGCCGCCACCGCCGTACTCCTCAGGCACCTCGATCCCCATCAGGCCAAGTTGGAAGAACTGCTCGATCAGCTTGGCATCGAAGACGCCTTTTTCGTCCATCTCGCGCACTCGCGGACGGATGTTCTCGTCGGCAAACTGGCGCACGCTATCGCGAAAGAGTTGCTCGTCATCGGTCAGGACCAGCGGCGGAAGTCCACCGGCGCGCTCTACGGAGATGTCGGCCATGCTCTCCTCACAAGGGCCCCTTACCGCGGATTACACGGAAAGGACACGGATTAACACGGATTCATTCTCAAAAAACTAATGATTCTATACCGCGGGAGAGGTCTTGTGTGTGCGGCAAATTCAACGGACATAGGGAACAAAATCCACCACGGAGGCACGGAGAGAAGCATTAGGGGATTCCGGGCCGAGAAATAATTAGCCGCTGATGAACGCTGATTCACACTGATCAGAAGAGAGCTTGATTCTAATGTACATCAGCGAAATCAGCGGCTGCTTTGCTTTCTTGGTGTCCTTGCTAGCGAGACAAGGCGCGCGCGTTCCCTAGCAGCAGCTCAGTTTTGCCTTTTTCCGTGTCTCGGTGTCTCCGTGGTGGATTTTTGGATTGCATCTCACACCTTGCAACTACCCGTGGGAACCTGGAAACTAGAGTCCGTGGACCAGCGGCTTATCCTCGTCACTCTGCTCGTGAAGCTCGGCGTCGCCGCGGCGGTGTCCAGCGCCCTGGTCCGATCGAAGATCTTCAAGACGCTGCTGTTCCGCGAAGATCGCACCCTCACCGAGAAGCTGCAGCTCGTACTGTTCGCCGGTTTCCCGGTGGCGCTCGGGGTGCTGGTGCGGCACAGCGTCCACAACTTTCTCGCCGCGGACATCTCCTGGGAAGCCAGCGTGCTAATCGGCGTGATCGGCGGGCGTTTCTGCGGCATTTTGGCGGGCGCGCTGATCGCGCTGCCCTCGATTTTCCATGGCGAACTGCTGAACCTGCCCTTCAACCTGATGAGCGGATTCCTCGCCGGGTGGTTGCGCAATCTGGCCAGCGATCGCGAATCGATCTGGTATTTTTCGCCCTTCATTGACCTGGGGATCTACCGCTGGCTGCGGCGCAATTTTCCCCGCCCGCGTCTCGACTGGCAGATGGGATTTTTCTCCGCCATTCTGGCCTTGAGTTATGCCCGCCTTGAGCTGGCGCGCCTCTTTCCGGGATGGATTTTCTCGCTGAGCAGTCCGCAGTGGCCGATCATGCTGGCCATTTATGCCTGCAACGCGATGGTGATCGCCATCCCGCTGAAGATCTTCAACAATGCCCGCATCGAGATGAAGCTGGAAGAGCAGGAGCGAGCGCTGCTGCAGGCCCGCATGGAAGCCCTGCAGAGCCAGATCCACCCGCACTTCCTGTTCAACACGCTCAATTCCATATCTTCGCTGGTGCGTTTCGACCCGGACACGGCGCGCGAGTTGATCATCAAGCTGGCGAACATCCTGCGCCGGCTGCTGCACAAGACCGACGCCTTTGTCGCGCTGCAGGAAGAGATCGAGTTCATCGACGACTATCTCGATATCGAGGTAGTGCGCTTCGGCCGCGACAAGCTGCGGGTGGTCAAAGATCTGGACAAAGATTCGCTCGACATGCTGGTGCCCAGCATGCTGCTGCAGCCATTGGTGGAGAATTCCATCAAGCACGGACTTTCGCCCAAAATCGCGGGCGGCTGCGTCTATCTGCGCAGCCGTCTTCGCCAAAACACGCTGTTGATCGAAGTCGAGGACGATGGCGTGGGCATGGATTCAGCGAGCACGACCATGACGGGCGGTCATGGAATCGGCTTGGCGAATGCCGCCGAGCGGTTGAAGGTGCTCTATGGCGACACGGCCCGGCTCACCATCGACAGCCGCCCCGGCGGGGGCACGATCATTCGCCTTTCGATTCCCGTGCTGCAGATGGAAACCGGGATGCCCACTGCGGCGCAGGCTCTCTATGCGCGCTCCAGCACACCGCGGTAGTACTCCTCGTACTGCGGGATGATTTTGGTCGAGCAGAAATTCTCGCGCGCCACCAGCTGCGCTTGCTTGCCCATATTGCGCAGCAGAGCCTCATCCGAGAGTATCTGGATGGCGTAGTTGGCCATGGTGTCCACGTCGCCCACCGCAGCGAGAAAGCCGGTCCTGCCGTGTTCGACCACCTCCGGCACCCCGCCCACGCGTGTGGCTACCGGAACCACGCGGCAGGCCATCGCCTCCAGGGCCGCCAATCCGAAGGATTCCATCTGGCTCGGCAGCAGCATGACGTCGGCCATGGGCAGCTTTTCGTTCACCCGCTCCTGCTTGCCGAGAAAGATGACCTTGTCGCGGATGCCCTTGCTCTCGGCCATCCACTCGGCCTGGGCGCGGTCCGGACCATCGCCGATCATCAGCAGCTTGGAGGGTACTTTCTTGCGCACGCGGTCGAAGATCTCGATCACGTCCGGCACGCGTTTGACCGGACGAAAGTTCGACAGGTGCACCAGCAGGCGCTCATCCTTGGTCACGAACTCTTCGCGCCTCTGCGCCGCCTCCGGCCAGTGCCGGTAGAGATCGCAGTTCACGAAATTCCAGATCACCTGGATGGGACGTTGGATGCCGAACTCCTTCACCGTCTCTCGCCGCAGGTATTCGGAGATCGAGGTTACGCCATCGCTCTGCTCGATCGAGTAGCGCGTGATCGGCAGGTAGGAGCGGTCCTGGCCGATCAAGGTGATATCCGTGCCGTGCAGGGTGGTGACGAACGGCAGGCGGCGCGGCTTGGGCGCGGCCTGCAGCATCTGGCGAGCCAGCATGGCGCTCACCGAATGCGGAATCGCGTAGTGAACGTGCAGCAGGTCCAGCCCGTAGATTTCCGCAACATCGCCCATGCGCGTGGCGAGCGCCAAGTCATAGGGAGGATAGTCGAACAGCGGATAGTGCGAGACCTCCACCTGGTGATAGTGGATGTTCTCGTTGTCCACGCCGGCCAGGCGGAACGGGGGCGAATACGTGATGAAGTGCACCTCGTGCCCGCGTTGCGCCAATTCGATGCCCAGCTCGGTGCCGACAACGCCGCTGCCGCCGTAAGTTGGATAACAGGTGATTCCGATCTTCATGTCAGGTGCCCAGCTATTGGAAGGGTGGGCAAGCAATCCGAAAACATCTGCCACAGAGGCACAGAGACACAGAGGAATTCATTTTCCGTTTTTCTCGGTGTCTCTGTGTCTCTGTGGCAGATGTTCATGTTGTACTTCCACTGATCTGCGCGGACTGCTGGAGCAGGTCGCGGAAAGAAATCAACTCCACGCCGTATTCTTTCAGCACCTCGCGCGACTCGGGCGAGGTCAGCACCTGCAACTCGCGTTCCCGAGAGGCGCGCAGCCGCGTGCGCACGCTCGCCAGCTCGGCATCGTTGTAGCCCGGATGGCAGACAAATTCCCAGGTGCCTTCCGGAATGGCCGCCACAATACAGCGGAACAGCTTTGCATCCAGCGCGCCAGTGGAGACCACTCCAAAGCTGCCGTCCGTGGTCACCATTCCGGCCTGGTCCACCAGCTCGCGAAAGCGCTCCTCCATCCCGCGCAGCACTTTCACCTCCGAGTACCGCTTCCACAGCACGGGACGCCTCATCAGGTGCGCGAACGCCAGCGGCTTCACCGGGGCAAACGGATTCCGCAACGCGCGGATGCCGCATGCCCTGGCCGCACGCAACAAGGGTTTCAACACGCCGGGAAACAGATGCGCGTGCTTGTGAGTATCGTAATGCGACAGCTTGATCCCGGCGTTCTGAATCTTCTGAAACTGCATCGTGGCTTCGCGCTCGATCTCTTCGGCGCGAATCCGTCCGAGCACAGTGGCGGCCGCGAAGTCGAGCAGGCTATCGCGAAAGCGCGCATGATGGCAATTCTGGACAGCTAGCGGTGGGGCTTTCCGGGGACCGCGCCGGACCAGCGTCTTCACCTGATCGGGCGGCGAAAGCGGAGAACCGTCGAGCAGCACCACGTGGCAGCCCACGCTGAGTTGCGGGAGCTCGGACACCAGCGCAACCGCATCCTGGAAAGCTTGGGAGTTGGCCATCAGCGTGGTCGATGTGATCAGCCCGCCCGCGTGCCCGTCCAGGATGCCGCGGTTCACGCCTTTGGTGAGCCCAAGATCGTCCGCATTGATGATCAACCGCCGCACCGCACGAGTCTAGCAAATCCCTTGCGGACCTTTCCCCAAGGATCGAGTGTCGCTCAACTCGGGGTTCAACTGCTTACCACGGATTTAACGGATTGGAACGGATCGATTCGGATAAGCACAGAAAAATCCGTTCTCATCCGTTAAATCCGTGGTAAGCAGTTCTCCCGGCTGGCCGCTCATGCAGCACGGCTCATGCTGTCCTTCCCCTCTCCCTTGCGATTGACATTCTCTTCTGCGCCCGTCACCACCTCCTTGCCAATCACGATGTCCATGGCGTGGTCGATTGAGTCCGGATCTGCCGTGTCCGCCCCGACGCTGCTGCGTCGGAAGGACTCCTGAAAGCGATACGAAAAAGTGGCGATCACTTCGGTTTGCTTCGTGAAAAGGCGGAATAAGCTTACCTGCATGTCCACATACCGTTTGCATGCCAGCCCGAACCAGTCGAAGGGGAACAGGATCGGCGCCGTAGGCATGAACCACCGGTTACTGAATTCGAGAGCCTCCGTGTTGAGTTGCAGGGCCGTCCCGAGCGTCGTTCTCTGTAACCCGGCCATAAGCTGCAGTCCGTTCTCGACCGCGGCCGCGAGAACGTCCGTCGCGCAGGCTTCCGAAGCCCTGGCAGCGGGCAGAGCGTATAGCGCCGATTTGTTGATGAAACTAGGACTGGACGTCATGATGCCTCCCACTCTTGGGAACCCAATCTATAGCTATCTCGTGGGAACCAATTCGCAGTTATCAGCGATCCGTTGAACTCCGGGTTGCGGTGTGAGGATACAGCGGAATGCTGCCGTACAGAAATCGTCTCTTAGTAGGGATGCCAGCCAAGAGAAGGGGTCTATTAACCTCAGATAAATTTTGTGGAGAAAAAATTGATGTCCAAAATCACATTTTTGGGCAATTGTAAGCTGGATGCTGGGCCCAGCTCGAGTGCGGCCTCGAGCGCGTCGGCCATCGGGCGTGCTACTGCATGAGAAGCCGCTCTGGATCCGTCATGGCCTGCGCAAAGGTAGCTCGCGGCGGAATCGGCTTGAAGAAATAGTGCTGCCTGGGCATGGGCAGGAGTTTACCAGTCACGTTGATCAGGCGATGCGCTGGCGAATCTCAGGATAGGAGTTGATCCGGTCCCGGCCGCCGGACAGGAATAGAAGGATTCCGCCCACGAGGGCAAATCCCAGTCCGATAGCGGTCAGCACCACCGGAATCCGGAAGAAGTGGAGGTTGTAGCCGGCCCGCATGCGCACGTCGCTCGGATCCGCCGGGTTATAGCGCAGGAGAGAAATCGAGCCTTCCGGCAGGCGCGCCACTTGTTGGGCTTTGCTCGGATAACTCGTGCTGGGGTGGTTGGAACGTAGCACCACCGAGTAGGTCTTGTCGTTTACTGAAAAGCGGAAAGAATATTCGTCATCGTAGAGGGGTTGGCCTTGAACCTCTTTGATGGTTACCACGCCGCTTTGGACGACCGTCGCCCGCACCTGCGGCCAGGTATGCAGAAGCTTCCATTGGTTCCAGTATAAGGGGGCGGACAGGCCGAGAAAGGCAGTGGCGAACAGGAAGAACGCGGTGGCAATTACCCGGGCGGGGCTGCCAATGAGCTCGCCGCGCTCCTCGGGATCCTGAATCCGGGTCGGAGATTCCTTCATTCCTTCTCCAGTTCGCGCACTTCGCCGCGCAGCCGTGCGTATCCGCGCGTTAGCCAAGTCAGGTATGCGATGTGAATTACCCACGTAGCGATGTAAGCTGCCGCCAAGAATTTCATTTATGTCCTCCGTCGTAGAGCCTGCCCTGAACGCCATCGAACGGTCCCGCCGCATGGGCAGGAAAATCTGCCACAGAGGCACAGAGGAAAAGCAGGTCCTTCGCTTCGCTCAGGATGACAATTCATTTTTCTCTGTGTCTCTGTGTCTCTGTGTCTCTGGGGCAGGTTTTTGATGCCCTTTGCTACCAAGAATCACTCCCTGCTTCCGCGTTATTGATTCGCGGCGCGCAGCATCTCTGGCGTGCGCGCTTCCGAGCGCCGCAGGTGTTCCTGCTCGAGCTGTTGCCGTCCTCGCTCCAGGCGGTAGCGCAACCAAACTACCAGCGAACCCAACGCCATAAAGGCGATCCAGTTCACCAGCAGTGCCTTGAGCATCAGTGGATCGATGCCCGAGCCTTCGCCGCCGCCGATAACCGGCTGCGGATGCTGAGTCCGGAAGTAGCGGATCGACAAATAAACGATGGGCACGTCGATGAAGCCGAACACCGCCAGCGCGGCGGCCATGACCTGGGTCTGCCCGCCGGTGGAGAAGCGCCGCAGCATGAGGTAGCTGAGGTAAATCAGCCACAAAATCAGCGTGCTTGTCAGCCTTGCATCCCAGGTCCACCAGATGCCCCACACTGGCCGCGCCCATAGCGGACCGGTGATCAGCACCACAGTGCAGAAGATCACGCCCACCTCCGCCGTCGCCACGGCGAACGCATCCACCGCGGGCGAGCGGCGGACCAGGTACCACACCGAGGCGAGGAAGTTCAGAAAGAAGCAGAGAAACGCGGTCCACGCCGAGGGCACGTGGTAGTAGAAGATGCGCTGCACCTCGCCCATGGTCCGCTCGGTCGGCGCAACGGACAGGCCCCAGTGCAGCGCATACGTCAGCAGCGCCAGATTAATTAGCGCCCAAATGGTGACAATCTTTTTCATAAAGCTCTCAGCCGTCAGCCATCAGTCCCTCGAGCTCTGCTTTTCGCCAGTCGATCCCATGAGCGCGACTGACCGCTGACGGCTGATGGCTTCTTCTCACTCCGCGTGCAGCACGGTTTCGAACAGCAGCAGGCACGCGGTGGTAAACACGGCGTCGTAGACGCCGAGCAACTTCATCCAATACGCCGGCGAGGCATCCCCCGCCAGAATCGCGGTAGTGGCCGCCACCATCGAGTACAGCGCCGGGATCGAGATCGGAAACAGGATCAGCGGCAGCATGACTTCGCGGCTGCGGGTGCGGATGCTCATCGCCGCAAAGAAGGTGCCGTTGACCACCAGCGCCCAGGTCGCCAGCGCTGCCACCACGACCAATTGCCAGGCGGGGCCGACGGAGCGCAAGTTGTAAAAGATGACGAACAGCGGCGCCATCAGGGCTTCCAGCACGATAACGAAAATGAAGTTCCCCACTGCCTTCGACAGAAACAGCGCGTTGGCCGATGCGGGCGACACGCGATAAGCGTCCAACACCTGGTTGCGCAGCTCGCGCGCCCAGGTCTGGTTGAGCGCCACGGTCGAGGCGAACAGGAAGGCCACCCAGATCAGACCGCCGGCGATGCGCCGCGATTCTTCCGCCGTGGGGTCGAAGGAAAAGCTGAAGACCACGACCACCAGCAGCGAGAAGAACAGCATGGAATTGATGGCGTCTTTCGAGCGCCATTCGAGACGCAGGTCTTTGACGATCGCCGCCCGGAAGACGCTCCATGTGCCAGGCGTAGAGCGGGCGGTTGCCAGGCGCGGCAGTGCTTGGGTGCTCGTCGTCATCCAGCTACCTCCACCGGCGCGTAGCTGGTCGGGTTCTGCTGCAGCGTTGCCGTTCGCGCCACAATCTGTCCGTGCGCCATCCAGACGTACTCGTCGGCCACCTCGCGCAGCAGCGATGGCTGGTGGGTGACCACGAAGATGGTTCGGCCGCCGTCGCGCATCTGGCCGAGCAGCTTAACCATCTCGCGCGCGGAGACGATGTCCACGTTGGAGAAAGGCTCATCGAGCAGCAACAGGTCGGGGTCGTGGACCACGGCTCGCGCCAGCGACAGGCGTTGCCGCATGCCCTGCGAATACTGGCCGACACGGCGCTTCAACTGCGGATCGAGCCCCACCTGCCGGATGGCCGCCTCGCAGGCGTTTGCATCGCTGATGCCGTACAGGCCCGCGAAATAGGCCATGTTTTCCATGCCGTCGAGTTCGTCGTAGAGCAGCGGCGCATGAGCCATATATCCGAGGCGGTCGCAGACATCGCGCAGATGAGTGCCGCCAAAGATCGAAACACTGCCGCGCGTGGCTGGTGCCAATCCGGCAATGATGCGCAACAAGGTCGATTTGCCCGCGCCGTTGTCGCCCAGCACCACGTACAAGCGAGCGGCGGCAAAGCTCGCGGTCACGCCTCGCAACGCGGCAAAGCGGCCGAAGTGCTTGCTGACTTGTTCCAGGCCGACGGCGGGCGCTGGCTGGGGTGGAACAGCCGGATTGGAGTTATTCGACAGCGCGTCAACTCACTTCCCGGGAGCTTGACTGGGCACGCCCGCGGTTTGCGTCGCGCTGGAAGCCTGTGGTTGCGGCGCGTACTTGGAGGCGCACTTGGCCTGCAATTGGTTGGCGTGAAAGACGCCATCGCGGCCGAACGAGCCCTCCGCCAGCGCCTGGGAGTCGTCGTGGAAGGTGTCCGGCGGAGCCTCGGTGCCGACATAAACCACCGGCAGCGTGTTCTCCTTTTCCTTCAGGGTGAACTCCACGCGTTCGCCGGTTCGCTTGATCGATCCCGGAAGGACATTGCCGGCTACCCGCAGGCGCCGGGAATAGACTTTGTCGCCCATCTGGCTTAGTTCGTGGATGGTGACGTAGTAGCTTTTGCTCTGCTGCACGCCCGTCCAGGCAAGATAGCCGAGGGAGACGAGAATTACCGCGCTGGCGATCCCAAAGCGCAGCCAGCGGTTTCGCTGGCGGCTTCTCTGATCAACGATCATGACACCTCACTTCACCCTAGCGCGCGGGATGGGGCCGATGGACCTAAATCTGCCCGGAGGCCAGAAATCTAACTGCTCTGTCAGTTCAGGTCAAGAGTCACGCCAGGCGGCGATGCTCACCGCTGGCAGTGACCTGCCCGCTCTTCCCGCGCACGCTACGAGGCGGGAGGAGCACGTCCGTCATCGTATAATGATGGTTTTCGAGGAATCAGGGGTGCAGGAATATGGAGCCGACAAACGGGACCCGCAGTAACGGCAGCAACGGCAAGGAAAATGGCAGTGGATGGATCGAGAAACCCAGGGCTGAGTGGCTCGAACGCCGCCGGGCCCAAGCTCAACGCGACGGTGACGGCAATTTCTCCCAAATGCATTACGCCCGTAAAGGCGTGATTACCGAGGAGATGGCCCACGTCGCCCGCCGCGAGCGCCTGGCGCCGGAGCTGGTGCGCGACGAGCTGGCGGCCGGGCGCATGATCATCCCCGCCAACATCAACCATCCTGAGCTGGAACCAATGGCCATCGGCGTGGCCGCCTGCTGCAAGATCAACGCCAACATCGGCAATTCCGCGGTGACCTCGAACGTCGAAGAAGAACTGCGGAAACTGCACATCTCGGTCCACTACGGCGCCGACACGGTGATGGACCTGTCCACCGGCGGCGGCATCCGCGAGATCCGCGAGGCCATTTTGCGCCACTCGCCGGTGCCGGTGGGCACGGTGCCGATCTATGAGGCAATCGCGCGCGTGCGCCGCATCGAGGACCTGACCGCCGACATCATGCTCGAGGTGATCGAGGAGCAGGCGGCGCAGGGCGTCGATTACATGACCATCCACGCCGGCGTGCTGATCCAATACCTGCCGCTGGTGGCCAATCGCATCACCGGGATCGTCAGCCGCGGCGGCGCGATCCTGGGGCAGTGGATGGCCCACCACCGCAAGCAGAACTTCCTCTACGAGCGCTTCGACGACATCACCAAAATCCTGGCCAAGTACGACGTGTGCTATTCGCTGGGCGATGGCCTGCGCCCCGGCTGCCTGGCCGACGCCAGCGACGAGGCGCAATTCGCCGAACTGCGCACCCTGGGCGAGCTGACCGAGCGTGCTTGGCGCTCCGATGTGCAGGTCATGATCGAAGGCCCTGGCCACGTTCCGCTCGACAAGATCAAGGAGCAGGTGGACAAGGAAGTGGACTGGTGCTTCGGCGCTCCGTTCTACACCCTGGGGCCGCTGGTCACCGACATCGCTCCGGGCTACGACCACATCACCAGCGCCATCGGCGCGGCCATGATCGGCTGGTATGGCGCGGCCATGCTGTGTTACGTCACGCCCAAGGAACACCTGGGTCTGCCCAACGAGAAGGACGTGAAGGACGGCATCATCGCCTACAAGATCGCCGCCCACGCAGCCGATGTCGCGCGCCATCGCCCCGGCGCCCGCGACCGCGACGACGCGCTGAGCCACGCCCGCTACAACTTCGACTGGCCCAAGCAGTTTGAACTCTCGCTCGACCCCGAGACGGCGCGCGCCATGCACGACGAAACCCTGCCCGACGACTACTACAAGGACGCCCACTTCTGCTCGATGTGTGGACCGAAGTTCTGCTCGATGAATTACTCGATGAAGATCGACGAGTACAACAAGCAGGTCCACGGCATCGACAAGACCGAAGCAGGGAAGCTGGTGGAGATTAAGTAGAAACTCGACGAGAGAAGAAACCTTCTGTTTCGGGAGGTTGCCAACCGAGTTCACCCAGACCTAGGATCGGATAAGCTCAGAAGCGCGCAAATGGCGCGCCGTCGCATCGTACTATAATCACCTTATGACGACGACGGTCGGCTATACATGGAAGCCCATCGAACCTCTCTCGGATGAGGAAAGAAAGATCGATCTTGCTGCCATGCGCCCCCTGTACGAGAATTGGCGGGCGTCGAAAAAGCGTTTGCAAGAATCCAGCCAAGCTCAGCTTGCGGATTTTAATCAACGCTTAATCCGGCGTTTGAGCGTCGAGACCGGCATTTTGGAACGCCTATACGATTTGGATCGAGGCACGACAGAAGCATTGGTTGCCCACGGGTTTGCCGAGGATCTGGTTTCGCACTCTAGTACTAACATCGAGCCTTCGCGACTCATTGATATCCTTCGTGACCAAGAAGCGGCAATCCAGCTCGTCATCGACTGCGTTGCCAGGAATCGAGAACTGACAAAAGGCCTGGTTCACGAGCTCCACACGATTCTGACTCGACATCAGGAAACAACCACGGCAGTCGATCAATTTGGCAATCGGCGCGAGATTCCACTGGTAAGAGGCAAGTTCAAAGAGCAACCCAACAACCCAAAGCGCCAGGATGGGGTCCTGCATGAGTATTGTCCGCCAATACATGTGGACTCCGAGATGGATAATCTCCTCGCCTGGCTGCCACAATACGCGGACGACGACCCCATCATCGTCGCTGCTTGGCTTCACCATCGGTTCACCCAAATCCACCCATACCAGGACGGGAATGGGCGCGTAGCTCGCGCTCTGACTACCTTGAGTCTTTTGCGGGCAGACCTTCTTCCGCTCGTTGTAGACAGAGACCTCAGAGTTGAGTACATCAAGGCGCTCGAACGTGCCGACCAGACACACGTCTCCGCACTTGCAGAAATCTTCGCTAGGTTGGAGCGAAACGCTATTCTCCAGGCCCTCAGCGTTGAGGCTGATGCGCGAACATCGCCCCAGAAAAGTCTGACCTCCGCGGTTATCGGGAGTCTTGCCGACAAGTTTGGGAAGCGGCGCGTCCAGAAGTTGGCGGAACTTCGGCACGTGAACTCCGTGGCTCTGGAGCTAAGAGCGACAGCTCGAAGTATCCTCGAGCAATCGGTCGCGGAGATGGAGTCAACCCTCGACGAAGTGGGAGAGCCAAGAATCTCTATTCGCGATGGCGGTCCGGACCGCGAAAACGCTCACTGGTACAAGTTCGAGGTCATACAGTCAGCCAAGGATGCAGGAAAATTTGCAAATTTCTCTGAAGACCACTATTTCATTAGGACCTCCATCAGGGTGAACAGGGAGCGTTTGACCTTTGTGGTTTCGTTTCACCACGTTGGACGAGAGCTCACGGGCATTATGGAAGCCACGGCTTTTTCGAAGCTGGAGTCATACGAAGGCTCGGAAGACCGGGAATCCGTGACCGAAAGATTTTCTTTGTGCTCGGTTGAGCCATTTGTGTTCACGCACAAGACACAAGTGATAGAAATCGCAGACGCGTTCGGCAAATGGCTTGATGCGGCCTTCGCTGTTGCAGTCAAAGAATACGGAGACCGCTTGTGAGCAAAGCTATCGCGGCAAAGTCGGCGGGTGGACCACCTTACCGTTACCGTTAAGCAAACCCACTGTCTTAAGGGTCCCCGTCCTAGCCCGATTTTGGCTAGGAGGGGGATTTTGGTTTGCACCGGCCTCTCGGGCCCGCCGGCGAGACGCCGGCGCTACAACACGGTCACTGCCGGCTACTTCCCTTTCGGCATCATCATCTCTTCCAGTTGCCGCCGCCAATCGAGGCCGTCGATGAACTCGCGCTGCTCGCGCCATCCGGGCCGCACCTTCACGAACAGCTCAAGAAACACCTTGGTTCCGACCATGTCCTCGATCCCCAGGCGCGCGGCTGTGCCGATCTTCTTCAGCATCTGCCCGCCCTTGCCGATGATGATGGCCTTCTGCCCCGTGCGCTCGCAGTAGATCAGGGCGCTGATTTTCGTCAATCTGGGCCCTTCCTCGAATCTCTCAATCACCACCGTGGTCGCGTAGGGCACCTCCTCTGTGGTGTCTAGCAGCACCTGCTCGCGGATGATCTCGGACGCCAGGAAGCGCATCGGTTGGTCCGTGATCTGGTCCTCGGGGAAATAGGGCTGCCCAGGGGGCAGGGCCTCGACCATCTTGTCCAGCAGCAGATCGAGGCCTTTGCGCTTGAGCGCGGAAATCGGGATCACCTCGCGAAACGCGTGCTTTTCCGCGAAGCTAGAGATCATGGGCAGCAGCCGGTCTTTTTCGATGCGATCGATTTTGTTCAGCAGCAGGAACGCGGGCGTCTCCGATTTGCGGACCATGTCGAGGACAAACTCATCCTCTTCATTCAGCTTGCGACTGGCGTCCACAATCCACAGGATCAGGTTGCATCCGTCCAGCGCGGCGCGCACCTCGTGCATCATTTTCTTGTCCAGCGAAGTCTGCGAGCGATGCACGCCCGGGGTGTCGATCAGCACGATCTGCGCCGCGCCGCGCCCCTTCTGCTTGGGCAGATTGACGATTCCCTGGATGCGGTTGCGCGTGGTTTGCGGCTTCTGCGTGACGATAGCGAGTTTTTCGCCGACCAGCGCATTCAGCAGGGTGCTTTTGCCGGCGTTCGGCCGGCCGAGGATGCAAACGAAACCACTCTTCATCGCTTAAGTGTAGCGCCGGCGTCTCGCCGGCGGGTCCCGGATCGCAGGACGGCTGCTAGAATCGTGTACGCGCAAGGCGCGGAAGCGCATGGGATCCGGTGATCCTCCCGGTCTTCAAAACCGGCGTTCGGCAGGTTTGCCCTGTCGAGGGTGCGTTCGACTCGCACACGCTTCCGCCAAAACATGAGGATATGTGCGTAAGGAGATAGGGCCAGTGCGAATGCACTGGCGTCTGGAGAGTTCCTAAACTCCGACCACGGCAGTTGAAGCTTGGGGCGGTCCCGGTGCGGGAGGGGCGGCGGGCACTTGCGGCGGCATCGGAAATGGGAACGGGAATGGAAACTGCACCTGCACTTGGAAAGCACGCCTAAATGCCACTCCGTATGCATTCTCAAAGAATTTTGCCGTCCCGCTGCTTTCGACGAACCACTCGACCTCTGCCCATAACTCACTGACGAGCTGATCCAGTGTCGGATCATCCCTCATGTCAAGGACGCTCCTGATTCTCAGTTCGTTCTTGATTGTCGCGAGTGTAATGGGCCTTCCGTGAGATAGCCTGTCTTTGTGACTCGAAAGGTATTCCGTCACTTCTGTGGCCCTAGCCTCGGGGTCCTCTTCGTCCTTTAGCAGATAAGCTTTCAACCATTCCTTTACGAGGGTTTCGGCAAGTTTGTTTGCATTCTTACAAACCTCGAAAACGGCAAGGTCCATTTTGTTCAACAGCGGAAGATACACACCAAGTACGTCAGGATCGGCCTTAATCTCCGCTTTGGCCCTCTCGAACGCCGAAAGAATCGCCTGTGTGGGCACGGAATGGCTCTGCCCTGTTTGAGGATCACGGGTCACAATTTGTGGATCAATAGGTCCAAGCGCGGACCTATCACTAAGAACGAGTTGGTCAGCGGAAGTTGCCAGCATTGTCGCAGCGCTGAATGCGGAGTGCGGGATCACAAACCGGACGGACTTAAAGCGAGCACGGAGTAAATGAACAATTCGCTCTGCTGCTTCAGCAAGACCACCTGGACTATTAAGCAGAACATCCACGCATTCGCCTTGCACAGTCCGGGTTAAGTCGGCAAAAACAGTCAGGTCAGAGTGATCGATGCTGTTGGGAATGTTTGGAGCATTCATGTTTGCCGCATAAACAATCATGGGGCGCTTGGTGTGCCCTTCGATTTGCTTAAGCAGCTGAATTCGATGTTGAAATCTTTGTTGTCCGTCTTGCTGGTTAGAAATTAGCTCGTGATATTGCGGCACTCAGATCGGCCTCCGTATTGGATGCGCCGGATTCACGAACTATGACCCGCGTTTGTGTAATGCTCAGATAGGCTCCATACGTCTGGTAGAACCTCTCGAACCTTTGCACATGCGCGGCAGCTGGCGGATGAGCTTCCAAGTACTTCTTCGTTTCTTCGGCAAACAACTTTTCGTCAGCCATAGCATTCCTCTTATCGGCGCGATGAGCGACAATATTAGCCCTTTTCAAGAATTTTAGGCCAAAAACCTCGCGCCATCGCAGAATTTGTGAGAGCAATTTTGCTTCCATTTGGCATAGTGGACCTCAAATAATGGCTAAATCAATGAAATAAATGGATTTAAATACACGAATATTCACTTGACACAAACCGGACGGACGGCAGACGCCAAGAAACTTATGCTCCAAGGTGGTTTGATCAAAAGTCCCAAAAATGCGTCAAACATCTTGTTCAGCGTAATTCAGAGAAGCGGAAAGTTTGAACGGGTTGAACCCGGCGTTTATCGGCTTGTTGGAGGGTCGCCCCAGCGCCCCGACAGGCCCTCCCTGCCGCTGCCCGGTATGAATGAGCGAGACGTACATGAAAGCTGATAAAGGACAATTCGACACGGTTCTGACGCGGATGCTGGCGAAGCCGCCGCAGAAAACGGCTGAGATAAAGGGCAAGAAGAAGGCCCATGCGAAGCCTAAGCCTTCTTCCCCGAAGTCAGAGCAGCAAACTGAAGGGGCTTGAATATCGCCAGCCGCCGCACTGTCTCGGTGAATGCATCCTCGGGTTCATCGCGGCGGTTGAAGCGGTACTGAAACTCGTTCAAATAACGCTGCAAGTGCTTTATTGAAACCTTGTGATAGTTGCCCACGATGCCGCGCTTGAGCAGTGAAAATGCGGATTCAATCGTATTCGTGTGGATAATGCCGTTCACGTACTGTCCGGCTATGTGGTTCACCGTGCGGTGCTTGCCGGTGTCTTTCAGGACGGAATAAGCAGCCGAGGAATCATCCGTCATTACCAGCTCAACGTTAGGGCTGACGTTGGTTTCGATGAAGCCCTTGAGCGTCTTGCCCTTGGCATCCGGCACATGAGTAAGCCGCAGATCGCCGCCGCGCTCACGAGCGCCCATCACCGTCTGCTTCTGCTTTTTGCCGAAGTAAACGCCTTTGCCCTTTTGCTTTCCGCCAATGTAGGTTTCGTCAATTTCCACGATTCCGCCGCCGCCAATCGGGGGTATGGTGCCTTCGGTCATCGCTTCGCGGATGCGGTGATACAGATACCACGCGGTTTTGTAGCCGCCGATGCCGAGATCCCGCTGTAGCTGCTTTGCCGAGATGCCCTTTTTGGCGTTTAGAACCAACGTGATGGCCTGGAACCACACTATCAACGGCAGATGGGAGTCGTGGAAGATCGTGCCGGACGTGGGCGAGAACTGGTTATGACAGGTCTTTTCCAAGCACAGATAGAACCACTTGCGCCGATTCTTGGAGTCGGCCTTGCGTTCAACCTTCTGGATGCGGTCGTTCCCACACACTGGGCAACGGACCACGCCATCAGGCCAGCGCATCTGCTGGATGTAAGTCAAGCATTGCTCGTCAGTTGCAAACTTTATGGCGGCTTCGCGGATGTTCATAACCAGCTCCCATAAACAGAATCGCACAAAGCCGTATTTGTGTCAAGTGAATAATCGTGTTTAAATAAACGAAAGTAACAACTTCTGGAGTCGTAAGGATTAGGGATTTCTTAGACATATTGCCGATTACACCTCCTCAATCAATGAAAGAACTCAAGTTGGTCCGTGCCATTTCCGTGCTTTTCACGCTGGATTACATCGAAAACAGGGTAAAACGTGCCATCTGCTGCCGCTGTAAGTTGTTAAAATTATGTTTTTATATGCGCGGATTCGACTCGCACACGCTTTTCGCCAATAGGTAGTTCCTTTCGTGCGCTTGCACGCACGGCAGCCCTAACGGCAGCTCCCGCGAAAATGGGGCTTGTCCGACTTGTTTCGGCCAGGTGGACCCCGCGAGGTAGAATCATCTCGCTATGTTCACGCCGAAACCAATCGGATTTGTGAGAAGCCCCTACACCAGCACGGAGAAAATTCCAAAAGGGCTGGGCACCAAGCACGAGGCCGAGGGCGTGCTCGATATCCTGCCGGAATTCGAACTCGGACTTACGGATATCGAAGGCTTCTCTCACCTTTTTGTCTTCTGGGAATTCGACCGCTCGGAAGGATTCCAATTGCTCGGCACTCCGCCGACTGATGACCGGCCGCACGGCGTCTTCGCGACTCGATCCCCAAAGCGTCCCAATCCCATCGGGCTCACCGTGGTCGAACTCCTTCGCCGCGATGGCCCGCGGTTGCATGTCCGCGGCGTTGACATGCTCGAAGGAACTCCCATTCTCGATCTCAAGCCGTACCTCTCGGCCGTGCCTCAGGAGATGTTGAGGCGGGGTTGGCTGGCGGATGCTGAAGCGCGCAAGAGCAAGTGATTCCGGGCTTCCCTTTCAATCGTGATCTCAACCCCTCGCGTGTGCCTCGTTAACCCACATTTGCCAAAACCGGGCAGATGTGGGGGCCCCTCGCGTGTGCCTTCGATGAATTTACCCGCTATTCGCGACTGCGGCGTAAACTTGACGACGCCTCAAAACAACAGGTAAACCTTTACCCTGGAGCACTGCACCTCAGCCCCACCGCAACGTGGAGGAGATGTGATCGCGAAGAGCGCCCCATTCCGATGGTTGGCGACAGGGTTGCTGCTGGCTTCGGCACACGCGGCAGCCTTCGCCCAGGAGTCGCGGCCAGCCGCCACGCCGCAACCTCAGCCCACAGATCTCTTCGCCGGCATGGTTGCCGCGGAGCCCGGCCAAACCCCTTCCAATCAAGCCCCGGTGGTTACTTTGCAGGATGCGTTAGAGCGGGCCAAGGCCAACAGCCCACAATTCCAGGCAGCGGCAACCAACGCCTTGCTGGCGCGGGAAGACCGGGTGCAGGCGCGGGCCGGATTGCTTCCGGGGGTCAGCTATACGAATTCTTACCTCTACACCGAGGGCAATGGCGCGCCGTCCGGCCGCTTCATTGCGAACAATGGCGTGCACGAATACCTCGCTCAGGGCAACGCGCACGAGACGCTCGGGTTAGCGGGGATCGCGGACTTCCGCCGTTCCGCCACCGCCGAGGCGCTGGCCAAGGCCCAAGCTCAGATTGCCGCCCGAGGCTTGGTGGTAACCGTCGTCGAAAGCTACTGCAACCTGGTGATCGGACAGCGCAAGCGCGCCAACACCCAGGCCGCGGCCGACGAAGCCCAGCATTTTCTCACCCTCAGCCGCGAACTGGAAGGCGGCGGCGAGGTGGCGCATGCCGACGTGATCAAGGCGCAGTTGCAGGCCAACGACCGTCAGCGGGATCTGCAGGAGGCCCAGCTCGCCCAAGCGAAAGCGCGGCTCGCGCTGGCCGTGCTCCTGTTCCCGAGCTTCACCCAGGATTTCACGGTGGTGGACGATCTGCGCTTTGCCCCGCCACTGCCCTCGCTCGCTGAAGCCCAGGAACTCGCGCAGAAGAACAATGTGGATCTGAAAGCGGCGGCGCTTTCGTTGCAGGTGGCAAGCCAAGAGGTGACCGTGGCACGCGGCGGACATCTGCCGACGTTGGTGCTGGATTACTGGTATGGCATCGACGCCAATCACTTCGCAACCAGCACGGATGGCATTCGCAACCTGGGATATGCCGCGGCAGCCACGCTGAATGTTCCGGTATTCAACTGGGGCGCCACGCAAAGTAAGGTAAAGCAGGCGGAGCTGCGCCGCGCACTGGCGCGCGTCCAACTCACGCAGGCGCAACGCGAAGCCATGGCGAACCTGAACGCGTTTTACGACGAAGCCAGCACCGCCCACGCTGAACTGGACGTCCTGCGCAACTCGGCCGAGCTTGCGGCAGAGGGGCTGCGTCTGACCAACCTGCGCTACCAGGCAGGTGAAGCTACAGCCCTGGAAGTCGTGGATGCGCAGAACTCGCTGGTGCAGGCTCGCAACGTCTATGATGACGGCGAGGCGCGATACCGCATCGCAATTGCCAGGCTGCAGACACTGACCGGGAGCTTTTAGTGGAGACGATTGCTCGTTCTGCGAGATTTTCTGCCATCCGGATGCTGGCGGCAGCGGCCTTACTGCTGCTGGCGGCATTTTCCGGCTGCTCAAAGCAACCGGCGGAAAAACAGCCTGTCGTGTCGGTCCAGGCCGCCACGGTCAAGCGGGCCCAGATCCAGCGCGTGATTGGTTCTGAGGCGGTATTGTTTCCGCTGGAGCAGGCGGCGATTACGCCGAAGGTGGCCGCCCCGGTGGCGAAGTTCTATGTCAATCGCGGCAGCCGCGTCCACAAAGGACAGGTGCTTGCGATACTGGAGAACCGCGATCTGACTGCAGCTGCCAGGGAGAACAAGGGCGGCGTCGAGCAGGCGGAGGCGGCCTACGCCAGCACCACGGCGGCGAGTCTGCCCGAGGAAATCCAGAAAGCGAACCTTGACGTCCAGGCCGCAAAGGAGTCGCTCGACGCGGAACAGAAGCTCTACGACAGCCGCAAGAATCTGTACGAGCAGGGCGCGCTTCCACGCAAGGAACTCGACCAGTCCGCGGTCGCGCTTACGCAGGCACGCAACCAGCACCAGATCGCGGATCGGCACCTCACGGCCTTGCAGTCGGTAGGCGAGAAGCAGCAGACCAAGGCGGCACAGGGGCAACTGACGTCGGCCAAAGGCAAGTACGAGGGCGCCGAGGCCCAACTCGCGTATTCGGAAATTCGCAGCCCCATCGAGGGCGTGGTCACGGACCGGCCAAACTATCCCGGGGAAATGCCGCCCGCGGGCACGCCGCTGTTGACCGTCATGAACATCTCGAAGGTTATCGCGCGTGCCCACATCCCGCAACAAGATGCGGCGCTGCTGAAAGCGGGTGATGACGCGACGATGGACGCGCCCGGCATCGGCGAGATCCCGGCCAAGGTGACGTTGGTCAGTCCGGCGGTCGATCCCAACAGCACCACGGTCGAGGTGTGGGTCGAGGCGGCAAACGCAGATGGCCGCCTGCGCCCGGGCACGACGGTACACGTATCCATGGTGGCCCAGACCGTCCCGGACGCGGTCGTCGTTCCGGCGGCATCCCTGCTTAGCGCATCGGATGGCGCGACCTCGGTTATGGTCATCGGAAACGACGGCCGGGCTCATCAGCAGATGGTCGAGACCGGAATTCGAGAAGGCGACAGCGTCCAGATCACCAAAGGCCTGAATCCGGGACAGCATGTGGTTGCGACGGGCGCTTTTGGCCTGCCGGATAACACCAAGGTCGAGGTGGCAACCGGCCCCACGAGCGGCGAGGTCACGGCGGACCCGCCGGGCAAGGAGAAACCCTAAGTGGGGCTGCGCTCCATCCTCGACCGTGTCCGCACAACTGGCGCAGAGGAATCACCGTACTGGTTCGCGCGGCACTCCAAGTCGGTTATCTTCCTCATCATTGCCCTTGCTCTGGTTGGCGCATACCTGGCATTCACGATTCCGATCGCGGTATTTCCGGCCACAAATTTTCCCCGCATTGTGATTGCTGTGGACAACGGCGTCATGCCCATCGACCAGATGATGGTGACCCTGACCCGCCCGCTCGAAGAAGCCGTGAACAGCGTTCCCGGACTGCAGAATGTGCGCTCCATTACCAGCCGCGGATCGGCGGAGATCGACCTGTTCTTCGACTGGCAGGTCGATATGTTCCAGACCTTGCAGCTGGTGGATTCGGCGGTGGCCCGGGTTCGGCCTTCGCTTCCGGCCACGGCTCAGATTGAAAGCCATCGCCTGACCTTTGCCAGCTTCCCCATCATGGGGTATAGCCTGACGGCGACCAATGTCCCGCAGACCCAGCTTTGGGAAATGGCGACCTATGAGCTGAAACCGCGTCTCAACCGCTTAGACGGAGTTTCGACCGTAGTCGTGCAAGGCGGGCAGGAGCCCGAGTTCCACATCACCCCCGACCCCGCCAAGCTGCTGGCGGCGAGCACCACGATTACCGACATTCTGGACGCCGTGCGGCGCACCAATCTGGTGGATTCGCCCGGCCTGCTGGAGCAGAAGCACGAACTCTATCTTGGGCTGGTCAACGGCCAGGTGCGCAGCCCCGAGCAGATCGCCGACATTGTGGTCAAGACCACGCCCGCGGGTGTCCCCGTGCGCATTGGCGATTTGGCCGCCGTAACGCCGGACGTAAAGCCGGTGTACACGCTGGTGACGGCAAACGGCAAACCCGCCGTGCTACTGAACGTCTATCGCCAACCGGACAGCAACACCATCAAAGTCGCGGATGAAATGCACGCCGAGATCGAGAGCCTGCGCAAGTCGCTGCCGCCCGGGGTGGAACTGCAGCCGTTTTATGACCAATCGGAGATCGTCGGCGACTCGATCAAGAGCGTGCGCGACGCCATCGTGATGGGACTGGTGCTGGTGTCGGTCATCATGCTGGTCTTCCTCCAGGATTGGGGGACCTCGATTGTGGCCGGCTTGGTCATCCCGGTGACCGCGCTGGTTACCTTTATCGTCCTGAAGATGATCGGCCAGAGTTTCAACCTGATGACCCTCGGCGGGCTGGCCGCGGCGGTTGGTCTGGTGATCGACGATGCCATTGTGGTGGTCGAAAACATCGTTCTACACCGCAGTGCCGGACAGGGAAGGCTGGATGCCATTCGCAGCGCGCTCAGCGAGATTACCGTCCCCCTGGTGGGATCGACCATTACCCCGATTGTTGTATTCCTGCCGCTGATTTCCATCACGGGGGTGACGGGAACGTTCTTCCGCGCCCTGGCCATCACGGTTGCGGTGTCGCTGCTCGCGTCCCTAGCGCTCGCCCTGACCTGGACGCCCAATCTCAGCCAATACTTCATCGGCGGGCGTGACAATCCTCCGCCTGCCGACGAGGAAGATGAAATCGGCCAGCGCCTGCTGGCGCGCCTGCGCGCGGCGGAAGAAGCAACCATCACCGGGCGCTTTGGCCGCGTGGTCCGTTTTTATGAAGGTTGTCTACGGTTCGCGCTGGAGCGGCCCCGCTGGATCTTGGGGTTCAGCGTGGTGCTGATTGCCGCTTCGTTTCTCTGCTACAAAGCGTTGGGCACCGACCTGTTGCCTGCGATGGATGAGGGCGCGTTTGTCCTCGACTACATCATGCCGGCGGGCAGCTCGCTGCCGGAAACCGACCGGGTGGTCAACCACCTAGACCAGATCCTGCACGCCATTCCTGAAGTCCAGAGCACGGCGCGCCGCACCGGCCTGCAACTCGGCTTGGCCGCCGTGACCGAGGCCAACACCGGCGATATCTCGGTCAAATTGAAGGCGCAGCGCAGCCGCAATATCGAGGCGATCATGGCCGAGGTCCGGGCCAAGATCGCCCAACAGGAACCGGCGATCAGCGTGGAGTTCATACAGACCCTTCAAGACATGATCGGCGACCTGACCAACGCTCCCGAGCCGATCCAGATCAAGCTGTTTTCGCCGGATCCGCAGTTGCTCTCCGAATGGGCGCCGCGCGTCGGCGATGCCATTGGCAAGATCCCGGGCGTGGTGGATGTGCTGAACGGGATTGAGAACACCATCAGCGGTCCGGCGGTGAACTTCCAGGTCGATCCCACGATAGCTGCCCGCGCCGGATTCACGCCCGAAGAGGTTGCGGTGGACGCCAGCGCGCTGCTGGGAGGCGAACCGGCGGCAACTCCGGTCATCAGTAACGATCGCGCCTACACGATTCGCGTGCGCTATCCGGCTGCGAACCGGGCTTCGCTGCAGGCCATGAGCGACACCTTGCTGAATAGCACCACTGGCAGGACTGCCACCCTGGGTTCGCTGGCGATAATGTCCGAACTGCCGGGGCAGGGCGAAATCCGCCGCGAGGACCTGCAGAGAGAGGTGGCAGTGACCGCCCGTCTGGAGGGCCGCGATCTGGGCAGTGGCATCGCCGCAGTTCAGAAAGCCATGGGCGATCTGCACCTGCCTGCGAGCATTCGCGTTGTCTATGGCGGCACCTACCAGGAACAACAACGCTCGTTCGCCGACCTGGTTCGAGTCTTGCTCCTAGCGATTGTGCTGGTCTTCATTGTCCTGCTGTTCGAGTTCCGCACGTTTGCGGCGCCGCTGGCCATCCTCTCTTCCGCGCTGCTCTCGACCTCGGGCGTTTTCCTGGCATTGCTGGTCACCCGGGTCACGTTCAATATTGCGTCCTTTATGGGTTTGATTATGGTGATCGGCATCGTGGCGAAAAACGGTATTTTGCTGCTGGATGCCGATCAGCGCTTCCGCGCCATGGGCTTCTCGCCCGCGGAAGCGATGATGCAGGCGGGTCGCCGCCGCTTGCGGCCCATCGTGATGACCGCGCTCGCGGCCGTGGCCGGCATGTTACCGCTGGCGTTCGCCTGGGGAGCCGGTTCGCAAATGCTGCAACCGCTGGCCATCGCGGTAATCGGCGGCATCCTGATTTCGATGGTGTTGTCGCTGATCCTTACTCCCGCCGTGCACTTCTATCTGACCCGAGGCCCCGCAGGCGGCAGCGATTAAGATCCATGGTGGCCCGCAGGGACCTTACGGTTACGAAAGGGTCTTCCCACACCCAACCTTTTCCCGAACCGGGTTACAATTAGTTGTGGAAAAGTATTTTGCCGGGAGTCAATTCATCACCCCTGGCATCTAAACGTATGAGGCGCTCTAGGGAGGAGGCGTGTGTGCGTCCCTCTCCGGAGCCCCCTGCAAGCGCAATTTGGAAGATTCCGGCAAGCGTATGAACGCGCTTACTCGGAAAGCGCCTGGTGGGGTAAGTAAGGAGTTTTCGTGAATTCGACCGTCAAAACCGTCGTGTTCTGGCTGGTAATCGTGCTGTCGGGCGTCCTGTTGTGGCAGGTGGTCAAGGCGGGCGGCTCCGGCCCCAAGGAACGCGAGATTAACTTCTCGGAGTTCATGTCGCAGGTGAACTCAGGGAACGTGGCCGACGTCACCATCAATGGCACCGATGTCCACGGCAAGGAAAAAAGCGACAAGGGCGCGTTTCGCACCACGGTTCCGGCCAATTATCCGGACATGTTCAAGATGCTGCAGGATAAAGGCGTCAACACCACGGTAAAGGACTCCCAGGGAGGGGGCTGGTCTTGGCTGCTTAACCTGGCTCCTCTGCTGTTGCTGGCCGCGCTGTGGTTCATCATGATCCGCCAGATGCAAACCGGCGGAAATAAGGCGCTTTCCTTCGGCAAGAGCCGGGCACGCCTGCTCTCGATGCAGCAAAAGAAGGTCACCTTCAAGGACGTGGCCGGCGTCGAAGAAGCCAAGGAAGAGCTGAAAGAGATTATCGAGTTCCTGCGCGAGGCGCAGAAGTTTCAAAAGCTGGGCGGGCGAATCCCAAAGGGCGTGCTGCTGGTCGGACCTCCGGGAACCGGCAAGACCTTGCTGGCGCGGGCTGTGGCCGGCGAGGCTAACGTCCCGTTCTTCTCCATTTCCGGTTCGGACTTCGTCGAGATGTTTGTCGGCGTGGGCGCCAGCCGCGTGCGCGACTTGTTCGAACAGGGCAAGAAGAACGCTCCCTGCATCATCTTCATCGATGAAATCGACGCCGTGGGCCGCCACCGTGGTGCTGGCTTGGGCGGCGGACACGACGAGCGCGAACAGACCCTCAACCAGTTGCTGGTCGAGATGGACGGCTTCGAATCCAACGACGGCGTGATCCTGATCGCCGCCACCAACCGTCCGGACGTGCTCGACCCGGCCTTGCTGCGCCCCGGCCGCTTCGACCGGCGCGTGGTCGTCGCGCGACCTGATGTCCGCGGCCGTGAAGAGATTCTGCGCGTCCACACCCGAAAGATTCCCATTGCGGATGACGTGGATTTGTCCGTGCTGGCCCGTGGCACCCCGGGCTTCAGCGGTGCCGACTTGGCCAACATGGTCAATGAGGCCGCGCTGAGCGCTGCCCGCCAGAACCGTAAGATGGTCCTGATGTTCGACTTCGAGCTCGCCAAAGATAAGGTCCTGATGGGCGCCGAGCGCAAGTCCATGGTCCTGTCCGAGGAGGAGAAGAGGCTCACTGCTTTCCACGAGGCGGGCCATGCCCTGGTCGCTGCCTCGTTGAAACATTCCGATCCGTTGCATAAGGTCACGATCATTCCTCGCGGGATGGCCTTGGGCGTCACCATGCAGTTGCCGATCGACGACAAGCACACCTACTCGAAGGAGTACCTCGAGACGCGCTTGGCGATCATGATGGGCGGCCGCGTGGCCGAAGAGCTTTGCCTGAACACCATGACCACGGGTGCGGGCAACGACATCGAGCAGGCTACGGAACTGGCTCGCAAGATGGTCTGTGAATTCGGTATGAGCACGCTGGGACCAATCACCTTCGGCAAGAAGGAAGAGCAGATCTTCCTCGGCCGCGAGATTGCCCAGCATCGCGACTTCAGCGAAGACACGGCTATCAAGATCGACCAGGAGGTTCGTCGCTTGGCCGACACCGCCTACAACTCCGCCGTCGAGGTGATCCGCACCAACCGCGACGCGTTAGATCGGATCGCCCATGCTCTGCTCGAGCGCGAGGTGCTCGACGCCAACGAGATCCGGATGCTGATCGAGGGCAAGGACCTACCGACCAGGGCGGCTCCGGCAAGCCATCCCCCAGAGGATGGCGTTCAGCAGGTGCTCCGTCCCGAACCGGGCCGCAGCGTGAAGCCCGGCGAGCACCCGGCACAGGCGTAGTACTCAGTACTCAGTTTCGGTGTCCGTTTTTCAAAAGCCGGCTCGCTTGAGTCGGCTTTTGCTTTTTGTCTTGATCAGCCCGTGCAACTCCAATAAGAGCGGAATGCACAGGGAGGCGGCGTTCAATTTCTGATTTCCGATTTTTGAAAGGCCGGCTTGAGAAGCGATTCTGCTGCAGAACTGCATACCGCAGATTTCACGGATAGTGAACGGATTTGCGCTGATTAAGAGAACAAAAAGAAATCCGTTTACGATCCGCGCTAATCCGCGGTAAGTCTTAGCCTGTTCAAATCGGAAATCAGAAATCGAAATATCAGAAATTGAACTTTCTTGCTCCCTTACGCTATCCCTCATCTAATCTCTTGTGCCTCTGGACGAATACAAACGCAAACGCCGCTTCGAGCAGACCCCCGAACCACCCCCAACAGTAGAACTGCGCCCCGGGCAGCGCTTTGTGGTGCAGAAGCACCAGGCCTCGCACCTGCATTACGACTTTCGCCTGGAAATGGAAGGCGTGCTGAAGTCGTGGGCGGTTCCCAAGGGGCCGTCGCTCGACCCCGCCCACAAGCGCCTGGCCATGATGGTGGAAGACCACCCGGTTTCCTACATTGACTTCGAAGGCGTCATTCCACCCGGCAATTACGGCGCGGGCACGGTGATGGTTTGGGACATCGGCACTTGGGAGCCCGAGGGCGACGCATCGGAGATGCTTAAGAAAGGCGATCTCAAGTTCCGCCTGGACGGCAAAAAGCTGAAGGGCAGCTTCGTGCTGGCGCGCATGAAATCGCGCCGCCCGGGCAGCAAGGGCAACGAGTGGCTGCTGATCAAGCACCGCGACGAAGCCGTCGAGCCCGGCTACGACCCCGACGATGATGAGTGGTCCGTCCTTACCCATCGCAGCCTGCAACAGATCGCCGAAGATGAGGGCTCCGCCGAATGGCAAAGCAGTCGCCCCGCGCGCGCCAGCAGCAAGAACGCATGGCTGGAGGACACCATTCGCAGGAAAAACCGTTTCACCGCAGAGGACGCGGAGCTTGGCGCAGAGGAACCGCAGAGGAAGAGAAAGAACACGTTAACCAAGGTTCCTTCGAGCACGACTGGGAGCAGGAATAAGGCAAGCAGCGATAGTACGCTGTCCAAGCAATTGAAGTCTTCCTCCGCGTCCTCTGCGCCAACCTCAGCGCCCTCTGCGGTAGAACAGGCTCTCGAATCGCTCAAGGGCGCCGTGCGCGCGAAGATGCCGAGCGCCATCCACCCCATGCTGGCAACGCTGGTGGACGAGCCGTTCTCCGACGCCGACTGGCTCTACGAGATCAAGTGGGACGGCTATCGCGCCATCGCGTTCCTCGATGAAGGTGAGTTGCGCCTGGTGTCGCGCAACCAGAACGAGATGACCGCGCAGTATCCCGAACTGGCAACGCTAGCCGGCTCGGTGCGGGCGCGGCAGGCGATCCTGGACGGCGAAATCGTGGCCCTCGACGAGGCGGGCCGTTCCTCCTTCAGCCTCATGCAGCAGCGCACCGGGGTCGGGCATGGCGGACGCCGCGTGGCCGCGCCGGACACCGAAATCCCGATCCAGTACTACGCCTTCGATCTGCTTTACCTGGATGGCTTCGATCTGCGCCGCGTGGATCTCGAAGAACGCAAACGCCTGCTGGCCGAGATCGTTGTCGAAGGTCCGATCCTGCGCTATTCCGAGCACTTCCCCGATGGCCAGCGGCTCTACCAGGCCGCGAAGGAGCGCGGACTGGAGGGCATCATCGGCAAGCGCCGCCGCTCCGGCTACCTCGAGAAGCGCTCGCGCGAGTGGCTGAAGATCAAGATCACACAGCGCCAGGAGTGCGTGATCGGCGGCTACACCGACCCCAAGGGCAGCCGCGAGCATTTCGGCTCCATCATCCTCGGGCTTTGCGACGGCCAGCGACGGCTCATCCACGTTGGCCAGGCCGGCAGCGGCTTCACCCGCAAGACGCACGAAGACATGTGGCGCCGCCTGAAGCCGCTCGAGACGGCTGAGAATCCGTTCTACGGCAAAGTCGAAAGCTCACGCGGCACGCACTGGGTGCGGCCCGAACTGGTCGCCCAGATCAAATTCACCGAGTGGACCCACGGGGGCCGCAGCGGCGCCATCAAAATGCGCGCCCCCGTCTTCGAGGGACTGCGCAGCGACAAAGCGCCACACGAATGCGTCTTCGAACGCGCGAGATCGGCTCGAGTGGAGAAGGAAAAAAAGGGAGAGGCGGCGTAAGGCTGAACTCAAACCAACCTGCCCGAATTCTGATGATCCATCCTTAGGGCACTTATTGATTTTACTCGCCAACTACCGCAGGCGCATGATGGGGGTGTGCTGTGAAGGCACCCTATTCATCATTCGAGCATTTGGTTTTGAGCGTGTGCTCGGATCGCGGGAAGGGATGGCGATTCGTGATGCATGATGCCCAGACGGTTTACGTAGATGATAGCGGTACTGATGGGAAGTCTAAGGTTGCTGCTGCTGCTTTCTGTGTGTCCACAGTTGACCGATGGTTAGAATTCGAGGATTCGTGGCGAAAGATCGCCGAACGTGCTGGTTTTGAGCTTAAGCATTTTCACATGACAGAATTTGCCGCCTGTAGGCTAGACAACAAGTGCCCGCAATGCCGTAGTGGAAAGACAACGATAGTCGAGCATCCTTGGCAAAAATGGCCCGAAAAGAAACGCGAAAATGTACTGAACCGGATGGCTAAGGCACTTGTGAAGCATGTCGAATTCGGAATAGGGCAAGCATATACGAAGGCAGACTATGACGCCCATGTTCGCCTGTCACCTGCCCGCGCTGTGATGGACACACCCGTGGGCGATGAATACTTTACATTCGCAGTACAACGGTGCGGAGGAAGCTTCGCCGAGTGGCGAGCCGCGCACGGTCGCAATAACCCCCTGAAGTTCGTGTTTGATTCCGCCTCAAAGAGAGAGAAGCATGAAATAGCTCAGGTTTTCTTTGCGGCTGCCAATGAAACAGCGAAATACCAAAACGGTATAGAGCAATGGTTTGACCCGGAACTCGGCGTCGCATATGAGAGCAGGAAGCAAACACACCAATTGCTCTCTGCTGACATGCTTGCATGGACTATTGCTACCGTTAGGGCGAGGGAATTATTTATGCGGGGAAGATTCGTTGAGGTCTACTGGCTCGGCAAAATATTCGCATCAGCCGACCACGTAAAGATCGGCTATCTACACAAAGACACAATAGCCAAGTGGGAAAAGGACATACTAGATGGCACACAAACAAGTGGCCAATGAATCTGAACGATTTGATGCTGGCGTTCGCAAGATTCTCTCATTCAGGACTTTGCGCTGACAGCAAGGGGCATCGAGGATGCGATTGTCTTAGCTGCACAACGGCCCGGCCCTGGTGGCTACCATCAGAGACAGTCCGTGCACTCGATCATCTAGATCGCCAGTCCTTCAATGTAGTGTCGAAAAAGATCCGCGCTACTTCACGTCCTTCATCGCCAGCAGGGTGCCGTAATCGCGCCCCTGAGGATCGACGGCGCGCGCCACCACCCCGACAAAGGCTTGGCGCAGTTCCGGATACTTGTTCACCAGCGCGCTGATGACGGCCGAGTTGTTCTGGAACGTCTTGCTGGAATCGGAGACATCCGGCACTTGGTAGCGCACCACCAGGTCGAGGTTGTCGGCAACCGGGAGCGCGTCCATCGAGGTGATCTGGAAGGTCTGACTCGGACACGCGGCGCGGTTAGCCGTTCCCGGGGCGCATATCGCCGCAGGGAGCGAAACCGGGCCGTTGAGCGGCAGGTCCGTGGGCATGGCCTGCTGCTCTTCGTCGGAGAGCTTATCCAATTGCGGCGTGCTCATGGCCGGGAAGGGGCGCATCAACTGGTCGGCAATCTGGTAGTAGAACCAGGCGTTGTGCGCCTGTCCTTTTTGGCGATAGCTCCGCGCCTGACTCAGGTACCAATTGCCATCGTGGCCGGCGATCCGTGCCGGACGCGGGAACAGCCCCGCCAGCAACCATTGTCCCCCAGCCTGCTGCAGCACCCAGGTGACGGTGTAAGGCGGGTTGCCACTTACATCCTGGATCACAACCCCAAACTTTCCCGCCGGCAACGAGGGAAAGGCGAAGCCCACGCGATCCGGCGAGTTGTAGATGCCGCAATAGAACTCCGCCCGCCCGGAGGCGCCGTTGGTGTTGTCCAGCACAAAACTGGAGCGTATGGCGCCCGCGCCAAACGCGCCCTTGTTGTCGTTGACCACACCGGCCGCATTGGTGAAATTCGGAATCGCGTTCTGTTGCAGGGCCGCAGTATTGCCCGCCGCCGCCAGCTGGCTGTCGCGGTTGACCGCGCCTTCAACCGCCGCCTTGACCGCCGAGTCCATCTGGGACGCGGTGGAGCACGTCTGCCCCAGTGCGGGCAGCGCGGCCGTGGCCAGGGTGAGCGCCAGGAACGCCCAGCGCAGGGTCTTCTTGCTCACTTGCGAGGTTTGAGTGCACATAACGCTCTGTCGTTTCCCGTTCTTCGTTTTCCGTTCTCTGTTTCCCGCTTCCCGTTTTTCCGGTGCCGACTACATGGTTTCCATTCCGGAGAACGGGGAGCGGAAAACGCGGAACGGAAAACGATTCCGCTGGTACTCTCAACGTACGATGCCGCCTAATCTGCAGACGGATGCAAATCATGCCACAAGCCTCTCGCACCGGCGAGTAACTAAGCTGGCGGCCAAGTGTTAGAATTCCGGTAGTTTCTTATGAACCGGATACTTACAACCCGGATCCTTGTCTTGGCGCTGGCTGCACCTTTGGCCGCCCAGGTAGCCGACAATACCGCCGGAACCCCCACCCCGAAGGCTCCCTCACGCGTCGGCGTTCCACTCCAACAAGGGCAACCGCCTTTGCCGGCGAATCCGGCGGGCGAAAAGGCACCAGAGCGCAAAGCGCTTCCGGAGCGGGTCAAGAACCCCACCGCGCAAAGTTCCCGTCATTCCAAAGCTGCCCGTCATAACAAACCCGGTAGGGAGAAGAAAGTTGGCGCGCTGGCTGCTTCGTCGCCCGTCGCCGCTACACCTTCGGCTCCCGTTCCGATCACGACGATGGCGCCCGAACAGTTGCCGCCTATGCCGCCTCAGGTCAGCTTCCTGAATGGCCAACTGACCATTCTCGCGCAGAATTCCACGCTCGGCGACATTTTGACCGCGGTGCAGCGGAAAACCGGAGTTGAGATCGATGTCCCGCCCGGCGCCGGCAGCCAGCGTTTGGCCACGCAGGTCGGCCCGGCATCTCCGCGCGATGCGCTCGCCTCGCTTTTGCAGGGGACCAATCTCGACTACATCATCTTGGGCAATGAGAGCCATCCAGGCGCGATCTCCAAAGTGCTCCTGACGGTGCGCGCGGGCAGCAATGCACCCGGTGCCGCGGTTGCCGGGAACAATCCTCTTGGTGCCGCAGGCGGCGGGCGGCCTGGGCAGGCGCCGCCCATGCCGGCTGCGGGAAATTTTGACGCTGGCGAAGACGACTCGGTGACCTCCGAGCCTCCGCCGGAGCCGGTTCCTGTTGAGCAACCCGGAGAGGTACCGATGGCCGTACAGGGCGGACAGTCGAATCCGCCTCAACCTGGCCAGCCGGTGATGCCCCCCGCTCCGCTAGGTGAGCCGCAGAGCGCGGGCCAGGGACCGAACGGCGAGTCCGCCATGCAGCCGCAGCAGCCACAGGTCAAGACTCAGGGCCAGTATGTGCAGGAACTGCAGCGCATGCAGCAACAGCAACCACAGCAGCAGCAGCAAAATCCTGAGCAGCCGCAGTAGGGCAGGTTCCGTTCTCCGCGTATCTTCTTACCTGGTCAGCAGATGCGCGGCAACTGCTCCCCGCTGAACATCTGCAGGTGGCGGGCGGTGCCGATTCGGCTGACGATTCGGCGGCGATTCTTGGCCCTGGATGATGCCGCGAATCATCGGCTCCCAATCCAGCATCTCGCCTGCTTGCCGGGCCGGAACTCAAAAGGGTAGGCTGCATCGCCGGCGCTGGTGCGAACGTGTGATCTCTTATGCCCGATCTCTCGCGATTGCGGAGCGTAATCAGCCGGCAGAATTCGCTGGTGAAGGAGCTGCGCCGGGCGTTCGCTCACGGCGAGCTGGTGGACGGCTATGCCGCCATCGAGAGCGTCCATATTCTTGAAGAGGCCATTCGCTCCGGCCTCAAGTTCAAAGCCGTTTTCTTTGCCGAGTCGGCGCGGCCTCGCGCCGAGCGGCTGCTGCCGCAGATCGGCGCGCATATCGAAACCCTGCTACTGCCGGACGAGGTCTTCGCCAGCGCGGTGGACACGGAATCACCGCAAGGTGTGGCCGCCCTGGTGCGCTTCAAGGAATCGAGTACGAGTATGGAGGCGATGCTCGCGCCGGACGCGCCGCTGCTGGTTTGTCTTGCCGGGGTACAGGACCCTGGCAATCTTGGAACTGTCGTGCGCTCGGCCGAGGCGTTCGGCGCAAGCGGCGTGCTGCTGGGTGAAAGAACCGTCAGCCAATTTAACTCCAAGGCGATTCGCGCCTCGGCGGGCTCGATGTTCCGCATGAATGTCGCCCGTGTGGAACTCGCCGGTGTGCTCCCCCGGCTTCGCGAACGCGGGTTGCGGCTGGTGGCGACTTCATCTCATAAGGCGAGAACCTTGGGCGAGGCGCAGCTCACCGGTCCGCTGGCGCTGTTCATCGGCAGTGAGGGAACCGGCTTGCCACGCGAGCTGCTGGGGCAAATGGATGAAACGGTCGCCATCCCGCATTCGCCAAGGGTGGAATCGCTCAACGCCGGGGTAGCGGCGAGCATTGTGCTGTACGAAATTGCCCGGCAAAGAAATAAGTGAAAACCTGCCACAGAGACACAGATGAACAAAAGCCAATCATGGCATGTACTCGCATCCGGTGCGGAGGCAACTACCATGACCGAGACTCCGAAACAGCAAGATGTCGAAGAGGGGCTGTCGATCCAATACGATCCTCGAACCGCTGCGATTATCGGCGCAGCAATCGAGGTTCCCAGGCTTGCCGAGGGTATTGTGCGAATGGTCTTATGATTCACTGATTTTCCGACTCTGTGTCTCTGTGGCAGGTGTATTCTCATGAGCCTCTTTAATCCCATCCCGCAGGATTCCACGAGCGACCGCAGCCGGCCGCTGGCCGACCGCATGCGTCCGCGCTCGCTCGAGGAATTTGTCGGCCAGGAGCATCTGCTGGCCCCGGGCAAAGCGCTGCGCTTGCAGATTGAGCGCGACGACCCTGGCTCGATCATCTTCTGGGGTCCGCCCGGCGTGGGCAAGACCACGCTGGCAAAGATCATCGCGCGGGCAACGCGTGCAGACTTCATCGAGTTCTCCGCCGTGCTCAGCGGCATCAAGGAAATCAAGCAGGTGATGGCGGACGCGGAAAAAGCCCGCCAGTTCGGCACCCGCACCCTCCTCTTCATCGACGAGATCCACCGCTTCAACAAGGCGCAGCAGGACGCCTTTCTGCCCTACGTGGAGAGCGGCAGCATCCGGTTGATCGGCGCCACCACCGAGAACCCGTCGTTCGAGATCATCTCCGCGCTGCTCTCGCGCTGCCGGGTCTACGTGCTGAACCCGCTTTCCGAAGACGAGATCGTGCTGCTGCTACGGCGCGCCCTCACCGACCAGGAGCGCGGCCTCGGCGATCTGAAGCTGAACGCCGACGACTCCGTGCTGCGCAAGATCGCGGGCTATTCCAGCGGCGACGCCCGCTCGGCTTACAACGTGCTTGAGATCGCGGCGTCCACTGCGTCGCAGAAAGGTCTGCCGGAGATCGCGGAGGAGATCGTGGCCGACGCGCTCCAGCGGCGCATGCTGCGCTACGACAAAAGCGGCGAAGAGCACTACAACCTGATCTCCGCCCTGCACAAGTCGGTGCGCAACAGCGATCCGGATGCGGCGCTCTACTGGCTGGGCCGCATGATCGAGTCCGGCGAGGATCCGTTGTACCTCGCGCGGCGCATCGTGCGCATGGCGGTGGAAGACATCGGACTGGCCGATCCCAATGCCATGTCGATTACGATGGCCGCCCGCGACGCGGTGGATTTCATCGGCATGCCCGAAGGCAACCTGGCGCTGGCGGAGGCGGTGGTGTATCTCTGCGTGGCGCCCAAGTCGAATGCACTTTATACAGCGTACGGCGCGGTGCAACGCGATGTGGAGGAAACCGCCGCCGACCCGGTGCCGCTGCACCTGCGCAACGCGCCGACTGCATTGATGAAAGGGCTTGGCTACGGCAAGGGCTATCAGTACGCGCACAGCCTCGAAAGCAAGGTCGCGGACATGCAGTGCCTGCCGGACAATCTGCACAATCGCACCTACTATCACCCGACCGATCAGGGGGTCGAGAAGCGCATCCGGGAGCGTCTGGATGACATCAAGCGCCGCCGGGCGCAGGCGCGGCGGGGTGAGCCGCAGTCGGAGAAGCCAACGACCAACGACTAACCACTAACGACCCGCCGGCGAGACGCCGGCCCTACACGCGGCGAATTCCGGAGTCTCGCCCCTCCGCTGCACATCTATTTCCGAAGAGGAAAGCTACGATGAGCAGCCTTGCCGCGCGTGATTTTCCCGGTTATCCGCAAGCCAGCCATGCTGAAAAGGTGCACTCACTTCTGCTGCTGAACCAGGCCGCGCAGAAGATCAACTGTATCCATTCGAGCAACTGCAGGGTTGACGGATTCGGCGAGCCGAGGATAAGTTAGTTCGCTGGTTTTGCGGCGTAGGCGGCGGGGGTGAGGTCGGCCAGGGATTGGATGGAGCGGTCGGCCATGCCGGGCAGCACGTCAGCCAGGTACGGGCGGATGGGCATGCCGAGTTTGCGGCAGCTCTCGACGATGCTGAAGATGGCGGCGATTTTCGGGCCGGCTTCCTTGCTGCCCAGATGCAGCCAGTTGCGACGGCCAATCGCGATCGGGCGCATCGAGTTCTCCGCCCAGTTAGTCGAGAGTTCGATCACCGGGTGCTGCATGAAGCGCGTCAGCTTTTCCCAGCGTGTAAGCGTATAAGAGACGGCCTTGCCCGCCGCAGACTTCGGCAGCACACGATCCTTCATCTGCAGGAGCAGGGCATGCAACTCGTCAAGCCGAGCGGGCGCACGCTCCTGCCGCAGCGCATCGCGCTCTGCGATCGACAGGTTTTGCTCGCGCGCCTCGCGATCGATTGCAAACAACGCGTCCATAAGCACGACAACGCGCGCCGAGTCGACGTCGGTCTTCGACTTGGCATTCACCTTGACTGCTTCGATGAACTTTCTTCTTGAGTGAGCGAGGCAGCACGCATGGATCATGCCTTCGGCACCGACCTTTTCGCCGTATGCGGCATACCCATCGGTGTGTAATATGCCGCGATAATCTTGAAAGACCTTTCTCGGCACCTCGCCGCGGCGCGTCATCTCGAAGTCGAAGACCACGCCCTTGCCTGGCGAGCTGTACTGCCAGAAGTAGGCTTTATGGTTCTCGCCTTTCTTTTCCGGCGTCTGCACTCCGACGTAGGTTTCGTCTGCCTGGATGTAATCGCCGGCAAGCAGATCGCGCTTCGTCCGGTCAACCACGGGGACCAGCAACTCGCCCACGCGCAGCACCGCATCGTCGATCGTGGTCAGCGCCACCTCGATGCCGAGATCGCGCAGGAGCATCGCCCGCTGGCGATACAGCGGTAACGCATCACAGTACTTTTTCACAACGAAGTCGATGATCACTTCGTCGGAGAAGATCGACTTGGGCGCGATGCGCTCAGGTACGGCAGCCGTCGCAACCCCGTGCATGGCGCACGCCGCACAGGCACGCTTCTCGCGCTTGATGACGCGAACGAAGTGAACGGCCGGCTTCTTGCCCAGCACTTCGGTCTCCTCGTAACCGATGACGCCGGTCTCGCCGCCGCACAGGCCGCACTTGCACTGCTCCGGCGTGCAGGCAATGATCTCCTCGACACGTTCCAGATGGGCGGGCAATTGGTTGCGGCCGGGATGCTGCTTCCTCTTGCGCCGTGGCTTGTCGTCCTCCGCGCTGTTCTGCCTGCTGTCGGGCAACGGGCCGCGGTTGATCTCGGATTCGATTTCTTCGCTCGATACCGCAGGCTCAAGATCCAGCATCTGCAACTGAAGATCCGAGAGCTTCTCGCTGCGCTTGCCGTACTTCCGGATGCGCTCCAAGCGAAGCTCCTCTTTCAGCTTCAGCACCAGCATCTCAGATCTTGCAAGCGCCTGCTGATTGCTCACAAGCAGCGTCTCTTTCGTTGCAAGATGCTGATCTTTCGCTTCCAACTGCTCCTGCAGTTGCGCGATGATCGCGGCCGCAACCGGATCAAGCACCACGGGCAGAGACGACTTGGACGCTGGATTCATCTATTCACATAATCGCAGATCACGCTGTGGATATGTCATCGAATCGCCTGTATTCATGCGGTCTTTTGCGCTTTTTCCGGATCGCTTCCCACGCGCTTGCGATACCACTTGCGCTGCTTCGTTCCGGTCAGATCGATACCGCCGATCAACAGCGCAAACTCCTCGCGGCTTAACTGCACACGCCCGTTTTCGGACACGGGCCAGTGCAGCCGGCCTTGCTCCATGCGCCGCGCGCAAACCCAGAGGCTGTTGCCATCGAAGAAAAGGATCTTCATGCGATCCCTTCGTTTATTGGAAAACAAGAACAGATGGCCGCTTTCTGGATTCTCCTGCAACTGGCCCACAACAAGACCATACAGACCATCGAAGCCGAGACGCATATCCGTAGCAGCGGTGGCGACATAGACGCGCGTTGCCGCACCCAATCCCAACACCGCCTTACTCCTGTTCCAGAACTGCCATCAGACGCATCAACGTCAGCGTATCGAAGCCGCTGACCACGCCGATGCGGCGGCCGCCGGTCAGCTCGACAAATAGAGTCGCTCCCTGGCGCGCCTCCGGCCGTGCCACCGCGGGTTGCTCCACCAGTTCCAGCGGAACGAATGTAATGCTGTGTGAGGATGCCGCATCATCTGGAACCGCCGCGTCAGCGGTACGCATGCGCTTGCGGTAGTTGTCCAGCGTCGCTAACGAAAGACCATGCCGACGGCAAAATGCCTGCCGCGCCAGTCCGCTCTGTTCATACTCCGATACCAGCCGCGCCGCCTCTTCCCGGCTCCGCCGACGTCTCACTTTCTGCTCTTGCGGTTCAGTCATGAACCAACTACATCACAGTCAAATGCGCGGCGAAAGAATGGACTTGCCCGAACGCGTACGATCAACTCCATCCTCGATCTCGACCTGCTGCTGGACAAAATCGCGAATGAGATTGTGGCTGACTTTGGCTTAGTGGAAGCTACTATCGACCTGAAGGCCGAGGACGGCAGCGAACTCATTGTGGCCGCGGTGTACGGATGTACCGTCAATCACAAAGGGGATCGCACGCCGCTCGACGGTGATGACGTCATTGCTCGCGTGGCCCGCTTTGGGCGCACTATCTATCTGCCCGACGTGGATGCCGATCCTACCTATACTCGTTGCGAGCCGGAGATCAACTCGGAACTGGACATCCCCCTTATTGCGCGCGGTGAGGTCATCGGCGTGTTCTGCACGGCCCATCCGGATCACGACGGCTTCCCTCCCGATCAAATCGAGTTGCTCGAAGCGCTGGCGGCGCACCTGGCGGTGGCGATCCGTAACGCGTCCATGTTTCAGCGGGAGCGCGCCGAAAAAGACGAAGCACGGCTGATGCAGCAGGCGCTCTTCCCGAAGGGCTCGCCGAACATTGAAGGCTTTGATGTCTACGGGCATTGTCTGCCGGCAGGCGCGGTGGCCGGCGACTGGTACGACTGGATTGCCTTACCCAATCAGCGTTGGGGCATGGTGCTGGCGGATGTTTCCGGCAAAGGGATGGCGGCGGCGCTGCTGATGTCCGCTACGCGCGGCATCCTGCGCTCGATCGCCCATCTCAGCTCGAGCCCGACCGAAGTGTTGCATCGGCTCAACCAGCTGATCGTGCCCGACCTGCCGGCCTCAAAGTACATCACCATGGTGTACGCGGTGCTGGACCCGGCAACCCGGAAGCTCACCTTCGCCAATGCGGGGCACCCCTGGCCGATCCATGTGGACGGTCAGGCGCGGCTTCTGCCAACCGATTCCGGCCTGCCGCTCGGTATCTCGGAGTGTGCCTACGACGAACGAGAGCTGGTGCTCGATCCCGGCTCCGGCGTGTTGCTTTATAGCGACGGCATCACGGAAGCCTGCAACGCCTCGGCCGAAGAATACGGCGTGGAGCGGCTCATCGCCCACCTCCAGCGGCAGCACGTGTGTAATGGTTATTGCGTGCTCGAGGAAGTGCGTCAGTTCACCGGAACGGCTAGCCTTGCCGACGATGCCAGCTTCATCGTGATTCGCGCCAAGTAGGGTGTCTCTGCGAGGGTGCCCCAAAGACGTGCAGATGTGGGGCACCCTCGGTAGGTGTTTCTTGGGAACTCAAGAAAGGATTGAAACGAATTTAGACTAGACGGATTTGAGAGGCTTTTTCCAGATCCGTACTAGTCGAAGCGGATTCCGCGCACGCGGGCGCGGTGCTCGGTGAGGATGCAAAGGTCCATCACCACGAAGATGCCGGCTTGGAGCGCTTTCTTGGCCGCCTCTTCGTTTATCACGCCCTCCTGCATCCAGATCCCCTTGACGCCGAGTTGGATGGCTTCTTCGACGACCGGCCCGACGTGTTCGGAGCGGCGGAAGATATCGACGATGTCGATCTTCTCCGGCACCTCGGCGAGGCTGGCATACGCTTTCTCGCCCAGCGCTTCCTGAATTTGCGGATTCACCGGGATAATGCGGTATCCCTGGGTTTGCATGTACGCGGCGACGCCGTGGCTGGCGCGCAATGGGCTGTTCGAAAGCCCCACCACCGCTATTGTCTTGCTCTGCTTCAGCAAGTCTGCGATTGCATCGTGCTGCGACACGGAACCTCCAAAACGTCCCTACGGGACTCGGGTCACAATTTGTGCTCTCACCCAGGGCTTACGCCCTGGGCTATTATTTGCCGCCCCTTCGGGGCTGACCGTCTTCATATTCCATGGTGACCCCGAGTGACATAAAGAACTCAGAATGACAACATGCTTACGATTGTGCCGGCACGTCGCTCGGCGCGCCTTCGGTTTTCACCAACTCCCAGTTGCCGCGGCCGCACTTGTTGCGGCAGGTGGGCAGATCCTGCCCCGCCTCAAAGCGCGCCGGCAGTTTGCATACCGTACACCAGTAAATGCCGCTCTGCGGCGCTTTCGTACCAGGTTTGAATGCCATGAACTTCTTCCCTCCGGGCCTCACTACGTAATGTGTAACCGCCAAAGAAGATAACTCAATGCCTCGCGTAGTGCCGCCATGGCCCTGCGCGACGTGCCCAGCGGAACCGATCCCGGACGCGGCGAACCGTAGGCGGTAATGCCCTGCGCGCCGAGCATGTGCTTGATCCTATAGATATGGTACGCATCGCTGACCGCGACACAAGCGTGCAGGTCGTTGGTCTTGAGGATACGGGCGGTGCGCTGGGCGGATTCTGCCGTATCCCCGCCCTGGGTTTCGGCAATCAGGTCCTCATCCGGTACCCCGCGGCGGATCAGGTAGTCGCGCCCCACCGCGCCTTCGGAATAGGTGGGGTCCAAACCCGCTCCGCCGGTCACGATAATCAGCGGCGCGATGCCCTCTTGGTAAAGATCGTAAGCATGATCCAAGCGTGCGCGCAGCACCGGCGAGGGGCGTCCGGCATATTCCGCCGCGCCAAAGACGACGATGGCGCCGTCCGGCCGGGTCTCATCCCGCCGCGCCTGCCGGGCCACGGCATAAGCCGTGCCCGCCAGGTAGGCAGCTAAAACGACCAAAGCGGCCCCGGCCAGCAGACACGCGGTGCGGCGTATCTTGATCCAGGACTTCATCCAGGACTTCGGCGCCAGCCTCATTTTCGGGCGAGCAGCTCCGTGATCTCCTGCGCCGGGATGGCGCCTTCGCGTTGGATCCGCCAGTTGGGCCGGCCAAGGTCATCGGCGGTAAGGTCGACGATCGTGGAGGGAACATCGCGGGGCGAACAGCCGCCATCGATGATGCACGGGATGCGGTCGCCTAACTGCTTACGAACGCCGTCGGCGGAGGTGCACTCGGCGGCTCCGCTCAGGTTGGCGGAGGTCGCCGTGATCGGAACCCCGGCGGCGCGGATCACGGCGATCGGGATCTTCAGCGCGGGCACGCGCAAGGCAACATTGCCGGAGTTGGCCGTCACCTTCAACGGCAGGCGGGCAGCGGCGCGCACGATCAGGGTCAGCGGCCCCGGCCAGAAGCGCTCGGCGAGCGCATAGAATTCGTCCGGCAGGTCGCGCGCCAGTTCCTCGGCCTGATCCACGCTGGCAATCAGCAGCGACAGCGGCTTGTAGTGTGCGCGAGATTTGATCTCGTACACCCGCTCCACCGCGTGCAGGTTATACGGGTCAGCGGCGAGGCCGTAAAAGGTGTCCGTGGGCATGCCGACAACCTGCCCGCTGCGGATGCGCTCGGCGGCATAGCTGACCAGCCGCGATTCCGGGTTCTCGCTGTCAATTTTTATGACTTCGGGTTGCAACGTTGTCCTTTCGTCCAGTGTCCCCAACCAAATGGCGCGCCAGCATGGCCGGGAGCGGCAGCCTGCGTAAATTGCGAAAACTAGCACACCAGCGCGTGCTGCCGCAAGCTTTAGCCCCGCACCGGGTTGCGCTTTCGGGGAGCCGCACCGCTCGCCGCCAACAGACTTCGACAGTATGGTAGCAAATGCGGGTTGCGAGCAGGACGTTTCTCACCGAAGCTCCCGGCCCCGGGTGATTTAGGATGAGCTCACAGGAGGAATTCCTTCATGGCGATCAGGAGCCTGAATCCGGCCACCGGAGAGCTTCTGCGCAGTTTCGAGCCCTTTAGCGAGAAGCAGGTCGCGGCCTGCATCGACCAAGCGCAACAGACATTCCTAGCATACCGTCACACCCCCTTCGCCAGCCGCGCCGAATGCATGCAGCGGGCGGCGCAGATTCTCGAAGCAGAAAAGCTGACGCTGGCACGCACCATGACCCTGGAAATGGGCAAGACGCTGCGTTCGGCCGTGCAGGAAGTGGAAAAATGCGCCTTGGCCTGCCGATTCTATGCCGAGAATGCGGAACGGCTCTTGCGCGACGAGCCGGCACAGAGCGGCGCGGCCAAGGCATTCGTCCGCTACCAGCCGCTGGGGATCGTGCTGGCGGTTATGCCCTGGAACTTCCCGCTGTGGCAGGTGTTTCGCTTTGCCGCGCCCGGCTTGATGGCCGGCAACGTAGCCTTGCTCAAGCACGCGTCCAACGTTCCGCAGTGCGCGCTGGCCATCGAAGACATATTCCGCCGGGCCGGATTCCCTCAAGGAGCATTCCAGACGCTGCTGATCGGTGCCGCGGCGGTGGAACGCGTCATCGGCGACCCGCGGGTGAAGGCCGTCACGCTCACCGGCAGCGTTTCTGCCGGCCGCAAGGTGGCGGAGACCGCCGGCCGGAAAATCAAGAAAACCGTGCTGGAGTTGGGTGGCAGCGATCCCTTCATCGTGATGCCCAGTGTCCCGCTGGACCAGGCTGTAGCCACGGCGGTGCAGGCCCGCTGCATCAACAATGGACAATCCTGCATCGCGGCCAAGCGCTTCATCGTCGCCGAATCGATCGCCGAGGAGTTCGAGCGCCGCTTCGTGCAGCGCATGTCCGAGCTGAAGGTGGGCGATCCGATGCAAGCGGACACCGATGTCGGGCCGCTGGCGACCGAGGATGGTCTAAACGACATCGAAGAGCAAGTGAACCAGAGCGTGGAGAAAGGGGTGAAGCTGCTGATCGGCGGCAAGCGCCTGGGCGGCCCCGGCTATTTCTATGCCCCGACGGCCTTGGCGGACATCCCGAAGGAGGCGCCCGCTTACTACGACGAACTGTTTGGCCCGGTGGCCTCCATCTTCCGCGTGCGCAATGCCGAAGAGGCGATCCAGGTGGCGAACGACAGCTCCTTCGGCCTGGGAGCCAGCGCGTGGACGAATGACGAACGCGAGCGGGAGATGTTCGTGGACGGCATCGAGTCGGGAATGGTATTCATCAACGGCATGGTCGTATCCGATCCGCGCCTGCCGTTCGGCGGGATAAAGGATTCGGGGTATGGGCGTGAGCTTAGCGCGTTCGGGATCCGCGAGTTCACCAATATCAAGACGGTAGCGATTTATGACGAAGTCAGCCGCAGTGCCAGCGACACGGAATAGCACAGACGGCCTTTTCACGTTCGCCACGGATGTCACGGATGAACGCGGATCGACACGGATTTTGTGAGGCAAGAATCAACAGCGGATCGAGACGGATTGAGACGGATCAGAAGGATTTTCAAAAGACGAGACGAGCCGTCTTAATCCGTTTCCATCCGTTGTTGTCTTTCTTTTCGCGAGAGGTGCCGAAAAATCCGTGTGATCCGTGTGATCCGTGGCTCATCACTCTCGCACAAAATAAAAGGCCCGAGGCAAGTTCACCTCGGGCCCTTCCGACAAGTCAAGTTACAGAGGCCGGACGTTATCGGCTTGCAGGCCCTTTGGACCATCCTTGACTTCGTACTCCACCAACTGACCTTCTTGCAGGCTGCGGAAGCCGCCAGCCTGAATCCCCGAAAAATGCACGAATACATCGCCACCGCTGTTGCGGCTAATAAATCCGTAGCCCTTTGCGTCGTTAAACCAATTCACTGTTCCTTGTTCCAAGTTAATCCTTGTTCCTTCCGTCTATCCTTCGATCAACCATCTGACTGTGAGTGGCTAACCCTGTCCCCACCGCTGCGTTCTGCCAGTTGGAGACCCACAAGCCGGGTTTGTCGCCATTTCCCAGTCGCTTACGATCTCTCGAAGCAACCTGTGTAGTTAGATGCGCAGAACTGCTCCTGGATGCTTTCGCTGGCGAGGTGACCGTGGATAGAAGCGCCAATCTCTTCACGCACGTAGCGGCCCGCAACCACAAATTGCCGCAAAATGTTAGATTATTCGTCGGCCGTTGGCAGAGGGTGCCCCACCGCTGCGCGTATTTCGCAGATATGGGTCTTTTGGGTGGGTCCTTTTTTCATCAAACCCACATCTGCCAAAATCGGGCAGATGTGGGGCACCTGCACCTTTGCCACTTACGACCGACGATTAACGACCGCTGAGGTAGTCATGAGCACAACACCGGAAGAACTGAACGAACTGCGGGAACACGCGGAAGAAGCTAAGCATAATCGCTCGCTGGCGCCGGTCTCGCTGACGATGTCGGTGCTGGCGGTGCTGCTCGCCGCGGTTTCTCTCATGGGCCACCGCGCCCACACGGAAGAGATCCTGCTGCAGAACCGGGCCACCGACCAGTGGTCGTACTATCAGGCCAAGAACATCCGCCGCGCCTCGATGGAGCAGTTCCTCGATCTGCTCGGAGTCACTGTCCTGAAGGACACCGAGGCTGCCGCCCAACTCAAAGAGAAATACGCCAAGGGCATCGAGCGTTATCGTGACGAGCAAACCGAGATCCAGAACGAGGCAAAGAAACTGGAAGACGAGATCGCCAATGTGCGCCGCGGGGCCGATCGCTTCGACCTTGGCGAGGGCTTTCTCGAAGCGGCGCTGGTGATCACCTCCCTGACCCTGCTGACCGGGCGCCGGCTCTTCTGGTTGTTAGGCTCGGTGATAGGCGTACTGGGTATCGCGGTTGCCGCGACGGGATTGGCCATCCACTAGACGATCGTCATTCGTCATCCTGAGCTCGGCCGGCGCGCACATTCTGCAGAAACGAAACGGCCCGCTGCTGCCGTCAACAGAAGCGGGCCGTCGGTAGACTGTTGGGATTGGCCTGAGGCGGTCCACTCTACTTGGCTCTCCACCTGACGCTAAGCGCCTTGTGGAGACATCATCCGAGAGCATGCGTAGCCATCTCGGACTTGGTGAGCCTCTCAGCAACCCGTTCGGACCGGAGTTGCGAGTTTCTTAGAGCGGGACGCCCTAAGCCTCAGCCACCTCACCTAGTCTGTAACTGTCGCAATTTGTCAATGGAGCACCTCCTTTCCGGTGTATGGACAAGCTAATACACAACCCCTCAACCGGTCAAATCGTGCTACTTAGCATGGGATGGCGTCAGTCTGGCATCGTCCTGCCTGCAGCGATGCCGGTTGTTTTAGCGATAAGCACCAACCCAGAATTCGCAACCAAGTCCGAGGTCATCCGTCATCGGACTTATCCGCACCGTCCGAAAATGATTGCCGGAGTAATGATCGGAAGATGCGTCGGGTATCGTCAGCACAAACAGTAACTCCTCTGACTTATCGAGTAGCTCCGGCGCTTTTCCAAATTCGAAAGAACGGTGCGGATCTCACGCGCTACGATCATCCGTCAAATGCGAACCAGGAAGAAGTGCTCATCGATAGCGGTGTTTGTCTCATGCGGTTTTGACGTGATACTCGTTCGCGCCTCTGGCCAGCGAACAACGAAGCGAACGAAACGCATCACGCTGAGGATCGATCACGCGGAGAACAAGAACAAATGCGGAAAGAAACACGAACGCGGAGAACAAGAACAAACGGAAACGCCACCTGTTGCCAGGTGGCGTTTCCATTCAAGGGAGAATAGTTCCAACGGAGGCTAATCCGTCAAAACTTGTTATCGAAATCATAGGAAGCTCGAACCGGGGGTGTCAAGCGAATTTTGGGATTTATCCCCTTGTGTTTACAACAACTTACAAATTTGTTCCTTTTTCCGCAGACGGGACAAAAGTGGCCTCCGGTTGTCCTGGATGGGCCTAAGACTCACCGATTCAGTAGCTTGGGCGAGTAAAGCGCTATTTTCCCAAATTGAGACGGATGATCTCCGCCTCTTCCGGGCGATCGAAGATCCGGCCCGGGAAAAGCCGGGCGAGCAGGACTCGCAGGCCGCCAAAAGCTAAGCCGGCAACCAGCGCAAGACCGAGGATGATTCCAATGAGCGCAATGACATTGACCAGCAGATTCGCCAGGTTGTCGCGCTTGCCGAAGTAGGTGTTCTCGTTCCAGGTGACGTCGGCGTCGTAGTTGACGGAGGCCAGCAGCGTCTTCGCCTCTGCCGGATCGATGCTTCCGGAGATCAACACCAGCAGCGGGCCGGTGCGTTTGCTGTAGATGGGCGAAGCGCCCCGTGGATTCAAGGCCTGGATCGCGCGCTCGCGTTCGCCGGCAATCGCGGGCGTGGGATAGCCCACGAGCAACAGGGTGGCGATGCCTTCACCACTTTCGTAATTCCCTTCGCTGACCTCCGCGCCGCGAGCGAAATCGATGGCATCGGCGGGCACCATCGCATTGAGGGTAGCGTAGGCGATCGGTCCCAGTACGTACTTCGCGCTGTTCTTCACATAGGACTGCTTGGGAAGATACTGCGGCAAGGTGGGCAGGTTGCGCGCAGATCCGTCGGGCAGGGGGATCGCCTCGGCCAGCTCGCGCAGTTCGCCGGCAGACATCGGGGTCACGCGGTCGAGTTTCACTTCCACCAGCACGTTGCCCTTGTAAAACAGGACGAGCTCGTTTCTGGTCGCGCCCTGGTCGCCGAACTTCTCATTCAGCATCTCGGGCGTTTTATAGAAGGTGAAGGCGCCGTAGGCACCGCTGGCATCATGGAAGCGCGCCGCGCGCACCGTCATGGAGCGGCCGGGCCGGGTGTAGGTTGTACTTTCCAGATCTTCGAAGCCGTATTCCCGCAGGACGGCGGGGTTGGCCGAGTCGGCATCGGAGGGATTCGTACTGGTACGGATCGACGAAGCCATCCACCCGGCGAAAACCTTGGGCAGCAATTTGCCGGAATCAACATGCTTGTCTGTTTGGGAACCTTGATGGACTGGGTCAACCGACGGTCTCCTCTGGGCAGGAGACTGGTCGGGCGAGACAAGCAGGATCGGATTCGACGCCTGAGGCTGGGATGCTGCCGAGCGCGACGCGCCAGGCAACGCTGAATCGGCGTTCTGTCCTCCCGCCATAGTGAAGCTCGCGCACAGCAACGCGAAAACTGGGATGAGCTTTTTCATCGTGAACACGGGCCCCCGGAACGCGCCGGTTTTGCGCGTTCTGGGGCAGTAAGTGCACTCCTGCTTAGACTACGTGGCCGGGGGCAAAGTTTCTACCTGGGTGTGCGGGCGTCAGTCTCGCCGGCGCTACGGAACCTGAATACAGGGCTTTAGCCCTGAGGGAAGAATGGAAAGCGGCATCTGATCGCGCATCTCGCACTTGTCACACACCCAGAACTCGACCCATTGATCGTGCATTAAGGTAATCTCCTAAATCTATTGCAACGCAGCGAATTGGTTGAGAAAAACAGATTTTTGCAGTTGTCCAGAGCGATTCGGACGCAGGAGACTGGCATTGATAATCAGTTTGCGACCTGAGCATCCGGGAAGTCGGCCCCAAGCGTGGTCGGTTCCCAATGGTCAAGGTCACGATGTAGCAGATCGAGTTTGGCGCGCGCCGTCGCCAGGGCCATGCGGCCTAAGACAAGATGGAGCGGTGGTGCCTCGGACTGTACCGCTTCGATGATGGCCTCGGCCGCACGCACAGGATCGCCGGCCTGCTGCCCGCTCGCGCCAGAAATTGCCTGCCGGCGCGCGCCCGCGGTTTCCGCATAGGCCTCGATGGGATGGCCGGCCTGCTTCAGGGAGCGCCCCGCCCAGTCGGTGCGAAACGGCCCAGGCTCAACTACCGTCACCTTGATGCCGAGAGGCTCGACCTCCGTCGCCAGCGCTTCCGATAGCCCCTCGACTGCAAACTTAGTAGCGTTGTAGTAGCCCACGCCGGGCATACCCACGAGGCCCGCAATGGAAGAGATATTGACGATGTGCCCGCGCCGGCGCTGCCGCATCCCCGGCAGCACCGCCCGGATCATATCCGCCAAGCCGAAGAAGTTGGCCTCGAAGATGGCACGAATCTCGTGGTCCTCGCCTTCCTCGACCGCCGCCAGGTAGCCATATCCGGCATTGTTCACCAGCACGTCAATGCCTCCGAATCTGCTCTCGGCGCTCTTCACCGCCTCCAGGACCTGCGCTGGGTCGGTCACGTCCAGCTTGAGCACCAGCGCCCGGCCATCCTTGGCGGTGCTAAAGTCCTGGATCTTGCTTGGATCGCGCGCCGTGACTACAGCGCACCAGCCTCTCTCAAGCACAACATTCGCCAACTCTCGGCCAAATCCGGTGGAACAGCCGGTGATCAACCATACAGGTGGGTACTGGCGCTGCATTACTCCTCCTCTGCTGATATCCGTGCTGGCTGCTGATCTTATCGCAAATGGCTTCGCGCCGGCCGCCGTCGAAGCGTAGCGCTGGCTCCAGGCCGGCAGTCCTGGCGGCGTCCACGCCGGCAGCACGAGCGCGGGCCGCAGGCCCCCGCGACAGCCGGCCTGGAGGCCAGCGCTACACCAGCTAGGCACTTTTCATGCTCATTGGTAGGCGAAGGCCATGTGTTACTCGGAATGGCAGTCCAGCAATCCAACGAAAACTGTTGCGCGCGGCCACGACCTGGGTTATTTGTTGTGGGATCGCATGAAGATGTCGTTACCCACCCATCTATTCTCCGGCTTCACTTGAGCCAACTGCCGCTAGCGTCGGTCCGGCGTCTTTCCCCGTCGACTTAGAGCGAAGAATCTCGATCGCATCAGCGTGAGTCACGTTTCGCGCGGGTGAGCGATGGCCCAAGCCGTGGGAATCGCGCCAAACTTCAAGAACGAGTTCGGAACGCGAAGTTGTATCAAGGCCGAGCACACGTGTAGATCCAAAACGCTCGCCTGTGCGCTTCGGCTGGAGATTAAGAATGAGTGATTATCGTGCGATGTGGGCTGAGCTGGGCCTGGACCTCGAGGCGCATGACCGCTTGCTTGCCGGGTTGGGCAAAGCTTACAGCGATCTTTTTCTCGCGCAACCCAACCGTCCCGATGGGATGAAGTACTTCGACTTCGTGATGAGCGAGGTGCACGGCTTACGGGTCAAGGAATTGCTCGACGCCAAGGCGCAGGGCAGGAAGATCATCGGCTCCTACTGCACCTTTGTTCCCGAGGAATTGATCCTGGCGCTCGACGGCATCTCGGTCGGTCTGTGCACGGGCGCGGAGTTTGCGACCGATCTCGTCGACCAAGTGTTGCCGCGCAACACCTGCTCGCTGATTAAGTCCGCCTTCGGCTTCAAGTTGGGGATGGTGTGTCCTTATATCGAGGCCTGCGATCTGGTGGTGGGCGAGAACACCTGCGACGGCAAAAAGAAAGCCTACGAGATTCTGCGCCAATTCATTCCGCATCTGTATGTTCTCGATTTGCCGCAGATGAAAAGCGAAGCGGGAAAGGCGCTGCTCCGGGCGGAATACATGCGTTTTGCGGCTAAATTGGAGGAGCTAACCGGGCGCAAGCTGGAGATGGCAAAACTGAAAGCGGCGATGGTGACCGTCAATGCGAAGCGGGCGGCGCTGAAGCGCTTGGCGGCGGTTCGGCGCGCCCATCCGGCGCCGATTTCCGGATTGGATTGCCTTCTGATCTCGCAAATCTCCTTCTATGACGATCCTGCCCGCTTCACTGACGCGGTCAACAAACTTTGCGATGAACTGGATGCCCGGGTGGCGAGAGCGAAAGGAGCATTTCCATCCTGGCGCCCGCGGGTGGTGATCTCCGGCTGCCCCATGGCCGTGCCGAATTGGAAACTGCCCGCCATCGTGGAAGCAAGCGGCGCCGTGATTGTTGGCGAGGAGAGCTGCGTGGGCGAGCGTAGCATGCGCTGGCTGACTTCCGAAGCGAGGCAGAGCGTGGACGAGATGATGGACTTAATCGTCGAGCGTTACCTGCAAATCGATTGCGCCATATTCACGCCCAATGCTTCGCGATTGGATTATGTTCGCGAGATCACGAATACGCGCAACGCCGATGGCGTGATCCATTACTGTCTTCAGTTCTGCCAGCCCTACCAGATGGAAGCCGGCCCGTTGGCACAGCAACTCGAAGGCGAGTCGATTCCCACGCTTCGCATTGATACGGACTACAGCCCGGAGGATGCAGGGCAGATCCGAACGCGCGTCGAGGCGTTCGTGGAGCGGCTGCGGGGATGAGGAGTGCCGGTATCGATATTGGCTCACGGACGGTGAAGCTGGCCATTTTTCAGGAGGGCCAGTTGGTCACCTCCAAGAAGCGGGAAAACTCCTTCGATCCCTTGGCGGTCTGCCGGGAACTGCTGGCCGGCGAGCGCTATGACTCCATTGTGGCCACCGGCTATGGACGGCATCTGTTCGCAGGGGAGATCGGCGCCGGCGTGGTTTCCGAAATCAAGGCCAACGCAACCGGCGCCTGTTGGTTGCTTCCGTCCTGCCGCACCGTGATCGACATCGGCGGCCAGGATACAAAAGCTCTCTCCCTGGATGGGACTGGACGCCTGTTGCGCTTTGAGATGAACGACAAATGTGCCGCGGGCACGGGCCGCTTCGTGGAGGGGATCGCCATGGCGCTGGGCTGCCGGGTGGCGGATTTCTGTGCGCTGGCCCGAGCGGCAGAACAAGCAATCCCGATCAGCAGCACTTGCGCGGTCTTCGCCGAGTCGGAGGTTGTCGGACTGCTTGCACGCGGCATCGGCCGCAGCGAGGTTGCCCGGGGCGTAGTGGATTCCATTGTGGTCCGGACGGTTTCATTGGCACAACGAATCGGGGTCGTCGCCGAGGTTCTCTTTATTGGAGGGGTGGCGTTGAATAGCGCGATGCACAACGTGTTGGCCGCGCGGCTCGGGGTAAAGGTGCATGTTCCGGAAGATCCCCAGATGGTAGCGGCGATCGGTTGCGCCCTGCTGGCGAGCGCTCCAGACGGTGTTAGGAAGGTGTCCTATGATTTGTGACGGGGGACTGGTGACGAGCTAGGGATTTAGACGGATCAAAGATCTTTCGAAAGAAATCCGTTTCGATCTGTTTCAATCCGTTGATATGTCTTGCGCCGGATTCCGTTAACGTCCACCGCGGAGGGTGTCCCACATCTGCCTGCCGTTGGCAGATGTGGAATGATTCTCGACGGAGCTGATGTTTAGCGTGGCTCATTTTATGACTAACGCCTTGGTCCACCGCCACGGGAGGTACTGCCGCTTCCCCGCGACTCCGAGCGGCCTCCACCTGCGTTACCACGTCCGGACCCTCCGCCATAACCTCCGCCCGAACGCGGGGTGACAATCGGTCGCCTCAACTCCAGGGGCGGTCGTGAGCTTTGAGGCGTGTTCCCATACATGGGCTGCCGCTCCGCCCTGGAATAGCCTTGGGAGTAGCTTTGCGGAGTTCGAACTTCTCCGCCCATACTGCGATTCCAAGAGGCACTCCCTTGGCTTCCGCGACTTGGGGTTTCGCTCGTGCCCGGACTGGACTGCGGCGTGCCCGTGCCTTCCCAGCGCCGGGAATTAACCGCAGCTCCGTTCTGCGATTGCGGCGTGCTCATGGCATCCGGGCGTCGGGAGTTGCGCAAGCCGTTCTGGGTGGCTGCGCGGTTTCCGTTCGGCCCGGCATTCGAATCCGAGAACTTTCTCCAACCGGAGTGGTCCGGCGAGGCGGTAGGTGTCGCGTTGCGCCCTTGAGTTTGCGCATCGCTCCGTGGCCCGGATGAGACAGACGGCGTGTTCCCGGCGCGTTGTCCCAAACCGTCGGTGGAACGATTCTGGGCTTCTTGCGCGCCAAAGCGACGCCAACCATCCGCCGAGGACGAAGTGCCAACCGTGTTGCGGCTAGGCTCAGCCGTTCTGCCCGGTTGAGCTTCACTTCGATTCAAGGTGCGGGCCATTCCCCCGCCAGCCTCTCTGGAAGCCATGGTGTTTGAAGCCATGGTGTTTGAAGCGATGGTGTTGTTCTGTTCTCCCGCCTGGATCGGCGTGAACCGGCCGTTGCGCTGGATTGCGGTTTGAACCTGTGCCGCCTGCTTCTCGAACGGCTGCGCCGCCGCCGCTGACGGAGACTTGGTGAAGAACCTCTGCTGTCCTGCATCATGCAGCGTCGAGGGGCTCGCCGGACGATTGCTCGCCGAAGCGGTCTCACGCGTCGGGACGATCGGCAGGTTGCCGGTCAGCATGTGGGCATCGTGGAAACCATCTTGGCCGATAGGCGTCGGGGCAGTGCGCCCGGTGCCGAACTGGTTGGCCGGAACAGTCGAAATTCCCTGGCGGGCCATGTCGTGGTTTGCGGCTACCAGGCGCAGGTTGGAGAATTGCGTGCCACCGTGCAGAGGTGCAATCCCTCCAACATTGCGAACATTCGTGATGTTGGTGACGTTCACCTGGTTGAAGCGCGAACGATAGCCTCCCCACCAAGGGAAGAAGCGGTCGCCCGGCCCGATGGGCAGCCAGCCCACCGAGCCGAAGCCAAAGCCGACCGAAACGCCCCAATGGCCGCCTCCGAAGCCAAAGAACGACACGTAGGCAGGCGCCCAGATCGGCCGATACGCCGGAATCACCGGACCCGGCCACCACATCCACGAGCCGCCATTGAGGAACCAGCGGCCATAGTGATAGGGCGCCCAGCCCCACGGTTCATACGACACCCAGGTCCATCCCCAATAGGGCTCCCACACCCAGCGGCCCTGGCGATAGGGCGCCCAGCCCACCGCGACCACCGGGGCCCACGCGTAGCCATACCCGGGCACATCGACCCAGTGCCCATAGGCATCCAGGTCCTCGCTTCCGGCGTAGTAACGGTTGGTGTGGCTCCACGACTGCGCGTTGCGGATCACGCTATCGCGTTCGCTGTTCCAGGAGTCCCAGCTATCTTTCGAGGGGGCCTCGGCAACCTTGTATTCGGCGTCTTCCGCCGTGCCGCGCACAATGGCCGAGTGTCCCTTCTCCACGCGCGTGCTCCCCTGCGGGGTGGAGATCTCAGCCGAGCCCTTGCGCACCGTCACCTGGGTCTGTCCGTCGCTCACCTCGATCCGATAGACGCCCTCTTTCGAAGTCGGACGGATAGCCACATTGGGCGTATCAATCTCGACCTCCGCCTCCGATTCCTTGAAGACGCTGTAATCCGCCAGTCCCTGTCCGACCTGTACCTGGATCTGAGTCCTGGTGAGGGTGGCGATCTTCGCCTGCGAGCTATCGCCGAGACGCAGGATATTTGCATGATCGAGCTGCACCTCGGCGCGCGAGCGGTCGCCGGTGGAGACGTGATCGCCGGCAACGATGGGTTGATTCAGCGCCGCAGCCGACCAATCCCCGGTGTCGCCGCGTTGGGTGGAGACGTCGCCGTGAATCAAGCTGATGCGCGCCACGCCCGGGGATAGATCCACCTGGGCCTTGGCCAATGTCGCTCCGAACAGTGCGAGTAGAAAGATTGAAAGCCAAATTCTCGGTTTCATGCCGCACCTGACCTGCACAGGCCCATTACACAGAGCCCGTACGCCATACCTATTGCAGATGGCATGCCGAAAATGCAGCTCTGGAAATGGATCGAAGTCCTTTGTTTTTAGTTAGACTAGAACTCCGTTGGCAGGATTCTCTGGCCCGATGGTTGACCTCAACCAGTCGGGCGGTGGTTTTCGGCCACTGGCGGCGAGGGGCTTACCACGGATTTCACGGATTAAGAACGGATTTACACGGATCAGAAATAAAGTTAAGAATAGAAATCCGTGTTGATCCGTGCACCAACCGCGTAGATCCGTGGTACGCGTTGTTCGATTTGACTCTGTCCCATGGTGCTGAAGATCGCGAAAGCTGAACTGGCTGCGCTCCGCCGCCACGGCGAGGAGACCTATCCGCGCGAGTGCTGTGGCGTCCTCTTGGGCGAATGCGACGAGAATGGCGTCAAGACCGTGCGCGCCGTGGTTCGCTGCGGAAATGCGCGCACGGATTCCCCACACAACCGCTATCGCATTGATCCACCAGAACTGGTGCGCATCCAGCAAGAGGCGCGGGAGCGCGGGCACGACATTCTGGGCTTCTATCATTCGCATCCCGACTGCGCCGCGCGTTGGTCGCAGACCGATTTGGCCGAAGCCTACTGGAGCGGCTGCTCGTATGTGATCACCAGCGTCGAACGCGGCCGGGCCGTCCAGACCAACTCCTTCGAGCTGGCGCGGAACGGGGAGGAGAAATGCTTTCACGACGAGGAAATCAGCATTGACGACGGCTAAAGCGCGGTTGCGTCGTTCGGCCCAAAATACACGGGTGCCCCACGTTCGGCGCGCAGCGCCTAACGTGGGACGGACTTACCCCCGGGTTAGCGCCGAACCCCACGGCGCACCTGCTTGACGTTCCCTAGACCGCTAGACTCTTCTTCTGCATCCTCTGCGTCCTTCCCGCCGACCTCTGCGCCCTCTGCGGTAAAACGTTTCTGTTCCGGATTCGGAACAAAACGCGCATTACTACCGCTCTCGCGATACACTACCGCGCTCGGACTTTTTCTTCCCGGATTGTGGTCGCTAGGATTCCATGCTCTTCAAGACGCTCAGTGCGGCGGTGTATGGCATCGACGCCAACCTCATCGAGGTCGAGGTGGACGTCTCCGGCATCAAGACCCCCGAAGATCATTTCCTCACCGTGGGCCTGCCGGATGCGGCGGTGCGCGAGAGCCGGGAGCGCGTCCGCTCGGCGCTACGCAACTGCGGCTATGACATCCCTCCAACCCACATCACGGTGAACCTTGCGCCCGCCGACATCAGGAAGGAAGGCTCCGGCTTCGACCTGCCGATGGCCATGGGTATCCTTGGCGCGTACGGCGCGCTGACCAAGAAGGCAGTGCCGGACTTCGTGCTTGTCGGGGAGTTGTCGCTGGACGGCGGCATCCGCGCGGTGCGCGGGGCGCTGCCCATTGCGGTGGCGGCGCGCGCGGGCAAGATCAGCAACCTGGTCGTGCCGGAGGCCAATGCGTGCGAGGCGGCGGTGGTCAGCGGCATCAATGTGTATCCGGTGAAGTCGCTGTTCGAGGTCATCCATCTGCTGAACAGCGGGAACACCATTGTTCCGCTTAAGAGCGATCCCGCCGCGCTGCTGACCGAGTCGCAGCAGTTCTTGGTGGACTTCAAGGAAGTGCGTGGCCAGCAGACTGCCAAGCGCGCGCTGGAGATCGCCTGCGCCGGTGGGCACAACATCCTGATGATCGGCCCGCCGGGTTCGGGCAAGACCATGCTCGCCAAACGCATCCCCACCATCCTGCCGCCGCTGACCTTGGAGGAGGCGCTGGAGACGACCAAGATTCACAGCGTAGCGGGCGTGCTCGACGCGGCCAGCGGGCTGGTCGGCGTGCGGCCGTATCGCGCACCGCACCACACGATCAGCGACGCCGGACTGATTGGCGGAGGCGCGGTGCCGCGTCCGGGAGAAGTCTCGCTCGCGCACAACGGCGTGTTGTTTCTCGATGAGCTGCCGGAATTCCCGCGCACGGTGCTGGAGGTCATGCGGCAGCCGCTGGAAGACGGCACGGTGTCAATTGCGCGCGCGGCCATGTCGCTGACCTTCCCCGCGCGCTTCATGCTGGCGGCGGCGATGAACCCCTGCCCCTGCGGCTTCTACAACGACCGCACCCGCGACTGCCACTGCACGCCGCCGATGATCCAGCGCTATCTGTCGAAGATCTCCGGGCCGCTGCTCGACCGCATCGACATCCACATCGACGTGCCCGCGGTGAAATACAAGGAACTGCGCGGGAGCGCGGCGCCGGAGGGCTCCGAGCAGGTGCGCGAGCGGGTGGTGCGGGCGCGCGAGCTGCAGTTAAACCGCTTTGCCGTGGCCAAGGAGCGCATCTACTCCAACGCGCAGATGGGCTCGCGCCAGATCCGCGCGTTCTGCGAGCTGACCACCGAGGGCGAGCGCCTGCTGGAGCGCGCCATCACTCAGCAGGGACTGAGCGCCCGGGCCCACGACCGCATCCTGAAAGTTGCCCGCACGATTGCCGATCTGGAAGCCGCTACTATGCTCGAACCCAAGCACATTGCCGAGGCGATCCAGTACCGCACCCTGGATCGGACGTATTGGGCGTAGGGGCGGGGTGCGGAACAGCACATGCGCTGGGGACCGCGCGACCAGCGGCCAGCACGGGTTGATAATTCCTACCGTGTTTTCGTTTCCGCGCCCTGGAACAACTGCTCCAGCTTATCCATCCCGACGGCATAAACGATGTAGCTGGTACGATCGTCCCAGACTTGACGGAACAGCAGGTCGCCGCGCTGGTTGCCATTGGCATCGACCATATCGACGACCTCCAGCCGGGGGCTCACGCTGAGCCGGTTGGTCGTGGTGACGGAACTGAACAACTGGCGCAACTGGCCATAAAGATCGGTGTGCGCCACCACGGTGATGTAGTAATCCATTCCCGGCTGCGTGCTTGCCTGCGTGGCGCTGAAGACGAACGTCGGCTGATTGCTCCAGTTAGGATCGAAGGCGCGCAGTGGCGGGCTCTGCTGCATGGGGCTGCTCGCCGGTCGCGGCCCGGGATGTTGCGCAACGAACTTCGACAGCTCCTCGGTGGCCATGGCGGTCAGCTTCTGTTCGTAGTCGCTGCGCTCGGCGGGACGCAAATCAAATGCATAGGAGCGCGTTCCCGTGTCGCGCGCGTCGGAGATGGCGGGATAAGTCTCCGCCGACTTGGGCGCCGCCGGAGCCGCGCCTGCCTGCGCCGAAGCTCGCGTGGAAAAGGAAGGTGGTGGCGACGACTCAGCTCCCTCGCTTTGTTGCTCTGCGGTGGCTCTTCCGCGGCGAAGCAGCGGGTGGGGACCTTCCTCCTCGCTCGGAGACGGAGACGGCGCCTGCGCTTTGGCTGGCGGCTTCGATTCCTGCGGCGCCGGAGCGGAGGTGGGCGGTGCGGCTTGGTCCTGCCCCGCGGTTTCGGAGTCCTGCGCCGGTGCTTGCGGCGGGGCAGAATCCTTGCGGCGCAACACCGGCGGTGCGTATTCGTCGGCCGGTTTGGGTGTAGACTTGGCCGGCTGCGTGCTACTCGACGGGGCGTTATGCGGATGCCACTGGCCATAGCCGATCCAGGCGCCGTTGGCCTCCTCAGCCGCCCCCACGGTGAACAGCCCGACCGAATCGCCGCTGCGCTCGGCTTCGTAGACCGTGCCCCGTTCCAGCGACATCGGGCGCGGGTTCGCGAGGTAAAGTCCTGCGTCATAGAAATGGCCGTCCACATCAATGCAGATGGGCACCAGACGCGGGGATCCCTTGGCCGGGACCTCCAGCACCGCCAGCGCCCGCGGGCCGCGGGATTGCGGACGGCGCTGTCCCGCTACCGGACTGAGCAGCAGCAAAACCAGCCAACTCACGACCATTCCTGGTGCAAGTCGCTTTACGATATGGCGCATACGGAGGAGATCCATGGAGATCCAAGAAAACCGCAAGGCTCCTGATTTTAGCCTTCCCGACGAGAACGGCACAAAGGTTTCGCTCAAGGCCTTCCGCGGGAAGGATGTCATTCTGTATTTTTACCCCAAAGCCGACACTCCCGGGTGAACCGTGGAAGCTCGCGGGTTCCGCGACTCGTTTGCCGAGTTCGAAAAAGCCGGCGCGATCATCCTGGGTGTTTCCGCCGATACGCCGGAACAACAGAAGAAATTTCAGACCAAGTTTGAGCTGCCCTTCCACCTGCTGGCCGATGTGGACAAGGCCGTCTGCGAGAAATACGGCGTCATCACGGAAAAGAATATGTACGGCAAGAAGGTCATGGGCATCGAGCGCACGACCTTCCTGATCGGGACCGATGGCAATATCCGCAAGATTTTCCACAAGGTGAAAGCCGACGGCCACGCAGACGAGGTGCTGAGCCTGCTGCCGGGGAGGGCCACGGCGGCGGATTAAGAGTTCTTGTCATTCCGACGCAGAGCGGAGCGGAGGAATCTGCATTTTGCTTGACTTGGCGAAACTGCAGATTCCTCGCGCCAAACCCCGGCGCTCGGAATGACAATCTCTGGGGTTAGGCGAGGGCAGCGCTAACTTTAAGACCTCGTCGCTATCGTCCTTCGTCGTATCCTGTTTGTCGCATGACGCCTGCCCCGCCAAACCGGCCCGATATTCCCCTGTTGCGCACCGAACATCTGAGCCGCACGATCGACGGCAAGAACCTGGTTGATGACATTTCCATCGAGGTGTCCAGGGGCGACGTGCTGGCCATCGTAGGCCCGAGCGGCGCGGGCAAATCATCCTTCCTGCGTCTTTTGAATCGCCTGGACGAGCCAACTCGCGGCACGTTCTACCTGGAAGGCGTGGACATGCGCCAGATTCCGCCGCGCGAGCTGCGCCGCCGCATGGGCATGGTCATGCAGACCGCTTTCTTATTCCCCGGCACGGTCGCCGAGAACCTGCGCTTCGGACCGCGGCAACAGAGCCGTGAACTCTCCCCCGACCGCATCCGGCAGTTGCTGAGGCAGGTGCAACTGGAGGGCTACGAGGAGCGCGCCGCTTCCACGCTCTCCGGCGGCGAGGCGCAACGTGTGTCGCTGGCGCGCGCCCTGGCCAACGAGCCCTCGTTACTGCTGATGGACGAGCCCACCTCGGCGCTCGACGACGCTGCCAAGCACGAGATTGAAACCCTCATCTGCGAGGTCGTGCGCGAGAACGGACTGACCTGCCTGATTGTGACTCACGATTCCGCGCAGGCGGCGCGCATGGCGCAGCGCGTCATGATCATGCGCGCGGGGCGACTGGTCCAGATCGGTCCGACACAGGAGGTTCTCCATGCTCCCACAATTCTTTAGCAACAAGCTGGCGCTTGGCTTTGCCCAAGCCGGCGTGGCCGCGGTGCTGGCCTTGCTCGTGGTGCTTCTGGCCCGCCGGCGGCACATTCATCTGGAGTCGGAACTGGCCATCGCACTGGTGCGCGGCATGGTGCAGATAGTCGCGGTCGGTTCCATCCTGCTGGTCATGATGCGCGGGCCGCGCTGGACGGGCGGAATCCTGATCCTGGCAATGATGATCGCCGCGGCAGCCACTTCGGCCCGGCGCGCGCAGAAAATCCCCGGCGCCATCCAGGTCTCTTTCTATGCCATCCTGGCCGGCGCTGGTTCCGTGATCGCCCTGATGACACTAGCAGGGGTGATCGATACCCGAGTCAGCGCCTTGGTGCCGGTCGGCTCGATGCTGATCGCCAACGCCATGAACACCAATGGACTCGCCCTGAACCGTTTCCGCGCCGAGGTGGAATCGCATGTCGGACAGATCGAGGCGGCGCTGTCGCTGGGCGCGGGGACGGAGGTCGCGGTCGCGGAGTTCAGCGAGTCCTCGTTCCGTTCCAGCCTGATTCCGGCGATCGACTCGCTGCGCGCGCTGGGGATCGTCTGGGTCCCCGGCCTGATGGCGGGCATGATGTTGTCCGGCTCGCCGCCGGTTTATGCGGCGGTCTATCAGTTCGTCGTGCTGGCGATGATCCTGGCGTCCTCGGGTCTCACTTCGTTGATCAGCACCACGCTCATCCGCACCCACGCCTTCTCCCCGGCGGAACAGTTGATCCTGCGGCCGGCGAAGTGAGATAGCGAAGTAGCGCCGGCGTCTCGCCGGCGGGTCCTTTCAACCCCCGCCGTAGTGGTGTGAACGGAACCCGCCGGCGAGACGCCGGCGCTACACCTTCAGCTGCGCAGCTCCACAATCGTGGCCCCGCCGCCGCCTTCGTTCTGCGGGGGTTCGCTAACCGTCGCCACGTGCGGGTGTTGCTGCAGGTACTGGCGCAACGCTTTGCGCAGAATCCCCATGCCGCTGCCGTGGACCACGCGCACCCGAGTCAGACCGGCGAGAAAGGCGCGGTCCACGAATCTCTCCACCTCGCTCGTGGCCTGATCCACGTTCTGCCCGATGACGTTGATCTCGGTCGCCGCGGCACCATCGTTGGCGAGTGACACCGAGATCCCCCGCGCGCGGGCCGCCTGCACCGGATTGTTGGCCCCGCGGCCGATCACTTCGGCAATGTCATCCCGTGGGATGCGCATCTTCATCGAGCCGATCTCGACCTCGAAGGCCTCGTCGTCCAGGCGGCGCAGCACGCGCCCGCTGCGGCCGATCGACTTCAGCTTGACAGTATCGCCCTCCGACACATGCTTGACAACCTGCGGTTGTGCGTGGACGTCGCCCACATCGGCGCCCGTCTTGTGCGCCACCACCGCCTGGTTGAACTGCTCGCGAAACTCGCGGCGCGCCTTGGCAATGCGGCGCTCGGCTTCTTTCGAGAGCTTCATCGCGGCGGCGCGATCCTGCACCGCGTTGACCGCCTCGCGCGTGTGGTACTCGAAGTCCTTCATCAGCGAATCCAGCTTGCCTTCCAGCTCGCGGATCTTGTCGCGTTGTTCGCGCAGGCCGTTCTGTTCGATCCGCTCGCGCTCGCGCTTCAACTCGACCTCGCGCGTCTGCATGCGGAAGCGGTCCTGCTCGGCCTGACGCAATTCGGCGTGCAGCTTGTCGAGGAAGCGTGCCACATCCTGGGTCTGCGAACTGAGCCGGGCGCGCGCCGCCTCGATGATGGACGGATTCAATCCCAGCCGCTGTGCGATGTTGATGCCGGCCGAGGCGCCCGGCACCCCGACCCGCAGTTCATAGGTCGGCTGCAGCGTGTGCTCGTCGAAGCCCACGGCGGCATTGATTGTGCCCGGCGTGTTGACCGCGTAGACCTTCAACGAGGTGTGGTGGGTCGAGATGATTGACATGGCACCGATGCGGCGGAAATGTTCGGCGATGGCAACCGCCAGCGCCGCGCCTTCTTCCGGGTCGGTAGCCGAACCCAGTTCGTCGAGCAGCACCAGCGAATGCGGGGTCGCGGTGCGCGAAATCATATCGATGTTGGTGACGTGCGCGGAAAAGGTCGAGAGGTTCTGCTCGATCGACTGATAGTCGCCGATGTCGGCGAGAATGGCGTCAAACACTGGCAGTTCGGCGCGCTCGCAGGGGACCGGCAGGCCCGACTGAGCCATGAGTGCCAGCAGTCCGACAGTTTTCAGCGAGACCGTCTTTCCACCGGTGTTGGGGCCGGTGATGATCAGCTCGTGGCGGCTCTGCACCCCAGCGATTCCCTCGGCGTGTAGCGCTGGCGTCTCGCCGGCGGGCTCTGTGGGTGCTGTCTCCATCTCGACCGTTACCGGCACAACCCGCACGCGCTTGGGGCGCAGGTTGCGTTCGAGCAGCGGATGGCGGGCGTTCTCGAGAAACAGCTTATTCTCGGTCAAGGTAACGGCGCAGCACTGATAATCGTTGGCGAAGCGCGCCTTGGCAAACTGCAGCTCCAGTTCAGCCAGCGCGTCTGCCGCAGCCATCACCGGCCCGCCCACTTCCGCGATACGGCGCGACATCTCCAGCAGGATGCGATGAATCTCCGCCTGCTCGTCTTCAAGCAGCTTGATCAAGTCGTTGTTCTGCTCGATGGTCTCCAGCGGTTCGACAAATACAGTCTGCCCGCTCGAACTGACGCCGTGCACCACGCCGTTCACCCGCCGCTTCTGCTCGCTCTTGACCGGGATCACAAAGCGCTCGCCGCGGATGGTTACCAACTCCTCCTGCACCGCGCCGCTCTCCCCCAGCCTGCGCAGGTAGCCGCGCAGCGATTCCTGAATGGCGCGCTTCTGCTTTTCGATGTCGCGGCGGATTTGCGCCAGCGCGGGCGAGGCGCGATCGTCCAGCGTGCCGTCGGGCAGGATCTTGTTGCGGAAGAAGCGCAGGAAGTCGGTGAAGTCAATGATGGCGCCGGAGAGCTCCGCCACCGCGGGCCACGGAGGCATGTCAGTGGGCGGATGCAGAACGATCTCCAGCCACTCGGCGGCGCGGTCCACCACAGCAAGCAGATCGCGAATCTCGGCCGGCTCCAGCGCGGCGCCCTCAATGCGGGATTTATCGACCAGGTGCTTGGGATCGGTAAGGCTGCTGAAGTCAAAGCGTTCGCCCGAGCGCAGGAACTCGCGTATCTCAGCCGTCAGTTGCTGCTGGCGCTCAATCCAGACGCGATCCGTCGAAGGCGCTAATTCTGCAAGACGGGCACGGCCCAGGTCGGACGAAATATAGGCGCCTACCATCTCGCGCAGCGATTCAAACTCCAGCACGCGCGCACTGGTGTTAATTAGGGGAGAAGGGATCATCAGGGATATTGTAGCGGGGCGTTCTCGATTTGCAGTCCTTCCATCCCCTGGCAGGCGCTACCAACCACTAGGGGTTGACGCCTTCGACGATGAATAAGCGGCTCGAAGCCGAGCTACGCCGAATGGGCTTGATAGCCTCATACGCCGGCGAATCTTCCCAGGCCCGCGCTTTCTCCACGCTATCGAAAGCGATCACTACGAAGCGGTCCTTGGGCGCTGTACCCTCAACGCTCTCGATCTTGCCGCCACGAACAAGGAAATGGCCGTTGTAGGGCGCCAGCGTTTCCGGAAGCTTCGCCGCGTATTTCGCGAAGGTAGCCGTGTCCTGGACCTCGACTTCCGCGATCACGTAGCCGGGCCTCGCCTTGGCTTGCTGCGCCTGAATCGCCATGGCGCCAACGACGCCCATGGCGACGCCAACCAGCACTGCCAATGCCAAATTATGGTTCGTTTTCATGGATTCATCCCCTGATGAGTTTTTGTGCCAACAAGCAGAACTGCAACGCGATTGGTCATGTGAATCGGAAGGGAGAACGGACCTACTCCGACTCCGAGAACTGCGAATTGAGCACTGGGACCTGCCTCGCGGCTGCTAGCGTCAATGTCAGCCCCGCCCCGCAGACCGCCATCAACTCCATCGAACCGCCGATCGGCAGAGTTTGCCAAGCCCAGCGTCCATAGCCCTGAAAGCCGAAAATCTGGGAGATTACGTTGATCAGGCAACCAGCGTTTAGCAGCAGCAAGCAAGTCGTTGCCATCGGCTGATTGGCCGTGCCGCCCCAGGTTAGAGGTATCGCCCACAAGGCCAGCGAGAGCACGAAGGTCAGCACGAAGCCGACCAGGAACAGGTGGCGCGAGGCGCTCCACAGTCCGGCGGCGTCGTGGACCGACGCCCATACGGCAATCGGCGATGAGAGCCTGAGCCAGACGTAGGAGGTGCGAACGAAGGGGCCATAGCTAAAGTCCTGCCGTCCGGAGCTGATTCGTTTGCCAAACACCTTCAGCGACGACGGCACGAAGATTGCCGCATGCAGCAGCAGCACGGTGGCGAAGTGAATTTTGCCGGCCATCGCGCCGGCCAGCCCGATGCTGTCGAGCACGCAGGCGGCAATGTAAATTTTGCGCTTCGTGGGCTTTAGGCCCATCAGCTCCGGAAGCCACTTGGCGCTTGCCGACCACATCATGGGCCCGACAAAGCCCCAGGTGGATAGCAGCAGCAGGCGCTGGCTGAAGTTTGGCGGCAGCGCGACTCCGCAGGCCTGCACCAGGTCCCCAACGAGCACGCCGCCGAGGACAGCCGTGCCGCCCGCCAGCATCCATGCCCATAGATTTTCGCGGCAAATCAGCTTTCGAAAGCGCAGCAGGCAGGTGAGCGCCAGCAGGTAGGCGAGCAGCTCCAGACCGGCTCCGGTTGGTGCGGTCAAATGGGCAACGCCGAGCAATCCCCCGCCGAGCAATCCGAATGAACGCAGGGCGACACCGGCAGTCCAAATTGCTGAAGCAAACCCGATTATGGCAGCGGAACTATCCGTCTTTGTGCAGGCTGGAGTCCCAAACGGCACCGGGCATGAAAGCGCGGTAGCCGCCACGGCCAAGGCGGCGCTCCCGGTGATGCCGAAAATCTGCAGGTGCGCCAGAGCCTGTGCAAGGGCTGGATCCCCCGCATGGTGCAGGGTCGCGGTCAGGTCAAAGGCGACGGTCGCGACGGCGGCCGCAAGCAAGAAGAAGAACGCGGACACAACAGGCGTCCTTGGAACCTGTTTACTGCTCGGTGAGCACAATGCGGAAGTTACGGGGTGGATCATACGTCGGTGCTCGACAGGCTTATGCACGAATTCCCCCTTTAAAGGGTAAGAATTTACCCAAAGTGGGAACTGTCATGCCACCTTTTCGCGTGCTACACGCCTGGCGGATACCCCGGAAGGCGAGTTGGAACGAATGTAGCGAATTGAATGACCTGAGTGTAGTGGAGTTCCAGGCCCACAGCAAACGATGGGTGGAACTTGCGAATCCTTCGGGGTAGCTGGCGCAACTTGCGCACCTGCTCGGGGTTCGCATTTCCGAATTGGGACTACCGGGGTTGCGGCCCACAAATTGCTTGCAACATATCTGAGTGAGGTGAATCTAACCCCGGTAGTCCAAAAGGGCGGAGGTGATCCCGGATGATGGCCGAAAAGTTCTCAGTTCCAGAAGTCTCTGCTCTGAGGAGCGAATTGCTGACAGGAAGCCTGGATGCCCTGCAGGCTGGTGAGCTGCTGCAGGTGTTCCTAATGGGCCGTGGCTATGGAGTCTCGCCCCAGGCGGCCAAGGAAGCTGCTTGGCGGGTTGGGGGCGCCGGTTGTTCCGTGGAGAGCATTCAGCGCGAACTGGAACAGTTGGCGCTGGTCATGTGACCGGGACTCACACTCGCATAAGAAAGAAAGCCGGGCTCATGCCCGGCTTTGCTTTTGCTGTCTTGGTCCAGCGAGCACTTCGAAATCCAGAAATCAGGACCGGAAATCAGAATTGAAGAAAGCGGGAACGTTCCAAATTGGGCCTGAGCGTGAAAATACGCCCCCTTCGCGAAGTGGATTCTGAAATCATGGCCGGCGGAGCGGTTTAACAAATCTGCGATCCCATCGCGCCCAAGACTGACCGTATTTGCGATACGTAATCGTGGTCGTCATCCGTTTCCAGCAGAAACTCGATTCCGTATTGATAGCCCTGGCGATTGCGCACGCACCCCCGAACCCGGATCGGCTGGCCGGAGTAGGGTGGCGTGAACTCCACCGCGACCTGGTCGCCCACCCGCAGCTCAATGCCGCCGAAAACGGCCATCCCGCCCTCGTTGAGTTCATTGCCGCGTCCTTGAATAATGACGACCTTATCGGATTTGGGCGCGATCAAGCGGAGCGGCACATCGAGTTTATAGCGCGGCCAACGGCGCATACTGGAAAAGGCTGGGTCCGGGAGGGTGACATTCGTAGACATACCAGATTGTCCTCTGCTCGCCAGCATATCGGCATTCGCCATTGCAAGAACAGATTACGGACGCCATAGTCGGATGGGTGATCCCCTGGCCACTCCCAGCCCGACCTAAAGTGCAGTCGCGCGCCGGTCAATGCTCGATTTGCGCGCACGGAAGGCCATTCCGCAAGCCAGGATTTGGAGTCGCTGGGACTTGCAACCGGCAGCTCGAAAGACCAGCCCTTCGCGGCTTAGCGTTTAGATTTTCGCAGGCACTTGAGAGAAGATCAGTGGGGATGATGTGGTCACTGACTGACCACCGGCCACTGTCCACCAGCCACTTCTAGGCGGGCTTCTCGCTGGTCTTCAGCAGCTCGTTCACGATGGTCACGAGCTCTTCCGGGTTAACCGGTTTTTCCAGATAGAGATCCGCCAGCGGTTCGGCCGCCTGAAAAGCCTCGGTCACGTAACCGGAGACGACCACCACCGGCACCGTGGAATGCGATTTCGCGGCCAGGACCACGGAGCGGCCGCTCGCGTCACCCAGACGCCAGTCGGTGACCACCGCGTCATAGGCGTTATGTTCCAACATCTCTACCGCCTCCTTCGAGGAAGTCGCGGGTGTAACCGTGTGGCCGGCGGCTTCCAGGATGGCGCACTTCAAGCGGACTACTTGCGGCTCATCGTCAACGCATAGGATCTTTGCCATTGAAGGTCCTTTGGCCCTGATACGCAATCGACAGCGTGTTCGGAACCCCCGACGGCGATCAGGACGCCAAGCCAGGTTGCCGGTATTCTGGGACATGGGTTGCCATAAAGTCAATGCTGGTGTCCCGCAATGTACCCTCTGAGATATTCCTCCGAGCACGATGATCAGAGTTTGTGCGCGATCGACTGGGCCTGCGAGAACAGGTACAGGTAATCCGGACCGCCCGCTTTGGAATCGGTGCCGCTCAGGTTGAAGCCGCCGAATGGGTGCGCCCCCACGATGGCCCCAGTGCACTTACGATTCAGATACAGGTTGCCGACGTGAAACTCGTCGATGGCGCGCCGCAGCTTCTCTTCGTCCGCGCTGTAGATCGCGCCGGTGAGGCCGAATTCCGTGTCGTTTGCAATCTCCAGCGCATGCGCGAAGTCGCGGGCCTTGATCGCCGCCAGCACCGGCCCGAAGATTTCCTCCTGCTCCAGCTTGGACTTCGGCGCGATGTCCGCGAACACCGTCGGCTCGATAAAGTAGCCGTCGCCCAGGTCCTCGCGCCGCCTGCCGCCGGTGATGAGGCGGCCATCCTTCTTCCCTTGCTCGATGTACCCGAGAATCCCCTTCATCGAGCGCTCATTGATAACCGGTCCCATGCCCGGATTCTGCGTGGGATCGCCGACCGTGATCCTTTCCACGCGCGCCTTTAATTTTTCGAGAAAGCTGTCATAGATCTCTTCATGCAGGATCAGACGCGAGCAGGCCGAGCACTTTTGTCCCTGGAAGCCGAAGGCGCTGACGGCCACCCCCGTGACCGCTGAATCGACGTCGGCATCGGCCTCCACGATAATCGCGTCTTTGCCGCCCATTTCGAGGATCGCCCGCTTGATCCAGATCTGGCCCTGAGCAAGCTCGGCGGCAACTTTGTTAATGTGCAGGCCGACCTCTTTCGATCCGGTGAAGGCGATGAAGCGGGTTTTGGGATGGGCCACCAACGCGTCCCCGAAGCTCCCGCCGGCGCCGGGACAAAAGTTGACCACGCCCGCCGGCAGGCCGGCTTCCTCCAGCAGCGAGAAGAAGAACTGCGCGATAGCCGGTGAGTCGCTCGACGGCTTCAGCACCACGGTGTTGCCGCACACGATGGAAGCCAGGGTCATGCCCGCCATGATCGCGCCGGGGAAATTCCACGGCGGGATCACCACGCCCACGCCCAGCGGGATGTAGCGCAGCATGTCGCGCTCACCAGGCAGTTGCACCGGAGGCTGGGCCTTCGCCAGACGCAATGCCTCACGCGCGTAGAATTCGGCGAAGTCGAGGGTCTCGGCGGTGTCGGCGTCGGCCTCCGCCCAGTTCTTGCCGACTTCGAAGATCATCCACGCAGAGAACTCATGCTTGCGCCGGCGAATCAATTCGGCCACGCGCAGCAGTAGGGAGGCGCGTTCTTCGACCGGAGTTCGCTTCCAGCTCTCAAAGGCCTTCAGAGCGGCCTGCATCGCGGGTTCTACATGCTCGACTTCGGCCTTCTGAAAGACGCCAACCACTTCCGAGGGCTTGGCCGGATTGATCGAGGTGATCTTGCCCAACGTTTTCACTCGCTGGCCGCCAATCACCAGCGGATACTCGCGCCCGAGTTTCGCGCGAACTTTCTCGATGGCGACGTGCATGGCTCGCTTGTTCTCGTCCTGAGTAAAGTCTGTGGGCGGCTCGTTGCGAAAGGGACTCAGGGTGGTCAGCGTAACGGGCCTTGGCGCCTGAAGTGTGGCCATGATTGCATCCTCGCAAGACCCGGGGTCCCCAACAAGCACTTCGCTTGCTGGGGTGGTCGCTTGTGCGCTCGATGGCACTGCCAAACCCGTCATTTTACACCGGCGACGAGGTTGCCAGAGCGGCGGCTCTCGGCCATTCCGCAAAAACCTATTCACCGCAGAGGGCGCAGAGAACAACTGCCGCCGAGGACGCGGAGGAAGGCTTGCAACGCGAAGGCGCAAAGGCGCGAAGACTTTAGAGGCAAGGAAGCAAAGCCGAGAGCCGAGAGCCAAAAGCCAAGCGGGGCAACCCCGGCGATCATTATAAAGGAATACAATGCCCCGGTCGCGGCGTCCAATTGCTTGAGCGTCTTTCATTCAGCAACCGTTTCTCATCTTCATCTAGCAAAGGAAATCATGATGGTGAATACACTGGCAAGACCAAGCGCGAGCTACAGTTTGACTCTACGACTCAAGATCAAGAACGTTCCCGGCTCGCTGGGAAAAATTACCTCGAAGATCGGCGAGCTCGGCGGGGATATCGGAGCCATCGATATTGAAGCGGTGGGGAAACATCACCTGATACGGGACATCACGATCAACGTTCGTGACCAGGTGCACGGCGACGTTATTATCAGGGAATTGCGAAACCTGGACGTGGCGGAGGTGCTGCATGTTTCCGACCGCACCTTCCTGATGCATCTGGGGGGCAAGATCCGGATCAACAGCAAGGTCCCGCTGAAGACCCGCGATGACCTCTCGATGGCCTACACGCCGGGAGTGGCGCGGGTTTGCATGGCGATTCACGACGAACCCGAGAACGTTTCCACTCTGACCATCAAAGGAAACACGGTGGCGATCGTCACCGACGGAACCGCGGTGCTTGGCCTGGGTGACATCGGCCCGCAAGCCGCCCTGCCGGTCATGGAAGGCAAGGCGATGCTCTTCAAGGAATTCGGCAAGGTGGACGCGTTCCCCATTTGCCTGGCCACCAAGGACCCGGAGGAGATCATCCGCACGGTCAAGCACATTGCTCCGGTGTTTGGCGGGATCAACCTGGAAGACATCTCCGCGCCGCGCTGCTTCGAGATCGAAGAGCGGTTGAAGAAGGAGCTGAACATCCCCGTCTTCCACGACGACCAGCACGGGACCGCCGTGGTGGTTCTCGCCGCCTTGATCAATTCCCTCAAACTGGTAAAGAAGAAGATCCAGGACCTGAAGATTGTCGTCACCGGGGTCGGCGCCGCCGGGGTGGCGTGCTCCAAGATTCTGATGGAGGCCGGGGCCAGAAACGTCATCGGATTCGACCGCACCGGTGCGATCTATAAGGGCCGCAGCGAAGGCATGAACTTCATGAAGCAATGGTTCGCCGAAAACACCAACCCGGATGGCTTCAAGGGCAAGCTTGCCCAGGCATTAGAAGGCGCCGATCTTTACCTGGGATTGTCGGGCCCGGGCGCGATCCAGGCGAAAGACTTGGCCAAGATGAACAAGGATGCCATCGTCTTTGCCATGGCGAATCCCACTCCTGAAGTCATGCCGGAAGAGGCCGCGCCCTACGTGCGCATCATGGCAACCGGACGGTCGGACTATCCGAACCAGATCAATAATGTCTTGTGCTTCCCCGGCATGTTCCGCGGAGCGCTCGACTGCCGTGCCACTGACATTAACGAAGAGATGAAACTGGCGGCTGCCTACGCCATTGCCAACATGATCTCCGACGAAGAGTTGAGCGAGGACTACATCATCCCCGGCGTATTCAATCCTAAGGTGGCGGAAACCGTTGCCAGCGAAGTCAAGAAGACCGCGATCAAAACCGGCGTAGGTCGAGAAAAATCAGGGCACGAGGAAAAGTAGGGACGGCAGAACATTAACCAAGGGGATGGGCCCACCCTTCGCCAAAAGCGGGCGAAAGGGCGGACCACCCGCCCATCCCGTGATTTTGCCTTCCCCGCCGCAGCAAACTCGATGTAATCTCCGGAGAACAACGGTCGGGGAAGCCCTCGTCCATTGTGGTCATTTACTGCAGAGATAATCTGGAGAAAGCAGGATCGTTACATGCGTGACGCTACGCATAAGACTTTGAAGCAAGTGCTAGATTACCTTCAGGCCATTTCGATAATTGTGGGCGTATTCTTTATATGCTTTCAGGTTTGGAACCAATCAATTGCCTTACGAGTTCAAAATGAAGCTTTAAAAGCGCAAAATGCAAGCCTACAAGATACGCAAAAGGTCAATGCTGCCACCTTTGTATTGAGGGTTAGCGATCAACTTAATCAAGACAAATATTCCAAGATTATGTTGGCAATAGATAACAATACAAGTGACTACCCGATCCGAAAACACTTCAGGGATACCCTGATAGAAAGTTATATAGGCACGTTTGAGACACTCGGGGATTTGGTAGCCAACAGCGTCGTTGACCAAACAATATCCGACGCCATAGCTTATGATGAATGGGGCTATGAACTAGAAGCAACTTGGTGCAACAAAGATATCCAGAGTTTTGTTACAGAAACAAGAAACGCGGATCAGCCAAGACGTACTGGACAGGATGCGTTTTATAGGGGATTTGAAGAATTGGCTACATACAGTCTGTCACGAGACAAGAAGACCTGTTCTGATGTGGATTAGGACGAGTGCCGAAAGTCTCTAAAGAGAACAGAAACGGTTCGAAGTCGGATTCATCTACTCCCGTTGGTGTAAGAAGTACTGGCCGGTACCCCCTCTTCTTCGTCAGCATAGATCAGCGAAATCAACGGCTAGTCACGGCCTTCATCCGCCCAGCCACGTGCGGGAAGGGGCGGACTTTGCGCTTGAACACCTTGCGAGCACGCCAGAGGTCGTACTGGGTTTGCATCTTGAGCCAGAAATCCGGAGACGTACCCAAGGCGGCGGATAGCCGCAAAGACATTTCCGCGCTGATACCGGCACGGCCGTTCAATATCCGGGACAGGTGGGCGCGGGTAACGCCCAAGTGAGCAGCCGCGTCTCCGACGCTCATCTCGCCCATGTAGTCGCGGAGTACTTCTCCGGGATGCGCGGGATTGAAGATCATGTGCCGTTTCCCTTTAGTGATAGTCCTGATAATCCACCAGGATTACGTCTTCGTTTTCGAAGGCAAAAGTCAGCCGCCAGTTTCCGCTGACCGATACCGCCCAATGGTCTTCCAGGTCGCCGCGCAATGGATGTAAATCGTTTCCAGGCGCGTTCATATCGGCGGGCTTGCCAGCGACATCGAGCGCGGTCAAAAGCTTTCGCAGCCTATTGGCTTGCTGCGGCTGGATACCGGCCTTGGAACCGGTTGCGGCGAACCGCTGCAATCCCTTGTGCCGGTAACTCTTGATCACTTCGTATAGTGTATTGTTTCACTATACAGACTGTCAAGCCGGAAAGAGCGCAGGCCGTGTGCTCCTCTTTGATCAGCGAAATCAGCGGCTAGTCTTCTTCCTGCTTCTTCTTCGCCTCTTTCCCGGGCAAGCTCGCCGGATTTTCGTGCGCGCGTTCACGGAAGCCGCCCATCATGCCCGAAGCCAGGCCCACGGCGGTTTCGCCGAACTTATCCCGCAGGCGGTCGGCGGCGGAGAGCGCCTGCTGCCAGCGCCGGTTGCGTTCCCCGTCGAGCAGGTCCAGTTGGCCTTCGCCGGCTTCGAATCCCGAGGCCTGCACGCCGAGCAGACGCACCATTGCCCCCGGCTTCCAGTTGCGGCGAAAGAGCGCGCGAATCTGCTCCAACAGTTCGGTGTCGAGCTGTGTGGGCGCGGGCAAAGTGCGGGCGCGGGTGATGGTGGTGAAATCCTTGAGGCGCAGCTTGAGTTGCACCGTGCGGGCATGCAGTCCGTGCTCGCGCAGGCGGCGGCACACCATCTCGGAGAGCCGCGCCAAGGTGGACTCCAGCGTGTCGAGGTCGGCGGTGTCCTGGTCGAAGGTGTGCTCGTGGCTGATGGACTTCGGGTCTTCATCCACGCCGATCTCGGCGTCGAACCAGCCGCCGGCATCTTCGCCGCGAGCCTTGCCCGCCAGCGCCAATCCCCACTTGCCGAAGCGCTCTTCGAGGAAGTCGTCCTCGAACTTGCGCAAGTCCTCGACGAATCGGACGCCGAGTGCTTCCAGCCGCTTCTCCGTGACCTTGCCCACGCCGGGAATCCGACGCACCGGCAGCGGGCCGAGGAATCGCGCCTCCTGGCCGGGGGGAATCCAGAGGATGCCATTGGGCTTGGCCTGATCCGAGCAGACCTTCGCCACCAATCGCGAGGTGGCGATGCCGATCGAGCAGTTCAAGTCAGTGGTTGATTTGACTTCATGATGCAGCGCGTGCGCCGCTCGCAGCGGCGGGCCCAGCAATCGCTCGGTGCCGGTCATGTCCAGGTAAGCCTCGTCGATGGATGCCATCTCCACCTTCGGCGAGAAGCGCTTCAGGACCGCGAAAACCTTCTGCGAGCACTCGCGGTAGCGTTGCGGATGGCCATCTACGAAGATCGCCTGCGGGCACAGCTTGTGGGCGGTGCGCAGGGGCAGCGCCGAATGCACGCCGAACTTCCGCGCCTCGTAACTTGCGGCCGCCACCACCCCGCGCTGGTCAGGGCGGCCCCCGACCACTACCGCTTTGCCCTTCAGCGAGGGGTCGTACAGCTCTTCCACACTGACGAAGAACGCATCCATGTCGAGGTGGAAGATGGTGGGCACGGCCACGATTGTATGCCGGAGCGGGTCGTTAGTCGTTGGTCGTTGGTTGTTGGTTGTTAGGAACAGCCGCTGATTCCGCTGATTAGGAAGATTCAAAGTATTTTGATCAGCGTTCATTAGCGTTCATCAGCGGCTACAGTTCCTAACGCGCTAGCGATTATCTACCTACGGCCACGAACAACCTTGACGAGTTCCTGGCCCGAATTTAGGCTAGGCTGCCGCATCTAACGGCCCCGTGAAGGTATTTACGTTGACGAAACGCCTTTGCCAGGCGATCGGCCTCTTGACGCTGGTATGCTCCCTGAGCGCCGCTGCCCAGTCGCGAAGCGCCGTTCTCGTTGGCGTAATCACGGGCGCGGGCAAGCCGCTGGCCGGCAGCCACCTGCGGCTCGTCCGAGGGCAGCAAAGTAAGGAGGAACAAAACGCGCGCGAGACCGTGACGAACGCAGACGGCTCCTTCAGCTTCGTCGGGGTTGAGTGGGGTGCCTACAGCCTGGAGGTTACCGCCGACGGATGGCAGGCGCGGCGTGTCCGCCTCGATCTTCGCTCCAATGCGACCATGCGTGCGATGGTGGAGCTCGAACCCTCTGCGGCTGGGGATCCCACGAGCACGAAGCAGTTGCGGCCGAAGATCCGCGCGCTGGACGAGGACGTCTGGTGGGGCTCCGAGCGGACCGAGCTCTCCACCGAGAAGCTGCCCAACGGGCGCCAGCTCTGGGCGATTCTCGAACACCAGGAGCCCTCGGTGGTTATGGACCCCATAGACATCGGGGGGCTTGCGATCGGCACGCCCATGCTGTTCTCGAGCAACGGGATTTCGTGGACCGAAAACCAGTACCGGCTCAACGGATTCAATGTCACCGATCCCTACATTGCAGGACTGCCGATGCTGTGGCCCGACCTCGATGCCGAGTCCGAATTCCAGGTGGTCCGCGCATCCAAGCCGGCATTCTTTGCGGGATCGGGAGTGGACATCTCACTCGAGACGCCGCAGGGTACCGACGCGATGCATGGTGCGCTCCGCTTGTTCGATTCACCGCATTCGCTGCAGAGCAGCAACTTCGACGCCCGCCTGCGCAAGTTTGGTTTCCCTGGAGGCGAACGACTCAACCATCTGGTGGACGGCAGCGCACAACTGGGCGGCCGTCTGCTCCCCGGCAGCAACCAGCTTCCGTTCTTTGCCGCCTTTTCGACGCAGCAGCTTTCCAAATCCCTGGGCGGTTTTTTCACCCCAGCAAGCGCAGAAGGCGCGCTTGCCGGGGGCCCCGTTTCGGCGCCGATCGACGTCCACCTCTACCGCGGCATGTTGGACTTTTCACCGCTGAAGACCAGCTCGCATCAGCTCAACCTGCTTTACAACGGCCAGCACCTGACGAACTCACGCGAATTCGTCCAGCTCGCCACTGAGGGGGAACTGCCTTTCGGGATTGAGGCCTTTCCTTTGATCGCGCCCAGCGCGACCACCCGCGGCAACGACGACTTTCACCAGTGGCAATCACAGTGGGACCAGCCGCTCGGGCGCGCGACCGTGTTCACCGCGGGCTTCGGCGTTTCCAATGCCATCCTCGATTCCGCTTTGCAAAACGGGGTGCAGGGGGTCAGCACCATCGACCTGGCATCGCTGGCGCGGACCGGCCCCGCGCCTCTCGCACTGGCCGGAACCCACACCCGCTATGAAGGCCGTGTCCTGGCGCAAACCATTCTTCGCCGGCCGGCGGGCTCGCACAGCCTGAGTTTCGGCCTCGATTGGGACCGCAGCGACATCTCCAACCGCTGGGACTCGCGGGGCGGCTTGCAACAGGTTCTCGTCGGGGGCGTGGGCACGGAGGTCGTTCGCTGGAACACTCCTGCGCATGCGCGCGAGCACGTGCAGAACATCGCCGAATTCATACAGGACTCGTGGCGGCCTACGAGTTGGCTCGCCCTGCCCGTGGGTCTTCGGGTGAACACATCGACCGGCTCGGCAGTCGGACCGGCACACGGAATCAGTTGGACCACGCTGGAGCCGAGGCTCGGCGCGGTCATGCCTATCGGGCACACCGGTCTGGTACTGCGCGCCAGTTGGTCCCGTTACGGCCACGTCCTGCAAGGGCGCTACCTTGATTACGGGAATCCCAACGCGCTCGGGGGACAGATCCTGCGCTGGACCGACGCCAACGGCGATGGCATCGCCCAACCTGGGGAGATTGGCCCGCTATTGCAGACCTTCGGCGGCCCATACTCCGGAGTCAACTCCGGGCTACGGCGGCCGTTTACCGATGAACTCAGCTTCGGAGCGGAGAAGCACATCGGCGCCGGTTTCGTCGTCGCGGTGCGCTTCTTCCGGCGCGACGATCACCGTTTGCTGGCGATCGACAACCTGGGCGTGCCGTTTTCCGCCTACACCCCGCAATCGATCCCCGATCCCGGGTTCGATCCCGTGGTTGAAACCCCGGATCAGCGATTCCTGACTCTCTACAACCGCATTCCTTCGGCTCTTGGGCAGGATTTTCTGGTGCTGGCGAACCGCTTTCATAGCGGCTACAAGGGTTTCGAGGTGAGCGTGACCAAGCAACTGCGGCGCAACTGGGAGTTCTCCGCCAGTTACACCGCGGGCCGCACCCTCGCCTTCGGCGGCCCGGGCAATCAGCCGTTCGAAAACGACACCGGCTATCTGTGGAAGCTCGCCACGGATCCCAACACCCTGTTCAACGCGCAGGCGCGGAGCGCCTTTGACCGCTCGTATACGGGTAAACTTGCGGCCTACTATGCCGCCCCTCATGGCTTCCAATTGGCGGCCGTAGCCAGTTACTACGACGGCTATCCCTACGGGCGCCTGCTGCTGGTCAACGGCTTCAACCAGGGGCCGTTCCTGGTGCGCGCCACGCCGGTCAGCCACCCCGGCGGGTATCAGACCCAGATGAATACCACGCTGGATGTTCGCCTGGCGCGCGACTTCCACCTGCGCCGGGGAGTGATTTCCGGATTCGCCGACGTCTTCAACCTGCTGAACGTGAACAGCAACACGCGCGAGCTGGATTTGACCGGCCCAGCCCTCAATCAACGCGTGCCGATTGCGGTCGAGCCTCCGCGCTCTACTCGGCTGGGGGTGCAGTGGAAATTTTGAACCAGCAGTGACGATCCAGTATCACTTCCAGTCCACCTAGTGTAGTGCGTCATACAGATTGACGTTTATTCAGGGTGTGGCGAGCGCGCTTCACTTTTTCCAGGATATCGGTGGCTCGCGCGGTCCAGATGAACGGTTTGGGGCTCTCGTTGTGACGGTCGATGTAGGTGCCGATGGCCATGATGAGCTCTTCCAGATCGTGGAAGACACCACGACGCAGGCGATTTTGGGTCAGGTCGCGAAAGAAACGTTCCACCATGTTCAGCCACGACGCGCTCGTGGGAGTGAAGTGCAGATGGAAGCGCGGATGCCGCGCCAGCCAGCGCTGCACTTTGGGGTGCTTATGGGTGGCGTAGTTATCGCAGATCAAGTGGAGTTGTCGCTCCGCCGGAATGGTCTGGTCGATCAGACGGAGAAACTTGAGCCATTCCTGATGGCGATGCCGCTCTTGGCACAGGCCAAAGACTTCGCCGTTGGCCGCATTCAGCGCGGCAAACAAGGTGGCGGTGCCGTTGCGTTTGTAGTCATGCGTCATGGTGGCGCCGCGCCCACGTTTCAGCGGCAATCCAGGCTGAGTACGATCCAGAGCTTGAATCTGGCTCTTCTCGTCCGCGCACAGCACCAGCGCGTGCTCAGGCGGGTTGAGGTACAGACCGACGATGTCTTCCAGTTTCTCCGCAAACTGGGGATCGTTACTGAGCTTGAAGGTTTCCACGAGATGAGGTTTCAACCCGTGGGCCCGCCAGATGCGCCGCACACTGGCTTCGCTGATGCCTATGGCCGCTGCCATAGTGCGCGTGCTCCAGTGGGTGGCGTTGGTCGGCTGTTGGCGCGTGGTCATCGTCACCACACGTTTTGTCAGGCGGGCGCTGATCTTGGGTTTGCGGCCGGCCCGAGGCGCGTCTTTCGCTAATCCGGCCAGGCCCAGCGTGAGGAAGCGCTTGCGCCATCGGGAAACCTTTTTCGGCGTGATGGCCATAGCCGCCGCAATTTCCTGGTTCTGCTGGCCGGAAGCCGCGAACAACACGATGCGTGCACGCTCCGCCACCCGCACCGGGAGGGATCGACTCCGGGCTTGATATTCCAACACCGTCCGTTGCTCCGGACTCAACGTAATAGTAGGGGCTATGCGCATCCGCAACCGTGTCCTCAATCATAAGACGCGCGCGGATTGATAAAGGTTGTTAGTTATGACGCACTACACTAGCAGTCTGTCGGCTAATTTGGACACTAGGGATGTCAATAATGGAGATTGCTACTCGCACATGCGGCGTACTAGAATCTATATACCTTACAGCACCTGGCTTTGGATAATTGTGGGAACATTTCCATTTCCCTGTTTGTAAGCTGCAGTCAGCAAGCCAGTTATCTAATTTTCAGCTTTGGACAGCAGAGTGCACCGAGCGTACTAACCACAAGACTTTAGATGTTAGTCCCAACATGTCTTAGCCGGAGGTCTGTTCGAGCACCGTGGACTCAGGTCGGCGTGGAAGAACCAAGGCGCAAGAGTCCATTTACCAGTAGTCATACTCCCGCAGAAGGTGTACGTGTCATGACACGCAAAACGTCAGCCGTTACATTGGCGCTGCTGTTGGCATTCATACTGTCGGTGCCGAGCTTGGTGTTAGCCCAGTCCTCAACGTCAGGGGATATCACCGGGGTAGTCACAGACCCGACCGGAGCGGTTGTTTCAGGGGCGCGAGTTACCGCGGTCAATATCGATAAAGGCCGGACGATAACAACCAACACCAACAGCTCGGGATATTTTCGCTTTGCTTTGCTGTCCCCTGGAAACTACGCGATCACCGTCACTTCATCCGGCTTTCAAGAGACGACCCGCAAGGTGAAGCTGGCCGTGGGCCAAGCCCCGGCCGTCGACTTCAAATTGGCAATAGCAAGCGCTTCGGGGGTTGTCGAGGTCACAGCCGAAGCGGGCGGCATTCAGACGAACAACGGCAATATTTCCACCAGCTTCAACCAATCGCAGATCGAAAACACCCCAAACCCGGGCAACGACTTGACGTGCTACGTGCAGACGGCTCCGGGTGTAATCATGAACACGCTCTCGGGATACGGGAACTTCTCCAGTTTTGGACTGCCGGCCACGTCGAACGTGTTCACGATCAACGGGATGACTGACAACGATCCCATGGCTAACATCAACTACTCGGGTGCGACCAACCTGATGCTGGGAGCCAATGACATATCCGAGGTCACGGTTGTCAACAACGGCTACCTGGGGGAATATGGCGGCTTGGCCGGATCGAACGTCAACTACATTACCAAGTCCGGGACCAACGCGTGGCATGGCAACGCCGAGTACTTTTATAACAACGACACGCTAAATGCCAATAGCTGGCGGAATAACTTTACGAATACGGCGAAAACGTTCTCGTTGGCGCAGCAATATGCCGGCTCAATTGGGGGTCCCATCAAAAAGGACAAAGCCTATATCTTCTTCAATGCCGAAGGCCTCTATCTCGATTTGCCGCCAACCGGCAGCAATGTCACGGTCCCCACGCCCGAAATCCAATCGGCGATCTTGAATAACCTGGCAAACCAGACGGAAAAGGACTTCTACAGGGATCACATTTTCCCCCTGTACAATGCCGCCGGAGCGGCCCACAGCGCCAATCTGGTCCCTGCACCCGCCAACGGAGCCGGGCCAGGTTGCCCTGATCCTGTAAGCTTGAGCGGAGCTGCGGCTACCTTTGTCAACAATGGTGGAGCTTGCGCCAACCAGTTCACAAGCACCACGTCCAGCCGCCAACACGAGAACATGGAAATGGGCCGTTTTGACTACAATATTGGGCCCATTGACCATGCTTACCTCCACATCCGCAGGGACGTAGGCTATCAGGCTTCTATAACCGACCCCATCAGCCCGCTCTTCAACCTGGTCAGCCCCCAACCGGAATACGATGGCCAGCTCAGCGAAACCCATACCTTCGGGAACAACTCTGTCAACCAGTTCAACTTGTCGGGCATGTACTTTGGGATGGTCTTCAACGTTCCCAATGTAAACGCTGCCAAAACGGCGATGCCTTTCACGCTGAACTTCGCCGGCGACACCTTTACTCAATTGGGCGGTTACGAGTACGCGGCCCAGGGTCGCAATGGCACTCATTATCAGATCGCCGATGATTTCTCCCACATCTGGCGAAATCACAACTTGAAGTTCGGCGTCAATTTCGTGCGGGACGATCTCACCGACTTTGGTCCGCTGAGCCTCAGTCAAGCCGGCTACAGCGCAGGGGAGGATCTCAGCAGCTTCTTCGACGGAGTGAATTACTTCTATCTTCAGAATTTCGTCTCAAACGGTAGGACCAGCGCCCCGATTGCCAGTTACGGATTGGGCATCTACGCTCAAGACGAATGGCGCGCGCGCCAGAACCTGAAGCTGACCTTCACTCTGCGTGCGGAGCACAACTCCAACCCCGTCTGCCAGATTGGCTGCTTCTCCCGCTTCGCGAGCTCGTTTAACCAGGTCGATCCGACCCTACCCGACAGCCAGTCCTTGGTTTCCAACCAGTCGCAGGCCCTGACCAAGTTCGATTCCATCAACTGGCAGCCGCGTTTTGGCTTCGCTTACACGCCATTCGGCGCCTCTTCCGATCTGGTGATCCGCGGTGGCTTCGGCATCTTCATCGACAAGCTGCCCCTTACTATTACAGATTACATGCTGGCCAACGCTCCCTTCGAGAACGGGTACCAACTCGCTGGGGTTTCTTTGGCGACATCGCCAGCATTGGCGGCAGCGCAGAACGCGATCTTCCAGAGTGGATTTGCGAGCGGCCAGAGCGCCAATCCCACCAGTCCAAACTACAATCCAAACTTTCCTGCCCTTACTTTGTTCGTCCCGGCAGCTTCGCTGCACTCGCCGCAATACCAGGAGTGGAATCTTGAGGTGCAGAAGGGTCTGGGGAGATACGATACCCTGTCGCTCAACTATGTAGGCAACCACGGTATTCACGAGCCGTACGTCAACTGGGGAGTCAATGCCTACGATCCGAACGGCTTTGGCGGGCTGTTCGTCTCGAGCATGGCTCCGAATCCAAACTTCAGTACGGTTGCGCAGGTGAACACGGACGCCGTTTCCAATTACAACGGAATTACCATTAGCCTCCGCCATCAGTACCGCGGTCTTCAGCTCCAGTTCAACTACACCTGGAGCCACGCCTTGGATGAGATCTCCAATGGGGGAATCTTGCCGTTCTCAGGAGGTGTATTGGGCTTAGCGGATAATTCCAGCGTTCTGACTCCGCAAGACCCCAACAATCTCCGGCTGTATAACTACGGCAACGCGGACTACGACGTGCGCCACAACCTCAGCGCAAGCTGGGTTTGGGAGACGCCGAAATTGCAGAATAAGGTGCTGAACGTCATCGCATCCTGGACGACCGCCGGTACCGTGTTCTGGCATTCGGGCACGCCATATACGGTGGTTGACACTCTTTTGGAAAGCACGCTATCAGGCCAGAATGATGGGAACGCCGTTTTCGCCAACCAGTTAGTCCCTGGCGTTCAAAGCTGCGGAGCCGGCTCAGCGCTCGCTCCGTGCCCCGTCATGACGGGCGGCTTTGCCTCGGTTTCCCCCTCCGGAAGCACGGCACCGGGCCTGTCTTGGGGTAACCAGCGTCGCAATCAGCTTTACGGTCCCGGCTACTTCAACATGAGCATGAGCTTCATGAAGAAGTTCAGCATTCCGCACTGGGAATCCGGCAAGCTTGCCGCTGGCGCTCAGTTTTTTAACATCTTCAACCACCCTAACTTTGACCAGCCGGTGAACGATGTCCGCAGCAACTCTTACGGTCAGATCTTGCGGGGCATCAATACGCCGACGACCATCTACGGCGCCTCCAGCGGTTTCGACCTCTCATCTCGAGAGATTCAGTTACGGGCGACTTTGACGTTCTAACTCTCTCTTGTGACAATATTTCGGCCTCGTCAGAAGCATGGGTGGGTTTCGGTTCAGGTAGTTTGCCAAGTGATCAGTCGTACTCCAACAGGCGGCGCTCTCCTTCCAGCTTCCGCAGGGGCGCAATGTTCTGCGTGAGTTCCAGCGTTCCCAGGTAGGTCCCCTGCTTGTCGCGGACGGCAAAGTAGCGGATGTGTACGAACTTCCCATGAAAGTCAATCCAGAATTCGGCGACGTTCCGGTGGCCGGAGCGGAAATCCCGCAGGATATTGTCCACGATCTCAACGCTGCGAGGCGGATGGCAGTTCTGCACCTTGCGCCCAATGATCGCCCGGCTGCGCGCAAAGATGCGCTCCGGACCCTCGGTAAAGAACGCCACGCGGTCATCGGCGTCCACAAAGGTCAAATCGAGTGGCAGGGTGCAGAAGACCGCTCCCAATTGCTCGACTGTGACATTGCCGGTCGGCAACATGATCACCCCCGACTTCGGCAGATCGAGTGGCTGCGCCGTGACCGCCGCCGGGGGCGCATACCCGGTACGAGGCTCGACCAGACACCAGCCGTACCTGGGAGAGACCAGCCAGATCTCCGCCCAGTCCTCCTCTGTTAAAGTGCCGAGCGACATGGGCAGTAGAATATTCTCTTCCTTGTAGATCATCTCCTCGATAGCAGCCACGGCTTGCTCGGTTGCGGTTGCGACCTCCTCCCGTTGTTGCTCTTGGGTACCGCCGTGGCCAAGTGTCGTGCCGAGTTGCTTCAGCAAGGAACGCACGTCATCATCTTTTGCCCACATGACCTTGGAAGGTCCTGTAATTCCGTGGCGTTCCAGGCAGGAAAACAACGCGTGCTCTTTTCGCTGATAGTGTTTGTCCACATCCATCAGGTCGTTGAAGGCTTGGCGAAGCCGCAGTATTACCGGGGTGAGATCCTGCCCCTCATTTAACTCTCGCATTTCCGCAATGGCCGAGCGCGCGGCGGAGATCGCCTTGCGGAGGGCTTGGTTTTCGTGTTTGAAGGTATCGACCGGATTCGGCCAGCAGCTCCTGCTCCATGGCCACAATTTCCGAGTAATCGGTTTGCCGGACGATCTCAGTCAATTGCCGCTTGACCTGTTCGGGAGCCTGTCCAGCATGGAGGTGCTTAATAATATGTTTCAGGGTTTGAATGCGGTGCGCCTTGTTGTCGATCAATTCGCTCATATGCGGCCTCTTGAGAGGAAGCGTAGGCTTCACGCGCACGCAACCAAATGACTTAAGTCACGCCATATGAAAAGCTTTAAGGCGGTCAGAGAGTATGGAAGTCGCTATCCAAGCGGCGAAAATGCGTACCCGTGACAAAAGTCACATCACGGCTTCCGCGCGCGATGTTCAATGATCCTATCGAGAGTAGAACGAGGTCAGAATTAGAAGACTTCGTCCCTATCATTTGCGGTTTTATACATTTTCGGAGGACGAATGAGGAGAGTCTGTGCACTGATTGGTTGTTTGGTATTTTGTGCTGTAGCTGGTTGGGCCCAGCAGGAACAGGGAGTTGTCGATGGCTGGCTGTCGATGGTCAGCCGCACCCAGGCGGAGCAACCCCACTGGGCGACGCCTCTGGTTACCGCTCCCCCCGCCTTAATCCAGCAAATACGCTTCGATGTCCTGCGCCAGATGCCCGCCAGCGGGAACGCCTTGTGGAACATCGCGGGCGGAAGGGGGCTGCAAGTGATTCCCCAGCGGCACCTCGAGGTGGATGTCAGTCTGCCGCCCTACGTCGTGAACAACGACCGAAAGAAACCCGATGGCTTTGGCGACGAATCCTTCGCCTTGAAGTACCGTATCGCCGCCGGCAACGAACAGCACGGGAACTACATTGTCACCTTCTTTCTGGGCGGATCGCTGCCTACCGGCAGCTACAAGAACGGCGGTGTAGCCGGTGTCGTGACGCCCACCCTTGGTGCCGGAAAAGGCTGGGGTAAGTTTGATATTCAAAGCACCCTCGGCGCGGGTCTTCCGGTTACCAACCAGCACACGGTGGGACATGCCATTGTCTGGAACAGCACGTTCCAATACCACGTGTTGCGCTTTTTCTGGCCGGAAGTGGAGACGAACGCGACCTTCTTCAAAGATGGCACGAACGATGGCAAGAAACAGGTGTTCCTGACCCCGGGACTGGTCGTGGGCAAGTTCCCCATTCACAATCGCGTTGCCTTCATCATGGGCGCCGGGATGCAGATTGCCGCCACGCAATTTCACACATATAACCACGGGCTGGTTCTGACCGCTCGTTTGCCGTTCTGACCTCAGGGCCGGGTTTTCCCGCGACTCGCGGGATTTGCAGTTTGGTCTATTAAAGAGTAGAACCGCTACGCTAAAGCGAGGCGCTGGAGGCCCAGTCGGGCTGTGCCACTGAGCCCATGCACTTGAGGAGCCTGTGCAATGACGAAGATTGACCGGCGAAGCTTTCTGGCCCGTGCAGGGCAGGTCGCCGTGGGAAGCCTGGTGTCAGGATTTATTCCAGCCAAGATGCTGTTTGGCTCAACTGCCAGCAAAGGTCCGGGCGTACCTGTAGCCCCGGGACTCGACACCCGGCTGACGTGGTCCAAAGCCCCCTGCCGCTTCTGTGGCACCGGATGCGGCGTGATGGTGGGCGTGAAAGACGGCAAAGTGATGGCGGTTGCGGGTGACGAGCTCAGCCCGGTCAATCGCGGCCTGTTGTGCGTCAAGGGATACAGCCTTCCGGGCATTCTCTACGGGGAAGATCGCCTGATGTTTCCGCAGATCCGCAGCCATGGCAAGCTGAAGCGGGCAACGTGGAACGAAGCCTTGGATCTGATCGCGGAACGATACAAGGAAACCCTCAAAGCCTCCGGGCCCGAGGCGGTCGCCATCTACGGGTCTGGACAGTGGACAATTACGGATGGATACATCGCCAGCAAATGGTTCCGTGCCGGCATGGGTTCGAACAATGTGGAGGCGAATGCCCGCCTCTGCATGTCCAGCGCGGTAACCGGCTTTCTGAGCAGCTTCGGCATGGACGAACCCATGGGCAACTTTGACGACCTGGAGGCTGCCGATGTGCTGGTAATGTGGGGCAATAACATGGCGGAGATGCACCCGGTGTTGTTCTCGCGCATGTTGGAATCGCGGCGGCAGCGGCCGGAGGTAAAGATTATCGACATCGGCACCCGGCGCACCCCCACCACGGATTTTGCCGACGAATTCATAGGGATGAACCCCAACGGGGATCTGGCACTGGCCAATGCCATCGCCCAGGTCATCGTAGCCGGCGGCGCCATCGACGAGCGCTTCGTTCAATCCCATGCGGTGTTCAGCCGCGGCCTGGAGAAGATCGGATACGGGCTGGAAGATAAGTTCGAGTTCACCGACAAGCCCACCCCGATCACCTTGGCCGAGTACAAGAATTTTCTTGCTGACTACGCACCCGAGAAAGCGGCCGGGCCAAGTGGCGTTCCTGCAGAGACTATACGAAGGCTGGCCGGCTACTATGCCAATTCGAAGCTGAAGGTGGTGTCTCTCTGGTGCATGGGCATGAACCAGCACGTGCGCGGCACGTGGATCAACAACCTGGTCACCAACCTCCACCTGTTGACGGGCAAGATCGGCAAGCCCGGCAGCAACCCGTTTTCCCTTACCGGACAACCGAGCGCCTGCGGGACGGTGCGCGAAGTGGGAACCCTGGCGAACCGGCTGCCCTCCGATATGGTCGTGACTAATGCTGAACATCGCAAGATCGCGGCCGAAATCTGGAATGTCCCGGCGGATACCATTCCCGCTAAACCCGGTTACAACACTGTGGAGATGTTCCGCGCCTTCGACCGGGGCGACATTCGCAACCTCTGGATTCAGTGCACCAATCCGATGGTCACCATGCCGAACCTGAACCGCTATCGCAAAGCCGCCGACAAAGAAGGCCGGTTCGTAGTGGTCTCGGAGGTGTATCCTACGCCGACGGCGGAAATTGCCGACGTGCTGTTACCTTCGGCCTTGTGGGTCGAACGCACGGGGATGTTTGGAAACTCCGAGCGCCGGACGCAACAGTGGTTTCAGGCGGTGGAGCCGCCCGGAGAGGCCAAGTCCGATGTCTGGCAGCTCATGGAAGTAGGGCGGCGCATGGGATACGGAAAACTATTTCCCTATGGCGCAGAATATGAGCGGGAGATCTTCGAGGAGTATCGGAGATTTTCGCTGGGCCATGGCCACGACTTGGCACCTTACAGCGCCTACGTCGAGAATCGAGGGTTGCGCTGGCCGGTGGTGAATGGCAAAGAGACCGCCTACCGCTATGTCGAAGGTCAGGATCCCTATGTCCCGGCAGGCGCGGGATACAGCTTCTACGGCTATAAGGAGAAGAACGGCGGAAAGGCTGTAATCTGGGCGCGGCCCTATGAGCCACCGGCCGAGGTTCCCGATGAGCAGTATCCGTTCTGGCTGAATACCGGCAGAGTGCTGGAGCACTGGCACACCGGCAGCCTGACTCGCCGGGTGCCACAACTGCACCAAGCTGTGCCAACGGCCTATGTGGAAATTCATCCCGACGATGCGCGCAAATTGGGCATCACGTCCGGGCAGATGGTGCGTCTGATCAGCCGGCGCGGGCAGATTGATCTGCCGGCAAGAATCGACGAGCGCGGCAAGCCGCTGCCCGGTTCCGTCTTCGTGCCCTTCTTTGACGAAGGAAAACTGATCAACCGGCTCACGCTCGATGCCTATTGCCCCATCTCCAAGCAGCCGGACTATAAGAAGTGCGCGCTGCGGCTGGAGAAGATTGCGTCTGCTGCGATCCTGAGCAAACCTGGTTCTGGTTTGCCGGGCGGAAGGAGGCGTGAGGCATGATGCGGTGCCTTGATTCTGGCCGCCTGGTGATCCTGCTGCTGTGCGGGTCGGGGTTGCTGCTTCTGCCGCTCTATTCTTCCGCCCAGCAGCAGCAAGCGCCGCCGCGACCGATGTACTTTGGAGCTCCCCCAACAATTCCGCACGAAGCCGGGCCGGAGATGAATGAGTGCCTTACCTGTCATGGCGAGAAAGATTCCGGAGCTCCTTTGACCCCGCACCCGACCCGGGCCCGCTGCCGCCAGTGCCATGTGGCAGCCAATGCCAAAGCCGGGGAATTTCGCCGTAATAACTTCTCCGGACTAACTACGCCCGCGCAAGCGCAGCGTTGGGATCCCAAGGCGCCTCCCATGTTTCCCCATCCGGTGTTGTTACACGAGAACTGTCTCGCCTGCCATGCACCCGGCGCGCGTAAGGACGTGGTTAGTACAACTCATCCCCAACGCGTGCGCTGCCAGCAATGCCACATCCCCGTATCCACCGGCAACACTGCGGTCAATAACAATGGGGCAACCAAATGAACCTTAGTTCTCGCGCTACCCTGGTGACGGGCTTGGTCGTTGGCCTGGCGATTGGGCTGGGAATGTACACCTTTGTGTACGCAAAAGGTTACTCATACCTGACCAGCGACCCGAACGCCTGCGCCAACTGCCACGTCATGCAGGATTACTATTCGGCATGGATGAAGAGCGGCCATCGATCCGCGGCCAAATGTAATGATTGCCACGCTCCCCACAATCTAATTGCAAAATACGCGATCAAGGCGACCAACGGCTTCTTCCATTCGCTGGCGTTCACCTCGGGACGCTTTCCCGACAATATCCACATCAAGGGCTACAACGAGCGCGTGACCGAAGGCGCCTGCCGCACCTGTCACGCCGAGATTACCTCCGCCATTACCGGCATTCACAATCAACAGGATATTTCCTGCATTCGCTGCCACTTCGATGTGGGACATTCGGCAGCGTCGTATGTCATAAGCTCGGACGTTCCCGCACCCGTCGGCACGGGCGCAGAAACGGCCAACCAGGAGACTTTGCATGGCAATCCCGAACAACGCTGATACCGCCGCAGCACGCAATCGGCGGCTGCTGTTCATCACCATGATCGCCGCAGCCGTGGCAGCTATCGCTATTACGTATCTACTAGTTAGCGTCTTCGAGCATAAGCAAGAGGCCCGCAACCCGTTCTTCCGCGTGATTGATCTGGACGACACCATCGACGATCCGGCCACCTGGGGGAAGGATTTCCCCATGCAGTACGACCTCTACAAGCGCACCACGGACATGCAGCGTACACGGTATGGCGGAAGCGAAGGCGTGCCCCACTCTCCCACCGACGCCGATCCGCGCAGCGTGGTCGCGCGCTCCAAGCTGGAAATGGATCCGCGCCTGAAGACCATGTGGGCCGGTTACTCGTTCTCGGCGGATTATCGCGAGAAACGCGGCCACGCCTACATGCTAGACGATCAGACCTATACCGACCGGCAAAAGGTAGCCAAACAACCGGGTACCTGTCTGAACTGCCACGCCTCGCTGTACACCACTTACGTGAAGCTCGGCAATGGCGATATGACCAACGGGTTCGAAACCCTCAATCACATGCCCTATGCCGAAGCGCGCAAGCTGGCGAAATACCCGATCGCCTGCATCGATTGTCACGAAGCCAAGACCATGCAGCTCAGGGTCAGTCGCCCGGCATTTATCGAAGGCATTCGCGCCTACAAGGCTACGCAAGGCATCAAGGACTACGACGTAAACCGCGATGCCACCCGTCAGGAAATGCGCTCCTACGTCTGCGGCCAGTGCCATGTCAACTACTACTTCCGCGGCCCGGAGAAGCGCCTTACGTTCCCTTGGCCCAAAGGCCTCAAGCTCGAGCAGATTGCGGCGTTCGAGAACGAGGACAAGGTTAACGAGTGGGTGCATCAGGACACCGGCGCCTCCATGATGAAAGCCCGCCATCCGGAGTTCGAAACCTGGAGTCAGGGGATTCACGCGCGCTCGGGTGTGGCTTGCGCCGACTGCCACATGCCGTACATGCGCGAGGGTGGACTGAAGATCAGCGACCACAATGTGCGCTCGCCGTTGCTCAACATCAACCGCGCCTGCCAGACCTGCCATCGCTGGCCCGAGCAGGAGTTGAAAGACCGGGTTGAGGAAATCCAGACGCGCTTCTACGACACGCGCAACCTGGCGCTGAATGCCTTGATGGACCTGATCAAGGATCTCAAAGCAGCGAAAGACGCCGGGGCTACCGATGCCGAATTAGCCCAGGCACGCGACTATCAACGTAATGGTCAGTTCTACATTGACTTTCTCGTCTCGGAGAACTCCATGGGCTTTCACGCCGATCAGTATTCGATTAAGTCCTTCGCTGAAGCCATCAATACTTGCCGCGAAGGTCAACTGGCGCTTCGTCGCGATGTGAAGTCGGTCAACGTGAAGTACGCCGCCGCCACGATGGCCATGGCAACGCCGGGTAAGTAGCACGGCTGAGATCGAAATCCGAACCGTAGACGTGGGTTCTCACGGTATCTGATGCACGGTAGGTCTGTTCCCGCACCTTGGCGGGAACAGACCTATTCATCCTGTTCGTCTGAAGAGCTAAGATGGGTTCGTGTCTCCTGACGTGTTGTGTGTGCGTTCGACCGCCCGGTCGAGTTTGTCATTCCTGAGATCGTCGTGCGGCCCGATCCAGATGAGCAGCACGAGGGCGGGCACTGCCGCCACGGTGGTCAGCAGGAAGAACGGCACCCAGCCGAGCTTCTCAGCCAGCACGCCTCCTGAGGAGGCCACCAGGGTGCGGCCAACCGACGCGAGCGAGGAAAGCAGCGCGTACTGGGTAGCGGTGAAGGCGGGCGAACATAGACTGGAGAGATAGCTTACCAACGCGGTCGCTGCCATTGCGCCAGTTACGTTTTCGGCCGTGACACACAGCGCAAGATAGCCGAGCCGATGCCCGCCTACCGCCTGCAGCACATAGAACAGGTTGCCGGCCGACTGGAGAACCCCGCATAGCAGGAGCGAGCGCCGGAAGCCAAACCGCGCCGTCACCACCCCCCCGATCAGAGCCCCCGCCACGGTCGCAAAGAATCCGACCAGTTTGGAAACGGCGGCGATCTCGTTGAGCGAAAACCCGAGCGAGATGTAAAGCGGGGTTGCCATCACTCCCGCCAGCGCTTCCCCCAACTTGTAGCCGACAATGAAGATCACGATGACCAGCCAAAGCGGCCGGCGCATGAAATCGGTGAAGGGGCCGGTCACTGCGGTGGCGAGCGCTTGGCGAACTCCCTCCCATCCGGCTGCCCTGGTAGGGGCACGTTCCGCCGTCACTTTCGGCTCGGGGCTAAACAGGAACACCAGCATTCCCACACCGAGCAGCGCCGCCATCGTGGCATAGGCCGCGAACCATCCGGCGCGCGCCGCGATCAACAGGGCGCCCGCTCCGGAAACCAGCATGGCAAGCCGGTAGCCGGTTTGGATCATGCCCGCACCGGAACCTTGCAGGTTCAGCTCCAGGATCTCCACGCGCCAAGCATCAATGACGATATCCTGGCTCGCGGATAGAAACGCGACGAGCAGCGCCAGGGCGCTCATCAGAGGCAAGTTGTGCTGTGGATTGCACGATCCCAGGGCGAGTATTGCGCCAATCAACAGGATCTGGATGGTGATTCCCCAACCGCGCCGCCGCCCCAACGGCAGCGGTGGCGGGAGGCGATCAATCAGCGGCGACCACAGGAACTTGAACGCGTAGGGCGTGCCGACCAGGGCGAAGGCGCCGATCGCTGCGCGCCGCACCCCGGCTGTCGCAAGCCACGCTGACAGGGTCGAGTAAGTGAGCAGGAGCGGCAGACCGCTGGCGAACCCAAGTGCCAATACCCGCAGCACGCGCCGGTCAGTGTAGGCCGTGACCGAGCGATGCCAGTTGGTTGCGGCGCGCTCTTCGGTGATGCCGGACAATTCCTTCATCGTAATCTTTGGGCACCCTGCTTCAGCTGCTTGAAGCGAAACCTCTGATTGAGGCATGCTTCCGGCTCAGCATGAAGCGTAGAGCACCCCCAAGGGCAGCCAGTTGGCAGACTGATCCGCAGCACCTGAACACGGATCGAGCCGTCTCCGAATATCCACCAAAGATTACATCCGTCGATACAGAACTGTCGCGCCACTGTGACGTTAACTACACGGGAAGAGCGCCGCCCTTGGGGTGATGCCGACAACTCCGTTTGCCTGCGGCAGCGGCTTATCCAGTTCAGCGGTTGGCGGCTCAGGCTTGGAAGACGCCTTGATTTGCGGCGCGGCCTCGTCTGGGGGCGCCTTTTGGGCAGGGACGGTGAGGCGCAACCAGTCGACAGATCCTCACTGTAGGGATGCAGGGATTGCTGGACCTGCCGGATAATCGTGGGAAGACTCGTATTCCTTCAGCTTACGATATAGCGTGGTCTTCCCGATCCCGAGCAATCGGGCAGCCAACAACTTATTTCCATGCAACTGTTCGATCGCCGACAGAATAGCCTGCTTTTCCAGGTCGGCGATCGGAACCACGCGCGCCGCTCCTGCCCGCACGGCGATCTTGCCGTGATAATACGCATCCTGCACCGGTGTGGACAGATCCGCCACATGCAGCAGCGGACCGGAACTCAGGGTGCACGCCCCCTCGAGGCAATTCTCCAGCTCGCGCACATTGCCCGGCCAGTCGTAGCGCAGCAGCGCTTTGAGCGCCTCTTCGCTCAGGCTGCGCTGCGCCGCCGAACCTTGATTCAGGCGCTCCATGAAGTGCGTTGCCAGCAGCGGGATGTCTTGTTTACGCTGGCGCAGGGCGGGCAAGCGCAAGGTCAATACGTTAAGGCGGAAATACAGGTCCCGCCGGAACTTGCCTTCGGCTACTGCTCTCTCCAGGTCGCGATTGGTTGCCGCCAATATGCGCACCTGGATCGCCACCCGCTTTGTGCTGCCCACAGGACAGATCTCATGCTCCTGAATGGCGCGCAGCAGCTTCGACTGAAGATCCAGCGAGAGCTCGCCCACTTCGCCGAGGAACACCGTGCCGCCTTGCGCGACCGTCAGCAGGCCATCCTTGGAGCTCACGGCGCCGGTGAACGCACCCCGCCCGTAGCCGAACAACTCACTCTCAATCTGGGTCGGCACCAGCGACCCGCAATCCACGGGAATGAACGGATTATCCCGATACGGCCCCGAGAAATGGATGGCGCGCGCCACCAACTCCTTTCCCGTGCCGCTGTCGCCCAAGATCAGCACCGGGTGCGTGCTCTGCGCTGCCTTGGCGATGATGCGATACAGTTGCTCCATCTCCGGCGAACGGCCCACCATGGAACCAAAGCCCCGCTGTCCCTTCATCTTTTCCCGCAACAGGCGCTTTTCGGCCGTGGCTCTCACTTTCTCCGCCACCCGACTGAGCACGGAGCGAAGTTCCTCCTGGCTGAAGGGCTTGGAGAGATAGTCGTACGCGCCGCACTTCATCGATTGCACGGCGGACTGCACCGTTGCGTATCCGGTAGCGACAATCACGATCGCCTCCGGATGACGCTTTTTGATCTCCCGTAGCGCCTCCAGGCCCACCGCACTCGGCAGTTTGAGATCCAGCAGCACGGCATCGACGCCCTGCACTTCGAGCAACTTGTAGGCATGCTCCAAGCTCTCGGCCATGAACGTGTTGTAACCGATCCCTTGGGCGGCCTCGCGGCACGCTTCTCGAATCGCGCGCTCATCATCCACAATGAGCAGATTGGCGATGGCTTCCCGCGGGACATGCGCGGGTGCAGCCGCTGTACCTGACATGTGAACCCTTTCCCTCAACGGTTACTACCCACGCAACGATGGCGGGTTATTTCCCACACGCTCCTCGGCGCCGTACCGCACCGCCCTCCGACGGGGGCGTGGTTCTTCATCCCCTCCCGATTCTTCCAATGCCACGAGTGCGCCCTGGGGGGCAACGAGTTGACCGAGGTTGAATCGTGCCGGCGCTCGTACGTCGGCGTGAGCCGCAAGAATCCAGTTCAGGATTTCCGCGGCCAGAACGTCCTTTTCGGGGCTTTCGGGCATTGCCTGCATCCGCACCCATTTCTCGTCCAACCCGAACTCGGCGACACGCTTGTCGAATGCCTGTTTCGCACCATCCATCCGGCGAAGCTGCTCTTCCAGGTGGCAAGGACAGGCAAGCAGCTCGACTCTGCATCGGCTGTGGTCGCCCTGATTCATCGGAACCTGGTGTTCGAGGCACATGCACAGAGAGGGCTCGGTCTCACCAGGACGTATGGCTTTGCCTTCGCACTCCCAAAAGTGCCCGGTTACATCGCAGAGGTGATAATGGCTCATTATCGATCTTTGTCCTTGGAAGAAGGCTCGAACGTGCTCCTAGGGGCATCCGGGCTTGCTGCGAGGATTTGCCGCTAAACAAGTACGCGGGAAAAACCGGGAAACCTGCTCAGATAAATAGCAACACGGCAGAAGAAACAAGCAGCAAGTCTTGACCCAGGTTCTTCCCGCCCCCCCTGATCGGAGCTCCCGGCGTGCAGCCGCAAGCCCCACCTCGTTGTGTGCATGTGAGCGGGTTTTCAGGTTTTCCCAGCGTTACGCAATAGGGGACTTTTTTAATGACGGTCGCCCAACGGGCAGAACCCCTGTGGGTTTCGCTTCCGCGAGATTTTAGGTTCACAAGTCGCTGTGGGCACGGGCATTACGGACTGGAACGAACGTGAGCGGAGTTTCAACATCGAAGCAACGCAGGCCGGAGCGGGTGCGGATCACAAGCTCTTCGCGGACCGCGCCTGGGGATTTGCTTGTCCCCAGACCTTGCCGGTATGGCGCCACCAAGGCACGATCCCTAACGCCGCGTTCAAGATCACGTTCAAAGTGCGCAGCCCAGGTACTTAGACCTTTGATCCGCAATGTCCCTCGGTTAAAATCTTGCTCACCTGTGGGCGACAACCTTTCCGCACTGGTCGCGAATTTCGTGGCCGGCGACCGTTCGTCTCTCGACGAGCTGATGCCGGCGGTTTACACCGAATTGCGCCATCTGGCCGGACGTTACATGTCGCGGGAGCGTGCCGCTCACACCCTGCAAACGACCGCCCTGCTGCACGAAGCCTATATCCGGATGGTCGGCCAGAGGAGCGTCGATTGGCACAACCGCGCGCAATTGCTGGCGATCGCTGCCCGCATGATGCGCCGCGTTCTTCTGGACCACGCCGCCACTCGCCATGCCGTCAAGCGTGGCGGAGATCTGCTTCGCGTCACCCTCACTGACGATTTTGCGCTGGCCTCTGCCGGTAGTGTTGACCTGATCGATCTGGACCGCGCGCTGCAACAGTTGAACGAGATTGACCCCCAACAGGCTGCGGTGGTCGAGTTACGGTTCTTTGGAGGGATGAGCGACGACGAGATTGGCGGAGTGCTGGAGACCTCGCCCGCGACCGTTCGCCGCCGCTGGGCTTCGGCCCGGCTTTGGCTGGCGCGGCGTTTGGCGGAGACGCCCTACAGTTAATTCGTGGATCAGTGGATCAAAATCCGGGAAATCCTCGAAGACGCCTTGGACTTGGATGCTTCCGGGCGGTCACGGTTCATTTCCGTGGCCTGCGCCGGAGATGCCGAGTTGCGGCGCGAAGTGGAACAGTATCTCCGCTACGAGAATGCGGCCGAACACAATCTCTCGATTGAAAAGTGGATTCGGGAGGATCCCGCGCCGCCCGCTGAGGTTTGCGATCCGGATCGGGTCGGCGTGTACCGGATCGTGCGCCGGCTCGGCGAAGGCGGCATGGGAATTGTGTACCTGGCGGAGCGCGATGATGCCGAGTACTGCCAGCAGGTAGCTCTGAAGCTTCTGAAGCCTGGCCCTCCCTCGGCCCAGCTCCTGGGTCTTTTCCGCCGGGAGCGTCAGATTCTCGCTCAGTTGCAACACCCGAATATCGCGTGCCTGCTGGATGGCGGAACCGCCAACGGAAATGTTTTCTACGTAATGGAGTACATCGAGGGCACTCCGGTAACGGAGTACTGCCAGGAGCGGCGGCTATCCATTGCCCATCGCCTCAAGCTGTTTTGCCGGATTTGCGAGCCGGTCAGTTATGCGCACCGCAAGTTGATCATCCATCGCGACCTCAAGCCCAGCAACATTCTGGTAACCGCCGACGGTATTCCCAAGCTACTCGATTTCGGGCTGGCCAAGGTCTTTCAGGATGCAATGACCGCGAGCCGAGGGGCCACGGTATCGATCGGCCCGATGCTGACGCCGGCTTATGCCAGCCCGGAGCAAGTGCGGGGCGAGCCGTTGGGCACGGCGGCCGACGTGTACTCGCTGGGAGTGCTGCTCTACGAGATGCTCACCGGCCAGAATCCGCAAGCGAAGGCAGATCAAAGCACGCTGGAAGTGTGCCGAACCATCCTGGATGAGGAACCGAAGCCGCCCAGTCATGCCGCTGAAGCCGGACAGCGGGGACTGCTGAGCGGCGACCTGGACAACATCGTGCTGATGGCTCTTCGCAAAGAGCCCGAGCGCCGTTATGACAGCGTCGATGAGCTTCGCGAGGACCTGGAGCGGTATCTGGGCGGATTCCCGGTGCGAGCCTCGCGCGGCACCGCTGTCTACCGCCTTCGGAAGTACCTGGGCCGCCATCGCTGGGGGATCGCGGTTTCCGTTTTGAGCGCCGTGCTGACGGTGGGAGCCGCGGCGACGGTTTGGTGGCAAGGCCGGCAGGCGGAGAAGCGCTTCGACGATGTCCAGGGGTTGGCGCATGCGGTCATCTTCGAGCTGCATGATGCGGTTCGCGATCTGCCTGGCTCCACCGCGGCGCGCAAACTGATCGTGGAACGTGCCTTGGAGTACCTGGGCAAACTCGATGCCACGGGCGCCAAGAAGCGCGAACTGCAATTGGAAATGGCCGCCGCCTATCGCAAAATTGGCGAGGTGCAAGGGGGGTGGGCTCTCGCTGGCGGCAACCTGGGAGATTCGGCAGGGGCGGCTAAGAGTTACGGGAAGGCGCGCAGCCTTTTGCAAGATATCTTACGTTCCAATGCGGAAGATCCCCAGATTCTGAAAGCCCTGGCCGAAGTGGACGAAGGACTCAGCCGGGTAGAACTGAACCTTAACCAGCAAGATCGCGGTCGCGGGCTGTCGCGCGAGGCCATAGAGATCAGGAAAAAACTGGCGGAAAGAACTCCGCATTCGCCCGACGCTCCTGCGCTGGTTCTTCGGGATCTCGCCGAAGCTTCCTGGGCTGCCAACGACTGGAATGCCGCCGTGCCGGCGTTCCGGGAAGCACTATCCGCGTACCAGAAGTTGGCGGCTCAAGACCCGGGTAATCCCGCCTATACCCGGCAAATCGTTGACTGCCATCGTTTTCTTTGCTACTGCGAGACGCAGCGCAAGCAGTGGAGGGCTGCGCTCGACGAGGCACGAGAGACACTCCGCCTCGACAGCGCACGGGTGAAAGCTGCTCCCAACGACCGCAATCTGCAAGTCTCCATGGCCTGGGATTGGAACGGTGTCGCGTTAAATCTCCAACTTCTGGATGACTGGAATGCCGCCGTGCTGGCGTATAAGCAGGCCATAGCACTAGCGCGCGAGGCTGCCCGCGCCGATCCCGCGGATTCCGATGTTACCTTGCATCAAGCGGTGTGGCTGGGCGACTTGGCGGAAGCCTATGACCACATCGGCCAGGTTCGAAACGCGGCAGCTTCGTACGGTCAGGCCATCGATCTGTTTGAAGTGCAATTTCGCCGCGATTCCGGCAACGCCCTCATCCGGGGACTCTATGCGTATTTTCTGGCAGAATTCGCCGATCTTGAAGCGCGCAAGAACACGCGCCCAGGCTGGCAAGCAGCGGCGGCAATGTACCAGAAGGCCCAGGAGCTGTTCGCGCCGCTCGGGCCCGGGTTGTCCCTCGATGAAAACGATATGGTAACGAAGGCCGACTTGCCCCGCCGTTTGGCAGTGTGCGAAAGCCATCTGGCTAAGACACGCTAAGTCGTATGGTGACCGGAACGCGGTCGCGGTTCCTAACGCAGTCTGTTCGATTGTAGCGAAGTTTTGTGAACGTCCACCATACAACCCTAAGCAACAAACCTCCTCAATCAACTCACACTCAGCAGAATCGAAATCCCCAACGAAGAAGAGGGCGACCGGATATCGCCCTCGCAGAGCCGCAACGTCAGATACGTGAAAGATCGTTGTCCAGTCGATTGGTCGCTTTCTTCTAAGGAAGCTCTGAACAACCAGGGCTTTTGAACCAGCGTGAGCTGGAGGGCAGATTCAGCCGCCTTTTGGATCGGTTTTCAGGTGAGGGTTTTGCGTTTGCTGTGCCCGAATGCGCCGTGCTGCGCCCCGAGCAACACTACGCCGTCGTTGGGCACAGCAGTCTCTTGCGAACCATGAACAGATTCACCAGGGCGAAGGCGGTGAACAGCCGATTGGCATTCTTCGCCATGCCTCGGTAGCGTACCTTCACGAATCCGAATTTTAACTTCAGCACGCCAAATACATGCTCGACTTTCGAGCGCACCCGCGACTTCGTCCGGTTCTTGGCCCGCTCCACTTGGTCAATCCGGTTTTTGTAGCGATAGCGCTTGTTGGTGCAGTCCTTGGCACGCGGCGAGCATTCGTGAATTACCTCGCGCTGCCCGCGATAGGCTTGGTCGCCCCAGACGTGGGTCTCATCGCCATGCAACAGCTCTGGCAATACCGTCGAGTCGGACACGTTGGCCGCCGTGGCTACTGCGCTATGCACCAGCTTTGTCTTGCTGTCCACGCCCACATGCGCCTTCATCCCGAAATACCACTGCTTGCCTTTCCGGGTCTGGTGCATCTCCGGGTCGCGCTTCTGTTGCTGGTTCTTCGTCGAACTCGGGGCGTGAATGATGGTCGCGTCCACAATAGTACCCGTCGAAATGCGCACACCGCGCTGCTGCAAGTACAGGTTCACGGTCTCCAGAATCTCGCCCCCCAGTCGATGCTCTTCCAGCAAGTGGCGGAACTTGCACACCGTGGTCTCATCCGGCACCGGCTCGCTCCCCAAGTCGATTCCGGCAAACTGTCGTAGCACGGGCGAATCGTACAACGCCTCTTCCACCGCCGGGTCCGACAGGTTGAACCAGTGTTGGAGGAAGTAGATGCGCAGCATGCGCTCCAGTCCGACGGGACGACGCCCATTACCAGCCTTCGGATAATGAGGCTCGATCAGAGCGCAGAGTTCGCGCCACGGCACGACCTGCTCCATCTCTTCAAGAAACATCGCACGCCGCGTCTTCTTTGTGTACCGCTCGAACCCAGTCGTCATCGCCAGTGTCTGCTGCCTCATCTGCTTTCAGAGTCTCTGGACTCAATCTACACATTGGCCCTGTGGAAAGCAGAGAACTTAATCAGAGATTCCCTAAAGATAATCGAAGAACCTGCCGATATAGGACCCGGTCCCCGGCTGTCTCGGCATGCAGTAATCGGCCCCGTAGTGTGATTCTCCGTAAGGACCAGGCCCCTAACTTGTGCATTTCACCTTCGGCCCCGTTTGAATTCGCTGCGTTCAACGGCGAGGTGTGGAGCTTCTGTGACGCGCGACGCGGCCATTCGGAACCAAGAATTAACTTTGAAGTCACCTTATCGAGGAGAAAAGAAATGCTCGAACTGCTGAAGAAACTGCACAACGATGAAGAAGGCCAGGACCTCATCGAGTACGCCCTGTTGGCTGGCGTGCTCGTTGCCGGCTTAACTGCTGCCTCAAGCACGTGGGTCGCATCCATTCGTACGAAACTCAATAACATTGTTAGCGCGATACCAAACAATTAGTGCCTACTGCACATTAACAGGGGCGACGGGACGCTCGGGTATCCAACGTACCATGCACCCAGGCAGAGTCAACATCGTCGATTGTCATGACGTTTTATTCCCAATACGCGATCGCCGCGCTCGCTGCTGTCGTGGCCCTCACGGCGGGCGTGTTCGATGCTCGTGAACACCGCATTCCCAACCGGCTTACCTATCCGGCGATGGTTATGGGTGTCGCGGCTCAGGAGGCGCTATACGGCTGGCATGGACTGCTGTCCTCGCTCGCCGGCGGCTTGATCGCCGGGTGCATTTTGCTCCTCTTCTTTATGGTGCGGGCAATGGGCGCGGGCGACGTGAAGCTGGCGGCGGCGCTGGGCTTGATCGTCGGAGTGCACTCTTCCTTGCAATTGCTGACTGCCACGGCACTGGCAGGCGGGGTACTGGCGCTGATTTTTATGTTGGGATATGGCCGCGCCGGAGAGACCCTGCGTAACACCGTATCCATTATGCAACACCACGCCGCCTGTGGTTTGCAGGCCCATCCCACGGTAAACCTGGACAACCCCGAGGCCGTCCGCATGCCCTATGGTCTGGCATTTGCGGCGGGCACCCTGTACTGGGCGGCTTCGACGTTGTTCTGGAGGTGATTTACGGATCCCCAACGCTTAGGTTTCGCCTTAACCATCGCGCTGGTTGTTTCGCTGGCAATCACGTCGCTCTTCTATCTGCGTCTTCGCCGCCATGAGGCGGCCAACCGCCCGAAGACGCACCAGATTGTCGGTGCCGCCAGCAAACTGGACGCCGCCACGCCGCTGACTGCGCAGAACCTCGTCATGATCGACTGGCCGGACAACCTGCCCATCGAGGGCGCGATCACCAAGCCGGAAGACGCCGTCGGCCATGTGCTGATGTATCCCCTGGGAGCGCATGAACCCATACGCCAGCGCGATCTGGCGGGGGCGAATTCCGGCATGGGCCTGAGCGCCAAGATTCCCGACGGCATGCGCGCCACTGCGGTCCAGACCAATGAGGTGAACAACCTCGCCGGCTTTCTCTTCCCCGGCTGCAAGGTGGACGTGCTGGGCACCTTCCACGCGGGCACGGACAATAACACCATGACGCGCACCATCTTGCAGGATGTGCAGGTGCTCTCGACCGGGACCAAAATGGAACCTGATCCGCAAGGCAAGCCGGACAATGTTGCGATAGTAACCCTGCTGACCACCCCGGAGCAGTCGGAAAAGCTGGTTTTGGCCGAAAACCAAGGTTCGATTCACTTCGTCCTGCGCAACGGCGGCGATAGGGCCACGGGGGATACGGCGGCTATCGATCTGGCGGAACTCTCGGGTCTGCCCAAGACGACGACGCCCACGCCGGGCAGACATGAGATTGCCCAGAAGGTGGCAGAGAGCTATACGGTGGAAACCATCGCCGGCGACAAGACGTCGGTAGACAAGTTCTAAGGACTTATCAGTAACCGGAAATATTTCTTGCTGGGGGCAGTTTTTGCGCACGTATATATGTAATTCGATAACTTGGCTTGCCGCGCTAACGGCGGCCGCGATCCTTCTCAGCTCAGGGACCGCAGCCGCGCACGAAGCGGATGCCCAAAGTTCGCCGACTACGCCAGCCGGGACGGCGCAAGAAGCGGCCGCCGCCAGCGAGACGATCCACATCCTGGCAGGCCATTCGGTGGTGATCCGGACGGAAGCGCGCCTGAAGCGCGTGGTGGTTGGTAAACCTGCGGCCATTGAAACCGTCACGACCACGCCCAACGAGATTGTGGTGACGGCTAAAGAGGCCGGCAGCAGCAGCTTGGTCCTGGTTGAAGAAACCGGCGAGACACGCATCATCGAGGTGTTCGCCGACCTCGACGTGGGTGCGCTGCGCGAGGCCATCCGGACAAGCTTTCCGGACGAAGCCATTCAGGCCGAAGCGCAGGAAGGCAAGGTGGTGCTGACCGGCACCGCCTCCACGCCCGGCGTGGCCGAGCAGATTGGCAAGATGGCGGCGCCGTTTTCCAAGGAGATCGTGAACTCCCTGAAAGTGGCCCCGCCGGAACGGCAGAAGCAGGTGATGTTGAAGGTCCGTTTCGCCGAAGTGGACCGTATCAAGCTGGCGCAATTTGGCATCAACCTGCTGAGCACCGGCGCCACCAACACCATCGGCACGACGGGCACGCAGCAGTTTTCCCCGATCGGCCTGGGCACTGAAAGTCTGCTCACCAGCACCATCGGCGCGCCGCTGCACGGAGTCACCACCCAGAACACTATCACCGACCTGATGAATATCTTTGTTTTCCGGCCGGATCTCAACCTGGGCGCCACCATCCGCGACCTGCAAGAACATCAGGTGCTGGAGATTCTGGCCGAGCCGAACCTGATGGCGCTCAGTGGAGAAACGGCCAAGTTTCTGGCTGGCGGCGAGTTCCCCTACCCGCTGGTGACGAATGCCGGCGCGCTCAGCACGGTCAGCATCGTGTTTAAACCTTATGGCATAAAGCTGGATTTCACCGGCACCATCGAAAACGACAACACGATCCAGTTGAAGGTGGCGCCGGAGGTCAGTTCGCTGGACTACAGCAATACGGTTACCATCTCCGGCTTCGTGCTGCCCTCGATTTCGACCCGTCGGGCCGAGACCTTGGTGGAATTAAGAGACGGGCAGAGCTTCGGGATTGCCGGCCTCCTCGACGAGCGGGTAACGAACCAGTTGAGCAAGGTGCCAGGCATTGGCGATATTCCCATCCTGGGGCAGTTATTCCGGTCGAAGTCAATCAACAAGAGCAACAACGAATTGCTGGTGTTGGTAACGCCGACCATCGTCGATCCGATCGCGGAGCCGCCCGCGCCGCCGGAACCGCTGCAGATACCGGTCAAGCCGCTGGCGCCAGCGGAATTCGATAAGAAGCTGCCGAAGAACTGAGGAACTTTCTTACGTAATTTTTCATGGAAAGCGGCGCAGGCGGGAATCCTGAGCAAGCCGCGAATGCACGAGAGAGGTGATCATGGAGAGCAGCGCGGTTGGAGCGGGCCCGCGAATCGCGGTCATGGCGATCTGCCTGGAACGGCAGACTTACGATGTGCTGTCGTCGTCTGTCACGGGGATTCCGGGGGCGGTGGTGGTGGGGAACCTTGATCGCTACTACGGTGCCGAACGAGATGTGGTTCGGATGCTGGATGGGGCACAGACCCGGATCTGCGTCATCGACTTCGACCAGGACATGGAGGAGGCGATCCGGGTGGCGGAGCGACTGCGCGCCGAACCAGGTGAACTGGCCGTATTTGCGCTTTCCGCCTCTCCCGACGCCGATCGCATCATCGCCAGCATGCGGGCTGGCTGCTCGGAATACCTGCTCAAACCGCTGCAGGGCGAACGGATCCGGGAAAGCATTGCGCGGGTGGAAGGCCAGTGCAAAGAAAAGTTGCGCTCGCAGACCCGCGGTAAGGTGATCACCGTGCTGGGAGCGAAAGGCGGCACCGGCGTCACCTCGCTGGCCTTGCATTTGGCTTTGCATTTGGCCGAAAGCGGCAAGTGCATCCTGGTGGACCAGCATCCGGCGTTGGGGGACGCTTCCCTTTACCTCGGCTTGGGCCGGCACCAGTACAGCTTTTACGAGTTGGCCAGCAACACCGAACGCCTCGACCAGGAATTGTTGCGCGGGTTCCTGCTCCAGCATGAATGCGGCCTGCAGGTGCTGGATTCTCCGGAGGCGGTGGATTCCTTGCACTACGTACCGCCCAGTTCGATCGAACAAACCATAGCCTTTCTGGCGGACAGCTATCCGTTCGTGGTGGTCGATTGTCCTCCGGGCTTGACGGAGTCCGCGCTCGCGACCGTGGCGCAATCGGATCAGGTCGCCATCGTGATTACCGCCGAACTGCCTGCCCTGCGCAACGCGGTCCGCTACCTCGATCACCTCAACAGCTTGGGGTATCCCGAGGACAGCATACGCATTGTCCTGAATCGCCATGCCAAGAGAAGCTCGCTCACCGACGACCAGATCGAGAAGGCGCTGCGCCGGCCGGTGGCGGTCAGGATTCCGAACAGCTACAACGAAGTGATCAGCTCGATTAACGCCGGCACCCCCGTGATGCCGGGTCAGAAATCGGAGTTCGGCGGCGCCATCGCCGCATGGGCTCAGCAGTTAACCGGAAAAACGGCGGAGAAGAGCAAAGCCGCAGCCGAAGCACGAGGTGGATCGTTTAGCCCGATGGGAGTCCTGAAGACCTTATTGTCAGGAATCTGAGGGGTAGTCCTGCCGTTGCTTGGGAACAATCATGGGTGCTCCCATCGCGGATAGGTTGCGGACCTCAGAAACGATTTTGTTTTGCGATCTTTGCTGTTTCGTGGTGATTCGGGCGAGAGAGGCTTTTCGTCATGGCTTTAGGAAAGACAGTTTTCGCGCCTGCGAACGGGACGGGAGCCGCATTCGCTGGCTCTCTTAAGTCCTTCCAGGAATTAAAGACTACCCTGCACCGGGAATTGCTGAACAAAATCGACCTGGAACGACTGGTTTCTCTGCAAGATGTACGGGCGCGCACGCAAGTTCAGGGTGTGATCTACGACCTCATCGGCACCTTGAATGTGCCCATGAGCGGCGCGGAGAAAGAACGGCTCTGCCGCGAGGTACTGCACGAGGTTTTTGGTCTGGGGCCGCTGGAACCGTTGTTGCAAGACCCTACGATCAACGACATTCTGGTGAACACCCACCGCCAGGTTTATGTCGAGCGTGCCGGGGTGCTGGAGAAGACCAGCGTTGTCTTCAAGGACGCCACGCACCTGCGGCACATCATCGACAAAATCGTATCCAATGCCGGGCGGCGCGTGGACGAGTCCTCCCCCATGTGCGATACCCGCCTGGACGATGGCTCCCGCGTGAACGTCGTGATCCCGCCGCTGGCCATCGATGGCCCCATCCTCTCGATCCGGCGCTTCGGCAAGATTCCGATCGCGGTAGAGCAATTGTTGAGCTACCGCACCGTCACCCCCCCGATGCTGGATCTGCTCCAGGGGGCGGTCAAGGCGCGCTTGAATGTCGTCATCTCCGGGGGCACGGGCGCGGGCAAGACAACCTTGTTGAATGTGCTTTCCAGCTTCATTTCCGAGAAGGAGCGCATCGTCACCATTGAGGATTCCGCCGAGTTGCGGTTGCAGCAGCCGCATGTCGCCCGGTTGGAATGCCGGCCACCCAATGTGGAGGGCAAAGGCGCGGTACGTCAGCGCGAATTGTTGATTAACTCCCTGCGTATGCGCCCCGATCGGATTGTGGTGGGCGAGGTCCGGGGCGGCGAAGCCCTGGACATGTTGCAGGCGATGAATACCGGCCACGATGGCTCGCTGACTACCGTCCACGCCAACAATCCTCGCGATGCCGTTGCCCGGATGGAAACCATGTCTCTGATGGCCGAACTGAATCTGCCGGAGAAGGCCATCCGGCAGCAGATCGCATCCGCCATCTCGATGATCGTGCAGATTGCCCGCATGAGCGACGGCTCGCGTCGGGTGACCCATATCTCCGAGATTACCGGGGTAGCGGACGAAATGGTGACCTTGCAGGATATCTTTGTCTTCGAGCGGCTAGGGATCTCGCCTCAGGGCCGCGTCTTGGGCCGGTTTAAGGCTACGGGTTTGCGACCAAAGTTCATGGAGCAGCTGAAGGCGTCGGGAATCCAACTCCCGCCCGACCTGTTCGACCACGTGTGCGAGGTCTAGCGGCGATGTCTATCATCAGCATTTTCTTTATCGTGCTGTTGGCCGTGTTTGCCGCGGTGGCGTTCTTCACCGAACCCTCCAAGACCGACAAGCTGATGCACGCGCGTCTGGCATCGCTTGACAAGAAAGCGGTCTCGACTGCGAAGTCGGAAGACGGAATCGTCAAGGAAGTTATTTTCAGCCGGATTCACTGGATCGACCGATTCCTGCAGCGGAACCGCGTTGCCTTGGGAATCCAGTTGTTAATCGAGCAGGCGGACCTGCGATGGACGGTTGGCCGGTTCGCCTTTGTCGCACTTGCCGCCGCGGCCCTGGGCGCGGCTCTCGGGAACTGGTGGATCAGCCCTGGATTGCTGGGCTGGATGCCGGGACTGGTCTTGGGGATCGCGCCTTATGTCTATCTCGTCCAGCGGCGCAACAAGCGCTTTCGCCAGTTTGGCGCCCTGCTACCCGAAGCCATCGATTTGATGACCCGTTCGCTACGCGCCGGGCAGGCATTGTCGTTGTGTCTGGAAACGGTCGGGACGGAAGTTTCCGATCCTCTGGGCACAGAATTTCGGCGGGCCTCCGATGAGCAAAGCTATGGACTGCCCTTCCGCGAGGCCATGCTGAACCTCAGCCGGCGCGTCCCCCTGTCCGACTTGCACTTTCTGGTAACGGCCATCCTGGTGCAGAAAGAGACCGGCGGCAACCTGGCCGAGGTGCTGGATAAGGCGTCCCACGTTTTGCGCGAACGGTTGCGCGTGGAAGGTCAGGCTCGGACTCACACCGCCCAGGGGCGGGCGACCGGTTGGATTCTCTGTGCCTTACCGTTTGTGATGTTTTGCGTGTTGAACATCGTCAGCCCGGGATACGGGCGGGTTCTGTTCCAGGATGAAACAGGCAAGAAGCTGGTGGCGACAGCGCTGGTCATGATGGCAATCGGCGTATTTGCTATCCGCCGTATCGTTAAAATTAAGGTGTAGCCCTATGCTATTGCTGATCGTGTTTGCCACAGTGTCGATTTTCCTGGTGCTTTCGCTGTTGATCCTGCTGCTCGCCGGTAAAGGAGCGGGCGCGCGTCTGGCGGAAGTGGCGGCGAACTCAAGGGTGGCTCCCTCGGTCATCTTCGGGCAGGAGGGAACAACGGGAATCTCCGGTTTGCTGGCCACCTTTAGCAAGCTAGTGAAACCGATCCGTGACTTGATAGCCGGCAACGACGAGGACTTTACCTACCGCTTCACCCTCGCGGGTTATCGCAAGCCTTGGCATATCGAAGTGTACGTGGCAGCCAAACTGTTATTGCCGGTCCTGGCGCTGGTGGGGGCTAGCTTCGGCAGCGGGGTGAACCTGTTCTTGTTCGCGCTGCTCGGGGTTACTGGCGGATTTCTCGCGCCCGACTTGATCCTCACGCAGATGATTGCGCGCCGCCGCGATAGTATCCAGCTAGCCTTGCCGAATGCCGTGGATCTGTTGGTCATCTGCATGGAAGCTGGGTTGGGAATCGATCAGGCGCTGGATCGAGTCGGCCAGGAGTTGCGCTTGAGTTCCCCGGCGCTGTCCGACGAACTGCTCACCATCAACCGCGAGCAGCGCGTCGGCAAGCCGCGCCTTGAAGCCTGGCGAAGCATGTCCGAGCGTGTGGACCTGGACGACGTTCGTCAGTTTGTGAACATGCTGGTCCAAACCGAGCGGTTCGGAACTCCGATTGCCCATGCCATGGGGCAATTTTCCGATGGGTTGCGGCGGCGGCGGACGCAGAAGCTCGAGGAATTGGCCGCCAAGACCACGGTAAAACTGATTTTTCCCTTGGTGCTCTTCATCTTTCCCAGTCTGTTTGTGGTCTTACTGGGACCGGCGATGATCAGCATCTCTCACAATTTTGCTCAAGCTGGTAACTAGGATTCCCTCAATAAGGAGATACGTTATGGATCAGGTGAGTGTAATTCGGATGGTCGCTGGAGTTCTGGCAGTAGTGTTCTTGGTCATCATCGTTGCGCGTCGTAAGCGCTTGGCCTGCCAACGGAAAACGATAGCCTAGGGGATTGACTGGTATTTTTGGAGTCGGTGAACAGGGTAGTTGGGGGAGAACAGCAGCGCCGGTGTCTCGCTGAACGGGCGTCTCACTTCCCCGACGAATCAGAGTTGTCCATGCGGTGGCATCGCAAGAAAGTCCGGGCGATCAATCAGACGCGCAGCACGTTGCTCGGCGGAGTGGTCCGAATTGCCGATAACGGTTTGACGCGTGTGGTCGGGCTGCTCGGAGAGCGCGGGCTACCGGAGGGCGATGGTCTGTTGATCGTGCCGTCCCAAGGCGTGCACACGGTGGGGATGTTGTTTCCCATCGACGTCGTCTTTCTCGACAACGATTGGCGGGTGATTGCCTTGCGGCGCGCGGTACGGCCGTTTCGCATCACTCGCATTTATTGGAAAGCCGCCGCGGTGCTGGAACTGCCGGCGGGAACCGTGAACGCCACGGGCACCGAGGTGGGCGATCAGATTGAGTTCCAAAAGGCTGGGAAGATCCATGAGTGACAGCACCCAGGAGCCTCAACGGCAGCGAAGGCTGGACGACAGCGGTCAAAGCCTGATTGAGACCGCGCTGCTTCTGCCGCTCCTGCTGACCCTGGTGTTTAACGCGGTCAATTTCGGGTACTTCTTCTACGTGATGCTCACCCTCGATGCCGCGCCGCGACAAGGGGTCGAGTACTCGATTCAAGGGGAGGAAACTTACGGGAACGGTGTGCCCGACGCGACGCAAATTACCAACCTCGTAAAGGGCGCGGGCGTGACCCCAGCCACCAATCTGGGAACCCTGCACAACGGAAGCGGTGCAACCGTAGAGGTCTGTTCTAGCTCGGTCGGAACGGTTGTAAATGCGAACCACACGGTCACGACCTCCTGCAATGATGGTTCAACTGCCGGTCCCGATCCGGAAGGGACGCACTTCGTCATGCACCGCGTCAAAGTAAGCTATAAAGTCACGCCCTTGATTCCCGGGTCGGCATTTACAGTCGCGCTGCCGAGCGCGCCATCGCAACAAGTCTCCATGAGGGGATTGTTCTAAAGTGCGGCCGAGCATGCCAATTCGATCGGACGGGAACCGGCAGCGCGGGGCCGCTTTGATTGAGACCGCTCTCACTCTGGCCATCGTTTTGAATGTGATTTTCTGGACGATTGAGCTGTGCATGCTCGTGTATACCAAGACGGTTCTGGCCGAGGCGGTCAACGAGGGTGTCCGTTACGGGATTACTCACAGTGGCCAGGATGCCAACATCGCGACGGTCGTCACGAATTACGCGTACTGTTCGCTGCAGCCCCTTGCCAATGTGAGTTCTCTCGCGCCCAAGGTCGCTTACATCGCAGATCCGAAAGCTACGGGAGCGAGCGGGTTGTGTCCTGGGAACGAGCTTTGTGATCCGCCGAACCACATCCAGGTGAGCGTCAGCTATAAATACACCCCCTTTGTTTTCTCCAGTGCTTCTGTGACGTTGAACGCGTCCGCGGAAGGCAGTGCGGTGTACACGGCAGGAGGCGGCAAGGTACCTGTGGGGTGTGCACCCTAAGCTTTGGACTGTATGCGCTTCCATCGTTCCAAATCGTGCTTGTCGCCGAGGTCGCGCGAAAGCGGGCAGACGATCATCCTGGTGGCGGTGCTGCTCGTCCTGCTCATCGGCGGATTCGTGGGAATCGCTACCGACTACTCGAACCTGTGGTGGCATCGGCAGTCGGCCCGATCCGCCGCCGATGCGGCATGTCAGGCGGGTGCGGCCGACCTGCTTTGGTACGCTCAAGATTCCGCGCATGCAAAACTTAGCATGGGATTTGATCCCAGCGTCACGCAACGTCTGACTTGCAGCTCGAGCAATCCCATACCCCTGTGCCGGTACGGCATGAGCCCCATTAACCCCCCGCCGAATGACGTCACCTCGCGTACCCTGAGGGCAAATTTCGCCAATAGTAATTGTCCGCCCGACGCAGCGAGGTGGGGCGCTACCCACTACTGCGTGCAGGTGACCCTGCAAGATCAGGTCCCGATCAATTTTGCCAAGGTGCTGCCGGGGATTCCATCCAGTACCACGGTGGGCGCAACCGCCACCTGCGGCTTAACGCCTGTGCCCATGCCGGTGCCGATCATTGTCCTGGACCCGACCGATCCGCACACCTTTGCCCTCAACGGTAATCCGAAGGTCACGATCACCGGCGGCCCGCAACGGAGCATTCAGGTCAATTCCAGCGATGCCGGTGGGGTCTCCCTCGGCAACAACGGTTCGGTAGATCTTTCGGCTGCCGGTCCCAAGGGCACCGGCAGCGATTTCGGGGATTTTGGAGTCGAGAGCAAGCCGAGTCAGGTTAGGGTCGGCACATCCGGACACTGGATCTCACCGGCCAACCCGTTTCCAGATCCGTATGCTACCGTGGCGGCGCCCGCGAAGCCCTCCATGGGAAGCGTGACCTTTGCTCCCTTTGGTTTCAACGGTTGTCCCGATCCGGCAGGATGCGCTGAGTATTCGCCGGGAGATTACACCACCTGTAACAACGGTGGAAAAATTACCGTTGGTTCCGGAGGGAACCAACGTCCGGGTTGTCTGGAGATCCCTCTCAAGTACACTCTCAAATTCTTGGGATGGCAGTCCGTTCGCCCTTACAACGTGGGCGACGAGATTCAGAACGGCAATTACATTTTTCGGGTGATAACGGCGGGCATCTCGGCAGGAACGCAACCCGCGTGGCCGCCAACGATCGGTAATACTGTAACCGAGAGTAGCGGCGTTACCTGGGAGAATGTTGGGAGCCTGCCTAATCAGGTCAACACTGCGATCTTCGACCCAGGCCTTTACTATGTCGGCGCGCCTGGGTTGAAGTTGGACTCCAACTCGACTGTCCGCCCTGCCTATATTGCGAGCGATACTACCATCAGGGGGGCGATGTTCTACTTTGTGGGCGGCAACACGGTCGGGGTTGGCTTAAACACCGGCAGTTCCAGTGCCTGCACTGCCGCCAATATCGGTAATGCGACCCCTAACCACTGCATTGTCTCGTACCAGCCTGGCGGAGGTGTGAACTTGGGCGTGCCTTCGCCCCCGCTGCAATGTCCGGGCGGGGCATCGAACCCATCGGGTTTGCCTTCTACCGTGGATGGCAACATTCTTCTTGGGCCGTGCACTCTTGTTGCAGCCTGCACAGGCGCCAGTTGCGGTCCCAAAGGGCAGCAGTACGGCGATGCTTCGGGCCAATATCGCGGGTTCCTGTTCTTTCAGGATCGGGGATCCCAGTCCAGCCCGAGCGCGGGCGGTGGTGGGCAGTTTCTGATCGCGGGCTTGCTCTATTTCCACCATGCAGGTTCTTACAACACCCATTTCAGCCTCAGCGGGGGTTCCAAAGGCGGGGCGTACACGATTGGGAACATCGTGACCGATCAGATTTCGCTTGGCGGCAATTCGAAGATCAACCTGATCCTGACCCCGAGCGCCTCGTACTCCATTTTGCGACCACAGCTCTTGCAGTGATCTGGCAGTTGGCGAATTCGTAGTTGGTAATTGGAACCACGAGGAATACCCACAGCAGCATGGGGAGTTCGGGGCTGATTACCTAAGTCACTCGACCCTCGGTAGTTTCTTTGTGCACCTCTCATCCGATGCCGATAGTCAAAGTTGCAATCCATAAAGGCCCCGTAGGATGAGAAGCGAGTTCAGGGAATTCGCTTCGTCAATTTCGAGCGCGAGAGAGATAGCCCATGCACGACACGGGGCCCAGTCATACCCGGTTCATTGCCCGTCAACCCATTTTCAACCGCGATAAAACGGTTGCGGGATACGAGCTGTTATTTCGCTCTACCGCGGAAAACGTCTTTACCAGCAACGATGGCGACCACGCGTCGAAGGCCTGCCTGGATACTGCGGTGCTGGTTGGCTTCGACACCCTTTCCAGTGGGCGCAGTGTCTTTGTGAACTGCACTCGGGATTCTATTCTGAATGGCTACCTTACTTTGTTCTCGCCCGAGCTCACCGTGCTGGAGATACTGGAGACCGTCACTCCCGATGCAGAGGTGGTCGCGGCCTGTCGGGAATTGAAGAAAGCAGGATATCGCATCGCCCTCGACGACTTCGTGGATGACCCTGGCTACGCTCCGCTGGTTGACCTGGCGGACATTATCAAGGTGGACTTCGTGTCGTCTACGCCCGCCATGCGACAGGCGCTGGTCGGGAAATTCGCCAGAAAGCCGATCCTGCTCCTGGCCGAGAAGATTGAAACGCACGAGGAATTTTCCGCCGCCGTCCAGCTCGGCTTCAACCTCTTTCAGGGCTACTTCTTCTGTAAACCGGTTGTCCTTTCCACCCGCGACGTTGCGAGCTCCCGCGCCAGTTACTTGCGGATTCTCAAAGCGGCGAATGCCCCGGAGCTGGATTTCGGCAACATTGAACAGTTGATTAAGTCTGAGCCGGCACTGTATTACCGGCTCCTTCGCTATTTAAACTCCGTGGCCTTTGTCTTTCGGGGAGAAATCCGATCGATTACCCAAGCTTTAGTATTGCTGGGGGAACGGGGCCTTCGTCGCTGGTTAATGTTGGTGTGCGCGGTGTTGGCCAGCAACGGGAAACCACTGGTGCTGGTGAGTTTTGCACTAGTCCGGGCCAGATTCTGCGAGTTGCTGGCGCGTTCCAGCCGAGGTTCGGAGTCGGCCTCGTTCATGCTCGGTTTGTTTTCCCTGATGGATGCCATTCTGGATACCACCAAGGAATTCGTTGTGGAGCAGGTCTCGCTTCCGTCTGAGGTCGAGGCAGCCTTGCTTGGCACACCGAACGCCCTACGCACGGTCTATGAGCTTGTCGTGGCTTTTGAATTCGGGGAATGGTCCGCTTGCGAGGAGCTGATCAACCGCATGCACATCCCGGGAGACGCCGTGAATCAAGCTTACGCGGAGGCGGTGACCTGGGTCCAAGAGTTGCAGTTGAGCTAGGCGCTCAGGCCATCGCGTACCGGGAGAAACGCTCTTCACCGTCAGAGGAGAGAGCATAAAAATCCGGGCGCACTGAAAGCCGGCATGACCCGTATCTACCCGAAGTACGAAGATTTTCTGAGATTGCTGGTCAGCCTGGGTGGTACTGCACCGTATCCCATGCGGAAGAGTTGAAGCTCGGCGATACGAGCCGCCGCGCCCGGATGCATCTGAGAAAGCTGGAACTGCTCGGCTTCCTGCGCAGGGTGGCTGCATATCCGGTGGTTTTCCAGGTCACTAATTCCGCCACTCGCCACCTGGAACGCGATTCCGGTAGCCGACGCCGCCACCTACTGGTGACCGTTCAGGCCCGTTTCTTGGCCGTGGATTTCTATCTCGCTGCCCACAAATGGCCGACTGAGTTCATCCTGGACCACGAACAAAAGATCGTGACCTTCACCGATAACGGCTGTCCTGAAGCTGTCCTGCCGCAGTGCGGCGGGCGGCCGTATCTGCGCGAACAAATTGTGCGCAACGACTGGCTGCTCGATGCGAAACGGCTTTTAGAACTCGCCAACAAAGCGTATTTTCTATACCTTACGCGGAAATCGGCGGAACAAGCTCAATTGCTCAGAATGATGCTTTTGAACTGCGCCATCGACGGCACAAGTCTTTATCCCACCTACAGAGAGCCGTTCGATCTGATCTTCGAAAGGGCGAAAAATGAAGAATGGTCGGGACGGCCAGATTTGAACTGGCGACCCCTCGCACCCCAAGCGAGTGCTCTACCAGGCTGAGCCACGTCCCTTTAGAATCAGTTGTTTGTGCGGTTTTCCTCCAAATCTGAGTACTCGCTTGGAGAAAGCCGCTATGGGATTTTCTGAGTTCATCCGTGAACGTCAGTTCCTCTCGAATGTCTCACCGTCAACGCTGGAGTGGTACAAGCACAGCTTCAAATGGCTGCCCACAGAGTCGCCCACGCAAGATGAGTTGAAAGCCGCCGTGTTGCGGATGCGCGAAAAAGGCCTGAAGGCCACGGGCTGCAATTCGGCAATCCGAGCCATCAACACCTACGTACATTGGGCCAACGCAGGCCCCGATGTGAAATGCAGTCCCGCTTGCAAGCATCCCAAGATTGCCCAACTGAAAGAGCCTCAGCTCGTATTGCCCACGTTCACTGAGCAACAAATCCGGCTGCTTGTGTCGTGGAAGCCCAAGGGCAAATATCAACAGCGCTTGCATCTGCTCATCCTGTTCCTGCTTGATACGGGCTGCCGCATCACAGAGGCCCTCACTTTGCGCGTTGCCGACATTGACTCTGAAAATCTGCTTGTCACGTTGGATGGGAAGGGTCGCAAGCAGCGAGTTGTCCCCTTCAGTTTCGAGTTGCGAAAAGCGATGTTTCGCTACCGCAAGGAATCGAATCGCACGCCGGACCATCTGCTTTTTGCCAACCGCACGCAAACGAGATTGGGACGCAGGAATGTGTTGCGGGACGTGAAGCTGCTATGCCGGAGACTCGGATTCACACCTCCGGCTCGCACCCTCCACGCATTCCGGCACACTTTCGCGGTGAACTATCTCCGGCGCGGCGGGTCCGTGTTTCACTTGCAAAAGGTGCTTGGGCATTCCACGCTGGAGATGACGCGCCGGTATGCAAACCTTGGGACGGCGGACCTTCAGGCCGTGCATGAGCGGGTGAGTCTGCTTTCACGCGGTTGCAATTGAGTCAAGTGAAGAAACTCTTCAGTTGTTCGCCTTCTTTTCACGCGCGATAGTCACAGCAGCACAGAACATCGTGCTTGGAGCCGACGAACGGGGCCGCTGTCCTTCACAGGATGGCGGCCTTTCACAATAGGTGCACCCCTGCCTGATTTGCTAGCGATGCGCCTACGGGCTTCTAAACGCAAGCACGGGCCACTCTGGATGAAGAAATTCTCGGATGCCATCAGGACAATTTCGGGAACTCAACAACATTTCCCGCGCGCCGGGCTCGCCGGATGCGCCGGGCTCTTCGCTGCGCGGCTTTGTATGCCGCTAGCAAATCATCAGCACAAAGAGCCATCAGCACGCCGTGGCATCAGGAGCAGGGAGCTAGACCGCACTTAAGCAGTTTTTGGGCGGTTTGCAGCTCTCTTGGCACGTTGATTCTTCGGACTTTCATCTTTCCGGCACCTCACTATATGGCGTCTCACAATGAGATTTATGCGACTTTGTCAAAATAAAAGATCCCGTGCGGGCTATCCAGGGATGGCGTTCAAGATTTGACCCGCCCCTCCCCGTACTCTTCTTTGTTCGTGGATTTGAAGCTGCCACCCAAGGTAAACGCCCCTCGAAGAATCACTGCCCATTAGAATTAGCGTATGCACGAAGATGCGGCGGGGACCGCGAGGAAAAACGGGAACAAGAAAGCACACGATCCTCGGAAACATCACTACGTTCCTGTTTTCTATCAGCGCAACTTTACAAATGAAAACGGGCTGCTCTGGGTCTATGACCGGCAGCGCGAAACGTACAAAGAACTTCATCCGCGTGTTATCTGCTTCGAGCGCGACCTTTATGCGGTTAAACCGGAAAATAAGCCGCGCGATATGCAGGTAGAACAAAATATCCTAAGTGTCGTGGACGGTCTCGGCTTTCAGGGCGTCCGAGATTTTCAAACTGGCAGGCCCAACAGAGAGGCTGAGCGGGCGATTGCTTTCTTTATGGCCTTTCAGTGCACCAGGGTGCCTACCTTCAGCCGGGACATCCGGGTTACTTATGCAAAGACCATCGAGGAGTTGACCCGGATTGCATTCGCAGACGTGAAGCGAGCGAAGGCACTCATGGAGAGATATGCGCAGGACACTGGCGAAGACCTTGAGGTCACACCGGAATCGATGGTCGAGTCCGTTCAAGGCAAGCAATTCGACATCGTGGCGACAGAAACCGCGTTTCTCACACAGATGATGAAACAAGCGACCAGCTTGACGGAAGTTTTACTGCGTCTCGACTGGGAAGTGTTAGTTGCAGCGGAAGATACAGGCTTCATTATTTGCGACTGTCCGGTTGTGGTGGTGCCGCCGAAGGGTAGCAATCAAGTGGGATTTCTCGTTCCCGGTTCGGCCAAGTACTTCCCGCTATCACGGGATCTCTGCCTGAGACTCGGAGAACTAGGCAGAGAACGCAGTCATCTGGAAATTAGTAAGGAAGATGTGCGCATCGTCAATCTGAACATCGCCGCGAATTCCGAGCGCTTCATAATGGGTCCCTCCCGCGTGCAACTAGAGAACGTTGTCTCGCGCGGCGGATGCACCAAAATGGAAACAACTCCGCGCGTCACCATCGAAACAGCGCAGTCCGATGAAAACGAGGCTCTACTGAAGCTGTCCGCACAGCCAAGGCGATATTTCTACCCGAAGAATGGTGCGCGCTACGCGCCTTAGCTATTCTCATTTCACGCCTGAGCGTGCGCGGGCAGGTACTACTACTCACAGAATTGAGAGTAGTAGTACTGATGAAACACACTCTAGAGGAAACCTCTGTGTCCATTGTTTTCAGTAGGTTGCGAGCCGCGCAAGCGGCGTTTTCATCGGTACACACACACCTGATTATGAGCGTGTGCGTACCGATGATTTGACGATTTCTGCCTATTTCCAAACTGCCGTACAATAGGTCGCCAAGAACGGCGGCACATAACTCTATGGCACCTCTCAAAACATTTTCACCGGAACATCTTACCGAAGAGGCACGAGAAAGCGGCTTCTTCCAGTGCCCCCGATGCGGGTTGATCTGGTTTGGCCGGGCTGATGTTGCACAATGCCCGCAAGGCCCTCACGGACAGCCCGTTCACGTGGCTGTTTTGTGCCGTACATGCGATGACGTTATCCCCATAGAGCGGTTCGGGGATCACCTCGCGAGCGAGTTTCATGTCCAAGCCGTGAAACAGCATAGTTGAAAGAGGCTATTCATACTTACAAGAAACGGGCTTCCCTTCATCCTCTGGGAGACCCTGAAGAAGTTCGGCGCTCCAAGTGCAGGAGCCGCTCCAGCGGTGAACTTCCTCCCCGCAGATGCAAATAATTGCGCCGGGGTCACGGTCAGTGAACTGATGGTCGGTGAGTTGCCAAACACGGCCACACTTGCATTTCTTGTTCATAGCGTCTCAGTGTAACGCCTAGTTAACCGTTTCTTGCTCCGGGAATGCCCGGTAGTACTTCCCATTGGACCGCGTGACCTTGCCCTGTGTCGTGGCGCGATTCTTCCACTCGAAAAACAGATTGCGATTGCCAAAGCCCGGCTGATACTTGATTTCCTCGCCCGGCTGCACAGTATTGAAGATGCGTTGCTCCATCCGGTCAATCGCTCGAAGTTCCGGCACCGCCTGTGGCTCCGTGGTCAGACACAGCCCGCTTGCTTGCCATTCGAAGTACAGCGTTTCAGCACGCCCGTTTCTTGGCAGCACCGTGCAACGGCGCACGCTGTTCGCGTCATTCTCATCGTGCAATTGCATCAACACCACGGTCTCAACCTTGCGAGCCAAGGCCGCGCTCCCGAACAGCGCATCCCGCCCGTAATATTTGTTGTCCTTGCCACGCTGTTTTGGACTGCCCACTGTGCCAAGCACGGCCACATCTCGCCGGGTAGCAATTCGCTGCAAGCCGTCGATGACCGGCCCGACAACTTCCATTTTGTTCGGGTCCGTGATCCAGAGGTCCAGACCTTCGATGAACCAACATTCAACGCCCGGCTCACGTTCAACGACGGCCTCCAGGATTTCGGCGGGTGGGCGGGACTGCTGCGCTGTGGTCAACCGAATCACGCGCTCAATCGCCTCAGCAGAAAGCCCCAATGATTTTACAGTCCGCTGCATCGCTTTCTTGGAGCGGTCATGCAAGAGCACGCGGTAGTCACGCGGCTTCGATGTGTGGCCGAACACATCTCCGCCCTTGCGGATTCTCTCCAGTAACGGCATTGCCCACGACGTTTTGCCAGCACCGGATGACCCGCCGATTAGTGACACCTCACCCTTCGGGAACCATCCTTCGTGCATCGGCTCCGGCAGCGCATCCACAAGGTATTCAGTTACACCGTCATCTTCGATTGGCTCGTCCTCTGGGTCCGCGAAGATGACCGGCGCGTCTTTGGCTACCGCAGTGACCGCGCGTGTGATAGTGCTTTCGCGGTAGTCATCACGCTCCCACTTCTCCCGATACAAGCCGGATTCGCGGAACTCCGCGTCAATCTTGAACGCATTGCAGCCGTGCTTTTTCGCGAGCAGAATGCAGAGAGCGAAGTCCGCCGTGCTGTGGTCCCCGTTGTAATCGCTCATGTCCCCGGCCATCAGCTTGCGGAATCGCTCTTCCTCACTGAGCGGGATTGAAACGGTGAGGCCGTCAGTTTTGCGCTGATTCGCCAGCTTAGACACGCGGTCATAGAGCGTGAGCACTTGCTCCTGCCGGTCCATCAACGTGGCGGGCGTCTTGCTCAAATGGCGTCCGGTGAACGTGAAGTAGTAGCCGTCAGACTTGACCTCTACGGCCTTGCATCCGGGGTGGGGCTTCTTGAGTCCGGGTCCCGGCAGTGTGCCGAGTCCAAGCACGTGGCAGCCGGTGCCCGATGGCGAGTATTCACCGTAACTGTCCAGGCCAATGACAATCTCACGTGATTCGGGCGTAAACTTCCCCGTGACAGCATCGCAGCAGCCGTCAATGTCCACGCCCCACACTCCGTCACCGAGCACAAGGCCCACGCCGGAGAATTGCGAAGCAAGCGCCGCGCATTCCGCGTAGGCGTGCCACGTGGCGGGATTGTTCGCCATTGCCTTGCGTCCGCTTGGCTGATACGGGACCTTGGTCTGTTTGCCGTGGACGGTCTCCATGCGCCACAGCACCCAACGCCGTTGCTGTTTCAGGTCTTGGATTGTCATTAGCGCCCCCGGCTCACGTCGCGTCTGCCATCGGGCACGCTGTCCACGATTTCCTTGACCAACTCACGCGCGCAATCCAGGCACAGCACTACGGGCTCCGGTGTGTTGAGCACGAGGGACACATTGGCGGGTTTTAGGCAGCGGAAGGTTTCCTTATCCGTGACCTGCTTGACTACCCGGCACTTCGTCGTTGGCTTGATAAACATTTTCTACAGCTCCCTTTCTGCCCGCCCTAAGGCGCGGGCCCTCTAAGAAATGCGGTTTTAGCGGTAACAGATTGAGTGCAAAGAGCGTTCACGAAGAAACAACAACTTAGCGATTTCCAAAGAGTGGATTATGCGAAGCGCCCTTCCGTGTGAATGTCGGGCTTGCGATTTGCAGCATGATTGATGACGTGCGGACGTACGGGACGCCATCCGTCCTCAATTGCTGTGCCGTCTGCCCATTGGAGCCGTCTCGCGTAATTCTTGGGCCGCTTGTCCGGCACAGGCTCAATGCGAGTGCCGAAAATTGCGTCCGCTTTCGACTGCCGAAATTCAGCACGTCCGTTGAACTCGGGATGCAGGATGGTGATTGCCCGCGCATAGAAAGGCGCGGCGTGATCGTTCATAAGGAATGTAGCGCCCGGCCCGTTCTCCAATTCGAGTTTCCATCGGCAGTATTCCCAAAGGCTGTGATAGGAGAAAGCCTCAAAGCCGTGGTCAATCCGTAGCTGAATCTCTTGCACAAGGAAATCCAAGACCTCCGGGTGCGCTTTGTGAAATTCGTGGAAGGCTCGCAGCTCAGGGTGCTTCTTGGAGCGTGCTATCAATTCATCAATCGCGTCAATTGTGGACATAATCGGCACCCTTTCTGTTTTGACCTCACAAAAGCAGCCAAGCGGGCCGCGACTCTGCTAACGTAGCAAGTAATGGGACAGCGTGTCGAAAACGATCTGCTTACGTACTCTCACGGAGGATTTCCGTCCCTTGCGCTCGTGGCAAAGCGGTATCAGGAAACGGATGGTTGGCTGCGGAGCGTGGGGCCGGGAGTCGCACGGACGTACATGCCGTTCTCCGAAGTGGCTCTGCCTACTGCACTGGCTCGAATCTCTTCCGGGGACATCACACCGCTGGAGTTTGCCTCAGAATTTGGCGGGCTCGGCTATTCGCGGTTGGTTCACGCTACATCTCTCCCGCGTTTCTCCGGCTGTTTGCCGAAGTCCGACAAATGGAAAGCCGCACACTCCGCGTATCGGAATTACCGTGATGCTGTCATGGCAGCCGAGCGTGACTTGCCGGAAGGTGATCCCGTGGAGTGGCTCATCGCTCACTCTATGACAGTAGCCCTCTGCCTGGAGTTCATCGGCTTAATGGCTGAGGGAGATGAGCACGAAATCCGCGAAGCCGTAGAAAGCGTTACACGGGGGCCGTATGCGATGCGAGACCGGATTGTTTTTTTACCAGTGAGAGAATGGCGTGAGGCACTGCGCAAAGGGACTGCGCCATCAGTGATTATCCGGCGGCCTCTGTGCGATCTGATTACGGAGAACATTGCAGGAGTCCGGCGTTGGCTCATGACGGACCCATTTGGTTCACGCGCTGAGTCGTTCTTTCTGTGCCAAGCGACGATTGAAGCGGTCTATTGGCAGCTCGCGGACAAGATGGAAGCCAAAATGATTCAGCGTTGTGCGGAATGCAAGAGGTTCTTTGTCGCACGAGACAAGCGGCAGCAGTATTGCCCATCACTTCCGGGGTCAACTCGGAGCCGCTGCTCGTCTCGGTTGAACATCAAGAATTTCCGAGACCGGCAGGGATAGAAGATGTGCTACCAGAACTATGGGACGCTGTGGTATTGAATGAGGAGCACTGCTTTCTATTCAGCGATATGGCGCGGACGCTCAAATACGATCTGGATAGCTTAGGCCCCGCCCTATTTGAAAACCTTATACAAAATCTTCTGAAAACTGAGCTCGGAATGTCTGTCGAAGCATGGGGCGGATGTGGGGATTATGGCCGAGACGCATTTAGCCCCGGTCCACTGAACTATCCGACCAAGAACACGCCACAACCGGGTCCATATGTTTTTCAGGCAAAGTTCGTTTCACAGGCGAATGTGGCTGGTGGAAAGCCTTTTCCGTTGCTAATGAAGGCAGTAAAAGCAGAGATGCAGCGCATAGGCGAGCGCAAGAGCCAACGTGCTTGGAAAACGCCAAAGTTTTATGTCTTGCTAACAAACGTTCCTCTCAGTGCAGACGCAAGGAACCAAGTGATTCAGCTTGTGGGGGAGGAGCTTGGACTGAAGGAGTCCAGAATCGGCGTCCAAGACGCACTGGATGTCTCCAATCTAGTAGATGCTCATCCATCCGTCTCCCGTAAATTCCCGTTTGTTGTAACTCCAGATGCGATCCAGAACTCGCTCTTCAAGGTGGTCCATAATGAGATTATCCAGCGCACAGATGGGACGCTCAAATCAGCGGCAGACTTGCTTGAGATCTTTGTACCAACGTCGTCGTACCACAGCTGTTGGCAAAAACTCGCCAAATACAACTTCGCAGTCCTTGAGGGCCCACCCGAAGTTGGAAAAACTGCAATCGGTTGGCTCATCGCGGCATATCAAGTGAGCAGGGGATGGATCGCAGTGGACTGCTTGAAACCGCAGGACTTCTTTGATGTGTACCAGCCGGAAGAGGAACAAATCTTCGTTGCCGATGATGCATTCGGGACTACCGAATATAAAGTTGCTCTTGGGGATGATTGGGGGCGGCACCTCCACAAAATATATCCGAAATTGGACAACCAGCATTGGCTGATCTGGACCACCAGAACACATATATTGAACACTGCCGTTCGTGAAATGCGATTGGAGGGAAAAGCTGCGAGATTTCCCACCCCTGGGGACGTGATCGTAGAGACGAGCAGAATTAGCCGGGAAGAGAAGGCATTCATGCTCTATCGCCATGCCAAGGCTGGGGGACTGGAAGATTTTGCAAAGCAAATCGTACGCTCCAATGCGGCCGACATTATAGGTGATCCGCATTTCACCCCACTTCGTATATCCCGCTTAGTCCAAGACAAGCTACCGGCGCTTGCCCGGCAATTCAGCACTCAAAAGCCAAACTCGGCGACGATAAAAGCGGCAATCGCCGAAGAACTCAAGAATCCAACGAATGCACTACGACAAGCATTTAGAAAATTGTCTGCGCAGCAGAAATGGATTCTGCTTGCGGTACTGGATTGTGCTCGGAATCCTGCTCCGGACGCCGTTGCGCAGGCTGCTGAAAGATTCGGCATTGTGTCGCCTATGGTCCAAGCGGAGCTTTCGACACTCAATCAGGCCTTTCTCTCATGCACGGGAGGACGGATCGATTGGATTCATCCCAGCACACGAGATTTAGTTATTGAAGAAATGGAGCTCGACCCGGCACTCAGTGCTCAGTTCTTGCGGAAATGCTCGTTCGAAGGAATTGCGCTTGCAATTTCGCACTCGGGCGGACGCAAGGGAACACGCTCATTTCCGTTAATGAACTCGGATGATGCCTGGTTCGTTCTAAAACAACGATTTCTTGAGATTTTCGATGGCAAGAATCAATTCGAACTGAGCCAAGCTCTTCGAGTTCTGCTTAGTGCTCTCGATTTTGCGGCAGCTGACAGAAGGACCCATGAGCAATTGCTTTCAGTGGCTCAGGCTTTGCTGGATCTGCTATATGATCAGTTTTCTGCCGCAAAGGAGCCTATTTTCGAGACAGTGCTTTCGGCGTTCACGTCCTTGAGTCGCCATCTCCGCTCTCAGAGGGCGTGCCCAGATATTTCGCGAGCTTGGTCCAGAGTCAAAACTGAATATTTCAACAATCTTGAAAATGCGAAGGGCTATGCGAATGCTTTGGAAGGCGACCCAATTAGACGGTTAGCTAAGTATGCTAAATTCCTTCAGAAAAACAATGCCGCATTTTTTGACATTGAGGATTTTCGAAGGGAGACTCGCGCTTCTATCAGAACGGTTATCGAAAGCGTTCGGGACGACTGTGAAAATGAGTACGACAGTGACCTCGATATCCTTGAAGGGGAATCTGAGCGCTTTGAGGGTTTAAGCAGTGCGCTCGGAGAACTGGAGGGTCTGTTTCCGGATTTTGAGGAGGAGCTCGGGGACCTAAAAAGTGTCGCTGCACAGAAAGCGGATGAACTGCAAACGGAGGTCTCATCTATGAAGGGGGAGGACGAAGACAGCAGAGACTATTGGGACGATTCAGACGCCAGAGGAGCAGTTAGCGAGCTCAGCATCGACGAAATATTCAGAGAGCTCTAGCGGGAGCCCCCCCAATTCCCCACACAAATACACAAATTCCGCTACGCAGCGCTTTCATCGAAAACGCGGTATTACGTGCCATCTGTTGGCCCAGATAAAGACCCGAAAAACCTTGCAGTGAATGAGCACTCGCCTTAGAATTTGCCGCTGGACGGAATACCGCGTAAACCACTGATTCTAAAATGGTCGGGACGGCCAGATTTGAACTGGCGACCCCTCGCACCCCAAGCGAGTGCTCTACCAGGCTGAGCCACGTCCCGACGGCGGTAAGAAGCCTACGATGACTCGCAGGCTGGGGTAGAAGTCATTTTACACCATGCACGGGAAAGCGAGCCGCGAAGAAAAACGGGCCGCAGATGGACGCTGATCAGGAGGAAATTCTTTCTTCACCAACGTTTCCGTCGAAAATCATCCCACATCTGCCAACAGCAGGCAGATGTGGGGCAGCCTATAAAATCTGCGGCTGGAAAGCCGGGTCATTCTCCCGCGATCGTCATCCCATCCAACCGGACCGTAGGCGCGGCAATGGATCCGCGGAACTCCAGGTCGTTGCCGATCTCAGTGAGGTTAAACAGCATCTCCTTCAGATTGCCGGCGACCGTGATCTCTTCGACCGGATAGGCCAGCTCCCCGCCGCTGATCCAGAGTCCGCTGGCGCCGCGCGAGAAATCGCCGGTCACCAGATTCACGCCGAAGCCGAGGAACTCGGTGATGTAGAGGCCATCCTGGATGTCGCCGATAATCTGCTTCGCCGTGCGCGTGCCCGGCTGCAGGTAAAGGTTGCCGGCGCCAAGGCCGGGATTGCCGGCCAGCCCGCGCGAGGCGTTGCCGGTGGTCTTCATTCCCAGCTTCTTTGCGGTGTAGGTGTTCAGGAGGTAAGACTTCAGTTCGCCGCGCTCGATCACCACTGTGCGCCTCGTGGGTACGCCCTCGCCATCGAACGGGCTGGTGCCGAAGCCGCCGGGCATGGTGCCGTCATCGATGACAGTGATGTTGTCGCCCGCGATCTTCTGGCCCAGCTTTCCCGCCAGGAATGACGCGCCCCGATAGACCGAGTCGCCGTTCACCGCTTCGAAAATATGGTCCAGCAGCGAGCGAGAGACTTGCGCATCCAGCACGATGGGCACCTTGGTGGTCTTGACCTTGCGCGCGCCCAGGCGGCGCACCGTGCGCTCGGCGGCGATGCGTCCGACTTCCTCCGGCGATTCGAGCTTCTTCAGCGTGCGCGCCACCGAGTACCAGAAGTCGCGCTGCATGGCGCCGTCGGTGTCCGCAATCGGCACTGCCGATACCGAGCAATAGGACCGCTGATATTCGCCGACGAATCCCAGCGAGTTGGCCAGCACCTTGCGCCCCGTGGCCGCGTCGAAGGTGCCGCCTTCGGAGTTGCGGATGCGCGGGTCGGCCTCGAGCGCGGCGCGTTCGGCACGGCGCGCGTAGTCGATGCGGTCGGCGGTCGAGAGCGAATAAACATCGTCGTAGTAGAGATCGAGATCGCCGCTGATCGCGCCCAGTTCTCCGGCCTCCGGTAGTCCGGAGTTCGGATCCTCCGAGGTGACACGCGCCAGCGACAACGCCGAGCTGACCATGGTGGTCAGCCCTTCCGGCGACAGGTCGCTGGAATACGTGCTGGCCGCCCGCTGCCCGAAGAACACGCGCACGCCGATAGCTTTGGCGCCCGACTCCTTCAGGGTTTCCACCTCGCCCATGCGAACCACAGTGCTGAATTCGGTGCCGTTGCGTACCACGGCCTCGGCCGCCGTGGCCCCACCGGCCATGGCGCGTTTGACTACCTCACTTGCAATCTCTTTCAGGTTCATGCTGAATGCTTTAATCGAGAAATTTGTAATTGGTAATTTGTGATTTGTAATTTGCGAACCTACAGAGCACAGCAGATCCGGACGGATTATACGCATGCACGATGTGGAAATGGGCCAAGAAAGAGACTCTTAAAAAATCCGTGCTAATCCGTGTTTCTTCCGCGTAATCCGCGGTAAGTATTTTGCAAATTACAAATCACAATTTACCAATTACAAATTAGCCGGTTCCCCCGACCGTGATGCGATCCACCTTCAAGGTGGGGATTCCGACGCCTACCGGCACGGACTGTCCATCCTTGCCGCAGGTGCCGACGCCCTCGTCCAGTTTGAGATCGTTGCCCACCATGCTCACGCGCGTGAGCACCTCCGGGCCGTTGCCGATCAAGGTGGCGTTCTTCAGCGGAGCGGTCACTTTGCCGTCTTCAATGAGATAGGCTTCACTGGCGGAGAAGACAAATTTGCCGTTGGTGATATCCACCTGCCCACCGCCGAAATTTACCGCATACACCCCGCGTTTCACCGAGCGCAGGATGTCCTGCGGATCATGCTCGCCGGCGAGCATGTAGGTGTTGGTCATGCGCGGCATCGGGATGTGCTCGTAGCTTTGGCGGCGACCGTTGCCGGTGTCGTGCATCTTCATCAGCTTGGCGGAGAGCTTGTCGCTCAGGTAGCCCTTGAGGATGCCATTCTCGATCAGCACCGTGTTCTGCGTGGGCGAACCTTCGTCGTCCACGTTGATCGAGCCGCGGCGCGAGGGCAGCGTGCCGTTATCCACCACCGTGCAGTGCTCGCTGGCGACGCGCGTACCGAGGCGCCCAGCAAATGCCGAGGTGCCTTTGCGGTTGAAGTCGGCTTCCAATCCGTGGCCGATCGCCTCGTGCAACAGGATGCCTGGCCAGCCGGGACCGAGTACCACTTCCATTTCGCCGGCGGGAGCGGGCACGGCGTCCAGTTGAATGATCGCCTGACGGGCGGCTTCGCTGGCGAAGTGCTCGGGCGAGTGCTCGGTCTCGAAATAATCGAGCGCCACCCGGCCTCCGCCACCACTCTGCCCGCGCGAGCTGTTGCCACTGTCCTCACGGGCGATGCAGTACACGCCCAGCCGCGCCAGCGGCTGCGAGTCCTCGGCAAAACTGCCGTCCGACCCGATCACCAGGATGCGCCGCAACTCATCGGCATAGCCGGCGCGCACTTCCTTGATTCGCGGATCGTAGGCCCGGGCGGCCTTATCCGCGCGCATCACCAGCGCAAGCTTTGCCTGAATGTCGGCATCGACCGACGGCAGCGGCACCGGGTAAAAATCGCGCTCGGCCTTGCGCTTAAGATTGACCACCGGCGTTTTGGCCGGACCGCTGGCAATCAGCGCCGCGGTGCGCGCCGCGTGGAGAATCTTCTCCGGAGCCAAGTCGTCCGTGTAGGCATAGCCGGTGCGCTCGCCGGCGATCACGCGCACCCCGCATCCGGCGGAAATCCCCTGGGTGGCGGACTTCACCAGCGACTCGTCCACGGAGATCGAGGTCGCGGTCAAATATTCGAAATAGAGATCGGCGTACTCGCCCCCGGCGGCGAGCGCTGCCCCAAGATAGCGTTCCAGATCCGACTGGGTCAGTCCGTAGCGTTCGAAGAAGAGATTTACCTTCTGCATGTCTGGCTATTCGATGCCCTGCGGGGCCCGCGCGACCCAGCATACATGATCGTGAAGCCCCTGCACTACTTACCGCGGATTTCGGTAGTGGTGCCGTTTGGTTTCCACAGGGTCACGGCAGGGTCACTTGGCTACTTGCCTGTTGCCTCTTCTTGGTGGCTTCTGCTCTGAGTATCGCTTCGCCCTGTGGCCCTTCTGGTCTTGGCTCAACGTCGATGAGTACCACAGGCGGCTTCTCCCAATTTCCGATGAGGCCCCTTTTCCGTATTCGACAGTTAAACCCGTTGCTAGAAAGTTCTTGCGAGAGTGCCCTTGCGGCTAATTGGCTGCGTTTATCTGTCGCCGCCTCTATGAAAATACCGGTTACCGTAACAGACGGTGCTTTCGCCCACCGAAACAGAGGTCCGCTAACTCCAACAGTTGACATGGTCCACTTGGCCAATTTTAGGGTAGATACTATTTCAGCCGCAAAAACAGCCGCCTCAATATCAAACGTATTATGGACTGCTGTCACTGGTTGTCCCGAGAAACGAGACAAGTGTGCTTCGATTGCTAATTGTTGCTTCTTTGTTAACCGTCTTGGGGCAACCGATGCTCTGATTTCCTCTGCTTCCTTTTCAAGTTTGGCAGCACGTTCGCCTATCAATGCAATGAGTTGCCCCGACTTGTTTCTCAGGTCCGCATTCTTGGTTCGCAACTCACCGTTTATATTCGCAATGACAACGCCAACTGCGAACTCCCCAAACACCCCTAAAGTGACTAGGATCGTAGCGATCAACGCCAGCCAAAGGGTAGATGCCAATGGCTTGTCTGGAGGGCGAATAATGCCACGCTGCCAAGCGCCCATTGCCTCTCTGTGTTCGCGCAATATAACCCAAATCTCAGCGGCGACCCCGACTACAACCATGGCACCGAACCAAGGCAGCAATCCCTCCCAGCAGCCAGATGACTTTTCAAGAGCGATTACCGCCTTCTCTAGAGCATCTATGGCGCTTTCCAATGCAGAAGCGTCTGCCGGAAGACTAGAAGCGCTTTGGATCAAGTGCATGAAGGTCACAGTTGTTGAAAACAGCACCACTACCCGGATTTCACTGATAAAAGCGGATTTGCGCGGATATTTCTAGAGCAGTTTCACAACTGTTGTGACCCTTTGTGGGGCGTCATCTTCGCTTCCTCACGCCAAAACCAGGCGTTCGTCGCTCAGGATGACGCCCCGCAGAGCCTTTACAGTAAATGCAAATCTGCTCTCAAGGGAATCCGCGTCAATCCGTTCTAATCCGTGAAATCCGCGGTAAGCAGTTTATGAAATTTCAGGTAAGCGGTTACACTTCCACCGCTCGGCCCTTGGTGTGGCGCATGCTGCGGCCTTCGACCAGGTGAATGATCTCCTCGGCCAGGTTGGTCGCGTGATCGCCGGCGCGTTCGATGGCTTGGGTTATGAACAGCGCATCCACGCTTTCGTTCTTGGTGCGCTTGCGGCGTCCGCTCAGGTGCTGTTCGAAGATCATGGTGCGCTGCCGGTCCAGTTCCGGGTCCATGCGCAACACCTCGTCGGCGCAATCCCGGTTGCGCGTGGTGAAGCCCTCGTGGCTTTTGTCCAGCATGGCTTCCAGCGTGGACAACATCGCGGCGATGCGCGTGATATCCGACTGATCCAGGCGTCCCAGGGCACTGCGATTGCCCACCCACGACAGCAGGTCGCCGATGCGCTCCAGGTCGGTGATGAAGCGGAGTGAGGCGATCAACTCGCGGGCCCGCACCTCGCATACCCGCGTGATGGCCGCCGGCAAGGTCTCGTCGATCTCCCGTTCCATCTGATCGAGTTCGCGTTCGCATTGCTGGACGGTGAGATAGGCCATGCGCGACGAGGTGGTGAGAAACTCACGCAGGTTCGCCGTCGCGTCCTTGGCGACGAGGCAGGCCCGGGCCGCGGCGTCCGTGAGCGCTTCTCCCGCTGGCGCCGGGTCCCCTGCGCGCTTGCGTGTTGGGGTGGTCTTGGCGTGTTTTGGAGCTGGTGTCGCCATGTACAATTCGAGGGCTGCGCGCGCCCAACCATCGCAAGCGGGGGTTGGGCCAACTGTAGCAATGTTATTGTAACCTGCGGGACAGGTACTCCGGGGCGGATTCAGCCGCCGGCGCTACGACTTCCGCATAGACACGAAGAGCCAACCAGGAGGACGAAGCAACCGATGCCGATCTTTGCCGCTGTCGATATCGGAGCCAATTCCGTCCGGCTCAAAATCGCGCGGCTCGCCAAAGGCCGGCTGCACCCGTTGGCCCAGGATCGCGAGGTCACGCGCCTGGGCGAATCGGTTTTTGCGCACGGCATCCTGTCCACCGAAGCCATCGCGCATACGGTGAGGGTGCTGCGCCGCTTTCATAAAACCGCGCAGGCGCACGGCGCCGAGTCGGTGCGCGTGGTCGCCACCAGCGCCCTGCGCGACGCCGGCAATGCACAGGCTTTTCTCGATTGGGTGTACTCGGCCACGGGCTGGCACGTCGAGATCATCTCCGGCCTGGAAGAGGGACGCCTCATCCACTTTGCCATCATGTCGAGTCTGCCCGGAGCCAGGCACGCGCGCTGCCTGCTGTTCGATCTGGGCGGCGGCAGTTGCGAAATCACCATCAGCGACGCGGGCCAGATCCGGCAGATGATCAGCGTCCCTCTTGGCGCTGTCCGCCTGACACGAGAATTCCTCCAGCACGACCCGCCCAAGAAGGACGAGCTGGCGCGCATGCGCAGCTTCATGGGCGAGGAATTGATTCGCCTGGAAAAAACCGTGCTCGCGGCCAAGGTTCAACTCGCCATCGGGACCTCGGGCACGGCCGCCGCGTTGGCCGGAGTGCATACCTCGCGCCGCGAGAGCCGCCCGGCAACCGTTCCCACCCCGGTGGTGGTGAGACTTGTCGGCGAGCTGGCCAAACTAACCGCCGTGCAGCGCGCCAAGCTGCCCGGCATCGGAACCCGGCGCGCCGAGATCGTCGTGGCCGGGGCAGCGGTGTTCGCGGAAATTCTGCAGCGCTTTGAACTGCCCAGCTTCCGCTACTCCTCGCTCGGCTTGCGCGACGGCGTGCTGGCGCAGATGGCCGCCGACTACGACCGGGACACCCCTTTCCGCAAGCAGATCGAGAACGAGCGCCGCAACGCGCTGGTGGAAGTTGGCCGTCAATATGGGGTGGATCCGAACTACACCCAGCGAGTGCGCGATCTGGCACTGCAGTTATTCGACGGCCTGAAGCGTGTGCACAATCTGCCGCCCGACTATCGCGACTGGCTAAGCGCGGCGGCCATGCTGCACGAGGTCGGCACCTACGTGAACCGCGCCGGACGACGCCGGCATACCTACTACCTGATTTCGCATTCCGAGATTTTTGGCTACACCACGCAACAGCGAAAACTGATCGGAGCCATTGCGCGCTATTTGGGAAAGTCCCGTCCCTCCTCGGAAGCGCGGCCGATGCGGGTGATCGATCCGAAGGACCAAGCCTATGTCACCAAGAGCGTGGTGCTACTGCGGCTGGCGCGCGCCCTTGAACAGAGCCGTCGTGGCGCGGTGAAAGCCGTGGCCATCCGGCCCCAGGCGGGACGCGTACTGCTCACGGTCGAGCCCAACCGGGGCGGCGCCGACCTGGAGTTGTGGGCGCTGCAGAAGGAGCGCAATTACTTCCGCGCGGTCTTCGGACGAGAGCTACTGGTAGCCGTATCGTAAACCGAGCGCAGGATTCTCGGGGTTACGCACCACGTCATGGAGGCGTTCTTGCGGCCGTCGTAGTCCACGCGCGCTACCGCGCCTTTTTTCAAATCGACCCCCCGGTCGTTGGCGCCCCCGCTCAGCAACAGGCTCAGAAAGCTGCTCAGGTTGGGGTTGTGTCCCACCACCATGGTGGCCTCGTCCTTGGCATGCTGGGCCAGCAATTGGCGGAAGAGCTCGAACGAGGCGTCGGGAGCCAGTGCCGGGTTGAAGACGATGTCACCCTCGAATCCCATCTCATTGCCGACCAGGGCGGCCGTCTGCGAGGCGCGCTTCAGCGGGCTGGAGAGGATGGCATCTACCGTTATGTTCATGGCAGCCAGCATCCGGCCCACGTAGCCGCACTGTTCGGTTCCTTCCTTATCTAGGGGTCTTTTCGCGTCCTGCTGCGGGTTGGCTTTGCTTTGTCCCGCGCTCGCGTGGCGGAGAAAGTAAACGATCATGGCTTTCCTTCTTATGAGAGCGACCGCGCCCAGTCCTGGCCAGCGCGTCCAATGAAGCCGTGCCTTCGGCCAGCTCGATCAGGAAGCGTTGCGCGTTGAACGCATCTTGCGACCGGGACGGTTTGAGGCGGGTGTAAGTGCCGTCGGCTCGCAGCACGCGCGCCTTGACATTGTCGACAAGGTACGGCTGCAGAATCTCCTGCCGGATGCGCTGCCGCAACATCGGATCCTTGACCGGGAATTGCACCTCGACCCGGTCGTACAAGTTGCGCGGCATCCAATCGGCGCTGCCCAGCCAGACTTCGTCCTCGCCTCCATTGGCGAAGTAGAAGATGCGGCTGTGTTCCAGGAAGCGGCCCACAATGCTGCGCACGCGGATGCGGCTGCTGACCCCGCGAATCCCGGGCCGCAGGGCGTTTCGCCCGCGCACGATCAGGTCGATCGATACCCCGGCTTGCGAGGCGCGGTACAGCTCCTGGATGACCGCGCGGTCGAGCAGGCCATTCACCTTGGCAATGATGCGCGCCGGACGGCCCGCGCGCGCATGCTCGGCTTCGCGCGCAATCAGCGCCTGGGTGCGGTCCCGCAGATCCACCGGCGAGACTAGCAGCGGATGGTAGTGCGGGCGCTCCGAGTACGCGGTCAGGAAATTGAATACCTCGGCGACTGCGGTCGTGATCTCCTCGTCGGCGGTAAGCAGGCTGAGGTCGGTATAAAAGTTGGCCGTCGTCGGATTGTAATTCCCGGTCCCCAGGTGGGCATATCGTCGGGTGACGCCTTCGGGATCCTTGCGCACCAGCAGCGCCAGCTTGCAGTGGGTCTTCAGGCCCACCAAGCCATGGAACACCTGCACCCCGGCGTCCTCCAGAGAGCGCGCCCAGCGGATGTTCGGGGCCTCGTCGAAGCGCGCCTTCAATTCGACCACCACCGTGACCTCTTTGGTCGCCGCTGCTTCCACCAGGGCGCGCACGATGGGAGAGTCCTCGCTGGTGCGATAGAGCGTCTGCTTGATCGAGAGCACGTCGGGATCGCTCGCCGCGGATTCGATGAAGGCCACCACCGTGTTGTAGGAATCGAAGGGATGGTGCAGCAGAATGTCCCGGCGGCGCAGCTCGTCGAACAGGTTGCGCGAGCTCTGCGAAACGCGCACCGTGCGCGGCGTGAACGGCTTGAATTTCAAGTCAGCCCGCTCGATTCTGGTTGTACAGGGACATCAGCCGCGACAGGTTGACCACCCCTTCCGTGCGAAAGATCTGCCAGTCTTCCAACTCGAAGTTCGATTGCAGCCGTTCAACGATCTCCGGGCTGGCATCGGCTTCGATTTCCATGCGTACCGCGTCGCCTTTGCGCCGATTGTGCAATTCCGTGCGCACCGATCTCCAGCAGGTTGCGCGACTCTTCTTCCTGCAGATACAGGTTGCTGTTGCGGGTGATGCGAAAGGCTGCCTCAGAGAGCACCTCGTAGCCGCGATAGAGGTCGGTGGAGTGGGCGGCCACCAGATCCGCCAGAAAAACGTAAGACGCGCCGTCGCCATCGGGGAGCTTGACCAAGCGCGGCAGCGCCCGCGGCACGGTGACTACCCCCAAGTACGTGGTCGAGGCACGCCGCCGGCGCCGCAACAGCAACGCCGAGCACAAGGCCTTGTTCAACACGCGGGGAAACGGATGGGCCGGGTCGATGGTGATCGGGGTGAGCAGCGGGTCCAGTTCCCGCTCGCAGTATTGCGAGGCGTAGTCGCGTGCCTCTTCATCCAAGTCACTCATGCGGAGCACGCGGATGCCGTTCTCGGCCAAGGCGGGACGCAACTGCTCGTTCCAGCAGCGATACTGCTCGGTGACAAACTCGTGGATCTCGCGCGCGAGCATCTGCCGCAGGGCGACCGGCGTGATGCCGTCCAGCCCAGCCTCGGTTTGCCCGTCCTCAATCCGTTGCAGCAGGGCGGCTACCCGGACTTCAAAAAACTCGTCCAGATTGCTGGCGGTGATGGCGAGCAGCTTCACCCGCTCCAGCAGAGGGTTGCTGCTGTCCTGAGCTTCTTCCAGCACACGCCAGTTGAAGGCCATCCAGGAGAGTTCGCCGTTGAGGTAGTACGCCGGGTTGTCCAGGGATTTTCGAGCCATGCGCGGCCAATCCAAGTGATTGGCTACAAAGATTATAAGGATAAAGGTGGAACCTTACAGCCGTGTTAATAACCGCCGGCATTCTCAAAAGGAGTCTCACCGACGCCTGCCTGCTACGTGTGCCGGCGGTGGTAGACCCCGAACTCGAACCCGGGATTCGCGGGGAATAGTTCGGCGACCTTGCGCAGGCGGTCGGCCAGCGGCGTAGGGGCGAGCAGCGGATACTCGCGCTCGCGCAGGTCGTGGTAGTCCACGTCGATGTAGGTGGCAAGCATGTAGACGCCTATGGCGTCGGCGAAGGCGGCTTCCAGGTACTCGTTGCGCGCCTTCTCGGCGTCCGGCCCGCTGCCGGTGGCGACTTTGCGTAGCTCGTAAGCGTCCAGTCCGGTTTCGCCGCGAACCCGGTCCTGCACCTGTTTCCAGGCAATCTCAGCGAAGGAATCCGCCACCCCGGCGTGCTCCACGAACGCGTGCGCCACGTTGATGAAGAATTCGAAGGCCACGGAGAATTTGTCGTCCATCAGCCGGGTGGAGATGAAGACGCACTGCGCGTCTCCCAACGTCAGGTTGCGGTGACAGACCGCGTTCTCGCTGAGCGCCACGTCGTAACGGTCGGCGATGAGGGTCTCGTCGCCTTGGCTAACGGTAAGCGGCACGAAGTAGTAGGCCTTGCGGTCAAGTCCGGCGGCGATGGAGCGAGGCACGGTGGCCACCATGCGCTCCAGGTCGGAGTTGTTGATGGTGATCTCGCCCACCGCGGCATAGCAGATGCCGTTCGGGGCCTGGGAGACCGGGGCTTGCCGCAGGATCTCGGCCGGGGGGTGCGTGATGGCGGAAACAGACATGCGGGCTTCATTGTACAGCGCCAACCCATAGATTGAGGGTGCCCCACATCTGCCCGGTTTTGGCAGATGTGGGATTGCAACCGCGGAGGGCGCCAGCATTCGCCGTCTTGTCAACATGAGAATTGCCGCTGATTCATGCTGATCAGCTTGAGGTGCCCCCCCGTCTGCTACACACCCACATCTGCCAAAATCGGGCAGATGTGGGGCACCATCGCTCTGATCAGCGTAAAATCAGCGGCCACCGAACAGGCCTGAACCGTGCAGCGGCTCGGTTGAATCCAATTCGATGCGGAGGGAAACATGCCATCATCCAGTTTGCGCAGCAAGCTTCTCCGGGCGATCTTCCGCGTAGGCATTACCACCTTCCTTGCTACCCTGATCTCGTTTGCGATTTCGCTATTCTTCGCCCTAGCTGCGATCCTGCTAGTAAACCTGACTCGTGGCGGCGGTGTGAATACGACTTTGGCCTACCGGCATTTCGCCTTCCCGATCGCCATGAGCGTGCTGATGATCACCTTGGTCACCGCCGTGATCCTGGAGATCCGCGCGGCCCGCCGTGAACAATCCGCTCCACGCCGCATGCACCGGGCGGCATAATTCATGTAGAAAACCTTTTTACCGCCGAGGACAAAGAGGAGTGCTTTTCAACGCGAAGACGCGAAGGCGCGAAGGGTGGACTGAACCCACATCTGCCAAAACCAGGCAGATGTGGGGCACCATCAAATCTTTCTGGTCAGAAGTACTGCGCCGAAAAGAATTTGTGGTTTTTGTGTTCCTTCGCGTCTTCGCGCCTTCGCGTTGAAAGGAATTCTCTGCGTCCTCCGCGCCCAACTCTGTGTCCTCTGCGGTGAAACAGATGCACGCTGCTGCCGTTCTCGTCGATGCTGGCACTAGCTGCCCACGAAGCGGGCGTAGAGGCTGCGGGCAATGGCCGTGTCGGTGGTGCCCTTGATAATGGCGCGGCCATCGGGGAAAAGTGTGATTTCGTGGGGTTCGCGCCAGAATTTCAGCACGAACTCGTTGTAGCGAACGGTCCCGTGCGGCTTCAGCCGTTCGCTGAGCTCGGCGAAGTCGATGGGCCGCTCGCGTTCGTGAATCTGGACCGAGTTACGGCCGCACAGCGTAATCTGTGGGCGAAGTTCCCCGGAAAGATGCACGAAGTCGCGCTGCCCGCAGCACCGGCAATCCGGGCGCGGCTTGGCCACGGAGATCTCCGAGCGGTCGTTGTGCCAGAGATCGCAGGAGAGCAGCGTGCGGCGAAGCTTGTCGCGCGCCCCGACCAGATACTTCAGCGCTTCCGTGGCGGCGAGGGAGGCCACCAGATTAACGGTCGAATTCAGGATGCCGGCGGTGTCGCAGGTTTCCACCGTGCCGCGCGGCGATTCCGGAAAGACGCACTGCAGGCAGGCGGTCTCGCCGGGAAGGATATTCATGGTCACGGTGTAGCTGCCCACGGCGGCGGCATAAATCCAGGAGCGCGACTTTTCGACGGCAAAGTCGTTTATTAAATAGCGGGTTTCGAAGTTGTCGGTGCCATCCAGAATCAGGTCGCAGCCGGAGAGCAGGGTTTCGACGTTGGCGGGTGTCAGATCGACTACCTGTGCATCGAGCGTGATTTCCGAATTGAAGGCGGCGATTTTGCGGACCGCGGCCACGGCCTTGGGCAGTGATTCGCGGGCGTCGGCCTCGTCAAACAGGCCCTGCCGCTGCAGGTTGCTAGGCTCAACGTAGTCGCGGTCGATGATGCGTAGGTAGCCGACCCCGGCACGGCCCAGCAATGCGGCCAGCGCGGAACCCGTTGCGCCGCAGCCGACGATGACCACCCGGGATCTTCCGAGCTGCTGCTGGCCATCGGCCCCAATGCCGCGGAAGAGGATCTGGCGGGAGTAGCGATCTTCAAATTCAGTAGACATTTGAGTTCTTCGAGGGACTTTGGCGTCTTGCACAAAACCGCTCTTGGCCATTGGCTGCTAGCGGGTCGCGACCGGTTATTATAAGGGGCTGTCACAACAATTTTTGGGGAGGGCTGGGCGAGCGGCCATGCAGGCAACAAAGGTCCTCAAAACCTTGTGCACAACCGGCCTGCTGACGCTGTGCCTTGGGCTGGCGCTACAGAGCAGGGCTCAGGGTGCGCCTGCCGGGCAAACAGCGGATGCGGTGTCCGATCCTTCCCTGACCGACCGTCCTGCGGTCACGCTGGGCAGTGCGGGCCGCTTCCAGGGCCAGACAGTGCGCGACATCCAGTTTCACGGGGTGAGTGAGGATGCTCGCGTGCAGCAGCAGATGCGAGATCTGATCACCCAGGCGGTGGGACAGCCACTCGATTCCGCCAAGATTCGCGACAGCCTGCGCGCGCTCTATGCCACCGGCCGCTTTGCCGATTTGCAGGTCGAGGCCGATCATGCTCCGGGTGGGGTGGTGCTGGTCTTCTCGGCGCTCGAGAACTTCTTCATCGGCGCCGTGACCATCGAAGGGTCGCGGCCCAAGCGACCAACCGGCAATCAACTGGTCAACGCCAGCAAGTTGCAACTGGGCGCCTCCTTTACCCCGGACAAGCTCGACCGCGCCATCCGCAACATGAAAGCCGTCCTGGCCGAAAACGGGTATTACCAGGCGCAGATCCGGCCCAGCGAGGATTACCACACGCAGACCCAGCAGGTGGATATCGCCTTCCACCTGGACGCTGGGAACCAGGCTCGCATCGGCGACGTGCGCGTGACCGGCGACCCGGGATTCACGCCGCGGGAGGTGGAAAAGATTTCGGGCATCAGTCCCGGCCACAGCGTGACGGTCGAGCGCTTGCGCAAAGGCTTGACCGGGCTTCGCAAGCGATACCAGAAGCAGGACCGGCTGGAAGCGCAAGTCGCGGTTGCCAACCGGCTCTATCATCCGGATACGAATCTGCTGGATTACGTTCTCGATGTGCAGCGCGGGCCTACCGTGGCCGTCCGCATCGAGGGCGCCAAGCTCAGCCGGGGCAAGATCAAGAAATATGTGCCGGTGTACGAGGAAGGCGCGGTGGACGACGATCTGCTCAACGAGGGCCGCCGCAACCTGCGCAACTACTTCGAGACCCAAGGCTACTTCGACGTCGCCATCGACTATCAACGCCACCCGGAGCTTAATCACGTAGATGTGGTTTACCGGGTGAAACCGGGCGAGAAGCACAAACTGGTGGAAATCCACATCACGGTCACGCCGCGGCCGGGTGCCAAGACAGCGTATTTCCCCATTGACCTGCTTCGCGACAATATGCAAGTGCGTACCAGGACCGGGCCATTAAGCCCCGGTTTTTATAGCGAAGACATGCTCGCCCGGGATGCCCAGATGATTGCCAGCCTATACCGCAACAACGGTTTTGCCGAGGTCAAGGTCACGCATCAGGTGCTGGACGATTATCAGGGGGAGACCGGGGAACTCGCCGTGCGGATCGAGATCGACGAAGGCCCCCAGACATTGGTCCACTCGGTTATCCTCACCGGCAACCGTGCGGTTCCGGATGCTCTGATCCTGGGCTTGCTTCAGAGCACGGAAGGCCAGCCGTATTCCGATCTGAACCTCGCCACCGACCGCGATGCGGTGGAGAGTTACTATTTCAACCAGGGATTTCCGGATGTTCAAGTGCAGGTTTCGGCCAAAGTGGTTCCGGGCGAGCCGCAGCTGCGGGAGGTGGTTTACAGCATCCAAGAAGGTGCCCAGGTGTTCGTGGACCGGATCCTGGTCAGCGGTCTGCACTACACTAAGCCATCTGTCGTGCAACGCCAGATCCAGTTGCAATCGGGCGAGCCGCTGAGCCAGATCGGCATGCTGGATACGCAGCGCCGGCTCTACGACCTGGGACTCTTCAACGAAGTAGATACCGCTGTGCAAAACCCTGAGGGCGGCGCCCGCTACAAGAATGCGCTAATCGAACTGCGCGAAGCCAAACGATGGACGTTCAACTACGGGTTCGGTTTCGAATTCCAGACCGGCCAGCCGGCGGCTACCCAATTCAACACGGCTCCGGCGCCGGGGGTAAGTGTGCCCAAGGGAACCACGCCGCCGCAGAGTGGTGTGTTGCAGGCAGGGAACCCGCAGGGCGGATTCGGCTTCAGCCCCCGAGTATCGTTTGGCGTGACCCGGCTGAACTTCCAGGGGCGCGACCACACCCTGGTGCTCAGCTCGCACCTGGGCAGCCTGCAGAAGCGTGGGCTCATCAGCTATGATGCGCCGCATTACTGGAATCGCGACAACCTGCGTATGACCCTCACCGCCTTCTATGACAACAGCCGCGACGTGGGCACCTTCACCGCCACCCGAATCGAAGGCTCGGGACAGATCCAGCAGGTGCTGGATCCGGTAAACCAGCTCCTGTACGGCTTTACTTACCGGCGCGTCAGCGTGAATGCGGCCACCCTGGCCATCAATCCCAACTTGATTCCGTTGCTGTCGAGACCGGTGAACGTCGGCATCCCGAGCTTTACCTGGATTCGCGACAAGCGGCGGCCCGATCCCCTCGATCCGCAGCGGGGCAACTACACCACCATCGACACCGGTTTTGCCGGCAAGATCTTTGGCGGAAACGCCAGCTTCGGCCGGATCGTGGCCCAGAATTCGACCTACTCGCCGATTAAGAAGAAGTTTGTGGTGGCGCGCGAAACGCGAATCGGCGTGGAACAACCGCTGGGCAATCAGCCCGCCAATGCCGCGATTCCGCTTCCGGAACGCTTCTTCGCCGGCGGGCCGAACTCGCTGCGCGCCTTTGGCTTGAACCAGGCCGGCCCCCGCGACCTGCTCACCGGCTTCCCCCTGGGCGGAAATGCGGAGTTCATCAACTTGGTGGAGATTCGTTTTCCCCCGCCGGAATTGCCTTACGTGGGCACCAACCTGAGCTTCGCCTTGTTCCATGATTTCGGCAATGTGTTTGAGAGCAGTCACCAGATGTTCCACAGCTTCGGCCGATGGGATCAGCCCAACCGAGGCCTATGTTCCGTGGAGGCGACGCGCGATTCTTGCCGCTTCGATTACATCTCACAAGCAGTGGGTACGGGAATCCGCTATCGCACCCCCATCGGGCCGGTGCGATTGGATTTAAGCTATAGTTTGAATCCGCCGACTTTTCCGTTTTCGGTGCAGTGTCCTGCCTCGGGCGGGACTGGGCAATGTGCAAACAAGCCCAGTGCTCTCCTGTTTCAGGCAGCGACCCTGCGGCACTTCAACTTCTTCTTCAGTATTGGGCAGTCGTTCTGATGAAAGCTGTACGAGTCTTCGCATTCTTGCTGTTGGCATGTCCGCTGTTCTTCGCGGCGGAGGTGATCGACCGTCTGGTCGCGGTGGTCAACCGCCAAGTGATCCTGCAAAGCGACTGGGATGAGGCGTTGCGCTACGAGGCGTTCATGGAGGGCAAGCCGCTGACCGAGTTGACCCCGGTCGATGCCAAGGCTTCCCTGGACCGGCTAATCGACCAGCAATTGTTGCGCGAGCAGATGCACGGCTTCCACGCGTCCACGCCGATGCCGGAGGACGTGAACAGCAAACTCGAGGCGATCCGCAATCTGTATCCGAATGGCAATACGGAACCAGGGTGGCACGCGGCCCTGGCGGGTTACGGCTTATCGGAAGAGGCGGTCAAGCAGCGGGTGGCGAGGCAACTTAAGATGATGCAGTTCATCGATATGCGCCTGCGGCCCAACACGAAGATCTCGCCGCAATCCGTCGAGGACTACTATCGCGAGAAGCTGCTGCCGCAATTGGGAGCGGCGGACCAACCGGCGCAGCTGACTACCGACGTGACCGCCAAAATCGAGGAACTGCTGACGCAGGAAAAAATCGATGAGCTGCTGACCTCGTGGTTGCACGAGTTGCGAGCACAGGCTGAGATCCAGATCCAGGCCGGCCCCGAGGTGTTGCTTCCGTCACAAACCACCGCGTCGCGCTCGTTGGGGACTATGGCGCCGCCGAGGCGGTAGCGTCCAAGATTCAATAGAGGGTGTCCCAACCTACGTAATACGAGCAGCAAACGATTGGCTTGGTTTGAAAGGGCGCGGCTTCAGCCGCGCCGCAAAGGCACGCATGAGAGGCGGCTTTAGCCGCCGAGGGAAAATTGGCCCTCAGCCGCTAAAGCGGCTGCAAAACACAACGGTTCACGGCGCGGCTGAAGCCGTGCCCTTTCAAACCAGCGCCCCTTAATGTGCGGTATTTGTGACGCTCTAGTCCGATATTGGTTAGGGTGAGTGTCCCGCCGGATTCATCTGCGAGGACCACGGCATAGGCGATGGCCGAAGACAATCCAGCTCCGCAGCGGCACGACTCCCCACCACCGCGAAGTGGTGGCCGGTTTCGTCTCTGGCTGGCGGTTCTGGTCGGCTTGGCGGCTTTGGCCATTCTTCTTTACGCGGCTTGGTACTCGCGACGGCCACAGTTTCAAGCCTGGGTGCGAGCCCAGGCCATTGCGCGGCTTGAGGCGGCCACCGGCGGCCGCGTGGAACTGGGTGAGCTGCACTGCAAGCTATTCAAGCTGGAGTTCGAGGCGCGCAAGCTCACCGTCCATGGCCGCGAGGCGCCGGACCAGGCACCCTACATCTTCGTCCAGCGAGTGTATTTGCGCGCCAGGATCTTATCCCTGCTCGAGCACAAGTTCGGCGTGTACTCCATCGTAGTGGAGCAGCCCGCGATCCACCTGATCGTTTATCCCGACGGAAGCACCAATCAGCCGGAGCCGCCCAGCCGGGGCAATTCCTCCGCCGTGCAGACGCTCTTTGACCTGAGTGCCAGGCGCGCCGAAGTTCATGATGGCACGCTGCTATTGACCAGCAGCCAGCCCGGACCGCAAGCGGGTGCGCCGTCACGTTCCGGCTGGAGTCGTCTGGTGCCCTTCGAATTTTCCGGAGACGATCTGGCCGCACTGCTCAGCTACGACACGCGCAAAGCCCGCTATGACGGCCAACTTCATCTGGGCAAACTTGATGTGAAACTCCGGGACCTGCGGCCCTTTTCGGTATCCGCCGAGGCTCAGCTCTCGCTGTGGCGCAATCTGCTGACGTTCAGATCACTGAAGTTAAATTCGGGGCGGTCGACCCTGCGGGCAAGCGGCGATCTGCGCGACTTCAATCAGCCGCAGCTTTTCGCTCAGTACAACGCCAGCCTCGACGTGGAACAAGTAGCGGCTACCGCCCGCGTCCCCCAGGTGCGCGGGGGCACGGTCGAGGTCAGCGGCAGCGGCACGTGGACGGCTGAGGACTTCTCTTCCACGGGCAAACTGGACGGGCGCAATCTGGGGTATGACCAAGGCGTCCTGCACCTCCGGGATGGAGGCCTGGGCGCGAACTTCGGCATCACCAATCGGAAGTTCACTGTGACTAACATTGTCGCGCGCCTCTTTGGCGGCACGGCCACGGGAAGCGCCGAGGTCACCGACTGGATGCACGTGCTGCCGGCCAGCGCTCTGGTCGAGCGCCGCCCGGGTGAGGCCAGGATTGGCGCTCCCGTGCAGCGCGGTTCGATCAAGCTGAAGGTCGCGGATCTCCGGATGTCTGCCCTCGCTTCCGCGCTCTCGTCGCGCGACTTGCCGCTGGATCGCCTGCGGTGGGGAGCCACCACCTCGGGCACGGTGGATGCACATTGGGTCCGCTCGCCGGTAGACGCCGTGGTGGACATCGTGGCCGATGTTAAACCGGTCGCGAATCCCGCACGCGGCGAACTGCCGCTGACCGGCAGTACGCAAGGATCGTTCCGAGCCGCCGCCAAGGTGTTTGATATCGACCATCTCACGCTGGCCACCAATGCGACCAAGCTAACCGCCTCGGGTCAATTGGGCGCGGTCACCGCCAGCTTGAATGTTACGGCCGAGAGCTCGAACCTGGGCGAATTGGGTCCCCTGATTGCCGTTGTCGCGAAGGGCGGCGTCCCGGTGGAGGTGGCTGGCCAAGCTTCATTCACCGGCCAAGTGAACGGCAAGCTGGCGGGGCCGACGATCAGCGGTGCAGTGCAGCTGACGAATTTCGACTATCTCTATGAGCCGAAGACTGTGTGGGCCGGGTCTCCGACCCGTCCCAGAGATGGGACGGGTCGAAGACCCGGCCCACACGAACCCGTCCCACACGCCCAAGCTTCATCTAAACGCATTCACTGGGACACGGCCTCGGCGACCATCGTCTATTCGCCCACCCAGATCACGGCAAGAGATGGGGTGCTGAAGCACGGCGCTGCGACGGTGAAGTTTGATCTCGATTCTCAGCTCACGAAGGGCAGCATCACCGACAACTCCCGGTTTGCGCTACGCGCCGACGTTGCCGCCGCGGATGTGCGCGAACTGCAGCAACTCGCAGGCACGGATTATCCCGTGACCGGCACGTTGCGCTGCTCGGTTAAGGCCAGCGGCACCCCGGAGAATCCGCAGGGCAACGGCTCGCTGCAACTCACGAATGCGACCATCCACGGCGAACCGTTTCAACGCATTGTGAGCGAGGTGCGCTTTGCCGATCACGAGGCGCAACTGACCAACATCGACGCGACGCACCGGATGGCGCACATCACGGGCGCGGCGGCGTACAACCTGACTGTCCGCACCTTCCGCTTCGATCTGCGTGGCGGCACCTTCAACCTGGCGAACCTGCAACAGCTTCAGACTTCAAGGACGCAGGTCTCGGGTGCGCTTGATTTCCGGGCCTCGGGTTCGGGCACCGAGGAAGCGCCGGTCATCAACTTTGATCTCAACCTGCGCAACCTAGTGCTGAATGGCGAGCGCATGGACGACCTGGTGGCTACGGGCGTGACCCGGGGTGCGGATCTGAAGTTCTCCGCCCACTCGACTCCACCCGACTCGAAGCTGGTGGTCGATGGCGACGTGCACCTGCGCGGCGATTTCCCGGCCAAGCTGCAACTTCGCATGAGCCGCCTGGATGTCGACCCGCTGCTGCGCGCATTTCTCAAGGGCCATCTTACGGGACATTCGCAGGTCGTAGGGCAAGCCGAGATCAGCGGGCCCCTCAAGCGGCCGCGCGATTTGAGCGTCCAGGGCGAGCTGGCGCAGTTCAGAGCCGAGCTGGAGAACCTCCATGTCGAGAATCGGGGGCCGATCCGCATTGCTCTGGCCGCGGAGACCGTCCGCCTCGAGCAGTTGCACCTGGTGGCGCAAGACACGGACCTGGCCGCATCAGGCACGGTGGAGCTCAGCGGGAGGCGAACCCTGAACCTCCGCGCCAATGGGGGCGTGAATCTGAAGCTGGTCCAGACACTCTATCCCGACTACCAATCTTCCGGCACCTTGGCGATGGACTTGAGGCTCGGGGGCACAGTAGACAAACCATTACTGCTGGGTGAGGCGACGGTCAGTGACGGAGCGCTCGCCTACACCGACCTGCCGAACGGCCTGAGCGACATCAACGGCTCGCTGGCCTTCAATCAAGACCGGATGGTGGTGCAGAAGATGACCGCCAAGACCGGAGGCGGCTCGCTGCAACTGAGCGGATTCATGGTGCTTGGCGCGCGAGGGCTTAGCCTTAACCTGGAGGCGCACACCGACGAGATGCGCTTGCGCTATCCCCAGGGCATCAGCTCTATGGCCAACGCGGACCTGCGGCTGCTGGGGACCAGCCAAGCGGCGGTGCTGAGCGGGCAGGTAGTCATCACCCGCTTTGGCCTGACCCCGCAGTTCGACTTGGCGAACTTCCTGGCGCGCAGCAAACAAAACGTCGAGGTGGTGAATCCCAATTCCGCCGCCAACCAGGTGCGGCTCGATCTCCACGTGGTGTCCACGCCCGAGCTGCAGGTGCAGACCTCGCTGGCGAAACTTTCCGGCGACGTGGATCTGCGCATCCGCGGCACCTTGGTAAAGCCGGTGGTGCTCGGCCGGGTCAACATCATCGAGGGCCAGGTGGTGTTCCAAGGCACCAAGTACCAACTGGAGCGTGGTGAGATCACGTTTGTCAATCCGACGCGCATCGAGCCGGTGGTGGATATCGACGCCAGCACGCGGGTGCGGGATTACGACATCACCCTCGGGTTCCACGGCCCTTCCGATAAGCTGAGCACCAACTACCGCTCCGACCCGCCGCTGGCGACGGCCGACATCATTGCCTTGCTGGCCTTCGGACGCACGCGGGAAGAAGCGGCGCTGCAGTCGAGCGCCAATAACACCTTTACCGAGAGCGCTTCCAACGCGATTCTCGGCCAGGCTTTGAACACGGCCGTCAGCAGCCGGGTGCAGAGACTGTTCGGGGTCAGCCGCCTTAAGATTGATCCCCAGGTCGGCGGTGCGGAAAACAACGCCGGCGCGGCGCGGGTCACCATCGAACAGCAAGTCTCGAACAATCTGACCATCACCTACATCACCGACGTAACGCGCGGCAACAGCAACCAGCAGGTGATCCAGGCGGAGTACAACGTCTCGAAAAACGTCTCCCTGGTGGCGGTACGCGACCAGTACGGTGTGGTGGGATTCGACGTACGCATCCGCCAGCGCAGACGCTGAGTCTTGTCATTCCGAGCGCCCGGGTTTCCACCCCAAAACGCGCAAAGGCGGGCGCGAGGCATCTGCAGTTCCCTCAACCGCGCCGGTAGTGTGAGCCGGTAGTGTGAAAGGAACTGCAGATTCCTCCCCTTCGCTTCGCTCCGGCTCGGAATGACAAATGTTCTCTTCCTCAGCGTCCTCCGCGGTGAAGAGGTTTTCTTACTCCACTTGGTGCTTGGCGGTATAGCCCTCGCGGGCCACGATGGTCGGTTTGACCGTCCTGCCATGCTGATCTTTGATGGTCAGTGGCCCGCCATTGGGCGCTTGCAGCTCGATCTTCAGCTTGCGGTAGGTTCCGTCCAGCTTGGCGTTGGCCGGATGGTAGGCCAGCGTGTACTGGTTGCGGATGGACTGGCCGATATCGCGGAAGTCCTCCGGGAACTCCGCCTGGAAGCGCGGAAAGTACGCGCGCCCCCCGGTCAAGCGGGCAAAAGTATTCATCTGGTTATCGGCCTGCAAGAAATCCATCTGGGCGATGCCGTTGGGCGTCATCAGATTGCCGCTGCAGGGCAGCGAGCCGGTGGCGTGCATCGCTTCGGCAACGAGCCGGATGTGCTGGCCGGTGCCGATCGGGAAGATCGTTACCCCAGGGGTGGCGCGGATCTTCTTCAGCACTTGGTCGAAATTGATCTTGCTGAACGAATCGCAGCCGCTGGAGACCAGGACGATGAATTTGCGCCCCTCGACGCCGTCCAACCGGTCCAGCGTGTCATAGAGCGCGTCGAAGAGGTTGGTCTCGCTAAACGTGGGAATCCGCAACGAGTTCAGCCCCTGCTGGACTGCGCTTTTGTCGTGGGTGAAGTCGGTCAGGATGTGCGGCTTGATGTCGTAGGAGATCAGCGCAATCCAGTCGTCCTTTTTCAGGGTGTCGGCAAAGCTGTAGGCCGCGTTCAGGGCGTCATAGACGAAGGCATAGTTGGTGGAAGCGAACTCTACCAGCAGCGCGGCGGTGATGGGCGCCTCGGAGCGGGCGAAATGCGTGATCGCCTGGGGAACCCCATCCTCGAAAACCTTGAAGTTGTCTTGCTGCAGGTTGGGGATGAACTGCCCGTCCTTGGTAGTGACCGTGACATCGACGTTCACCAGCGGAACATCCTTGGTGATCGAATACTCCGGCAGGTTCTCGACCTTGGCCGGCTTGGGCGGGGGAGGCTCGGGTGGCTTCTCGCCGGTCTTCGGGATAACCATCGGCCCGGTGTCTCCCTCGGGACCGCCAGCCTCGGCCGGCGCCTGTTGCTGCGTGCTCGGCTGAGGAGTCTTAGAAGTAGAATCCTGTGCCCGGGCGGTCAGGGCAAGCGCCAAAAACGCAAAACCCAGCGCAAGGATTAAGGCCGTTTTACCCTTTAAAAGTGGTGACATAGCAAAGCCTCTGAGCAGAGACTCATGCTAATATATGGGCCAAGTCTCTGCATCTGGATCCTAGCCGGAGCCGTGTTTACTTAAGTGTAAACATTATCCGATCTAAGTGTTTTCCCTGTTGGCAGCTCACGTGCGGGATAGGGTAGCATCGCTCCAGGTCTTCAGGACCCAGTCTCGCACTGGTAGCGGTATGAAACTAGTGGTTATCGCCTTCTTCGTCTTTGCCCTCCTGCTTGCCCCCGGGGCAGGTTTTTGTTCCACCTCAGCCAACGCAAATCCGGCAGTCCAAACCATTGCCGTGGCGCAAATCCACGCTGGCCAGAAGGGCGTGGCTTATACCGTGTTTGAGGGCGTCAAGCCTGAACCCATGGATCTGACCGTGCTCGGCGTTTTAAAAGATGCCAACGGTCCCAAGGGCGACCTCATCCTGGTCCGGCTGGAAGGTAAGAAAGTCGAATACACGGGCGTGGTTGCCGGCATGAGCGGCAGCCCGGTTTACATCGACGGCAAACTGGCGGGCGCGCTGGCCTTCCGCATTGGCGAGTTCTCCAAGGAACCGATCGCCGGGGTCACGCCCATCGCGCAGATGCTCGAGATCAATGCCATGGATTCCACCTCCGGTGCCGACGCTCAAGCCGACCCCGACGAGCACGGAACGCTTGGTGGAACGGAGCCGCTCTCCGGAAAGGCGAGCAATCGCCCCACCGTCAGCAGGACCGCCTCACCCGGCCTATCGAGCGATCTGGGGAGTCTCAACAATTATCTGACGCCGATTGGCGCCCCGCTGGTGTTCAACGGCTTCACCGAAGACGCGATCCGCCAATTCACCGCGCAGTTCGCGGCTGCTGGAATCACGCCGGTGATGGGCACCGGCTCGGTCAGCGACACGCCCCAGCCGGAACCGCTGGTGCCGGGTTCATCGGTCAGCGCCGTGCTGGTGCGCGGGGACATGAACATCGCGGCCACCTGCACCGTCACCTACGTTGACGCCGACCGGCTGCTCGCCTGCGGCCACCCGCTGACCCAGTTCGGCCGGGTGGACATGCCGATGTACAAAGCCCAGGTGCTTGCCACCCTGCCGTCGCCAGCCAACGCCTTCAAGATCGTCAATACCACCGAGGCGGTCGGCTCCTTCGTGCAGGACCGCCATACCGGCATCATGGGCCGCTTCAACCGCGAGCCGAAGATGATCCCGGTCACGCTGACCATCCACGACGATCACGGCCCATCCAAGACGTTCCACTATGAGGTTCTGAACAACGCCAAGATGACGCCCGTGCTCATGATGAGCACCGTCTTCAGCGCCTTGCAAGGCACCAACGACTACGGCGAGGACGTGACTTTCCGCATGCAGGGCCGCATCCGCGTGAATGGCTTTCCCGCGGTCGGCATGCAGAACATGTTTGCACCCATGGACGCGGGCCAGCCCGCCGCTTACGGGGTTGCGACTGCCATCGGCGAGCGCTTTAGCCGCATCTACGAGAATCCGTATGCCGCGCCCACCATCCGGGGCGTGGACATGGACGTGAAGCTGGTTCGTGAGCGCCGCTTCGCCCGCTTGGAGAGCGCGCGCACGGACGTGACCGAAGCCCGCCCCGGCGACGAGATCGTCATCGAGGCCGCGCTCCGCCCGTACCGCGGTGAACGCATCGTGCGCCAGATCCCGGTGCGGATTCCGACTTCCACCCCGCGCGGCAACCTGCACATTCTGGTTAGCGATGGCGACACCATCGACCACGCCCGCCGCCTGGACAACGCCTTGAACAAGCGCCTGGATCTGGCTTCGACCATCGCCCTGCTCAACAAGGAGCATCCCAACACGCGCTTGTACGTGTCGCTGATGGAAGCCAATCCCGAGGCCATGGTGGATGACAAGGTCATGCCCGCCCTGCCGCTTTCCGTGATGAACGTGATGGAAGGCATGCGCGGCACCCAGGACATGGTCGTCACCGGCGAGTCCAACGTGAACGAGGCCTCCACCCCGCTGGACTACGTGGTCTCCGGCTCGCAGGTGATCACGGTGAGCATCAAGTAAATCGTTCCACGTTCTCCGTTTTCCGTTCTCCGTTAGGACAAGCTAGCCACCCGCAGATCTGTGGCTGGCTTTGTTCTCGTTGCCCTTCATCCAGGCTATGAAAGGTTCCACGTTTTTCGTTTTCTGTTGTGCCGTTCTCCGTTATGACAAAGATGGCCGGGTTGTGCCTGGGATCAGCCGAAACGGAGAACGGGGAACGGAAAACGGTCTTCCGCCGTGTTAACCTAATTGCAACCCCTAACACCATGCGCAAGAGCATTACCTTCGTTCTCCTGATTCTCGCGTCGTTGTTGTCCCCTTCGTTTTCCGCCTTTGCCGAAGGCACCCGCACCTGGGAACAGTCGTCGTTCGACCAATTCGAGAAGGGCACCTCGAAGGGCGTGGCCATCAGCAGCAACGGCCTGCTGGAATTGGCGCCCTCGTTTCAGTCGATGACGACCACGCCTTCCACTTACATCTGGGCCATCGCCGCCGGCATGCAGGGCGATGCCTATGCCGCTGCCGGGGCACCCGCGCGCGTGTACCACGTAGCCCCCAACGGCAAGACTGCCGTGGTCTTTCAGCCGCAGGAATTGCAGGTGCAATCGCTAGTGGTGGACCCCAAAGGCGTTGTCTACGCCGCGACTTCGCCGGATGGGAAGGTGTATCGCATCGAGCGCCAGCCAGCCTCGGGCAAAGCCGCGCCCGCCGAGAGCAAGCCAGCGGCGAACCCCGATACGGAAAGTGTGCCGGTGGACTCGTCCTACACCAGCTCCGTCTATTTCGAGCCCGGCACGAAATATATCTGGGCGCTGGCGCTCGACCGCGCCGGCAATCTCTATGTGGCCACCGGCGACCATGGCGAGATCTTCCGCGTCGATCCCAAGGGCAACCACTCGCTGTTTTTCAAGAGTGACGAAGCTCATATCCGCGTGCTTGCCTTTGACAGTCAAGACAACCTGATCGCCGGTAGCGACGGCAGCGGGCTCATCTACCGCATTTCGCAACAAGGCGAGGGCTTCGTGCTCTACAGCGCGCCGAAAAAGGAGATCACCGCGCTGGCCGTAGACGACGCCGGCAACATCTATGCAGCGGCGGTTGGTGAGAAGCGCGGGCCGGCCGTGAGTGGACCGGCCCCGGCGCCGCCGCCAAACGCAGCCCCGGCCAATCCGGGCACAGCCAGCCCGGCAGCACCCGCGGGCGGGCAGAGCGCAACGCCACCGGCGCCACCACCGGCCCCGCCGGTTGCCGTGAGTACTGGACCCGGCTCCGAGCTGTACCAGATCGCCGCCGACGGCTCGCCGCGCCGCATCTGGAGCTCGCGCGAGGACGTGGTATACGCCCTGGCCTTCGATGGCCGTGGCCGGCTGCTGGCCGGCACCGGCAACAAGGGACGCATCTTTGCCATCCAGCCCGATGGAGATTTCTCCGACCTGCTGAAGGCCAGCGCCAATCAGGTCACCGGATTTGCCCGCGGCGCCAACGGCAGCCTCTACGCTTCCACCAGCAATTTGGGCAAGGTGTTGCTGATCGGCGCCAATCCCAACGTGGAAGGCTCTTACCAGAGCGACGTCTACGATGCGCGCATCTTTTCCCACTGGGGGCGGGTCGAGGTTCGCGGCCGCGGCAACTACGAACTCTATGCCCGCTCCGGCAATGTGGACAATCCGGACCGCAACTGGAGCCCGTGGCGCAAGGTAGACATGGGGCGCGATGAGCCCATCAACGTCCCCTCCGCGCGCTTCATCCAGTGGAAAGCGGTGCTGCTCTCGGGCAATCCCGCGCCGCGGATCGACAGCGTTGCTTTGAACTATTTGCCCAAGAACGTCGCCCCCGTGATCGACGAGATCTCGGTGCAGGTTGATGCCCGTGGCCCGCAGAATGCGCAGAACCCCAAACCGGAAGCCGGTGCCCGCGACCGCGTCACCGTGCACTGGTCGTCGCACGATGACAACGACGACACGCTCCTTTACTCGCTCTATTACCGCGGCGACAACGAATCGCGCTGGAAACTATTGCACAGCGGAATCACCGAGAAGCAATATTCTTTCGAGGGGGGCCTGCTGCCCGATGGCGGCTATACCGTTCTCGTAGTGGCCTCCGACGCGCCCTCGCACTCGCCGGAAGACGCCCTCACCGACGAGAAGGAAAGCAATCGCTTCGAGGTGGACAACACGCCGCCGGTGGTGCATGACCTGGTAGCGCTGGTAGAAGGCCCTACCCTCCACGTCACCTTCCGCGCCGCCGACGGCTTTTCTCCCATTCGCCGCGCCGAGTATTCCCTGGATGGCGGGGATTGGCAGTACGTGGAACCGGTCGGCGGCCTCTCCGACTCGCGCAACGAGAACTATGACTTCAACGTGCCTGTCTCCACCAGCGAGCTGCGGGTGCCGTCCAACGAAGCGCGTAGTCGAACGAAGAACGAGAAGTCGGCCCAGGGCGGTCCGGTGGAACCGGCCGTGCAGCCGACCGTCAGCGGAGAACACCTGATCGTGGTTCGAGTCTACGACCGCTATGACAACGCGGGCACCGCGAAATACCTGATACGGGCAAGATAATGAACTACTTACCGCGGAATAACACGGAAAAGCACGGATCAGCACGGATTTGATTCTTAAAGAACACAATCCGTGTCGATCCGTGCATTTGATCCGTGAAACCGCGGTAAGCTTTTACTTTCGGATCGTCTAAATCCGTTGTTGGTTCTTACTATCCCGGTCCTGCGCCGGGGTAGTGTTCCCCCTTTTGCCCGGGGGCCGGCGTGTGGAACGACTCGACGTGTCCCTCAGCCTCGGTGCCGCTTCCCTGTGCGTGCGCTGACTCCACCCGGAAGTAATACGTTGTGTTCGGCCGCAGGTTGGTCAGGTGGACGCGGTGCGTGCGTCCGCCCCATTTGGTTTCCGCCACCTGAGGCAGTTCCCGGTCGCTGGTTCCGTATCGCAGCACCGTGCCTGCGCCAACGTTGTTGGACCAGGCAATGATCGCGCTGTGATCGCTCACAAACTCCAGGATCGGGCCTTTGGTGATGCGCACCGCGCGGGCGCGGTCGTCGCGGTCACGGTCGTTGTTCTTGTCCTTGTCCGCCACGGCGCCAATGGCCAGCGCAATGCTTGCACTGGTGAGCAGGACCAAGAACAGCGCCAGCGACCGCTTCTTCCTCGTCGTTGTCTCCACTCTATCCATTCGATGCGGGCTGCCAGTCGTCGGTCGTTAGTCGTTAGCTGGTAGATCAAGCATTACGGCTAACGACCAACGACTAACGACCAACTGGCTGATTGCTACAATTGCCTGCCATGCGCGTGCTGCTGACCATCGCCTGGCTCGCCGGAGTAGTGTACTCGACGGTTCCTACACTCTGGTTAATTGTGCACCCGCGCGCCCGGCAACTGGGCTCCCTCAGCCGCGCTCCACTGGTGATCCTGGGAACGGTCTGGTTCGCCCTCTGGTTTCTGGTGGCTGGCATCACCCTGCCTTGGCATCGGATGCGGCTATATTCCTCGGGATTGGCGTGGTTTTTCGGCGGGCTGCTCATCGCGGCCGGGCTGATCACCTACGCACTCGCCCGGCAGAACTTTTCCATGGATCAGATCCTGGGCCGCGCCGAATTACATCCGGAGAAGCACGAGCAGCGGCTGGTGGTGAGCGGCATCCGCGCGCGAGTTCGCCATCCGTATTACCTCGGCCACCTGTGCGAGCTGCTTGGCTGGACCATAGGCAGTGGCCTCGTCGTGCTGTACCCACTGCTCGTCTTTACGATTATCATCGGCGCGTGGATGATCCGCGAAGAAGAACGCGAACTGGTTTCCCGCTTCGGCGAGTCCTACGTTGATTATCAGCGGCGCGTGCCCGCGCTGTTGCCGCGCTGGAAGCCCTAGTTTCAACGCGAAGTCGCGAAGAAAAACCTGCCACAGAGGCACAGAGACACAGAGGAGATCTCTGATTCTGACTCGGATTTCGGATTCCATAATTTGTGGTTATTGGTTTCTGGTTTTGAATATTTATGCTCTGTGTCTCTGTGCCTCTGTGGCTGGGTTTTTTCAGTGGAAGTGCTTCGCGGCTTCGCGCCTTCGCGTTGAAAACTCTATAATCGCTGGAGTGTTCGAACTTTTTGTCGCCAGCCGATATTTGCGCGCCAAGCGCCGCCAGGCGGTGATCGGGGTGATCACCGGAATCTCGATCGCCGGAGTCGCCGCGGGCGTGGCGTCGCTGATCATCGCGCTGGCGATCAACAACGGCTTCCGCCAGGACCTGCAGCAACGGCTGCTCGGCTCGACCGCCCACGTGCAACTGATGCGCGTGCGCAACGACGGCATTCACAACTGGCGTCCGCTACTCGACCACCTCTCGCGCCAGCCGCACGTGACCGCCGCCGCTCCCGCCATCTACGAGCAGGTGCTGATCTCCCGCGGCGCGCACGCCAAGGGCGCGCTGTTGAAAGGTGTGGTTCCGCAATACGAGCGCAAGGTAAGCGAGCTGTTGAATGATGTGAAATCCGGCTCCATCGCGCCACTGGAGAAAGCCGAAGCTCAGAACTACTCGGCATCGCAAGCAGCGCCCGCTGGTGAGACCCTACGCTCAGGCCAGGCGGCGGCGCCGCAGAACCCCGATGAGCTCGGCGCGGTCGGCCAGCGTATTGCGGCGATGCCCTCGATCATCCTTGGCAAGGACATGGCCGACGATCTCGGCGCGACTGTCGGCTCGCTTGTCCTGGTCACCAGCCCGCAAGGTGAGCTGACGCCCTTTGGCCTAGTACCCAAGTACGTGCGCTTCAAGGTGGTGGGAATCTTCCAGTCCGGCTTTTACGACTACGACACCGCCTGGGCCATCACTTCGCTTGCCGACGCGCAGCAACTGTTCGGCCTGGGCGACCTGGTCAGCATCTTCGAATTCAAAGTGGACGATATCTATAACGCGGCCCGCATCGCGCAGGAACTCGAAGCCTCCGCCGGGCAGGGCTTCATGACCACCAACTGGATGGAGCAGAACCGGGCCCTGTTCCGCGCGCTGAAGACCGAGCGCGTGGTCACGTTTATCACCATCGGGTTGATCGTCTTCGTGGCCGCGCTCAACATCCTGATCTCGCTGATCATGATGGTGATGGAGAAGACCAAGGACATTGCCGTGCTCATGTCGCTGGGCACGCGCAAGCGCCAGGTGCGCCGCATCTTCATCTACCAGGGATTGTTGATCGGCGTGGTGGGCACCGCCGTTGGGCTGCTGATCGGCTACGGGCTGGCGTGGAGCCTCGGCCACTACCACTGGATTTCGCTCTCGCCGGAAGTTTATTCCATCGACTACGTCCCCTCAGCTCCGCGGGCGATTGATGGGATCATCGTCGCCGCCGTCGCCATCGGCATCTCCCTTGTGGCGACGATTTATCCCTCGCTCTCGGCTTCGCGTATCCTGCCGGCCGAGGCGCTGCGCTACGAATAATTCCTTTCAGCGCGGAAAAATCCAACGCGAAGCCGCTAAGGCGCGAAGGGAACGAGGCACGGTGCCAAAGCTCTTGGGCTTTGGGCTAGGAGTTGGATACGGTAATACGCTCGTTTCCTTTTCCTTAGCGGCTTCGCGCCTTCGCGTTGAAAGTGCCTTTCGCCGTGTCCTCAGCGGTGAAAAGGGGCCTTTCATGCGGAGCGGAGCTCAGTCTCGGACCACTTCCGTGTGCTCGCTGGGGATCAGGATGCGCATCAGTTTCATGTTGCTGTCGAGCCATAAGGACCAGTCAACACCGTCGGCGGTGAGGTTGAAGCGGTCGAGTTGCACGGGCGAGCCGTGCAGGGTGACGCCCTCCTTCCCGGCGTACTCCATGGTTACCATGCTGGAGACGGCTTGGCGAGGAATCACAACCCCAAACTGCGTCTTGGTCAGTTTGCAATCACTGCCACCGGCGCATCCCTGCGCCAGGTAGCGCCAGGCGAGGATCTCGCGATGCACGAAGAAGAAGTCGTCCAGCACCAAGGTGGAGGCGGGCACCAGGAACGGCTTCTGCTGCGGCTTGTCGGGCGGATCGGGCGTCATTCGCTCCATCAGGAACTGCTGGCTGGGTTCCACCGTCGCCTGTGCCTTGCCGGGCGCGAGTTCGTGCCATTCGTAGCGTTGCAGATCGCCATTGCTGGCCACCCGCAGCTCGCTCCGCTGCGCCGAAGGCGCTTGCCCTTCGACGGTACTGAATTCCGAGCTGGTGACGCTGCCCTCCGGCCCCTGCTGGATCCGGAACGTCTCGGTGGCGATGCGCGTCCCGTTCACGAGCACGCTGAACGTGCCGGAATCCACCAGCTGCTGAGACTCCTTGTTGCGGGCAAACAGACCGGCGGCGATCAGCAGCCCCGCGGCGACAAGCAAGCAGGTTCTCAAGATTCGGTTCATCGACTCATCGATTCTTCAGCTTCTCAGATGGGCTCCCCAACCAGCACCCCGCGCCGGCGGGGGCTGTCGGTTCGCGGTTCATGTCAGCCGGTTGCGGTGGTTTTGGCAGGGAGTGCCAGACGCCTGATCACTTCGTCGGCAACCTGCTCCGGCCACTTCCCGGTGGTGTCCACTTGCGTTCCAGCAGCGAGATAGATAGTCCGGCGCTCCTGGTAGAGGGCGCGAAAACGCTCCTCATCGCGAAACAGCGGCCGATGGTCGCCGCTGGGCGCACAACGGCGGCGCAACTCCTCGACGGAGGCGTCCAGAAACACCACGGGCGCACCGCTGGCGCGCAACGCCGCCGCATTCCGCGGCTGGACGAACGCCCCACCGCCGAGCGCCGTCACCAAGGGCGCACGCGATTCCAACTCGACGAGCAGCGATTCTAAGGCCGCGCTCTCTACGCGGCGAAATTCCGCTTCACCGGATTCGGCGAAGATTTGCGGCACACTCCGCTGCTCGCGCTGCTCGATCAGGTCGTCCAGGTCGAGAAACCCCCAGCCGAGCTTCCGCGCCAGCAGGAGCCCGGTGGTGGTCTTGCCCGCGCCCATGAAGCCGACCAGGAAGACTGCCTTGGAAATCATCGCTGAAGGGAATACTCAGGCAAAACGGCGGCGGAAGCAAGTCGGCGGAGAGTTCGAAAGTGCGAGGAAGCCGTGCGGCAGGATTATCGAGTGTTCTTGCTCCCCGGTCCGCCAAGCTGTGGATCAAGCAGAGTTGTCATTCCGGGCGAAGCCAAGGAGCAAATCGGGCGGCCTATGTTCGTGGTGCGGCGCGGTGCGCTTTTGGCTCGAGAGCCCGCTCCTTAGATCCGTTGTGGCTGAGAACGCCGTCTGTTTCCAATGACTTCTGAATGCCGTCCCAAACCCGCGGTGAAGGTTCTTCCATGGGCACGAGCAACTTGGCCTGATCTACGATGTACTTCAGGTCGGCGACCAAGTCCGAGCAGGTCTTGCAGTCGTGCAGGTGCTCCTCCTGCTCCGGATCGCCCCCACTCTCGAAGATGAAGGGCAGAATTTTCTGAAATTCGCCGCAGGTCATACTCCCCTCTCTCTCATCATCCCTGCCGTCCTCCTCACCGTCTGGCGGCTTTTTCGACTCTGCTGGTCTTCAGGAGGTCACGGAGCTTCATCCGCGCTTTATGAAGCTGGGACTTACTATTTCCAATCGAACAACCCATCATCTCCGCAATCTCGTTGTGCTCGTAGCCCTCGATATCGTGGAGAACAAATATGATGCGATATCCCGGCGGAAGGCTTTCGATGGCCCGTTCCAGATTTACCCGATCGATAGACCCGGCCAGGACATTGTCGCGCCCGCCGATGTCTTTCTTCGGGCCGTCCTCCTGCTGCGGCTCCATGGTTTCTTCCAGGGAAACCTCGGGGAGGCCTTTTTTCCGCAGGTGCATGAGGACTACGTTCACTGCCAGCCGGTGCAGCCAGGTGGAGAATGCCGACTCCCCGCGAAAGGTGGCAATCTTGCGATATAGCTGCAAGAACGCCTCCTGAGTCAAATCCTCGGCCTCGGCGGTGTTGCCCATCATCCGCAAACACAGCGAATATACGCGGCGCTTATGCAGGCCGTACAAGGCTTCGAAGCACCCCGCATCGCCGATCTTAGCGCGCTCAATCGCCTCCGCTTCCGAAATCCCGGACGCCAGTATTTTTTTCGCTTGGGTCAAGGCATCCTTATACATGCCGCATCCCGTTGGATGCGGCCGAGTAGCTGACCAGTTGTACTGCTTTCGCCCGCTCTCCGTGAGCGCTGCACAGGGTAATTAGGCAATCATCATAACTTGCAAGGGGCTATTTGTAACGGGAATCGCGGGCGGATTACGCGTTTTCCACATCACCGCGCACCTCTTCCGCCAAGGGAACTTGCGTCGTACCGTTGCCAGGAGGAACTGAGTCGCGATATCTTGCTGGTGGCGGGCATCTTTTTCCGGCTCCGGGGAAACCAACTGGTAGCCGATTGTGTGCCGCGCCGAACGGAATTCGATCCAAACCAGCCCCCCGCCCCGTGGGAAGCCCGGAAGGAGAGCAGGCGGTTCATGAAAGCGATCCTGTTTGTCGACGACCACGAAGTTCTCGCCAGGCTCAGTTGCGAGATCCTGGAAATGCAAGGCTATCGCGCCGTTTACGCCTACAGCGCCGCCGATGCGCTGCAGAAATTAGAGCAGGAGAAGTTCGACATCCTGGTCACCGACTTCCGCATGGAAGGCATGAATGGCGTGGAGCTCGCCAGGAAGATTCATGCCACGCAACCGGAGATTCCGGTAATCATTGTGACCGGCTATGGCCCGGTCGACGGCGGCAAGGACGTGAAGGCGTGCCTCGCCAAGACTGAGTTGTTCCCCACCCTGTTGGAAAAGATCAAGGTCTTCCTCGGCCAAGCCGATGACGTTCCCACGCCGGAAGAGCCGGTGCGCACCGCATGAATTCGTAGCAGCCGTCCTCCGTTCCCTCCCGATTCTTGTCCTATCCGCCCTTGGTGGTGACGCGCTCCACTGGTTGTTCCGTTCAACCGTCGCCCATGGCGGGAAACGGAGAACGGGAAACCGAGTGCGATTTCCGGGTTTCCGTTCCTCCAGACATTAGGCCATAATAGCGGCTTGTGACCTTCCGCGACGCCGCCCTCGGTCCGCCGCTTTCGCCCCAACACCATCCATCGTTTGGGCCGGGTGAAAATCCTGCCTTCTCGCCGCAACTTTCCGGGGATGAAAGGGTTAGACAGGATGTGAGCAGTCTGGCGCTAGATCCGGGTGTGCTCGCGCTGACCCGCGACGGGGGTCGGGACGCCGGTGGTACGCCTGGCGCCATGGAAGTGGACGATGCTCAGGTGATGTTGCGGGTGAAGGCGGGTGACGATGCCGCCTTCGATTACCTGGTCCAGAAATACCGCCGCGCCATGATCGGATACCTCTATCGCATGGCGCACAACTCGGCGGTGGCGGAAGAGCTGGCGCAGGAGGTGTTTCTCCGCGTCTATCGCTCGCGCGAGAGCTACAACGCCGACGCCAAGTTCAGCACTTGGCTGTATCGGATTGCAACGAACCTGGCCATCAATCACGCGCGCGACAGCCAGCACCAGCGTCCGGAGGTCAGCGTCAGCATGGACGACCCGGACCCGGAGACGGGCACGACCCTGGATGTTGCCGATAAGACGCCGAGTGCCGAACAGTCCTTGCTGCGCCGCGAGCGGCTGGCAGCCATCCGGCGACAGGTTGACGCGCTGCCCGAACGGCAGCGCATGGCGGTGCTCATGCACAAGTACCAGGGCCTGGACTACCGCCAGATCGGAGAAGTACTCAAGCTGAGTGAATCGGCCACGAAGTCTCTGCTGTTCCGCGCCTACGAAAGCCTGCGCGAGCGGCTGAAGGAATTTGTTTAGAGGCTACTATGACTTGCAATGAGATTGGCGAGCACCTTCTGGACCTGGCTGCGGGCGAGATGCCCGCGTCCGAGGTGAGCGACCATCTGGGTGCCTGCGCGGCCTGCACGGAGAAGCTGGATGGGCTGCGCCGGACTATGTCGCTGCTGGATGAGTGGGTAGCGCCGGAGCCGTCGCCGTATTTCGATACCCGGCTCCAGGCGCGGCTCCGCGAGGAGGCCTCCCAGGCGCGGCACGGATGGCTGAACTGGTTCCGCCGCCCGCTGGTGGCGGTGGCCATGGCTGTGCTAATGGTGGTTGGCGTTGGCTTGTTCCGGGCCGCCATCTACAACACGGGGACGGTAACCGACGCGAAGATCATGGCCGAGCCGGGAACGGCAGTCGGCGACCTTCAGGAACTGGATAAGAACCACGAAATGCTGGCCAACTTCGACCTGCTCGATGAGCTCGATGGGCAGCAGCCGGCCGGCAATACGCCCTCGAACCCCTAACTTATGAACCCGGTACGCCACTTCGTCTGTGCTGTGCTGCTTGGGGTTCTGGCGCTGCCGTGCGCCTGGGCTCAGGGGCATTCAGGAGAGCAGCGCCATGAACGCGCCGGTCAATGGCTGACACAGCACAAGGATGAGCCCCCCGCCCAGGCGGAGAAAGCTCTGGAAAACGATTCCACCTTCCGCAAGCTGCCCCCGGAGCGCCAGCAAGAATTGCTCCAGAGATTACGTCGTTTCAGCAACCTGCCGCCCGAGCAGAAACAGGCCGTGATCCAGCGGATGCAGCGTTTTCAGCAGCTTGCGCCAGCACAGCAGCAGCGCGCCCGCGACCTGTTCACCCGCTACCGGCAACTGACACCGGAGCGCAAGACGGAGCTGACTTCGGCCTTCCGGGCGTTGCGCGACGTGCCCCCGAATCAACTTGACTCGGTGCTCAATGAGCCGAACTTCCGCCAACATTACAACGATAACGAGCGGGACATTCTGAGGGGCATGACCGAGCTGAACATCGGACCGGCACAGCACTGAGGCACGTCTCCACCTTTCCAGGCACCAAGCATGCGCAGACGGGAACGCACGGGAGTCGCTGTGCCTCGCCGGCAATCAGGTCACACGGGCCGGGCAAGCAAGGTGGCGTTTGCATTTGTCCATCAAAGTCCTCACGCAGCGCAGTTAATCTGCAGACGCTCTCCATTGCCCCGGGCACGCTCCCAGTTGCGCCAGGCGTTGCTCCATTTCCTTCAAACAGTGGAGCTCACACTGATCCACCGGCTGGTCGAAACCTTGCCGGTGAAGGATTTTCACGCTTAGAACTACATCCGGGCGGTCGCCACGCACGGCCGAATACCGCAAGGCCTGCTCGTAGGGGCTGAGCTCGTAGGTGGAATCCTGTTCTTCTTTTGGCAGGATCCAATCGGCCAGGGCGTGCAAGGAATCATAGATGCGCTGGCAGGCAGGAGAACCTGGGGCCATATGGTCAGATCCGGGTTCCGTCCCGGAAAGCTCAAGTTCAAACCCAACCTGGCGCTCTTTTCCCTCAACCATCAAGCACTCTGGCCAGACCTCCCAACACACCTGATATCGTTTAACGATACCTGCCAGCATGGAGGAACTTTGCTCTGAAGATGCCATTCATGCCTCCTCCGCCCCGCAACTGTATGGCAACACCGTCTTTCAGAACAAGCCCATTGAATTACTGTACCTACAGCGCGGGCCTTGTGCCCGCCAACTTCCAGGCAACCAGCCGCTGCGAATGAGAGTCTCTGGTAAGAGGGGCAGTTACGCAATTGGTGAATTCGCCAGAAGATCAGCAATACGGCGAAGGAACTCCAGCGGAGGTACCGGCTTGTGGAACACGGCATCGACCCCGGGCAGGTAGCTCTCAAACTCCGTATGGCCGGTACAGAGTGCAATTCGGATGTTCGGGTAGAGGCGTCTGGCTTCCTCCGCCAGCCACCCGCGATCCGGGACACAGTCCAAGAGCACGAGATCGAAGCTTTGGCTCTGCAGTAACGCGACTCCGTCGGTAGCGTTCAATGCCAGGTGCGTGACGTATCCCCCGTGCTGAAGCACCAACTGCATAGTGCGGCCCACCTCGGGATCGTCATCCACACAGAGCACGGAAGCCATTGCGATTCCCTCGTCTTAAGATGCGAGGTACCCAGGCGGTTAGCATCGAAGGTGAGGTTCTCGGGCACCTTCAGCCTGCAGCCGAGATCACGCGCAGCCCAACTTTCTAATACGCAAAATCTTTGCTAACTCCCTATCGGCTTCCCGCCCCGGATTCTGCAGTTGATTCGATGGAAGCGGCTGAATCGCGTGGCGGGGAGGGTTGCCGCGCTGCCTAGGTGTTCAGTGTTGGTCCTGACGACCGATCACTGGCCACTGACCACTGCCCCCTGAGCTGAGCCAACGGGGCCGGGACTGGTTACAATGCCTCATGCCTTTTCGTTCGTTTCCTCGGAGCAAGAGCGGTTCGCAGGAGTTATTTCCGGAATCCGCAAACGCCGCGCCGGATCAGTATCTGGTCGCCTACATCGATGGCGGCGCGCGCGGCAATCCCGGACCGGCGGGCTACGGAGTGTTCATCCAAGATCAGGCGAGCCACCCGGTCGCCGAACTGCGCAACTATCTGGGCCGGCAAACCAATAATTTTGCCGAATACTCCGGCCTGCTCGCCGCTCTGGAGTACGCCATCCAGCACGGCTACAAGGCGCTGCAGGTCTTCAGCGACTCCGAATTGCTGGTCAAGCAACTGAAGGGCATTTACAAGGTCCGAAACGAAGGGCTGTTGCCGCTCTATCAGCGTGCCAAGGCGATGATCCGCCAGCTTGATTTCTTCAAGATCACCCACGTGCGGCGCGAGCAGAACAAGGATGCCGACCGCCTGGCGAACCTGGCGATGGACGAGGGAACGCGGCGCTAATCGTTTTCCGTTCTTCGTGCCGCGTTCTCCGTTTCCAGCACAACCTTAGCCCTGGAAAAACGGAGAACGTTCAATCGGCGCCGGCGCTGGTGCGCGCCTTCTTGGCAGGCTGAGGCTTCTCGGTCGTGGCGCGGCTCTTGCGCGCATTGACGGAAACCCCGGTCGCCTTGCGCAGCGCCGCAGTCAAGGCGGGCGCGGCAGCTTCCAACTCGTCGCGATGCGCTGCCGCCAGGTCGCGCAGCATTTTCTGCGCCTTGGGGGTAATCTGCAGCAGCACCTCGCGACGGTCGTCTGCGGCACGCTTTCGCTGCACCAAACCGCGCTTCACCAGGCGGTCGGCCAGCTCGACCATGCTGTGGTGCTGAACTTGCAGCCGCTCAGCCAGTTCGCCGATCGTGGCCCGCGATTCCTCGGGAAGCCCCCGCACGGCGAGCAGCAACTGGTGCTGCTGCGGCTCCAGGCCCGAAGCTCGCGCCGCCTGTTCGCTGAACCGGAGGAAGCGGCGAATCTGGTATCGGAATTCCGCCAACGCGCGGTAATCGGAGTCGGTGATCTCGTGCTGTTGCCTCATGCGGGTCGCTGCGCCTATCTGTATCGCAAGGCGATACTACGTTGATTCTTGCTGGCCTGCAAGCCGGATAGTGGCCAGTTGCCAGTGATCAGTGGTCAGTCCTCCCATCAGGCCATAACCACTGCCCACTGCCCACCGATCACTGATCACTTTCTCCATCTGGCCGGAGGTGCCGTCTTGCAATTAGAATGCAGATTCTCCCATTTGGAAGCATAAAAAGAGGTGAAAGATCGTGATACCCCGGTATACCCGCCCGACCATGGGTCGTATTTGGAGCAATGAAAACAAATTCCGCATGTGGCTGGCGGTTGAGGTGGCCGCCACCGAAACCCTCGCCGAGGCGGGCCTGGTCCCCAAAGATGCTGCCCGGGAGATCAAAGCCAAGGCGGATTTCGAGCTGGAGCGCATCGAGCAGGTCGAAGCAGAGGTCAAGCACGATGTGATCGCCTTTACCACCGCTGTCGCCGAGAAGATCGGGCCGGCCTCCCGCTGGCTGCACTACGGCCTTACTTCCAATGACGTGGTCGATACCGCCCAGGCGCTACAGGTTAAGGAAGCCTCAGCCCTGCTGATCGGCGGCGTGCGCAAACTGGCCGAGGTGCTGAAACGGCGCGCCTTCGAGTTCAAAGACACGCCCCAGATCGGCCGTACCCATGGAGTTCACGCGGAGCCCATCACCTTCGGGCTCAAACTGGCCAACTGGTACTCCGAAGTCCGGCGCGACCTCGCCCGTCTGGAGGCCGCCGCCGAAGATATGCGCGTCGGTAAACTGTCGGGCGCAGTGGGGACCTTCGCCCACCTGGAACCCGAACTGGAGGCGCAGATCTGCGCCCGGCTGGGGCTGAAACCCGCCGACATTTCCTCGCAGGTTATCCAACGGGATCGCCACGCCCATTACTTGTGCACGCTGGCCGTGGTGGCTTCCACTCTGGATAAGATCGCCACCGAGATCCGCCACCTGCAGAGGACCGAGGTGCGCGAGGCGGAGGAGTATTTCAGCGAGAAGCAGAAGGGCTCGTCGGCCATGCCCCACAAGCGCAACCCGATCACCTGCGAACAGATCAGCGGGCTGGCGCGCGTGGTGCGGGGCAATGCTCAGGCCGGACTGGAGAACGTCGCCCTGTGGCACGAGCGCGACATCTCGCATTCCTCGGTCGAGCGGGTCATCATCCCCGACTCGACCACGCTGCTCGACTACCTGCTGGCCAAGACCACCAACCTGGTCGACACCATGTTCGTCCATCCCAAGCGCATGCTGGCCAACCTGGAGAGTACCGGGGGATTAATCTTCAGCGGCCAGCTCCTGCTCGACCTCGTCGAGCATGGCGTGCTGCGCGAAGATGCGTACCACTGGGTGCAGCGCAATGCCATGCAGGCCTGGCGCGAAGGCGGCCACTTCCAACAGATGATCCTGAGCGACCCCGACATCACCACCAAGGTGCCGCGCGAGGTGATCGAACGGGCCTTCGAATTGAAACGCCAGCTGCGCAACGTGGACAAGATTTTCGCGCGCGTCTTCGGCACGGCGACCGCGGCGGATTAGAGCAATTCCGGGAAGGTATATCCCGATGCTTTGAAAGGGCACGCTTCAGCCGTGCCGACAGTTGGCTCAATGCGGGATAGGAATTTAGGCCATGAGGTATCTATCCCTCAGCGGTTAAAGCCGAGTCTCAAGCTGTCCCATACGGCACGCCTGAAGGCGTGCCCTTTCAAAGAAAGCTCGGCCACACCTATCGCGAACCGCTCTAAACCGCGCGGGGCTTACGCCGCCAAGCGCTCGTCCAGGTTGACCACCTCCGATTTCCTTCTTCCGAGCAGGCGGTCGATGGAGAGCGCGCCGGAGCCGCGCACCATCACGGCAATGCTGATAGCGATCGCCAGCAGGTGGTACTCGAATCCCTCGCCTCGCTTGTTGCCGGCCCAGTTCATGAAGAAGCCATTGCCGCTGTGAACCAGCGCCACCGCCACGGCCATGTTGACCGCCACGCCGAAGGCGGCGACGCGCCCGAGCAATCCCAGAATCAGCCCGATGCCGCCCAGGAACTCAGCAGCAATGGCCAGCGCCGCAAAGGTCGCGGGAATGTGCATCATGGTGGTGAACATGCCGAAGCTGGCCTTGAGGCCATAACCGCCAAACCAGCCCAGGACTTTCTGCGCGCCGTGCGCGAACATGGCAACGCCCAGCGCCAGTCGTAGCACTGTCAGGGTTGCATCGTTGTTGGTAGCCAACAGTTTGCGAATCATAGAGAAGGTTCCTTTCTGGCCCCTCGCTGGTGCGTCAGGCCAGGTCGAACAGCAAGAACTCCGAGCGGGTGCCCCGCCCTTTCAATTGGAGATTGGATTCCTCGGGAGTCCCCGGGGTGCGCTGGATTTCCCTGGGTGCCCCTTCGAGTGGTCCTTCGGTGTGTTGGTCCGGGGAAACGGCTGCGCCGTCCCCGGTTTTCAGCGCGAGCCCGTTGAGTTCGATTTCGCCCTCGGCGACCTGCACCCAGGCGTGACGCCCCTGGGCGATGAGGTATTCGATACTCTGCCCGTCCTCCAGCAGCGAGGCATAAACCTTCGCGTCCTGGCTGGCGATCAGCGAACCTTCTTCACCGTCGGGAGATACGATCAGTCGCAAACGGTTGCGCTTCTCGTCATCGCCAAACGTCTTCTGGTCATAGCGTGGCGGAAGGCCATCTCGCTCCGGCAAAAGCCAGATCTGCAGCAGGTGAACGGCCTCGGCTTGCGAGTCGTTGAACTCGCTGTGGCGGACCCCGGTGCCGGCGCTCATGTGCTGCACGTCGCCACGGTGTAGCGTGCCGCCCGCGCCGGTGCTGTCGCGATGCGTGAGCGCGCCGCTGATCACGTAGGTGACGATCTCCATATCCTTATGCGGGTGCGTGCCGAAGCCGCGGTTCGGCTGAACGGTGTCGTCATTGATGACGCGCAGCGTGCGGAAGCCCATATGTCGAGGGTCGAAATAGGTGTTGAACGAGAAGGTGTAATGGGTGTCGAGCCAGCCATAGTTGGCGTGGCCTCGTTCGCCCGCAGGTCTGAGGGTGATCATTGCAGCCAATCCCCTTTCCATACGCGTTTAGATGTTTCAACATTAAAATAGTTTCGGCGAAGAGTTTTCACCGCAGAGGGCGCTGAGGTTCGCGCAGAGGACACAGAGGAATGCTTTCAATACGAAGGCGGGAAGACGTGAGGGCAAGATAGGGAGAGGCTTTTTCGGTTTAGTTCCTCTGGGCAGGTGAAAATTGCAAGGTGTGGTTGTTTCCTTCGCGCCTTAGCGGCTTCGCTTTGGATTTTCCTCTGCGCTCTCTGCGCGAACCTCGGCGTCCTCTGCGGTGAAAAGGCCTTATTCCCCGCGTCCTAACTTCCGGCACAAGGCAGCAAGCTGTTCCTGTTCATCCGGCGAGAGCAGGCTCATGCGTGCGACAATCCCGGCCGCGTGAGTGGGGAACACCGCGGCAATCAGCTTGCGGCCCTCGTCAGTGAGCGAGACGCTGACATAGCGGCGGTCTTCGGCGGTTGACGTGCGCCGGGCTAGCCCTCGTTTTTCCAGGTTATCGACCACCAGGGTGAGATTACCGCAGGTCTTCAGGGTCTTGCGTGCCAGCTCGGTGAGGCACAACGGCCCGAGATGATACAGGGCTTCCAGCACCGCAAACTGACTGGGCGTGAGCTTGTGCTCGGCCAGTCCCCGGGTCGCCTCCGCATGGACGCTTTCGCTGGCGCGCAACAGCTTGATGAAGGCATCCAGCGCGCGCTCTTCCCGCTTGCCGCCTCTAGAAGATCTCGACATGTTTTAACATTAAAGCACAGGCGCCTGCGAAACCTACCACGGAGACACGGAGAAAATGCATTGTCATCCTGAGCGGAACGAAGAGCCTGTCCTGAGCAAGGCGAAGGAACCTGCTGTTGCTCCGTGTCTCCGTGCCTCCGTGGTGGGTGTTGCTGTGACTTCCGCTTCAGTACGGCTGGATAATTCCGCCTATATTGCGCGAAGCCGGCTGGACCACCTTCTTTTGCGTTTTGGCTTGCGCCAGCGCCTGCTCGATCTGCTGCCGGTTCTCCACGGGCAGGGAGCGGATTCCGGCATCGGCCAGCGCCAGGTAAACCTGCTGCGCGCCAGCCACCCTCGACAACTCATCCAGATGCGCGCGCACCGTGGCGGCGTCGCCGCGTACCAGGGGACCGCTGAAGGCCTCCGCGGGGCCGTGGGCGATGTAATTCTCGATCGTCTGGCGAAAGATGGGCGCCAGCGTGGCGCGGGCCTGCGCGGCAGAGAGCCCCAGCTCGGCGGCGATCCGGTCTGCCGTGGCCAGTTGGCAGATGAGCAGCGGCGAAGCAAAGGCGCCCCAGGCGTGGTACAGGCGCTTATCCTCTTTGGCGATCTTGATCAGCGTGCCGTTCAGTCGGCGCACCATATCGCGCGCCACGCGGGCCGCCTGCGCGTCGCCTTCCACAGCGAAGCTGACTCCGGCAAGGCTGGGCGCGGCGGCGCGGACAAAGGTCATCATGGGATGAACCGAGGCCACGCAAGCTCCCGCCTCCGCAAGCGGCGCCAGCAGATCGCTGGTCAGCGCGCCACTGGCGTGAAACACCGTCGTGCCGCGCCAGTCTTGCCGGACGGCAGCCAGCGACGCGGCAGCGGAGGCGATCTCACGGTCGGGCACGCAGATCCAGATGAGCTCGCAGCTCAGAGGCGCGTTTGCTAGCGTCACCGCGCGAGCACTGACACGCTTGGCAAGCGCGCGAGCGCGGCGGCGCGACTCGGACCGGTCCCGCGAGACGATTTCAGCGATTGCATAACCGGCTGCGTGCAGCGCCAGCGCCAGCGCGCTGCCGAGCCGTCCCGGTCCGACGATGCAAATCTTGGGCTTGGACATTGCGCGGCAGAATATCACGGCAGGGAGGCAGCGTTCCGCGCCGGCAAATGAGAAAGCAAAGCGGCCGCTGATTTCGCTGATTACCCTTCACATTTCCGCGACGAACCATTGTTGCTGGCCGCAGTATAGTGATAGCCATGGATCGCAACCGGCGCAAGGCGCAGACTCCCACGAAACGTGTGGCTGGAAAGACGGCTAATCCTGGCACAAAATCGGGCAAAGCCAAGCAACCCAAGATCCTGTCGTCCAGGGTGGCGTTTAAGGGACCGGTGTTTTCTGTGACGGTGGAAGATGTCCTGGAACCTACGGGCGTGCGCGCGCGCCGCGACACGGTGCGCCACCAGGGATCGGTGGTCATCCTGCCTTTAGACGATACCGACGGCGAGCCACGCCTGCTGCTCGAACGGCAGTATCGCTACCCGGCAAACGCTTGGCTGTGGGAACTCCCCGCGGGCCGGATCGACGACGGCGAGCGGGAACTGGAGGCCGCCCGGCGCGAACTGCAGGAGGAGACGGGCTATGCGGCGCGAAGCTGGCGGCGAATCCTGAGCTACTATGCCAGTCCCGGGTTTATGGACGAGACCATGAACATCTATCTCGCCCGGGGATTGGAAAAGGGCAAGGCACAGCCCGAGGACGATGAGGTCATCCGCACGCGCTTCTTTCCGCTTTCCGCTGCCCTGAAGCTGGCCGCCAAGGGCAAGATCCGGGATGGGAAGACTCTGGTGGCGATCTATTGGCTGGCCCACCAGGGAGAAAACCTGCTTGCCTAGCGGCGTCCGCTCGTTACCAAGTTGACAATACCCAGGAAATACAGGCAGAATAACTTAACTACGCCTTAAGCAGGCAATTCTCTCCTACTGGGGTTTCGCCGTAGTTGGCCAACCCCAGCCGGCGTGCCCTCTCCAGCCAGCCGCCACTCATGGCAGCTGCTGCGGGTTTGAGCGCCGGTTGGGACAAGGATCAAGGATCGGCGGCAGCGCGACAACCTGGTCGAGGCGAAAAGCCGCTGCAGCAAGCGCGAACGGTATAGCACGGAGGAAGTAAGCAAGTGTCTCGCATCAAAGGCAAGGTGAAATGGTTCAATAACGCCAAGGGCTTCGGTTTCATAGGCCGCGACGACGGTCCAGACGTCTTTGTCCACTACAGCGCACTCACTTCGGAGGGCTACAAGAGCTTGCAGGAGGGCGACGACGTGGAATTTGAGATCGTCGAGGGCCAGAAGGGGCCACAAGCAGGGAACGTGGTGAAAGTGGAGGGTTAGACAGGTGTTTAGTCGCCCCTGAAGGGCCTCGCGGATTCTTTATCCTGCCTACCCCGGGCTCACGCCCGGGCTAACTTCAGTCGCCCGCCTCGCGGGCTCGTGATGTTCAACTTGGGTGAGCCGAAGGCCCGTGGTCGCTCTCTCGAACGCATAGCGCCGGGCTCCAGGCCGGCAGTCCTGGCGGCGTCCCCACCGGCAGCAACAAGCCCTTTTCCCCGTCCCACGCAGGCGAGTGCTAGAATTCCGCCGACGCGGCTACCGCACCCAACACCAGTTCGGTGGTCGAATACCCTATGGACAACAAGTCCATCGCCAACATCCTGTTTGAGACTGCCGACCTGATGGAGGTGAACGGAGACGATCCGTTCCGCATCCGCTCGTACCGGCGCGCCGCCGAGGCCATTGAGGGCCTGTCCGAGCCCGTCGCCAACCTGATCGCCGAACCCAAGAAGCTGCTCGCGGTGCCCGGTATCGGCAAGGGCATGCTCGGCCATCTGGAGGAGATTTTCACCCACGGCAAGTTGCGCCTGCATGCCGAGCTGCTGCAAAAATATCGTCCCGCGATGCTGGAGCTGCTGAAGATCGGCGGGCTGGGGCCCAAGACCATCGCGCTGATCTGGAGCGCCTACCACGTATGCGACCTGGAAGCGGTGGAGCAGCTCGCCCGTGAGGGCCAGATTCGCAAGCTGCCGCGCATGGGCGAAAAGCAGGAGCAGAAGATCCTGAAGGCCATCCATGACTACCGGCGCATCTCCGGCCGGTTCTGTCTGGACGAGGCCGACCGCACTGCGCAGAAATTAATCGCCCATCTTTCGGAATTCGGCGGCGGGGTTCAAAAGATCACGCCAGCCGGGTCTTTGCGCCGCGGGCGCGAGACCGTCGGCGATCTGGATCTGCTGGTCACCGGCCCGGCTTGCCTGGAAGTGGATTCGCGGCGGCAGCTTATCGAGCACACACTGAAGGCGGCGGGCATTGCCGATGTCCTCGCGCAGGGCGATAACAAGACCAGCTTCAAGCTGCGCAGCGGCATGCAGGTGGACGTGCGGCTGTTGCCGCCGGAGTCGTTCGGCGCCGCCCTGCAATATTTCACCGGCTCGAAGTCGCACAATGTGAAGCTGCGCCAGCGCGCGCTCAAAATGGGCTTAACTCTGAACGAGTACGAGTTGGCGAAGCTCGAGGGCGGCGAGCGCGTAGCGGCCGCCACCGAGCCGGAAATTTATGCGGCGTTGAAGCTGGATTACATCCCGCCCGAATTGCGCGAGGATTGCGGCGAGATCGAGGCCGCTGCCAGCCACGCGCTGCCCAACCTGATCACCGAGGCCGACCTGCGCGGCGACGTGCACATGCACACGGTCGAGACCGATGGCCGTTGCACGATTGAGGAGATGGCCACAGCGGCGCGGGCGCGCGGCTATCAGTACATGGCCATCACCGATCACTCGAAGAACCTGGCGTTTGCCAACGGCCTCGACGACCAACGCGCCCTGCAACACATTCAACGGATTCGCAGCGCGGCGGTCGAGGGCATCCGCGTGCTGGCCGGAATCGAGGTGGACATCCTCGCGGATGGCGCCCTCGACCTTTCTAATGACGTGCTGGCGCAGATGGACGTGGTCATCGCCAGCGTGCACTCCTATTTCAGTCAGGAAGCTGCGCAGATGACCGAGCGCCTGCTGCGCGCGCTGGAGAATCCCCACGTTTCCATGCTTGGCCACCCCACCGGGCGCATCTTGCTGAAGCGGGACAGCTACGCCTTCGATATGGAAGCGGTGCTCCAGGCAGCAGCCCGCAATCGCGTGGCGATGGAACTGAACGCCTACCCGGACCGGCTCGACCTCAACGACCGCCATCTGCGCATGGCCAAAGAACGCGGGGTCAAGATCGTGATTAACACCGATTCGCATCATACTTCTCACCTGGAGAACATCCGCTTTGGGATTCTCCAGGCGCGGCGGGCATGGCTAACCCGGGACGACGTGCTGAACACCTTGCCTGTCGAGCAGTTTGCCCGAGCGATGAAGCGGAGGTAAGACCTACCACGGATTTGGGCGGTTACGGAAAACCGGCCACAGAGGCACTGAGACACAGAGGAAGCCGGGACAAACAAAACGATTTCTTGTTTTTTACTCTGTGTCCTCTGTGTCTCTGTGGTTGAAGGTTTTTCCTTGATCCGTGTGAATCCGGGCTTTCCGTGTAATCCGCGGTAAGCCGCAAGGGAGGATTTATGGCGGAAAACAAGCCGCAGATTGTCCGGCCCACGCCGGAACCCGAACCGCCGGACGCCGGACATATGCCGATGACGGAGGAATTCGACCGCGCCAAGTGGACGCTGCCTCCCTTCGGTGTCGTGGCGATTACGCTGCTGGCCATTGCCGTGATCATCGGTGTGATTTCCTACGGATTGCGGCCCAAACCGGGCGGGATCGGCTCGATCGACGACGCATTTGCGGTGGCAGTACCAGGCGAGAGCGTGCTGGCCACGCTGAAGCTGAGCCTACAGAACAGCGGGGGCAAGCCTCTCTGGATCAAAGACCTGAAAGCCCAGGTGACCACGGAGAAAGGCGAGTTCGAGGACGTGGCCGCCAACGCGGTCGATTTCGAGCGCTATTTCAGCGGCTTCCCCGACCTGCGGGACCATTCGATCGCGCCGCTCAAGGTGGAAACCAAAATCGGCCCCGGCGAGCAGGCACGCGGTAGCATCATCGTCAGTTTCCCGGTAACGGTGGATCAGTTCAACCATCGCAAAGCTTTGGTGGTGACGGTTGAGCCCTACGATCAGGCGCCGATCGTGATTAAGAAATAGTGGGCAGCGGTCAGTGGCCAGGTCAGCGTTCATCAGCGGCCGGTTATTTCTTGGGCTAGCCGTACTGACCACTGACCACTCGCCACTGTCCACTGGCATGGCGCTCACTGGTGTTTCTGGAGAAACTTCAACCGGCGCTGCGGGCGCAGATGGGGCGCAACATCATCGTATTTCAGCAGGCTGATCGAGCCATCGACCTCCAAAACCGCGAGCGAAACCTCATGCACGCTCGAGATGCCGTGCTCCCGCAGGGCGCGCTCCAGTTCGTCAATGGAGACGTGCTCGCGCGCCATGTGCTCCTGAACGATCTCGCCGTTATGAACCAGCAACGTTGGCGAGCCCTGCACCATCTTGCGAAAGCGGCGATTCGCTCCGGAGAGTTCGGCAACGAAGTAGTTCATCAAGAGCAGGGTGAGTGCCGCCGCCACCCCGCCGAGCAGGGAGGTGTCCGAACCGGTCATGGCGTTCTGCACGGCATTGCTGAGCAGCAACAACAAGGTGAGGTCGAACGGCGTCATCTGGCCAACTTCCCGTTTTCCGCTCAGCCGGACCCCGAGCAGAATCACGGAATAGATCACCGCCGTACGAGCCACAATTTGCGCGAACGCAATAGTCGAGCTGGGGAACATGGCGGGAATCCTAACAGTGGCTAGTGGGCAGTGGCCAGTGGTCAGTGGGTAACGCGCCTGCCATCGGCATTCGATTTTGAGTGGTTCTCAAAAGAATTCAGCCGCTGATTTCGCTGATAGACGCTGATAAGGAAGCAAAATGAAATGCACTCTTTTTCCTAATCAGCGTCTATCAGCGTTCAGGTGTCTTGGGACTGCCCACTGTCCACTACTTGCTCACCGGCGTCGGCGCGCTCTTGGGCGTGCTCAGGTAGCCGCTGACCTTGTTCTTGTCCACGGTGAAAACCACGAGTTCATACAGCAGGCGGTCGCGGCCGCTATAGAACTGCAAGGGCTCCAGCATGGTGCGGTCTTTCTTCTCGATGGTGCGATCGTCGGCCAGCACGTTGAGGGTGAACTTGCCCCTCTTGGCATCGGCCTTTTTCAACTGCAGGCTGACGGTGGAAACGGGCGTCATTTTGCCTTTATCGAGGGTGAACTCGTAGTAGTTGCGGTCGCCCTTGTGCTTCAGGAATTCGACGTCTGAGCTATTGCGGGCGATCAGTCCGCTCATCACGTTCTGGTCGCCGATGGTGCGTTCCAGTCGCTCCTTGGTGGAAGCCAAATCGCTCTTGGTTGCCGCCAACTCCGATTCCGTGGTGCCAAGCTGCGTCTTCACCCCCGCGACTTCCCCGGATACCGCACTGATCTGTTGCCGGTGTTCGGTGGTGATGCGTTGCTCGGCGGCGCGCTGCTGGTGCTCGAGTTGGCTCGCGCGCTCGGCCATCTTCTTCTGCAAATCCTGTTCGGTCATGCCCAGTCGCGCCCCGAATTCCTCGCTCGAGGTCTTCAGGCTGGACTCCGCAAGACCCACGCGCTTCGCTAAGCTCTTGAGATCGCTGTTGCCGGCCTGCTGGACCTGCTCCAGTTTCTCGATGCGCCCGCGGGCTTCGAGCAGCAGGTACATGGAAATCAGGACATAAACAATGCCCGCCGCAATGAGCACGTTTCTCCACAGAGTGGAACGGGGGCTGGGCACTTCGTACGCATACTCGTTGGCGCCAGCCGCTTGCGGCGCAGCCGCCGGTTCCTCGGTCTGAGACATACAAGGCTCCCTTCTAAATTGCGAACCGGGTACCCGGCGCGGATCCTCCTGCGGTATCCGCTCCAGCCCGCGCAACCCCGGCTGGGGCCCCCGGAACCCCCAATTGTTCAGCAGAGCTGTCGGCCTGTCAAACCAAAGTCGAAGGGTTACCAACTGGTAATTATGCTATTCTGCTCTGGACAGCAACTCAGGACCCGGCCCGGGGATTCCCACGTCCCTGGCTTCGGCCTGACAACCGGTATGGAAGCCTGTTTCCAAGGAACGCTTTCATTCCAAGATTGCGAATAGATGGGCAGCCGAATTGCAGGTGGAAAGATGCGCGTTCCCCCACAAAAATGAAAGCTGAAGCGGTGTGTTTACAAAGTGTAGTATTAGCACCACATTACACACGGCCGCTTAGGGTGAGCCAAAACCCGGGGCCCCCCGCGCCGGAAGTCCAGAGCCCATAAGCAGCACGCGGTTGCCCAGAATGAGAGCGGCAGGGGAGCCTGTAACATGGGCTACATTCTGGATGGATTGAAGAGGAGAGCCACCAGCACGGAGTTAATGACAACGATGAAGCTCACGCGACAGGGAATCTTATGGCTTCTGCTGCTCGTTGGTCTGGCGCTTCCGGGGGCGACCGGATCGGCCCTGGTGCTGCGGCCGTATAAGCCAGCGCAGACCCACGTCGCCTCCCGCGTCTGGAGCGTGTCACTCCAGACGGGTGAACACTCCGTAAGTCCCAACCCGGCCAGTGGCAGCGCGTCGCTGGCCACCCATGCATCCGATGTCGGCCTGCCGAACCCCAGCAGCGCCCTTCCACTGCTTTCGATTATTGGCTTCGGAGTGCTGATGGGCGGCATCTTCTCTGCCCGGCGCACGCGCTAAATCACGTCGTTGCTCCATCTCCCTCGGCCCACAGTTTGGACCGTCCTTAGATTGCCAGGCCGGAAGATTGCCAGGCCGGAGATCGCCTCAATCGCATGATCACCTCGCAGCCCTGTCCAGAACCGGACAGATTGCGACACGCTCGCGAGCCGCTGTTCCAATGGAGAGCCCCGGACCAGCTTCAGAGCATCCTAAAGTTGTTGAGTGAGCGGCATAGGTGCGGGACAGGACGCGCGCACCGGAGCCGGGCTCTTGCCGACTTAATTCGACAAGTCTACAACTACGCCCTGGGCGACATCTAAGAACCCTGAGGAGTATGCTGCGCGGTTATACAGTGGCAACGCTGGTCGTTATTCTCGCACTTCCCGTGCTGCTGTCATATCTGTCCCCCGACTCGGAATCGAACTTGCCCCCGTGCTGCCGCCGCGGAGGCGCCCATCACTGTGCCATGCGTTCGCACATGGCGCAAAGCTCCGCCGACCAAAGTGCGGCGTTTCGGACCACTGCCGATTCTTGCCCCTTCCAGCGAGCGCTGGCGCCCTTATCTCGCGTCGTTCTTTACCCCGCATCCTCAGCGGCAATCTACGCCGCCGTTCTATCCCATCCGGACGCACAGATTCAGACGATCCTCTCCGGTCTGATTTCCAAGAGCCGCAGCCACCAGAAACGCGGCCCGCCTTTCCTTCTGAGTTGCTGACAGTCGAATCGTAATCGTGGCAGGAAGTCCTGAGGGGCAACCGTGTCGCCACCGGGCGCTGCGCCCCACTTTGTCCGCGGTTCTCTCAAGGAAAGGTTGTGGATTCGTGTTTAGGAAGATTGCAACGACAAACAATTTTCCCTTGGCGGGGCTTCGCCGGCGATTCGCGCCAGCGGTTCTTGGCGTCGTTTGTTTACTTGCGGGCGTTTCGCTGGCCACGATTTTTGGTTCTGTCCGCGGCGTCATCCACGACCCGCAACATCGCCCGGTGGAAGGCGCCACGGTCTCGCTGAAAGCCAAGTCGTCCGATTGGTCCAAGCACCTGGATAGCGATGCGAATGGCGAATTTCAGTTCAGCGCGGTGCCGATCGGCGAATACTCTGTGAGTGTGACCGGCCCCGGGTTCGCTGAGATGGAGCAGGATACGGTGGTGGTTTCCGGCTCGGAGCCGGTCCTCCATTTTCAACTGCAAGTTGCGGCCAGGGCGGAAAGCCTTACCGTCTCCGCCATGCCCGAAGCGGCGCCGACCGACACTGCGACGCCCACCACGCTGGTTAGCCATCTGGATCTGGAGAGAACCCCCGGCGCCGACCGCAGCAACAGCTTGGCCATGATCACCGACTATGTTCCCGGCGCCTACATCACCCATGACCAGCTCCACATCCGCGGTGGACATCAGGTCAGTTGGCTGGTCGATGGCGTGCCCGTTCCCAACACCAACATCGCCTCCAATGTTGGGCCGCAATTCGACCCGAAGAATTTTGATTTTCTAGAAGCCGACCGTGGCAGCTATGGCGCGGAGTTAGGCGACCGCACCTATGGTGTCTTCAACATCGCTCCCCGCACGGGATTTGAAAGCAATAACCAGGCCGAACTGACCACCAGCTTCGGCAACTTCTACCAGAGTAATGACGAGATCAGCTTCGGCAGTCACACCGAGCGTTTCGCTTATTACGCCAGCTTGAATGGCAACCGTAGCAATCTGGGTCTCCAGCCACCGGTGGCCCGGATCGTCCACGACGCCGAGAACGGATATGGCGGTTTCGGCTCGCTGATCTTCAACCCCGATCCATCCAACCAACTGCGGCTGGTGACCTCACTTCGCAAAGACTACTACCAGGTCCCCCACGACCCGTTTCCCAATGACTTCGAGAACGGTGCGATTCCTGCTAACAACTTCACTCCGCTATTTCCCAGCATCGGGCTTCGCGACGCGCAGCATGAAGGAGACGTGATCCTGAATTTCTCCTGGGTGCACACCTTCAACTCCAAGCTGCTGCTGACGCTCTCGCCCTTCTATCACTACAACAGCGCCAACTATGACGCCAATCCGCAGGACCAACCGGTGGCCACCACCGACCATCGCGCTTCCAATTACGGGGGAGGTCAGGTCACCTTCAGCGCAACTCTACCCAGGAACAATGTGCAGGTGGGCGTCTACACGTTTTACCAGCACGATGACCAGCTCTTAGCGGCAATGACGGCAGTCCCGGTCTCAGCCCAGCGCGGCAGGCTGCTTCCGGCTCTTTAGCGGCCTTCTTTATCGACGACAAGTTTCAGGTCGCCCCTTGGCTCACTCTGATTGCCGGCATGCGCCCCACCCATTTCTCCGGAGTCATCACGGAAAACGCCATCAGCCCCCGCTTTGGAGCGGCCCTGACGCTTCCGCGCCTTCACTGGGTGTTCCGTGCCTTCTACGGACACTACTACCAAGCGCCGCCACTGCTCACGGCGTCGGGTCCGCTGCTGCAATTCGTGACTGCCAACAACTTTGGCTTCCTGCCCTTGTTCGGAGAACGCGACGAAGAACACCAGTTCGGCGTGACCATCCCTTTCCACGGCTGGACGATCGATGCCGATAACTTCAAAACCAGCGCCCACAACTTTTTCGATCACAATAACGTCGGTGAATCGAACCTGTTCATCCCCCTGACCATTCAGGAGGCCATCGTCAGAGGCTGGGAGCTGACTCTCCGCTCGCCGAGGATCGCGCACCGCGGCGCAGATTCACCTTGCCTACTCCAACCAGATCGTGGCGGGCGGGGGCGCCATTACCGGCGGCCTGACCAATTTTCGCTTGCCCGCCGGCCTCTCCCCGCTCGACCACGACCAAAGGAACACGCTGAATGTCGGCGGTTCCCTCAGCCTGCCTTGGCGTAGCTTTGCCTCGACCAACGTGTACTACGGCTCGGGCTTCTTGAACGGCCTCCGCGGCGTCTCCGGCTGGCCATTTACGGGCGCCTATCTGCCCGCCCACACAACGGTTGATCTTTCCCTAGGCAAGGACTTCGGCGAACAACTCTCGGTGACGATCAATGCGCTTAATGTCGCCAATCGGCGGGTTCTGCTCGATAGCAGCCTGACCTTCGGTGGCTTCCACTGGAACAATCCGCGCGAAATCTATGCGGAGCTGCGATACCGGTTTCATTACTAGGTAGCTGTCCGGGAGATTTCGTTGTCATGCTGAGCGAGTCGGATCGTCCACCCCAGCAAGCGCAACACCGGCGCGTGCCGGGGACCCCGGCGCAAATACAGGCCGTGCTGGCGCGTGCTTCTTTCCGTCATGAGTTGGAAAGGCTCGGGGCGTATGACATGAAGACCGCGGGCGACCGTTTGATGTAATTCCCAAAAGAAAAAACGGCAGCCATACCGGCCTACCGTTCTAAACTTGGACAAGATTGATATCAACCTGCCGCTGTCCGCCGCGGTTGTCAAGTAAACTTGACATAGGCTCGTCCACACGCCACCGCGAGCTTATTTCTTCTCCCCAATCTGCTGCGCGAGATAGTTCTGCAGGCCCACCTCGCCGATGGCGTGGAGTTGGGCTTCCAGCCAGTCGATGTGCTCTTCCTCGTCTTCCAGGATATCCTCCAGCAGGTCGCGGGAGCCCTCGTCCTTCAGGTCGCGCGCGGCGGGGACGAACTGGTTCAGCCGCTTCACCGCGTCGTATTCCAGTTGCAGGTCATTGCGCATTTGCTTCTCGACATTGGTGCCAACGCTGATCTTGGACAGCTCGGTCATGTTGGGCGCCCCATCGAGGTAGAGGATGCGCTCAATGAGCTTTTCCGCGTGGCCCATCTCTTCGATGGATTCCTTCCTGATCAGGCCCGCGAGCTTGGAATAGCCCCAGTTCTCGCACATTTCGGCATGCAGGAAGTATTGATTGATGGCGGTCAACTCGGCCTTGAGGGCCTCGTTGAGCATGGTAAGAATTTTCGGATCGCCCTTCATGATCTGCCCTCTCGATGAGATTCGAACCCGGTGGCTACCGCGCCCCAGATTCTACTCCATCGAGACGGTGTTTTCGCTCTCGGCGCCGGCGGCGGCGGCAACGGCCAGCGCCTCGGGCTTCCTCTGCGGCGCGTCGAGCAGATGCTTCTGCACGCAGAGCAAGGCGAGTTCAAGCCGGTCGGAGACGCCCAGCTTCATGTAGATCTTGCGCAGATAATTCTTGATGACCTGCTCGGTGGTGCCGATGCGCTGGGCGATGTCCTTGTTGCGCAGCCCTTGGCTTACACCTGCCACGATCACCAGTTCCTTGGCCGTCAGATTGGCCAGTGAGCCGGAAGGTTCCCCCCGTCCCCGTCCCGACTGGTTGCGATAAGCATCCACCACCCAGCCGATCCCCTTGTTGTCCAGCCACAGGTCGCCGGCGGCGACCTTGCGCACGCAACTCACCAGCAGTTCCGGCGAGATGGCGCGGGTAATGATGCCGCGCGCGCCGTGGCGCAGGTAATCCACCGTGTCCTGCTCGTTGGGCTCGGTGACGAGCACGATCAGTTGGATCGGAGCACGACGCAAAAGGTTCGTCACCGCCTCGGCGCGCGGATTCAAAAGCCGGTCTTCGAAAATGAGGATGTCGGCGCGCACGGAATCCAGCTCGACCAGCAGCTCGCCATAGTTGGCCGCTTGGCCGACCACCGTCAAGTCCGGTTGCTGGCTGAGAATGCGGGCGATCCCCACACGATAGATGGCCTGACTATCGGCCAGAAAAACCCGCTGCTTGGTTTCGCCGTCACTACGGATATTGTTTGCCGCGCCATTTGAGCCGTTGCTGGCCATCCGTCCTTGCTCTCCTAAGTTAGCGACGCTGGAAGTGATATTCGTCGATGATCGCGGCTACGGTGCGCTGATTTCCGCTGCTGGCACTGCGCACCACCCGGCCCACGCAGCTTACGGTCACGTCCGTCGGCGAACCCAGCAGATCGGCGGGCATGACGATGGTGAATTCAATCGGCGCCTCCGCCTCGAGCTCGGCGTCCAGATCCAGCAGCACGCCGCCCGCCGAGATATTCTCGGTGTTGGCAACGATCTGCTGGCTATCGGCGTGCACCTCGACCGGCAGCCGCAACGGGAATCGGGCCGCCCTGCGCTTTTCGTTCAATTGGTTTTGGCTTGCCATCATGCCGGCAGGTTATCGCCCCGCGCAGCCCGGCTGCAAATTACTAAAGTGTGGTGAATCACTCGGAGGTCGGTTCCCGCGCGAGCCCATCGCCAATAGCCCATAGCGTTGTTAAGTCAGGCTTGGCGATTGGCGACAACACTCTAAAAGCGCGTCACTTCGGTGAAGTTGAAATCCCGCGCCTTCATGGCCGGCACCACCATGTCGAAAGACTCCTCGCCGCTGGCACGCACCGGCGCTCCCATCTCGATCACATTGGACAGCATGTGGATGAGGCTTTCGTTGAAACGGAAATTCAGGATGCCGTGCTGCAGTTTTCCATTTTCGATGAGGAAGGTGCCGTCGCGGGTCATGCCGGTGAGGATCTTCTCGTAGGGATCGACCTCGCGGATGTACCACAGGCGGGTGACCAGCACGCCGCGTTCGGTCGAGGCAACCATTTCGTCGATGCTCTTCGCCTGCCCCGCTGCCGGGCCGGCAAAGACGATATTCAGGGGGATTTCGCCCATCTCGTTGGGGAGCGGCAAGCCGTGGCCGGTGGGATGGACGTCGCCCAGTTGTGCCGCGTACTCGGAGCCCTTGATTTTGGCGGCGGTTGCGCGCGCGTACACCAGGTTCTTCACCACCCCGTTTTCGACCAGGGTGATGCGCTCCCGGCGCACGCCTTCGCCATCGAACGGCGCGCCCGATTGCAGCGCGTGATAGGCATCGTCGCAAATGCTGATGTTTTCTCCAAAGAGCTTCTTGCCCAAGCGCCCGTTGAGGAAGGAACGCTGGTCGAGTACCGCCAGCCCGCCCCAATCCCAGAACATGAAGCCGACCAGGTCGAGCACCGCCGCCGGTTCCAGGATGACGGTGTACTTGCCGGGCGGCAGCTTCCTTGGGATGAGCCGAGGCCAGCGCCTTGTGGGCCGCGGTTTCCGCCAGCCGTTCGGGATCGAGCTCGCGCACATCCGGCGAGCTCGCCTTCTGCCAGCCGGAGGAATCCGGCGCCAGCATGGTCACGGACATGTCGGCCGCGGTCTGCGTGTGATAGGCAATGAGCCCGCGCGAGTTGAGGACAGCATCCACCAGTTCCGAGGTTGCCACGATGCCCGCCGAGTTCAGCTTGCGGCGATTAGCCACGGCAACCATTTTGCCGACGGCGGCAGCGCGTTCACCGGGACCGATGCTGGAGGTTTCGAAAAAAGCGCGGCCAACCGGCGGACCATCCCCGAAGACCTCTGGCCCCGCCATTGGCAGCAGCTCGGGATCCGGCTCCTGCACCTTGGCCAAGGCTTCGGAAGCCTGCACCGCGCGGCGCAGCGAGGTATCGTCAAAACGATTGGTCGTAGCGCGTGCCGTACGGCCATCGAAGACGGTGCGGATGGAGACCTCGTAGTTCTCCTCGGTCACGTTCTGCGTGATCGTGTTGTTGGCAAAGCGCGTGAGCGAACGCTGCCCGCCACCAATCAGCAGTTCGACTTCATCGGCGGTGGAGAACGAGCGAATGCGGGAGAGCAGGTCGGAGGCTTTGTCGGCTGTCAGCATGAGTGCAAGACCTATCCAGCTAGCACATTTTCAAGAATTGTCATTCCGAGCGAAGCGAGGAATCGCTATGGCCGCTAGCAAGTAAAGGGATTCCTCGCTTCGCTCGGAATGACAACTACGTTCCCTTGTACGCGCTGCCCACCTTGACCTTGCGGAAGCGGGCCGGGGCGGCGCCGTGGCCGGTGCCCATCACCTGCTGCGGCTGACCCTTGCCGCAGTTCGGCGTTCCCCACAGCACCCACGCGTCGCGCGAGCAGATGGCGTCCATGGAATTCCAGAACTCGGTGGTGATGCCCGAATACGACGGGTTCTTCAGCATGCGGCCCAGTTTGCCGCCCTTGATCTCCCAGCCGATCTCGGTGCCGAACTGGAAGTTGTAGCGCTTGTCGTCGATCGACCAGGAGCGGTTGGTCTCGAAATAGATGCCGTGGTCGATGTCGGCCAAAAGCTGATCAAAGCTCAGCGGCTTCTCGCCGGGAAGAATGCTGACATTGGTCATGCGGACAATCGGCACCCGGTTCCAGGATTCGGTGCGCAGGCAGCCGCCCGAGCGCTCCAGTCCGATCAGCGGCGCTGTATCGCGAGACGATAGAAATCCCTTGAACTGCCCGTGGCTGATGATGGGGATGCACTGCGCCTCCACGCCCTCGTCGTCGTAGGCGAAGGTCCCCAGGCCGGGACCATGCTCGGGGCGCGCATCGGCGACCACGTTCACCAGCTCGCTGCCGTAGCGCAGGCTGTCGCGCTTGTCCGGGGTGAGGAACGACATGCCGGCGAAGTTGGCTTCCATGCCGAGCACGCGGTCGAGTTCAATCGGATGGCCGATGGATTCGTGTATCTGCAGCCCCAGTTGCGAGGAGTCGAGCACGATGGGGAACACGCCCTCGGGGCACTTGTCGGCCTTCAGCAGCGCGACCGCCTGCTCGCCAACGCGGCGCGCGTTGTCGATCCAGCAGCTTGAGCTCCTCGATCAGTTCGTATCCTTTGTTCTGAAACTGCCCGCCGAACGAGTTGGGATACGAGCGCTTCATGATCTCGTTTCCGCCAAAGGCATAGGCCGCGAAGCCGGCGCCGGTCACGGTGCGCGTCTGATGGATCGCGGCGCCCTCGCTGGAGTAAAACCACTGCTCGTAGCGGCGGAAATTCAGATTGGTCTCGGCCAGCGTAACGCCCTGCACCGCGCGCAACTGGCGGTCGATCTCCATCAGCAGGTCGAGATTCTGCTCGATCGAGGTAGAGAACGGGTCGATGCGGCAAGGGGACGACCACTCGGCCTGGTGCGCCTTTTCCGGAGCCAATTGCACGCCGCGCTGCTTTGACCTGGGCCGAGGCGCGCGCCACCTCGACCGCGCGCTGGGCGGTGATCTCCACGCCCTCGCGGGTCAGGTCCTCGGTGGCGGCGAAGCCCCATGCGCCTTGGGCGAGCACGCGAATGCCGATGCCCAGCGACTCGGACTCGTTGGCGGCGCCGATCTTGCCGTTCTTGGTGGCCAGTTCGCGGTGCCGATCGTCCAGGACACGGACGTCGGCATAGGTGACATCCCGCAAGTTGCAAACGTTGAGGACCCACTCTGCGAGCTGTTTCATGTCAGTTGATTGGATGCCGATGGCGCGAAACCGAGTAGATCATACTCCTGAGAGGAGCGTATATGCGCCGGGAAGATCAGAGCCAGACGTTACGGGTTTCGGAGGCGCAAAGCGTTGCCGAGGCGCGCTTTCCGCCGACACACTCGCTTGGGAAGACGCCATTCGCAACCGCGCGCCTCTTCGAGCTGGCGTGGCCGGCTGGCGCGGCATTAACGACCGGCAGCGGCAGCGCGGGCGCGGGCATATTCAAACGCGCGTTCTATCTCCCGCCGCTCTTCCATGTCCTTCGTCACGCGTACCAGTCGCCGGACCCCCTCGGCACAGTTGGCGCAAAGTTTTCGGTCGGTTGCGGGTTCCTTCTTGCACAGATCGCACGTCATATCTGATTGGAAGCCGTAGCGCGGGGAAAGTCGCGATTGATTAATACGATAGTAATGTGCAAAAAAATCCCGATTTGGAATTTCAGCATCGTCGCCGCTCCATGATTCCCATTTTGGCCTTTCCCCTGTCAGTTATGGTCGCCCCGGACACCGCGTTATTGCCGCTAGCCGGGGTTGGGTTGATGGTCACAGGACCGTTCAATTGCACGCTGGTTGGTATTGCCTTCGTGACAATGGGTCGCGGACACGGCGTGTGCCACTGTCAGCGCCGCGGGCCGGAACGTCTTGTTTAACAGCAGTCGGGGCAAGAAGCCGCTCCGCCGCTCCGTAGTTCGCGACACTGGTTTGAAACCGCTGAGCTGAGCTGTTGACAAAGCATGTGGTGCCGGAGTTCACTTGGCATTGCCTGCGACATAGGTTTGCCAATAGGCTCGTCATGGCGGGAGTTGCACCAGCTCCGAAGCGGCACTTGCGAGTAAAGTTGTGGAAGCCGACCAAGTTGCTGATTTAGTTGACGTTGCAGTCTAGAGCGGGCCCGTAGCTCAGCGGTAGAGCAGGGGACTCATAATCCCTTGGTCCAAGGTTCGAATCCTTGCGGGCCCACCAATAAAATCAATAGCTTACAGCCAGAGATAAAACGCTCACGGACGCTTTCGTCACGCAGGAATCCATTGGTCCCAAGTTCAGATCCTGGCGGGCCTAGTAAAGAATCAAGCAATTACCGGTGGTGCATTTTGGGGGTGTGCCGCAAAGTGTGCCGCAAAACTTTTCTAACGGAGGGAACACGACCCTGGCGAACACGCCCATCCTTGCCTAAATCGGGCTAGGCACCCTCAATCATCTTCCCTTAACGATGAACTTGCGTAGGCCGCCCGTCCTTCACTTGCCCATTTGTTCCGCCGCAGCTTCGTTGAAGGGATTGATGTGCATGACATGCATCATGCCGCCTTCCATCATCTGAGCGCTCACCTTCACGTGTTTGCCCATGTACGACTTGACCATATCCTGGTTATCGATCTTCATGATCTTGCCTTTGTCAGTGACCATGACGGCTTCCCCGCTGGTCTCGGTGCAGTCCTTTCTGCAGCCGAATCGCTCCTTGGGGAAGGTAGAGATCTGGAAGGTGCACTTGGAGTCGCACATGAACCCCATCATGGTCATGTTGTGGTTGTTCATGTCTTGGGCATGCAGACAGCCCGCCAAAGCAAGTACCGCTACAAACAACCAAACGATTCGGTTCATCGATTCCTCCACGAGAAGTTTTGAAAGGAGTTCCCTCGCTGCCGCGGGATAAGACACTTACGCCATCAACCTTGCTCATCGTGGCGTCAGCCTAAGGAGCGGCCCGGTTGTCCTGCTTGAGATCCCACTGTATTTCGATGCGCGATTTCCGCAGTGGTGGGCGACAGGCAGGCGTGTCCGGCCCCACCTTGCGCCTATTTTGCGTGTCACCGTTCGCCCTGTTCCCTCTTACCCGGGCCCACGAGGAAAGGTCCCGTCTATCCCCGGTCTCCCGAAATCAGTGACCCTGGACTTTCAAATCCTTTTGTCGTTAAGAAGCCCATCTGTTTGTGCTGCAAGCATTTACAGGCGGATCGAGGGCGTTTCCCTGGTACCGGTGATTCCTATTCTTCGCGCGTAACTTCCTGGCGGGTCGTGATTCCAACGGTCCAACGGGGCCACTTGAGAACATCACGGCTGGCTTATCCGGTTTGTTGCCGGCGCTGGCCGTCCGTCCCGGAGGAGATCGAATGAATCGCACCTTCTTCGTTTCCGTGCTATTGTTTGCGGTCGTCGCTAACGTCTCGGTCCTCCAAGCCGCGGACAATCTCAAGTTGAATTCCAAGCTCGACTATGGCAGCGACAGCCTGGATGGACCGCTCATTACCGGGGACAATCTTGAGGCCGGGGTGGTGGCAGGCAAACCCAATTACGTGATCATCGTCGGCGAAGGCTGTTTCAATTCCAAACGGCAAGCGCGCAGGACGGTGGAGCTCTACCAGAAGTATCAGGGCCGCGTGAACTTTGTGGTCGTTGATCTTGACGTGAAGCTCTCCGCGGCGCAGCAACTGTTGGTGAAGCGGTATTACACCGGATACATTCCCCAGGTGGTGGTACTGGATAAGCAGGGCCAGCCTCTCTTCAATGCCTCGGGAGAGGTGGCCAGCGAAAAGATCTCTGCCCTACTGGACAGGGCATTGCAGCAATAGCAGTGCGATCCTGCGATCCATAGATGGACCGCGCCGGACTAGGAGAATGCCGATGGCTAAGGAAAAGAATCCCGGCAACGAGTTGCGGAGCGCCCGAAGGCGCGAACTGCTCAAGATGACACCGCTGCTTCTGGCCGGTACTCTCTTCGTCCCCAAGGCGCGCAACCGGTTGCTAGCGGCGGGTCTCGAGTTCAGCGACCGGGCTTCGGCGGCGCTATTCGACCGTCACCGCAAGCTCTTCTTTTCGGACTCCGAGGTGGTTCCGTTCAGTATGTTTCCCTACAACTACTACGATGTTCTCGATCCCGATGTGGACTTGGAGAACTGGACGCTGACGGTGGCCGGCGACGTGCAATTCCCGGGTGAATACGCGCTATCGCAGATTGCCGCCTTACCCAAAGTGACGCAGAATACGCGGCATGTCTGCGTCGAAGGCTGGGATGTTGTCGGCAACTTTGGCGGCGCAAGGGTAAGCGACTTCCTTCGCTTGGTTGGCGCCTCTCCGGCGGCGCGATTCATTGAGGTCGAGTGCTCCGACAACTACTACGAGTCCATCGACATGGAGAGCGCGCTGCATCCTCAGTCTTTGCTCTGCTACGAGATGTATGGCAAGCCCCTGGATCGTGGACACGGCGCGCCCCTGCGCCTCCAGATGCCAACCAAACTCGGCTATAAGCAGGCCAAGTACCTGGAGACGCTTCGTGTCACCAGCGTTCTCAGCCCCAGGCGTGGGTACTGGGAAGACCAGGGCTATAGCTGGTTTGCTGGCCTATGAGGAGGAGACCCATGGTACCGGTGAAGCCTGTTTCGCAACCCGATCTGAGCCACCTGCGCATCTCTCACTTCACCATCTCCGAGAAGGAACGTCTGCGCGCCGTATACGAGCACCCGACCATCGTGCGGCTCACTCATTGGGGAGCCGCAATCGCCATCGTTGTGCTTAGCATGACCGGCCTCCAGATCTTCCGCGCGTTCCCCTCCTTCGGACCCAAGATTCCACAGCACGATCTATTTGTTCCGCCGCCCGCGTTGCGCCTGGGAGGCTGGCTGGGCGGCGCGCTGCAGTGGCACTTCACCTTTATGTGGCTATTCATGGGAGGCGGCCTCGTCTACGTTCTGTACGAGGTCATCAGCGGCCATTTTCGAACCGTGTTGTTTCATCCACGGGACGTTCGCGGGGTGTGGCCGATGATTCAGCACTATTTCTTCTTCCGGGAGAAACCGAGAGAGTTTGAGCCGTACAATCCTCTGCAAAAGCTAGCCTACACAACCGCCCTGCTGCTGGGAACGTTGTCGATGATCACCGGCCTGGTGCTATACAAGCCGGTACAGTTTAAGTATGTAGCGTTTCTCCTGGGCGGATTTCATCTCACCAGGATATGGCACTTCGCTGCCATGTGCGGGCTGTGGGCGTTCTTGCCGGGACACCTGTTAATGGTCCTGCTCCACGGATGGGAGAACTTTGCTTCCATGCTGTTTGGCTGGAAGAAGGCTCCGGCGTATATTCGCGAACCAAGCATCGAGACAAAGAGCACGGAATAACGCTTTTCGGATCGCTGTCCATTGCGGGAGCATCTCTTTCCTCTGCCCCATTTCGTGCGTGCAAAACAATAAGGGTAACGGTCCTCACGTTCCGTGGCCGTTACCCTTTGTAGAACTGCGAAGACGCACGCTCTGAAGCTACTGCTTCATCTGGTCTTTGTTCATGTCGTCATGCTTCATGTTGTCGTGCTTCATTTCCTCGTGCTTCATGTCGTTGTGCTTCATGCTGTCGTCGTGCTTCATTTGGGCGCCGGAGGTCTTCTTCCTGGTCTTGTGCTTGGCTGGCGTTGCGGCCTTGTGCTTCATGCCTTCATCATGCTTCATGGCATCGTCGTGCTTCATGCCGTCCTGCTGCTTCATGTCGTCGTGCTTCATGTTGTCCTGGCCCGGCTGGGCCATAGCGGAAGCGGACATTGCCAGTACGGCAACAGCCGCCATGTTCAAGAATCGGGTCTTCATTCGTTCTCCTCTTCCAGATAGCGCGAATAGCGGATCGGTACCCATCAATGTGAGTCCGTTGGCCGGCCAAAGTTACAAACATTCTCATAAATGGTCACGAGCGAATGGACCTGCCGATACGGGAGATAGGTCAAAAGGGACGAGATTACGAGCCCGCCCCCCGTGGTGTTCTGATGTCCGTTGGTTCACTCGTGCCAAGACTTATTGTTACCCGCCTGAGTGGATTTGGTTGGGAAGCGTGATGGCGGGGCCCTGAATGGACCAAGGTGGAGCGGGACAGTTTTTCCCCCACCATTCAACGAACTAGTTAGATGCGCTGGCACCCTGCTATTCGTGTGATGAGGAGCACCCATGCGTGTGATAACAATTCCACGTTGCGCTTCCGGAGGGCGAACTTGAAGTGGCGGTCAGTCTGATGCAAGGCGGGTGCGGGATTCAAATCATGGTAGGCGCGCGCCGAGTGCTGCGTGCCCTCGGCCGACTCCTGGCTTATCTTCGCGATTGGCTCGTATTGGAGTTGGTTTGCTCGGCGGTGCTGGATTGTTGAACGGCGGAAATGGCAATCTGCAGAAAATGCCACCGCGACACAGAGCGCCGGCGCCAATCTGCCGGAAGAGAAACGAAAGGAACGGCTGCGCAAGAAAAAGGAGAACAAACCTCGGTTTGACTTACGGGCCGAGTTATTCCGCATGACAGGGACAGACCTGACTCGAATCGATGGGATCGATGTCCGAACCGCGGCGACCGTGATCAGCGAAGCCAGGTGGGACATGAGCAAGTGGCGGACCGGAGGATCATTTCGTTTCCTGGTTGCGTCTGTGTCCCGACAACAGAGTTAGCGGGGGCAGAATCATCGGAAAAGGGCGCTTGCCCACCAGTAATCGACTAACGGTCGCATTCAAGATGGCCGCCAGTTGTTTACATCAGAGCAACAGCTATTTGGGCGCACAGTTCCGAAGACTGCGGACGAGGCTAGGGGCGCCTGCGGCGATCAAGGCCATGGCGGCAAAGCCAACCGATTACTCGAAGCATAGTAATTTCCGCGATACCACCTCGCTTTCTTGCTCAGGGCGTTTTGGGCTCTGGTTGCGCGCGCGGATGGTTGCAAAGCGCAAGGCTTTTCTCACCGTCCAACTGATCCATTTCTGATCCACTAGCGAGACCACCGGGCCTGGAACCTGGCTGCCCGACTACCAGCTCAGCCGCTCGCCGATGGTGTAGCCCAGGGTGCCGCCTACGATGACGTCGGACGGGAAGTGCTGGTGCGAGGTGATGCGCAAGATGCCGATGCTGGTGGCGGCGGCGTAGGCGCTCCACTTGATCCAGCGGTTCCGTGGATACGAGTGCGCGAGCGCGCTAGCCACCGCCCAGGCGGCGGTGGTGTGCCCTGAGGGGAACGACTTGCCGCCATCCCAGAGGTCGCCCTGGCCACCTTCCCGCGCGGGTCGCTGCCGGTTGAACGCAAGTTTAAGGGCCTCGTCGGAGGCGAGAGCGAAGCCAGCTGCGGCCAGGGCATTGAATCCCGAGCGCAAGGCATGGTCGTGCGAGGTAGCGCAGCCGGCCAGAAAGGTGACGCCGGCGGCTCCGACCATCAGGTCAGTCATCGCTGTGGATGCGGTATCGCTGCGGCTATTGAGAGTCTGCGCCCCTTTCACCTCGTTAGCGACGTGGGTATCACCATAGGCCACGAACAATGCCGTAGCGGCCGCGACCGGCAGCTCCCACTTCAGGTTATGCCCTTCCACCATGGCTCGGGGCGTGTGCCGCACCGCCTGCAGAAAGGTGGAAGTGTCGGTGCCAAGCTGGTCCTTGCTGGCCTGCCAGCAGTTCTGCGAGTAAGCCAAAGTGCTGCTAAGAAGCAGGAGGATGACTATTCTTGCCTTCATCATTTCCAAGCCCGGTTGGATTTCGGTTGCGTGCGCCTCGCTCCAACGCAGCGCGAGCGCATCAGTTCAGATGAAGGTGTGTGGACGGGAGATGTCAAAAAGCCGGGCAGGTGGTTGTGGAAGAAATCAACAGCGGACTAATACGGATCTAGATAGATCAGAAAAGAATCTGGGGAAAAGGGGGCGCCCCTGTTGGTGGTAGAATGGTTGCATAAACATGGTAGAAAGGTGTACACCATGGGTCTCAACATTAAGAATGAGGAGACGCAACGGCTGGCGAAGGAACTCGCGATGCTCACCGGAGAAAGCATGACGGCGGCCGTGACCAAAGCTGTTCGTGAGCGGCTTCAGCGTGTGCGTCGCAAGCGGGAGGTCAGCCTCGCAGACCGGCTGGTGGTGATCGGCAAGGATTGTGCCGTGCATCTGAAGGAGCCCTTTCGGTCCGCCGATCACGGCGATCTGCTCTACGATGAGCGCGGGTTGCCGCGATGATCATTGACACCTCGGCAGTCATCGCTATCCTTCGCGACGAACCCGAAGCGATGTTCTGCGCAAGAGCGATTGAGAACGCCTCCCGCCGCCGTATTTCCGCCACCAATTTTGTCGAGGCCGCGGTAGTGATCGATGCGAGTCGCGATCCCATTGCCAGTCGCCGCTTCGATGAGTTCGTCCGCGAGGCACAACTCAGGATCGAGCCGGTCACCGAAGAGCAAGCACGGGTTGCGCGCGAGGCCTATCGGGATTTCGGCAAGGGCAGCGGGCACCCGGCAGGGCTGAATTTCGGGGATTGCTTTGCCTACGCACTCGCCAAAGTAACTGGCGAGCCCCTGCTGTTCAAAGGGCAGGACTTCAGCAAAACAGACATCAAGCGGGTCGGCTAAAAGAACGGCGGGCCCTTGGCTATCGCGGCTCAGATCCTCATCGGCATCACCACGTAGCGATATTTGTACTGGTCGCCATTCTCCGCGGGACGAAGCTGTCCGGCCGACTGCGAGTCCTTAAACTCCAGGCGGACTTCGCCGGCACTGGTGGCCTTCAGGAACTCCAGCAGGTACTGGCTGTTGAAGCCGATGACCAGCGGATCCGACTCATAGGTGGTCTCGATGGAATCTTCCGACTCGCCGGTTTCGGTATTAGAGGAAGAGATGCGGATCTCGTTTTTGTCCAGCTTGAGGCGAATGGCGCCGGAGCGTTCGTCGGCGAACTGGGCCACGCGCTGGATGGCGATGGCAATATCTTCACAGCGCACGGTGACCGACTTGGGAACCTCGCGCGGCAGTACGGCCTCGTAATTGGGGAACTGGCCGGTCAACTGGCGCGACGTCAGCAGGCGGCTGCCGAGGCGGAAGAACAACGTGCTCTCGTCCTTGGCGAAATCCAGGTAGTCGCTGTCGGCCTGCTGCAGCAGCGAGTTCAACTCGCTCATCGCCTTCTTGGGCACCAGCGTGCGGAGCTCCGTGCTTACGCCTTCCAGGTTTTCTTGGTCGCTCTCGATGTGCGCCAGGCGATGGCCATCGGTGGCCACCATGATGATCGACTGCGGCTTCAGCACCAGCAGCGCGCCGTTCAGCGTGTAGCGCGACTCCTCACTCGAGATGGCGAAGATGGTCTTGGAGATCATGGTGCGCAGCACCGTGATCGGTATCTTGACCACGCCCGTGGTGGGGAACGCCGGCAGGGCGGGAAAGTTGGCGCGCGCCATGCCCACCATCTTGGTGTTGGAGCGGCCGCTGCGGATATTGACCCAGTGGTTCTCCAGCAGCTTCAGGGTGACGTCGCCATCGGGCAGCAGCTTGACGTAGTCGTAAAGCTTGCGCGCCGGAATGGTGCAGGAACCCTCTTTCTTCACGCGCGCAGGACACGAGGTCCGCAGGCTCAGGTCCAGGTCGGTGGCGGTGATGTTGACGCGCTCACCGGCAGCTTCCAACAGGAAGTTGGACAGAATCGGAATGGTGGTCTTCCGTTCCACCACTCCAGAACAGGCCGTGAGTTCTCGCAGGAGTTCAGTCTTGTTGACGGTAATTTCCATGGCTCGCCTCCGAGCTTTCGCCCGCCGTTCTTACGCCCCGACCAGTATTGAGATCCCTCTGCCGGGCACAAAGTCGTCAGGGTCCCCGGCAAGCGCCGCTTTTGCGCTTACTGGGAAAGAGACTGCTACTTCTTAGTCCTAACTTATATCAAAGAATAAAATCTAAAACAGCAATAGCAGTAGGGGCTGTGGGAAATTGGAAATCAAGTCGATAACCGCAGCCGATGCTGAGTTGCGCGATTTCCAGCTGTGGACTCCGATCCCGGCTATCGGTGACTGGTTCGGAGAACCGGGATGAATCCTCGGGAAATGCCCTGCTCTTGCACCTCCTCCACAGCCCGTCCACAGGGGCGCGGCGGGAAAACCCAGGCAAAAGTGGAAAAGCGGTCCGCAACCGCGAGTGGTCCCCAGCAAGTCCCGCTTGCTGGGGCTGTTAGCCGCCCAAAAGCTCGGTCAGCTTATTCAAGGTCCTGTTTAAATCCTTGTCGGTTTTTCGTTGGCCCTCGATCTTGTCGATCGAATGCAGCACCGTGGTGTGGTGCTTGCCGCCGAATTGCCGTCCAATCTCCGGCAAAGAGGAGTCGGTCATCTGCTTGGCCAGGTACATGGCAATCTGCCTGGGGAAGACGATCGAATGAGAATTGTTCTTGGCCTTGATCTCGGTCGCACGCAAGCCAAACTGCTCGGACACCGCCTTCTGGATGGAATCGATCGTAACCTTCCGCACCTGAGCATCGATGAAGTTGCGCAGCGCGCTCTGGGCATAGCCCAGGGTGATCTCCTGGCTTTCCAGCGAGGACTTGGCTATCAGCCGGATCAGCGCTCCTTCCAGCTCGCGCACGTTGGAGCGGATATTGGCCGCGACGAAGTACGCCACATCCATAGGCAGCGCCACGTGATCCATTTCGGCCCGCTTCTGCAGGATGGCGACTTTGGTCTCCAGGTCAGGGGGTTGAATGTCGGCAATCAGGCCCCACTCGAAGCGGCTGCGCAGCCGGTCCTCGATCTCAGCCAGTTCTTTGGGGGGCCGGTCGCTGGCGACCACGATCTGCCTCATCGATTCGTGCAGGGCGTTGAAGGTGTGGAAGAACTCCTCTTGGGTGCGTTCCTTCTGGGCCAGAAACTGCACGTCATCGATGAGCAGGACGTCCACGTTGCGGAACTTGTCTCGGAAGGTGGTCATCCGGTCGTTGCGCAGCGAGGTGATCATCTCGTTGGTAAAGGTTTCGCTGCTCAGGTAGCGGATCGAGAGGTGCGAATACAGCCGCTTGGCTTCGTGTCCGATGGCCTGCATCAGATGGGTTTTGCCCAGACCGACCCCGCCGTACAGAAAGAACGGGTTGTAGGCCTTGGAGGGGCGTTCGGCGACAGCCCGCGCCGCCGAGTGCGCAAACTGGTTCTGCGCCCCGATGACAAAGTTGTCGAAGGTGTACTTCGGGTTCAATTGCGCCGCGCCATCGAAGTCGAAACGAGCCTGCGCGGTGGGCACACTCTTGGCAGCCGGCCGCTCCGGTTCGCTCAACAAGAACTGCACGTCCTCAAAGCCGAGGCCAAGATGCTCGATGGCCTCCTGAATCAGGTCCCCATAGGTGTCGCCGATATGCTGGAATTCGGGCGCGGGGACATGCACGAAAATCACCCGCTCGTCGGCGTGGCTGTACTTCGTGGGTTTCAACCACGTGTCGTAGGAGTGGCGGCTGATCTTTTTCTGCAACTGATCCAGAATCAGGCCCCACGGATTCGGACTTCCAGCAGCGCTCGTAACGGACATAGCAGTAATCAGAACCGGACCGAACAGCTTCCAGCAGCGCTTCTACAGTCCCGCAAGCACAACACCGGTCTTGCTCTCAATAAACGCACCTTGCAACCCCAACCAGCACACAGTACTGGATGGAGTCCCACCGTCGCGTTTTTCGGGAACCCCGGGCGTGCTGGAGACTCCGCGCTGTTGAAGCTCGCCATCCCAAGCAATAACGTGGGCTGAGCAGCCCAACAAGATCGTCTGCGAACACACCGCCGCCTTCTGCACCGATAATGAGGCATTGGTGATTCTGTGTGTGACAGACCGGAGAATACCACGAAGATCAGCCGAGGGATTTCGCAAAATCAGCATTGGCCAAAATAGTTTTTGAGCTTGGCGAATTTGCAGCGGACATGGTGCAAACTGCGAAAACACGAAAAAAAATTGCATCATGGCCGATGCAAACCGAAGATGACCTTGGTTATCGTGGATCTGGCAAAATCTAAAGTAGAAGCAGCCCACATCCGCCTGCTGGATGGCAAGCTTGTGTCCGTGTCCTCCGTGCGTCCCTGGTAGGTTTTGGTTTTTTCCTTCGCGCCTTCGCGTTGATGAGAGGTTCGATATAGTTCTTCGAACACGTGGGGCTGATCAGAATTAAGCTCAGCGTCTTAAGCCTTCCGGGGCAGAAGTTGGCGCTCGGGTTTGGCGTTCTCGGTTCGCACCGTCCGCCTTGCAGATCGTTGAACGCGGGGGCCGGAGTAGGAAAACAGGCGCGCTATAAGTTTCCCGATTTCAACAGGTTATCCGCTCGGTGGGAGGCCCGAAGCGAGCCCTCTTGTGTTAAAATAAAGTGTAATCGGGTGGCTGCTAACTAGTATGATTTCAATCATTTGACTTATATTGCGCCGGTGCCCTGAGAGGGGTAGCCAGGCGCCCGCCTTGTGTCCCGAACGCCAGCGCAATGCGGATTGGGGCAGGTTCACGGAGAATAGATCGGAGTCAGATTGGCCTCGAAGGAAACCCTCAACGACGCGGCAATTGCGTCCACCAAAAACGGCAAGAACGGTCAGACGAACGGCTCCGCCCAAAGTGACTACACTGCCGACTCGATCAAGGTCCTGGGCGGCATGGAAGCGGTGCGCAAGCGCCCCGCCATGTACATCGGCTCGACCGGCGAGATGGGCCTGCACCACTTGGTTTACGAGGTGGTGGATAACTCCGTGGATGAGGCTCTCGCGGGTTATGCCGACAAGGTCGATGTCAGCGTGCACATCGACAACTCCGTGAGCGTGGTGGATAACGGCCGCGGCATTCCCGTGGACGACATGATCATCGACGGCGAGAAGGTCTCGGCCGCGCAGGTGGTCATGACTACGCTGCACGCCGGCGGCAAGTTCGATTCTTCCACCTACAAAGTCTCCGGCGGCCTGCACGGGGTTGGCGTAAGTTGCGTTAACGCGCTCAGCGAAGAACTGAATCTCGAGATCTGGCGTGATGGCAACACCTGGGAACAGGACTATTCTCGCGGCGAGCCCCAGAACAAGCTGAGGAAGACGGGTAGCGCCGCGCACAAGCAGGGCACCAAGGTCCATTTCAAGCCGGACACTGAAATCTTCACCGTCACCGAGTACAACATCGATACGTTGTCCCAGCGTCTGCGCGAATTGGCCTTTCTCAATAAGGGCCTGGTCGTCACGCTGACCGACGAGCGCACCACCGACCCCAAGACCGGCGAAGCTAAGCACGTGGAATTCAAGTACACGGGCGGCATCGCCGAGTTCATCAAGCACCTGAACAAAGGCAAGCAGGTGCTGCATGAAAAGCCGATCTACATGGAAGCCGAGCGCGACGACGTGGTCATGGAGATCGCGCTGCAGTACAACGACGGCTACAGCGAGAACGTTTTCACCTTCGCGAACAACATCAACACGGTGGATGGCGGCTCGCACCTGTCGGGTTTCCGCACGGCGCTGACCCGCACCGTCAACTACGCAGGCCAGCAACTCGGTTTGTTTAAGGATGTCAAAGAAAACCTGACCGGTGACGATGTCCGCGAGGGTCTGGTGGCGGTGATCAGCGTCAAGCTGCCGCAGCCCCAGTTTGAGGGCCAGACGAAGGGCAAGCTGAACTCGGACATCGCCGGCATCGTGCAGGCGTTCCTGAACGAGCGCCTGGGTGCGTTCTTCGAGCAGAACCCCACGGTCGCCCGCAAGATCATCAACAAGGCGATTGAAGCGCAGCGCGCGCGCGAAGCCGCCCGCAAGGCCCGCGACCTCACCCGCCGCAAGGGCGCGCTGGAAAGCGGCGGCCTGCCGGGCAAACTCGCCGATTGCTCCGAGCGCCAACCTGACCGCTGCGAACTGTTCCTGGTGGAGGGCGAAAGCGCCGGCGGCACTGCCAAGCAGGGACGCGACCGCCGCTTCCAGGCCATCCTGCCGCTGAAGGGCAAGATCCTGAACGTGGAAAAAGCGCGCGCCGACAAAATGCTCGCCCATGAAGAAATCCGCTGCATGATCACGGCCCTGGGCGCCGGCATCAAGGACGACTTCGACCCGGCCAAGCTGCGCTACGGCAAGATCATCATCATGACCGACGCCGACGTGGACGGCTCGCACATCCGCACCCTGCTGCTCACCTTCTTCTTCCGCCAGATGACGGATCTGATCAAGCGCAGTCACGTCTACATCGCGCAACCGCCCTTGTACTCGATTCGCAAGGGCAAGTCGCACCAATACATCAAGGACGACCGCGAGTTCGTGCGCACCATGGTCAAGCGCGCCTCGGAAGACATCATCGTGCGCTATGGCGCCAGAGAAGGGGACGTCCAGGCCCGGCTCGAAGGCGCGCCCCTGACCAAGTTCATGACCACCTTGAACGAGTACCTCGGGTTCTCCGACAAAGTGGACAAGCGCATGCGCGACGAGCGTGTCACCGAATTGCTCCCCAAATTCGACCTCAGCAAGCGCTCGGATTTCGAGGGGGAAGACAGCTCGAAGGCGCCGCAAAAGCTGCTCGATCTGGAAAAGGCGCTGAAGGACATCGCGAAAGACGCAGGTTTCAAGAGCACCGGCGTTCGCTTTGATGAAGAGCGCTCGCTATGGGAAGCGTTCTTCGTGAATACCCGTGGCGCCGAGCACCTGATCAACTGGGACCTGGTCAGCTCGCCCGAGTTCCGCCAGATGCTGGCCAAGTACAAGCAGATTGCCGAGTACATGCAGCCGCCGTTCGTGGTCGAGTTCAAGAAAAAGGGCGCGGCCAAGGCGGAGGTCGACAGTGGCGGCCTGGAGCTGAGCGACGCCGAAAACGCCGAGCTGGAAAAAGCCGAGAAGAAATCGCCGAAAGCCGCGCAGCGCCGCTCCGGCAGCGAGCCCGACGTGGTCCAAAAGAACAACTCGCGCGACCTGTTCGAATACGTGCTGAACGAAGGGCGGAAGGATTATATCGTCCAACGATATAAAGGTCTGGGCGAGATGAGCAGCGAGCAGCTCTGGGAAACCACCATGGACCCCGACAAACGCACCCTGCTCGTGGTGAAGCTCGAAGACATCGCCGAGACCGAGACCATCTTCACCACCCTGATGGGCGAAGATGTCGAGGCCCGCCGCAAGTTCATCGAGGACAACGCCCTGGACGTGAAGAACCTGGACATTTAGCTCGGTTGGTGGGTGGTGGCGGTGGGGGCGTCGTATAGGTTGGCGCACCGCACTTCTGCTATTACTTCAACCCTACGCCCTGAAAGTACGTATACGTGCCGTTGTTCTGAATAGGCAGCGCTGTCTGAAAACTCGAAAAGATGACCGCGTTGCCCTCAAAAGTGACGAATACATCCTGGTGCGAACTTGCCGTCGTGGTGCGAAACGTGAACAGGCCGTAGCAGGGATCGGACAGCTTGTTCGACGTGCCGTCGTAGATGTAGGAAGCGTCGGCAACGGCCACTAACGTTCCACTGGCCATGGTGTTGTTCTGACTGTCGGTAATGGTTACCGCTCCGCTGGCGCTGATCGTGAGGGTTGCCTTTCCTTTCGTCGCGTTCCCAACTTCGACGTTGTTGTTCATCTGCGCGTTGGATTTTTCGTAGTAGGTTGCGTTATAAGTTCCGGCGGAGGCGGGGTTGAAGTCCTTCGTGGAGGCTTTGGGAAGTCCCAGGATCGTGCCGTTGTCGTTATCCACTGCCCACAGGCCATTTTGGGTCCCAAAAACCGTGCTATCCGAGCCGTTTTGTTCATGGACGGTGAAGAAGTTTCCCGAAGCGTCCTCCTGCAGGCTGGCGGCAGGGAAGGTTGAGCCATTGAAGTAGTTCGCTCCCGTCCACATGATTGCCCCTGGGTCCCAGCTGTTGGCGGTGATGTTGCCCTGTGTGTCGATGGTCACCGAGCCAAATTCCACCCCTCCGTCGCGGTGGCGAAACTGCGTGTAATTGAAACTCTGCCCGGCAAAGGTTTGGACCGTGGCGGGCACGCTCTCGATGGCGGTAATCAGCGTGGCGGTGTCCCGGTTGGGACCGGCGTTTGCCGCTTCCACCACCATGACGGACCCGGGAACCTCGTAGGCCGAGAGCAGGTTTCCGTTCGGATCGGTGATCGCATAGCTGCCGTCGGCGTTTACCGTGTATGGAACCGTCCCGGCCTCTCCATTGGTGTGGTTTTCGTAGGTGATGGTGTGGGTATTGGGATCGATCGAGATGGTTAGGAAATCTCCAACGGCCGCCGTGCCGTTATATGAACGTACCGTGCTCAATTGCGGGGTGGAACCACACCCAGCTAATAGACACAGAATCACTAGCAGCCCGAGCTTTGCAGTCCTCATGGCGAAGCACCCCCTGGAGACATTAAGATCGGCAGAGGTGAGGCAAAGCTTTAAGTGGATTTCAGCGTGGGAGAGCAGCTGGTGGGCGAATCGGCACCCATAGGTCGGTTTGGGACTGGGATGAGCCGGGTGGCCCACCGTTTCGCCCGCTTTTGCCGAAGGGTGGGGCGTCACCTGATCTCCTAGGTTGAGTAGTCCGCGTTGATGTGCACGTACTCGACGGTGAGATCGCAAGTCAGGAACTCCAGAGCGGCTTTGCCGCGGCCCAACTCGACTCGGATCTCGTACTCGGGCTGTTGCAGGTACTGGTGCGCCTGCTTCTCATCGAAGGGATGGGCCACGCCGCCCTGGCAGAGCTGCTGCGGGCCAAGATGGATGTGAATGCGCGAGGGATCGACGGCGACGCCGCTGTTGCCGATCGAGGAGAGGATGCGTCCCCAGTTGGGATCGCAGCCCGCCCATGCCGTCTTGACCAGCGGGGAGTTGGCAATCGAGCGCGCGATGGTGCGCGCCTCTTCGACCGACTTTGCGCCCGCGATCTTCAGCCGCACCAGGTGCTTGGCGCCTTCACCATCCCGCACCACCTGTGCCGCCAGGGAGGCGCAGACCCCGCGCAGAGCCTCGGCAAACTTCTTCGCTATCGCTCCCGGCGCAAGCTTCACCTTGCTGGCGCCTGAGGCCAGCAGCAGAACCGTATCGTTGGTCGAGGTGTCGCCATCGACGGAGATGGCGTTGAAGGTGGTATCCACCGCTGTCTTCAGCTCGGCCTGCAACTCGCGCGGCTCGGCCTCAAGGTCGGTGAAGAGGTAGACCAGCATCGTCGCCATGTTCGGATGGATCATCCCCGAGCCCTTGCAAACCCCGGCGATGCGCACCGTCCGCTTGCCCGCCGCGAACTCCGCCGAGGCCATCTTCAGGCGGGTGTCGGTGGTCATGATGGCCGTGGCGAACGCCCGGAGCGCCGGCTCGTCAGCGGCGCGCGCGGCCACCGCTGCGGGAACCGAGGCGATGAGTTTTTCCACCGGCAGCGGCACCCCGATGATGCCCGTCGATGAGGGCAGGATGAAGTGCGGCGCGGCCTCCAGCGCCTTGCCTACGACAGCGCAGCTCTGCTGAGCCACGCGGAGGCCGGCCTCGCCGGTGGCGCAGTTGGCGTTCCCGGAGTTCACCAGCACGGCGCGCACCCGGCCGCGGCTGCGGCGCAGGTGCGCCCGGCCGACCACAACCGGCGCGGCGGCTACGCGATTGCGCGTGAACACGGCTGCGGCGCTGGCCCCCAGTTTCGCCTCGGCCAGCGCAACATCGGGACGGCCGCTGGCCTTGATGCCGGCCGTAGTGGCCGACCAGAAAAATCCTGCAGGGAGAGAAGCCGCTTCTTCCGGGCCTTTAACCATCATCGTTCAATCCTCACCAGAGGCTGTTCCAGGGAGCGTTGCTGAAATCCTAACATCTTGGCCGAATGCATCTGGAGGACGATTTCGCGGACGGATTGTGAAAAACAGATCCTTCAGCTCGGACGTGTAAGTGCTTCAGGCCAAAAGGGGGTCTGATGCCCTTGGGTGCGGTCCTCGCGCAGGAGGACAATTTGTGGAAAATTCTTTAAGAATGATGTGTGCTGAGTTCACACCTTCCGGATCGGTCCCCGGTAGGCGGCAAGCTTCAGGTCATGGGTGAGCAATAAAATCCCCTCGACCATCGCTTGGGCTACAAGGATGCGATCGAAGGGATCCTTATGTGCTGCTGGCAGGTGGTCCACATTGATGGCGTGTTCGCTGGTGATGGGCAGTTCGGTGTAGCCGTTATCCAGCAAGCCGCGGCGGAGCAGCCTCGCGTCCACTCGAAAGTCCTCTCGTCCGAGGCTGCTTTTCATCGCGATCTCCCATATGCTGGCCGCACTGAAGAGAAGCTCGTTTTCCAAGTCCTCCATCAAAACGCGGGCAGCTTTGGGCAACCGTTTGGGTTCGTTCGCTGCCCAGAGCAGGAGATGCGTATCCACCAGCAGCTTCACTCTTGACCGCCGAATAACTGCTCGACCTCGGTGCGCCCCATGCTGTCAAAATCGTCGGGAACCGAGAATTGTCCGGTGAGGAAGCCGAGCCTGCGTACTTGCCTCGCAGTAGGAGTATCCAGCGGCGTGACCTTGACCAGAGGCTTGCCTGCCTTGGCGATGATGAAGGGTTTCCCGTTTGCGGCCTGATCGACTAAGCGGGACAGATGAGTCTTGGCTTGATGGATGTTAATCGTGTCCATACCGCGTCCTAGTAAACTAAGTCGACTTAGTTTAGTCTATACGGTTGCATTGTCAAGACGGGTGAGGAAGGCATCCCGAGTTCTTTCGCGACGTTGCGGTCACGAATGTCTAACTCAGGCACCGCTGTGATACAACTCTGACTTGAATGTCCGACTCGCGCCAGCCATTTGGATTTCCCCAACTCGCAGCCGCGCTGCTGCTGGCAGTGTTTTTCTTTCAATGCTTCTGGCTGATCTCACACAGGCCGTTGAGTGAGGCTGAGTGGAGCTTCATCGGCCACACTCCCGCGCATTTCCAAGAGGCTGCACCTACCGCCGGGGCAGAATCGCAGGACTTGCCGGCTCCAATCGTGACCGCCCTCGCCAATGCGCCGCTACGCACACTGCCCCGCGACATCAATCTCGAGTTGTGGCAATGGGCGTTCCGCTTGCCGTTTGTCGGGGTCGGGCTGCTGCTTGGGGCGTCCCTCTGGTATATCGCGCGCCGGCAGTTCGGCAGCGTCGCCGGGTATATCACGCTGGGGCTCTATTGCTTTTCGCCCACGATCCTCTCTCAGGCGTCGTCGGTCGGTCCGGATGCGCTCACGGCCTGGGGAGGTTTCGGGAGCATCTACGCAGCCTTGGCCGCGGCTCACACGCTGTATGCTCCGCGCCAGGGCGCACTCTGGAACCGAACGCGTATCGTGCTGCTCGGGATTGCTTTGGGCATTGCAGTTGCCGCGCAGTTCGCGACGGTGATCCTGATCCCCCTCGCGCTGGCGTACATGATCTACCTTGTCCCTGAACGCCGGGGTGCGGCTCTGGCCATCATTGCACTCGGATGTCTGATCGCATCCCTGTTTGTTTTGGCGACCTATGGCTTCCACTTCCGCGCCCTCGCCGTCGCGGTTTTCAATGTCCGCCCGCTCCAGGCATCTGGCGAGCTTTTTACCAGCACCGCGCCTTGGAAGATGCTCGGCATCTTCCTGCTGCACAGCAGCCCCGGGGTCTTGATCCTGCTGCTGCTTGCCATCGGGGCTTGGATCGGGTGGCCAGAGATCCGCTTTTTCGGTACCGCCGCGCCGCTGATTACCGCAGGGATTCTGATCCTGGCTGGCTTGTTGCTGCCCCATGCCGGCGGCCTCAGCTTCCTGGTGATGGCCTTGCCTTTCCTGTTTCTGTTTATCGCAGCCGTGTTCGTCGATCTGCTTGAGAGACGCCACGCTCTGATCTGGCTTTTTTCCCGGGGCGTGCTCTGGGTCGTGTTGCTGTCGCATGCCGTTTATTCCCTGGCCGGGCTGGCGGTCATCTCCCGGCACCGGTAGCGCATCCCAACAACCCAGACTTAACGTGGACCAGCACCGATCAGAGGGAGCTTAGCTGCAGATCCGCCTAATCGGTGTCAAACCGTGGTAGTCTTTGCTGGCGCGGCAACAACTTTCGGTTAGCATTTGGGTTCAAAGTAGTAAGGAGGCGTCCGCGGGGACGTAGTTTTATGGATATGCGGCGACTTCTCCCCATCGCATTCCTTCTGGCTGGCCTCAGCATTGCCCAAGCGCAAGTCCACGGGACTCCCCCGTCGGTGACCTCGCTTGCTCCAGGACGTTGGGCGCCCGGACCACCTGCCAGCGTCACCTCGCTGGGCCCATTTGGCTATGGCCTGCCGCAGGACAACATCTTCACCGGAACGTCTTTCCCAACCACCGTGCCACTGAATGCGACTTTCCCAACGACCGTCCCGCTCAATGGGTTGCTCCATCACAGGCGGCGCTGTTTCAACTGCGTGGGACCGTTTGGGGTTGGAAACGGGGGTCAGATTGGCTTCGGATACGGAGGGGTTGGCTACCCGGCGTACGGCTATGGCGCTTCGTATTACATGTATGACTCGGGTCAGGATGTGCTGCAGTACGGGCAGCCACCCAATGGACAACCAGAAACGATGATGGCACCGCCGGAGGCGGCGGGTCCCACCATCTTCGACAGTCACGGCTCATCGGGCTATCCGCTCGCGCCTCCGCCACGGGTTCAGGAAAGCGCGGCGGCACAGCCGGCGGCGCTCCAACCCGCACCGGCCCCTCCCGAGCCGCAGGTTAAGACCGTGCTGATCTTCCGCGACGGCCATCAGCTCGAGGTCACCAACTATGCGATCAGCGGCGGCACAGTGCTGAACCTTAGCGGTCCAGGCCCGCGACGGATCGCCATCAGCGACCTCGATATGAACGCCACGGTCAAGGCCAACGAAGATCGAGGTGTGGAGTTCTCGGTGCCGAAGGCCTAATTTCAGTCTCACCGTTCTCCGTTTTCCCCGCGCCCAAGGGAAACGGAGAGCGGGGAACGGAAAACGTTTCTCAGGCTAGCGGCTTCTTGCTCCAGAATCCGCAAGCAATGGGTTGAGTGACGATCTCGTCCGGCATTTTGTGTCCGTAGCACCGGCCTTCGGCATCCAGGTTCCTGCACTCGACGCATTTCACTTTCACCTTGCCGGTCAAGAAGCCGAGCAGAACGCAGATCAATCTCATCTCACTGCACCTCTTGTTCAGGATCTTGTGACAAATCGAGGGAGCTGCGGGGGCCGAATGGCCCGAATTGTACTACTCTGGCTGGGTCCGCATATAGCAGCCACGATACCCGGCAGCAAGAGAAAGGCCCCGCTGTGCGGGGCCCTGGTTGCACTCTTCGAAGCAGGACTATTGCTTGTCGAGCGTTATGCCGCCGGCGCCAGCCCTTTCTGCCTTCGCCTTCCTCGTCGCCAGAGTCTTGCTCTCCCAGGTGTCGGCGTTCTTTACGTCGGCCGCGCGCTGCTCCGGATTGGCGCAATCCAGGTCCGCTTTCTCGCGGTAGAGAAGGTTCAGGTACGCCATGGCGTCTTCGTAGTCGTGGCGCAGGCTCATGGCCTTGTCCAGGGTCTGAATGCCCTCTTCCACGTTGGCCTGGTTGCCGCTGATTTTGCTCAGCAGCTGGTTGCAGATTTTCGGGTCCTTGATGTCATCCGTGGGCTTCAGGCCCAGTTTGGCGCGCTCCGCCATGCGCTGCTGGTAGGATTGCGTCCAGTCGATCACCGCGATGTAGTAGTAGACCTCGGGATCGTTGGGATCGATCTGCGCCGCCTTGCGGTTGTACTCCTTGGCCTGGTCCATCTTCTTCATGTTGAAGTAGAGGGAGGCGATTCCCTTGATGCTGCTGATGTTCTTCGGGTCCGATTGTAAAACCTTCTGGAACTCTCCGATTGCCAGCTCGGCATTGCGGAGATTGTCCGGCGTATCGGCGCCGGGGATATATTGCTGAGCGTAGGCGGTGGCTAAATAGAGCTTGGCGTTCTTCAGCGCCGGATCCAGCTCCACCGCGTTCTTGAAATGCTCGATCGCCTCTTCGAACCTGGCGTTTTTATAGGACTGGACGCCTTTGTTCAGTTGGTCCCGGGCCTTTAATTTATTGCAGCCCACGGCGGCAAACAAGCTCCAGACCACGGCCAGCAGCGCCAGCACACGCAAACGTTTGTTCATGGTTTAGGATTCTCCAATCGCGCCCCACCTCCCGGCGGTGAACTACTTACCGCGGATTCGACGGATGGAAACGGATTTACACGGATTATTCATAAGAACTATTTCATCTGATCCGTCTCGATCCGCGGAAATCCGCGGTAGGCAATTTCTAGCCGCCCGCCTCAATTTTCGCCGTGATCAGGCCCACCTTGTCCACGCCGGCGCTATGGGCAATGTCGATCACCTGCGCCACATCGTTAAAGGGAAGATCATCGTCGGCCTTGACAAACATCACGCGCTCGGCCCGCTCTTTAAAGATGTCCGTCAGCCGGCCTTGAAGTTTGTCCCAGGAAACGTCTTCCTGATTGATTTTCAAGGCGGGACGCTCGCCATTGCCCTTGAGCACCTGAACCACAATGGTGCGGTCAGAGGGCGGTGGCTGCTTCTGGTTGGGCGGAGGCGGTTGGGGGACCAGCGCGTCCAGGCCCTTGGGCGTGAGCGGGGTAATCACCATGAAGATGATCAGCAGCACCAGCAGCACGTCGATCAGGGGCGTCACGTTCATGTCGGAAGTGGGACCGCCGCCGGCCCCACTCATACTCATTGCCATGGCAAATCCTCTCTATTTCGCGCTCGCGCCTGTCGCGGGCAAGGGAGCAAATGACCCCTGTTTCCGCTGCTCGGTAAGCAGGCCCAACTCGTCCACGCCCGCGGAGCGGACATCGTCGACCACCTCGACCACGTTGCCGTACTTGGCGCGGGCGTCCGCCTTGATATAGACCCGCTTGTCGGACTTGTTGGCCAGCCTGTCCTTCACCTTGGAGGTGAGTTGGTCCGGGGTGATCTGGTCGGTGCCGAAGAAGATCTTGCCGTCGCGGGTGATGGCGACCAGCAGCGAGTCCTCTTTGTCGGCGTCGGGCATCGCCTGCGGGTTGTTGGTCTTGGCCAAGTCCACGCTGACGCCCTTCTGCAGCATGGGCGTGATCACCATGAAGATGATCAGCAGCACCAGCATCACGTCCACCATGGGCGTGACATTGATGTTGGAGTTCACGTTGGCAATTTTCTTTGCAAGTGCCATTCAGCCAATTCTCCACGGCTTCCGGGGTGCTCTGCCCTCTTTTGGCAGATGTGGGTAGCTCACAATCCCACATCTGCCAAAGACGGACACCCTGGCTTCGGCCGACCGTTACTTATGCAGGGCTCGACGCTTCAGGAAGTAGTCGATCAGCTCGCTCGACGAATTGTCCATCTCCACGTCGAAAGCCTCCACCCGGCCCGTCAGATAGTTGAACATCATCACCGCCGGGATGGCGACGAACAGACCAACAGCGGTCGTGACCAGAGCTTCCGAAATGCCGCCCGCCACCGCGCCCAAGCCGGTCGCCTTCTGGGTGGAGATCTCGCGGAAGGCGTTCAGAATGCCAACCACGGTCCCGAACAGGCCGACGAAAGGAGCCGTTGCCCCGATGGTGGCCAGTCCCCCCAAACCGCGCTTCAACTCGGCGTGCACGATGGCTTCGGCACGTTCCAGGGCGCGCTTACTGGCCTCAATCGTCTCGCCCGGGATTTCGGTGGAGTCGCCATGCGCCCGGAATTCCTGCAGGCCGGCGGTAACCACCTTGGCCAGATGGGACTTCTTGTTGCGCTCGGCCACCCGGATCGCCTCGTCGATCTTGTATTCGCGCAAGGCGCCGGCCACTGCCGGGGCAAAGGCGCGGGACTGCTTGCGGGCGGCGCTGAAGGCCATCCAGCGATCGATCATGACCCCAATCGACCAGCCCGACATAATGAACAAGATCACGACCACGATCTTTGCCAGGATTCCCATCTGCCTCCATAGCGAGACGGGATCCCAACCTACGGTGCCTTCTTGGTAGATCCAGGCGGCGAAGGTGGTGGCATGAGCCAGAGAGATGGTTGCAAAATTTGCCAGGAACATGTGTCGCTCTTTTCCTCCTCGAACTTTGTTTCGATTCCGGTTGAGTGTCTCGGGTTTGGAGCCACTCCGGGAAATCGTAAATTATTGTCCCTTAGCCGCAGTTTCCGGGCGCCAGCCGCAGGCGGCGGTTGAGATGCCTGTTATCTGCTACCCATGAGGTCCTTCGCTGCGCTCAGGATTTCGGCTGCGGGCTCCCGCTTCGCTCACGCCCGCAAAGCGCCTCAACTTAGCCGGCGAGCTTAAAGCTGACCGTAATCTGGGTCTGCACCTCGACCGGCTCGCCGTTCAGATAATACGGCTTGTACTTCCACTGCTTGACCGCCTCGATGGCAGCCGGGGCCAGCATCGGATGACCGCTCTGAAGCGAAAGATTTTCGATGGATCCATCCTTGCTGATGGTCGCCTGCATCACTACGTCGCCCTGAATGCGCGCCTGCCGCGCCAATGGCGGATAACTCGGCTTGATCTGGTGAATCAGCAAGCCCTCTGCGACGCCCTGCGAAACGCGTACTTTCTGGACCGGCGGGGGGACTGCCACCTTGGGGACGGCAACCGGCGTAGACGACACGATACCACCGATTACTCCCCCCAGCTGGCCGCCCGGTACCCCACCCGGAACTCCACCAACTACGCCGGCCACGGTTGTCGAAGGCGGCGGAGCTTCTTCCTTGATGATCTCCACCTTCTCAGGAATTTTAGTAGGGGTGCGGAGAGCCCCGTTCACCACGTCCGACTGCACCTTCACTGGCTTGGGGATGGGAGTGGCCGCCGCCGGGGGCGGTGGGGGCGGCGGGGGCGGTGGCGGAGCCACGAGGAGCGTCAGCAGTTGCTGCTTGGGCAGCGCCTCGGTATAGATCAGCGGAATCAGGATCAGTACGCACAACAGGAGCATCTGGAGGGCGAACGACAACAGAGTCATCGCACGCCGTCTTCCGCTCTTGAAGCGGTTGCCGGATTCCAACAGGCTGTCTTCAAACATGACTGGTTCTCCGTCCCAGACTGCCTAAGTTAACTTAGACAAGAATTGCCCAAATAAGTTAGACACCGCAGCCGAGCATTTTGCTCCCATCGCGATCCTGCCCGACTATGCTATTCAGCTGGTGGGGTATTGTCGCATGGTAGGCGAGCAATGTGTCTCCCCAATGAATGCTGTGTGAAAATCATCATACTTTGCTCCTGCAGTCCTCCTTTTACCCCAATGCGCCTCCCCTTGCGCCAGGAACTTCGCGGCGGCAGGGGAATCACGGAGTTCACCAGGGGAGCAGAGCCAGAGCTCTCTACTCGGGACGAATCCGGCGTGAATTTGCCGGCAGCTTGGGCGCGCAGAAGAAAAGACCGCGGGCTGGGCCCGCGGTTCGGGTTTGCTTGATAGTAACTAATTAGACAAAAATCAGGCCATCCCGGTTGTCTTAAGCCTTGGCCTTGGCCTTCTCACGCCGGACGGGCTCGGCAGCGGCTGTAAGCCTGCCTCGGTTCCCGCGCCAGTCCTGATAGGCCACCAGCATGGGCGAGGCGATGAAAATCGACGAGTAGGTGCCGACGATGATACCGATCACCAGGGCAAAGCTGAAGCCGTGCAGCACCTCGCCGCCAAACAGGAACAACGAGAGCACGGTCAGGAAGGTCAAACCGGAAGTCAGCACCGTCCGGCTTAGCGTCTGATTGATGCTCCGGTCCACGATGTCGCTCAGCTTCTCGCGCCGGGAGATCTTCAGGTTCTCGCGGATGCGGTCGAAGACCACGATGGTGTCGTTCATCGAGTAGCCGACCAGGGTCAGAATGGCGGCAATTACCGTGAGCGAAATCTCTTTGTTGAGCAGGGAGAAGGCGCCGACCGTGATCAGCGTGTCATGGAAGCAGGCCACCACGGCGGCCACGCCGTAAATCAGCTCGAAGCGGAACCAGAGGTAAATCAGCATGCCCAGCAGCGAATAGAGCACCGCGAGCTTGGCCTGGCTCTGCAACTGCTTGCCCACCTGGGGACCCACGATCTCGACATTGCGCACGCCGAAATTGGAGAGGAAGAAGCCGTCGTTCAGGCTGGCGAGAACCTGGCTCGGGGCCGCGCCGCTCAGCTCATCGAGTGAGCTCAGCACGCCGCTGTGGGCTTTGTCCCGCGCGTCGACGATCTGCTGCGCATACTGGCCATAGACCTTCGAGTCGCCCCCGTTCTTCAGCGGGTCGGCCTTTACCAGGAAGTCCTGCACGGCCTGCGAGCTGGCGTTGTTGAGATCCTGCTTGCCAGCGGGAGCATTGGCCAGCTCGAGCGCCTGGATGATCTGATTCTTGCCCTGATCCAGCGCCGCCTCGCTGGTCTCCTTCTGCTCGAGCGAGATCAGCACTTCGTTGCTTCCGGGCTGCCCGTAACGCTGGATCTTGGCATTGTGCAGGTTGGCGCGGTCCAGATCGGCGCGGATTTGGCCGTCATTCGGCGTGCCGGTGAACTTGACGTACACCAGCGTGCCGCCGCGGAAGTCAACGCCCAGCGGAATGCCGTGCCAGAAAAGCATGGAAAAGATGCCGGCAAGACTGAAGATCAGCGAAAATGCCAGGAAGTACCACTTGTACTTCAGAAACGGAATATTGGTGTTACGGAAGAACTCCACGTTAAGTGGCCTCGCTTGTGTGGCGCCCAATATCGGGTGCGCCTCACTCGTCCCTACCGGGACTCTGTTGAAATTTCGTGCCGCTCCCCCGGGCTTACGCCCGGGGCTAAAACCAACCGCCCCTGCGGGGCTTACGAATCACTAGCCACTAATCACAAGTCACAGCTTTAAATCGACAGCGCCTCGCCGCGCTCTTTGCGGCCCAGGCCGAAGTCGAAGATGGCGCGGCTGACAAACACCGCGGTGAACAGGTTCGCCAACAGACCGAAGGTCAGGGTCACGGCAAATCCGCGCACCGGGCCGGTGCCAAAGAGAAACAGGATCACGGCCGAGACGATGGTGGTCACGTGGGTGTCCAGAATCGTCGTCCAAGCGCGGGCGAATCCCTGCTCGACGGCGCTGGGCGGGGTCTTGCCCGCGCGCAGTTCCTCTCGGATGCGTTCGAAGATCAGCACATTGGAATCGACGCCCATGCCGACCGTGAGGATCACACCGGCGATGCCCGGCAACGTCAGCGTTGCCCCGCTAAATCCCAGGAACCCGAGAAGAATAATCAGGTTCAGAACCAGCGCCACATCGGCGTTAATGCCTGCGGCATGGTAGTAGACCAGCATGAAGATCATGACAGCCACCATGCCAATGACCGCCGCGCGAACCCCGGCGCGGATCGAATCGGCGCCGAGCGACGGCCCGACCGTGCGCTCTTCGAGGTACTTGATGCCGGCCGGCAGCGCACCCGAACGCAGGACCATGGACAAGTCCTTGGCTTCCTGTTCGGTAAATCCGCCGGTGATCTCGCCCGAGTCGCTGATCTCGCTGTTGATGCGGGCGACCTCCTGGACTTTATTATCCAGCACCACCGCCAAATAATCGTTGATGTGGGCGCGGGTGAAATCGGAGAAGCGATGTCCGCCGTCCGCGGTCAAGGTAAAGCGGACGTTGGGGCGACTCATCTCGTCGCGGCCGGCGTCGGCGCTGCGCAGGTCGCGGCCGCTCACCGCCGAGCTGCGCTCGATGATGTAATAGGCCTCGCGATGCTCGCCGCTATCGCCCTTGCGGCTGCCGATGCTGTTGCCCTTCATGACCATGGTGTCGGGCGGAAGCACGCCGCTGTGCGCCGCCAAAGCCGCCTGCTCGCTCTCGTAGGCTTGGCCGTTGTCCTGGGCCTGCCGGATCTCCAGCATGGCGGTGGACTGCATGATCTCCTTCACCCGGGCGGGATCGTCCACCCCGGGGAGCTGCACCAGGATCTGGTACTGCCCGAGCCCATGCTCTTCGATCACCGGCTCGCTGACGCCAAGCTGGTCAATGCGGTTGCGGATGGTCTCAATTGCCTGCGTGACCGCGTGATCTTTGGTCTCGGTGGCAATCGAGGGCCGCATGGTGACGAAGAAGGTGTTCTCCGCACCAGAGGTCAGGTCGTACTCGGGCAGGCGGTCGCCGACGATCTTACGCAGCTCGCCTCCGCTCTCCGCCGGTACTCCCTGGGCCGCAATCTGCTCCGGATGATTCACTGGATCGGGGATGGTGATCGCGGCGAAGGGAACATTGGCCTGCTTGAGGTCGGCCTTCAGGCGCTCGATGCTGCGCTCCGATTCGGCGCGCACGGCGTCGTTAACCTGCACCTGCAGGATCAGGTGAGTTCCACCCTTGAGATCGAGTCCCAGATGGATCCGGTCGGTCATGCTCTGCAGGATGCCCTGTCCGGACCAGTTCTGCGGCCAGCCGACGATGCCGAAAAAGAAGACCAGCAGCACCGCAATTATCAAGATCGCTTTCGCGCCTAGGTTCTTGTTCATGGATTGACAACCATAGTTCCGGCCTCTCGCCGGCGGGCCCTTGCCCCGTCCTAACGGGTGCCCCACCCTCGCCCGCTTTTGGCTTAGGGTGGGATGGCCAGCAATTCTGTTACGCCTGCTTCAATTCCTCACTGCCGGACGCCACCTGTGTCACCGCGCTGCGCGCGATCTCCACCCGGATATTATCCGGAGGAACGCGCAGGTGGAGGAAGTCCTCCCGCAAGGCGATCACCGTGCCGCGAATGCCGCCGCTGGTGACCACCCGATCGCCGGTCTTCAGCTCGCTCAGCATCTTCTGCCACTTCTTCTGGCGCCGCTGCTGGGGCATGATCAGGAGGAAATAGAAAACCGCAAAAATAAAGATGAGCGGCAGGACGCCGACTGCCCAGCTCCCCTGCCCTGCCATCTGCATAGCGACGAAATCCATCGAGTGAACCATCATTCAACGTGCTCCAGCCCGCGCGTGTTGTACCGCTGCTGTCCTAATTCAAGGTGTGCTCTTCACGTACGGAGTACAAACCACCTTTTGGCCGGGACTTCTCGGATGAAACGAGGGAGACAAGCTTCCACCCCCAAGCTTTTCATCCCAAAGCCGCTCAACCCCGGAGCGTGCTGGGGATCCGGGCAGGATTGCGAGGCCCCGACGAGCGCGGAGCGATCGTTGGGGACGAGAATCCGCCGGAGCATGGGCTAAGGTCTGCCGGAGTTTTTTCCGGACACACCTATAGCAGGACTTGTGAATTCCCCGAAAACAATAGATTGCCGTAGCCGGCGCATAGTGTCAAGCCAATGGGCCAGATTGTGAATGCTATTTAAGACTTGGCCCAGCAACTCACCGGTGGCATACAGGTGGCGTAGGTAGGCGCGGGTATAGCGGCGGCAGACCCGGCAGCCGCAGGCCGGATCGAGCGGACCCGGATCGGCGGCGTAGCGTGCCCCCTTAATATTGATCTTCCCCTCGGAGGTAAATAGAAGACCGTGGCGGGCGGCGCGGGTGGGGAGGACGCAGTCCATCATGTCGATGCCCAGGCGCGCATATTGCACGATCTCCTCGGGCGTGCCCACTCCCATCAGGTAGCGGGGCTTGTCCTTGGGCAGGTGCTCCAGGGTGGCGGCGACAATGTCATAGGTCTTCTCTCGCGGCTCCCCGACACTCAGCCCGCCAATCGCATAGCCGGGCAGGTCCATCTCCACCAAACGCTCGGCGCACTCCTGGCGCAGATCGGCATACATTCCTCCCTGCACAATGCCAAACAGGGATTGGGTTGCGCTCTGAGCGGAACGGGGTTCGGCCCGCGGAGCGAACGATTGGCTGTCCGGCTCGGTTGGAGCGAAAAGCAGGTCCTTCGCTGCGCTCAGGATGACAATTTCTTCTCCACTCGCTGGGTGGGGCACCCCTTCGACAAGCTCAGGGCAGGCTCTAGCCCGGTTTTGGCTAGGGTGGGTGTTTTGAGGGTGCCCCACATCTGCCTGGTTTTGGCAGATGTGGGAATTCCACGGGTTCTCGTGCTTGTGCTCTTCGAAGTACTTTTTGCAGCGCGCCGCCCAGCGCACGGTCATTTCCATGGAATCGCGGGCGCGCTGGCGGTCGGCGGGATATTCCGTGCACTCGTCGAACGCCATGATGATGTCCGCGCCGAGAGCGATCTGCGCCGCGGTGGCCGTTTCCGGCGAGAGGAAGTGCAGCGAGCCATCGAGATGCGAGCGGAACTGCACACCCTCTTCGTTCAATTTGCGCAGCGCGCTCAGACTGAAGACCTGGAATCCACCGGAGTCGGTCAGCATGGCGCGGTCCCACGACATAAACCGGTGCAGCCCGCCCAGCGCGTTTACCTGCTCAGCGCCCGGCCGCAAAAACAGATGGTATGTGTTGCTGAGAATGATCTCCGCCCCAAGCTCTTCCAGCAGGTGCTGCGGGACGGCCTTCACCGTGGCCTGCGTGCCCACCGGCATGAACACCGGCGTCTGCACCACCTGGTGCGGCAGGGCCATGGCCGCGCGCCGCGCCGGCCCGTCGTTCGCCAGCAGTTCGAATTCCAGGGACATTCACCTCATTGTAAAGGAGCGCCGGCAGAGCAAAGCCCATCGGAACCGCGAGAATCGTATGGCCGGGTCGGGTGACCCGCCATTCGCCCGCTTTGGCGGTGAGTTCATGAGCCCGCTGGCGAGACGCCGGCGCTACAACAAACAGCAGAGGCGCTATACTGGTGCCCGTTTTGCTCGCGAGTGAACGTCTACTCACAATCAACCTTCACCAACTCATCAGCCAGACTGAACGAGGTACTCGATGCGAAGACTGATTCTTGCCGCTGTCGTACTGCTGGTGGCGCTGAGCTTGAACGCGCAGCAAACCAAGGAAAAACCCGCCAAAGGGAAAGGGAAGACCACCCAGGTCGTCCAACTGCACAACGCCAAGGGTGAGAGCGTGGGGACGGCCCGGCTAATGGGTTCGACCAACGCGCCAGGAGTCAAGATCGCCCTGAATCTGAAGAACCTGCCGCCCGGCGAGCACGCCATCCATATCCATGAAAAGCCCGACTGCACCGCGCCGGACTTCAAATCGGCGGGCGGGCACTTTAACCCCGAAGGCAAACACCACGGGTTGCAGAATCCGGAGGGGCCTCATGCCGGCGACATGGAGAACATCACCGTGGGCGCGAAGGGCACGCTGAAAACGACGATCACCGACCAACGGGTCACCATGGGAGAGGCAGCGAACTCCGTGTTCGCCAACGGCGGCACGGCGCTGGTGATTCATGCCAAGGCTGATGACATGAAGTCCGAACCGGCTGGCAATGCCGGCGACCGCATCGCTTGTGGGGTGATCAAGAAGTAACGCCACTGGCCGAGTTGGGAACCACACTTAGGAATTGTCATCCTGAGCGCAGCGAAGGACCTGCTTTTTCCCAATGGAGTACAACCGCAGGTCCTTCGCTTCACTCAGGATGACAAATTGCGCCTACAGGCCGGCCATCAGATTATTGCCGCTATCCAGGCAGTGGAAGGTCTGATTTTTGATCCAATTCTGCAGGGCGCCGGATTTTTGCTTCTCGAGCAGATCGTCCAGGCTTGGCCAATGGGCACGGGGACGCGACTTGAGGATGTTCTGATAGGCCACCAGCGCGCCCTCCACCGCAGCTTGGTTGATGGCTAAATCGTTGTCCTTGTCCTTGGGATGGTTGATCAGGAAGCTGGCCGAGGAGGCGATGGTCTGCCAGCGAAGCTGGTTGGCGTACTTGTAAATGTCCTGGCCTTTGCTGGCGGCGACCGGCAGCAGGTCCGGGCAAATCGGCACCGTGATGTCGGGGATCTTCTCGATCCACTGCAACAGCCAATCGCGGTCCGCCTGATAGCGCGGGTTCAGCGGTTCGGCCTGGATCCGGTTCGTCACCTCGACGGCGCGGGCGCGATCCTCCGCCGTGGAGGGAGGATTGGCGCTCGTCGAGGCTTCGTCCTCATCTTGCGCAAAGGCCAAGACCGGCGCCAACAGCAATAGCGCTACTGCCAACCAATTCTTCATCCATCCTCCAACTGCGGCGAGCATATCAGGCCGCGCGACGGACCCTTCGCGCCCGGCCACCCGCAGACCGCTTGCAGCCAACATCATTACAATAGAGGATAACGTCTGGGACCCCAAGTTCCCCACTCTTTTGATGTCTGGTTTTGACGAAAAGTATGACGTAGTGGTGGTCGGCGCCGGGCACGCGGGCTGCGAAGCCGCCATGGCCGCGGCCCGCATGGGCCTGAAGACCGCTCTTTTCACCCTGAACCTGGACTTGATTGCCCAGATGTCCTGCAACCCCGCTGTAGGGGGCATCGCCAAAGGTCACCTGGTGCGCGAGATCGACGCCCTGGGCGGGATCATGGGCGAGGTCACCGACGCGGTCGGCATCCAGTTCCGCTTGCTGAATACCTCGCGCGGGCCCGCCGTCTGGTCTCCCCGCGCCCAGTGCGATAAACAGCAGTATCGGCTCAAGATGCGCCAGGTGCTCGAGTCCGAGTCCAACCTGCGAATCAAGCAAGCGGAGGTGGTGAACCTGATCCTGGAGTCAACCGGCGAAAATGCTGAGGGTGCCCCACATCTGCCCGGTTTTGGCAGATGTGGGTTAGCGGAAAACGGGAAACCGAAAACGGAAAACGGCCGTACCTGCCGCGGCGTCCTGCTCCGCGATGGCCGCAAGATCTGGGCCGACGCCGTGATCATCACCACCGGCACGTTTCTCAACGGGTTGATTCACATCGGCGAAGAGCACTACCCTTCCGGACGTAGCGGCGAGCCGCCCTCGGTGCTGCTGGGCGAGAACCTCAAGAAACTCGGCCTGCGTGGCTGCCGGTTGAAGACCGGCACCCCGCCTCGGCTCGACGGTCGCACCATCGACTGGTCCAGGATGCAAGTCCAGCCCGGCGACGCCGAGCCCACCCCGTTCAGCTTCCGCACCCGCAAGATCGCCCAGCCGCAGGTTCCCTGCTACATCGCGTTCACCACCCCGGAGACCCAGCGCATCATCCGCGAGAACGTCCACCGCTCGCCGATGTACAGTGGCCAGATCAAAAGTATCGGACCACGATATTGTCCCTCGATCGAGGACAAGATCGTCAAGTTCCCGCATCACGACAAGCACCAGCTGTTCCTCGAACCCGAGGGCTTGAACACGCATGAAACCTACGTCAACGGCATGAGCACCTCGCTGCCGTTCGACGTGCAGTTCCAGATGGTGCGCTCCATCCCGGGGCTGGAGCAGGCGGAGATGCTGCGTCCCGGCTACGCCATCGAGTACGACTCCATCGACCCGACCGAGCTGCGGCGGACGCTTGAGACCAAGCTGATTTCGCGGCTCTACCTGGCCGGGCAGATCAACGGCACCAGCGGCTACGAAGAGGCGGCCTGCCAAGGGTTGATGGCGGGCATCAATGCCGCCCTGGCCATTAAGGGCGAGCCGGCGTTGGTGCTCGACCGCACCGAGGCTTACATCGCCATCCTGATCGACGACCTGATCAGCAAGGGCACCAATGAGCCGTACCGCATGTTCACCTCGCGTGCCGAGTTCCGGCTGCACCTGCGCATCGACAACGCCGACCGACGCCTGACCCCCTATGGCCGGCGCGTCGGACTGATTCAAGATGACGCGTGGCAGGACTACCTTGACAAGCAGCAGCGCGTCTCCGCGCTCAAGGAGCTGCTGGAGAAGACGCGGATCAACGGCGAGCTGGCGGAGCGGCTGGAACGGATGTTGGCCGCGGGTCGTTCGTCGTTAGCGGAGACGTCGTTGGCGAATGATTCCTCCTGCAGTTGTCATCCCGAGGACCGCAGCGACGAGGGATCTGCAGTTCTGTCGGATTCACCCCGGGCCGTGGTCGTTCCAGCTAACGACCAACGACGAACGACTAACGACGGGCCAACGACCAACGACCTGAAAGGCCTGACTCTCGCCCAACTGCTCAAGCGGCCCGATGTCATGATCAAACAGCTCTTTCCTGTGTTGCGTGAGATTGCACCTGCATTCTTCACGGAACGCGTGCTGCGTGCCAGCTCGGTCGCGGACCGCACCGCGCCCGTGCACATCTTCTTGCAGCGGCCGGTACTCGAGGCCTTTGCCCCGTCCCAAACGGTCCCGGAGAGCCCGTTTTCAGCGGCCTTGCGCAACGAGCTGAAGTCGATCGAGACGGAAATCAAGTACGCCGGCTACCTGGGCCAGCAGCAGAAGGCGATCGAGCGGCTGAAGAAGGCGGAACAGCGCGCCATTCCCGAGTGGTTCGATTACGCAAGCGTAAGCGGGCTCTCGCGCGAGATGCAGGAGAAGCTGCAGCGCGTCCGGCCGCAGACCATCGGGCAGGCCAGCCGGATTCCCGGCGTGACCCCCGCCGCGGTCTCGCTCGTCAACGTTTACATCGAAATCCAGGCGCGGCGCGCATCACCGCGAAGGAATGATTTGTCATCCTGAGCGAAGCGAAGGACCTGCTTTTCTCCGTGTCGGAGCCTGCCCTGAGCGGAGTCGAAGGGTGCCTCCGTGGTAGGTTTTAGTCCTGCCTGTGCTAATCTGCGCTGCGATGCAAGCTGAGCGAATCGCCGCGCTGCTGGCGCCTTTCCATCCCGACCTTTCCGATGTCCAGAAGTCGCAACTGGCTGTGTATCTCGAACTACTGCTGCGCTGGAATGCGCGGATCAACCTCACTGCGGTGCGCGATCCGGATAGTATCGTAACACGACATATAGGCGAATCCTTGTGGGCCGCCTCCCGCCTGCTCACTCCTTCCGATCAAGCTACGGTTATCGACGTGGGATCCGGCGCAGGCTTCCCTGGCCTGCCGATGAAGATCTTCGCGCCGTACATTCAGCTCACACTCATCGAATCGCAGAACAAGAAAGCAACATTCCTGAAGGAAGTCATCCGTAGCTTGGGCCTGAACGCCGCCGAGGTCTATAGCGGACGCGCGGAACAATATGAGCGCCGGGCGAAGCTGGTGACCCTGCGCGCAGTGGAGAAGTTTGACTCGGTGCTGCCCGTCGCCGCCGAACTGATGGATGACGGCCCCGGCTCGCGGCTGGCCCTGCTGGTCGGCCGTGCGCAACAGCAGCGGGCTGCTGAGCTGGTCCCAGCTCTCCAGTGGCACGAGGGCGGCACGGTGCCAATGTCGAGGGATCGGATTCTGCTGGCGGGGAGGAACGAGGAAAGCTAGGAACCATATGGCTAGTGCGCTCAAGTAACGATGGCCCCGGAGTGGCTCTCCGTGGTACTTGGTTTTAGAACTCAGCAGATTAGGACTCAGCAGATATGAATCAGAGACACGCAGGGTGGGTTTTATGGCCGTATTGTCGCTGCTTTTCGCGGCGGCGGCAATTGCACAGAGCGCATATCACGACATATGGTATGACCTGTTTTCGCCACGGATGTGGCTGATTGACTTGGTGGAGTTTCTCTTATTGCCGTTGTGGATAGCGTGCACGATGATGGCGTTTACCCGATTCCCTCCTCCACGCAAACGGCTTTGGTGGCTCTTCCTGCCGACACCTTGGTGCTTTCTACGCCTGATCGAATTCGTCGCCACAATGCTTATTTGGCGAATTCGCGGATTCGCGCCTTGAAGTTGTTCCTCTCAGGTGGAACGGGCTGTTCTCCTAGACAGCGCACCTGCTGGTTCCACGTGGAACATCGCTGTTAGTATCACTAAAGCATTACCGTGGAACCCTCGGGCGCCCTTCGCGCCTTCGCGGTGAATTCCTCTGCGAACCTCTGCGCCCTCAGCGGTGAAACGGTATTGTTCCACGTGGAACATCGTTGTCGGTTCAGCTACGAGCTCGAGATTCTTGCGTAAAGAATCAATCCTGGCTCTCTCTTGTTTCGCGCCTTCGCGTCGGAATTCCTCCGCGGACTCTGCGCCCTCGGCGGTGAAACGGCCCAACGTTCCACGTGGAACATCGAGGACAGTTTCTCCCTCCTTTTCCACCAGAAAATGCTGCTTTCCACCGGATTTCCGCAGCCGGTATCCAGCCGGTTATTGCCGCTTCCGATTCCCTCCCTTACCGTTGTCTTGGCAGAACACAACTAACGAATTGTCATCCTGAGCGAAGCGAAGGACCTGCTGTTGTCATCGAGAAGCAGGTCCTTCGCTCCGCTCAGGATGACAATCTATCTCCAAGCAAGGTCCACCTGTTTCTCTGAAGGCATTCCATGGCACGGGTTATCGCTGTCACCAATCAGAAGGGCGGGGTCGGCAAGACGACCACCGCCATCAATCTGGCCGCCTCGTTTGCCGCCGCCGAGGTCGAGACCCTGCTGATCGATTGCGATCCCCAGGCGAACGCCTCCAGCGGGCTCGGCTTCGCCAAAGACCCCGACCGCGCCAGCACCTACAACGTCCTGGTCGGAGACACCGTTCTGGAGCAGGCGCTGCAGCCTACCGCGCTCGAACAGCTCTGGATGGTGCCCTCGCATAAGAACCTGCTCGGCGCCAATATCGAACTGGTCGGCGCTGCCGACCGCGCCATCCGCCTGCGACAGGCCGTCGATTCCGTGCGCGAGCGCTTCCAGTTCATCGTGCTCGATTGCCCGCCAGCGCTCGACCTGCTGACTTTGAACGCGCTGGTGGCCGCCGACTCGGTGCTGATCCCCATGCAGGCGGAGTATTTCGCCCTCGAAGGGGTGAGCGAGCTGATTGATACTGTCGAGCGCATTCGCGAGGGGTTGAATCCGGAGCTGGCAATCGAGGGCGTGGTGCTCACCATGTACGACGAGCGCACCAACCTCGCCCAGCAGGTGGCCAACGAGCTGAAGAACTACTTCGGCGACCGCCTGTGCGAGACCACCATCCCGCGCAACATCCGCCTGGCCGAGGCACCCAGCCATGGCAAGCCGGCGCTGCTCTACGACGTGCGCTCGCGCGGCGCCGAGGCCTATATCAGGCTGGCCAAGGAGATCATGGACAAGGTGCTAAGCGAGCGGGAAGCGACTGCCAGTCGTTAATCGTTAGCCGTTTGTCGTTAGCACGCCGGTTTGAGAACCCGTGCAAACGACTAACGACCGCCACAAAATCGAGGACCACAATGAACAACGAGAAACGAAGAGCATTGGGCAGGGGATTGGAATCGCTGCTGCCGCCACGCCCGGCCGTTAGGGCGGCCGTAGCTGTCGCACCACTGACGGCAAGTATTCCGATGGCATGATCGCCGCCGCCATTGCCCAGGCAGAGCCGATCCCGCCGGAGCGCGAGGGCACGCGCGACATCCCAGTGGACCAGATTGATCCCGGCCCATTCCAGACGCGGCGGACGGTTGCCCCCGAAGCGCTGGAGGAGCTGGCCGAGTCCATCCGTCACACCGGCGTGCTACAACCTATCGTAGTACGATATAATTCCGAAACCCGGCGCTACCAGCTCATCGCCGGCGAGCGCCGCTGGCGCGCCTCGCAGATGGCCGGCAGGACCATGATTCCCGCGGTGGTGAAGCAGTGTTCGAACGAGTCGGCGCTGGTGATGACCATCGTCGAGAACCTGCAGCGCGAGGACCTGAACCCGATGGAACAGTCGCGTGGCTTCGAGCGTCTGGCACGCGAGTTTGGCCTCACCCAGGAGCAGATCGCCGAATCCACCGGCAAGCCGCGTCCCACCATCACCAACTACCTGCGGCTGCTGAAGCTGCCCACCCCGGCGCAGGACGCGGTGGAGACCGGCGCCATCAGCTTCGGACACGCCAAGGCGCTGATGGGACTGGACACGCCCGAGGAGATCCTGAATTCGCTGCGGCACGTCATCTCCGGCAAGCTCTCGGTGCGCGCCACCGAGGATCTCGTCGCGCGCCTGTTGCTGCCCAAGCCCACCGAAGAGCCGGCGGCGCCGAAGCCGGTGGACCCGAACGTCGCCGCCGCCGCCCGCCAGTTGCAGGAGGCCCTCGGCATGCGGGTTCAGATTAGGGACCGCAAGGGGAAGGGGAGCATCATCATCCAGTACCGCTCGCTGGAGGACTTTGATCGAGTGATTGAGGCGTTGACGTAGGCATTTACCGCAGAGGACGCAGAGAGTGTCGAGGTTTAGAACCCCTACAGCCCCACCCTTCGCTTCGCGAAAGGGTGGGCCACCCCAACGAAATGAAATTGAACGAACTCCGCTGGCGTAAGCTTTTGTCCATGTCTCTGTGTCGCTGTGGTGGACTCTTCATTCTTCTTTGGGCCGCGCTACTCCCGGCCCATGCCCACAAGAAGCCGCCGATTCCAGTGGAACGGCATGCCGGTTTGAAGGAGATGATTCCCGACATCAACGTCCCTCTTGCCCGGCAAGCTTGCGAGAACTGGGCCTGGGCGGCGGCGATCGAAGCCTTGCTTGCCAAACAGGAGGTCACGCTCAAGCAGGACTATTGGATCGATCGTGCCGATGGAGGGGCGGTGTGTCTCGACCGCGCTCCTTCTCTGGAGGACACGGTGAGCCTGGTCAGCGGCGATTACACGCTCGATGAGGGACGCAGGGTTCGTATCGACGCCAGCTTCAACCCGGGCGCGCCGACCGACATCGACGCTATCATTTTGCGGCTTCGTTCCGGGCAGCCCTCGTTGCTGCTATGGAAGGATCACCACTACGTGCTCACCGGGGTCGTGTATGACGAGTTCGTGTACCCGACCGGACAGAAGCGCTTCGAAGTTCGCGAGCTGGAGCTGATTGATCCTTCGTTGAAGGCCGACCCCGGCCGCCACGTGCTCTTCCTCAAAGGCATCGACGACCCGGATGATATTGGCGGGACGTTGGAGATCAACGTTAGCGGACAGTAGTCAACGAGGTGTCGCCACGGGCTTGATTGGTTCGTGTGGGACGGGTCTCCGACCCGTCCCACACAAATCATCCTTGCGCCTAGCCTCGCTTCCAGCGCACCCCGTCTTTGGTATCTTCCAGCGCGATTCCCGCCGAGCACAGTTGCTCGCGGATTTCGTCGGCGCGTTTGAAGTTGCGGGCCTTGCGCGCGGCCTGGCGTTCGGCGATGAGTGCCTCGATCTTCCCGTCGCTCAAGTCTACGGATTTCGCCAGCTTGACCGCCTCCTCGCTCGCCTGCTGCAAGCGGCCTTCGGCTTCGGCCCACTGCAGGATGGCGCGGACTTTCTCTGGGTCGTCGTCGGTCAGCACGGCAAAGATCTCGTCGAACTTCGCCAGCGCCGCCAGCAGCGGCTTAACATCCTCTTTCTTCAGTTGACCGGCATCGGTCGCAGCGTTGGCTTCGCGCACCATATCGAAAGCGGCGGCCATGGCTTGTGCCGTGTTCAGGTCGTCGTCCATGCCGGCGCGCATCTCGTCTTCGGTGGTCTTGGCCAGTTCCTGCATCGCCGGGTTCGACCCGTCCGGCAGGGTGGCGGTTTCCAGCCGCGCCTTGAAGTTGCGCAGCCGCTCGATGGAGGCGGCGGCCTGTTTCAATCCGTCGAAGGTGAAGTTCAACTGCTTGCGGTAGGGTACCGAAGTCAGCAGGAAGCGGATGCTCGAGGGCCGGTGTCCCATCAGCACCAGGTCGCGCAGGGTATAGAAGTTGCCTAGCGACTTCGACATCTTCTCGCCTTCGACCAGCAGAAAGCGCACATGCATCCAGAAGTGCGCGAAGGGCTTGCCGGTCAGCGCCTCCGACTGCGCGATTTCGTTCTCGTGATGCGGGAAGATGAGGTCCTCGCCGCCGGCGTGCAGGTCGAAGCTCTCGCCCAGGTACTTCATCGACATCACGGAGCACTCGATGTGCCAGCCGGGGCGGCCCGGGCCGATCTCGGTCTGCCACTGCGCCTCGCCCGGCTTGGGCGCCTTCCACAGGGCGAAGTCGCGCGCGGTTTCCTTGTCGTACTCGTCCACGTCCACGCGCGCGCCGTCTTCCATGCCGGCGAAATCCTTCTTCGACAGCTTGCCGTACTGCGGGAACTTGGCGATGCGGAAGTAGTACGAGCCGTCCTCGGCGCGGTAGGCGACGCCCTTTTCTACCAACTGCCGGATGAACTGCGCCATCTCGCCAATATGCTCGGTGGCGCGCACCACGTGTTCGGGGGGTTGAATGTTCAGCGTGTGCGCGTCTTCGAGAAACGCCCGTTCGTACTTGGCCGTGTACTGTTGCACGTCGATCCCGTCGCGCGCCGCGTTGCGGATGATCTTGTCGTCCACGTCGGTGATGTTCATGACGTGGTTGAGCTGATAGCCGCTCTGTTTCAGGTGGCGGCGCAGCACGTCCACCAGCACGAAGGTGCGGAAATTGCCCACGTGGCCGTAGTCGTAGACCGTGGGGCCGCAGGCATACATGCGCACAAGGTTGTCGTCGGTCGGGCGAAACTCCTCGACCTGAGCGGAGAGCGTATTGAACAGGCGCAAAGGCATAAGGAAACGATGATTGTACAACCCCGTATCCCTTTTCCTCGCAGAAGGCGCGGAGTGGCATCGAGGAGGAGGCTCTTAACGCGAAGGCGCGAAGACGCGAAGGACAGAATAGAAAACAAGATCCTGCACTGGCGCGCTCATACTTAGCGAGAAGCAGGTCCTTCGCTACTCTCAGGATCTCGGCGGCGGTCTCGGACGCCCGCCAATCGCCCCAACTTCGCTCAGAATGACAATTCTTCGGCTGGTGCTTTGATGTGACCTTTTGCTCCTTCGCGCCTTAGCGGCTTCGCGTTGGATTTTTGGATTTTCCTCGGCGCTCTTCCTCTGCGTCCTCTGCGGTGAAGAGGTTTATCTTCACCGCGGACGGGTCTTTGCGTTTGCCGCGCGGACTGCTATGCTTGCGGCGAGATCCTCCTCGCCATGTCTCAGGTGCGCAACCCTATACTCACCTCCGCCCTTGTATGCGCTCTGTGCGCCGGAGGCGCGCAGGCGCAAAACATCGGGGAAGTAATCGGTTCCGATGCCAGCGTCACCGGCTCCATGGCGCTGGTCGCCAACGGCGCACAGGTGATGAGCGGATCGTCGATTGCCGCCAAGGACAGCGCTGCATCGGTCAAGCTGGCGCGCGGTGGCGAACTGCGGGTCTGCCCGCATTCCAGCGTCTCACTCACCGCCAGCCAAGGCGGGCGCGACCTGCAGTTCGGCATGAATACCGGAGCCGTCGAGATCCATTATTCGCTGGCCGGCTCGGCGGATACCGTGCTGACGCCCGATTTCCGCATTCTGCTGCCCGGGCCGGGAAAGTTTGAGTACGCCATCGCCTCCGATGTGCGCGGCAATACCTGCGTGCGCGCCCTGCACGGCAACGGCGCCTCGCTGATCGTGACCGAAGCGATGGGCGAGGGCGTTTACCAGGTGCGCACCGGGGAAGAGATTGTCTTCCATAACGGGCGCGTCTCCGAGACCGACCGGCTGGTTCCCCCGGATTGCGGTTGCGGCCCGCCCGCTACCACTGCGGAGAGAGCGCAAACGCCTTCGCCGCAAAATGGAACCGCCCGCCAGCCCGTGCCTGATGCTCAGCCGAACTCTGCTCCTGGGGCTGCACCGGGCGTAGCCGAGCCAGCAGATACACCAGCAGGCGATGCGAACTCAGTTCCTGCTTCACCTGCGGCAACCGCCACCCAGCCACATCTGCTCTCGTCCGCAACGCACGTCCAGGTAGAGGCCCCCTTCGTTTACCGTGCCAACGATGTCGGGCCGCCGCCCCCGATTACGGCTCGCGTCTCGCTCACCCAGATGCCCGATCTGCTCATCCCGGCAACCCAGCCCCAGCCCCCTGCCCAGCCCGCTGGGGCGCCGGAACAGCCGTCGCGTGCGGAGGGCAGAAAAGCCCGTAGCGGCGTCTTCGGCAAGTTGGGCTCGTTTTTCGTGGGCATCTTCGGCGGCAGGCACCATTAGGAATAACACCTTTTCACCGCGGAGGACGCTGAGGACACAGAGGAAGAGCGCAGAGGAAAGGCATTCAATTTCCGATTTCCGAATTGTGATTTCTGATTTCCTTCGTGCCCTCTGCGTCCTCCGCGGTGAAAATGGTCTTTTCTACTTCCGTGCTGGGTGGGCTTGTTCTGCCCGAATACCGAGAACGGCATTGGCCGCTTCGGTGCCGGTGCGCACGCAATCGGGCACCCCGATGCCGCGGAAGGCGTTACCGCTCAGCGCCAGGCCGGGGAGCTCTTTGAGGTAGCTCTCGATGCGAGCGACGCGCTCCAGATGTCCCGGGAAAGGCTGCGCCATGGCGCGATGCCAGCGATATAGGCGATAGTCGCGCGGCTCGGCCGTAATGCCGACGATCTCCCGCAATTCCCGCTTCACGATGGCGAGGACTTCGTCGTCGCTCAAGGCGAGCGCAGCCTCGTCGCGCAGGCCGCCGAGGAAGGTGCGCACGATGACCCGGTCCGCAGGCGCGCGGTGCGGAAACTTGTTGTGGACGAAGGTGCACGCCAGCATGCGGCGGCCCTCCGAGCGCGGCACCAGGAAACCGAAACCTGTGTCGCGGCCTTCCAAATCACGCTTGTTGTAGATCAGAGTCAGGGTCACCGACGAGCTGTACGAGATGCCGCGTAGCTCGGCGGCCAGCTTCGGATGCGCTCCCTCCAATAGCTTGCCTTGCACGTGCGCCGGGGTGGAGAGGATCACCGCGTCGAAGCGCTCGTTGATGCCGGGGCCGGTGACCTGCCATCCGCCCTCGCCGTCCGGGCGCACTTCGCTGATGGTGATGCCGGTGCGGATCGAACTCTTTTCCAGTTGCGAAGCGACCGCGTCCACCATCTGCTGCATGCCATTCTTCAATGACGAGAACAGCGGGGGGGCGCTCTTGCCGGCCCTCATGGCAGCCATCTTCTTGCGCGAGGCGAGCATGGCGCGGCAGAGCGACCCGTACTTGGCTTCCATCTCGACGAAGCGGGGCAGCACGGCGCGTGCGCTCAGATTGGCGCAGTCCGCGCCGTAGATGCCGGACAGCAGCGGGTCGGCCAGGCGGTCCACCAGTTCAGGACCGAAGTGACGCTGAACCATGGCGGCGACGCTCTCGTCTTCGGCGGCCGCCATTCTTCTGGGCGGGTGCAGCAACTCCAGACCCATGCGGATTTTGGTGCTCCAGGAGAACAACGGCGAAAGAACCGTTGGAACCACCTTGGTGGGGACCATGAACATCAGGCCGTCGGGCATCTCGACCAGCCGGCCCTTCACCAGAATGAAGGTCTTGCGCTGCGCGTCGTTGGAGCCAATGATCTGATCGCCGATCCCGAGTTCCCTGCATAGAGCAGCGGCCCAGGGCTTTTCGGTGAGGAACGAGTCGGGCCCGGCTTCGACCAGGCATCCATCCACCCGCTCGCTCACCAGCACGCCACCGACACGTCCGGCGCTTTCGAGCAGAGCGTACTCGATCTCCTCACCCTGGCGCTGCTTCTCGAGAGTGTAGGCGGCGGCGAGACCGGTAATGCCCGCGCCGATGATGGCGATCCGTTTCATGGTCGTTGAATGTCAGTCTTTCGTGAGCAGATTCAGAATAAGCCACGGATTTGACCGATTAACACGGATGCCCACGGATGGATCGAATTTCCGTGAAAATCCGTGTGGATCCGTGCGATCCGTGGCCCAGCCTGCTCCACCCGGACACACTGACTCGAATTGCATTAGCCCAGCGCCACCAGCGGCGAGCTGCGCTGCGCCAAGCGGGAACGAGCTACGTCGGCTAGAGCGGCGGTCAGCAGAGCCGAGTCGTTCAGCGACTGCGCCCGCCACAGCCCCATGCCGTGGTCGGCCGCGAACTTCCGGAAGCCGATGTCAATATCGTAGAGCACCTCGACGTGGTCGCACAGGAATCCGATGGGCTGAATGAAAACCCCGGCGTGACCCTTGTTCTTCAGCGCCAGGATTGTGTCCTCTACCGTCGGGCCGAGCCAAGGCCCGCCGCTCATGCCTTGGGACTGGAAGGCGAAAAAGTAGTCATCGACGGAAACCGATCCGACCTGCACGGCCACCAGGTCGGCGGTCTGACGGGCCTGTTCCTCGTAGGGATCGCCTTCGGTGATGGTGTGCGTGGGCACGCTATGGGCGGTGAACAGGATGGGGAGGCGCACACCAGCCTCGGCGCAGGCGGCCTTCCATCCTTGCTCCAGCCGTTCGGCGAAGGCGCGCACCAGCAGCGGATGATCGTGCCAGCTCTCGACAAATTCGACCGCGAAGGGCGCGCCGTTTTCGCCCATCACGGCTTTCTTGTACAGGCCGGTGCTGGTGCGGGAATTCTGCGGAGCCAGGCAGATGGCCACGGCCCGCTGGACTCCCTCAGCGGCCATGCGCGCCGCCACGTCACGAATGTAGGGCTCCCAGTTGCGCATGCCGACGTACACCGGCAATCGCAGTTCGCGGCTGACGGCCTCCGCCTGCTGAAGTGTAAGTTCCTTGAGGGGCGAGCGGCCGATCAGTGAGTAGCGGTGCTTGACCTCGTCGATGACCGCCTGCGGCAGGGAGCGCCCGCCGGTCACCGCGTAAAGGAAGCAAGGGATGTCCTCCACCGAATCCGGGGTGCCGTGCGCCAACAACAGGACTGCGCTACCAGTACAGCTCACGATTCACCTTCAAAAAACCAGCCGCTGATTTCGCTGATTCACGCTGATCAGAACAGCAAAAACCTACCACGGAGGCACCGAGACACGGAGGAAGAAATAGCTGTTCCTTCTCTGTGCCTCCGAGTCTCCGTGGCAAGTTTCTTCGAATCAGCGTCAATCAGTAAAATCAGCGGCTTGCCTACATCTATTCCCCGAACCAATTGATGCCGCCGGCGCTGGCGCGCACCTTGCCGGAGAACTCGTGGACGATCTTGACCAGCGCTTTGACGTTCTCCACCGGGGTGTGCTGCAGGATGCCGTGGCCGAGATTAAAGATGTGTCCGGCGCGCCCGCCGACTCGGCGCAGCACCTCTTCGGCGCGCTCCTTGAGCAGCTTGCGCTCGGCGAATAGCACGACGGGGTCGAGATTGCCCTGGAGCGAGCCTTTGTTGCCTACCAGCTTCCAGGCTTCGTCGATGGGCAGCCGCCAATCGACGCCGATGACCTCCGCGCCGGTTTCCTTCATGGCGGGCAGCAGGGTGGTGGTCTCGGTGCCGAAATAAATGATGGGAACGTGCTTCTCTTTCAGCTTTCGGATCAGGTCGGTGGTGCGCGGCAGCACGTACTGGCGGTAATCGTCGGGGCTGAGGCAGCCCACCCAGGAGTCGAAAACCTGCACCACATCGGCGCCGGCGTCCACCTGCTCGGCGGCGTACTCGGCCAGCACACTGACCAGCTTGGACATGAGCAGATCCCAAGCCTCGGGCTGCCGGTACATCATTTTCTTGGTCTCGATGTAGTGGACCGAGCCGCCGCCTTCGATCATGTAGCTGGCCAGGGTGAAGGGCGCGCCGCAGAATCCGATGACCGGCAGCTTGGAGCCGAAATGCTTTACCACCTGCCGGATCGATTCGGCCACGTACCCCAAGTCGCCGGCCTGGTCGGTACGCAGCGCCTTGACGTCGGCAAGTTGGCATAGCGGCTTTTCGATCACCGGGCCTTCGCCATCGGCGAAGCGGAAGTCCAGCCCCATGACCTCCAGCGGGAGCAGCAGGTCGGCAAAGATGATGGCCGCGTCCACGCCCAGGAGCTCGGCGGCGTCGATGGTCACCTTGGCGGCCAGCGCCGGGGTCTTGCAGATTTCGATCAGTGAGTGGTGCTTGCGTACCTCGCGGTACTCAGCCATGTACCGGCCGGCCTGGCGCATGAGCCAGATCGGCGTGTGCGGCACCGGCTGCGCTTTACATGCCTTGACGAAAATGGAATCGGGGGCTGACATGAGACTCTCAATGTATCAAAAGTGGAGCGGATCCGTCGCCTGAGGAGTGCGAACGAGTGGCTAGGTATCCCCAGCAGCAGCCAGTCACGTTGGCTTCCAATTGGCGTAGGAACGGCTACCAAAAGTCGAATTTCCACAGACAAGGGACAACTTTATTCTAGGGTCCACATCTATACACGACAATGAAAGTACGATGACCATGAAAGCTAACAAAGTTTCCCCGCTGCTGCTCCTGCTTTTGCTGCTCCTTTTGCCCAGCGCACCGCTCTTTGCCGCCCAAAAAGGAAAACTTCCAACCCGACTGCCTGACATCCCCGCGCGCGCGACGGTCTTTGTAGAGAACACGAGCGCCCGGTGGTCGCGTGAGGCGGGACGGTTCATGGATGTTTTGAAGGACGTGGTCTCCCACACCGACCACAAGCACAGCTGGGTGCGGCCCGGCTTGAGGGTGGTCGACCAGAAAGAGGGTGCGGATTTCGTCTTGAGCTATTCCGCGATTGCCCATGAGATGCCGATGGGGTGCAACCTGTTGAGCTGCAACTACACCTACACGCAAGGCAATTTCCGGGTAACCCTGCTGCTGACCAACGCGAACGGGACGCAGCTATGGTCGCAGGAGTACTTCTGCCAGGAACTCTTAGGAGGCATTTCCGCCGAGGAGTGCGCCGATCACGTTGCCAACGAGATCAAGAGCGCCGAGGTCAACGACGACGGCCAACGCGCCGGGTCGAAGGGCTGGAAGGACTATCCTGTCGAGAGCTTTACCAGCAGCCCTAAGCCAAAGGGTGCGCCGGCTAACGACGACTCAGAGCGGCCGTAGTTTGCGACTTTCTCGCGGTACGCACGCTATAGGCGAGTGCTCCGCAGCAGCTTTTCTGGGACGGCCCCCGAGCCGCCCATTCTTCTGAGCCGCAGATTTCTTAGCCCCCCACCTCTGCCCGTCAGCGCCCAGTCCCCTACAATGCACTCGTGCCTGGCATTGCCACCTATCGCGGGCGGATTGCGCCTTCGCCTACCGGACTGCTGCATATCGGCCACGCCTGCACCTTCTGGAGGGAATCTCCCAGCCGCGCTCAGCATCCGGCGGCTGAGGGAGCAAGGGATCGCGCCCGAGCAGCTCTTGAGGATGTGTCCGCTTGCAGAATAGGTATTGGGTGGCCCACTCAAGCCCGGTGTTGGCTTGAGTGGGTAGTTTAGGAAATGACCCACTCAAGCAAAAGAAGCTTGAGTGGGCCACCCGCCGGTTGTGGCTCCAACTTGCCAAGGTACGCAATCCGCGCTAGGTTTGTGGGCATGAGCGATTTGCGAAGTCAGATCGATCGCCTTTCCGCTGCACAGAAGGCGGAATTGCTGGATGTGGTGTGGGAAAGCCTCGAAGCGGACGCGCTGTCTCTGACGGAAGCGCAACGGGCGGAGCTTGATTATCGCATCGCGCGGCACGAGCAAAATCCTTCTGACGTCATCCCCTGGGAGCAAGTAAGGGCTGGCCTGTTCAAGAAACCGTGACGCTTCCGATTTCCTGGATGCCGGAGGCCCGACGCCGAGTTGAAAGAGGCGCGTGCCTGGTATGACGACATACACCCGGAGCTTGGGGACCGCTTCGCGCGGGCCGTCGAGGCAACGGTGGAAACCATCGCAGAAAAACCGTTGCAGTTTCCCGTCGTCTACCGGGGATGGCGGCGTGCCGGAGTGAGGCGCTTTCCTTACGGAATATTCTTCGAGGTTCAAGAGCATCGGATTGTGGTAATCGCCTGCTTCCACGGCAAGCGCAATCCAAAACGCTGGCAAGCACGTTAATGCTGCGGCTCGCTTAACGAGGAGAAAATCTAACGCGAAGCAGCTAAGGCGCGAAGCAGCCAACTACAAACCTCTTCGCGTCTTTGCGTCCTTCGCGTTGGATGCTGTCCTAAGCCCCTGCAAACGCCAAGGCCAGCAGCGCCTTCTGCTCCAGTTCGTGCGCCTTGGCGGAGCCGGTGGCCGGACTGGCGCTGGCGGTGCGCTTGACCGAGCGCACGGGCAGCGGCTTCGCCAGGCGGCGCAGCTTGGGTATCACGAACGACAGCGCCCCCTGGTTAGCGGGCTCTTCCTGCACCCAGACCACCTCGCGGGCGTTGGGATGCTTGCGCAGTTCGGCAGTCAGCTCCGCCTCTGGGAAGGGGTAGAGCTGGTCGAGGTAGAAAATGGCGCTGCGTTTGTCGCCGAGTCGCTTGCGCTCGCCCCGCAGTTCGTGGCCGATCTTGCCGGAGCAAAGCAGCACGCGGTCGGCGTTGTGGATCTCATCGTCAGGGACGACGCGCAGGAAAGCCGCGCGGCTGAAGTCGGCGATGGGCGAGGAGGCATCGGGGTGGCGCAGCATGCTCTTCGGCGTGAACACGATCAGAGGTTTGCGCCACTTGCTCAGCGCTTGCCGCCGCAGCAGGTGGAAGTACTGCGCGGCGTTCGAGGGCTGGCAGATCTGGATGTTGTCGTTGGCGGCCAACTGCAAATAGCGTTCGATGCGGGCGCTGGAGTGCTCCGGCCCCTGGCCCTCGTGGCCATGCGGCAGCAGCATCACCAGGCCGGAGAGCAGTCCCCATTTGTCCTCGCTGGAGACCAGGAACTGGTCGATGATAATCTGCGCCCCGTTGGCGAAGTCGCCGAACTGCGCCTCCCACAAGGTCAGGGTTTCCGGATAGTCGCGGCTATAGCCATACTCGAATCCCAGCACCGCGGCCTCGGAGAGCTCGGAGTTGTAGACCTCGAAGCGCGCCTGATCCTTGTTAAGGTTGCACAGCGGGACGAATTCCAGTTCGTTCTCGGTGTCGATCAGCACCGCGTGCCGCTGGTTGAAGGTGCCGCGGCGCGAGTCCTGCCCGCTGAGGCGCACCGGCGTTCCGTTCTGTACCAGCGTGCCGAAGGCCAGCGCCTCGGCCATGCCGTAGTCCACCGGGCGCTTGCCGAAGGCCATCTCCTGGCGCTGCTCCAGCAGCTTCTTAATCTTCGGATGGATGTGGAAGCCCTCGGGGTAGCGCGTCAGGCAGACGCCCAGTTTCTGCAGTTCCGGCTGACTCACACCGGTCTGGACTTCGTATTCCTGCTTAAAGGGGCCGCCGGTGTATTTATCCCAGTACTCGGGCAGACTGCGCAGGACCGGGCGCGTCTCCAGTTTCTTGGCTTCCTTGAGCGCGGCATCGTACTCGGCCTTGATCTTCTGCACCGTCTGTTCCGCGGGCGCACCATCGAGACCGGCGTTGCCGGCATACACCTGCCACAGCGGCGCATGCGCCTTGATCTTGGCGTACAGCACGGGCTGGGTGATCGAGGCGTCATCGATCTCCGAGTGGCCGTGGCGGCGATAGCCGATCAGGTCCACCACCACGTCGCTGCCGAAGGTGTAGCGATACTCCACCGCCATGCGCGCCACGCGCACCACCGCTTCCAGGTCTTCACCATTGACGTGGAAGATCGGGATCGGCAGGCGCTTGGCCATGTCTGCGGCAAAACGCGACGAATGCAGCTCCCAGGGCTCGGCGGTAAAGCCGAGCAGGTTGTTGGCAATGACATGCAGGGCGCCGCCGACGTAATAACCGTGCAGGTTGCTGAGGTTCAGCGTCTCGGCCCATATGCCCTGGCCGGCAAAGGCGCCGTCGCCATGAATCTCGATCGGCAGGATGCGGCGCTGCGATTCCTGTTCCGCCGCCGGAGCTTCGGCCCGGCAGGCGCTATACGGCACGGTGCGAATCTGCTTGGCGCGGGTGCGGCCCAGCGCCACCGGATCTACCGCTTCGAGGTGGCTGGGATTGGAAACCAGATGCACGTGCAGCGAGTGGCCGTCAGGCGTGATGTAGTCGCCGGTGGAACCGATGTGATACTTCACGTCGCCGCCGCCTAGCACGCTGCGCGGATCGACGTCCTCGAAATTGGCAAACACTTCGGAAGCCGCGCGGCCCACGATCTGGACCATCACGTTGAGCCGTCCGCGGTGGCTCATCGCCAGCACGGCTTGAACCGCGCCACGCTGAACCGCGCCCGCCACCATTTCGTCGAGCAGCGGCACCAGCGCCGTGACCCCTTCCATGGAGAAGCGCTTGCTACCCAGATAACGCGCCTGCAGCGCGCTTTCAAACAGTTCGGCGCGCACCAGTCGTTCCAGGATGCGCTCGCTCTCCTGGCGTGAGAGCGGCACTTCCGTCTCCATGCGCTCCTGGATCCACTGGCGGCGCTCGGGCTTGGGGATGTGCATGAACTCGGCGCCGATCGATCCCGCATAGTAGCCGCGCGCTTCGTCGGCGGCAGGCCCCTCGATTCGCAGGTCGGGATGGCGCGAGGGACGAAGGCTTTCGCCCAGCGGGTCGAGATTGGCTTCCAGGTAGCCCCAGCGACGGAACGCGTCGAAAATGCGCTCGCGCTCCTCCGGAGTTTCACTTTCGCGGGAAAACGGCTCTTGAATCGCAGTGCTCATGGTTGATGAATCCAAGGTTGATCACACCCAACTCTTTGTCATTCCGAGCGGAGCGAGGAATCGCTCTTACTGCTGGCACGCATGGGGATTCCTCCCCTTCGCTTCGCTCAGGGCTCGACTTCAAGCCTCGGCTCACTCGCTCGGAATGACAACTAAGACAGCGTCCTACTAGAAACTGATGTATCTGCGATCGCCATTATGATCGCCTAGTCAACTGATGCACATACGCTGCAGCCGGACTCTGTAAGTCATTGCTCGTAAGCGGTCGGTCGATACCCGTAAACGATCATGGTGATAACGCCATTCCCAAGGCTGTCATCCTGAGCGAGCCCGAGCGCAGCGAGGGCGAGTCGAAGGACCTTGTGGTTCCGTGTACAAAACACATGTTGCTTCGACTCGCCGGATCGCGAAAAGCACGCGATCCGTCTCGCTCAGCATGACAAAGTCGCTGGTGCCCCACATCTGCGAAAGGCGCGCAGATGTGGGGCACCCTCCAACAACCAAAAGCGTTCTTGACAGTCAGCTTAGGAAGCCGCGAGATGCGAGCCTTTACGGTAACCGCGCGCGCAGGAATTCTACACTCCACTGAGGACGCACGCTGCTGGCGGGCGACGAGGCCGGGATGACCACGGCATCGCCGCGCGAAAAGGTGACCGGCGGGTGCCCGGGACATTCGACGACGCCACAGCCTTCGATAGCGACCAGTATCTGGACAGAGCGCAGGTCTTGCGGGACACTCCAGCGCTGATCCTTTTCGAAACGGAACCTCTCCACCACGAAGGACGGCGACTCGACCAGCCGTTCGTTACCATTGGCGGTCACCGGCGCGACCTTGCCCGCTGCGGTCCGCGGCTTCACCGCCTTGAGCCCTTGCTCGACGTGCAGCTCGCGCGGGCGGCCGTAATCGTAGAGCCGAAAAGTCGTATCGGAGTTCTGCTGCGTCTCGACCAGGATGGAGCCGGGGCCGATGGCGTGCACGGTCCCGGCATCGACGAAGATCATTTCCCTGGGATGCACCTCAAGCCAGTTCATCAATTCCTCGGCGCGGGTCTGCGCGATGGCCTCGCGGAACTGTTCGCGCGTCACTCCCGCCTTCAGGCCCAGGCCGACCTGCGCGCCGGGCTCGGCTTCGAGCACGTACCAGCATTCGGTCTTTCCGCAAGGCAGGCCCAGCTCGCGTGCGCCGTCGTCGTCGGGATGCACCTGTACCGAAAGCTTGTCGCGGGGGAAGAGCAGCTTGACCAGTAGAGGGAAGCGCTCGTCGCGAGCGGCAGTGCCGTTCAAAGCGCGCCCGTGAAGCAGGGCGAGCTCGCCCAGGCTCTTGCCGGTAAGCGGGCCGTTGGCGATCAGGCAGTTATCGCCCGTGAGCCAAGCTTCGCCGATGGGCGACTCGCCGGGATGGACATGGCGGTCGTAGATGGGCGCCAGATCGCGCGCCCCCCAGGGCCGCGCGTAGAACTCCGGCATCATCAGCAGCGGATACAGTTCCATAGACACGGGATAGAGTACCGCAGCTGCAACCTAATCGTCAGCCTTCAGCCATCAGCCGTCAGGGAAACCGTTCACAGCCGGGGGGCGCAGAGAAAAGGAATCTCACACGTTGAGATCGATGAAGAAAATACCTAATTTCTGATAGCTGATAGCTGATAGCCAAAAAGGGCGACCCATTCGGATCGCCCTTTCTATTTGCTCGCTCTTCGCGTCTTTGCGCCTTCGCGTCAACGCCGCCTTACAGCGCGGCGAAGAATTTCTTCATGCGCTCGACGCCCTTGTCGATATTCGCTGGAGTGGTCGGGTACGAGATGCGCAGGTGCTCTTCGGTGCCGAAGGCCTCGCTGGGCACGCAGATCACGCCCGCCTCGCGCAGCAGGCGGCCGGCGACTTCCGACGAGCTGCCCGCGCCGGGTTTGCCGAGATAGGCGCTGATGTTCGGATAGCAGTAGAAGGCGCCCATGGGCGTCTGCACCGTGACGTTCGGGATGCTGCGCAGACCGGCCAGCACGCGGTCGCGGAGTTGGATGTATTCCTTCACCATCTCGGCCACGCACTGCTGCGAACCGTTCAGCGCGGCTACGCCTGCCTTTTGCGTGATCGAGTTCGGGTTGGAGGTGCTCTGCGACTGCAGCTTGCTCATGGCCGCGATCACCGGCTTGGGTCCCATGGCGAAGCCAAGCCGCCAGCCGGTCATGGCGTAGGTCTTGGAGAGCGAACCGACCACGACCATGCGGTCCTTGTCATCGGTGAGCCCGCCCAGCGAGAAGGGCTTGCCGGTGAAGTCCAGATAGACGTAGCACTCGTCGCTCACCACCCAAATGTTCTTGCGGCGCGCCATGCGCACGATGGCGGTCAGATCCTCGGAGTTCAGCACCGCGCCCGCCGGGTTGCTGGGCGAGTTGAGGATGATCATCTTGGTGCGCGGGGTGACGGCGCGCTCCACCGCTTCGGCGGTCAGGGAGAAGCCGTTGGACTCGTCGGTTTGCACGTAAACCGGCACGCCGCCGCAGTATTGGATCATGTCCTTGAAGGAGACCCAGTAGGGCACCGGGATGATGACTTCGTCGCCATGCTCGACCAGCACCTGGAACAGGTTGAACAGCGCCTGCTTGCCGCCGGTGGAGGCGACGGCCTCTTCCGGCTTGTAGGCGCTGCCGAAGTCCTGGGCGTGGCGATCGACGATGGCTTGGCGCAGTTCTATCGTGCCCGGGACGGCGGTATAGCGGCTAAAGTTCGCCTGGATGGCAGCGATGGCCGCGTCGCGGATGTGCTGGGGCGTGTCGAAATGCGGCTCGCCCGCGCCGAACTCTACCAGGTCGGCGCCGCCGGCGCGCAGCCGCGCGGCTTCCGCCGCCACCGCCATGGTGGCCGAGACTTCGATCCGGTTGACGCGGTTGGTAAGTGGGAAGGATTGCGATGGTGATGCCATGAAAGTCTCCGTCGGTTATGGGGATTACTTGGAACTTGAAGTCTTGAGGGCTGTCACGCTCTTCGGCAGGCCCCCGGTTTGCGCTTGCTGAGGGCCACGCAACTTGCCCTTGAGTTTCCGGCGCAGCCGCTCTTCCACCAGGTCGGGCACCATGCCGTGCACCGGGCCGCCCAGCCGGGCAAGATTCTTCACAGTACGCGAACTCAGGTACGAGTAGCTTTCCGCCGCAGGCAGAAAAACCGTCTCTAACGTGGGCTCGAGTTTGCGGTTCATAAGCGCCATTTGCAGTTCGAACTCGTAGTCGCTGATGGCTCGGATGCCACGAAGAACGGCTGTGGCGCCGACCTTGCGGGCAAAATCGACCAGCAGCCCCTTAAACGTGTCTACCCGGACGTTATCCCAGCGCCCGATCATCGCCCCGATCATGTCAATCCGCTCGGCCACGCTGAATAGCGGAGCGTCCTTGTCCTCGTTGCGCAGAATGGCGACGATCACCTCGTCGAACAGCCGGCTGCCACGGTCGATCAGATCCAGATGGCCGTTAGTCAGCGGGTCGAACGAGCCGGGATAAATGGCGATGACGCGCTTCAACTCACCTCTTTTTGGGAAGGCCACAAGGCCTTGCTACGATTCTAAGCTCGATGCCCGGATGCGGCAAGCCAAGCGTTCTTCGTTCGCCGTTCCACGTTTTCCGTTTCCCGTTGGATCGGGGACAGTAATAGGGAAGGGTATATAAAAAGAACGGAAGAACCTGAGTCAGGTAGCAGGATCCGTAAACCCATGGGTCTGGGGTAACGGGGAACGAAAACGCGGAACGGCGTACGGTCCGCGCTCAGTGTCCGGAACCGGCGGCCACGCTGGTCAGTGGCGGAGCAACCGGGTGCTGCGGGCGATGCATGGCGTGCAGGATCGCGTTGCATACGGCCCAACCCAGCGCCACTCCCAAAACCATGGCAAGTACAATGGTTAACAGCAGAACCGTCGATAACATCAGGGCCGTCACAATGCTCTCCACCTTTTGGGATGCCGGAGTTGCTCCGGATGTTCGCCAGGGTCTCTGGCCAGAACCACTCTTGAGCCTGAGTGTCTGGATTGAGTATCGCCCATCCAGAGCTCTTGCGGCAGCAGTATTTTGCCTGAAAGCCGCCTCCAGAGTGCCCTTAGGCCATGTCCTTCTGCGTTTTCCGTTTTCTGTTCCCCGCTTACCACCGCATCGTGCGCCTTGGCCAACGGGAAACGGAGCACGGAAAGCAGTTTTCACTGTACCCCGGTTTGACCCTGCCGAGAGGTAATCAATAAGATACGGGAGTACATAAAGCTAGCCATCAGCCGTCAGCCATCAGGAAAGCTGCCAACCGGGTATTAATAGAAGTTGTGAAACATTGAGCCACCCGGAATCGGGTTTTCCTGACGGCTGACGGCTGAACGCTTCGAAAAATGCCCATTACCCACATCAGCGTGCGCGGCGCGCGCCAGCACAATCTGAAGAACATCGACGTCGAGATCCCGCGCAACACGCTGACGGTGATCACCGGCCTGAGCGGATCGGGAAAATCGTCGCTGGCGTTCGACACCATCTACGCCGAAGGCCAGCGCCGATACGTCGAGACGCTCTCGGCCTACGCGCGACAGTTCCTGGATCAGATGGAGCGGCCCGACGTGGATGCGATCGACGGCTTGTCGCCCGCCATCGCCATCGAGCAGAAGACCACCTCGCGCAGTCCGCGTTCCACCGTGGGGACTATCACCGAGATTTACGACTACCTGCGTGTCCTGTACGCCAACGTGGGCACGCCGCATTGTCCGCAGTGCGGCCAGCCGATTTCGCGGCAGTCGGCGGAGCAGATCGTGGCACAACTGCTGGCGAATCGGAGCGGCGACGGCCACCGCGATGCGCGGGTCATGGTCCTGGCGCCCATGGTTCGCGGGCGCAAGGGCGAGTTTAGGAAGGAGCTGGACAAGCTGGTCCAGCAGGGCTACACACGCGCCCGCATCGACGGGGAGCTGCGCAGCCTGGAAGACGAAGACATACGCCTCGACAAGCGCAAGAACCACACTATCGAAGTGGTGGTGGACCGGTTGTTGATCAAGCCCGGCATCGAGAAGCGGCTGGAGCAGTCGGTGGCGCTGGCCATGAAGCTGGCCGAGGGACTGGTGCAGATCGCCATCATCGGGGGCGAAGAAAAGCTGTACTCGTCGAAGCTGGCCTGCCCGGATTGCGCCATCAACGTGCCCGTGCTGGAGCCTAGATCCTTTTCATTTAACAGCACTTACGGAGCGTGCACCGAGTGCAATGGCCTGGGCAGCAAGTACGACTTCGACCCGGCCAAGATCATCGTGGATTGTTCGAAGCCGCTCTTCGACGGCGGGCTGGGGCCGGGCTCGGGCTCGACGTACCTGCAGCACATGGCAAAGATCGCCGCCGAGCACTACGGAATCGACCTACGTACTCCCTTCGAAACCCTGTCGCGCCGGGAGCAGGACCTGCTGCTCTACGGGCCGGACCCGAAGGAAACGCATAAAACCGGCTTCCATGGCGTGATTGGCTTCCTTCGCGGCAATCTTGACGAGTCCACGTCCGAAAGCTACAAAGAGTGGCTGCTGGGCTACATGTCGGCCAGCGAGTGCCCGGCGTGCCATGGCCAGCGGCTGCGGCCGGAGAGCCTGGCGGTCAAGATCAACAGCCACAGCATCGCCGACTTCACCGCGCTACCCGTCTCCCGCGCCATCGAGGCGGTGGACGCGCTCAAGCTCACGCCGCGCGAGCTGGCCATCGCCGGCCGGGTGGTCAAGGAGGTCGCCGAGCGCCTACGCTTCCTGAACGCGGTGGGGCTGAACTACATTTCGCTGGACCGTTCGGCGGCGACCCTCAGCGGGGGGGAAGGCCAGCGCATCCGGCTGGCGACGCAGATCGGCTCGCGCCTGCGCGGAGTGCTCTATGTGCTGGACGAGCCTTCCATCGGATTGCACCACCGCGACAACGACCGCTTGCTCGTCGCGTTGGAGTCGCTGCGCGACCTGGGCAACACGGTCCTGATCGTCGAACACGACGAGGACACCATTCGCCGCGCCAATTATGTGATCGATCTGGGTCCCGGCGCCGGACGCCACGGCGGAGGCCTGGTGGCCAGCGGTACGCCGGCCGAAATCATGCGCTCCGCCGGTTCGCTGACCGGCCAGTACATCTCTGGCGAGAAACAGATTCCTGTGCGCGACGAGCCCCGGCAGGCGAATGGCCATGCCATCACCGTGCTCGGCGCGCGCGAGAACAACCTGAAGCAGATCGACGTCACCTTCCCGCTTGGGGTGATGACCGTCGTCACCGGGGTCAGCGGTTCGGGCAAGAGCACACTGGTGAACGACATCCTGTACCGCGCGCTGGCGGCGCAAATCTACGGTTCGCGCGAAAAGCCCGGCGCGCACAAAAGCATCACCGGCATGGAGGATGTGGACAAGGTGGTGCGCATCGACCAGTCGCCCATCGGGCGCACGCCGCGCTCCAACCCCGCTACCTACACCGGCGTGTTCACCCCGATCCGCGACCTCTACGCCATGCTGCCCGAGTCCCGCGAGCGTGGCTATAAGGCGGGACGATTCTCGTTCAACGTCTCGGGAGGCCGCTGCGAGGCGTGCCAGGGCGAAGGCCAGCGGCGCATCGAGATGAACTTCCTGCCGGACGTCTACGTGCTCTGCGAGATCTGCGGCGGCAAGCGCTACAACCACGAAACCCTGGCGGTGAAGTACAAAGGCTACTCCGTCGCCGATTTGCTGGAGACGCCGGTCGCCGACGCCTTGCCCATTCTGGAGAACATCCCACAGATCCGGCAGAAGCTCCAGACACTGGTGGATGTCGGGCTTGGCTACATCCACCTGGGGCAGTCGGCGACTACTCTTTCCGGCGGCGAGGCGCAGCGCATGAAGCTGGCGCGAGAGCTGTCGAAACGGCAGACCGGGCGAACCCTGTACGTGCTCGACGAGCCCACCACCGGGCTGCATTTCGACGACGTGCACAAGCTTCTGGAAGTGCTGCACCGGCTCACCGACCTGGGCAACAGCGTGATCATCATCGAACACAATCTGGACATGATCCGCAACGCCGACTGGATCATCGACCTCGGCCCCGAGGGCGGTGAAGAGGGCGGCCGCATCGTGGTGCAGGGCACGCCCGAGCACGTTGCCCGCTGCAAGAAGTCCTACACCGGCCAGGCGCTGGCCGACTACTACGCGCGGCGGAAAGGGCGCTAAGGCGATACCTCTAAGAATTGTCATTCCGAGCGGAGCGAGGAATCTGCATTTTGATTGACGTTGGCAAAACTGCAGATGCCTCGCGCCAAAACCCGGCGCTCGGAATGACAACCTCTTAGGCTGCCAATGACGCGCCTCCCGATGTGTACAATCGCCTCGATGGAGCTTGACGACCACTCCGAGCCCGAGCCCATGCCATCATTCGTGCTGCCGCGGCGCGAGGACGATCCCGTCTGGAGCGGGTGGGACGTGCTGCTCATCGGCTGCGTTGCATTCTTTACTATCGTGATTCTCTCGTTGGTGGCGCTGTGGCTGGCGCATCACACACCCTCACTGCGCGGCCTGACCGCCGACGAGCAGGCGCAGCTCACCATTCTTGTCGTCCCCGCGCAGATGGGGGCTTACGGCGTCGTGCTGCTGTTCATGTTCGCGCTGGTCCGGCACAGGTGCGGCCGGCCCTTCTGGAAAGAGGTGCACTGGCGATGGCCGGGCAAGCGCGGGCTGATCTTCGCCGCCGCCGGGAGCGTGCTCGCGCTGGCCATCGAGTTGAGCTCCGACCTGCTTCCCATTCCCAAGGCGCTGCCCATCGAGAAGTTTTTTCATGGCCCGGTGGATGCCTACCTGATGGCCGCGCTAGGAGTGCTCGCCGCGCCGCTGATCGAAGAGCTGTTTTTTCGCGGATTTCTTTATCCGGTGGCCGCGCGCCGCATGGGCGTGCCCTTGGGCATCGTGTTCACCGCCGCCGTCTTCGCGGTGATTCACGCTTCGCAATTGGGACACGCCTGGGGCCCGCTCCTGCTGCTGTTCGTGGTGGGACTGGTGCTGACCATCACCCGCGCCCGCACCGGCTCGGTCGCCCGCAGCTATTTGATTCACGTCTCGTACAACTTCACCCTGTTCGCGCTGATGTTCTACGCCACCGGCGGGTTTAGGCACCTGGAACGGCTCAACCAATAGTCTTCAATTTCTGATGGATGATTTCTGATTTGTGAATGCCCAGGGAACTGCCCCACTCAAGCTAACAACGGGCTTGAGCGGGCCACCCGCGGGGGGCGCGATCCTGTTAACTTGCGGTTTGCGCGGAAGGTCGTTTTCAATCTCATTGATTGAAAACGCGAGTAACTGATTCTATGCTGAGGCTCATGACTGAGACGTGGATTGACGCGCAGATGTTCGACAGTGTTTTCGCGGGCGGGGCTGTAACTGAGCAGCGCCTAGAAGAAGCTAGTGTGCTGGTTATGCAGTTGGCGCAACGGAACAAGGACGCTGCTCAGAGTGCGGAACGGCTGTTAGCACGAATCGTGCTCTCGGCAATAGCCGATGGACTTTGTGCGAAACCCCAAGAGTGCGCTGCCACATATTTTGAGTTGATGCGGGCGGCATTTGGCGAGCCGACGCTCTTGGACAGCGTGAAAGACAGGCTTTTGGGACAGGATCGGACGGAGTGAGTCGTAAATGCGGTGAGGTTAGTCAAGGCAAGAGATTCCTCTGTGTCTCCGTGTCTCTGTGGTAGGTTTTTACTAATGACCACGGCTCGGGAACAACTGCTGCGATTGCTGGCGGAGAAGTCGTTTCGCCTCGGCGAGTTCAAGCTGTCGTCCGGCGGCACCAGCGACTACTACATCGACTGCCGCACGACCACGCTGGATGCCAACGGCTCACGCCTCACCGGACAGGCCGTGCTCGACGAGATCCGCGCCCGTGGCTGGCATCCCGACGCCATCGGCGGGCTCACCATGGGCGCCGACCCAATCGCGGTCAGCGCGGCGGTGCTCAGCGAGGGCAAGCTGAATGCCTTTCTGGTGCGCAAGGCGGAGAAGGCGCACGGTACCGGACAGCGCGTCGAAGGTTTCCGCGTGAAGGGGGCGAAGGTCGTCATCGTGGATGACGTTTGCACCACCGGCGCCTCCACCATCCAGGCCATCGAGGCAGCCCGGGAATTCGGATTCGAGATCGTCGGCGTGATGTGCCTGGTCGAGCGCGAAGAGGCCGGCGGGCGCGCCAAGGTGGAGAAGGCGGCCTCGCCCGCGCCATTTGTTTCCATGTTCACCGCCAACGACGTGCGCCGCGAGCATATCAAGGTGGTCCCGACGAAACTCGCCGCTCAAGACGCGTAAGACCTGCCACAGAGACACAGAGAAAAAGCAGGTCCTTCGCTTCGCTCAGGATGACAATTCATTCATTGGATGAAAATTCATTCGTCCTCTCTGTCTCTGTGTCTGTGGTAGATTTTTCAAAAGGGATCCCATGATCAACACACTGGAATGGACCGACGCCGGGGTAAGCTTTATCGATCAGCGGAAGCTGCCCACCGAAGAAACCTACGTCCTCTGCAAGAGCCACGAGGAAGTCACCGCCGTGATCCGCGACATGGTTGTGCGCGGCGCGCCGGCCATCGGGGTGGCGGCCGCCATGGGCGTGGCGCTCGGGGTGAAGAACGCGCAGGCGGACACGGTCGAGCAACTGCGCCCGCAGTTCGAGAAGATCTGCGACAACCTTGCCGGCGCGCGGCCCACGGCGGTGAATCTGTTCTGGGCGGTGCGCCGCATGAAGGACAAGTTTGCCGAGCTGGCGAGCCTGCCCGTGACGCAGATCAAACAGAAACTGATTGAAGAATCGCAGCGGATGCATGCCGAGGACATCGCGGCCAACGAAGCCATGGGCCGGCACGGCGCCGCGCTGATGCCCGCCAGCGGCGGGGTGCTCACCCACTGCAACGCCGGAGCGCTGGCCACCGCCGGTTACGGCACCGCGCTGGGCGTGATCCGCGCGGCGATTGCGGCGGGCAAGAAGATCCATGTGTTCGCCGACGAGACTCGCCCCTTCCTGCAGGGCGCGCGTCTGACCGCGTGGGAGCTGATGAAAGACAACATCCCGACCACGCTGATTGCCGACAACATGGCTGGGGCCATGATGCGCCAGGGCAAGATCGGCGCGGTGGTAGTCGGCGCCGACCGCATCGCGGCCAACGGCGACGTCGCCAATAAGATTGGCACCTACTCGGTCGCAATCTTGGCCAAAGAGCACGGCATCCCGTTCTATGTGGCCGCGCCGCTTTCGACCGTAGACATGGACACGCCCGATGGCAGCCGGATTCCCATCGAGCAGCGCGCGTCCACCGAGGTGACTCACTTCTCCGGCAAACGCATTGCGCCGGAAGGCGTGCAGGTGGAAAATCCCGCGTTCGACGTGACGCCGGCCAAGTACGTGGCGGCGATCATCACCGAACGGGGCATCGCGCAAGCGCCATATGAGGAATCGCTGGCAGCTCTCAGCTCTCAGCTTTCAGCCGTCAGGTAGCTGTAGCGCCGGCGTCTCGCCGGCGGGCCCTGCCCGCAAAGCCGGGCCGGCGAGACGCCGGCGCTACACCGTGATCAGCTTCAACTCCGGGCTGATGATGAGCGGCGCATCGGTGGCGTTCTGCACGTCTTGGGGTTGCAATCCGGGCGCGATCTCTTCCAGCACCAATCCGGCAGGCGTGACCTGGATATAGGCCATCTCGGTAATGATGGTATTCACCACCCTCTTGCCGGTGAGCGGGAGGGTGCACTGCTTCAGGATCTTGGGCGCACCGTCCTTGTTGGTATGCTCCATGGTGACGACCACGCGCCGCGCGCCAGCGACCAGGTCCATGGCGCCGCCCATGCCCTTGACCATTTTGCCGGGGATCATCCAGTTGGCGAGATTGCCCTCGACATCGACCTCCATCGCGCCCAGCACGCTCAGGTCGATGTGGCCGCCGCGGATCATGGCAAAAGAATCGGCGCTGCTGAAGAACGCCGTGCCGGGAATTGCGGTGACCGTCTCCTTGCCGGCGTTGATCAGGTCGGCGTCCTCCTCGCCTTCGAGCGGATACGGGCCCACGCCCAGCATGCCGTTTTCGCTCTGGAGAATGACCTCCATGCCTTCGGGCACATGGTTGGCGATCAGCGTGGGCATGCCGATGCCCAGGTTCACATAAAAGCCATCGCGCAACTCCTGCGCCGCGCGCCGGATGATCCGCTCCCGCTTGACGGGATCGATCACCAGCTTGCCGGTTTTGGAGAAGCTGCCCATTCTTGGATCTCTTTGCCGCTGATTTGCGCTGATCAACGCTGATTATTCTCTTTCTCTTTATCCGGATCAGCGTCATCAGCGTGAATCAGCGGCTCAAGCTTCCTTGCGCACCATGCGCCGCTCGATGCGTCGCTCGTATTTCTCACCCTGGAAAATGCGCTTCACATAGATGCTGGGCAGGTGGATTTGATCGGGATCCAACTCGCCCACCTCGACCAGGTGCTCGACCTCCGCGATGCAGACCTTCGCCGCCGTCGCCATCATGGGATTGAAGTTGCGCGCGGTCTTGCGGAAGACGAGGTTCCCCCACTTGTCGCCCTTCCAGGCCCTGACGAAAGCAAAGTCGCCCTTGATCCAGCGCTCCATCACGTAGGGGCGGCCATCGAATTCGCGCGTCTCCTTGCCCTCGGCAACGATGGTGCCGTATCCGGTTGGAGTAAAGAATGCCGGGATGCCGGCGCCGCCGGCGCGGATGCGTTCGGCAAAGGTGCCCTGCGGTACCAGTTCGAGTTCAAGCTGTCCGGTCAGCACCAGTTCTTCAAACAGCCGGTTCTCGCCGACGTAGGTGCCGACGTGCTTTTTCACCTGCCGGTTGCGCAGCCACACGCCCAGCCCAAAGTCGTCCACTCCGGCGTTGTTGCTGACCGTAGTCAGCTCGCAAATGCCTTTACGCGCCACGGCGGCGATCAGGTTTTCCGGGATGCCACACAGGCCGAAGCCGCCCACCAGGATGGTCGCGCCGTCCTCCACATCGAAGATGGCGGCCTCCGCGTTGGCAAAAACTTTGTTCATGGCCGAACTGAGTAGAGATGCCGGAGCTCTGCTGTTTGATTCACCCCAGCACGGACCAGAACCACGCTCACAAAAACTCCCATTGATGAGATCTGAGTACGGTGTACTCGGTAGCTCTATCCTTTGACGTTGACCTTCTCAAAGGACAGGATGGCGCGGCTGGAGGTGGGCTGGCCAAACGAGGTGGCCGGCTGGAACCGGGTAAAGATCAGCGCATTGTTCAGCGCGGGCAGGAGCTCGTTGACATCTTCGGGCGCGGAGAGAATGCGGTAGTCCTCCACCCGGCCGTTGGCGTCAATCCAGGCTTCCACTACGATCTTGCCGGCTCCGCCCACTTCAACCTCGAAGGGCGAGGACTGGAGCCGAGGCGGCGTGTAGAGCATGGTAGGCACGTCATTGGAAGCCTGCACGTTGCCCGGCAGGGCAAAGAAGCCGATCAGCAGGCCGAAAAACAGTACCGCGCTGAACACCCCGGCAGTGGCGGGCACCATGAAGGCATGCACCGCATAGTCGATACTCAACCGGAGGCTCTCCCAGCGGGACGGCCGGGCGGCTTCGCGCGAAATCGCCAGTCGCAAACGCATCGCCAGCTCGGGCGGCGCCTGGACCTTGCCAAGGCCGGATACCAGGGTCTGGGTCTGGCGCAGATGGAGATAATAAGTGCTGCACTGGAAGCACGCGGCCAAGTGCTCCTGGATGTTGCGCATCTGCCCGCCGGAGACAGCGCCGTCCAGGTAGGGCGAAAGCTGCCGTTTCGTCTCGCTGCCCGTCGTCTCTCTGTACTTCACGGGGTGACCTCAACTTCAGGGCCGCAAGCGAGCGCGCGGCGGGTTCCGCTGGCCGAACCGATTCCCAGTTCCGGGCCGGCCTGATCGATGAATTTCTGCAGTCGCTTGCGCAGGGCCACCCGGCCGCGCATCAGGCGCGATTTCACCGTGCCCAGCGAGGTCTCCATCACCTCGGCGATTTCCTCGTAGGAAAGCTCCTCCAGATCGCGCAGGATCACGGTGGAGCGGTACGGCTCCGGCACATGCCGCAGCTCCTGTTCGACCCGGGCATGCAACTCGCTACGCGCCAGGTTGTCGAAAGGAGAGCTGCTGTCGTCAACCAGCACGTCGGTCAGGGCGGGAGCGCCGGACTGATTCCCGGCATCCATCGGTTCCATCGAGGTCTCGCGCGCCTTGTGACGGAACCACCAGCGCCGGTGATTGCTCGCCTCGCGCAGGGTGATGCGGTAGATCCAGGTCTTCAGACTGGAGTCGCCGTGGAAGCGCTTCATCCCGCGAAATACCTTGAGGAACACCTCCTGGGTTACATCGGCAGCGTCGGCGGGATCGTTCAGGAGGCGGTAAATCAGGCTGTAGATCGGCTGGTGATATTGCGCGATGAGCCAAGCGTAAGCTTCTTCCGAGCCGGCTTTCAGTTCCGCTAGGACCGCCGCTTCCTCGGCCCGCATGCCGATCGCGCTTGCGAGGTCGCCCAAGGTGGTTACCCCTGCCATGCTCATGGCCATGGCACCTCCACATTATAAGTCTGACCCAGTGTGGACAACCGCTTAGGCAAGCTGCTCCCCTTCTCGCTCTCAGACTTCTATCTTGTCTTAGACGCCGGGGGCGGGCGGAAGGTTCCCAGAAGGAGGTCCTTGGTCGTTAGTCGCTGGCCTCGGCGCGGCTGAAGCCGCGCCCTTTCAAAGACGGTATGTACTCACTCTTTTTTGCTCTAAGGTTGGGAGCAAAGAACGCTACCCCACCTTGCGGTGCAGAGCGCGGCGCGAGCTGGTGTCCAGCACCTGGCGCAATTTCCGCAGGACAAAATCGGGGGTGAACGGCTTTTGCAGCAGCATGGCCGTGCCCTCCAGCGCCCCGGCATGGATCAGGGCGTTGTCCGTGTAGCCCGACATGAAGACGACCACGGTCTCGGGATGACGCGCGGTCAGCCACTGCGCCAGTTGCTGGCCGCGCATCTGGGGCATGATGACGTCGGTCAGCAGCACGTCAACAGCACCGTTCTGTTCGACCATTCGCATGGCCTCGGGCCCATTGGCCGCCGAGAGCACTTTGTATCCCTTTTCTTCGAGCACGTCGGCCAGCAACACCCGCAGGTGCTCTTCGTCTTCCACCAGCAGGATAGTTTCCGTACCGCACACCGAGAACTCGGGCTCGGTCGCCAGGCGCGGCTTGGCGGGCGTTTCTTCCGTCACCGGCAGGTAGATCTTGAAGGTCGTGCCGTGCCCTTTCTCGCTGTACACCCAGATGCGGCCGCCGCTTTGCTGCACGATGGAGTACACCGTGGCCAAACCGAGTCCCGTTCCCTTCCCCGGCTCTTTGGTGGTGAAGAACGGCTCGAAGATGCGGGTTTTAGTCTCCGGGTCGATGCCCTCACCGGTGTCGGTGATCGCCAGCATCACGTAACTGCCGGCGATGACGCCGTGGTTGCGGCCCTCATGCTCATCGAACTCCACGTTGGTGGTCTCGACGGTTAGCTTGCCACCCTCCGGCATGGCGTCGCGGGCATTCACCACCAGGTTCATGATGACCTGTTCCATCTGCCCGGGATCCACCTTGATCTGACGCAGGTCGGTGCCTTCTACGGTTCTCAGCTCGACGTCCTCGCCGATCAGGCGCGGCAGCATCTTCTCCATGCCCTTGAGCACCGAGTTCAGATCCACCACCTCGGGTTGCACCACCTGCTTGCGACTGAAGGCCAGCAACTGGCGGGTCAGAGAGCTGGCTCGTTCCGCGGCATTCATCACCTGGTCGGCCGCCCCGCGGACCGGATCGCCCTTGGGCGCGCTGGATTGAATCAGGTAGGTATAGCCCACGATCACGCTCAGCATGTTGTTAAAGTCGTGAGCCACGCCCCCGGCGAGCCGCCCGATGGCCTCCATCTTTTGCGACTGACGCAGTTGCTCTTCCAATCGCTTGCGCTCGGTAATGTCTCGCGCCACGGTCGAAACGCCCACGGTTATACCGTGCCGGTCGCGGATGGGAGACACGGTGAGCGCGACCTCGATGTGGCGGCGATCCTTGGTCAGCCGGGTCGTTTCCACCCGGCTGCTCTCACCTGCCTTGGCGTTGGCAAGATAGTTGCTCACTTCCTCCGCGCGCTCGGGCGGCACCAGTTGGAGGACACTCTTGCCAATCATCTCGGCTGCGGTGTAGCCGTACATCCGCTCGGCGCCGTGATTCCAGGTGGTGATCACGCCATCGATTTGGGCGCCGATAATCGCGTCGTCGGAGGATTCGACGATGGCCGCCAATTGTCGCAGGCCGCGCTCGGCCGCTGCGCGTTCCGTCACGTCGCGCAGGCGCACCGTCAGGATTCTCTGGCCGGCCACTTGAAACTTGGAAATCGAAGCTTCCGCCGGAAACTCCTCGCCGCTGGTGCGCACCCCGTAGATCGGTCCGCGGGCATTCATCGGGCGCAGCACGTCGGGCGAATCCAGGAAGGCGCGCATGTGGGCGTCGTGCATGGCGCGGAAGCGCTCCGGCAGCAGGATACTGACGGGCTTTCCAAGCGCCTCTTTGGCATCGCATCCGAAGATCTTCTCCGCGCCGGGATTGAACATGGTGATGGTGGAGTTCTCGTCGGCGGCAATAATGGCGTCTTCGGACATCTGCACCACGCCCCCGAAGCGCAGATTCGCCGTTTGCAGCGCCTTCACTGCCCGTTGCAGGGCGGCGGTCAGGCCGAAAATCAGCAGGGACATGGCGACGAACACCAGGTATCGCGCCATTCCCGGACCCGGGGCCGGATTATTGATCAAAAAACCCATGCAGATCCCGATGCTGAACACGGTCGCCACCAAGCCCGGACCGATCCCGCCAAACCACGTGGCAATCGCAACGACGCCCACGAAGACGAAATAGGTTTGGTTGTATGGATCGGGAAGCAGCATACTAATCAGGATCGCAATCCCGGCGAGGAGCATCGCGAAGCTGTAACGGAGCCAGACTTTCTGCTCGCTGATCGGACTCAACAGCAAGCGGCTGGAACTTGCAGATGAAGCTATGACTTTGAACACCGACATCTCCGAACACCGACATCTCCCCAGATTCGCCACTCGACACGTACTGCCCATATTTCTGATGCCGCGTGCCTGCCGAGGAATCGTATTTCTTGTGGAAAACCTCGGATTTTTCAGGCATAATCGCAGCCCTATGGGTTACTACATATACACTAACCCACAATCGAAACTGCCGACCATAGTGCTTCTAGCTCAAGAATTTGGGAGCTTCAGTCACCATGATGGTTACTTGCTAGTACATATTTTCGAAGCCGGAACCTAGCCTACGTCCCGGAGCGCCGCGCTGGAAGCCCCCTTTGGGGCGTCCGATCAGACCCTTTGGGTGGATCACAGACCACCGCCACTGCGATCCGGACAAACAGAACCACGATTTCCTTCGGGCGGCGCCCGCCAATCGCTTCGAGCGCGCGCGCATAGGATTGCAACTGCGGCCGATGCAATTCGGCGGCCTCGCCTACGTTGGCCGCAGTCACCGAGTCCGTCTTGTAATCGACGAGCACAAGACCGTCCTCCTCTTCGAACAGCAGATCGATGGATCCCTCGACCGCTTGGCCCTCTCGCAGGGCGCAAAACGGCAGCTCGCGCCACCTGCGTCGTGCGGCGGCGGCGCGCTGAAGGATGCCGCAGTCCAACGTCTTCGCCACCCACTCCGCCAGCGTCGCCGCCTCGACGCCCTCCTCCCCGGCGATCCGCTCCACAACCGTGCCGGCATGCTGTGGGCTGCGAAAGTCGATAGCCGCCATCACCCGGTGAAAAGCTGTCCCCATGGCGATCGCATGGACCTGCTTCTGCCGGTATTCGGAAGTTCTGGCCGGGTCCACATTTGGAGGGTGCCCCACATCTGCCCGGTTTTGGCAGATGTGGGTCTGACGTCCGACCCCAAGCGCCCTCAACTGCTCTGCCCATTCGTCCCGTTCGCGCAAGATGTCGGCCACCCGATCCTCTTCGACCGGAGTCGCAAGATCCATCCGCGCCGCTCGATCGCACTCGGCGATATCGGGCAGATCTTCCGCCGGAATCAGCAGCGCGTCCTCGGTTCGCACAGTTTTCTCGGGACGCTCACCGAGACTGTCGGCCCACTCGGAGAAGAATCCCAAGAAGCGCGCGTCCGCCGTCTTTTCCGGCGCGAGCCGGGGAATCACGATGCAATCCCTGGCGCGCGTAAACCCGACGTAGAGCAGGCGCACATCCTCCGCCTCCGACCGTTGCCTGTCCTCTTCCGCCATCGACTCGAAGTTCGCGCTGGTCATGCCGCCAATATCCAACGCGATCTCGCCACGGCTGTGATTGATGTAATGCTTCTGCCGCTTGCGCTCGCTGCTGGCCAGGTTGGCCAGGATCACAATCGGGAACTCCAGCCCCTTGGCCGCATGGATGGTCAGCATCTGCACGGCGTTTTCTTCCTCGTCGCGCATCGCCGTTTCCGCCTCGGCCAGTTCCGCGTCTTCCCGCCGGGCGAGCCAGGAGACGAACGAACGCAGCGAGGCCCCCGGCTTTCCCTCGAAATCCCTGGCCAGATCGGAGATGCGCAGCAGGTTCGCCACCGCCTGCTCGCCATGTTTCAGCAGGGCAAAGAACTGAAGCGCCGCCGTGTCGTGGAGCACCCGCTCGATCAGCGCGCAAATCGATAGCTCCGGCCGCAGCTCGTGCCACTCGCGTAATTGCTGTAGCGCCTGATGCACCCTATGCCAGCCGGACCTTCCGGTGTCGTGTGGGGCGGGTCTCTGACCCGCCCCATTGCTGGGACGGGTCGAAGACCCGTCCCACACGGATCTCAATGGGTGAAAACTCCCGCCGCTCTCGCGGTGCAGGAAAAGGTCGTCATCCGACATTCCGAGCAAGGGCGAACGCAACGCCGCCACCACCGAGATGGCGTCCTCGGGATTGTCCACCGCCTTCAGCACCGCGATCAGCGCCCGGATTTCGCGCCGCGCATAGAACTGCTTGCCGGCATCGAGCTGAAAGGGCACCTGCGCCGCCTGTAGCGCATCTTCGTAGAATTCCAGCCCGGTGGTGACGGGGAACAGCACGGCAATGTCGCGCGGCTGGGGCCGGCGCGCGGCGCCCGTGGCCTTGTCGACCACCAGCATTTCTCCCTCACTGTTTGGAGGGTGCCCCACACCGGGGCCCCCGGCAAGCGCGGCTTTGCGCTTGCTGGGGTGGAGATCTGCCCGGTTTTGGCAGATGTGGGTCTTGGATGAGCACACGCCCACGATGAAGCGCGCGATCAATTCCGCCTCCGCCTCGCGGTACGCCGACATGCTGCCCGGCTCGTACTCCTTGGGCGGAAACAACAGCGCTACCCCGGGGGCGGCGTCCGGACAGCCCGCGTCCAACAGCGGGGCCCCCGGCAAGCGCCGTTGTTGCGCTTGCTGGGGTGCGAGCAGATCGACATACGCGGCCTGATACTCACCGGCGATCATCTGCTTTGCGAATAGTTTGTTCACGGCCGACAAGACCGCCGGAGCGCTGCGGAAATTCTGTTGCAGGATCGCCACTTCTCCGTCCGCGCTGGCGCTACGTTTAGCCCGATCGTAGATCTGAATGTCGGCGCGGCGGAATTTATAGATGGACTGCTTGGGATCGCCGACCAGCATCAGCTTGCCTGGCGCAACCTTCACCTGGTCCCAGGGATTCGCTTTGCAATCTGGGCCAGCCGGCGGGACGCCGGCGCTACCTGCGCGCGCCTCAGGCCGTTGTTCGGCGAGATAAAACACAAGCTCCATCTGTAGCGGGTCGGTGTCCTGAAACTCGTCCACCAGCAGGAACTTGATCTGCCTCTGAAAGTACTCGCGCACTTCGAGATGATCCCGAACCAAGTCGCGCGCCTTCAGCAGCAAATCCTCGAAATCCAGTTGCCCGCGCACATGTTTGGTTGATTCAATCTGGTCGAGGAAGGACTGCAGCCACGCCATCGCCCCCGAGACAAGGCTCGGCCCGAGCCGTGCGCGCGCGCCTTCCTGCAATTCACGAAATTCGGCACAGAGCTTCTTCTGCCGTTGGTTGGCCTCCGCGTTCTTCCAGTTCGCGTTGGCGCCATAGTTCTTCTTCACCTCGAGATCGAACCGGAGGGCGCGCTCGCGGTCGAGTTCATCGTTCGTGGTTTGGTGCAGCAAGGCGGAAAGACGGTCGATCTGCTGTCCCCCGCGATCCCCGTCCGAGCAGAAGACGCGCAGCGCGATCAGCTGCTTGATCTTGCTCTCAATTTCCCCCCAAAGTTCGTTGACCGGATTCGGTAATGGGGTGATCGGACGCAGCAGGTCGCGATTGCGGAAGAGCGCCGCTGCGGCGTCGCGAATGGTTGTATCCAAGCCGATTTCCAGCGCCAGCAATCGCGAAAGGATGGGCGGAGCCAGCAACATTTGCCGCTCCTTCCAGCTCTGCCACACCTCTTCGAAGAGCAGTTCGCTGCCCATTTCATCGAGCTCTTCGAAACCGGGGTCCACGCCCGCTTCGACCGGCCGCTGCCGCAGCAGGGATGCGGCAAAGGAATGAATGGTGGAGATGCTCGCCCGATCCAGTTGCTCCAGCGCCCGAGCCATCAGCGCCGACTCCGGCTCCGCCGCGGTCTGGCGGCGCTTTTCCAGCTCCTCGCGCAGACGCACCTTTAACTCCGCCGCCGCTTTGCGGGTGAAGGTGATCGCGACCACATCCTTGAGTTCCGCCTTGCCGCGGGTGATGATCTCCAGCAAGCGCGCGACCAGCAGAGTCGTTTTGCCGGTGCCCGCGGCCGCTTCCACGCAATAGGAATGATCGAGGTCGGTGGCGGCAAGCTCACGCGCGCGGGCGTCGAAGAGAACGTTCTGCGTGCTCGCCATTTATTCCGCCGCCTCCTCTTCGGCAACCGGCGGTTGTGTGGGGCGGGTCTGGGACCCGCCCCATTTCTGGGACGGGTCGAAGACCCGTCCCACACAGCCCCCTCGAAGCTGAAGGTATTCCGCCACACGAGGATCTGTTCTCTTCTTCTCCCAGATCGCCTTGTGCCTAGGATTCCCGATCTCTTCGAAGCCGCACTTGGCGCAATCCGTCGGCCCTCCCGTATCAGGACAGCGCGGAAACACGCCGTTCGCGCAGCCGTTCACGATGGTCCCGATCACCTGGTTCAGCAGGTCGCGCTTTTCTGCCAGCACGGCTCCATCCAGGGACACGGTCTTCCATCCGCCGCGCCGCGTGATGTAACGGTATTCGGCGTGTGAGTTCTCTAGCTCTGCCTGCAGGAAGCATCTGCTGCGCCGCCAGCAAGTAGAGCGGCAGTTGCAGCGCGCGGCCCCTTGCCGAGATCGGCCTCTGGTTTTCCGTAGCACTTGCCTGACTTGTAGTCCACCACGCGCAGGGCGTCGCGCGCGCCGTTGAGATCCAGACGATCGATGCGCCCGCGAATGCCGACCGTTCTGCCGCCCACCTCCAGTAACAAAGATGGCTCTCCATCAAAGCCGAACGACGCTTCCAGTTTCTCGGCCCGCCAGTCGGCCCCGTTGCGAATCTCGTTGAGCAGATAGCGATCGAGGTCCTGCGCGATGAACTTGCGATTCAACTCCCAGGTGACACGGTAGCCGGTGATGCCCTGCCGCTCCGCCGCCTCCATGTGCCGCTCGCAGATTTCCCGCAAGGTCTTGCGGTAGTACTCGAGATCCGCGCTCACCAGCGGAACTTTGCCCTCCTGCTCCACAGCCGAATAAAAGTCGCGCAAGATGGCGTGCATCAGCTCGCCCTTGTCCTGGGCGCCGATGGCCTCGATCGCGCCGGTGTCTTCCAGCTCGTCCTCTTTCAGCCGCAGCACGTATTGCAGGAAATAGTGGTACGGACACCGCGCATATTGTTCCAGCGCGCTGGGCGAATAGGTGTCCGCGCCGACCCTGTGGGCCAGCGCTTCGCGGCGCGCGGGCGGAAGCACGCCTTCGAACTCGGTGAAGACGTCCGTGTCCCAGGTGCGGTGCTCGGCAAAGACCGCGCGGGCGAGGTTCGGCGAACGCCGCTCCAGATAGCGGGCGCGCACGGATTCATTCGTCTTCAGCAGCGCACGGATGCGGCCCAGGTCGAACTCACGCTCGTCAATGCAATCGCGGGTTTCGAGGGAGAGCAGTCGCGAGTTGGAAATGACCCTAACACGTCCAGAGGGCCTTGCCAGATCGGCATAGCCGGCGGCTCCGAACGCGCTCAGCAGCCGCAGCACGTAGTAGGACGGGATCTTCTCCGCGCCGGAGGATGCTTCCTTGCGCGGCAGCGAGAGGATCAGCTTTTCGCGCGCCGCTTCGCAGGCCAGCAAAAACAGCAGCCGTTCTTCATCCGGACGCGACCGCTTCAGCGGCAAGGCGGGAGAGATGGCGGCGCGCTCCGCGTCAAGCAGAATCGGATCGTCGCGGCCGACCAGCGGAAAGCTGCGCTCCGTCATGCCGGGCACGAATACCACCCGGAAGCGCGCATGACGCACCGCGCTGAGCGACACAAGATGCACCCCGGTCGCTTCCATTTGACCAACCGTTTCGCTGGTCGAGCTCAGCCCCGCCTCGGCCCTGCGGACAAATTCGCTCAGGCTGGCCGCGGCCACGCGGTCCAATGGGCCGAGGCTGCGCAGCGCCGCTTCCACTTGGTCGCGGACCGCACTCGGGGCATGCAACTCGATCAACGCGTGGATCACCGCCTCGGCGAGTTCGCTCCAGGAGTGCAGCTTCTGCCACGCCGCGGCCTGCTCAATGCGTTTGCTGATGAAGTTGGCAAGCTCTCTCGCCTGCTTCGCAAGAAGGAGTTTCGAGTTCGTCGGAGGAGCCGCGCCTGCGTCTTCGCGCCGTGTCTTCACCCACATCTGCCAAAACCGGGCAGATGTGGGGCACCCTCGTACCCCGCGATTCCTGGTGACGCGCCCAGGCTTCCAGTTTGTCGCGCCACTGCTCTGTGCCGGCGACAATTCCGGCTTCCATGCTGATGCGGTCCCACAGCGTGATCGGGGCTTCCATGGCGAGTGCTCCGAGCGTGAGCCACTCCATCACCTCGACCCGTCGCCAGTCGGTGCAAGCCAATCGGAGCAGCGCGAGAGTGCTCTTGCCTATGGCCGTGCGCGCCAGCGGCAAACCCTCGCGCAAATAGAACGGGACGCCGATGTTGCCGAAGACCTCCGCCAGCAGCGGCAAATATGCCGCGCCATCGCGCGCCAGCACGGTCATCTCGGTGAACTCGATCCCCTGATCGCGTTTCAAGCGGATGCATTCGCGTGCAATCTCGCGGGCTTCGCTGACCCTCGTTCGGGCACGACAGCACGGCGAGGCTGCCGTCCGGCTCGCGAGCCTCCGAACGCGGCGTGAACACCCAGGATCGCGCCGCGATCAGGTCCGTCGAAGGCGCTTCGCGATCGTAGTTTTCCACTGCGGGAGATATTTCGCGGATCAGGCGGTCGCGCAGCCGGTGCGCCGTCTTGAAGCGCCTGTCCTCCTCCACGAACAGGTACGCCGAGACGCTGACATGCCGCGCCAGCGCCAACCATAGTTCACATTGCGCGTTGGTCAGTTCGTAAAAGCCATAGACGGACAGAAAATCAGCGCCCAAGCGCGCGACAAACTCCCCGGCATGCGTGGCCGCGCGCGCCAGCAGATCCGCCTCGGACATCAGCTTGGCTTCGGCAACATGCTTGCGATACTGCGTATACAGGCTGGCAACCTCGGCGACTTTGCGCTTGGACTCGTGGCTGAGCTTCACCGGCCACGCCGGCTTGGCCAGATCGGCTCCGCTGTCCTCGACGTCGGTAAAGGTTGCGGCCAGCACCTCCGGCAGATGCGGCTGGTCCTGCACCTTCGAGAAGTATCCCTTACGCATCGCGGCGAGCAGGCCCCGCGTGACCAACTCCTTGGCTCCGGCCGGCAGGGCTTGGACTCCCAACGAGCCCCCGGATCCGGTCGAGATTGCTCCAGACCCACATTGCCCCGATTCCCCGGCCAGTTGCCGCGCAAGATCATTCAGCGTCAGGAATTGGATCGCCGCGTGTGGCGATCCGGCACGCGCGAGCTGCCGCGCAAGATAGTGGCCCAGGAAACGCGAGCCGCATAGCACAACCAACGGGCGAAAAGGATCGTCCCGTTTGGCATCGCGGATGGAGGAAAACAAGCGCGTTTCCAGTTGCGCGAGCGAACCGCTGGTAATGAGGTGATGGGATGGCTTCGGCATGACCGTCCAAAGGGGTTCCCAGAACGCGCGGAAATCGCGCGTTCCGGGGGTGGAGTGGTTGTACGCCGTCTCGCGGTGTGGATTCAAGGAGGAAAACCTGGAAAGCGCTGTCAGCTTGTGCGCTTCCCGCGTCCGCTTCAGCGGACGCCCCCAGATTAGGCGTCGTGGGTCGCTTAACGGTTGCGAATGAGCTCGGCGGCGGCTACCATCCATAGATGCTGCAAATTCTTGTGCGCCGACTACTGATCTTGGTGCTGCTCGCTGTGCTGCCCGCGCTCGCGGGCGATGTGGACACCCGGATTCATCAGGTAAAGACGATCTTTGTCGCAGGCAACAGTCAGGACGCCGACACGGTCAGAAAGATGTTGGCAAAAGGCAAAACCTGCTTCGCGCTCAGCACCAAAGCGGCAGACGCCGATGCCGTTCTCGATGTGCGCGAAGGTACTCGACCAAAAACCTACGACGATATTCCCGGAGCCAACTTCTCGACGAATGGGACAGGCCCCAGTGCCACCCTCAAACTGAAATCGGGCGATTTGATCTGGTCGATAAGTCAGCTTAGTGACGGCATAGACGAAGACATAGTGCGACAGCTCGCCCGTGATGCCTGCAGTAAGCGCAAATAATCACCATCGGTAGCGGCAATGATGCCGGCGGCTGGGTGCCCCAGGTTCGCGCCGCGGGGTTCGGCGCTAACCTGGGAGTTACTTCCCCTTTCCTCCGCTGTGCGCTAACTTCTGCGGCATGCCAAGTGGACTAGCCCGGATAATTCGCGAAGTTGAAGACGCGAGAAGCCTCTTCTGCTACAAACATGTTGCTGAGACAGTGTTTGTGGTAACAGGAAAGGCTTCTGCGTGTTCGACGATAGCACGACACAGTGTTTGTTGTTCGCTGAGAGTTTTGCCAAGCCCGCCGCGTTGCAGTTCGATCAACGGCAAGGCAGTTCCGATGGCGGAGCCATCCTGCTGAAGGCGGCTGACCGCCGCTACGGATTGATCCGGAGTTTGGCCGAATGTCTGCGCGATAAGCGGCAAGCCGGCAAGGTCGATCATTCTTTGCGCGAGTTGTTGGCACAGCGCGTGTTCTCGATTGCCTGCGGCTATCCGGATGCCAACGACTCGGCCCGCCTGTCTGCCGACCCCATTCACAAGATGTTGCTCGACCGCGATCCGGTGGCGGGCCGCGATCTGGCTTCGCAGCCAACCCTGTCGCGCTTTGAAAACGCCATTCGCCCAAGGGAACTCTACCGTTTGGGTGAAGCACTGGCCGATAGCGTGATCGGGCGCCATGCCCAGCGGTTGCGCGGACGCGCCCGCCGCGTCACCATCGACCTGGATCCAACCGACGACCCCACCCACGGCGCCCAGCAGCTATCGTTCTTCAACGGACACTATGACAGCTGGTGCTACCTGCCGGTGATGGGATTTGTGAGCTTCAACGACGAAGCCGAACAGTACCTATGCGCGGCGGTGCTGCGTCCCGGCAACGTGACCGCCGTGGTAGGAGCGATGGGAATTTTGCGTCGCCTGCTGAATATGATCCACTATTGCTTTCCGGGTGCGCGGATCCGCGTGCGCCTCGACGGCGGTTTCGCGCATCCCGATCTGCTCGACTTCCTGGATGCAGAGCCCAACCTTGAGTACGTCATTGCGATGGCCAAAAACGCGGTGTTGAAGCGCAAGGCCAAACCAGCCATGCGGCAGGCCCGCCGGCTCTCGCGGCAGAGCGGAAAGACCGAACACATTTACGGCGAAGCCAACTATGCGGCCCAAACGTGGCCGCAACAACGTCGCATCATCATCAAGGCCGAGGTGGTGCGTGCCGAGGGTAAGAAGCCGAAAGATAATCCGCGCTTTGTCATCACCAACATGAAGCAGAGTCCGCAATGGCTCTATGAAAAGGTGTACTGCCAGCGTGGCGAAATAGAGAATCGAATAAAAGAACTGCACGATCTCCAGATCGACCGCACCAGTTGCAGCGACTTCTGGGCGAACCAGCTCCGCGTGCTGCTCACCGCTGCCGCCTACGTCCTGATGCAGGAACTACGGCTGCAAGCCGCGCACACCAGCTGTGCGCGAGCTCAGGTCTGGACCCTCCGGGAACGGTTGCTGAAACTGGGTGCCCGGGTGCTGGTTTCGGTTCGCCGCGTGGTCGTACACCTGCCCGCGTCGTTCCCGTTCCTGCCCACCTTCCGGCAAGTGGCGCTGGCACTGGGCGCCTCGCCCGGATAACGCGGCCTCGCAACGCCCCGAAACATAAGTTTCAAATGTTGCGCAAAATGGCGTACGAGGGAAAGCTTTGCTCGAAAAGCCACGCCATACCCATTTCGCACACACCCAAGCTCGTCGTCCCCGGTGATCCAACGAACATCACGCAGCAACGCGCATCTTCGCCGCAAAATCGCGGCGCCGACTACCGCTCGCGGCACCTTCACGAATAGTGCAGGCTAGTACGCTTTCAACACACCGGTCAGTCCCACTTCGTCACCTTCAGTTGTTACTGCCGGCAGCCCAGGTTTGCTCCTGCGACCTGCGACCTTTTTCTGGTATCGCTGGAGACTATGCGCACTCGATTCGAAATGCGCGTGTACGGATACGTGGTAATGCCGGAACATGTTCACCTGCTCGTGAGTGAGCCCGATCATGGCAGCTTGGCAGACGCGATCCACTTCCTGAAATTGTCGTTCGCGAAACAGGTGCGGAATGAGAGACCGCATGGGGAGCTTCCGGACCCCTTCTGGCAAAAGCGTTACTACGACCGCAACGTGAGGGATTACCGGGAATTCATGGTGAAGTTGCGGTAGCTGCATCGGAATCCGGTAAAGCGCGGACTGACGGAAAGGCCGGAAGACTGGAAGTGGAGCAGCTTTCGGCATTACGCGTTGCGAGAACAGGGCGTGGTGGAGATTGAATCGGAGTGGACGGCAAGGGATCGCGAACTTCGTAGCGCGGGCCTGTCGGGAATCCGAACATTCTTGAACCCAGGTTAGCGCCGAACCCCGCGGCGCGAACCTGGGGCACCCGCCTCGGGGCTTGCAGCCGGAACGCGAACGGAAAGCAGCCCCACCCTTCGCCGAAGGGCGGGCGAAAGGGCAGGGCAGCCGACTACTCACCTAAAAAAAACGGCAAGATTGTTGTTTTTTGGTCAATTTTGTGGGCCGCTATATACCAGAAAGGGAACCGCCGAGTCAAAATAAATGCAAATGTCCTTGCGTCCCCGCTGTCGCTGGTGCATCTTACTAAATGACTCATCTACCATGTGTAGAAGGAGATCTTACGCCGTCCGCAGGTGGGCGGCGTTTGCTTTACGCGCGATTTTTGTACTTACGCGCCAGATCTTCACGTTTTGAGTTCCCGTCAACATAGAAAGCTGTCACCAGCCGAGCAACATGCTTCTGCTTTTCAAGAATGACCACATAATCCAGATCTTCTAGCCAGATGTAAATCCGAATTCGTTTTCGGGCCTCCAGGTAATCCCAGCACTTTATGCACGGATCAGTTAAGTGCTTGATCATCGGTGCAGCCCATGCAATACGTTCGGCTCGTCTAGGATCAAAGAGCCGACTGCCGTTTTTTCTGTCCGTTTGGCTGATCAGGTGCCAAAACCCCTCGCACAAATTGTCCTGGCCTAGTATGTTGGCGTCCCATCCCACCAGCAAGTCTCCACACATGGGTTTTCCTGCAACAAAGTCACGCTGAAACACCTCGTGCAGACGTGTCAGGACCTGCTCCCAAATGCCGTTAACAACAATAAGACCGGGCAGCCAAGAAGGCGACGGCATTATGCCTGAACCTCCTGCGCATGCCAGCGAAATACGTTCACCTTCTCTTCTCTCAAAAGCGTCGTCCGAGAAAGCGAGTATCCAGAGCGTTCACGCATGCGTTGTACGAAGGCGAGTTTGGCAGAACTCGTGTGCAGATCACGATTCACGTAACTGACTGCTCCGATAAGGAGATCTGCAAGCTGGACTTGCTCAACTTCGTGGGATCTAACCAGCTGAATTCGCTCGATGATTCGGCGTTGGAAATCGTACATATTGTTCGACAACACATCCCGCAAATGGGAAATTTTTCCCGCTCCCCATGTGTCCTTTATGTCCAAGTAAATGCGGTAATGGTGCTCTGGGCTGAGCAATACTTTCAATAAGTCAAAGTACATTTTGTAGTACCAAACGTCATGGGTTTGGCCGAATGCGCCGTGCTTGAGGCGGCCCTTATCCGGAATAATCAGAGCGCGAAAGTGCAGGTGATCATCATCAAAAAAATAGTCAAGAATGTCCAAATAGAGTTGTTTTTGAGCGGGAGAAATCTTTGTCCATTTCAGTTCAAAATCTGGGGCTAATCCGTGTTTTGTCTTGATCTCTCGTAGCCGCTCGGCAATTTCGCGCGACTTCTCCAATGGGCACCAAACGGCACCGAGCACCATGGCAGTTTGGCCATCATTCTCGAGATGACAACTCTCGTCGCAATAAATATTGACAATTGGCGTCGCGGTTCCCTTGTCAGGCATATTGCTCTTTAGTATGGCTTACTTTCGTTGCTCGTCATTGTTGGCTGGTCTTCTCTGTTCGCAACTAACTACACCCGCTAGTTGACCCGCACTCCAGGCACTTATAGCAAGAGCCGTTGCGCACCATGATGGCGCCGCAGGTGGAGCAGATGGGAGCGTCGCCCATGTCCACGAATTCGGTGAGGGCGTCGCCGGCGTGAATCATTTTCACCGCAGAGGACTTCACCGCAGAGGTCGCAGAGGACGCAGAAGAACCCGCCGCAGTTTCACCGGTTTCCGGCCCTTCGGCCAGCGGTGACCCGGGGTGCAATCCTTCAAACAGATTCTGCTGCTGGCCGGTGAGGAAGCGCAGGCGCAGCCAGCGGAAGATGTAGTCCATGATCGACTTGGCGTAGCCGATGTCCGGGTTCTGCGACCAGCCGGAGGGCTCGAAGCGGGTGTGCTCGAACTTTTCGCACAGCAGCTTGAGCGGCACGCCGTGCTGCAGGGCCATGGAGATAGCAAGCGCAAAACTGTCCATCAGGCCGCTGACGGTGGAACCTTCCTTGGCCATCTTGATGAAGATCTCGCCCGGCATGCCATTGGGGTAGAGCCCCACGGTGATGTAGCCCTCGTGCCCGGCGATGTTGAGCTTGTGGGTCAGGGAGGCGCGCTCGTCGCGCAGGCGGTGACGCACCGCGCGCGGCGGCGCGTTGAGGTCCTGATCGTCGGACTCCCTTCCGTTTTCCATCGCCTTCTTGGATGCGGCCAGCTTCTCGGTCTTCTCCTTGACCTCGTTGGAGAGCACCAGCGGCTGGGCCTTCTTGCAGCCGTCGCGATAGATGGCCACCGCCTTCAGGCCGAGCTTCCAGGCCTGGATGTAGGCGTCGGTGATCTCCTCGACGGTGGCGCTCTCCGGCAGGTTCACCGTCTTGGAGATGGCGCCGGAGATGAAGGGCTGCACCGCGGCCATCATCTGCAGGTGGCCCATGTAGGCGATGCTGCGCGTGCCCTTGGCCGGCTTGAAGGAGCAGTCAAACACCGCCAGGTGCTCGTCTTTCAGATGGGGCGAGCCCTCAATGGTGCCGGTGGCGTCGATGTAGCTGACAATGGCGTTGGCCTGCTCCGAGCTGTAACCGAGCTTGAACAGCGCCGCGGGCACCGTGTTGTTGACGATCTTCATCATGCCGCCGCCCACCAGCTTCTTGAACTTCACCAGCCCCAGCTCGGGCTCGATGCCGGTGGTGTCGCAGTCCATCATGAAGCCGATGGTGCCGGTGGGAGCGAGCACCGTCACCTGCGCGTTGCGGTAGCCGAATCGTTCGCCATGAGCGAGGGCGGAGTCCCAGCAGTCTTCTGCTGCCTTCTTTAGAACCGAAAACCCGTTTACCGCAGAGGACGCAGAGGACGCAGAGGGCGCTGAGGAAGAACCAGAGTGGTTGGAACCAAGTGCCGCGGGCGCGCAGGAAGAACCGATCTGGTTGACCGAGGCGCGATGCATGCGGATGACGTCGAGGAATGGCTCCCGGTTGATGTAGAAGCCGGGGCAAGCACCCACGCCATTCTCGGCAGCGCGGGGATTGGACGGGTCAGCGACCCGTCCCACACGTAAGGCGGCGGCTTGTTTCGTAACCTGAGTGATGGGCTCGATCGGCTGGCAGAGTTCGGCCATGCGCGCCGACTGCAGATAGGCTTCGCCGCACATGATGGCGGTGAGCGCGGCGGCGTAGTCGCGGCCGGCTTGCGAGTCGTAGGGCAGGCCGGAGGCCATCAGCAGCGCGCCCAAATTGGCGTAGCCGAGCCCCAGCGCGCGATAGTCGTGAGAGTTGGCGGCGATGCGCTCGGTGGGATAGCCGCTGAAATCGACCACGATCTCCTGCGCGGTGACGATCACGTCCACCGCGTGGCGATAGGCTTCAATGTTGAACTGGCCGTTGGGGGCGAACTTCATCAGATTCAGCGAAGCCAGGTTGCAGGCGGAGTCGTCGAGGAACATGTACTCCGAGCAGGGATTGCTGGCGTTGATGCGCGCCGTCTTCTTCGAGGTGTGCCACCGGTTGACGGTGGTGTCGAACTGCATGCCTGGGTCGCCGCACTTCCAGGTGGATTCGGCAATCTTGCGGAACAACTCGCGGGCGCGGTGGGTCTGGACCACGTGGCCGTCGCTGATCGCGTGGGTGGAGAAGTCGCGGTCGTTCTCCACGGCCTGCATGAACTCGTCGGTCACGCGCACGGAGTTGTTGGCGTTCTGGAAGAAGATGGAGGAGTAAGCCTCCGCGTCGGGCGAGCTGCCGTCGTAGCCGGCCTGCACCAGGGTCCAGGCCTTGGCTTCCTCGCGGGCCTTGCACTCGATGAACTCCACGATGTCGGGATGGTCGATGTTCAGGATGACCATCTTGGCGGCGCGGCGGGTCTTGCCGCCGCTCTTGATGACCCCGGCGAAGGCGTCGTAGCCCTTCATGAAGGAGAGCGGACCGCTGGCTTGGCCGCCTCCGCTGAGCGTTTCCATCGAGCCGCGCAGCGGGCTGAGGTTGGTGCCGGTGCCCGACCCCCACTTGAAGAGCATGCCCTCGGTCTTGGCCAGGGTCAGGATGGAATCCAGCGAGTCCTGCACCGCGTTGATGAAGCACGCCGAGCACTGCGGGTTCTTGTAGCCGGTGGGCGTGAACTCGACCCAGCCAGCCTCCGAATTGAAGTGCCAGTTGGAGCCGGCGGCGCTAGGCTCGATGCGGTCGCAGCCGACATTGAACCAGACCGGCGAATTGAAGGCGGCGTACTGGTGCAGCAGCAGGTGCACGAGCTCGTCGTGGAAGATGGCAGCGTCTTCCGAACTGCGGAAGTAGCCGCCCGTCAGGCCCCAATCGCGAATGGTTTCCGCCACCCGGCCCACGAGCTGGCGCACGCCGGTCTCGCGCTCGGGGGTGTTCACGTGGCCGTGCAGATACTTGCTGGCCACGATGTTGGTGGCGCTGAGGGACCAGTCCTTGGGGACCTCAACGCCGTGCTGCTCGAAGATGATCTTGCCGGCGGCATCCGTGATCTGGGCGGTGCGACTCTCCCATTCGACCGTGTCGTACGGAGAAACCCCAGCCTCGGTGAAGAACCGGCGGAAGCTCAGGCCTGGGGCCTTAGCAGCCGGGCGGCGCGAGGCGGCATTGCCGATTTCGGAAGCGGCGGCGGTTACGGTCTTCGGGGTGGGGGTCACTTCGGCCATTTCGGTCTCCTGGGCAAGTCTGGCGGCGGCTGGCGTGTCCGCAACAGAGGCTTGGGATGCCAAAACTACACCTGTCTGTTGTAGCTGTCAATACCAAACCACTACATATTGTAGTCAGTTCGTTCAATTCCGGGAAAATCGTTGGATACGTAAGGACTTCCGGAACTTAACGGCTCTGGGGCAGCAAAAAGAAATCTAGCCCCTACGAGGGCAGGCCGCAAGCTTGCAAAAAACGGTGCAAATGTGGAAAAAACGTTAGGAGTGGCTGTTCCCCGAGAACAACGAATAATCGCATCACCGAGGAACACGGATTCTCTGCGGCGGTTCTGAATCGATCCGTGGCCGGCCCTTGGGAAGGGCGGAAGGTGATAGCCCGGGGTGTGAAGCCTGGGATCAGGCACAAATTAGGCCCGAATCCGTAGGAACTAGTGCAGAGCCACATCGCACCAGGAACGCGTGTAAGTCATTGGAAAAACATGGGATGATCGCGGCGTCGCAGCCCGCCAGGTTGAACGTCAGCCGCGCATGAACCACTTTTTGGGCTAATGCTTCTCGACTGCAAAAGCGAAGTCAGGCATTCTGGTACAAATCCAGTCGGCCTTTACACTTCGGAGCGGATCAGTCAGAACCGGTAGCTTCTCAGGTTTTGGGTCGAGTGGAGAAACAACCTCCTGAAATCTCACATGTAGAGGGCCTAAATTCGCTCATGTTGAAACGCTTTCCTATCCGTCTCTCGGCTGTAATAGCTTTTGCTTTAGCACTTTCGATAATGGCGCTAGGACAGAGTATCGATGCGCCGGAACCCAAATTGGGAACGATTGTGGGCACCGTCACGGATGTAAATGGTGACACAGTTCCCGGCGCCACGGTTGTTCTTGAGGACCCCGGCACCCAGGACCGCCGAATGGTAAAAACGGCGGAGAACGGATTCTTTGAATTCGATCGAATCAAGCCGGGAATTCCGTATCGGATCGATATCACTGCAAAGAGTTTCGAAGAGTGGAGATCGCCTGCCGTCACCATTGAGCCAAGCCAGGCCAAAATCCTGAACGCCGAACTTCGGATCCCGACTGAGCACAGGGCAGTGGAGGTCACCTATACCCCGGAGGAGGTGGCGATCGAGCAGGTCAAGCACGAGGAGAGGCAGCGCGTCTTTGGCATTGTCCCCAATTTCTATGTAGTCTACGATCCCGATCCTGTAGCACTCACGACGAAGCTGAAGTTCGAGCTCGCCCTCAAAGTGGCGCGGGATCCGGTTACTGCTGCCGGAGTCGTCTTTATGGCCGGCGTGTGGCAGGCAGCGGATACTCCCAATTACGGACAGGGTTCGGAAGCGTTTGGCAAGCGCTTGGGCGCAAGCGCAGCGAATGGCCTAACCGACATCATGCTCGGTGGCGCGATACTGCCATCCTTGTTACACCAGGACCCTCGCTACTTCTATCAAGGAACCGGTACCACCAGGTCTCGAATGCGGCATGCGATGTTCAGTCCGTTTATCGCTAAGAAAGACAACGGAAATTGGCAGCCGAACTACTCGAGCATAGGTGGCGATCTAGCATCGTCGGCTATCTCGAACCTTTACTATCCAGCTTCAAACCGCGGCGCTGGGTTGGTTTTCTCGAGTTTCGCGGTCAATACCGCTGAGCGCGTCGCTGCCAGTCTCGCTCAGGAGTTCCTTTTGGGCAGGTTCACCCGCAAAGGTGATCCCACAAACTAATGCGGACGCGTGAATGCCCCCGCGACAGCCGGTCTAGAGACCGGCACGATTGGGTCTTGGCCTACATCTCATGGCGTAGGGCTACGATCGGGTCCAGCTTGGCGGCTCGCCGCGCGGGATAGACTCCAAAAAAGATGCCCACGCCCGCCGCCATCGCCAGTCCGGCAAACACCGTCCACAGCTTGATGGCCGATGGCATGCCAATCGCCAGGGTGACGGTCTTGGCCACGAGAATGCCCAGCAGGACTCCGACCACTCCGCCCACCAGTGCCAGGGTGCTGCTCTCGATCAGGAATTGCCGCAACACGTCTTGACTACGCGCGCCCAAGGCCTTGCGCACCCCGATCTCGCGCGTGCGCTCGGTGACCGAGACGAGCATGATGTTCATGATCACGATCCCGCCGACGATCAGCGAGATGGCAGCGATGGCGATCATGGCAATAAAGAAGCTGCTGGAAATCGAACTCCAGATGCTGAGGAAACTGCTGCTGGTCTCCACCACGAAGCTGTCGGGCTGGCCGGGCAGGTCGTGACGCCGGGCGCGCAGGATGACCCGGGTCTCGTCCATGGCCTTCTCCAGGTTGGCGCCCACCCCGCGTCCTTTGCCCCAAATGCGCAGGGTCTGATGCTCGCCATACTGCCGGAACCATGCACTGATGGGAATCACCACCCAGTTGTCGCGGCTCTGACCCAGGACCTTGCCTTCGCGCTTGCCGACTCCGATGACCTGGTACATCCGGCCGTCCACGCGGATCTCTTTGCCGATGGGATCCACCCCGGGCATCAGCTTATCCACGATGTCCATGCCGATGATTGCTACCGGCGCCGCATTGCGGACGTCCGCCTCGGTCAGCGCGCGTCCGCCGGTCAACTCCAGGTCATAGATGGGCGCGAAGGAGGCCGTCCAGCCCCGGATCCCGGTGTCGCTGCTGTCCTGCTCTGTATACTTCACGTGCCCATTTGGCGTGTTGGTGCCGGCCCCTACATACTGGCAAGCGGTGCAGCCCTCCAGCACCGCCTGGTAATCTTCCATGGTCAGGTCTTTGCGCCTCTCGCCTTCCAGCAACTGGTCGGCGCTGGTAATCACCGGAGAGACTTTGGCGGCGATGAACACATCGGCGCCCAGGCGGAAGATGCGCTGGGCCACGTAGCCGTTGATCCCATTGACGAAGGTGACCACCGCGATCACCGCCGCCACGCCAATCACCACCCCGATCAGGGTCAGGATGGAGCGCAGCTTGTTCGCCCAAAGCGATTGCAGCGCGATGCGAATGGCTTCCGCGGTGTTCATGCAAGTGGGTGCGACCACCTAAAGTCTAGCAGGCGGGGAGCTTCGACCGGCGCCGAGGCTCAATTGCGCCGCAGGCGCATCCGAAAATATCCCAGGACGGAAGAGTCTGTGTGAGAACTCCAAATTCGCCAGTTCGGTGGAACAAATCGTCCGGTGTAGCCGGGAGATAAGCCACGAAGTGGCGAAAGACGGTAGCCCCATGCGCGAGCATGGGGGTGTGAGTGGGAAAGATAGCGAGCCCCGTAGGGGCGAAAGAATGGTTCTCACACAGACTCGGAAGTCCTGGGTAGGCATACCCTCGCACCAAGAAGTGCCGGAGGACGGCCGAGTTGCGTTCGCGGGTGCGCTTTCGAAAGGGCCGTGCACGAGTGCCGGGAAGAAAGTAAGATCTAAGCGCACTGGCATTGCCTGGCATCTCTCCTTAGCGGGAAGGGGTTCGATCATGCCAACCGCCACATCTCGCAGCAATCCGCTCTCCTACCTTGGCGATCAACTGAACGAGCTGAAGCAGAAGGGCACCTACTTCCGCCTGCGGGTGCTCGAGGACGAGCAGGCGCCGGTCTGCACCTTCGACGGCAAACGCGTCATCAACCTGGCTTCCAACAACTACCTGGGCCTGACCACCCACCCCAAGCTGCGCGACGCCGCTCTCGTTGCTACGCGCAAGTACGGAGTGGGCTCGGGCGCGGTGCGCACCATCGCCGGCACCATGTCCGTGCACATGGAGTTGGAAGAGAAGATCGCGCGCTTCAAGAACGTGGAAGCCTGCGTGGTCTTCCAGTCGGGATTCACCGCCAACGCGGGCACGGTCTCGGCGGTGCTGGGCAAGGAAGATTTCATCATTTCGGATGAGCTGAACCACGCCTCGATCGTCGACGGCGCGCGCCTCTCGCGGGCGACCATCAAGGTCTTCCGCCACAAGGATGTGGACCACGCCGAGGAGATGCTGAAGGAAATTGCCGGCCAGCCCGGGCGCAAGCTGCTGATCACTGACGGCGTCTTCTCGATGGACGGCGACATCGCTCCGCTGCCCGCGCTTTGCGACCTGGCGGAAAAATACGGCGCCATCATGATGGTCGACGACGCCCACGCCAGCGGCGTGCTCGGCAGAAATGGTCGAGGAACGATCGATCATTTCGGAGTCCACGGGCGGGTGGACATCCAGGTAGGCACGCTCTCCAAGGCCATTGGCGCGCTCGGCGGTTATGTTTGCGGAACGCGCGAGCTGATCGAGTTTCTCTATCACCGCGGCCGGCCGTTCCTGTTCTCGACCTCGCATCCGCCATCAGTGGCGGCCACCTGCATCGCCGCCTTCGAGGTGCTGGAGAACGAGCCGCAACGCATTCAGAAGCTCTGGGACAACACCAACTTCTTCAAGCAGGAGCTCGGAAACCTTGGCTTCAACATTGGTGGCATCAACACGCCCAAGAGCGAGACGCCGATCACGCCGATTATCGTCGGCGACGGCCGGCTGGCCATGGACTTCAGCCGCGAGCTTTTTAATCAGGGATTGATGGCCACCGGCATCGCCTTTCCCACCGTGCCGGAAGGCAAAGCCCGCATCCGCACCATCGTCACTGCCGCCCATACGCGGCAAGAGCTGGAGCAGGCGCTGGAGATCCTGACAGTAGTCGGCAAGCGGCTGGGAATTATTTCGTAAGGCTCACCGCGGGTGAACGTGCATAAAAACGATGGGTGGCCCACCCTTTCGCGAAGCGAAGGGTGGGCAGTGCCCTGCCTTTGTGAAGTTACGGCCTGGTACGCGCTGGTGGCGTATACGTTGACGGCGGGCGGGTTGGAGCGGAGGACCGGATCGCAGCCCGCTTCGCCTGCTGCAAGCTTTGCAACTTCCGCCACTGCTCCAGGGTAAGAACGCGGCGCGGAGTGACCGCCATTTCGCCGAAATCCTGAACGAGTTTTCCGGCTGCAGTCGCGAGATTGTTCAGTTGCTGCTTGTAGGCCGCATCGTCCAGTTGATCGGCTTCGAGGAGGGCTGATAATCGGGCCACCGCTTTTAGCGCATCGGCGCCCCCGTCAATGAGCGACAAGCGTTGCGTCAAGGTCGCATCTTGCAATTGCTTCCGCTGCACATCGGTGAGGCGCAGTTCGCCAGTGACCGCCGGATCGTTCCAGAACTGGTCCAAGAATCCCGCTAGTGGATTGAAGCCACCCGGAAACGGGAATTCCGGAGCGGTGATGCCTGCCGGCGCGGCTGGCGGATGCGACGGTGGGGCGATGGTGACGGTCGTGCTTTGTGCCGCCACCATCAAGGGCAATACCAAAACTGCGGCAACCATGAACGCGAGCTTCATCCGGCCCTCCAAGTCTTCGATGACGGTCACCACCAAAGGCGTGAAGAAGTCTGCCACTTGATTGCCGGCTGCGTCAAAGGCGGGCGATAGGGTGCGCCACCCGCCGAATCAGGATTGTGAGCGACTTGGCTATCGTCGCCAAGTAGAGGCCAGTGAAGAAGTGCTGAGTTTACGAGGAGTGTGGAGGCTGGTCACCGGCTCACGTGACTTTGCGCATTGACGAAATGTTTTGAACGACTATCTTTCTCTTGCCATTGAAAATGGGGATCTTTGTTCAGTTTTAACATTCCGAGAAACGCATCCGTACCAGGAGACATGCCATGGTGAAGACAAAACTTGTGGTTGTGGCTTTGATATCGCTTGCTCTTGCGCTGCCGGCGTTTGGTGCCGGCAGCAAGACTTACAAGTCTACCTATCCCGTTCCTTGCAGCGAGGTGTGGAGCGCGGTCAAAGTCGCCCTCGGCAATCCGGACAACTACAAAGACGTGCAGAGTGACGACGACAAAATGACTGCTGACTACAATGTGAAACACTCCATTCATTGGTCCGTTGCCGGCGCGATCAACCAGGGTAAAAACCACGTCAGCCTGTTGCCCATTGGTACCACGTGCGAGATGAGTGTTGTGTCGATGTATAGCGGACTTTCGCACAACGACCAGGGTGACTTCAAGAAGCGCGTGGATGAATCTCTGGCTAAGCTGAAAGCCGCGACCCCTTCCCAGCCCGCGGAAGCTGCCCAGCCTACGGAACCGGCGGCTCCAGCCAAGTGATTTCGGCAGAACCTCGCGCGTGACCGCCCACGGGGACCCGGTGGCCCACCCTTTCGCGAAGCGAAGGGTGGGGAATGTTTGGTGTGCGAAAACTCCAGAGGCAGTACTCGCCGAGGGTGCCCCACATCTGCCCGGGGTTGGCAGATGTGGGTCTTTTCTCATCCTTCGGAGCGTCGCTCCGAGCCGCGGGGACCGTTGACAGCGCTTAGGGCCGAGTGAACGCGAAGAGAGTACTAACCCACATCTGCCAAAGGCGGGCAGATGTGGGGCACCCTCAGGCGATACCGCGACGTCGGCCTCACTTCTGTCGAGTGCCGTTCTTGTTGCGTGCCGCCAGGCAGGCCAAGACCACGTTTTGCATTTCGGCGACGGGCGCGGGCTTGCCGGTCCAGATCTCAAACTGGCGGGCGCCTTGCTGGACGAACATATCGCTGCCTGGGATGACCTCAACCCCGGCGGCGCGCGCCGCTTTGGTCATCGGCGTCTCGGGCAAATTGTAGACAAGGTCGAAGACGTAGCGGGCGCGCAGGTCTTTGGCTGCGATCGGGGGAGCTTGATTGACGTCCTCCATGCCGACCGGGGTGGCGTTGATGACGACGTCAAACGTATGCTTCTTCAGCTCCGTCTTGTTCAGGTACTTCGCCTTGGCCTCTCGGGCTAACTTCTGTCCGCTGGCCGGTGTCCGATTGATGATGAAGACCTCGGCCCCGCGGTCTTTCAGACCGAACACCGCCGCGCGCGCCGCGCCCCCGGCGCCGATCACCAGCACTTTGGCCCCGTTCAGCGGGAGACGGCGCTCCAGGGGGATAAGGATTCCCGCCACATCCGTATTGAAGCCGTACAGTTTGCCGTCGTGGGTGCGGACTACCGTGTTGCAGGCGCCGGTCTTCTGGGTGAGGACATCGCTGTTGTCGAGATGCTTGACCATCGCCTCTTTGTACGGCATGGTCACGCTCAGGCCGTGGATCGGGATGTCGCGCATGCAGGCGAGCAGATCGTCCAGGGACTTGGCGTGCAGCGCCAGGTAGATGGCGTTCACGTTCTCCCGGCGGAAGGCGGCATTCATCATCTGCGGTGAGAGCGAATGCGAGACCGGATCGCCCACTACCCCGTAGACTTTGGTGGCTGCGTCGAGTTTCTCGATGCGATAGGCGTCGCGTAAGGTGCGCACGGAGATCTGGCCGGGAGCGCTCTCCTCCCCCGCCGTGGCGGCCGCGAAGGTGAACAAACTGCCCGCTCGCAAGCCCAGCACCCGGCTGATAATCCCCTGCTCCCCCATGCACAGGCCCACCACCGCATGGGTGTGGCTCTTCTTCTCCAGGAATTTCATCATTACGACGTTGTCATACAAGGTGGTCGCGGTGGTCGCCACTTTGTAATAGTCCGCCGGAATGGCCTGCATCTTGTAGAAGGTCTCGTCGAGTTTGCTGGTGCCCTTGAAATCGTGGAACGAAAGGATCACGGAACCATGAGACCGGAAACGCGACCAGGCGTCCGGCTTGAGGGTCTGTGCGCTCTCGATTTCCACGTCCCGAATCTGGAAGCCGGCGGCAAGGGCCTTGGTGAGCACCTCAAGCTGGCTGGCGACACTGCCCCGGAACTTACCCCCATTCGGTACTCTGCGGCAGGTGGCCAAGGCGATGCACTCCGGCCGGGACTCGAAGAACTTCTTGAACTTGGGCAGCGCCGCAGCCGGAGACTTCAGGTAGTCTAAGCGGAACTCCATAAAGGGGTTATCGCGGACGATGCTCTCCGCTTTGTCGATCATCTCGGCCGGGTCGTCCCCCAGAATCACGACGCAGAGCGGCGGCAGCCTGAGCGGAAGCAGACGCGGAGATAAGGGATGAGCATGCATCATTGCCGCACAATTACCAGCAATACGCGCAACTGGCACCAGGAAGCCCGGCGCGTCTCACTGACCCGGCATCTTAACGACTGCACTATTCCAGATGCAACAAGTTTGCGAGAAAGCGTGGAAGTCACTGTACTTTCGTACCTTATCGGTTAACCGCTATCATTGACCCAAGCCCGGGAGCTTTGTTACTGTGCCGCCAGTAGTGGCCCCAACGAGCGCGTTGCATTCTGGGTCTCCAGCGCCGGCCGGGGTGTTTGTCTGGTGGACTGAGTACCGGTTCAGGGGGTGCGGTGTGACTCGACGAGGATTTCGTAATCTACTGATTTTCTTGACCTTCTCTGCTGGCACGATGCTGGCCCAAAGCCAGGCCGCGGCCTCCAGCGCGGACCAGGGACCCGTTCCACGAGGAACGGTTTTGGGTGCCGTTCCAAAAGCCTCCGCTGGGGTATCGGAGACGCTGGTCCCCGTCACCCATGCCGACCTGTATTGCGCCGGGTTCGTTACCCGGGAGACATACTCGCGGGACCGTTACGTCCTTGGGGGGGCAACCACCCCGAATACGACCCGGTTCTCAAGGGGGGAGTTCGTCTATTTGGCCGGCAAAGGATACCAGCCCGGCACCCGCGTGAGCATAATCCGCGAGCTGAAGGACTCGAACGCATCCATGACTTATGAGGGACAAAGCAAACTCCTCCGCGAAACCGGCAGCTTGTATGCGGAAGTGGGTTACGCCGACGTGGTGGAGATTCGAGGAGACGTCGCGGTGGCTAAGCTTGAGTTCAGCTGCGATAGCACGGTGCCCGGCGATCAGGTTGTTCCTTTTGTCGAGAAGCAGCCGGTTTCCGTGCGCACCCGCACCAGCGTCGACCAGTTTCCTGCCGCGAAACCCAAACTCGCCGGACAACTGGTCGCCGCCCAAGACCTTGACCAATTCGTCGGCGCGGGACAGAAGGTGTACTTCAATCTCGGTTCGGGAAAAGGCGTTAAACCCGGGGACTACTTTCTGCTGACCCGCGGCTACTCACGCGGCGACATGGACATCGCCGATCAGGCTTCGCTCCGTGCCACAGTGATGGAGGACACGCAGAGGAATCCCGCGCCCGTAACCAACGCCGCGCTGCAAAAAGCGCCGCGCCACGTGTTGGGCGAACTGGTGGTGCTAGAGGTGACCCCGGCAGGCGCCACCGGCATGATTACCTTCGCCACGGAAGAGATCCACGTCGGGGATGTGGCCGAAGCGGAATAATAACCATCTTTACGGGGAGCACGATCATCAATGTAGGTAGCGGTTTGTTCCTGGGCGGTACCACGAGCAGTGAATCGGTGAACCAGCAGATTCCCTGCACCGCTCAGGAATGGACGCATCACCCCTGCCGGCTGTATTGGTTTCTCTTCTTTTCCGCAAAGCGCTCCAGGCCAAACTGAATCAGGCGGTCGATCAGCTCCGGATACTTGATTCCCGAGGCGCCCCACAGCTTGGGGTACATGCTGATCGCGGTGAAGCCCGGCATGGTGTTGATCTCGTTCACGTAGACCCGCTCGGTGCCTGGATCCATTAGGAAATCCACCCGTCCTAGGCCGGCACAATCCACCGCCTTGAACGCCGCGACCGCCATCTGCTGCACTTGCTTCTGCAAACGTTTCGAAAGCTTGGCGGGGATGATCAGTTCGGAACCCTCGTCCAGGTACTTGGCGGCGTAGTCGTAGAACTCCTTAATCGGCACGACCTCGCCCACGATCGAAGCTTTCGGGTTGTTGTTGCCGAGCACGGCGCACTCGAGTTCCCGCGCCTTGTGTTTCTTGCCGCCGACCCCCTGCTCCACGATGATCTTGCGGTCGTACTTCCCGGCTTCATCCAGGGCCGGAGCCAGTTCGCCGCTATCGTGGGCCTTGCTGATCCCGACCGAGCTACCGAGATTCGCGGGCTTCACGAAGAGCGGGTATTTGAGCGCGCTCTCGATCCGCTTGCGCACGATTTTGGGCGACGCCTCCCATTCGTGGCGCAGCACGGTCACATGCTTGACCAGCGGCAGCTTGGCGGCGCGAAACAGCGTCTTCATTACGTCTTTGTCCATGCCCGCAGCCGAGCCGAGGACGCCCGCGCCCACGTAAGGAATGTCCGCCAGCTCCAGCAGCCCCTGGATAGTGCCGTCTTCGCCGAACGTGCCATGCAGCACGGGAAAGATCACGTCCACGCCGACAGGTTCAAGGCCGCCCGAGTGCTCCGTGTGGAAGGGGACCAGGCTGCCCTCCGCCGGCTCGGGAGGAACCAGAACCGCTTCGCCTCTGGCCAGCAACGCGGCCCCGGGCGTTGCCTCGGGATCGCCCGCACGCAGGTGCTTTTCCGGGACAGACTTGCCGCCCAGAAGCTTCTCGGCGTGCGCCGCGGTCAGCCAGCGGCCCTCCTTGGTAATGCCGATGGGCACCACCTCGTACTTGCGCTTGTCGATTGCCTGGATCACGGACGCAGCCGAGAGCAACGACACCTCGTGCTCGCCGCTGCGGCCTCCGAACAGAACCCCCACTCGCACCTTTGCCTTTGCCATAATGGGGAGAATACAGGGTCGCGCAGCTTCTTTCTAGCCGGTGATTTCACTGATCCGAGTTGATCAGAAAAGAACCCTAAGCCTTCTTCCGATCAGCAAATCGAAAACTGCTTACCGCGGATTTACGCGGATCGTGCGCGGATCAACACGGATCTTTTCTCTTCATATCTCCGTGTAAATCCGTTCCTGATCCGTGGAATCCGCGGTAAGGCGGCGTAAATATATAACATTTACAACCTAGTTGCTTGGATGAATGGTGTAGTTCCACTCACCATGGAATTTGTCTGGCTTGAGGTTGACATGGGCAAACTCTTCATCCGTGATCTTTCGCCCCACGGGATACTTGCGGTGATCTAGGCGGCAGGTCACTTTCAAACCCTTGGCCGTCGTCGTTCCGGCGATCAGCCGTACCACCGTCTCATAATCGCGTAGCGGCTCGCCGCGCCAGTTGGACGAAATGAAGGAAAACAACCGATGCTCCACCTTATTCCATTTGCTCGTGCCCGGCGGAAAATGGCAGACCATCAGTATCAGCCCGGTCTGGTCGGCCAGACGCTGTAACTCCCATTTCCACAGTCGCAGCCGCCAGCCGTTGCTACCCCCGCCATCGGCGGTGATCAGCAGTCGCCGTGCCCCCAGATACAGGTTCCGGCCGTCGGCGCGCCACCAGCCCCGAATCGAAGCCACCGCGAAGGCCCCCGTGTCGTGGTCCGTGCCCACGTTGACGAAGCCCGCGTTGCGCCCCAGGTCGTAGATTCCGTAGGGATAGGCGCGGGGTACATCGGGACCGGGAAAATCATGTCCGTTGACCTTATCCGCCGTTCCGGTTTGGCGCCACTGGCGGCCCTGGTTTTGGTAGTTACCGATCAGTTCTTTCTTCTTCGTGTCCACGGAAATGACGGGCTCGCCTGCCCGCAAAGCGCGTTTGACGGCGCTATTGATATGACGGAACTGCGCGTCACGATCGGGATGGTCATCCCCTTCCTCCGTCTTGCGATTGCCCTGCAGGCTGTAGCCACTCTCTCGCAGGAGTTGGGTCACTTTGGTGTGGCTGACCGGGTGGTGCCGGGCTGTTAGTTCCGCCGCCAGCGTGCGGGCGCTCTTGCAGGTCCAGCGCAAGGGCGACTGCGGGTCGCCGCGTGCCGTGGGTTCGACCATGCTGTCCAAGGCGGGCGCCATGCCGGGATCGCTGGACGTCAACGAGTGTCGTCCGCCGCCCTCGTGGCGAATCCGGCCCGGGGCCAGCGGCGCGGCTTTCAATTCCTCGATACCCTTGGTCAACGTGACCCGCGATAGGCCGCAGGCGCGGCTGACTCGCGAGATGCCGCCATAGCCCAGTTCCAAAGCTTCGCTGGCAGCCACCAAACGCCGAGCGTGTTCGTCCAGATGCGGCCACATGCCAGCAAAGTACCGGCCGAGCTGGGCATCCGAGTCCATGCCCACCGTAATAACAGATCAGGATAGTAGATGTAAACGTTATTTATTTACGGTGCCTAAGCTGGCTTTTCATCTTTATTATTGTTGGGCCCAAAGCCCATGCGTCGCGCAGGATGACGCCTTCGTCATCTTCTAGAAGGCCGGGGAAAAGAGGCGCTGGCTTTATGAAGCCTTGGAGCTGGCATCGAGGCGGGGCAGGGAGTTCACGGTCGCAATCAGATGGTGTACGTTGATGGGCTTGTGCAGCACGCGTATGCCCCGGGCCTTGGCTTGCTCAATCACCTCGCCCGCAATGTGGCCGGTGATGAGCAGGCAGCTTACGTCCTTGTGCCGCCGCTGCGCGTATTCGATCACCTCAAGCCCGCTGCAGCCACGATCCAAGGTGGCGTCGCAGATGACTGCGTCAAACCGCTGGCGTGCCAACTCCGCCAGCGCTTCCTTGCGGGTAGACACTCCCACGGCGCTATGACCTTGCTGTTCCAGGATGAGCTTGTAGGTAAGCAGCAGTGCACAGTGGTCATCAACAACGAGAATCCGAAGGGAGCCAGACACGCAGGGCAGCATAGCAGAATTCAGCGGCGCGTGCCTGTGGAATTTCACGGAAATTTCACGGTTTGTAGTTCACGGTTGCGTTCGCTGGAATGGTTTGGGTTCTCTCGATTTTTCCACCATGCTGAATAATTTTTCCGACTTTCTTAGTCCGAGCGGTACTAGCTTCTAGTTTGAGTGAATCGTCTCAATAGCTTGCGGTATTGCCGATTGGCAACAGCCTTGCTACAGCAAGGTACGTGGATGGTGGTAAGACTTATGATCCTATGTATCGATGACGAGCCCAGTGTATTGAGTACGCGCAAGCTGGTCTTGCAGTCGGCCGGATTTGAGGTGATGACGGCGGCGAATGGGATCGACGGGCTGAAGCTCTTTGCCTTGCGGCGCCCCGACGTGGTGGTCCTCGATTTCTACATGCCGGGGATGAACGGCGCCACCGTCGCTCAACACATGAAGAGCTTGGATGCCAGCGTCCCCATTCTTATGGTTTCAGCCTGCGTGCAGCTGCCGGACGAAGCGCGGGACGTGGTGGACGAGTTCCTGACCAAGGGAGAACGCCCCCCGGTCATGCTAGGTAAGCTTCGCACCATGTTGCAAGGCGGCGTAAGCAAAACGCCTGCCGCGGATTACACAGATGGACACGGATTACCGGTGAATACCCGCGAGGCTTTTGTCATTCCGAGCGAAGCGAGGAATCCCTCTAGTTGATGGCGGTGAAAGCGATTCCTCGCTTCGCTCGGAATGACAATGCGGTAATCAGTTAGTCGGCCGCCACGATGCCGGTATTCGCAACCGGCTCCAGGTGGGCGGTGAAGTGCCGCAGGAAGGGCGCTTCATAGGTCAGCTTCATGCCGCGCAGGCTCTCTTTGCGTTTCCATACCTCGAGAATCACTTCGATCACGAAATCAATGTGGCTCTGAGTGTAGACGCGGCGCGGAATGGCGAGGCGCACCAAGTCCATGGTCGCCGCCTTGGCAAACATCAATGACCCGATCTCGACCGAGCGGATGCCGCCCTCCAGATAAAGCGCGCAGGCAAGCGCCACTCCCGGGAACTGTTCCGGCGGAACGTGCGGCAGGAAAGCCCGGGCATCGATGTAGATGGCATGACCGCCCGGCGGCTGCACAATGGGCACTCCCTGCTCGGCGATGTGATTGCCGAGATAGGCGGTCGAAACGATGCGGTAGCGCAGGTAATCTTCTTCCAGCGCCTCCTGCAATCCCACGGCAATTGCTTCCAGATCGCGCCCGGCCAAGCCGCCGTAAGTCGGATAGCCCTCGGTCAGGATCAGCAGGTTCTTTTCCTGCTGCGCAAGCAGCGCATCATTGGTGCACAGGAAGCCGCCAATGTTGGCGATGCCGTCTTTCTTGGCGGACATGGTGCAGCCGTCTCCCAACCGGAACATCTCTTGGGCAATTTCCTTGGGCGTCTTGTTTTCGTACCCGGGCTCACGCAGCTTGATGAAATACGAATTCTCGGCGAAGCGGCAGGCGTCGAAGTACAGAGGAATCCGATAACGCCGGCACACCTGGCTGACAGCGCGCGCGTTCTCCATCGAAACCGGCTGCCCGCCGCCGCTGTTGTTGGTGATGGTCAGCATCACCAGCGGAATGCGCTCGCGGCCGACCCGCCGGATCAGATCTTCCAGCGCCTGCACGTCCATATTGCCTTTGAATGGATGTTGGAGGGCAGGTTGTCTGCCTTCGGCAATGGGCAGATCCACGGCTTCGGCGTGAACGAACTCGATGTTAGCGCGTGTCGTGTCGAAATGAGTATTGGAGGGCACCACGTCGCCCGGCTTGCAGGCGGTGCTGAACAGGATACGTTCGGCTGCGCGGCCCTGGTGCGTGGGGATCACGTGGGTGTAGCCGAAGATGTCCTGCACCGAACGCCGGAAGCGCTCGAAGCTGCGGCTGCCGGCGTAGCTCTCGTCCCCCTCCATCATCGCCGCCCACTGGTGCGTGGACATGGCCCCCGTGCCCGAATCGGTAAGCAGGTCGATGAGGACGTCATCGGCATTCAGCAGGAACAGGTTGTAATGCGCCTGGCGCAGCAATTGCTCGCGCTGCTCGCGAGTGTTCCAGCGAATGGGTTCGACGCTCTTAATCCGGAAGGGCTCGATGATGGTGCGAAGCGGCATGGGGCCTCCTCGTGCAGACGAAAGATTGTAGCCCGCCGAGGGCATGGAAAGGTATCGGGTACCAGGTAACAGGCAGCAGGTCCCAGGCGCAGGGCATCGTCAGGTGCCAAACACCGCTTTCACAAATCAAAAACTGCTTACCGCGGATTTACGCGGATCGTGCACGGATTAATACGGATTTTCCTTCTGATTTCTGATCCGCGTAAATCTGTTCTCAAATCCGTGGAATCCGCGGTGAGCCTTTGTGCCTGCTACCTGACGCCTCGCACAGCGCCGGTGCATCTAATTCTCGAAGCCACAGCCAGTCCAAGTTGCTTGCTAGGGATGTAATTTCGGAAGGAAGATTGTAATGATGGATCCGAAGAACCAGAAAACAGATCAAACCCAGGAATCTACGGTCAATCGTGAAGACAGCGCCCGCAAATTGCACGCCCTGCGAGAACGGGCCATGGATAAAACGCTGGCAGATTCGTTCCCGGCGAGTGATCCTCCCTCTTCAATCCCAGACCCGGAGAGCGAAGACATCGCTGCCTGACTTGCGCTTTACCGCGGATTCCACGGATTTCGGTTTGTGCAAAATAAAGGCTTAGGCACCGTAAATAAATAACGTTTACATCTACTATCCTGATCTGTTATTACGGTGGGCATGGACTCGGATGCCCAGCTCGGCCGGTACTTTGCTGGCATGTGGCCGCATCTGGACGAACACGCTCGGCGTTTGGTGGCTGCCAGCGAAGCTTTGGAACTGGGCTATGGCGGCATCTCGCGAGTCAGCCGCGCCTGCGGCCTATCGCGGGTCACGTTGACCAAGGGTATCGAGGAATTGAAAGCCGCGCCGCTGGCCCCGGGCCGGATTCGCCACGAGGGCGGCGGACGACACTCGTTGACGTCCAGCGATCCCGGCATGGCGCCCGCCTTGGACAGCATGGTCGAACCCACGGCACGCGGCGACCCGCAGTCGCCCTTGCGCTGGACCTGCAAGAGCGCCCGCACGCTGGCGGCGGAACTAACAGCCCGGCACCACCCGGTCAGCCACACCAAAGTGACCCAACTCCTGCGAGAGAGTGGCTACAGCCTGCAGGGCAATCGCAAGACGGAGGAAGGGGATGACCATCCCGATCGTGACGCGCAGTTCCGTCATATCAATAGCGCCGTCAAACGCGCTTTGCGGGCAGGCGAGCCCGTCATTTCCGTGGACACGAAGAAGAAAGAACTGATCGGTAACTACCAAAACCAGGGCCGCCAGTGGCGCCAAACCGGAACGGCGGATAAGGTCAACGGACATGATTTTCCCGGTCCCGATGTACCCCGCGCCTATCCCTACGGAATCTACGACCTGGGGCGCAACGCGGGCTTCGTCAACGTGGGCACGGACCACGACACGGGGGCCTTCGCGGTGGCTTCGATTCGGGGCTGGTGGCGCGCCGACGGCCGGAACCTGTATCTGGGGGCACGGCGACTGCTGATCACCGCCGATGGCGGGGGTAGCAACGGCTGGCGGCTGCGACTGTGGAAATGGGAGTTACAGCGTCTGGCCGACCAGACCGGGCTGATACTGATGGTCTGCCATTTTCCGCCGGGCACGAGCAAATGGAATAAGGTGGAGCATCGGTTGTTTTCCTTCATTTCGTCCAACTGGCGCGGCGAGCCGCTACGCGATTATGAGACGGTGGTACGGCTGATCGCCGGAACGACGACGGCCAAGGGTTTGAAAGTGACCTGCCGCCTAGATCACCGCAAGTATCCCGTGGGGCGAAAGATCACGGATGAAGAGTTTGCCCATGTCAACCTCAAGCCAGACAAATTCCATGGTGAGTGGAACTACACCATTCATCCAAGCAACTAGGTTGTAAATGTTATATATTTACGCCGCCTAAGCTGGTAGCGCCGGCCTCCAGGCTGGCTGTCGCGGGGGCCACCGGCCCGCGCTACGCTTTTCGACGGAGAGACGAGCGCCCGGTTTTGGCGCGAGATCCTTCACTCCCTTCGCCGAAAGGCACGGCTCCGGTCGTTCTATGACGCCGCATGTTACATCAACTGTGAATCTGCTCTACCTGGATGGGTGTCTTGCTGCTTCGACAAAAGCCCGGAAAATCGCCTGCGAAACCGAGTCGCCGGCAGCCCCGCCTGCAGGCGAGGCGTGAGAACCGGCAGCTTCGCCGCTAGGCGAAGCGTGAGAAAACGTCCGCTCCGGATGCCACTGCACGCCCAACACAAAGTGATTCGGCGCCGTGCCTTCGATGGCCTCGATGACCCCGTCCTGCGGGCAGCGCGCCGCCACCCGCAGGCCGTCGCCGACGCGCTCAACCGCCTGATGATGGCTGCTGTTAACCTCGATTCTGCTGTCAGCTTTATCGACCCCGATGATCTCGGCCAGCCGCGATGCCGGCGCAATCTCGACCGGATGGCGCGTCTCGCCGCTCACCCCGTGGAGTACCGCGGTGTCGATGTGTTGCACCAGCGTGCCGCTGCGCCAGACGTTCAACATCTGGATGCCGAAGCAGATGCCCAACACCGGCTTGCGCATGTGGTAGGCGTCCTGCAGCAGCAGCTCATCGACGTTGTCGCGCGCCGAATCGGCGTCTGCCGTGTGCGGCCCCCGCACTGCCTCGTACTTTTCAGGGTTGACGTCCGCCCGGCTGCCGGGCAGCAGCACGCCGTCGCACGACGCGGCCAGACGCGCGATTCCGTGGTTATCGAGGTCGAGCGGCACTTCCACCGGCTCGCCTCCGGCTTGCTCGATCGCCGCTTTGTACAGCGGCATGACGCGCGCAACGTACTTGGAATCTTGCGAGTGGATGATCGGAATAGCGATTCGAGGACGCACCAGGATATTTTAGCCGCTCTTAGCCTCAGCTATCAGCAGTACAGAGAAATTCCAACGCGAAGGCGCGAAGACGCGAAGGAAATCGGGGGAAAAGAGTCTGAAGTTCCGTAGACGACCGTACCGCGAGGTCCTTGAGCAATGGCCGCAACGTCGGCAACGGCAGACGAGAAAAATCGTGTCTAAACTTATGTGTTCTTCGCGTCTTCGCGTCTTCGCGTTGGACTATTCTCTGGCCCCTCCGCAGTCTCGACAGTGAAGGCGTACTCGGCAGCCGCTGCTGCACGCGGATCAGGCACGCTGGAGTGCGCGTAATAGAGGTCCTCCACCGCCTTCTGCACCCGGCGGGCAAGCATGTCCATCTCGCGCAGGCCGTACTCCAGCGTCGGAATCGGATCACCGGCGACCAGCTTCATCTTCCCTGGCCGGATGTGGAAGGTGTTCATCGGCAGAACATCATACGTGCCCACGATCGCCAGCGGGATGATGTTCACCCGTGCCTTGATGGCGATGTAAAAAGCCCCGGCCAGGAACGGCCGCACCTGCCCCGTTGGCGAGCGCCCGCCCTCGGGGAAGATCACCAGCGGCATGCCTTCTTTCACCGTATCAATGGCGCGGCGGACGCTGCGCACCGACGAGCCCGGGTTCTCATGATCGATGGGCAACTGCCCCGAGCGCCGCAGATGCCAGCCCAGGAAGGGATAGCGGAACAGCTCCTTCTTGGCGAGGATGCGAAACTGCCGGGGAATGTTCCCGTATAGCATCGGGACATCCAATGCACTGACGTGATTGGCGGCATAAACGCATGGCGAGCTGGAGTCGAGCTGATTGAGGCCGATCACCTCGACCGGCGAGAGCAAGGTCCGCAGGATCAGCCGCGACCATGTGCGGGCGAACCCGTGCTGCGCCCGGCCCTCGCGGTCGAAGAACGAGCTGATCAGGGACAAGCTGCCACACACAATGGTGTAGACGTAGATCAGCGGATTCAAGAAGAAGATCGAGCGCGCCCAGCTCAGACGATCACGCATGTTTATCATCGGACAAAGGAGTTGGCCTTAAAGGATTGACGACTGCGGCAGGCGGGCCCGTTCGCTCTGCGTCCACTCCCGTCAAAGCCGCGAGCGCCTCGCCGACCACGTAAATCGAGCCGGTCACGACGATCACGCCCTCGGGCTCCGCGAATTTCATCGCACGCGAAACCGCCGCGCGCACCTCTGTCTCGCAAACGATCTCGGTCCCGGGTGCCAGCAAAGGTTGGGCCAGAGCGCGGATCTCCTCCGGGCTCGCTGCCCGCGGATTGTTGGCGTGCGTCAGCACCACGCGCTTGGCCAAGGGAAACAGGATGGAGGCAATCTCGCCCACCGCTTTGTCCCGCAGCACGCCGAAGACCAGCGTCACCGGCCGTTCGGCATATCTCTCGGAGACCGACGCCCGCAGCGCCCACGCGCCTGCGGGATTATGGGCGATGTCGAGCACCACCTCGGCGCGGCCCGTCGCTCTTGGTACTACCTGGAATCGGCACGGCCAGCGCGTCTCGCGAATGCCGCGCTCAATATGTCGTGGAGAGATATTTGTCCCAACGCGATCCAGTTCCTCAGCCGCCCCGATAGCCAGCGCCAGGTTGCGCTGCTGATGCTGCCCGACCAGCGGCGATTCCACCCGTACCGGCTCGCCCCTGACCTCGACCGTGTAGCAATCATGGACTTCGCTGCCCACCGGCGCGCGCATGTACTGTACCGGCGCGATCAGCTTGGCTCCGAGCTCCAGTGCCCGATTGCCGATCACCTCGTTGGCCTCGGGATGCTGCGGCAAGGTGATCACGATGCCGCCGGGGCGCAGGATTCCGGCCTTCTCCCGCGCGATCTCGCCGATGGTATTGCCGAGAAACTGCTGATGATCGAGCGCGATGTCGGTGATGATCGACAGCACCGGCTCCACGGTGTTGGTTGCATCCAGCCGGCCGCCCATGCCGACCTCGAGCACCGCGATTTCTACATTCGATTCGGCGAAGCAGCAGAACGCCATGGCGGTCAACATCTCGAAAAAGCTGGGATGATGGCGCAGCTCGCCGCTGCCGACCAGCGGCGCGCATGCCGCCTCCACCCGCTCGTACATACGGCTGAAGTCGTCATCTCCGATGTCGTCCCCGTTGATCCGGATGCGTTCATTGACCTTCAACAGATGCGGCGACGTGTACAAGCCGGTGCGGTGGCCCGCCGCCTGCAGAATCGAGGCCAGGGTGGAGGCGGTGGATCCCTTTCCATTGGTTCCGGCGATCAGCACGCTGCGGAAGCGCTGCTGTGGGTCGCCGAGCGCGCGCACCAGGACGCGCATCTGCTCTAGATCGAAGCGGGCCGAGCTGAGCTGAGCCAACTCCTGCCCCAGGTCGTACAGATGCGCCACCGCTTGCAAGTATTCCAAGGATTACGCCAACTCCGGCATCTGCTCTTGCAGGATGCCCATGTCCTTGTCGCCGCGGCCGCTGATGTTGACGATCACGACTTCGTCTTTTTTCATCTTCGGTGCGCGCTTGATCAGCTCGGCGACTGCGTGCGACGACTCCAGGGCGGGGATGATGCCCTCGGTCCGCGCCAGCAGCTTGCATGCCTCCAGCGCCTCGGTGTCGGTGGCAGAAACGTACTCGGCGCGGCCGGCATCCTTCAGCGCCGCGTGCTCGGGACCGATCGCGGGATAGTCGAGTCCCGCCGAAACCGAGTGCGTGGCGGCGATCTGTCCTGCTTCGTCCTGCAAGACGTAGGTGTACGTCCCCTGGAGCACTCCGGGTTCGCCGCCGCCGGATGCCATGAAGCGCGCCGCGTGTTCGCCTAGCGCATTGCCGCGGCCACCGGCTTCAACGCCGATCAGTTTGACGTTCTTGTCGCCGCGTTTCACGAATTCATAGAAGATACCAATCGCGTTGGACCCGCCACCTACGCAGGCAATAATGGTGTCGGGCGCTCTGCCCTCGGCCTTGAGGATCTGGGCGCGCGCTTCGCGGCCGATCACCGACTGGAAGTCGCGCACCATCACCGGATAGGGATGGGCGCCGAGCACCGAGCCCAGCAGATAATGCGTGCTGCGCACGTTGGTGACCCAGTCGCGCATGGCCTCGTTGATGGCGTCCTTCAAGGTGCGCGCGCCGGAATCGACCCCGCGTACCTCGGCACCCAGCAGGCGCATGCGGAAGACATTGAGCGCCTGACGCCGCATGTCCTCGGTTCCCATGTAGACCACGCACTCGAAGCCGAACAGCGCGCAGACCGTGGCCGTGGCCACGCCGTGCTGGCCGGCGCCGGTCTCGGCGATGATGCGCCGCTTGCCCATGCGCTCGGCGAGCAGCGCCTGTCCGAGGCAGTTGTTGATCTTGTGCGCCCCGGTGTGCAGCAGGTCTTCGCGTTTCAGGTAGACCTTGGCACCTCCCAGGTGGTCGGTCAGGCGATGGGCGAAGTGCAGCGGCGTGGGCCGGCCAGCGTACTCCTGCAGCAGGAAGTTGAACCGCTCCTGAAACGGGCGATCTTTGCGTGCTTCCTCGTAGACGTGCTCGAGCTCCTGCAGCGCAGACATCAGCGTCTCGGGGACATAGCGTCCTCCGTAGGCACCGAAACGGCCAGGAACCGGGGCGGGCTTGGCGATTTTCTTTTTACTAGCAGTGGCCATAAAGTCTCAGTCTGAATTAAGGATGGCACTCCACAGTAATCTCAGTCAAAAAAGGAGCGGCGGACGGAAACCGCGAGCCGTTGATTTTCGCTGATTGACGCTGATCAGAGAAATTAGAGCAAAACCAGAGTGAGTGCGTACCGTCTTTGAAAGGGCGCGGCTTCAGCCGCGCCGAATCGATGCCGAGCACCCTCCGGCCTTTAGGCCCTGAGGCATTGCCCCTCAGCGGCTAAAGCCGGTTTCCCGAGCGACCCCGTGCGGTACGCCTGAAGGCGTACCCTTTCAAAGCTCCAGCCTCCGCCAACCGTGGTTTCGCCATAGCCTCGCTCTAATCAGCGTCAATCAGCGTTCATCAGCGGCTAGACGAAATCGCGAGCGCCTCATTCTTTCGCTTTCGCGCCGCGCACGGCCGCGATGAAGGCGCGCACCTTCTCGTGGTCCTTCTTGCCCGGTTCGTGCTCGACGCCCGAGGCAACGTCCACCCCCCACGGCTTGAACAGCTCGACGGCGCGGGCGGCGTTCTCCGGGTTCAGTCCCCCGGCGATGATTACCTTATAGAGCTTCTTCAACTCGCGGATGAAGGGCTGCGAACGCGTCCAGTCGAAGGTCAACCCGGTGCCGCCGCGTCGCGTGGGCGAACCGGAATCCACCAGCACCGCATCGAAGACGCCCTGCCATTTCTGATCGCGGATGGTGCCCGCGCCGCTGCCCGGGGTGAACAGCGACTTCATCGAGAGCGCCTTGTAGACACGCTTGCGCTCAGTGGCGGTGCGCGGGAAAAGATGTTGCGCATTGGCGAAGTCGGCCTCGTCGCCGTGCAACTGCACCCCGGTCAAGCCGCACTCATGAACGACCTCGCGAATTTTGGCCGGCGACTCGTTGACGAATACGCCGATCTTCTCGATCTTCGGCGGCAGAGCGGCAACCAGTTCGCGAACCCGTTCCGGCTGCACCTGGCGCGGGCTGGCGGCAAAGATGAAGCCGAGCGCGTCCGCGCCCGCCTCCACGGCCAGCTTGGCGTCCTCCAGGTTGGTGATGCCGCAGATCTTAATCCAGGTCATGAGCATTTCCGAGTCGCGGGTGAACGGCTTACCGCGGATAACGCGGATGATGGCGGATCAACACGGATCTATTGTAAGAAATATTTGCGCGATCTGTTTTATGTCTGGTGATCCGTCTCAATCCGTGCAAATCCGCGGTGCGCTTTGCTCCTGCTCTGCCTCAGCGAGCAGCGCCTTGAGCGCCTCCCCCGGAGACTCCGCCTTCATCAGCGACTCGCCGATCAGGAAGGCGTCAAAGCCCGCGGCACGCAGTTGCGCGATGTCGCGCCCCGTGTGAATGCCGCTTTCGGCGACCTTCAGCGCGGACGCCGGAATCTGTGGCGCAATCCTGGTCGCGGTCCGCAAGTCAACCTGAAACGTCCTCAGATCACGGTTGTTGACCCCGATGATGTCGCACCCAGAGGCTATGGTCCGCTCCAGTTCCAGCTCGTCATGCACCTCGCAGAGCACGTCGAGCCCGCGTTCGCGGGCCTTGCCGTAGAGATCGGCAAGTTGTGCGTCATCGAGCACGGCCGCGATCAGCAGTATGGCGTCGGCGCAATTGGCGCGGGCTTCCAGCACCTGGAACTCGTCGACGATAAAGTCTTTGCGCAGGCAGGGAAGCCCGCTCGCCGCGGAGGCCTCCCGCAAGTTGGCGAGCGAGCCCTTGAAATACTCCTCTTCGGTGAGCACCGAGAGCGCTGCCGCGCCCGCCTCGGCGTATTCGCGGGCGATGGCCGGTACGTGCATAGTGGCGCGGATCAACCCCCGCGAGGGCGAGGCCTGCTTCAATTCCGCAATAATCGCTCCCCGCTCGCGCGCCTGTTCCAGTGCCTTGCGGAAGCCGCGGGGCTGGTGCCTGGCGGCGCGGGCCTCCATCTCACGCCGGTCTGCGCGGCTCTTGGTGACATCAAGCCGCTGCCGCGTGCTGGCGACGATCTGGTCGAGTCGGGTTGCCATGCTGGATGGGCAAGTATACCAAGAAGGACTGCCCGGCCCGACCTCTGGCCGAGCCCCAGCTATTTCGATCGTTGCTTGCAGAATTTTACTTATCCAATGAGGAATCCCAACCCCTGGTCGAAGCATCCTTGAGTGATTGCTGGCGTAAGTTGCTGATTTTGCCGGCTGCTTTTGTTTAGGGGGAGGGTAAGAGGTAATGTCCGCAATTCCGGCCCGCTCAATCGAGCAACCTGCAACGCGTGAAATCCTATTTGTCGATGACGACCCCAACCTGCGGGCTCTGTTCTCTGCGTTACTGACGCGGCTCGGCTTCCAGATCCGTGTCGCCGGTGACGGCGTGGAGGCCATGGAGACGCTCGAACAGACGCTGCCGGACTTGATTATCAGCGACCTGCGCATGCCCCGCATGTCGGGTTTCGAATTCTGCTCCCTGGTGCGCCACCGTCATCCGCACCTGCCGCTGATCATCATCAGCGGGGAGTTCCTCAGTCCGACCGATCCGGGTCTCGGTATTGCCGATGCCTTTTTCGCCAAGGGAAGCTACACCCCCAACGTGCTCTGCCAAACCATTAACGATCTGCTGGAGCATCCGCCGGAGCGCAAGCACCTGGAGAAACCGCCCATCTGGGTGCCGGTCGGTCCGACCGGCGAGGTGGTCTTGACCTGCACCGAGTGCCTGCGCTCGATTCAGGTGCGCGCCTGCCCTCCCGCCTTCGGCAATCCAGTGCGCGAGACGGAGTGCCTGTCCTGCGGCGCGAACCTGCGTTACTGCATCGACAGCACCACGTTGCGTGGCACGGAATGGAATTGCGGCGGTCTCACTCAGATGAAGTCCCGCAATGCCTCCTGAGCGGCCAAAAACCTACCAGGGAGACACAGAGAACAACAGAGAAGAATGGGCCGCTGATTTCGCTGATGGACGCTGATTGCAGGACGAATCAATGTACGCCGATCAGCGTTAATCAGCGCTCATCAGCGGCTGCTTCGATTTCTTCTCCGTGTCTCCGTGTCTCCGTGGTGGATTTGCCGCAGGGTGATAATCTGAAGCGGGATGCTCACCCCCGCTTCGTTGCGCAAGCTCTTTGAGAATGTTCGCTCCGGCCGACTCTCGCCGGACGAGGCGGTGGAGCGACTGCGCCATCTCCCCTTCGAAGACCTCGGCTTCGCCAAAGTGGACCATCATCGGCCGCTGCGCAACGGCATGCCCGAGGTTATTTTTAGCCAGGGAAAGACGGCCAAACAGGTAGCCTCGATCTTCGGCAATCTTGCCGAGCACGGCAACAACGTGCTGGCCACGCGCAGCAGCGAGGAGCAGTATCAGGCGGTGCTTGCCTTCGCGCCCAAGGCTGAGTACAACGCCATGGCGCGCGCTATCACGCTTCGGCAGGACAAGAAGAAGTACGGCAAGGGGCGGGTCCTGGTCGTCTCGGCGGGGACGGGAGACATTCCTGTGGCCGAGGAGGCGGTGGTTACCGCCGAGGTGATGGGCAACGATGTTCGCCATGTTTACGATGTGGGCGTGGCTGGCATTCATCGCCTGCTGGCGCACGGCAGCACCTTGAGCGAGGCACGCGTGGTGATCGTTTGCGCCGGGATGGAAGGCGCGCTGCCCAGCGTGGTCGGCGGTTTGGTGCGAGTGCCGGTGATCGCGGTGCCGACCAGCATCGGCTATGGCGCCTCGTTTCAGGGACTGGCCGCGCTGCTTGGAATGCTGAACTCGTGCGCCTCCAATGTTTCGGTGGTGAACATCGACAACGGCTTCGGCGCCGGCTATGTGGCCTCGGTGATCAATCGCCTGTAGCCCCTCCTGCCTGATACCATCGTTGGGAGGAGAGAGAATTGTCATCCTGAGCGAAGCGAAGGACCTGCTATTTCGCTGAGATAAGCACAACAGCAGGTCCTTCGCTCCGCAGCCTGGCCTGCTCCGCTCAGGATGACAATTCTTCTCCATACCTCGGGGGCAAAGTCAGAGGATAGAACCGAGCCTTTTGTGTGGCGGCTAAAGCGCTGCTCCACCGCGACTGTGAAGTTGTTTTGATGAACGACGGACTGAATCACCATGCCGCTTACCTTTGAACGTAAACCTGCTATGGTCGCCTACTTTACTTGCGGCGATCCTGACCTGGCGACCACCAAAGCCGTGGTGCTGGCCGCCATCCGCGCCGGCGCGGACATTATCGAACTCGGCGTGCCTTTCAGCGATCCCGTGGCCGATGGCCCGGTGATTCAGCGAGCCAGCGATCGCGCGCTACGCCAGGGCACAACCCTCCAGGACGTGCTGGCGCTCGCCCGCGAGGTCCGCAGCGAAGCCCCCGAGACCGGGCTGATCATCTTCTCGTACCTGAATCCTATCCTGCGTTACGGACTGGAGCGCTTCACCGCCGCCTGCGCCGATGCCGGAATCGATGGGGCGCTGGTCACCGATTTGCCCATCGAGGAGGCCGAGGAATACCTGCGCGCCATGCGCGCACGTAATCTGGCGACCGTATTTCTGGCCGCGCCCACCAGCACCGACGAACGCCTGCAGGCCATAGCCGAAACCTCGACCGGCTTTGTGTACGCCGTCTCGCGCACCGGCATCACCGGGGCGCGCAATGAGCTCCCACCCGATGCCCGCGAGTTGGTCATTCGCCTGCGCCGCTTTACCAATAAACCGATTGCCGTGGGCTTCGGCATCTCGCAGCCGGAGCACTTCGCCGCGGTCGGTAGTTTTGCCGATGCCGTGGTCGTGGGGAGCGCCTTGGTGCACACCATTGAAAACTCACGCGACTGCGCACCGCAAGCTGTGGCAGAATTGATCTTCCGCCTAGTGGGGGCCCGGAAACCGGGGTCCCCATCGCGCGCCGGTGTTGCGGGCGATGGGGTGGCCTAGCAGCAAGCGTTGGCTGGAGACGGGGGAGTGGCCTAATGGAGATCGCCGACTGGCGTAAGAAAATCGATGAAACCGACCGCAAGCTGGTCGAACTGCTGAATGAGCGGGCGCGCGCCGCCCTCGCCATCGGCACCATCAAGCGCGACACCCAGACGCCGGTCTATGAACCGGAGCGGGAGCGCGAGATCTTCGACAATATTCGTAAAGCTAATCCGGGCGTGCTGCCCAACCGGGAACTGATGCAGGTGTTCGAGCGCATTATCGACGTCATGCGCAAGCTCCAGCGCGACCAGATTTCTGGAGACGCGCAGATGGGCGGCGGCACGGAACTGGAAGCCGAGGTTAACGACTAATGATTGTCGCCATGCAGGGGAATGTGCCGGAAGACCAGATCCAGGGCGTGATCGCCTTTCTGGTCCAGCGCGGCTTTGAGGTGCATCGCAGCACCGGGGCAACACAGACCGTATTGGGCGCCGTGGGCGCGCGGGTGGATTTCGACATCCGCGACATCGAGGTGATGCCCGGGGTGCAGGAAGTTCACCGCATCAGCTCGCCCTACAAGCTGGCCGCACGCAGCTTCAGGCCGGAGGGCACGGTCATCCGCTTTGCCAACGGAGTCGAACTCGGCGGCAAGGACGTAGTGGTCATGGCCGGGCCCTGCTCGGTGGAATCGCGCGAGCAGCTCTTCTCCGCCGCCGAAGCGGTAGCTAAGGCCGGCGCGCGCGTGCTTCGTGGTGGCGCCTTCAAGCCACGCAGCTCACCCTACTCCTTCCAGGGCATGGGCGAAGAGGGGCTCAAGCTGTTGCGCGAAGCGGGCGACAAGTTTGGCCTGCTGGTGGTCAGCGAAGTGATGGAGATGTCGCAGATCGGCCTGATGGCGCCCTATGTGGACATCTACCAGATCGGCGCGCGCAACATGCAGAACTTCAACCTGCTGCGCGAACTCGGCAAGGTGCGCAAACCGATGATGCTGAAGCGCGGGATTGCAGCAACCTTCGAAGAGTGGCTGTGCAGCGCCGAATACATCATGGCTGGCGGCAACTACGACATCATCCTGTGCGAGCGCGGCATCCGCACCTTTGAGACGTACACCCGCAACACCATGGACATCTCGGCCGTCCCCATCCTTCACAAGTTGTCGCACCTGCCGGTTTGCGGCGATCCCTCTCACGGGACCGGACGCCGTGACAAGGTGGCGCCCATGGCGCGCGCAGCCGTCGCTGCCGGGGCCGATTCGATTATCGTGGAGGTCCACTGCACGCCCGATAAGGCGCTCAGCGATGGCGCCCAGTCGCTTTATCCCGAGCAGTTCGCCCGCCTGATGGAGCAGTTACGCATGATCGCCCTGGCTGTGGACCGGGGCATCGCGTAAGGGAAGCGCGTCGCGTCCCGCATCTGCATGGTGTCGGCCGATGTGGGTCTGAAGCACTCGGAGCGCGGGCACGCAAGGCGTGAGCGTCGAATCCCTCCGCGGCTAGGGATCAGCAGAAAATAGCGTTTCTCTTAGGCCGTCCTACTGCACCTGCGGCGTACTCTGCGCGCGTAGGATCTCGCGAATCTCGCGGTTGATACGCGCCGCATCCTGGGTCGCGTTGTCGATTAACCCCAGCCACTTCTTGCTGTTGGCGTCCAGTTGCGCCTGGGCCAGCAAGTAAGAAGCCTGCATGATCGTCTCGATGGAATTGCTCAGGTCGTGAGCGAGCGAGCGCAGCTTCTTGGTGACTTCCTCAGGCATGATTGCAGTCCCTGGTCCATGTCCCATATTTGCTCCTGGCCGGCACTACTGCCCGGTTGCTTGGCAAGCTACTAAGAATTGGAGTGCAGTTCTGATCCTAAACGTTGCAGGCAAAACGTGGCTCCGACCTGGCCTTGTTCCCATTTTGAAACCATGCGAGCCGATTTCGACGTGCCCGACAAACTTTTTTTGCCGCATCAGTGCCGTGCGCTCGCCTGGTTCTCACGCCCGCGGTCCCAGTTTAACCCTGATCTCGGAGCCACGCGCTTCATGGCGACTTCTTTGACGACGACGTTCTCGACACCCGGCCGGTGACCCAGGCTCGGCTGCCCTTTTCGGCCTCTAAGATAATACGCCATCCGGCAGCATGGAAAGCAGTCGCGGATCGGCATAAAAGTGCGGGCTCAGCCTCGCACTGGGCTGGGCCCGTGCCTTAAATAGTTGGAAGCCGAAATCGCTGGTGCCAGAGTTGCCAGGAGTGAGGTAGGTTTGCCCAACCGGCGGCGAGCCGGTAAAATCAACCAGAAGCCGACGTAGCTCAGCTGGTAGAGCAGTCGATTCGTAATCGACAGGTCATCGGTTCAATTCCGATCGTCGGCTCCAGAGTTTTCAGCACGAAGCCCCGCTTTTGGCGGGGCTTCGTGCTTTCTGCTGCTGCGCGCTCAAGATGACGCCCTCGTCATCCTCTGTCGCGGAGGCCAGTGCCAAGCAGCCAAACCTGAGCCGGCTTAGTAGTTCAGAGTTATGGTCACGGTGTCCGCATAGGACCCGGCGATCACCGGCTGGCCGGCCGTAATTTTGCCATAGACGCTAATCGTCTGAGGCGCGCCAGTCGACGTCTCTTGAACACCTGTCGCGTTGTCCCACACCAACGTATCGCCTGAGTCGCTGTAGAGTTGATAGCTCATTTTGGTGGTACCGTTCAGCATGTTGCGGAGGGGGGCGGCTGCGGTCGAAGCGCCGTCCTTATTCAATCCCTCGCCCAGCTTGACAAAAGGGTTAGTGCCATTTGTGCACGTCATGCTTAACGTTCCGGTTGCAGTTTTGTCTGAGCCAGAAGTCGGGTCGTAAGCTCCGAATGCCACGGCGCCACCGGATGCCACCGAACATGCGGCGACTACGTTTGCGGATACTCCCAGGGTGTTGGGACTAATGTGGTCGGTGCCCGCAAAGGCACTGAGGGACAGTAGGGCGATGATGCTCGCTAGCAGTACGATTCTCGTGAACAGCTTCATATTGTGATCTCCTTCGAATTTGTGTTTCGTTTCGAGCTTTGGCCTTCTTGCCCTTGTCCGGGGGACGCGGCAGGTTGGCGAAAAACAGGCTGCGTGCCTCTCCGCTCTTCCTTCCGCGCCTTGCCATGAGCGCAGGCGTTTCAGAACTTTTCGATCAACCTGCGCGCAACCCGATGCAGCACAGGAATACAACTGGGGGCCGAATGGTGCACTACGACCAGGCTAGAGACCGGACGTACGTGGAAAACCAACTACGGGGCCGATTACGGCACGGTGAAACAACCGGAGGCCGACTCACGCTAAAAGTGAAGTGATTCCCATATCGGCACGGCCTTCGATTACCTTAAGGAGAAAGGGACTAACTATCGGCCAATGCCCATCGTAATGTGGGCGTGTTACTGGCGGGTCCAAGGTGATGTCGGAAGCCATGTACAGGACAGATTGGAAAGAAGTTAGAACCTCGGTTCCATTTCGGACGGCTGGATTAGCTACGGACTAGAAAGGTCCGAATAGGTCTTCTCGGCGCGGTCCGATGGGACCTGATTCCGTAGATTACTTTGGTTACTTATCTTACTGATAATCAGCAACTTGCAGCGCACCGCGGGGTGTGCAGCCGGCTTGGGTACAACGATTGGTGGCAAATGGAAATTGAATTGCTCGTACCCTATGTAGAAAGTCAGCGATAGTCGGCCTCATTTCGTTCCACGAACGAGTACGCGCCTCAGTGTTGTCTTTCTCGCAAGTTGTTAGTTGACCCTGGTGCAGTAAACCGGCCCCACAATTTGGTTCTAAGGCAGTAACAATCGCCTGCGCGCGGTTGCCGCTCTCATCGGCCAGCACAGCAGGAAAGGCAGGGTGTGTCTCTCATTGCACCTGCCATTCCTTGCCAACCGCCTCGCGCAGGGAGCGGTGGCTTGTCTGGTTTGAGGTAGATCTGAGTTGAGAGTAGAGAGACTCAGTGCGAGAAGTGTGCGCGCCGCGGTGCTGCTGGCAGTGGGCATCGTGTGGTCCTCTATGTGTGCGTTTGCCGGCACTACTAGCGGCACCCTGGCGGTGAGCGCAAATGTGTCCAATGTGTGCAAAGTAGCTGCCGGTACTGTGGCCTTTGGCACCTACGATCCGGTAAACGCAAACGCTGCGACCGCGCTGACGCAAACGGGCACCTTTAGCATGACCTGCACCAAGGGAACGAGTGCCACGATCCTGCTGGGTCAAGGCTCGAATCCGGGCACGGGTTCGACCAATGCCGCTCCCATCCGCAACATGCTGAGCGGCGCTACTCAACTGAACTATCAGCTCTACACCACAGCAACCTACACAACCGTGTGGAACAACACGACGGGCGTTATCCAGGTAGCAACCGGCACGGCGCAGACGATCAACGTTTATGGCAGCATTCCAGCCGCGCAAAACGTGGCCTCCGGCGCATACACGGACACCGTGGTCATAACCGTGAACTATTAGCGGCCACCTCGGGGCCAGGAAAGGGAACCCATGCGGATTTGTGCATTATTGATAATCGGCGGCATCTTGCTATTCCCCGCCGTGGCCTTTGCGGCATCCTTCACGGTGAATCCTGTGCGGGTGGAATTGGCCGCGGACCGTCCCTACGCGGTCATGCAGATCGAAAATACGGCGGATACCCCGATCACATTGCAAGCCCGCGCCTATAACTGGATAGGGGACGAAACCCAGGGCGGTGGGCTTACTCCGACCGACGACGTGATTCTGAATCCCCCGCTGCTCACGATTGAGCCGAAGAACACGCGCTTTGTGCGCCTGGGACTGCGCAAGGCGAATCGTGGAACGCTGGAAGCGACTTACCGCTTGATACTGCAGGAAGTGCCCAAGGCGGTTGACCCGGCTGAGGGAGCGGCCGTCCGCACCATACTACGGATTAGTATTCCCATCTTTGCCTCACCCAAGTCGGCCGTGGCTCCTAAATTGGAGTGGACCCTGCAGGAACCCGCATCGGGTAAGTTCAAACTGATTGCGGTGAACAAAGGAAATGCGCACATTCAACTCCGGGAACTCGCGATTTCCTCGACCGGGAAAACGATCACGCCAAAAACCCTAAAAACCACGGTGTACGTACTGCCGGGGCAGAGCCACGAATGGGAGGTTGAGGCTGCGGACTTTGCCGGCGAATCGCAGATCAAGGTGGTGGCAAACACGGATGCAGGAGAGTCGCAACAGATGGTGGGCGTCTCATCTCCAAGTGCGGCCGCGAACCCTAACTAAGCTGGCGCGCTTAGGGGCATGGGTTGTGATTGGTCTGGCCTGGAGAGTGGAGGCACAGGCGGTCCCCGAGAGGGTTGGCGTAACGACTGCAACGCCACCCGTGTCGACTGCGGCATCCGGCAGTGACACGAAAACCAGCGCCACCGCTTCCGGCGACAAACTGGGAGCCGAGACCTCAAGCCCCTATGAACAACTGTTCGCCGCGGTGACGGTAAACGGGAAAGCCATCACTCAATTTGCAACTACCTTGCGAACCAAGGAAGGACGATTCCTGGTGCCGTTGGAGGTATTGCGCGACGCGCGGATCACGGGCTTGGCGGCGCCGGCCGTCAGCAAGGATGGACAAGACTACTATGCGCTGGATGCTTTGCCCGGGGCTCGCTATCAATTCGAGGAAGGCCAGCAGACCCTTTCCGTGCAAGTTCTACCATCGAGCTTTGAGAGCAGCATCTTTGACCATGCACAGCCACGCTATACACCCACGTCTCCGCCCTTCGGACTGATATTGAACCACGATATGCAGCTAGTCCGCACCTCCAGCGGACAGCAGTTCAGCGGATTGCTGGAAGGCGGGATGTTCAGTTCGCTAGGTGTGCTCACCAGTGACACGGTGAGCGCAAACCTTCTATCCGGCGCGCGTATGCGCCGGCTCGATACGCGCTTTACCAAAGAAATGCCGGGCCGGATGCGGGTGCTGACGATGGGAGATACCATCAGCGCGAGCGATACATGGGCGCAGTCGGTGCATTATGCAGGCGTCCAACTGTCCCGTAATTTTGCCATCCAGCCCTCCTTCATTCCGTTCGCCCTGCCGGCTATGCAGACGCAAGCCGCCGAGCCTTCCATGGTAGACATCTACATGAACAACGTGCTTGTCATGAAGCAAGCCGTCGATGCCGGGCCCTTCAGCATCCAGAATATTCCGGTCATTACCCCGCAAGGTGACATGCGCATGGTGGTAACGGATACGACGGGCCGCCAGCAGGTGATTACGCGCAGCTACCTCAGCGTGAGCGAGTTGTTGCGCAAAGGCGTGAGTGCGTACAGCTATGAAGGCGGCATCATGCGCTGGGGAGAAGGTACCCCCAGCGATAGTTATCACACCCCGTTTGTTGCCGGTACCCATCGCTATGGATTGCGCGATCATGTAACCCTAAGTGTTCGCGGCGAAGTGCTGGGCGCCAATCAGACTTTTGGAATGGGATCGGAGTTCGGGCTAAAGCGGCTCGGGTTGGTGGAAGGGAATGTCGCCGTTAGCCACAGTAGCGCCGGCGTGGGAACCCTGGCTTACGGGCTAATACAACGGCAGACCCGCGCCTGGCAATTGGCGGGTTCGTTGCAGACTGCCAGTGGGTCTTTTCGCCAACTGGGACTGGCTCCCGGGCAATCGGCGCCGCGATTGCAAGCCCAAGCGCAGGTGGGGCGTAGCTTCGGGCGGCTGGCTAACCTTGGGATTGGTTATCTATTACACGAGTGCCAAGGTGTCGTGAGCTGTACGGCTCAGTACCAGCATCTCAGCGCCGCCACTGCTTCCGTGGGGCTGCGTTTGTGGAGTTGGGGAACCCTGGGCAGTTCGCTCACCTACTCGCCGGCGGTGCAGCACGGGGCGTCGCTTGGTCTAACCCTTTCGATCCCGCTGCATCAACTCCGGCAGGTTATGGCCAGTACAACCCTATCGGGCGCGAGCAAGTCGGGTCTGGTGGAATTCCAGCAATCCTTGCCCAACGGCGATGGATACGGCTACCGCGCCCGCTTGAACAGCGACCACACTGACCTCGCCGCCGGCCTGGATTATCGAAACCGCTACGGGACGTATTCATTCGCCGCCGAGCGCTCCGGGAACGGCACGGAGTGGAGCACGGAAGAAAAAGGGGGAATCGTCTTCCTCGGAGGCCAGATTATGCCCACCCGTTGGCTGGATGAGAGTTTTGCTCTGGTGGACGTTCCCGGTCAACCGGGGATCCGGGTCTACGCCAACAATCAGTACATTGCCAAGACCGATTGGCGGGGGAGGGCAGTGGTTCCGGTGGTGCCCTTCGACGGGAATGTCGTTCGCCTGGACGACAAAGACGTGCCGGTCCAGCTTGCGATGGATCTGGCGGAACGCAGAGTGGTTCCGTTTTCCCGGACCGGTATGCTGGTGCGATTCAAAGCGGTGGAGACCAAAGGCGCCACGGTCGTGTTGCAGGCAGCCGATGGCAGCCCCCTTCCTCTTGGCTCTCAGGTGAGCGTAGCCGGCTCTGCCGAAGGATACGAGGTGGCTTACGACGGGGAAGTTTTCATCCCGGATCTGGTCACGCCCGCACAGCTCCATGTTCGGGGAAAAGGTTTTGAATGCGAGGTTGACGTTCCGAAGGCGCCGGACAGGGTGGAGTTGCCCCGCCTGGGGCCCTTCGGTTGCGGATCGAAATGAGAATGGGCGCTTCAATCCGGCTGTTGAGTCTATGGACTGCGTTGGCTTTGTCGCCGCAGGCGGCGCAGGCGGCGAGCTGTACCGTCGTCAACTCCGGAATTTATTTTGGCGCCTACGATTCGCTCTCCGATCAGCCACGAGACAGCAATGCCAGTCTCCAGAGCACGTGCCAAGGCTCCGCGGGAGAGAACGTGAGCTTCGCGGTGGGTGTAAGCGAGCTCTCCGGAAGTGGATCCTCGTTGAGCTTGTCCAGTGGCCATGGCTATCTCCAGTACAACCTGTACTTGGATGCCGGACGTACTCTGACATGGGGCGATGGCACCAACGGCACCAGCACAATTCAAGATTCGGTCACCATCGTGTCCGGCACGGCCAGCAAGAGCTTTACCGTGTATGGGCGCATCCACGGCGGGCAATACAACGCACTGCCTGGCACCTATGCCGGTCAATTGGTGATGACGGTAAATTACTAGAGCGTGTTTCATAAATAGGTTCGGCCTCAGCTTAGGTACTTACGTACGAGGCGGGTGAACTGATGAGCTTCTGTCATGAAGAAGCGGCAGAAGCTGTTGACGGACGAGCAGTGGCAACTGATTGAACCTTTGCTTCCCGAACCGAAGCGCCGGCGGGACAACCGGGGGCGACCGTGGGCACCGAACCGGGCCTGTTTTGAAGGCATTCTGTGGATTCTGCAAACCGGAGCGGCATGGCGGTTTCTGCCGGACGAGTTCCCCTCACCCGCGACCTGCTGGCGGCGGTTGAAGCAATGGGAAGATGAAGGCGTCTGGCTGAATGCGTGGCGCGCCTTGCTCGGTGCGCTGGATGAGGAAGGGCTGCTCCAGTGGGACGAGACCTTCCTGGACGGCAGCTTCGCGCCGGCAAAAAAAGGGGCGCTGCCGTCGGTAAAACCAAGCGGGGCAAGGGAACGAAGTGGATGGTACTGGTCGACGGTCAAGGTCTTCCGCTGGGAGTTCGGCTGGAAAGTGCCTCTCCGGCAGAAGTTACGCTTGCGGAAGCCACGCTCGCCGAAGTCCGCGTCCCGCGCCCGAAAGGACGGCCGCGGCAAAAGCCCGAGCGCATAATCGCTGACCGTGGTTATGACTCCGACCCGCTGCGTGAGCGACTGAAGAAGCGAGGCATCGAGCTGATTGCGCCCTACCGCAAGAACAACAAGGAACGGCGCTACGAAGATGGCCGTAAACTGCGGCGGTATCTGCGTCGCTGGATCGTGGAGCGAACCAATGCATGGCTTGGCCAGTTCCGCCGATTGCTGGTTCGTCATGAGCATCTGCTCTCCACCTACCGCGCCTTCTTCTACCTTGCCTGTTTCTGGATTACGCTGAGGCGCTGTTTATGAAACACGCTCTAGTAGCTCAAGGTGATGATCACAGTGTCGGCGTAGGTTCCGGCGGCCACGGCTTGGCCACGGGGAATTTTGCCGTAGACGGTAATGGCCTGGGCGGTGCCATTCGCCGCCTGGGGAACACCCGTCACGCCATCCCATACCGTCGATCCGCCTGACGTGGTGTAGAGCTGATAGTTCAAGGTGGTGTTGCCGCTCGCCATCTGGCGTGTCGGACTGCCGGTAGCAGCATTTGCGCCCTGGCCCAGCAGGATCGCAGTGTTCGTCCCATTGGTGCACTGCATGGTGAAGGTGCCGCTGGCGGTGGTGTCGGCGTTGGCTGCTGGGTCGTAGTTTCCAAATGCCACGGCGGCGCCGGAGGACACTGAACAGGCGTTGACTACGGTGGCGCTTACTGCCAAGGTCCCAGTGGCTTGGCCGGCGAAGGCATCGAGGGATAACAGCCCGCTCACGCTCGCCAGCAACAGAATTGTCTTGAACAGATTCATGGGTAAATGTTTCCCGATGGTCCTTGTCCCCAGTCGGGTCGGCACCCACGATCTGCTGCGAAGATCCACACGCGCCTCCGGAGAATCAACCTGACCCCGGTTAACCTGCTCTTCGCCACGCCACCTATACCACGCCACCTATACATGGATGCAACGAAACCTGGTTGTGGCCCGATTTCGCGTTACCAACGGAACACGAGCGCGTGGCGTAACCAAATTGCGTTGGAAAGTACAGTTTACATGTTGCCTCGGTGCTTGACAGCTGCGGAGTGCTTGATCATGCGCCGAAGGGGTTCCCGATATGGGAATAGTGCCATTTTGGAACCCTTGAATAGCTGAAGCGATCTTCGAAATGCAAGGGCGGCTAATTCGATCTGGCCACCACCACGGTAGCGTCATCCTCGAAGGAGCCGTTGCGCGATGGCGTCCGGGGCGGCCTTGGCCAATTCCGGAAACTCATTCAAGTCCCAGCGCGTACGCAGTCCATCCGAGTGCACGATGAGGATACAGTTCGGGGTCCAGGGATGTTCCAAGGGCACCGGGGGTTGGCCCGGCCTGGTTCACTCCACTTCATAGTGACCATCGAACCAAAACGGGAACGCTCTGGGAATTGGAAGGCATCGAGCCATTGCCCAGGCGCCAAGGCGTATGCTTTACTCGTTTTCGCCGTTGGCGGGTGCTTAGGCCAGGCTCGTTGCGGCCTGCCAAGAAATCTGCTCCGCTGCCGTTGCTTAGCGCCAGGGGAGAATTGGAGATGCCGAGGCCTGTCCCTTCGTGGGCTTGCCTGAGCGGCTGTCATGTTTACACGCACCCCCGCTGAACTGCAGACTCTGATCGCGCAAATCGACCACTCTATCTACAACCACGACCACTGGTATGAGGCGCTGATGGCCACGCTGACGTGCCATTTGCCCTACGACGAGCACGATATTCACGAGGAGGCTTTCCGGCGCTGCCGCTTTGGTCAGTGGTTCTACGGGGACGGGCAGAGATTGCTGCAAGATCATACGTCCTTTGTCGCCATCGAAGGCGCGCACCGGCGCATGCACCAGTTAGCGGCGCGCATCCTGCTCATGGTCGCCGAGGGCCAGCCCGTTCAGGTGCAAGAATACGAGATGTTCACCAGCGCGGTGAAAAGTCTGCGTCTGGAAACCACCACCCTGAAGCGTGAACTGGAGGACCTGCTCTCGCATGTCGATCCCCTCACCGGCGTCACCAGTCGGACCAGCATGCTCACCGCGCTGCGCGAACTCCACGCCATGGTGAAACGGCAGGTGATGCAATGCTGCCTGGTCATGATGGACCTGGATCACTTCAAAGCCATCAACGATAACTACGGACATCAGGCGGGTGACAGCGTGCTGATCGCCTGCGCGCAGTTTCTGATGCGGCATCTCCGTCCTTATGACAAAATCTTTCGGTACGGAGGAGAAGAATTCGTCATCAGCCTGCAAAACGCCAGTCCGGAAATCACCTTGGGCGCGGTCGACCATCTGCGCGAGGGCCTAGCGAAGACCCCGATCTACCATAAGGATATGCTCATCGGCGTGACTGCTTCCTTTGGAGTCGCCGCGCTGGATCCCAAATTCAGTGTGGAGCAATGCCTGGAACACGCCGATCAGGCTCTGTACCTGGCGAAGACCGCGGGGCGCAACTGCGCACGGGCGTGGCTAGGTGCATCGTGAGGCGACTAAACTAGCTAGGCGCCGCTGAAGCCGCGCCCTTTCAAACACGCACTGCCTTATGTCCTTAATTGTGAAATTGTGACGCACTACACTAGCGCGGCAAGCCTGTTTCCGGCGTTCGCACGTCACAGACGCAAAGCTGCAGGTTGGAGCCGTATTCAGGATTCCAGTTCTGCTCGACGGTATAAGCCAGTTCGAACACGTCTCCGGCGCGCAGATGGGAAAGCGAAGCGGCCTTATGCCAGGCGAGAGCGTCGAGCGAGGGTGCTCCATTTCTGGCGTCAGCCTGCCGGACGCGCAGTTTGGCATGCTTTTCCTTCAGAATTCTCGGTGGGAACACCAGGCGCGCGTTGCTGGTGGTGAATACCGGTTCGGGGTTGCCCATGCCGAAGGGCTCCATCCGCTGCAACGCTTCGAAGAACCGGGGCGTTACCTCGTCAAGCGATAGTTCTGCATCAACGCTCAAGGTACGTTCCAGATCTGCGAGCGTGAGATGGGCGCGGGCGTAGTTGTCCAGACGCGCACGAAGCTCGGGGATGTTGGTGCTGGGCAGGGCGAATCCGACGGCGTGGGCATGGCCGCCATAACGGGTGAATAAATCCGCGCAGCTTTCCAGCGCTTCTAGCAGGTGGAAGTTGTCGGTCGAGCGGCCCGATCCCTGCGCCTGATGGCCATCGCGCGCGATCACCAGCGCGGGACGGCAAAAGCGCTCGACCACACGGGAAGCGGCGATGCCGATCACGCCCTTGTGCCAGCCCTCGCCATCCACCACCAGCAACCAGGCGTCGCGCAGCGCCGGATCCGCGGCAATTCGTCCCTCGACGGCGAGGACAATTCTCGCCTCTTCCTGCTGCCGCTCCTGGTTGAGCCGGGTGAGGCGTTCGGCCAGATCGCGGGCCAGCGTAGGGTCGCGCAGGCCGAACAGGTCGATGACGTCGCGGGCCACGTCCATGCGCCCGGCGGCGTTGAGCCGGGGCGCCACGCGAAAAGCCACGTCGGAGGAGGTGATGGCGCGCGAGTGGGTGAGCGCCGCGGCTTCCAGCAGAGCCTTCAAGCCCGGGTTCACGGGCGAGCGCAGTCCCTCCAGGCCAAGCTTGGCGAAGACGCGGTTTTCGCCGGTGAGCGGTACGGCATCGGCAATGGTCGCGATCGCCACTACTTTCAAGAACGAGGGCAGCAGGCGTTCGCGTCCATTCTTTTCCAGCAATGCCTGCGCGACCTTGAACGCCACGCCCGCGCCGCACAATTGCTTGCAGGGATAGCCGCATCCCGCTTGATTGGGATTGAGCACGGCGAGCGCTTGCGGCACGCCTTCGCTTGCATCGGGCAGATGGTGGTCGGTGACGATCAGGTCGAGCCCCAGGCGATGGCAGGTGTCTGCGGCGGCAAAGGCGCGGATGCCGGTATCGACGCTGATCACCAGCCGGATGCCGTCGGCGGCGGCGCGCTCCAGCACGTCGTCGCGCATGCCATAGCCCTCACGGATGCGGTGCGGCACATGGAAATCGGCGCTTCCGCCGCAGAGTTCGATGGCGGTCTTCAGAATGACGATCGCCATGGTGCCATCCACGTCGTAGTCGCCGTAGATCAGGATTTTTTCGTTGCCTGCAATCGCAGCCCGCAGCCGCTCAACGGCTACGGCCATGCCCTGCATCGCGTATGGCGAATGCAGGTGATCGAGGGAGGGGGAGAGAAAACGGCGCGCCTGTTCAGGATCAATCACGCCGCGCTGCGCCAGCAGGCAAGCGAGGAGCGGGGAAACCTCAAGCTCCGCCGCGAGCAAAGCCGCAGCCTCAGAATCCAGCGAATTGCGAGTTTTCCAGAGCACCGCTCAGTGCTCGTCGTCGGGATCGATGTCGAGGGTCATGCCGCCGCACTCTTCCACCAAGTCGAGCAGGCGCTGATAGCGCTCGTACCAGTCGGTGGCGACCTCGTAGAGAAAGAGCACTCCCTGGTAAGGCCAGCCGATTTGCACAAAGCCGGTGCGGCCGACGAAAGGACGCAGCGCGCGCGCCTCTTCGAAGTCGTCGTCGTTGGCGTAGGGGCTGGAGCGCAGGCGATCGATCAGGTATTCGAGATCCTCCGGCTTCAGCAGGACATCGTTCATGGTCAGGAACGGCGCGCCCGAGGCCTTGGCGAGCTCCACGAAGTCCTTCCAGCTTTCCGGATTATCGGCCGGGTCCCACATGACACTGGTGATGTCTTCGCTCACGTAGCCCCGGAAGCGGCGCATGCCGTGGCCTTCGATGAAGGCAGTCATGTCGTCTTTCGTGCAGGTCAGATCCACTGGTTCCATTCGGGGACCTCCGTTCGTGCCGATTGAGTGCAATTCACCATCATACATCCCCCGGCAGCGCTTATCGGTGGTCAGCGGTCACTGGACTGTAGCGCTGGCGTCTCGCCGGCGGGCCCCAGCGTGCTAGCGGTGCTCCAGGCAAGAGCCCGCCGGCGAGACGCCAGCGCTACAGCGTATGCTAAACTGAAATTTCTGAGTCTTCCCATGCTCCTGTCGAAAGAATATGTGGGCTATCTGGCCCGCGCAATCACGAAGAAATTAGTTGAGGGCGAGTTCATCGAAACGGCCGACAAGGCTGCCCTCGGGGCGCGCGTCCACGCCGCCATGTTGGAGGAACTGGGGGTGGAAGATCGCATCAGCGACGAGGTCCGCCTCATCCTGGAAGCCTACTCCGACGAGATGCGCAAGACCGGGGCGGACTACCAGGAGATGTTTAAAAAAGTGAAGAACGAGCTGGTGCGCAAGTACAAGGCGGTGCTCTGAGATGAGGGTGCCCAAGGACCAGACGGACGCCAAAATTGGCCGCTTGACCCGGGAAAAGATCAACAAGCTGGCGCACGGCATTGCCGACTCGCTCGCCGCCATGGAGAAAGTCGAGTTCCTCGAAGACCGCAACACCATCCGCCTGGAAATCAAGAAGATTCTCGAAGAGCTGCTGCACAAGGAAGAGGCAATGGACCGCGCCGCGCGGCAGAAGATCGAGTCCCAGCGCCGCACCATCCTGGAAGGCACCCCCGAGTGGGACATCCTCTACCGCAAATACTACGCCGAGGAAGTGAAAAAACTCGGGATCTAGTCCCCCGCTTTTTTCAACGCGAAGGCGCGAAGCCGCGAAGAGAAGTGCAACACCTCTCAGGAGAATAAATCTGCTTCAGTTAGCTGTTCTGCTCCATCTGCTTCGCGTCTTCGCGTCTTCGCGCCTTCGCGTTGAAAGCCTTGAATGCCGCTGCACAGCTCCTCAGCGATAATAGAAATAGTCCTCGATGCTAAGTTCCGCCGCAATACGGCAACAGTTGAGCTCCGCCGCGCGGGAAGCCGGCTTCGATCTGGTGGGCGTGGCGCCGGTGCGGGAGTTCGAGGAACTGGCGTACTTTCCCCAGTGGATCGCTGCCGGGTATGCGGGCGAGATGCGCTATCTGGAATCGCGGGACGAGCAGGGCCGCCTGAAGCGGGCCTCCCTGGCCAATGTCGCCCCTTGGGCGCACTCGGTCGTGGTGTGCGCCATGAACTACAACACGGCGCAGCCGCGCTCGACCGGCGAAATTCCCGGCGCTCCCGGCGTTACCGCGACGGAGGAACCAACCGTCGATCCGGCGCGGGGCTGGATTTCACGCTACGCCTGGGGTACCGCAGACTACCATGACGTGCTGCTGCCGGCTCTGCGCCAAGTCGAGACGCGCGTGCACGCGCTGGGTGCCGAGCGGACCTGGTGCTATGTCGATACCGGCCCGTTGGCCGAGCATGTCCTTGCAAACCATTCCGGCATCGGGTGGCTTGGTAAGAACACCTGCATCATCAATCAGAAGCTTGGCTCGTACATTTTTCTGGGCGTGATCTTGTGCTCGCTGGAGCTGCCCCCCGATTTGCCCGCGGCCGACCGATGCGGCACCTGTACCCGCTGCCTCGATGCCTGCCCTACCCACGCCTTTGTCGCGCCTTACAAGCTGGATGCCAGCCGCTGCATCGCCTACCTGACCATCGAGAAACGCGGCGCTATCCCCGAAGAACTGCGCGAAGGGGTTGGGCGTCATGTCTTCGGTTGCGACATCTGCCAGGACGTGTGCCCATGGAATCGCCGCGCGCCGGTGACCTCAGGCCCGGCATTTCAGCCGCGTCAGGGCCTGGTCAATCCCTCGCTCGAATGGCTGGCCATGATGAGCGATGAGGAGTTCCGCGAAACCTTTCGTGGATCGCCGATCAAGCGGACCAAGCGCAGCGGGGCGCGACGCAACGCGGTGGTGGCGATGGGCAACAGTGGCGATGCGCGCTTCATCCCGCTGCTACAACGGCTGTCCCAGGATTCGGATGAGGTGGTCGCGGAACACGCGCGGTGGGCGCTGGAGAAACTCGCCAAAAAATTGTCATCCTGAGCGGGTGATGTGATCTCTGTATCTTCTTGGTTTTGGTGTGGATAATTTGCTTAAATTTAGCTGTGTAGGAATTGTGCAGGCAAATTCTCGATTTCTGTGCATATCTTGAACGCACGGCACGATTCTGGAAGGACGATTCATATAGGTTTAAAGAGTATGCCCCATGCCCAAGCCGTGTTCAATGACTGGCGCGATTTCCTGCTGCGTCGGAGTGATGGCTTGCTCCGGCTTCATCGCTGGTGTGTGGGCGCTTTCGTGGGATACATCATGCCCTAATGCCTCCGGCAGCTTCGCACGGTCGTTGGTGTAAAGCTGCGCATCCTCCGCGCCGCGCGAGACGGCGACGTAAGCCATGCGGCTGTTGAGCAGGTCTTTCGCGGCCAACTCGGTATCGACGTGAATCAATACGCGCTCGGCAGTCTGTCCCTGGCTGGAATGGCTCGTCACCGCATAGCCGTGATCGAGATGGGGATGTTCGCGCGGATCGAGCTGCACGTCGCGGCCTCCGTCCATCTTCAAGCGCATCTGTCCATCTGGGCCGATGGCTTCGACCGTTCCTAATTCGCGGTTGGCAACCTTCAAGTCATTGGCCGGTGCGGTGAACTGGATGCGGTCGCCCACGGCGAAGCTGCGCGCTTCTTCCCGATACACAGACACGCCCTGCTGTCGGCGCGGATCATAGGTCAGCTCTGAGCCATCGGCCCGCACCACCGTCAACAGGTTCTTCTCCGCATCAACGTTCTTGACCCGCGCGTATTCGCCGCGCTCCATGCCGGTCTCTTTCGATGCGCGCGCGTAGCGCACTACATCGTTGAACTCATAGCGCGCGGCCCATGTCCGCTCCGGCCCGGTGAGGTCCTGGCGCGGCACAAGCGCCTCGATGCGGTGCTCATCTTTGCTGACCAGACCACGCTCCTGCATCTCGGCATGAATCGCCAAGTTGATCTCCACGCGGGAACGGTTATCAGGCGAGACAACGAGCGTACCCTCCGGCGACTTCACGTATTCCTTCGCTATGGCGGCGATACGTTCCTCGTGGCCTCGAATCTCATGGACGCGGCCCTGCTGCTCCAACCCCTGCACTGCCTCGCGCACCTCGCCACGCGCGAGCTGCTCGACCACCTGTTTCAGCTCCGGGTTTTTCTGGCGGACGATCTCTTCGAGCTTCACCGTTTTCATGCCCGCATCCTGAAGCTGTGCGAAGGGTCGCCCGGCCTCGACCGCCTCATGCTGCCTCCGGTCGCCAACCAGCAATACGCGGTCATTGGGATGAAGGCGATTCACAAACTCGTGCATCTGCTTGGTAGATGCCAGTGAAGATTCATCGAGCACATACAGGCGGCGCTCTCCGGTGTCCGGCTTTGCCCCACGCGCAAGATGTTTTTGCAGCGTGGATGTTTCCATACCCGCTCCGGCCAGCTTTTGCGCCGCGCGGGACGTGGGCGCGAAGCCTTCGACCTTGTACCCTTGCGCCTCTGCACCTTCACGGATGACGGCCAGCGTCGTTGTCTTGCCTGCACCGGCGACGCCATCCAGCCCCACCATCTTTTCGCGGGAGAGAAATACTTGCTCAACCGCCTGGCGCTGCGAAGTATTAAGCTCCGGGTGGCGGTCCTCGGTCGCAACGCGGATATGAGAATCAACCAGCATCGGATCATTCACTCCACGCTGATTGCCTTCCTGCATCCGTGCAATAATTTCGCGTTCCATGCGGAGCATCGCGGCGGTGGTGTACTGCTGTCCTCTGCCGTCATGATCGACTGTGCGGAACTCGCCCCGTTTTGCCCGCTGCTCGAACTCGTGCCGGACGTGGGCATACGTCGTCTCACCCATGCCACGGCTAAGCGCAGCTTCCAGAAGGTCGCGCCGGTCTAGCACAGCGGAACGCTCGAAGAGATGATCGCGGGCATAGGTGACAGCCTGTTGTGCGGTTCGGTCAGGTTCGTAAACGTGGCGATGGCTATGTGCGCGCGCCTCGGCCACAACCCGGTCGGCCTGGTGTCCATATTGCGCGGCCAGCTCGCGGTGCCGCGCTAATACCTCTTCCGGCGATAGCAGCTCCTTGCTGTCCCGCGTCCGGTGTGTCGCAACCTGCGCGGCTCCGGCTCCATCCAATCCCTGTTCGCGGAGATGGTCTTTGATCTGCTCCCGGCGTGGGCTGCTGGCCTCCAAATACTCTTTTGCATAACCCTTGATCTCCGGCTGTCCATGCTTGCCGCGCTCCAGCTCGTAACCCAAACCCTGCAACCGCATCGACAGCTCGGAACGGTAAACGCTGGTGGCATAGCGTTGCGAAGCGAATAGCTCTTGAGGCTGTAAGGCGCGCGTTTGTCCGTTATCGCGCTCGGTGACGTTGAAGATCACAGCATGGGTGTGGAGCTGGGGCGCGGCGTAGCCGTCCACAGGCCGTGCGGTGTCGTGCTCAAAAGTAGCCGCAACGAATTTGCCTGTCGTCTCCGGCGCGTGAACGTTGCCGATCCGCGCCTGGGTGTAGCATTCCAACTCGGACAGGGCGACACGCACACTTTCCCGATGCGCCTCTCGCACACGCCCATCGCCGCCGACAAGTGCGGTGAGAGAAACAGACTTGGGCGCGGAGAATGTAGCATCCCAACCGGCACGATGCTCCACGCTCGTTACTTCCTTGCCGAATTTGCCCTCGTAGGTTTTGGAGGCTTGATGGCGAACGAGCTGCTCTTCCGTGTGCGGGTGCTGGCCTTCGGTCAGCCTGGCGAAGTGCTCATTGCCAACCGCGCCTTCTAATCCCCATTGCTCGGCCAGCTTGCCTTGCCATTCGCTATGCCCCTGCTGGTCGCGGCTCCAATAATTCTGCCGCTCTGAGGCAAACTCCCGCTCATGGTACGTTCGCACCTGTGAACCTGACAGCGGTTTGGAGATCGTCAGCATAGGGAATTCTAATCCGCAACTCGATGAGTGGTTCGGCTAAGTCAACATTCAAAAGCGTGTCCGCATCTGGAAGCGACCTGCGTCAAGCACCGATATTATGGACAGTTACCAGTCCATATTTGCAGCGTTATCCATCTGGCGCGTCAAGTGTCCGACGAAGGCCTCCATCGCCTCCTCTGAGGACATGGCATCGGCGTAAGTACCATCACTGGCAAAGGTCAGGATGACGGGCAAGTTCGCATCCTCCAGATAGAGCCTTGCAGGCGCACGGGCTCCCTCCCAAAACTTTGCGACGAAAGACTCAGCCACTTCGATTGCTTTCGCCTCATCAAAAGATGGGACATCCCACATCGAGAATCTGCTCCGTCCCTGTGGGTCCGTCAAATTCACAGGTACTGCTCCCGCTCCGGAGTGGAACTGGAAAGCCTCCCCCTGTTTTCCGAACGCGCCATGCGCCATGAAATTTCTGACTTGGCGGCGGACTTCGAGCAGTTGCTCATAAACGGTTTTTGTTTCTTGTTCGATGGAGAGGTCAATCGCTGCTTTGACCTTTTCGGACCACTCGCCATCCGCAAGTTTCGCAACGTCCTCGCCCGTCCTGATGTTTCCGCACAGAATGCCCACTTGGATAAGCACATGTTCGGTCCAGCTAAAAAACGCCTCGATTGCCGCAATCGCGATCCAGCGAGTCTCCTGCATATCCGAGAATTTAAGAGTCAATGACCTATTCTCAGTCCCGTCCGAATTGGTGTTTACGATTTCCTTCACGTCGTAGAGGCTCGAATTCTTTACGGTCGCCAGCTTTTCGCGGAACATATCACGCAAATAGGCGTAACGGCTGAACAGCCATTTGCAGTTGTTATTTACGTTGAGACGAGAGCCTTTTACCGCCTCGGCTGCCAAATGATCAAAGAATGGGCGCGCGGCACCTGTGCCCCTAGTAATGGCCGCCACTATCTCTGTTGCAGTGTTTTCATCTTCGGGCGTCGCGGCGGAGAATATGCCTAGACCCATTTTTCTGTGCTCAATAAGAGCCGCGGTTCCGTTGAAGTCCACCGGAATGGTCCAAGCCACCTTTTCCCACTGGCCACCATGCGGAAACTTCAACAAATCCACTAGCAGAAAATATGCCAAGTAATAGGGTGGCAAATTTTGTCCTGCTCGCGTGCGGCGGTGCCCGAACGTATACTTGCGCTCATGCTCCGGCGGCTTCAAGGGAGCAATGGCTTGCACCGCTCGTTGACGCACCTCTTCGATCTCTATTGGAGTCAGGATTGCCCTTTCACGTGCCATGCGCCCATGATACTCACGTCTCTGAAGGCGATGGCTCCAGCGCTGTTCTGGACGTAAGTTGGGAAGAAATCCGCCGGATAGATACTGGTATGTGCGCTTCGGGTCATTCAATCCCCTTGGACTCATCCCACACAAACGCATTCTTCGCCTCTTTGGGTTTGTCGGTGGGCTTGTCGGCGAGCGCATCGAAAGGGAGCACGGCCTGGGCCGCTGCTGGCGTCCTGGGTTGCTCTGTGCGAACTACCGGCATCGCCGGTGACGGCCTGGGCGCAATCTCCGGCAACTTGCGCTCGATGAACTCCGGTTGTCTGCGGTGCTTCCTTGCGAACTGGAAGTGAACTGGCACAACGCGATTTTCTTGCTTTATGAAGCCGTGCAGAGGCTCTAGGCCGGAGATTTCCGAAGCCATGACAAGGGGCTTGGTCGCAATCTCCATCGCATACGATTTCCTGCTGCCTAGCAGCCTCATGCTGTGCGATTCCTTCAATCGCTCCACTTCAATTTCCCCGATGGCATCGGAAATCCACTTGGCCGCGCGTGGCTCGGTGGTCTTGAAAAACAGCTTGGTTGCGGGCTGTGAGAGCATGGCCTCGGCATCCTGGCCGTAGCGTTTTTCAAGCTGGCTGCGCCCCTGAAAGCCCACCACAACAGGGTTCCCATACTTGCGGTTTTCGGTGACGGCGGTGTGGAGCTGCGGCAAGTTGTTAAGACTCGCCAGTTCGTCCAGCACAAACCATACCGGCTTTGCCGCCTGGTCTTCGCAGTAGCCCATCGTGCGAAGGATGAATAGATCGAGCCACACGGAATGAAGTGGCAAAATCTTCGCGCGATAGGCGGGAGTGGAAGTCAGAAACACCCAACGCTTACGCGCGGTGTACCACTCCGCTGTCGCAAAGGTCGGCCTCGTATGCTCCCACTCCGGCAACAATTCCAGGCTGTCGGCCACCATGTTTAAGCTCGCCAGCACACCCGCCCGCTGTGCTGGCGCTCCCGAATCGAGCAGGGCGGCCAGCGGCGTTCCCTTCACCGCCGCCTCGATCCGCGACGTGTCGGCCATCATCTTTAGAATGTCCCTGGGCTGCGGCCTCCGCTTGAGCAGGTGGGCCAGTACCCGGCGCGGCCCATCGGTGAAAAACTCTTTCTCGTACTCCTTTTCCGGCAGAAATGCGGCGGCAATGGTCGCCGCCGTTTCGTCACGGTCAATCTCATCGCCTAGTCCCCAATACGGGCATCGCTGGTCCAGCGGATTGAGGATCAAATCGCCGCGCGCGGGCGAGTAGAACTCGCTCACAAAGTCCATCGCCGGGTCGTACACGATGGCGCTCTCTCCGCGCTCCCGCACCTGGCGAAGAAGCTGACGGATGGCGTTCGACTTCCCGCTGCCGGTGTCACCCATCATCAGAATGTGGCTGGCTTCAAGGCGCTTCGGGATACAGTAGCTTGGACCAAAGGGCAACCACCGCAAAAGCGCGTTCTCGAAGCGCAGACGGAAACGTATGCCGTCTACCCTTGCGCCGCGCCACCGCAAAGCCGAGGCCAGCTCCGGGCCTTTGGTCCTGCGTCCGTGACGTTCTTCCTGCTGTCGTCGTCGCCCGAATCCCTGCTTCATCTGGAGCCGGAGCACATAGAGAAGCATCAGTACCGCAAGGCTGTTGAGCATGGGCCGTCCAAATAGCCACCACGCGCTCACACCGTCATAAACGTAGTCCCGCAACCCTTTGGCGAGACTGTCTGCGGGCACTTTCTCGGGGGCGCTGTAAGCCATTCCGCGCCAGCCCTCCGCGACGGCTTTGGGCGAAAGGCTGACAGGCAGTTTCGGGTCCGGCCCGGCAACTACATCCTCGGCTGAGGCAGGCACCGGCTTGCGCCTGGGCGCGGTCTTCATCACCCAACGGATAGTCATCTCGCTGTGCGGAATCCCAGCCCCTACGGAGCTGGCGGCAAAAGTTGTGAGGTAAACCTTTTGCAGCGGCGAGAGCGTCCAGTAGAGCCAGGCCGAGGCCGGGAAGATGAGGACAACCGGGCCGACCGTAAGCCAGAAAAGGAACCAGAACAGCCGCCCGGAACGGTTGGGAAAACGCATGGGGCGGCTCACTGCTTGCCCCCGTCCGGTCCCTCCTGGGACAGAAACTCTGCGAGCAATTTCCGGGCGTCGGCCAGCTTCCGCGCGTTGGCCTGGTCACGGATTTTGACCACGGAATCGGGCAGCAGATGCTTGCCTTCGGCGTTCGCCTGAGCCGTCGCGTGGAAGAGATTCAGGAGCATGTATCGTAGTGCCGAGACCTCGGCCAGCACCAGCTCTGTAGGGTCTGCCGGACGCTGCCGCGCGGCTTTTAGGGCCAGCTCACGCAGCCACTCGGCCACGGTTTTCCCTGCGCCTTCGGCGGCGGTTTCTACCTCTGCCAGCTCTTCCGGCGTTACTCTGGTGGCGATGGTTTTAGCGCGCAAACCCGGACGCGCTTCGTCCTTCGGTGAGGCCGGAGAATGCAACGGAGCCGGGATGCGGGGAGTGCTCATAGGGAAACCCGCCTCGAAAACAGCTTGCACCCTGCAATTTTGGCCGTCAAGCACCCGATTGCTGAAAGCCCTTGTCTATCAGTGCGTTTACACGCCGCACGCTGGGGACTGCTCAGCGCGTTTACGCGCGTAAACGCAGTGCCACCGTGTTGGAGTTACAAATTGTCAAACTGCTGATTCAAAGTGCGTTGACGCTGGGTAACCGAACCAAAGGGGCCGGTTTACCAGCAGCATCCCATTTGGGGGTGACGTGTCACCCCTAACTCCCCGTGCGAAGCACGGTCTAAACCCCGGCGACAATAACAACCCCTCGGGAACGCCAGAACGTCGCCCCAGACCACCCTAGAGACGGCAAGGGCCACGCCACAAACCCGGCGCGGCCCCAAGATCGGTAGCTAAAAAGGAAGAACGTCCCCTGATAGCCTAAACAGATTTCTCGTCGCTTCGTTTCATGTCCATCTTTGTCAAGCACCCGTCGATTGCGCGGAACCGCCCCTGGTCTTTAGCGTAAATGTCCATGCATTCGTCGTGGCTGAACCTGACCACTAGCCCCATCGTCCCTTCTATGAGAACCGCATCCCAAAAGAAATACAAAGATATCCCCAGCAGGGTCTGGAGCGCAGCAAGATCAGTTTTGTCAAAGACGTGTCCAGGGGCATCGAACAGAGGCTTCGTCTCCCCCAAATAGCTTCTATATCCCTCGAACAGGTCCATGTTTTCGCTTGATGGCCACACTCCATGAGAAGTTATCCAGAACAGTCCGGATGGAGCCGGGTCAATCGAGTTTGCTATGGCGCGAGCAAGGGCAGTCTTCTTGCCGCTATCCGCGGGCAGGAGATAAGTGCTCCGGTATGGAAATTCAGCAGTCAAAGAGTGCGATGTGAGGTCGCAACCTAGCGAGGCCGTGACCCACGCGCTTGTCTCCTCCTTTGAAATTATCTTCATCCGAAAATTCTCCTCTACACCTTTTGGAATACCGCTCAGCAAATTACGGAGCGACGGCCAACGGAGGAACAGTCGGAAGTGGCGGCGTCACAGGAGTTCCGGGCTGAGGTTTTGGCGGCCCATAAATCCATGGCCAGTTCTGCTGTGGAGGACGATTGAGCCAGTCCACAATGTTGTTCACCAACTGATTATCCAAATCCTTGATCTTGTTCCACATGTCCTCGCACTTAGTCGGTTTCGGTTTTCCGTGCGCCTGCTGTGGCGTTATTGGTTTCCCATCTGGATCATACCGTTGCCTATTTCCATTACCGTCATCAACATCCCAGTGACCATCGGGATCCCAACTTGCTGACGGCTGACCTTGACCCGGTAAAGGTGTTTGCGGTCCCCACGAGCCACCTCTGGTGTTTTGAGGATTGGGATTCCATCTCCACCCATTACCAGAGCCTCCTCCGGGTACGAGAACTGGAGGCTGGCCCGCAGGCGCTGGAATACTTGCAAGCCCGAATGGGTCAACTGAGTTCGTCGGGGAATTTGCTACATAGACATAGAAGTTGAGTCCACCATTGAACCCGCTTGGGTCTTCAGAGATGAACCTGCCGATTTGTGGATCGTAGTATCTGGCCCTCAGAAAGTAGAGGCCGGTCTCGGAGTCGTATTCTCGGCCGGTAAACCGGAAACGATTTGAGTTCGCGCCAGTCGCCGTCGTGATTCCAAAAGTTCCATAAGTGTAAGTATCGGTGATACCAGCAGAGGGCCCGCTCAACGAAGTGATTGTACCAAGGCCATCGGCCTGGAAGTACGACACTCCAGTGGCCGTGCTTGACGCCAGCGGCTCATCAATTCCGGCACCCTGCAGGTATGTCGCGATCGTCGCTCCAGCAGAGTTCAGATCAGCGATGACATTCGCGCCGTCGTACAGGAAGTACATGCTTCCGCTCGGCGATTGCTTGGCGATTCTGCGCCCCAGCGGATCGTACCTGAAGATGGTCGTTCCAACTCCAGGGACGAAAACCTGAGTCAAGCGATTTTCAAAGTCCCAGGTGAAGCTGCGGCCTTGAGCGTCGGAGAGCGCATTGCCGTTCGCGTCGTACGTATCGCTGCCTGACGAATTCGACGTCAGCTCATTCGACGAGTTGTAGCTGTAGCTCGGCACACCGGATGATGACAGTCTATTTCCGACCACATCGTAAGTGTAGCTCTCGGTGGTACTCCCACCCTGGGTCACTTGCGTCAGCTCGTAAAGTGTGTCATAGGTGTAATTTGACGTGATCCCGTTGAGATAGTTGCCCTTGCTGGTGCGATTGCCTGCTGGATCGTAGCTGTAGCTCGCACCATCCAGCGTATTCGCTCCCGCCTGATGCAGGACGGAGAGCAGGTGTGAAAGAGAATCGTAGCTGTAGCTCGTGTTCACGCCATTGGGCCGCGCCAGACTCGTCCTCCGGCTCAACGCATCATAGCCGACGCCGAACGATCCCGCCCATGAGTTCGCCAGTCCATTCAGCCGGTTCAGCGTGTCGTAACCGTAGGCCGTGATGCTCCCGTCGGGCGCCGTCAGCGACGTCCGGTTCGAGGACGCATCATAGGTGTAAGCGTTGTGGTAGTTGAGGCCCGGCAGATACGCGTACTGCGTCGTCGTCCCGATCAGCCGCCCCATGTTGTCGTAGGCGAAGCCATAGGTGCCCGTCGGATCGCTCACCTGCTGCACCTTCCCCGCCAGATCGTAGGCGTATTCGACGGCGGTCTGATCAGGATAGATTTTGCTCGTCAGCCGGTACAGCGCATCGTAGACGTACTGAATCGTCTGTCCCTTGCGGTCGGTCTTTGACAGCAGATTGCCCACCGGATCGTAAGTATAGCTCTCCGCCAAGGTCGACGGGAACGTGGTCTGCGTCACCCTTCCGCGCGCGTTGTAGGCGAACTGGGTGATGTGCCCGTTGGCGTCGGTGATCGAGAGCAGGTTGTCTTCCGTGTCGTAGGCGTATTGCGTCGTGTTGTTGGCCGGGTCGGTGACTGCGGTCAGCCGGTCGGCATCGTCATAGGTGTAGTAAGTGGTCTTGTTGTTCTGGTCGGTCGCCGAAGTACGCCGCCCGCGCACGTCATAAGTGAAGCCGACCGTCGAGCCGTCGGGATAAGTGATCTCCGTCAGCCGGTTCATGATGTCGTAGGCGAAGCTGGTCGGATGCGCCGCGCCGTTGCTGGGATCGATTACGGCCGTGCGGTTGCCGCGCGCGTCGTACTGGTAGCTGGTGGTGCTATTCTGCGCGTCGGTGATCGAGGCGATCAGGCCCACCGGGTTGTAGGTGAGCGTGGTAACGTGATTCAGCGAATCGGTGATCTGGGTCAGCTCACCCTTGGTGTCGTAGGCGAATTGCGTCAGGCTGGCGGGCGTTCTTCCATCAGGCACCGGCGACGTCACCGAGAGCAGGTTGCCATGCGCGTCGTAGGTGTTGGTCGTCGTGTTCCCCAGCGGGTCGGTCATGGTGAGCACTTCGCTAAGCCTGTTGTAGGTGTAGGAAGTTGTGGCCGTGGTGGTAGCGTTCAGCGGCTTCGACGACGAGATCATGTTGTCACTGGCGTCGTAGGTGTAGGTGGTCGTGTTGCCCAGATCGTCGGTGGTGGAAAGAACATTTCCGTTCGTATCGGGGACGTTGAGAACGTTGCCCCGCACACTACAGGTACTGCAACCCGGCCCTTGGGAAGCGCTCGTAACCCACTGACCTCCCTGAATCATGAAACGGTATTGGGTCTGGTCTCCAAGGGAATCCGTGACTTGTGTCAAACCGCTCACCGTGAACCAGGTCGGCGCGTAGGCCGTAAGCCCCCCCACTTGCACCCCCAGCGGACCGGTCGTGGCGTCGCCGGGCACGTGCAGCGTAATCGAAGTGTCGCTCCAGTTAGCGATGGAGGGCGGAGTGCTGCTGCCGAAGAAGTTAACCGTGCTGTTGCTTTGCGTGGCGCCAAAGCCGCTGCCGGTAATTGTGATCGGCGTGGCGTTTCCATAGCTGTCGTACGGCCCGATGTTCGGTGAAACCGAGCTGATAGCAGGCGGCTGCTCGACCGTAAACTGCACACCGTTGCTGGCCACGCTGCCAACCGCCACGGTCACCGGACCGCTGGTCGCACTGGCCGGCAGTTGCACGGTAACGCTGCTCCCGCCAGACTGGGTGACATATCCGGCTATGCCGTTGAATAGGACCTGGGTGGTCAGCCCTGAAACCACAAGCCCGGAACCATTCACAATGACCGTGGCTCCCGGTGCGGCAGCCGGCGGCGAGATGCTCCCGATTGCCGGGTTCGTTACGGTGAACACGGCGGTGGAATTACTTTGAATGGAGTTTACAACCAGCGTGATCGGACCCGTCGTCACGTTACTTGGCGGCACAGCGATAATGGAACTGTCGCTCCACGATGTGATGGACGCCGGGGCAACGCCGTTGAAGGTGAGCGTGCTGCTCCCTTGCGTGGCGCCGAAGTGTGTTCCGGTAATGCTGACGGGCGTGCCCGCCACTCCTGAACTCGGAGACACATTAGTGACACTTGGCGTTGGTACCACTGTAAAGCTGGCTGGAGCACTCTGGTACCCGTCGACCGCCACATATATGTAGCCTGTTAATGCCGGCGCGGGCACGGCCACGGTAAGCGATGTTTCGGTCCTACTGATGGGGGTAGCATATGTCCCATTCCACACATTCGAGTTGAACAGTACCACGGTCGAGTCGAAAGACGAGCCGAAGTTCGTTCCCATAATTGTGAACACAGTCCCAGCTGGACCTGAGCCCGGCGAGATACTCGTAATAACCGGCGTGGCGTAGACCTGGAACGTCAAGGAATTGCTGGCCACGCCGTTCACTGTCACTAATAAAGGCCCCGTCGTCACAGCAGTCGGCAGCGTTAGAATAATCTGAGTGTCGCTCCAACTTGAGGCTGCCAATGCCACTCCGTTCAGTGTGACTGTGCTCGATCCTTGGGAAACTCCGAAATATGTTCCGTCAATATATATGTTTGACCCGGCGAATGCTGCCGCTGGATTCACTGAGGCGATATTTGGCGGCATGGTGATCGTGTCCGGCGCGGTGGTAAGGTAGGACTGGAAGTTGGAAAGAGTCTGTCCTTCAAGGTCGCTGATGCCATTTGTGAGTTGGACTATGTAGACAGTTTGTGAATCGAGAAGCTGATTTGGGGTTAATGTGGCAGTTTGTCCGTCCGCTGATACCGCAATCGTCCCAGTTACAGGAATATAAGTATTCTGCGGGTACATCTGGAATGTTGTGTTGGTCACAGTCAGAGGGTCGATCCGCTTGCTGAACTGCACTTGCACCGTGCTGTTCGTCGGAACATTCGTGGCATGGTTTGCTGGGCTCGACCTCAGGATCGCAGGCGCAATCAAGTCCGCTCCCGCTCCGGTTGTGAAGGTCACCGTGACCGGCGCAGCCAGCACATTCCCGCTCACATCCTGTACCCCGGCTATAGTCAGCGTGTAAGCCGTGCCCGGCGACAACGGCACCACCGGAACCAAGGTTAGCGTCTGGCCGCCGTTCGTCAAACTCGGCGATACATTCACCGCACCGCCGCCCCCGCTCAATCCCACCCCTGCCAGCTTTGCCCCATCCACCGGCTCACTGAATTGGATCACGACCTGGGCATTGATGGGCACAGCTGTCATCCCGTTGGCCGGACTTACTCCTACTACTTGCGGCGCGCTCGCGCTTGCTGTTGTCCCCGTAGTGAAGGAAGTTGCGCACGCGCTGCTGCACGTCAGCAGATTCCCGGCAAGGTCGGTAATGCCCTGACCACCAAAGTACACGTAATACGACCGACTCACGGCCAGCGCCGCGCTCGGCACGAAGCTTGCCGTGCGCCAATCCGCGCTCACCGAGTAGGTCCCCAGTACACTCTCCCCGTTAGTGCTGTCCAGTACGTTCAGCGTGCGGCTGTTCACCGTCCCGGGATCAATCGGCTCGTTAACCAGCAGTTGAATCACCGTATTCAACGGCACGTTCACCGCTCTCCCGGATGGACTAATCTGGATTGCCAATGGGGGCACAACGTCGGGACCGTTCCCGGTCGTGAATTGCACCGTCTGGGGTGCGACTGGGTTGCCGGCAACATCGGTAATGCCTGAGATAGCCAGAGTCATCGGAGTGCTGTCGGGCAAAGGAGCATGCGGCGTCAGTAAGACGACTTGGTTGTTGTTGCTGAAGCTGATCGAGTCCGCCACCTCCGTTACCCCGCCCCCGCTCAACTGAATTGTGCTGGCATTCACTGTGAGGGGATTCACCGGCTTGCTGAACAAGATATGTACATCCGCGTTGTCGCCGATATTGGACGATCCGTTCGGCGGAGATACGGTCACGATGGCCGGTAACACCGTGTCGGGTCCCGCCCCGGTCTCGAACCAAACTGAATTGCCCGAAAGGGCCGACAATACTAGCCCATTCACTCCCTGAATCCCGCTGCCGACGAGGCAATTGGTCCAAGTGTTGGGCGCCAAAGGCATCCGCGGCGCAACCTGCAGGAGCGTTCCTCCATTGAGCAGGCTGACTGCGGTCTGCAACCAATTGTTGTTCTGGCGACAGGCAACGGTTAACCCCGTCAGCGTGGCCGGGTCCAAGGCCTCGTTAAAGGCAAAGTCGATTACAACGTTAGTGGGCACGCCGACGGCCGAACTGGCCGGACTTGTGCTCACCAGTAACGGCGCCGTCGTATTTAAGTCCGGAGCCGTCGTAAACGATGCCGCATAGCTGCTCAGGCTATTGCCGCCCATGCTCTGCGCTATTGGGGTGAGAAATACCTGTATCAATGCGTTCGGCTGCCACTGCATCGAGGGCATGAACTGGACCACTTGTCCATTGTCCGTCACTTGCGCCGTCCCGTTCACCAGCACGCCGTTCTGCGATACCTGCAGCGCGGCCTGCATACTCAACGCATTCATCGGCTCGCTCATGTAGAGCACGACGCTCCCGTTCAGCGGTACTCCCGTCGCTCCGTTGCCGGGCCGCTGCGATACCACCCTTGGGGCGGGAGAATAGGCCCCAGCCCCTGTCGTGAATTCGCTCTGAAAGTTTGCCAACGTGTTCCCCGAGAGGTCCGTCACTCCGCTCGTCGCCAGTACCGTGATGGTGCTGGACGCCGGCAGCGTCCACGCATTCAGCATCACCACTGTGTTGTCCGCCGAATGGCTTAGCGAAATCCCCAGCTTGCTCCCGTTCGCCAGCAGCCCAAAGTTGTTCGTCGTGATCGTGTTCGGGTTCAGCGACTTCGAGAAGGTCAGCGGCACCGTACAGGTCAGCCCAATCCCGCTCGCCCCATTCGCCGGCGTCACCATCGTTACCACCGGCGCCGTTGTGTCCGTCCCTGTCCCCGTCGTGAACGTGCTGTAGAACGAGTTGCTTGCGTTCCCTGACAGGTCCAGCAAACCGGAATTCACCTGCACGGTCACGGTCGCATTCCCCGGCAGCGGCGAAAGCGGCGTGAATGTCACGACTGTCCCCGTGCCGTCCAAGGCATAGCTCCCCGCCAACACTCCGGTGAACCCGCCCACCGAGACCGGCACCGTAGCTTCGATCACCGTCGTCCCGTCAACCGCTTCGTTGAACGTCAGCACGACCGTGCTGTTGACCGCCACCGCACTTGCTCCATTCGCGGGAGTGACGGTTACCACCGCCGGCCTTGTCGTGTTCGCCACACCCGACGTTCCCGTCGTAAAGCTGCTCGTGAACGGCACTACCGGATTTCCCGCTTGATCCGTGAATCCGCTCACCGTCATGGTGTAGGTTGTGCTCGCTGCCAGCAAGCTCGCGGGCACGAACCTCAGAGTTGTCCCGCTACTACCTAAGCTGACTGTTCCGGGCACCGCCACGCCGCCCGACGACACCACAACCGCATTGTTCGTCACGCTCGCTGCGCTCAAGGGCACACTCATCGTCAAATCCACGTGAACGTTCGCAGGCACACTACTAGCCCCGTTGGCTGGACTTACCGTCACAACGGCCGGCGCCGACGTATCCGTCGCCAATCCGGTCGTGAAAGAAGATTGAAAATACGACAGTCCGTGACCTTCCAAGTCCGTGATGCCACTCGTACCCTGGACGTAGTAAGTAGCAAACGAGTTGAGCGGTCCGCTCGGCGTGAAAGTAGCGGTCTGACCGTTCGACGAAACCGACCCGGATATTCGCACGCCCGTCGAGTTCAGTACCTGGAAGGTCGCCGTCGTGACCGTCCATGGATCCACCAGCTTGTTGAATTGCAGCTGCACGAATGCATTGACCGGTACTCCTGTCTCATTGTTCCCAGGACTCACGCTGGTAACCGATGGCGTGGTCGTGTCCGCTGCTGCGCCAGTCGTCCAAGAGAATGTGCCTGGGTTCGCGAGCGCAAGCCCGCCGACGTCCGTGATCTGTGCGGTCGTGACGACGGTATAAACAGCATTTGCCGCTAGCCCCCCCAGCGGAGTGAACGTGACTCGTTGGTTACTGTTGGAAAGGGCCATGGAGCCCGGAACCGGCTGGCCTCCCGACAAAACCTGCAACCCATGGGAGACGCTAATGACATCGAGAGGTTTGCTAAATTCCAGCACGATTACCGCATTCAGGGGAACAGCGGCTGCTCCGGCGGAGGGGCTGCTGCCTAGCACTTGGGGAGCCGTCGTATCTGCGGTGAATGCGGTCGTGAAGGTGTAGTAAGTGCCACTTCCCGTAAGAGCGTTGCCCGACGAATCCTCAACGGTCGACGTAAGTTGTACGTAGAAAGTGCGGCCAACTCCAAGGAACGATTGGGGCACAAACGAAGCCGTTGTTCCTGTGGGATCCACTTGGACCATGCCAGGGACGGAGTTCCCCGTAAAGTCGTCACTTAGGGTGAAGCTTTGCGCGGTCAAGGTCGCCGGATCCATCGCCTTGCTGAATTGCACCACGATCGGCGCACTGATGGGCACGCCCGTGTCGCCACTCTGAGGGCTGGTTTGCGCGACGGTCGGAGCGACCGTGTCCGTCGTTGAACTGGTCGTGAAAGTACTCTGGAATTCGGGAGCGGTTTGATTACCGGTCACGTCGGTCGCTTGTACCGTGAAGGTGGAATTGGGCGCCAGATTCAGAGAGGGGGTGAACGTGACCGACAAACCATCGGTCGACAGCGCCAGCGTGCCCACCATGCTGGTTGCACCCTGCAATAGGGAAACTGTTCCGCGAACGATCGCCGCAGCCTGAACGGGTTGGGCGAAGCGAACGACCACGCGGCTATTCTCAGCAACCCCAGTGGCGCCGTTGGCAGGCTGAACCTGCGCCACTGGCGGCAGGGAGACCATGACAACCGTGATCGGAACAGGGTTGCTCATTAACCCGTTTACCGTCACCACCACATTCCCCGTCGTAGCGCCAATGGGCACCGGCACCACAATGCTGGTTGCGCTCCAACTCGCCGGCGTGCCTCCAATTCCGTTGAAGGTCACGGTACTCGCTGCCTGCGTAGCGCCGAAGTTCGTCCCTGTGATCGTTACCAAGCTGCCAATCGTGACGGACGTTGTGGACAAGCTCGTGATACCCGGACTCTGTAACACCGTAAACGGTATGGCGTTACCGGCCTGTCCATTTACCGTGACCAGCACGTTCCCGGTTGTCGTTCCGCTTGGCACCGGCACCACGATGCTGGTTCTGCTCCAATTTGTGGGTATTCCCGCTGTCCCGTTGAACGTCACCGTGCTCGTCCCTTGGGGCGAGCCGAAGTTGATGCCCGTAATCGTCACTGGCGTTCCGGCTGTGCCGGAGGCCGGCGACAGGCTCGTAAGGCTCGGCAGTTGCGACACCGTGAACGGCATCCCATTGCTGGCCGCCCCTCCTACTGTGACCACGACATTCCCGGAGGTCGCACTGCCCGGCACCGATACCACAATCCTGGTGGCGCTCCAGTATGTCGGCGTTGCGGCCGTGCCATTGAACGTGACCGTGCTCCCGCCTGGGGTTGAGCCGAAGTTCGCCCCTGTAATCGTTACTGACGCGGTGGGCACCGCAGTGCTTGGAGACAAGCCCGCAATTGAGGGGGCAAGAGTCTGCGCGCCGAAGCTGGTCGAAACGTTATCGAAGGTCGCGGTAGCCAACGACGAAGTGCTGCCGCTTCTCACCACCAAACCCACATACACGTTCGGCGTCATGTTGACGGTCTGGTTTCCCGCCAGGGTCCAGTTCACTCCGTCCGGCGAAGCATAGCTGCTCAACGTACTCCCGCTGCGCACCATCTTCAACCAGTAAGGAGGCATCGTCCCAGCCACCAACCCTACATACGATGCAGTCCCCCCTGCCGTTGTCCGCGCGTAGTACTGCGAGTAGGAGCCGTAGGGCACGTAGTCCATCACATTGCCGTTGACCGATCCCTGGTCCAGAGTCTCCCGGATCATGACTCCAGCCACAGCACTGGTCCCAGAAGGCATACTTGCCACTCGCGCCACGATGCTGCCGTCGCCGGAAAGCAACCGATAGACGAAATGAAATGCGTCCGCGGTTCCGGTCAACTGATAGCCCGCCCCGTTCAACGTGAACGTCCCATTCGTGTAACTCGCACTGCCCAACATTCCCACCGAACCCACATCCCCATCCAGCCATCCCGACAGCAAGGGTTGTGCCGTCACCGTGAATTTGACTGGATTGCTGTCGTTCATGCTCGGCGCCACGGAAACCACCAACACGCCCGATGTCGAGCCGGAAGGAATCGTGATGCTGATCGACGTGTCGCTCCAGGAATTCACCGTCACCGGTGCCGCGTTCAGGGTGACTACGCTGCCTCCTTGAGCGGCTCCGAAATTGCCCCCCGTGATCGCAACCACGCTGCCGATGCTTCCCGTGGTGGCGGAAACACCGGTGACAGCTGGCGCAGGCGTGGCCGAGGAACTAACCGACACGTTATCGAAAGTGGCGGTCGCCAGGGATGAAGCGTCCCCGCTGCTCACCACCAAACCCACGTACACGTTCGTCGCCATGCTGACGGTCTGGTTTCCCACCAGGGTCCAGTTCACTCCGTCCGGCGAAGCATAGCTGCTCAACGTACTCCCGCTGCGCACCATCCTCAACCAGTACGGAGGCATCGTCCCAGCCGCCGTCCCTACATACGATGCAGTCCCCCCTGCCGTTGTCCGCGCGTAGTACTGCGAGTAGGAGCCGTAGGGCACTTTGTCCATCACATTGCCGTTGACGGATCCCTCGTCCAGCGTCTCCCGGATCATGACTCCAGCCACAGCACTGGTCCCAGAAGGCATACTTGCCACTCGCGCAACGATGCTGCCGTCGCCGGAAAGTAGTTGGTAGACGAAATGAAACGCATCCGCGGTTCCGGTCAATGGATTGCCCGCGCCGCTCACCGTGAACGTCCCGTTCGCGTAACTCGCACGGCCCAGCATCCCCACCGAACCCACATCACCATCCAGCCACCCCGACAGCAACGGTTGTGCCGTCACCGTGAATATGACCGGATTGCTGTCGTTCATGCTCGGCGCCACGGAAACCACCAACACGCCCGATGTCGAGCCGGAAGGAATCGTGATGCTGATCGACGTGGCGCTCCAGGAATTCACCGTCACCGGTGCCGCGTTCAGGGTGACCACGCTGCCCCCTTGAGCGGCTCCGAAATTGGCCCCCGTGATCGCAACCACACTGCCGATGCTTCCCGTGGTGGCGGAAACACCGGTGATAGCTGGCGCAAGCGTGGCCGAGGAATTAACCGACACATTGTCAAAGGTAACCGTAGCCAGGGATGAAGCGTACCCGCTGTTCACCACCAAACCCACATAGACGTTCTGCGCCATGTTGACGGTCTGGTTCCCCACCAGGGTCCAGTTCACTCCGTCCAGCGAAGCATAGCTGCTCAACGTGCTCCCGCTGCGCACCAACTTCACCCAGTAGGGAGGCCTCGTCCCGCTCACCATACCTACCTGCGTCGTATTTCCCCCCTCATACGTTCGCACGCTGAACCCAACTCCTGCGCTGTAGGGCACGTATTCGACCGTTGCACCATTTGCCGATGCCCCATCCAGCGTCTCCCGAATCATCACTCCCGCATGGGCATCCGTTGGTATACTTACCACTCGCGCCACGATGCTGCCGTCACCGGAAAGTGGCTGATAGGCAAAATGGAACGCGTCCTCAGTGCCGCTAAACTGGCGGCCCGCTCCGCTCACCGCAAAGGTTCCATTCGTGTAGCTCGCAGTTCCCGCCAGCCCCACGGCACCCACATCCGCGTCGAACCATCGCGCGGGTAGAGTTCCGACCGTAAAGACAGGGCCATACGCTGTTTGGGCACCAACGGTTACGGAGACGGGGCCGGATGTGGCGCCGGCCGGCACCGGAACTACGATCGACGACGCGCTCCAGCTCGTAATTGTGGTCGCCATCGTCCCATTGAATGTCACCGTGCTAGCACCTTGAGTACTTCCGAACCCTGAACCGCTGATCGTCACATTGGTGCCCGGGGAACCAAATAGCGGACTGACAGCAGTGATTACCGGAGCTACGGCGATGCTCAGCGGTTGGCTCGCCGTCAGGGAGTTTGCGTCTGTCACCTGTGCCGTGAAGCTGGTAGTGCCGATTGCGGTCGGCGTGCCGGTAATGGTTCCAGTACTAGCGTTTAGCGACAGGCCAGCGGGCAAGCTACCGGCGCTGATCGACCAAGCGTAGGGCGTCGTTCCGCCGCTCGCCGCCAGCGTTCCGCTGTAGGCTTCGTTTTGGGTTCCGCCTGGCAGCGAACTTGTGGTGATCGTTAGCGGCGGGTAGATAACGATGCTCAGTGCCTCTGTTGTGCTGTTGGCCGGAGAGCTAGAATCGGTCACCTTCAGAGTGAAGCTGCTGCTGCCGCTTGCGGTCGGCGTCCCGTTTATGGCGCCCGTGCTCCCGCTCAGCGACAAACCTGATGGCAAGCTACCGGCGCTGATCGACCACATGTACGGTGTTTGGCCGCCGTTCGCCCCAAGCGTCGCACTGTAAGCCGCATTCTGCATCCCACTTGGCAGCGAACTGGTGGTGATCGCTAGGGGCGGGTCAGTTACGATGCTGAGCACCTCGCTTGCGGTGCTTGAGTTGGCGTCTTTCACCTGCACGGTGAAGCTGCTGGTTCCCGGCGCAGTCGTCGTACCGGTGATCGCACCCGTGCTAGCGTTCAGCGACAAACCTGCTGGCAGGCTACCGGCACTAATCGACCAAGTGTAGGAACTTAGGCCTCCGGTGGCTGCCAAAGTGGTGTTGTAGGCTGTGTTTTGTGTTCCGCTCGGGAGCGATGTCGTCGTCACTGCCAGAGGTGGAGGTGGATTGGTGTTTAGGCTGAACGCCTGCGTCGCCGTGATGGAGTTCGCATCCTTCACCTGCACAGTGAAGTTGCTGGTGCCAGTCGTTGTGGGTGTACCCATGATGGCGCCCGTGCTTGCATTCAGCGACAACCCTGAAGGCAGGCTGCCCGCGCTGATCGACCACGTGTAGGGAGTTTGGCCTCCAGTGGCCGTCAAATTTGTGCTGTAGGCTGCGCCTTGCGTTCCGCTTGGGACGGACACTGTCGCAACCCCTAGAGGTGCATTGATGCTCAGACTTAACGCCTGCGACACCGTGTTCGACTTCGCGTCGGTCACCTGCACAGTGAAGTTGCTGGTGCCAGTCGCAGGGGGCGTGCCTGTAATTGCCCCTGTACTTGTATTCAGCGACAACCCTGAAGACAGGCTGCCCGCAGTGATGGACCAGACATAAGGCGTAGCTCCGCCGTTGGCCGTCAGATTGGCGCCGTAAGCTAGGTTCTGAATGCCACTAACGAGCGATCCGGTTGTGATTGAGAGAGGAGCGTTGCTGATGGAGACGTTGTCGAAGGTGGCGGTGGCCAGGCTTGAGGTGTTTTGGTTGCTCACTGCCAGCCCAATGTAGGCGTTCTGCGCCATCGTGATCGTCTGGGTGGATCCCACCTGGGTCCAGTTCACCCCGTCCGACGACCGGTACCCGCTCAAAGTGCTCCCGCTGCGCACCAGCTTCACCCAGGCCGGCAAGCTGATGCCGCCCACCGTGCTCCCCGTGGCGCTCGCCCCAGTGCTCGCCCGGTAAAAGAATTGGATATACGAATAGTACGGCTGAGAAATCGTGTAGGCATCCGCCGCGTTCGCGTTCAGCGTCTCCCGGATCATCACCCCGGCCTGGCTGCCTGAACTGCTGCTCACCACCCGCGCCACGATGCTTCCGTCGCCCGAGAGCGGCTGGTAAGCAAAGTGCATCCCATCTGCGGTGCCCGCTATCCCCGCCCCGGCACCCTTCACCGTGAACACGCCGCTCGCGTACGTCGCACTTCCGGAAACACCGACCATACCGACGTCCTGATCCAACCATAAGGTCGGCAGCGGCTGCGAGGTCACCGTGAAGACAATCGGATTACTGTCATTCATCCCCGGCGCCACCGAGACCACCATCGGTCCCGAAGTCGCTCCTGAAGGAATGGTGGCGACAATCGAGCTGTTGCTCCAGCTGCTGATGGTGAGTGGTGATCCATTGAGCAGCGCCGCGCTGCCGCCCTGGGAGGCTCCAAACCCGGAGCCCGAAATCACCACCTGGCTGCCAACCGATCCGGTGGTAGCCGACAGACTCGTAATTACTGGGCTCGGCGCCACAGTAGAACTGATGGAGATGTTGTCGAAGGTGGCGGTGGCCAGGCTGGAGGTGCTTTGACTGCTCACTGCCAGCCCAATGTAGGCGTTCTGCGCCATCGTGATCGTCTGGCTGGATCCCACCTGGGTCCAGTTCACCCCGTCCGAGGACCGGTAGCCGCTAAAGCTGTTCCCGCTGCGCACCACCTTCACCCAGGCGGGCAAGCTGATGCTGCTTGCCGTGTTTCCCGTGGCACTCACCCCAGTGCTCGCCCGGTAAAAGAATTGGATATACGAATAGTACGGCTGAGAAATCGTGTAGGCATCCGCCGCGTTCGCGTTCAGCGTCTCCCGGATCATCACCCCGGCCTGGATACTGCTGCCCGAAGTGTTGACCACTCGCGCCACAATCGTTCCGTCGCCCGAGAGCGGCTGGTAGACAAAGTGCATTCCATCTGCCGTGCCCGCTATCCCGCTCCCGGCACCCTTGACCGTGTACACGCCGCTCGCGTAGGTCGCACTCCCAGAAACCCCGACCGCGCCGATGTCCTGATCCAACCACGAGGTCGGCAGCGGCTGCGAAGTCACGGCGAAATAAACCGGATTGCTGTCATTCATCCCCGGCGCCACCGAGACCACCATCGGTCCCGAAGTCGCTCCTGAAGGAATGGTGGTGACAATGGAACTGTTGCTCCAACTGCTGATCGTGAGTGGCAAGCCGTTGAGCAGCGCCGCGCTGCCGCCCTGGGAGGCTCCAAACCCGGAGCCCGAAATCACCACCTGGCTGCCAACCGATCCGGTGGTAGCCGACAGACTCGTAATTACTGGGCTCGGCGCCACAGTAGAACTGATGGAGATGTTGTCGAAGGTGGCGGTGGCCAGGCTGGAGGTGCTTTGACTGCTCACTGCCAGCCCAATGTAGGCGTTCTGCGCCATCGTGATCGTCTGGCTGGATCCCACCTGGGTCCAGTTCACCCCGTCCGAGGACCGGTAGCCGCTAAAGCTGTTCCCGCTGCGCACCACCTTCACCCAGGCGGGCAAGCTGATGCTGCTTGCCGTGTTTCCCGTGGCACTCACCCCAGTGCTCGCCCGGTAAAAGAATTGGATATACGAATAGTACGGCTGAGAAATCGTGTAGGCATCCGCCGCGTTCGCGTTCAGCGTCTCCCGGATCATCACCCCGGCCTGGATACTGCTGCCCGAAGTGTTGACCACTCGCGCCACAATCGTTCCGTCGCCCGAGAGCGGCTGGTAGACAAAGTGCATTCCATCTGCCGTGCCCGCTATCCCGCTCCCGGCACCCTTGACCGTGTACACGCCGCTCGCGTAGGTCGCACTCCCAGAAACCCCGACCGCGCCGATGTCCTGATCCAACCACGAGGTCGGCAGCGGCTGCGAAGTCACGGCGAAATAAACCGGATTGCTGTCATTCATCCCCGGCGCCACCGAGACCACCATCGGTCCCGAAGTCGCTCCTGAAGGAATGGTGGTGACAATGGAACTGTTGCTCCAACTGCTGATCGTGAGTGGCAAGCCGTTGAGCAGCGCCGCGCTGCCGCCCTGGGAGGCCCCAAACCCGGAGCCCGAAATCACCACCTGGCTGCCAACCGATCCGGTGGTAGCCGACAAACTTGTAATCGTTGGGGCGGGCGATACGGTAGAGCTGATCGAGATGTTGTCGAAGGTGGCGGTGGCCAGGCTGGAGGTGCTTTGACTGCTCACTGCCAGCCCAATGTAGGCGTTCTGCGCCATCGTGATCGTCTGGCTGGATCCCACCTGGGTCCAGTTCACCCCGTCCGAGGACCGGTAGCCGCTAAAGCTGTTCCCGCTGCGCACCACCTTCACCCAGGCGGGCAAGCTGATGCTGCTTGCCGTGTTTCCCGTGGCACTCACCCCAGTGCTCGCCCGGTAAAAGAATTGGATATACGAATAGTACGGCTGAGAAATCGTATAGGCATCCGCCGCGTTCGCGTTCAGCGTCTCCCGGATCATCACCCCGGCCTGGCTGCCTGAACTGCTGCTCACCACCCGGGCCACGATGGTGCCATCGCCCGCGAGCGGCTGGTACACGAAGTGCATTCCATCTGCCGTGCCAGTTATCCCCGCCCCGGCACCCTTCACCGTGAACACCCCGCTCGCGTAGGTCGCACTCCCGGAAACACCGGCCATGCCGACGTCCTGATCCAACCATGAGGTCGGCAGCGGCTGCGAGGTCACGGCGAAATAAACCGGATTGCTGTCACTCATGCCTGGGGACACCGAGACCACCATCGGCCCCGAAGTCGCTCCCGAGGGTATGGCGGCGACAATCGAGCTGTTGCTCCAACTGCTGATGGTGAGCGGTGAGCCGTTGAGCAGCGCCGCGCTCCCGCCCTGCGTTGCCCCAAACCCGGAACCGGAAATCACCACCTGGCTGCCCACCGACCCTGTGGTGGCTGACAAACCGGTAATTACTGGGGCTGGCGATGCAGTAGAACTGATGGAGAGGTTGTCGAAGGTGGCGGTGGCCAGGCTGGAGGTGCTTTGACTGCTCACCGCCAGCCCGATGTAGGCGTTCTGCGCCATCGTGATCGTCTGGCTGGATCCCACCTGGGTCCAGTTCACCCCGTCCGACGATCGGTAGCCGCTGAAGCTGCTGCCGCTGCGTACCAGCTTCACCCAGGCGGGCAAGCTGATACTGGTCGCCGTGCTCCCCGTGGCACTCGCCCCGGTGCTCGCCCGGTAAAAGAATTGGAGATACGAATTGGACGGCTGAGAAATCGTATAGGCATCCGCCGCGTTCGCGTTCAGCGTCTCCCGGATCATCACCCCGGCCTGGCTGCCTGAACTGCTGCTCACCACCCGCGCCACGATCGTGCCATCGCCCGAGAGTGGCTGGTAAGCAAAGTGCATCCCGTCGGCGGTGCCAGTAATCCCGCTCCCAGCACCCTTCACCGTGAACACACCGCTCGCGTAGGTCGCGCTTCCAGCCAGCCCTACGGAACCAACATCTGTGTCGGACCAACCCCCGGGAAGAGAAACGACTGTGAATGTTGTGCTGCTGGCTACTTGTCCATTTGCGGTAACCGAAAAGATCCCTGACGATACGCCAGACGGCACACTCGCAACGATTGTGGTGTCGTTCCAACTCCAAACTGGGGCAGCCGTACCATTGAGAGCAATGGTGCTGCTCCCCTGGCTTGAACCAAAACCCGCTCCTGTGATCGTCACGAATGTTCCGATGGGCCCCGAGACTGGCGACATATTCGTGATGGACGGAGCTTGGCCGCTAGCTTGACGACAAAACAGCAGAACCAGTAGTGCTGCGACTGCAGTTGACTTGAAGCGGAAAATGCGTACAACATCTTCAAGAGTCTGAATTCCAGAGTTACTCGGCAACACCTGCACTCTTTGAGTCAGCGCCGTTTCACGAGCGGGAGGAGTACTAGATGAGACCGCCGGTGCCAGAATGAGGCTTGCTGGTGACCACTTACTGTTCAGTCGCATGTTCCAAGCTTCCTTTGTCCTTGATTCCGTTTACGCCTCCGGCCCAACAATCAGCCGGGAGCAATCAAAGTTGCGGCGCGAACCAGTGTCACCTTGGATAAGTAATGGTCACCGCCTCCACGCCTCCGGCTCGAGACGAAGTCAACCCTCTTCCCACACTGTCGTAGGTGTGAGATTCGAGAACCTTTCCATTCGAGTCGAGCACGGCCGTGATCAGAGTCGGATTCCGGTCGTTGTACTGGAACGACACCGTCGTCTTATCGGCTTTCGTAACCTGAGCCAAGCGACCTAGCGCGTAATAGGTGTATGACAAAGAAACACCGAAGTCAGACGTAACGCCGGTTACGAGATAGCTGGTCGGGCCTGCATAAGAGAAGTAAAGATGCCGCGATGCGGGATCAGTAACGGTAACTAGCCGGTACGACGCGTCATAGCTAAGTTGCGTCGTATTGCCATTCCGATCGGCGATCGAGAGAAGCTTCCCGCTCGCAAAGTCGAAGACCCGTGTTTCACCATTTGGAAATACCAAGGTCCAATTTGTATTGCCGTTCTGGGTCAATCCGGCGCTGTTGCTAGCCGGTCCCACAACAGCATAAGTCACTGTATTACCCCCTGAACTGACAAACCCGAACGACCATATCCCACCGTCGCCGCGGAGATACTTCATGAAACCATCCCCGCCGACAAACACGTTCTCTTCAAAATTGGAGGTCCAGTTGGGCCCAAACATGCCCATCGCCGAGATGCTCTCGAAGGGGATGCTGTTCCACGTCCTCGACAGTGTTAACCCACCGCCCAAGCCAGGAACCCTGATATCGGTTTGAGCAATATATGTATCCCCCGTCGCAAAGTCGATTGGGGCGCCCCCTTTGTTGCAAGCGGGGCATTCGGGGGCCGGGGCACATTTTGTCGTTTTGACTTTGCAAACTAACGACCACGGACCCGACGACGCGCAATCGTAAGCCGTGCTTGGCACTTGAGGTATAAGCACACGCCCCCAGCCACCGTTGTCCGCGTACACGGCAGCATAGAAGTATGCCCAACAGTTTGAGGACGTGTTCTGAGCTGAAGCGATTGTGCTAGAAATCGACAACAGCACGACACATGTGACGACGATAGCATTTCTACTTATGAACACAAATTACCTCCATTGGGGTTGCTTTCCCCGCCGGGTCAGGTTGCATACTCTGGCCTGGGCGCAAGCGATCATGCGTAAGTGTTATTGGCTGTGGCGTCCTCGTTCCTTTTCCAGTATTTTCTGAACGTTCTGCACGGGGCATATTGACAACCAAGTCTGTCCGTATTCACTGTCCCGCCTCCTCCTTCCCGCCACGTTCTTGGAAACTGTCGGCTGAGCAGGCGTAACCGTAGCCTGAATGCCTCCAATCATGAGGTCGAGAGAGCCGCCGATTTTCACTTGCGGCGTCTGCGCGAGTGAGTGTCCATCGAAGTCAAATACCAGGACCACGATTGTCAGACTAAGAATGAGCTTTGAGTGGGCTGATCTCACTTAATCAATCCTTCGTTCGTGACGAGCTAAACTGGCACGGCACTGAAGAAAGCTGTGATTTTGACAACGGTTACTCTGGCCCTGACGGGATGGTCCCAAAATGGGAAATAGGGACCGCCTTATGCTTCGGTGAAGCCTACAACAAGCTACGTCCGCCCTGGGAAGCGAAAATGTTCTCAGGCTTGCTGCGCACAACTATAGGAGATGTCCCCGCACTTTAGGAGAAAGTGAGTAACTCGTCAAGTTAAAAAGCGAGGAAATGCGAGCACGAGCCTATGTTTTATTTTCGGAACAGCTCGCCGTTGCGTTGCGTCTGCTCGCCGCGCTACAGCTGAAAATTAGGTAGAAAAACGATCAAAGTATAGCGGACTGGTCGTTCTTGGCAAGTGAAATATGAATAGATAAGCGGAAACTGGGTTTGGCAAGCCGCCGAACGCCGCTTCTAATTAACTTAAAGCTATCCAGCCAGCGTAAGTTTCGGACAATGTGAACAGTTTGATACTGACGGGGCAGTGTCTGAATTGTCCTTAAGCGAGTCTTCTGTCCCGTTGCGTCCCAATACCCAAGATAATCGGCTTTCCATGTTCGCCTTTGCGAACATTGCCTTTCAACGCCTGCGCCGGCTTGAAGGTAAGCCAGAACGGGGAGTTGTATTCACTCGACCAAAGCAAAAGGACATTGATGCCACGGTAGGACCTGCCGGTGTAGAAGTTGCGCGGGAACGCATCACCAGCGTAGCGCGGCGTCTTCCACGGTTTCTCCCACGGAATTTCGCCAGCTTTGAGGCCGGAAAATAATGCGATCGGTGACGGTCTGGTAGATGCTCGGCCTGCTGACTGCATTGCGATGGTTGCGGTCTGCCATGACGTTTCGCTCCATTGTGCTGCCCGCGTGGGGCGGAATCTGAAGGAGGGCTTTTTGCCTTTGGCTCTCAACCAAATTTCTTTCGTTGAGTGCCCCCGCTTCATGTCTCTCGCGGCGGGCAGAGACGAGGCGGGTTCGGTCAATGCCGCGCGTTCTTCTGCGCGTTCATCGAAGCGCAGCGGAGAGCATTGACGGGTTCCGACCGGCTCTGGCATAAAGCCGCATGAAGCGGGGGCACTGGATGAAAGAAGAAATTTCGGTCTACTTCCGCATGGTTTTCAGGGACGGGCGTTGCGGGGCAGGATACAGGCCCCGCATGGTTGGGAAGCGGAAAACGCTTCGTACTTGGAGCGGTTGCAGCGCGGGAAGGGCGGAGCATCCTTCCCGGCACCAAAAGATCGGAGCTGCACTAAGTACAGCCGCCAGCGGCGGCACGTGCAGGGAGATTTGCCGCTAAAAACGCCCCAGCGGGGCAGCGGCAAATCAGAACAATCTCAGTGAGGGAGAATGCAGGACGGACATTGGGACGATTACCTCCCTGCGCCAGCCTCCGCCAGCGGCTCCGGCAAAAGACGGCTTCGGGAGGTTCGCGGTCAGCGCGGCTTGTTGCGCTGACCTCTTTTGGACTGATCGCGGGTCGCTGCCGCTTTCGACGCCTTGGCCTTGGTATCGTCCGGTTCCGGTTGCGGCAGTTCCCATCCCGCCATGCCCTGCAACACACGGTCGGCGTGCTTGATGGTGTTCACGTGTCCATAGTGGCTTTCAATCATGTGGACGGAAGTTCCCATCTGCTCGGCAAGAAAATATACGTCTACACCTTCCTGCAATCGGAGCGTGGCATAGGTATGCCGGAAGCAATAGGTTGAGCGCGGCACGCCCTGCGTGCCTTCGCGCAAATTCGCCTCGTTCAGAAGGTCGGCGATCAGCGAGCTGTAAAGAGTTTTTTCGGGCTTGCCCGTGACATTGGTAAATACTCTGTCGTTCGGTTCCGTGGCCTTGGAGATAACGCGGATACGTTCCAGATAATCTCCAACGCTTTTAGGAGCCACCAGCTTGCGCGACTTGCCCTTGCCCTGCACGAACAGCACGACAATCTCGCGCCCTTCGCGGTCTTTTGCGGGCATGATGTCGCGCCAGCGCAGATTCTTCATCTCCGCTGGCCTCATGCCTGTATTACACGCAATCAGGATCATGTTGTAAGTGACAGATCGATACCAGACGCTGGAAGGCTTGTCCGCCTCGGCAATCCACTTTCTCCCGACAGTGTGCAGCTTGCGGTATTCCTCCAACGTGAACTCATCGCGCCGCATGGACTTGAGCTTGGGACGCTCGTCGAAACGCTGGCTGGCGGGAACGTAGCGTTTCTTGATGGCGTAATTCATCACCGCACCGAAGATGGACATCTCGAAGCGGATGGTGGAATCGCTGATAAAAGGAACCACCCGTTCTTCGGAAGGTTTCACTTCAATCGGTTTCAAAACCCTGATACCCAGGGTGTGCTGAACCTTGGTGCGGCGCTCGGCTTCCTTGTCCGCAAAGGCTTGCGCCATGTCGTCGCTGACTTCCCGAACGCCGTTGCGCTTGTGACGGCCTGCGCCGTTCTCCCGTCTCCATGCCGGATAGCCGCCCCAAAGCTCGTCGCCAATCAAGTGGACTTGGGTTGAACCTACATATCGATCTAAAGCGCCTTCGATGATGGCGCGGACCTTCTTGGGCCGCGCCGCGCTGATCTCTCCGCGTTTCGCCCGCGCCTCCTGCGTCAGCAGATACTCTCTGCCCACCTCGCGGAAGGGATGGTTGAACACAGGAACGTCATGTTTTAAGCGGAATCGGATGTCGGCGTCCTGGTCGAAGGCGCGTTCCCGCGCCACCTCGATGTCGGTCGTCTTGAGCGAAACCGTCTTGTAACGGTCGGCCTTGGGCATCTTCATGCGGCAATACCACATGCGATGATCCACGTCGCCGCGCCGGAAGAGAATCAGGCCCGGCTTGAGTTCCGATTTGTCGGTGACGAATGCCATGTTCGCCTCTGTCTTTTTCGATGCTTCCTGTGCAGATTCCGTGCAGATTTATCCGGCAAGTCATTGACCGTGCGTATCTGTGCAGGACCCGTATAGAGGATAGCAACATAATATGTTTATTATTTATAATTATATACGATATAGTTGTCATCCTGAGCGGAGCGAAGGACCTGTTTTTCGCGGAAGTGTGACAACAGCAGGTCCTTCGCTTCGCTCAGGATGACAATTCGTTTGTAGGTTTTTCTTCCCCTCGGCAAGAACTACATACCTCCTCGACCGCAGCGCCTCCGGGCGGCATGAGCGAAAATCCTTTGTAGTAAACACTTACCAAACTGTAAGTGAACACTTACAGTTTGGCGCGGCGCGTGCAACATACTCAGGGCGGAGCCGGTCGGAATAAAGATCCAACGCAGCGTATCAAGGGCGGCTCACCGGGTTGGTAGAGAAGATTGCAGAAGGCAGAAGTTAGGGAGGGATAAGGTATGGATGTGAAATCGAGCCTAGTACGCACCGCGATCGTAACCTCGCTAGTCACGGCGCTCGTGGTTTCGGCGTTGGCGTTTTTTGTGGGCCCCAAGTTGATGAATTCCACGGCAAGCTTGCAGCCCGCGACATATAACGGCGACACGCAAGTGGGCAGCGCCACCAACGTCGCGTCCGCCCCGGCGCAGGAGCCGCAATTACAGCAGCGGCCGAAGCATCGCGCCTATGCGAGCGCGCCGAGCTACTCAAGCGCGCCCAGTTCCAGCTCCAGCAGCAGCTATGAACCGACGCAGCACGAGCGCTCGACGGGGAAATCGGTCGCGATCGTAGCTGGTTCGGCGGGAACCGGTGCGGCGATTGGAGCCCTGGCTGGCGGCGGTAAGGGAGCTTTGATCGGAGGCTTGGCCGGTGGCGGCGCGGGCTTGGTCTACGACCGGCTTACCGCGCACAAATAGTTCCCTCCCAATACTGCTTCCCGGCGGCCCTCTTCCCGGAGGGCCGCTTTTCTTGTGCCCGGAAGAACCTACCACAGAGACACGGAGACACAGAGAAAGCATTCCGAGCCGGCTTTTAGCCGCCAGGATCTGCTTTTCAGCCTTTTTTCAGGAGCCTGCTTAGCCGCTGAGGACAGGGTCTAAAGCGTCGAGCCTGGTTTTGAATAACGACACCATGTTCTTTTTCTCTGTGTCTCTGTGCCTCTGTGGTAGGTTTTTCCAGTCGTGACCGAGCGCCTGATCTTCGCTGATGAACTCCCCGCACCGCCGGAGCGGGCGCGCGAGTACTGCGAACGGCTGGAGCGGGGCGCAATCCTGATTGCGCCCAACTTTCACGGGAGCGTCTCCGCTGAAGACCGTTCCTTCCTCAGCCAGATTCGCCACAATGTCTCCTACCGGCCGGAGCACCAGGAGCTGCGCGGATTTGGCGACGATCTCCATCGCGCGCGCATGCGGCAGATCATGGAAGGCTATGCGACCGAGGCGATGCGCTTCGTCGAGCAACTGCTCCCGACCTACGCCGGTCACTTGCACCGTCGGCTAACCGCCTTCCGCGCGGAAGAGGAGCAGGGCCGGAAGAATGCGGCAGGCAAGCGCGCCGACCTGCTGCACATCAACGCCTTTCCCGACCTGCCCACCGGGGGACGCCGCATCCTGCGCGTCTTCACCAACCTGCACGGATTGCGCCCGCGCATTTGGGACGTCGGAGATCCCTTCGAGTTGCTGGCCGGCAAGTACGCCGAAGCCGCCGGCCTGCGCCAATTTTGTTCTGGCGACAGGCTGGTGGATCGCATGGCGCATACCCTACACGTCGCAGAACGCTCCGCCTACGATCGCTTCATGCTGCGCTTCCATGACTGGATGGAAGAGAGCGCGGAGTTCCAAAAGAACGCGGCAAGAGAGCGCATCGAGTTTCCGCCCGGGGCCATCTGGGTGATCTTCAGCGACGGCCTGCCGCACGCCGTCCTCAGCGGCCAGTACGCGCTAGAGCAGACCATCCTGTTCGACTTCGAGGCGCTGGTCGTCCCGGACACCGCCCCCATCAGGATTCTCGAACGAATGTGCGGGAAGAAGCTGGCGTAATCGCCGTCGCATTCCCTACCGCCAGGCGCTCCACCTTCGGGAGTCCAGGTTGTTGACCCGCTGGCGGGGATGCCGGGCCCCGACCGTAACAAGCGCGAAACCCGGTCAGCCGATCATCTTGACCTGCATTGAGAAAAGTCCTGCCGATACATGTTTCCGGAGTAGTTGTTGTTCCGGTATTGCAACGCATCAGGAGCCGCGGCACCATGGTTTCCGTAGTACCCACCGGTGGGGCTGTAATAGCCGGTGTCACCATAGGTGGATTGGTTGTAGTACTCGTTTGCACGCCGATGCCTGTCGATCACGTAACCGGCAGTTGCTCCGACTCCGGCTCCAATCAATGTACCCGTTCCCCCGGCAACCTTGTGTCCGATGTATGCGCCTGCCGCAGTGGATCCGCCGATAATGGCGACGCTCTTCCACGTGTCGGCGCTCTGAGCGTGGGCAGGCTGCACCGCCACCGACGCAAAGGTCACAATCATTGTTAGTGCGATGAGTCGGCTGCTGGTGATTAGCCGAGTGGCAAGTTCTGACAGCGACACAGAGATTCTGGTGTATGCCATAGTGGAGTCCACTCCCAAAGAGTCGAACACCCCTGCCATCAGCATGTCGCGGAAATCTAACGTGCCGAAATGTAAAAGTACGTAAACAAATTATGAGAGTAGCCTTGGGATGCGCCTGCTAGGGCCTTACGCCGCCGCCCAGTCTTTAGTAAGCAGTAACCTCAACCGTGCCGGTATCGGCGAACGTGCAGTAATAAAGGCAGTCCGAGCGTGCCGTCCCTACGGGACTGTTGTTTCTACCGCCAAGGCGGCCAGCTCAGCAGGCCGGCGTCGGCGAATGGCGCGGGAAGAAACGTCAGGACCAGCATCAGCAGCGCGGCCAGCGCGAGCAGCCTGCGTTTGGGATCGAGGCCCGGCCACGGCGGAACCTGGGGATGGCGCATGCCGCTCAGTCCCAGCAGCAAGCCCCACATCAGCCATCCGACCCAGCAGAAGATCCCCAGCGGTGCCAGCACGAGCATAGTCAGCCGCGTAATCTTCCGGTGCGCGTGCGGCGCGAAGGCGAAGATAATGTGGCCGCCATCCAATTGCCCGCCGGGCAGCAGGTTCAGCGCGGTGGCGAACATCCCCACCCAGGCGGCAATGGCCGTCGGATGCAGATAAACCGCGCTCATCGGGACTCGTCCCACCGGCGTGCCCATGGCGCCAAGCACCGCATGGACCAGCCGGAATATCAGCGGATATCCCAGGGTGATGGTCGAGTCCGTGGCGCTGGCGGGCAACGGTTTGGAGGCCGCCAACGAAAACGCGAGCGTAACCGAGGCCGCTACGAATCCGGCGATCGGGCCGGCGATGCCGATATCAAACAGCGCCTGGCGCGAGCGGATCGGCGACTTGATGCGGATGAACGCGCCCAGGGTGCCGATCAGCGTGGGTGCGGGGATGAAAAAGGGCAGCGTGGCATAGACGCCGTAGCGCACGCAACAAAGGTAATGGCCCATCTCGTGCGCCAGCAGGATGCCCATCAGGGTCAGAGCAAAGGGGGCTCCCAGGAGCATGCGCGAGGGCTCTTGCAGCACCCACTTGACGCGCTCTACCCCCAGCACGGACAGGGCAAACTGACGCCAAGTCTGATTGTCTTGCGGGTTCAGGAAGGCGAACTCAGGCGAGTTGTGCTGAAAGCTGTACTCGAGGTGGGCGCCGATCACCAGGGTGCTGAACAGGGTGATTACGAACAGTAGGATGTGCAGCCAGTAGCGCCGCTGCCTTGGCTGAACCACAAACACTTCGACCGGCTGGTAGTACTCAAGGGTCGAGGAAGGTGGGGGCGTGGGCTCCGACATCGGGGTGGTCCAGGGACTCCTCTTAGCCTGTCATTCTGAGCGACCGAAGGGAGCGAAGAATCAATGTATTTCCGTCCCAGCAAGCGCTACGCGCTGACGGTGGCCCCTCAAACAATGCATAGATGCTTCGCTTCGCTCTCTCGAACATCTCGTACCAATCGCCCCTAAAGGGGCTCCCCAATCTTTGCCCTAAACACCCCGGGCTAACGCCCGGGGCTAAAATCAGTCGCCCGCTTCGCGGGCTTTCGTGACGTTCATTCCTGTGGGTGAGCTGCAAGCCCATGCGACACTCAACATGACATCTTGTAATGTTACGAGGTTTTGGGACACCAGACTAGTCCAGGCTCTGCAGTTCCTTGCCCGGTTTGAAGCGGACTGCCTTGCCCGGCGGGATGTTCACCTCCGCTCCGGTGCGCGGGTTGCGTCCGATGCCGGTTTTGCGCGGGCGCACATTGAAGACGCCGAAGCCGCGCAACTCGATGCGATCGCCGTGGGCCAGCGCTTTCTTCATGGTATCGAAAACGGCCTCGACTGCCGTCTCGGCTTTGCTCTTGGTGATGCCGGTTTTATTGACGACCTCGTTCACGATGTCGAGCTTGATCACGATGGCTCCTGCGATGGGCGGAGATAACCCACAGATACTAAAGGCCCAACCGGCCCGGTGTAAAGCCCAAAGCGCCTTACTTGGGTAACACGCCACTTTTCCACGCCTATCCACAGGAAAACGGCGGTTACGCACAGCCGACGGGCAATTCCCAGTTGCCCTTTGCCGCCTGGAACCGGCAAACTCGACAGGAGTTACCCCGAGAGGACCCCATGGCCATTAAGAGCGACCGCTGGATCCGCCGCATGGCGGCCGAATTCGACATGATCAACCCCTTCACCGAGAAGCAGGTTCGCAATGGCGTGATCTCCTACGGGCTCTCGTCCTATGGCTACGACCTGCGGGTGGCCGACGAATTTAAGATCTTCACCAACGTGATGAGCGCGATTGTGGACCCGAAGAACTTCGACGAGCGTTCCTTCGTCACCATCCGCTCCAATTGCGCCATCATCCCGCCCAACTCGTTCGCCCTAGCCCGCTCGGTGGAGTACTTTAAGATTCCGCGGGACGTGCTCACCATCTGCGTGGGCAAGAGCACCTACGCGCGCTGCGGCGTCATTGTGAACGTCACGCCCTTCGAGCCGGAATGGGAAGGCTTCGTCACCCTGGAGATCTCCAACACCACGCCGCTGCCGGCCAAGATTTACGCCAACGAAGGCCTGTGCCAAATCCTGTTCTTCCAATCGGATGAGATGTGCGAAACCAGCTATAAGGACAAGGCCGGCAAGTATCAGGCGCAGAGCGGGATCGTATTGCCCAAGCTGTAAAACGGTCGTTGGCCGTTAGTCTTTGGTCGCTAGTCCTCTGGCGAGGAGCAGTTGTCAGTGGTCCCAATGCGCTTCGCGGCGAAGGAACTGACGACTGATAGCTGAGGGCTGTCTTACCGGCCCTCGGATTCCTTGTACATGTACTTGATGCTGGGCTTATAAATCAGCAAGTTGGAGGTGCCGTTGCGGTTGAGCTTGAGACAGTTCCGGTCGTACCACTCGATCACGCCGTGCACTTGCTCCCCGTTTTGTAGCACGATCACCATGGGCGTCTTCGCCTGGATCTGCTTCTGATAATAGAAGTTCTCGGCGTGCGTCTGCTCGACGGGAACCCCCTTCTTCGCCGAGGGCGTCCCCGGGGCGCGATCCAGGCGCTCGGCCACGCGCTCGCGGCGCTCCAGGAAGGCGCTGTTGCGCAGCTCGTCAGCCCGCGAAAGCGAGGGCCGAATCAGCTTTCGGGTGGTGAACTCCTCTGGCTCCGGCTCCGGCGCTGGTCCCAGCGCGGTCGGGTTGGATGCGTCTTTCATTGTGTTGAATGCCTTCTCCCGACTTCGCAATCGAGCGGTTCGGGTGTGACCTCACCGCCCAACGCGGCGCCATAAGGGTCAAAACTCCCGTAGATACCGTCGAGTGCTGAAAAAAGAAGAGGTGAACTTCGCACTACCGTATCACAGCTTGCAAACAGAGACAATGCTCCGAAAGGCAGACCAGGGATGCTCAGCAACTTGCCCGCGCTTTTCGGGTTCAAAACCCTGTCGCTTGAATCTCTGGATTGCATTCCAGTGCCCGGAGGTGGCAATCTGTCAGGAGCCTATGCGGAAGCGAATTATGATTTGCGCCCTTTTGCTCGCGGCCACCTCGCTGTGGGCCGCGGATAACAGCGGACTGGACAAGTTTGCCAAGTGTGTCACCGAGAAGCAGGCGGTCATGTATGGCGCCTTCTGGTGCCCCCATTGCAAAGAACAAAAGGAGATGTTCGGCCCGGCGTTCAAGGCCATCAATTACGTCGAGTGCGGGATTCAGGGGAATCTCCAGGCCCAAGCTCCTACCTGCAAGATGATGCTGATTAAGAAATACCCCACCTGGATCTTTCCGGATGGCGACCGCCAGGAAAAGATCCTGAGCTTCCAGGACTTGAGCCAGAAGACAGGGTGCAAGCTGCCGCCCGCGGCAGCTGGAGGCACCACACTTGGGGGAGGCACAGGGAAGTGAAGTGGGTGATCGCGGTTGCCGCTCTCATCGGCTTGGTGCTGTCGACGGTTTCGCTCATCAACCATTACAAGAAGAGCGAGACCGAATACTGCGACTTCAGCGCGGCGTTCAACTGCGACCTGGTCAACCGCAGCATCTACGCGGAGATTGGCGGAAACCTCCCGGATAGCGTCACCGATGTGCCCGGGGTTATCGCGCACCTTCCGGTGGCCGCGGTCGGAATGCTCGGCTATGCCGTGCTGCTGGTTTTGGCGTTCGTCAATCAGCGTGGCGCGCTTTGGTTTACCTGGCTGTGCGCGCTGATTGGCCTGGGGTTCGCCGCACGCCTGACCTACGTGGAAGCCCGACTGCTGGGCGTGTTCTGCATCCTCTGCCTGGGCTCGCAGCTGATGATCCTGCTGATTTCCATCGTGGCGGGGATCCGCCCGTTTCGGCGTCCGCTGGAGCGTAGATTGGTCGTGGGTCGTTAGTCGTTTGCCCGTGCGGACCATGTTTTTTGGGCGCGAGAGTGCCGTCCCTACGGGACTCAGGTTGCAAATTGTGCTCTCACCCAGGGCTTCCGCCCTGGGCTATTATCTGTCGCCCCTCCGGGGCTGAACCTGGGTGCAGCTCCGAGAACTCGTGACAATGCTTTGGGAACTTGTGACAATACAGAAACCCGCGCACCAAAAGCTTTTAGAGCTGAAAGCTGATGCCTGAAGGCTGAGAGCCGAAAGCTGAAAGCTGAAAGCTGAGAGCTTCTTCGACATGCTGAAGCAACCGAACTTTTATCCGGTGATCCTGGCCGGCGGCCGGGGCACGCGCTTCTGGCCGTTGAGCCGCAAAAAGCGCGCCAAGCAATTGTTGGCCCTGAACGATCCCAAGCAGAGCATGATCCAGGAGACGGTGCACCGCCTGACCTCGCCTGCAACCATGATGGGTGTAGGTGAGCCTGCGCTCGGCTTGGCCCCGGCGAGCAATTGCTGGATCATTTCCAACCACGACCTGCGTGACGGGATTCTCGCGCAACTGCCGAAGATTCCCGGCGAACAGGTGCTGGCCGAGCCCGCCGGTCGCAACACCGCGCCCGCAATCGGATTGGCCGCATTTATCCTCGAACGAATCGCCCCGGACGCTGTGCTGGGGCTGTTTCCCTCGGACCACGTGATCGCCGACCCATCGCGCTTCCACGAGATTGTGCGGCGCGCGGTCGAGCTCGCCGCCGAACCGGGCAACATCGTCACGCTGGGAATTCAGCCGACCCGGCCGGAGACCGGCTACGGCTACATCGAGACCGGGGCGGCAACTGTCGGCAACGGCATGGAAGTGCGCCGGGTCTGCCGGTTTACCGAGAAGCCTGACCTCGAGCGCGCCCGGCAATTCCTGGCCTCCGGGAACTACTGTTGGAACAGTGGGATGTTCATCTGGGGTGCGCGCACGCTGGCCGACGCACTGCGCGAGCACCTGCCGAAAACCGCGTCCATCCTGGAGCAGATCGCCGCCACCTGGGGCACCACCGAGTTTGAAGCCGCCTTCCAGCGGCTTTATCCCGAATGCGAGAACATCAGCGTGGATTACGCCGTCGCCGAACCCCGTTCGCAAAGGGGAGAACAGGCATCGCGGCTGTTCTGCATCCCATCTGATTTCGGCTGGAACGATCTGGGCTCGTGGGCGGCGCTGCACGAGCATCGCACCGCCAACGAAGACGCCGCCAATGTGGTTGAGGCCGCGCTCAGCTACGTGCTCAACGCCGAGGGAAACTACGTCCATGCGCCGGGAAAATTTGTCGCCGTGGTTGGGGTGAAGGGTCTGGTGGTGGTCGAAACCGAAGACGCCCTGCTCATCACCACGCGCGAGGCCGCCCAGGACGTGGGCAAGGTCGTCAAGCACCTCGATGAGCAGAAGCTGGGGAAGCTAGTCTAACGGCTTACCGCGGATTCCACGGATCGAATCGATTGACGTATTTGGATTAAAAAAGAAGATCATAAAACCTGCCACAGAGACACAGAGACACAGAGGAAGCTAGAAGAGACGAAGTGCGATTTAGCAGGTTTTGCTCTGTGCCCTCTGTGTCTCTGTGGCTGATTTTTAATCCGCGTTGATCCTTGTAATCCGCGCCAAGCAGTTACCATGAAATCCGGAGTACGGATTCTGAACAAATGGCAAACGAACACATCAAATTTGGCACAGACGGTTGGCGCGCTGTAATTGCCGACGACTTCACCTTCGAAAACGTACGCCGCGTGGGCGGAGCCATTGCTTCCTACGTCCTCAAGAACGAGGACGCCCGCAAGGGACTGGTGGTCGGCTATGACACGCGCTTCGGCTCGCGCGATTTTGCCCGCGCCATCGCGGAAGTGCTCGCCGGCGCCGGCATCCCCATTCGGCTTTCCAACGACTACGTCCCCACGCCGGCAATTTCGTTCGCGGTGAAGTACTTCGACACGGCCGGCGGCGTGGCGATCACCTCCAGCCACAACCCCTGGCAGTGGAACGGGGTAAAGTTCAAGGCTACCTTCGGCGGCTCGGCCTCTCCGGCGATCATCAAGAAAATCGAGAACGAGCTTTACGCTGGCGCCTGGCCCAGGAGCGCTCCGGCTAAGGTCGAGGAGATCGATTGTAAGCAGCCCTATGTTGATGCCATCACCAAGCTGGTCGATCTGGACAAGATTCGCGCGGCCCGCTTCAAGCTGGCGGTGGACTGCATGTATGGCTCGGGGCGCAACGTGCTGGCCGGCATCCTTGCCGAGCACGGCATCGAGTGCCTGCAGATCCGCGCCGAGGTGAACCCGCTGTTTCCCGGGATCAATCCCGAACCTATCGAACCGCACGTGCGCGCGCTGCAGGATTTCGTGGTCGCCGAGCGCTGCAGTTCGGGCTTTGTCACCGACGGCGACGCCGACCGCGTGGGCGCGGTCACCGAGAGCGGCGAGTTCGTCGATGCGCATAAGTGTTACGCCATCCTGCTGCAGTGGGTTCTCGACAAGAAGGGCTGGCCGGGGGTGGTGACCCGCGCCTATAACACCACGCGCATGCTCGACCGCATCTGCCGCAAGCACGGGCGCGAGTTGATCGAGCACGGCATCGGCTTCAAGTACGTGGCGGACGTGGTGCTTAGCGGGCGCGAAGTAGTGATGGGCGGCGAAGAGTCTGGCGGGATCGGGTTCCCCTCAAAATACCTGCCGGAGCGCGACGGCATACTCAATTCGCTGCTGCTCGCCAACGCCATGGCCGATTACGGCAAGACACTCGGGCAACTGATGGAATCGTTGCAGCAGGAATACGGCCGGCACTATTACGGCCGACGCGACCTGCACATTCCGGAGGACCTCAAGCAGGATGCGCTACGCCGGGCCGCTTCCGGCAAGCTGACGCATGTCGGCCGCTACGCTATCCAGAGCAACGGCTGCCTGGATGGAATCAAGTTCTTCCTGGATGCGCCCCGGGGCGATAACGGCGCCGAAGCTTGGGTCCTGCTGCGCGCCTCCGGCACAGAACCGCTGATGCGCCTGTATTGCGAAGCGGCGTCGAAGGAGCTGGTGAACGAGATCCTGGAAAGCGCGGTCGCGTTCGTTATGGAGAAGGGAACCGCAGCGTAGGAGCCTCTGAGATCGAGAAGTCGATGAACGAAAGCCCCGGCTCGTGCCGGAAGAGTCCCTAGCAAATTTGCTATAAATGCAAGGATCACACCGTCTCTGGGGGGGAGTCATGGCACTGTATGCTTGGAGGCAGATCAGCGTAGAACTCGAATTGCCGTTCGTGCTCAGGGTTGCCAACGGTTCCTACGAGTGCCAGCTTGACAAGAACTCATTCACGGTAGTCGCTACTTTCGTTGACGACGACAGTCCCGAGAAGAACCCCCAGGTGCCGCCAACAGGGATGCGGAAACAGGCCGCTGTCGTTTTCAAACCTTTCACTGGAGAAGTTGTCAAAATCACAGGCGATGCGCCAGCCGGAATGTCACAGCGCCACACGCACGTCGGGCTCGCATATGGCGTCAAAGTTCTTGATGGCACACCCCTTGATAACAACGGCAAGAGCCACCATCTAGCCTGCACTATTCGTGAAGGTGCCGCGAGCGGTAGTCGGCGCCGCGATTTTGCGGCGAAGATGCGCGTTGCTGCGTGATGTTCGTTGGATCACCGGGGACGACGAGCTTGGGTGTGTGCGAAATGGGTATGGCGTGGCTTTTCGAGCAAAGCTTTCCCTCGTACGCCATTTTGCGCAACATTTGAAACTTATGTTTCGGGGCGTTGCGAGGCCGCGTTATCCGGGCGAGGCGCCCAGTGCCAGCGCCACTTGCCGGAAGGTGGGCAGGAACGGGAACGACGCGGGCAGGTGTACGACCACGCGGCGAACCGAAACCAGCACCCGGGCACCCAGTTTCAGCAACCGTTCCCGGAGGGTCCAGACCTGAGCTCGCGCACAGCTGGTGTGCGCGGCTTGCAGCCGTAGTTCCTGCATCAGGACGTAGGCGGCAGCGGTGAGCAGCACGCGGAGCTGGTTCGCCCAGAAGTCGCTGCAACTGGTGCGGTCGATCTGGAGATCGTGCAGTTCTTTTATTCGATTCTCTATTTCGCCACGCTGGCAGTACACCTTTTCATAGAGCCATTGCGGACTCTGCTTCATGTTGGTGATGACAAAGCGCGGATTATCTTTCGGCTTCTTACCCTCGGCACGCACCACCTCGGCCTTGATGATGATGCGACGTTGTTGCGGCCACGTTTGGGCCGCATAGTTGGCTTCGCCGTAAATGTGTTCGGTCTTTCCGCTCTGCCGCGAGAGCCGGCGGGCCTGCCGCATGGCTGGTTTGGCCTTGCGCTTCAACACCGCGTTTTTGGCCATCGCAATGACGTACTCAAGGTTGGGCTCTGCATCCAGGAAGTCGAGCAGATCGGGATGCGCGAAACCGCCGTCGAGGCGCACGCGGATCCGCGCACCCGGAAAGCAATAGTGGATCATATTCAGCAGGCGACGCAAAATTCCCATCGCTCCTACCACGGCGGTCACGTTGCCGGGACGCAGCACCGCCGCGCATAGGTACTGTTCGGCTTCGTCGTTGAAGCTCACAAATCCCATCACCGGCAGGTAGCACCAGCTGTCATAGTGTCCGTTGAAGAACGATAGCTGCTGGGCGCCGTGGGTGGGGTCGTCGGTTGGATCCAGGTCGATGGTGACGCGGCGGGCGCGTCCGCGCAACCGCTGGGCATGGCGCCCGATCACGCTATCGGCCAGTGCTTCACCCAAACGGTAGAGTTCCCTTGGGCGAATGGCGTTTTCAAAGCGCGACAGGGTTGGCTGCGAAGCCAGATCGCGGCCCGCCACCGGATCGCGGTCGAGCAACATCTTGTGAATGGGGTCGGCAGACAGGCGGGCCGAGTCGTTGGCATCCGGATAGCCGCAGGCAATCGAGAACACGCGCTGTGCCAACAACTCGCGCAAAGAATGATCGACCTTGCCGGCTTGCCGCTTATCGCGCAGACATTCGGCCAAACTCCGGATCAATCCGTAGCGGCGGTCAGCCGCCTTCAGCAGGATGGCTCCGCCATCGGAACTGCCTTGCCGTTGATCGAACTGCAACGCGGCGGGCTTGGCAAAACTCTCAGCGAACAACAAACACTGTGTCGTGCTATCGTCGAACACGCAGAAGCCTTTCCTGTTACCACAAACACTGTCTCAGCAACATGTTTGTAGCAGAAGAGGCTTCTCGCGTCTTCAACTTCGCGAATTATCCGGGCTAGAACAGGCACACAGGTTCTTGAATGCCTTCCTTGATTCGTATCGCTATGTGTTCAACGATGAAACCATACGACCCCTTACCCCTGCTGATTTCTATGCTGTTCGTTTCGGACGTGCCCTGCTTTTCAGAGTTGAAAGTGAGGAACTTGGCGGGAGCAAAACAATCTCGCAGGGAATCTCCTTCGGGGATTATCCGCTCCAGGTGAAGACTGCACGAATGGTCGGTGACGAGGAGATTGCGAAATTTCGCGAGTTTCTCAAGACCGATGCCAATCCTCCTCTTCCAGCGACTTTGCTATTGAATGCTCGCGGATTTATATCTCAGGGGGAGTATCGGCTTGCTTTGATTGAGACTGGAACTGCACTGGATATCGCTGTCGAGGAGGCGGCACTTCGAGTACTGATCAGTAAGGGACAATCGCGTCCCGAAGCTTTGGCTGTACTCGAACCGAAACCCACTCGGAAGATAGCGAAAGAGGTTTTGCAGCCTTCGCTAACGTGGGACCTTCTCGGGTCGTCGGAGTGGCAGGACTACGATTCGCGATTCAGGGATTTGCGTAACGCAGCCGTCCATGATGCAGTTGAACCGGGGAAGCCTGAAGCCGAGAAATTTGTGGCCGTAGTCAGTGCACTTACTCAGAAACTCGCATAACGCGAACGACAGGTCCCCGAAAACAAAAAGCAGATGCCCGCGAGTTCCATCGCGAGCATCCGCCGTGAAGTTTGTTACGAGTTCCTACTGGTTGACCGGGATCTTGATGATCTTCTTTTGGATGGCGTAGGTCACCAGTTGCGCCTTGTTGTGGATGTCGAGCTTGCGCATCAGGTTGAATTTATGCGCCTCGACCGTCTTGACGCTCAGCGCCAGCAGCACCGCGATTTCCTTGACGGAGTTGCCCTCGGCCAGCAGCTTGAGGATCTCGCGCTCGCGCGGGGTGAGGGTGGAAATCCGCGGGCGCATCTTGGCATCGCGCACGCGCGCACGGAAGTCTTCCACCAGCTTGGAGAGCACCTGGGAGCTGAGGTATTTGCCGCCCTTGTACACGTCGCGCACCGCGGTTACCAGTTGCGGCGCGGGCGTGTCCTTGAGCACGTAGCCGGCGGCGCCGACTTCCAGACACTGCACCAGGTAGTCCTCGTCCTCGTACATGGTGAGGAACAGGATCTTGGTTTCCGGACGATTCTTGCGGATATGGCGCGCCGCCTCGAACGACGACAGGCCGGGCATGCCAATATCCATCAGCACGATATCGGGACGCAGCTCGCGGGCCTTTTCTTCCGCATCGCCGGCGTCGGGCGATTCGCCGATCACTTCAAAGTCCGACTCACTCTCCAACAGGCGGCGCACCCCTTGGCGAAACAGCGTGTGGTCGTCCACCAGCAAGCACTTTATTTTTGCCATTTCTACAGCACCTAATTACGTCCCGGTCGCATCACCCGAAACCAGCGCTTCGCACCAGTTAGCGACCCCGCGACGGGCCGGATTAATTCCTTGCGCCGGAGCCTGCGCCAGCACGCGCTTAGCGCTTGCCGGAATCCGCCCCGGGTCGTACTCAGACTGTCGTACTCAGACTTAAGACCCCTTCAATTGGCTCGCGGCAGCGTGGCTACCTTGGCCAGCACGGCGCGTTCGTTGGACACGCCGCTCGCCGCTGCCCGCGCCGCCACTGCCTTCAGCCCGCTCTCTGCCGTATCCTCACCAGGCAGAGCAATTTCCAGCCGGGTACCCTTTCCTGCCGAGGAGGTGATCTTCACCTTGCCTCCCAGGATGCTAATCCGCTCCTGGATGCCCGCCAGCCCGAAGCTCGGCCGCTCGGTGTTGCGGGCCGGGCGCGCGCCGATGCCAATACCGTCGTCTTCCACGAGCAACACCACGCGGCCGTTTGCACACTCGATCTGGATGCACACGTTTTTCGCCTGGGAGTGCTTGGCGACGTTGTGCAAGGCCTCCTGGACCACGCGATACAGGGCAGTCTCAATCTCCGGGGTCATGCGGCCCACCCCTTCGCCGATTGAAACCGCGGCCTTGATTCCAGTTCCCTTGGCCAGGTCCTTGGCTTCCTTGCGGATGGCGGCGATCAGGCCCAGTTCCTGGAGCACCAGCGGCGAGAGCCGCCCGATAATGCGGCGAATGCCTTCGATGGTGCGGTCCACCACGTCGAGCGTCTCGCGCACCTTGGCCTTGGCCTTGGCGCGTCCGCCGAGGCTGCCTTCTAGCATGCCCAGGTAGAGGCGGATGACCATCAACGCCTGCCCGGTCTCGTCGTGCAGCTCCCGGCTGATGCGCTTGCGTTCTTCTTCCTGCACCTGGAGCAGGTGGGCGCTAAGTTCGGCGATGCGCATTTCGCGCTCGCGGAGGGCATCGGTCATGCGCGCGCGCTCGATCGCCAAGGCCGAGCGGTCGGCAATGGCCCGCATCAGTTCGCGCTCGGTGGGCAGCCAGTCGTAACGCTTGTTGAAGCCGATTAGCAGGACCCCGATCACCCGGTCGCCCGCCTTCAGCGGCATGCCCCACAGCGCCCGCGCCCGGCCCACCAGCAGGGGATTGAGCACCCCGGGCGAGCGGCGAAGGTCGGGCAGCACGGCCGGCTCGCCGGTCTTCGCAATCATTCCGGAAAAACCATAACCGGGCGTCACGGTGATATTCTCGTCCGGCTCGAGTTCCAGTCCCACCCAAGCCTTCAAGCGAAACAACTCCGCGTCCGCGTCCCGCAACAGCAGGGCCCCCACGCTGGCGTTGAAGGTGGAGGTTACGATCTCGAGCACGCGCTCCAGCAGCGCGGTCAGGCTGGTGGCCGAAAGCTCCGCGTCGAGAACCGCGAGCAGGGCGTTGGATTCCTTGCGCTGCGTGTCGAAGTAGGCGCCCGAGACGGCGACAAAAGTGGCCGAGGTCAGCATCTCCAGCGCCGCCCGGTCTTCGGCACGCTCCTCGGGGCCCAGTTCCGGACGATCCAGATAGGGTTCACAGGCCGATTGCGAGATCTCCAGCGAGCGGGCTACTGCCCGGGTATCCACCTGCAGCTTGGCCAGCCGCGTCCCGTAGTAGTTGAAATGCTCAAATAATCCGTCGAAGTCGGCGGCCTCGAAGAAACGGCCGCAGTCGGTTAGGTTGAGGTGCTGCAGGACAGTGAGGATGGCGTCTTCGAAGGCAAACTCTTCGGCCATCTTGCGGCGCCAGGTTTGCGTGATCGGGGAATACTGCGGCAGCAACTCCCGCGCGACCTGCAAGATCGAGGCGCGCGAGCTTTGCTTAAAGGGTAACATCAACACTCGTACCTCACCCCGGCCACCTGAGACAGTGCTGTCTGGGGGTAATGCTTTAGCCAACTAAGCCTAAGGGACTCTAGCCAGCATTTTACCTGCTTTTTCAGGAAAATCCACCAGGCAGCGCTCCAGAGCACCTTTTTAGTGATTTTTTCGTCACCAGGTAAGTACCTGAGCAAGCCCGGGACCTTAACTCGCCTGATTGTGCGCGAAGTTTACTGAAAGCGCAATAGAGACAGGAGGATAGCGGCTAAGAATCTTGCGCCGGGGCGGTCGGGGGCTAGCAGGATGGTGTCATCAATTGCGATATGGGGATTTCATAACATTCAATGAATCGAAGTCGTCTCGCTGGCTCTTGCGCGGCGCTTGGCTATCACCATCATCACCAGAAGCGTACAAGGCACAAAGAGTATCGCCGATTCCCTCCGGCAAGACCACGCTCAGGGCAGCGGGGCCTTTCTTAGGCAACGATCAAGTGGGCAGCGCTGAGCTTATTTCACTTCCATCAGCTCTTTTTCTTTGGCCTTGCTCATCTCTTCCATTTTCTTGATTTCGTCGTCGGTGAGCTTCTGGATTTCGTCCGTTGCCCGGCGCTCGTCGTCTTCGGTGATCTTCTTGTCCTTGAGGGTCTTCTTGATCATTTCATTGCCGTCGCGGCGCACGTTGCGCACGGCGGTGCGGTGATCTTCGAGGATCTTGTGCAGGCGCTTGACCAACTCCTTGCGGCGCTCCTCGGTGAGCGGCGGCACCGGGATGCGGATCAGCTTGCCGTCGTTCATCGGGTTGAAGCCGAGATCGGCGGCGCGAACGGCCTTCTCAATGCTGGCCAGGGAGCTGGGGTCGAACGGTTGGACGGTGATCATCTGCGGCTCGGGAGCATGCACCTGCGCGATCTGGTTCAGCGGCATCTGCGAGCCGTAGTAGTCGATGTGCACCGAGTCGAGCATATGCACGTTGGCCCGGCCGGTGCGCATGCCGGCCAAATCGGAGCGGAAAGCCTCGACCGCCTTGTCCATGCGGGTCCGCACTTGCGTGAACGTTTCTTTTAAGCCAGGTAATGCCGCACTGCTCGGCTGCGCCATATCAATTCCTCGTTCCAGGATTTCAAAACAGGGATTATAAACAAGAAACCGCTCTTAGCTATTGGCTTTTGGCTGCTGGCTGGCTCTTGGCGATCAGGTGTTCGCCTCTTTTGCAACCGGCTCGTTCCTCTGATGCAGCAAGTTCGCCAAGAGCCATGAGCCAATAGCCAACAGCCAATAGCAGTTTTTTCGCAAACCCGCAGCCGCAACGAGCATCTACGACCCTGATGGCTACTGTTCTCAAAAATACGGAGGAGCCGGCGCGCTCCTTTTATCGCGAGCGGCTAGGCGAGGCATTTGCCCTGTCCCACAAACTATCCGGATACGGCGCCGAGGAGGCGGTGGACACGCCCGAGTTCGACCGGATCCTGCTGGAGTACGGGCTCGGCTCGCTGGATTCCGCGCGCCGCATCGGTGAGATGGTGGTGATTCACCTGGACAAGGCGTCGTCTTTGGACAGCCAGCCGCAACCAACGCTCACGCTTGGTTGGCCGATCGCGTGGTGGCGCGACCTGCTGAATTTCGCGCGCGGCCGCTTCCTGCAGATGGCGACCACGCAGCAGGCTCCGCCGTGCAACCGTTGGCGGCGGGGCGTCAGTGCCTTGTGCATGACCTTCGAGTGGAATGTGCCGGAAATTGCCAAGCGGCTGGGGTCGGGTCAGCCGGCGACCTCGGCGGCAGAGGACCTGCGTCGCAAGCTGATGCTGCTGTTTGCCCGCAACCAGGAGGGCAAAGTCACGGTCGTGGAGGCCGGTCCGGCGGTGGAGAGGGTCTTTCGCGCGACCAACAGCCTGCGCACCCTCGAGCAGATCGCGGAGACGGCGGGCATGCCGCTGCCCGACACCCAGCGCGTCCTGGCTGCTCTGGCCAGCGTGGGGGCGGTGATTCCGGCCAAAACCGCCGAGGAAATGCTGCAGACAATCCGCGTGCGGAAAGAGGGAAAGTAACCGCGGATTGAAGCCGATGGAGTCTGATCGGAACGGACAAGTACCGAGAACAAGAGTCGCGGTTGCAGAGGAACTTGCCTTTGGCCGGCCAGCGCAATTTCTGGCCCCATTATCGAAACCATTCTTTTCCTGTCGCCATCTAAAGGTACTGAGCGGCTCTTGGCCCGGGAAAAGTGTGGCGGTTGGAGCTGAGTAGCGGTCAAGACCTCAGTGTACGTGCTACACTTTTAAGATTTCGTATCGGCACCATTCCCGAGACATAGAATCCCGCTGTAGCGTCCAGGTGGGGACGGGGGCGAGAGGTTTTGCCATTTGGCTCTTGAAGACAAGTTCGACGACATTAAGAAACTGATCGATGCCGGCAAGGAAAAGGGATATCTCACCTATTCCGAGGTGAATGATCTCATTCCGAACGACGTGCATTCTCCCGAGGATCTGGATGATCTGATCACCACCATCGGGACCCAGGGCATTGACTTGCTCGAGGGGCCGGGCAAACTGCCCTCTGAACGCGACGTCGAGGCGGGGGAAGAAGGCGAAGAGGTTGAACTCGACCTTACCCCCGGAGCGCTGGAAAAGACCAACGACCCGGTGCGCATGTACCTGCGCGAGATGGGCACGGTGCCGCTGCTCACCCGCGAGGGCGAAGTCGAGATCGCCAAGCGCATTGAGCGCGGCCAGCTGCGCGTGCTCAAGGCACTGTCGCGCTCGCCCATCGTGATCCGCGAGATTCTGGCGCTCGGCGAAGACCTGAAGAAGGGCGTCCGCTCCATCAAGGAAGTAGTGACCTTTGATGAAGAGGAGATCACGGAAGAGATCCTGCAAAACCGGCTGAAGGACATCACCGGCAAGATCGACGAGCTGAACCGGCACTACAAGAAGTCGCTGCAGCTGGTGGAAAAGCTGCTGGAGATCCCGCCGAAGAAAAAGCCGAAGGAATATCGCAAATACCGTTGGCTGCTGGGCCGCGAGCAGGTGGCGGTGTCGACAGCGATCCGCACCCCGGGCTTTACCAATCGCGAGCGCGAGCGGCTGATTGAGCGGGTCAACAAGACGGTCGAGCAGTTGCGCAACCTCGACCGGCAGTCCCAGAACCTGGAAAAAAAGGCGGACGCCAACCGCAACGAGGAGCAGAAGCGGGAGCTGCGCAAGCAGGCGCGCGCGGTGCGTGCCGACCTGGAGCGAATCGAGGGCGATGCGGGCGTCAGCTTTGTGGAGCTGAAGCGCACCCAGCGCGAACTCATCCAGGGCGACATGGACGCCGAGCAGGCCAAGCGTGAGCTGATCGAAGCCAACCTGCGGCTGGTGGTCTCCATCGCCAAGAAGTACACCAACCGCGGCCTGCAGTTCCTGGATCTGATCCAGGAAGGCAACATCGGGTTGATGAAAGCCGTGGACAAATTCGAGTACCGGCGCGGCTACAAGTTCTCTACCTACGCCACGTGGTGGATCCGCCAGGCAATCACCCGCGCCATTGCGGACCAGGCCCGCACCATTCGCATCCCGGTGCACATGATTGAAACCATCAACAAGCTGATTCGCACCTCGCGCCAGCTGGTGCAGGAGCTGGGCCGCGAGCCGACCAGCGAAGAGATCGCCAAGCGCATGGACATTCCGGTGGCCAAGGTGCGCAAGGTGCTAAAGATTGCGCAGGAGCCGATCTCGCTGGAGACTCCGATCGGCGAAGAGGAAGATTCTCACCTGGGCGACTTTATCGAGGACCGGGCGGTGGTCTCGCCGGCCGAGGCGGTGATCAACGTCAACCTGAAGGAACAGACGGCGCACGTGCTGCGCACCCTGACTCCCCGGGAGGAGAAGGTCATCAAGATGCGCTTCGGCCTGGAAGACGGCAGCGAGCACACGCTGGAGGAGGTCGGCCAATCGTTCGCGGTTACGCGCGAGCGCATCCGGCAGATCGAGGCCAAGGCACTGCGTAAGCTGCGCCATCCCTCCCGTTCGCGCAAACTGCGTGCCTTCATGGACGGGGTGCAGGAATAGATCGATCCGCTCTTCGGGTGATCGGAGCTGAATTTGAGAGGGCGCCAGCGATGACGCCCTTTGCTTTTGTGGGTGCAACGTGCCAGCGGATTCGCCATCGAACGAATCAGGGTAAATTCGCGGCAAATCAGAATTTCACGGCCACGTTCTCGCGGTCGGAGGGCTCGTCTACCTGGAAGAACTGCTTGGCCTGGAAGCCGAACACGCCAGCAACCATATTGGTCGGGAAGGTCTGCAGCTTGGCGTCGTAGTCGCGGACGACCGCGTTGTAATAGCGACGCGCATTCTGGATGGTGCCTTCCACTTCCTGCAGCGCCGCCTGCAGGCTGGTGAACTGCTCGGAGGCGCGCAGTTGCGGATAATTTTCGGCCACCGCGAACAACTGCCGCAGGGCGCCGGTCAACTGGTTCTCCGCCTGGCCGCGATCTTCCGGGGTGGTGGCGGACATGGCGGCGGAGCGCCACTTGGCGATGTTTTCGAAGGTCCCCTTCTCGTGGGCGGCATAGCCTTTTACGGTTTCCACCAGGTTCGGAATGAGGTCGTGGCGGCGCTTCAACTGCACGTCAATATCGGACCACGACTCATCCGAGCGCAGCCGCAACTTCACCAACCCGTTGTAGGCAAGGATGATCAAGACCGCCAGAATGCCAATGACCGCCATGATTACGTCGAGGCTCATTTCGCTTCTCCTGGGCACCGGCGCCCGGTTGGTGCTCCGCCGCGCTGCTTGTTGGGGGCAACAGCGGAAGCTATCACAGCAGATCAAGCGGAGCAAATTACCGGCGGATGAGCGCGTCCGGGCGGGTCACTTTGCGCTATTGGTTGCGGTGGCATCCTGTGGGGCTAGGATCGCGTCCCGCAAATACGTTGAATACGTATCGGTTGTCATCCTGACGCTGAGCGCAGCGAAGCGGAAGGACCCAGGCGCTTATCGCCTCGTGAGTGTCTTCGAGAGAGATCGCAAGCTCTTGGAGTTTCTGGACGCGGAAGGGCTTTGCCCGGGCAGCCGCATTGTCCTGCAATCGAAGAACTACGAGGCACGGTTTCCCTGGGGGTGGAGAAACGCCTGATCCGCCTGGGGATGCCGGCGGCCGAAAAAATCTGGGTGGCGAGATCGTAATAACTGCAACTGGTTAACCATAGTTAACATCTCATTGTTTAATGGCGTATCCGGGTGAGGCATCCGTCCACACCCGGGAGCTGCCGGAGTAAACCATGAGATTGCGTTCAGAACTCTTCCAATGTGACTCATTTCGCGGGCGGGCCATCGTTCTCGCCGCAATGATTGGCGCATCCCTTTTCCCCGCAAGCGCCCTCGCTCAAGGCGGGAACACCGATGTCATGGTTGGCTATCTGACCGATGCAACCGCGGCTTGGCAGGAAACAATGACGGGGGGAATCACCCCGCCCCAACTGGACGAGCCTATCGCCAATCCCGGGAGACCAACGGTCTCCACGCCCGCAACGCTCACTCCGGTCGGTTACCTTCAATTTGAAACCGGGATTCTGGCTGCGTGGCACTCGCCCGAGTTCTCCTCCCAAGCAAGCTTAGGAGAGGTGACGAAGTTCTCCGTCTCGCACCGGATCGAACTACTAGCCGCCACAGGCCCATTTGTCCATTCCAATACTGAACCTGCAAATGGCACGGGAGACATCTCATTGGGGGTTCAACAAGATGTCCATCAAGGGGTGGGGGCGCGCCCCACAATTGCGCTGAGTTATTTCCGCCGAACTCATAGCGGAGGAACACCTGACCTCGATATTGGCAGCGCAAGGAACTCAGCGATCCTACTTGCCAGCGCGGACATAAAAGGTTTTCACTACGACACCAACTACTTGTTCAACGAAGTCATCAGTGACCAGGGCGTTCACCGCGCGCAGTTCGGGCAAACGCTCTCCGTTTCCCATGCGCTCGGGAAGAAATTCGGGGTTTCCGGGGAAATATGGCATTTCACGCAGCCTTTTCTCCGGAGCCATGCCATAGGCAATTTGTGGGCGCTAAACTATAACGCGAGAAAGAACCTGGTGCTCGATCTCGGTTTCAATCGCGGACTGACCAGTACTTCTACGCGCTGGGAGATCCTCGCGGGCTTTACCTACGTGCCACCGCACGGAGTCCATCTGCACTGACCGGCTGCTTGCGGGCATAATGGCGGCGGTCCGGCGCTGAGACGAGAAACCGCGTAGAGGCGGGATATGGACAACTCACGATTAGTTGAGAGTAAAGAGACGGCGAACCGTTCCGTGCCTGCCTCCGGAAGCGGCCAAGCCAGCTACGGGAGTCACCCCTCTCTGGAAGGAGTGCACAACACGGTTGAGGTGCCGCACCATCAGGCGGGCTTCTGGAAGCAGTGGCGAGCTTTCGTTGGGCCGGCGATTCTCGTCAGCGTCGGCTACATGGACCCCGGCAATTGGGGGACAGACCTGCAAGGCGGTGCCCAGTTCAAGTATGGCCTCTTATGGGTGGTCGGCGTGGCCAGCCTGATGGCCATCTTCATGCAGGTGATCTCCGCCCGATTGGGCGTGGTGACCGGGAAGGACCTTGCCCAATGCTGCCGCGACTGGTATCCCAAGTGGACCCGCTGGCCCAACTGGCTGATGAGCGAAGTGGCCATCGGCGCCTGTGACTTGGCGGAGGTGCTCGGGAGCGCCGTCGCCCTCAACCTGCTGTTCCATATCCCGCTGCTGTGGGCGGTCATCATCACCGGCCTGGACGTGCTGCTGCTGTTGGCCTTGCAAGGGTTTGGGATGCGCACCATCGAGGCTGTAGTCGTGCTTCTGGTGGCAACCATCGCCGTCTGCTACTTCATCGAGCTGTTTGTGCTCCCGCAGACCCAACCCAGCTTCCTGGAGATGGGGCGGGCACTGGTTACGCCGCACTTCCGTCAATCGGGGATGTTATACGTCGCCATCGGCATCATCGGCGCAACCGTGATGCCCCACAACCTGTACTTGCACTCGGCCCTGGTGCAGAGCCGCCAGTTGCAGAAGGATGAACCCTCGGTTCGACGTGCGATCCAATTCAACACCATCGATTCAGTCGTGGCCCTGACCATCGCTTTCTTTGTCAACGCGGCGATTTTGGTGCTTGCGGCAACGGTGTTTTTCGGTAAGGAAAGCGTCACCGTAGCGGGCGGTCAGGTGGTCCAGTTCAGCGCCAACAGCGATTGGATTCGGGTAGCATACTTGACCCTGGCGCCATTGTTGGGCACGGTCGCCGCCAGCACGCTATTTGCGGTGGCGCTCTTGGCGAGCGGCCAGAGCAGCACCATCACCGGCACCCTCGCGGGGCAGGTGGTGATGGAAGGCTTCATGCATTGGCGAATCCTGCCCTGGGTGCGGCGGCTCATCACCCGCACGCTGGCCATCCTGCCGGCGGTCTTCATTATCGGCCTGCGCGGCGACAGCAGCGTTACCGACCTGCTCACCCTCAGCCAGGTAGTGCTGGCGCTGCAGCTGCCGTTTGCGATGTTCCCGCTCCTGCATTTCACGAGCTCCCGCAAGCGAATGGGAGGCTGGAAGAATGGCCGGTTCCTGCTGATTGCCGGTTGGGGCAGTGCTATTCTGATCACCGCGTTGGACATTTATGGCTTGCCAGACTCGTTCAAAGCGGCGTGGCAAGTCATCACCGGCGGATGACCCCGGAGCCTGTACCTCAAGCATGCGGAACCCCGCACGACAGAAACGGAACAACCATGTACGACATCATTCTCGTCACGTTGGATAGCACGCCGACTGACCGGGCGATTATCGAGCACGTCAAACAGCTGGCGAAGCTCGCGCAAAGCCGTGTGGTGTTGCTTCATGTGGCCGATGGATGGGCAGCTCGAACCTATGGGCCGGACGCGGTCAGTCCGGAAATCACCGAGGATACTGCATATTTGGGAAAAGTTCAGGCAGAGTTTCAATCCTTGGGCATTCCTACCGAGGCCGAACTCGCCTACGGCGAACCGGTCAAGGAAATTGTCAAATGGGTTGAGCAGAAGGGCTGCGACTTGGTGGCGATGAGCACGCATGGACATCGTTTCCTGGCCGATATATTTCTCGGCACCACCGCCAGCCGGGTGCAGCACAGTATCCGCGTGCCGGTGCTCCTCCTGAGGGCGAAATAGAATCGCTGCCCTGGGCTGTTCTCCGACGCCCACAATCCTGAGCGTACTTAAAGTCCGCCGAGAAAGGTGCCGATAGATGGGATATGGATATCTCCGCGATTGCCCTACAGGGACTGCAGCAGGCGGACGCTCAACTGGAGCAGGCCGCAACCAGGATCGCCTCGGCCGGAATCGCGTCGGCCAATGGGGCCAACCTGGACACGGTGGACCTCAGTGCGGAAGTGGTCGCGTTGATCTCCGCCCGGGATCTGAGCGCGGTCAACCTCAGCACGCTGAAAACCGGCGACGAAATCCAGAAGACCGCGATCGATCTGATGGGCTGAAGCGCAAGCCCCTCCAGGGAAGACTGTAAGGATTGAGGGTGCCCCACCCCTTCGGCAAGCTCAGGGCAGGCTCTAGCCCGGTTTTGGCTAGGGGTCGGGCCGGAAATTCGCTTGCGTATCACAAAACCCGCCATTGACGCATGGGGCATTCAGGAACTAACCTTTCGGCCCGGCTGAAGTCCACACGAGGGCTGGCCCGGGCTAACCACCGTTATAGGACGAGAAGCCGCCACAAGGAGACCAGATGGCTCAGAAAATTATCGATGTTGTTGGGATTTCCAAGGAGAGTTTCGCCAAGGCAGCAGAAAACGCGGTCCAGGAGGCCGCTAAGACCGTTCACGGCATGAAGTGGGCACGCACCTCCGAGTTCGAGATGGAATTGAACGAAAAGAAGATCGTCAGTTACAGGACTACTGTACGTATTTATTTCGACGTGGAACACTAGACGGGAGCAGAAACCCGCAGAGGATCTCCGGGGGCATGGAGCGAGGCAGCGCCGTGTGGGCTTGCCACGTTACTTGAGCCACGCGTCCGCTTCAGTGGACGCGATTTGCAGCCGGAACGCGTTCGCGGAGAACGGAAACGATCATGCAGCGCTCTAACCTTCGGGGCTCCACTCTTATTCTCGTGCTGCTGCTGTGCGTGGCGCTGCCGGCGGCGGCGCGCAGCTGGCAGATTTCCGACTTCCACACCACCGTTGCGGTCGGCCAGGACGGTTCCGCACTCTTCACCGAGCGCATTGCGTTGGTTTTCGTCGGCAGCTTTCAGGGCATCCACCGCACGATTCCCATCGAATATCCCGGGCCGCACGGCAGCAACTACTCGCTCTTTCTGGACATCAGGGGCGTCACCGACGAGCAGGGCAACAAGCTGAAGTTCGAGCGTACGCGCCATGGCGCCTATCTCGACCTGAAGATCTACCTCCCCGACGCGGCCGATACCACCAAGACGGTCGAGATCAGCTACACCTCGCCCAATGCCATCCGTTACTTTGACGACCATGACGAGCTGTACTGGAACGTGACCGGCAACGATTGGCCGGTGCCCATCGACCGCGCCTCGGCGGTGGTTACCTTCCCGCCGCAGGCCGCGGGCAACTTGCGCGCCCAGGCATTCACTGGGGTTTACGGCTCGCATGACCAGGAAGCCACAGCCGAAGTTCGCGGCACGGACGTTTCCTTCGAGACCACCAACCCGCTGCCCATGCGGGGCGGCATGACCATCGACATCTACATCCCCAAGGGCGTTCTCACCGAGCCAAGCACCCTGACCCGGATTGGCTGGTTCATTCGCAGCAATGCGGTCCTGTTCCTGCCCATCTTCGCCCTGGCGGTGATGTTTCCCCTGTGGTGGTACAAAGGCAGAGACCCTGACCCTGGCGTCTCGGTGGCGCCGATGTACGAGCCGCCGGCGGACATGAGCCCGGCCGAATGCGGCACGCTGATGGAGGATGCCGTCGCTCCCCGCGACCTCACCTCGACCGTGATCGACCTTGCCGTGCGCGGCGTGATCAAGATCGAGGAGATCCAGGAGAAGCATCTCGTCTTCTCCAGCAAAGATTATCTTTTCCACCTGCTGGTTCCCATGACGCAGTGGAACGGCCTGGCTCCCTACGAGCGCGTGCTGCTGGCCCAGATGTTTCAAGGCGGCAGCGAAGCGCGCATGTCCAACCTGAAGAACCGCTTCTATACCGCGGTGCCTGTCCTGAAGCAGGACATCCTGGCCGCTTTGCGGATTAAGGGCATGTACAGCGTGGACCCCTCGACGGCAGGGGCGTACGTGGTGGGGGCCGCGATCGTTATTGCCGCGCCCTTCGTGGCGCTGCAGGTGCTGAATATCGTGGATTTCACTCAATCGGGCGCCATGTTAATCGTTGCCATCATCCTGGCTGCGGCCATCGTCCTGTTATTTGGTCGCGTGATGAGCGCCAAGAGCTTGAAGGGCGCGCGCACCAAAGTGGCCATCCGGGGCTTCCAGGATTTCATGAACCGGGTGGAGGTGGATCGCCTGCAGCGCATGCCGCCGAATACCTTCGAGAAGTTCCTACCTTACGCGATGGCGCTCGGGGTGGAGCACCACTGGGCGGCGGCGTTCAAGGACATCCTCCACGAGCCGCCAAGCTGGTACGTGCCGTACGGCGGCTACGCTCCGGGATATATCTTCAATCCCATTCTCTTCAGCAGCAACATGCACAGCATGTCGCTCGACCTGCACAACGTCATGGTGGCGGCGCCCCGCGCCAGTTCCACCGGCAGCGGTTTTGGCGGCGGCGGGGGAGGTGGATTCTCCGGCGGCGGCTTCGGCGGCGGCGGCGGGAGCGCATTCTGAGAGGCAGTGGGCAGTGGCCAGTGGTTAGACCCGCATCTGCCAAAAGCGGGCAGATGTGGGCACCCTCGGCGTTCAGAAAGCCGTGGTACTGACCACTGATCACTGGCCACCGACCACTACAGGTGGCCAGCTTCTTCGCCTAGCATCGCGCTTTCCGAGTCGCGCATCGTAGTATTTGGACTCGGTTGTGGCTAGCATGGGCCAATTGACGCGTTCGGTTCGTGCCTTTGCACGCGAGTTCTCCCGTTCCAAGCCGGTGATCCCTGCTCCACCCGCCAGGCGGCCGCGGATTGGTTTGGCCCTGGGCGGCGGCTTTGCCCGGGGCCTCTCTCATATCGGGATTCTCAAAGTAATCGAGGACCACCAGATCCCAATCGACTTCGTCGCGGGCACGAGTGTGGGCGCGGTGATCGGGGCGGCGTGGTGCAGCGGCATGTCCGCCCGGGAGCTGGAAGAGATCGCCCACGTCGTTCGTTTTAAGGATTTCGCCCGCTGGACGATCTCCCGGCTGGGCATCGCCAGCACTGACCGGATGAACATCTTCCTGGAGCGCTGCATGAAGTGCAAGACCTTTGAAGAATTGAGAATTCCGCTCGCCGTGGTGGCCACGGATTTCGCCAGCGGCGACCCGGTAGTCTTCCGCTCCGGCAAGCTGGTTGACCCGGTGCGCGCCAGCTGTGCCTATCCAGGCATGTTTCTGCCGGTGGAGATCGAAGGCAAGCTGCTGGTGGATGGGTTGCTGGCGCATGGAGTGCCCACCGTGCCGCTTCGAGACATGGGCGCCGAGCGGGTATTGGCCGTGTACCTCTCCGCGCACTGGGTTAACCTGACTGGGCCGCGCCATATCTTCGACGTGATCGGCCAGTGCTTCTCCATCGCACAATCGAAGATGTGCGGACCATGGCAATCGGCGGCAGACCTGATCCTCACCCCTGACGTGCGCGGCTTCAGCTACGACGGCTTCGAGCGCGCCGCCGAGCTGATCGCCAACGGCGAATCGGCCGCGCGCGAAGCCCTTCCCACGCTTCGCCAATGGGCCCAAACGCCGCAACCAGCAGCGGAATCCGTTCCGGCCAAGCCAATTACGCCGGCCGTGGTTCCGGCGGTGCCGCCGGTGATTTGAAGTTTTGGCTCGCAAGGTGGCGAACACGCTATGCCCAGCGCACCTGCGGTGTCTCCAACGATGCGAAGTTGTTTGTTGGGTAGGTGCTGGGCTGATCGCTTGTCCGGGGTCGGGGGGCTACCTCGCCGGCGCTTGCTCGTGGTGCGCAGCGTGATGATGGTGATGATGATGCTTCTTGTGATGCTTCTTGGCAGCAAAAGCGGGGGTGCTCAAGGTCAGCGCCAGGACGGCGGTGACCAGCAGGATGGCGGCTTTCTTCATGGATCGCATCTCCTTGAAATTGTCCGCGAAGGACACTTCTTTTTTACAGCAACTCTGCCTTTGCAAAAGTGGGTTTTTGCCTTAACCCAAGCGGGAAATTCAGGGATCGCCTATCGGGGTATCGACCGAGCCTACCCAGTGCTGCTGTGCAGCATCCAATATAGCGACTCGGACCCCTCTTGCTTGCCGTTTCGGAAGTTACCGGCAAGCCGGTTCTCAACCAGTGCGCGCGTGCCGGGATAAGCCCGGGGCTGGCCGCTATGGACCGATACATCTGCATTCACGCCCACTTCTACCAGCCGCCGCGTGAGAACCCCTGGCTGGAGGCGGTGGAAGCCCAAAATTCCGCCTATCCCTATCACGACTGGAACGAACGCATCACCGCCGAGTGCTATGCGCCGAACTCGGCCTCGCGCATTTTGGATCCGGACGGGCGCATTGTGCGGATCGTCAACAACTACGCGCGCATCAGCTTCAACTTCGGTCCCACGCTGCTGTCGTATATGGAGGAGCGCTCACCCCGCCTCTACCAGCGGATCTTGGATGCCGACCGCGAAAGCCGCGAGCTCTTCTCCGGCCACGGCTCGGCCCTGGCGCAGGTCTTTAACCACATGATCCTGCCTCTGGCCAACCGGCGGGACAAAGAAACACAGGTGATTTGGGGGTTGCGCGATTTCGAGCGGCGCTTCGGCCGCGAACCCGAAGGCATGTGGCTGCCGGAAACCGCGGTCGACATCGAAACTCTGGAAATGTTGGCTGCCCATGGCATCCGGTTCACGATCCTTGAGCCGCATCAAGCCGGGCAGGTGCGCAGGCTGCGCAAGCGCGGGGTATGGCGCAATGTCGAAGGCGGGCAGATCGATCGTATCCATTCGAGCAACTGCAGGGTTGACGGATTCGGCGAGCCGAGGATAAGTTAGTTCGCTGGTTTTGCGGCGTAGGCGGCGGGGGTGAGGTCGGCCAGGGATTGGATGGAGCGGTCGGCCATGCCGGGCAGCACGTCAGCCAGGTACGGGCGGATGGGCATGCCGAGTTTGCGGCAGCTCTCGACGATGCTGAAGATGGCGGCGATTTTCGGGCCGGCTTCCTTGCTGCCCAGATGCAGCCAGTTGCGACGGCCAATCGCGATCGGGCGCATCGAGTTCTCCGCCCAGTTAGTCGAGAGTTCGATCACCGGGTGCTGCATGAAGCGCGTCAGCTTTTCCCAGCGTGTAAGCGTATAAGAGACGGCCTTGCCCGCCGCAGACTTCGGCAGCACACGATCCTTCATCTGCAGGAGCAGGGCATGCAACTCGTCAAGCCGAGCGGGCGCACGCTCCTGCCGCAGCGCATCGCGCTCTGCGATCGACAGGTTTTGCTCGCGCGCCTCGCGATCGATTGCAAACAACGCGTCCATAAGCACGACAACGCGCGCCGAGTCGACGTCGGTCTTCGACTTGGCATTCACCTTGACTGCTTCGATGAACTTTCTTCTTGAGTGAGCGAGGCAGCACGCATGGATCATGCCTTCGGCACCGACCTTTTCGCCGTATGCGGCATACCCATCGGTGTGTAATATGCCGCGATAATCTTGAAAGACCTTTCTCGGCACCTCGCCGCGGCGCGTCATCTCGAAGTCGAAGACCACGCCCTTGCCTGGCGAGCTGTACTGCCAGAAGTAGGCTTTATGGTTCTCGCCTTTCTTTTCCGGCGTCTGCACTCCGACGTAGGTTTCGTCTGCCTGGATGTAATCGCCGGCAAGCAGATCGCGCTTCGTCCGGTCAACCACGGGGACCAGCAACTCGCCCACGCGCAGCACCGCATCGTCGATCGTGGTCAGCGCCACCTCGATGCCGAGATCGCGCAGGAGCATCGCCCGCTGGCGATACAGCGGTAACGCATCACAGTACTTTTTCACAACGAAGTCGATGATCACTTCGTCGGAGAAGATCGACTTGGGCGCGATGCGCTCAGGTACGGCAGCCGTCGCAACCCCGTGCATGGCGCACGCCGCACAGGCACGCTTCTCGCGCTTGATGACGCGAACGAAGTGAACGGCCGGCTTCTTGCCCAGCACTTCGGTCTCCTCGTAACCGATGACGCCGGTCTCGCCGCCGCACAGGCCGCACTTGCACTGCTCCGGCGTGCAGGCAATGATCTCCTCGACACGTTCCAGATGGGCGGGCAATTGGTTGCGGCCGGGATGCTGCTTCCTCTTGCGCCGTGGCTTGTCGTCCTCCGCGCTGTTCTGCCTGCTGTCGGGCAACGGGCCGCGGTTGATCTCGGATTCGATTTCTTCGCTCGATACCGCAGGCTCAAGATCCAGCATCTGCAACTGAAGATCCGAGAGCTTCTCGCTGCGCTTGCCGTACTTCCGGATGCGCTCCAAGCGAAGCTCCTCTTTCAGCTTCAGCACCAGCATCTCAGATCTTGCAAGCGCCTGCTGATTGCTCACAAGCAGCGTCTCTTTCGTTGCAAGATGCTGATCTTTCGCTTCCAACTGCTCCTGCAGTTGCGCGATGATCGCGGCCGCAACCGGATCAAGCACCACGGGCAGAGACGACTTGGACGCTGGATTCATCTATTCACATAATCGCAGATCACGCTGTGGATATGTCATCGAATCGCCTGTATTCATGCGGTCTTTTGCGCTTTTTCCGGATCGCTTCCCACGCGCTTGCGATACCACTTGCGCTGCTTCGTTCCGGTCAGATCGATACCGCCGATCAACAGCGCAAACTCCTCGCGGCTTAACTGCACACGCCCGTTTTCGGACACGGGCCAGTGCAGCCGGCCTTGCTCCATGCGCCGCGCGCAAACCCAGAGGCTGTTGCCATCGAAGAAAAGGATCTTCATGCGATCCCTTCGTTTATTGGAAAACAAGAACAGATGGCCGCTTTCTGGATTCTCCTGCAACTGGCCCACAACAAGACCATACAGACCATCGAAGCCGAGACGCATATCCGTAGCAGCGGTGGCGACATAGACGCGCGTTGCCGCACCCAATCCCAACACCGCCTTACTCCTGTTCCAGAACTGCCATCAGACGCATCAACGTCAGCGTATCGAAGCCGCTGACCACGCCGATGCGGCGGCCGCCGGTCAGCTCGACAAATAGAGTCGCTCCCTGGCGCGCCTCCGGCCGTGCCACCGCGGGTTGCTCCACCAGTTCCAGCGGAACGAATGTAATGCTGTGTGAGGATGCCGCATCATCTGGAACCGCCGCGTCAGCGGTACGCATGCGCTTGCGGTAGTTGTCCAGCGTCGCTAACGAAAGACCATGCCGACGGCAAAATGCCTGCCGCGCCAGTCCGCTCTGTTCATACTCCGATACCAGCCGCGCCGCCTCTTCCCGGCTCCGCCGACGTCTCACTTTCTGCTCTTGCGGTTCAGTCATGAACCAACTACATCACAGTCAAATGCGCGGCGAAAGAATGGA
>CAWINY010000004.1:0-619722 GCA_963837635.1 uncultured Acidobacteriota bacterium
CCGGATACGAGGCGAGCGTAGCGGCTTCGCACAATGCCTATGCGGCCGTGCTGGCGGCGCGGGGCGTGCAAAGCGTAGCCGCGATTGCGTTGGGATGTGAGGCGGAGATGTTGGCGCCACTGCCGCTCACCGTGCTTGAACTCGACGAAACCCAGGCACAGAGCTTCTTGGCGTGGGGCATACACACACTGGGGCAATTGGCTGCGCTGCCCACAAAGGCACTGGTGGCGCGCGTGGGCCAGATCGGCTTGCGTCTGCAGGCGCTGGCACACGGAAAGTACAGCCATCTGCTGGTCCCAACGGAAGAGTCTGCCGGATGCGGCGCTCTGGGAGAGCATGGAGTTGGAGCATCCGGTGGAGTTGCTGGAGCCGCTGCTTTTTCTGCTAAGCCGCATGCTGGAGCAGATTACGCAGCGAGCGGCGCAGCGGGCGCTGGCAATTGCATCGGTGGAGACATGCCTGCTGCTCGATGGGACTGCTGATGGCATGCCCAGGGAGCTTCACCGCACGGTGCGCCCGACACTGTTGAGCGCGACCACCATATTTTGCTCAAGCTCAGCAGCCTGATTGGCAGCTGCATCCACCGGAAGCGCTGTCGTCGGGCTGCGTATACAGGCGCGCCCGGCGCGCCCCCAGACGGTGCAGCATGGAGTTTCGGCGGCGCAAGCTCCTGAGGCGGGGCGCTTGGAGGTGCTGCTGGCGCGTTTGCGCAATCTGGTCAGTGAAGGGCGCGTTGGCACACCGGAGCTGCTCGACAGCCACGCGCCGGATGCATTTCGTGTTGTGAACTTCGACGTTGGCGAGATGTCTTTGCTCAATGGGGCCAATGGCACAGTGCAGCCGGCAACTTGTGCCTCGGCATTGCGCATGGTGCGTCCGCCGCGTGCAGTAGGAGTCGAGCTGCGCGGGAATGTGCCTTCTGCGGTGTATTACGAGGGACAGCGGCTCACGTTGCAAACTTGCTCCGGGTCCTGTGCGAACCAGCGGGGCATGGTGGACCAATGCGGACTGGTGCCGCGAGGAGTGGGATGTCGTGCTGAAGGAAGCACAACACCGATGCCTGCGCCTGGCCTACGACCCCGGCGCGAATTGCTGGTATCTGATCGGAATTTACGACTGAGTAGTTGACGATGTACATAGAACTTCATGCGCGCTCGGCATTCAGCTTTCTCGAAGGCGCATCTCTGCCCGAGTTGCTGATGGCGCGCGCGGCTCAACTCGAGATGCCGGCCATGGCGCTGCTCGACCGCAACGGGCTCTACGGCGCGCCGCGCTTTCACATCGCCGCACAGCGGGCCGGCACTACGCGCGCACATCGGAGCCGAGGTTGCCGTGCGCGATGCCGGAGAGCGCATGCGCCCACCTGACTGGCTGCCACACCGCGTTCCGACAGAGCCGGTGCGCTTTGCCTTGCTGGCTGAATCCAGCATTGGCTACCAGAACCTCTGCCGCCTGATTACGCGCTATAAGTTGCGCGAAGAAACAAAAGCGGAAGGCTCCGCTCTGCTGACCGATGTTGCGGAACACTCGCAAGGTCTGGTGTGCCTGACCGGCGGCGACGAAGGCCCATTAGCGGCGGCGCTGGCACGCGGCGGATATGACCGAAGCTTTGCGCGAAGTCAAACGGCTTAGTGCATATCTTTGGCCATGGCAATGTCTTCGTTGAATTGCAAAGGCACTTCGACCGCGAAGAGGAGCATCGAAATCAGGCCGCGGTGCGCATCGCCCGCGCGCTGAAGCTCCCGTTGCTGGCGACCAATGGAGTGAACTACGCCACGGCTTATGAGCGCGAAGTGCTCGACGTGCTCACCACGATCCGCCACCATTGCACGCTGGAGACCGCCGGCCGCCTGCTCGCGCCCAACGCGGAGCGATACCTGCGGGCGGCGCGCGAGATGCAGGAACTATTCCGCGATCTGCCGGAGGCCATCGCCAACACGCAAGAGCTTTCCGCGCGGCTCACTTACCAGATGAGCGACCTCGGCTATCGCTTTCCCGACTATCCCGTGCCCGAAGGCGAAACCATGCAGTCGTTCCTGGAGAAGCGCACCGACGAGGGTATTCGGACGCGCTATCTGCCCAAGCGAGACGCCAAGCTGCTTGCCCGCGCCGAACAGCAGGCCCGGCGCGAACTGGCCCTGATCGCGAAACTCGGGCTTGCGGGCTACTTCCTTATCGTCTGGGACATCGTGCAGTTCTGCGGACGTGAAGGCATTCTGGTGCAGGGACGCGGCTCGGCTGCCAACAGCGTTGTCTGCTACGCGCTCGGCATCACCGCGATCGATCCCGTCGGCATGGACCTGCTCTTCGAGCGCTTTCTTTCCGAAGAACGTGGCGAGTGGCCGGACATCGATCTCGACCTGCCCAGCGGCGAGCAGCGCGAGCGAGGCAATTCAGTACGTCTATCAGCGCTACGGCGAACTCGGCGCGGCGATGACCGCCAATGTCATTACTTATCGCGGACGCTCTGCCGCCCGCGAAGCCGGCAAGGCCCTCGGGCTTCGACGCCGAAACGCTCAACCGCCTGACCAAGCTGGTGAGCACCTGGGAGTGGCAAGGACGAAAGACGATACCCTGGAGCGCAACTTCCAGGCCGCGGGCTTCGACATTCAGCATCGCCGTATCGCCAAGTACGTCGAGCTGTGCCGGCGCATGCAGGATCTACCTCGCCATCTCGGACAGCACTCCGGCGGCATGGTGATCTGTGGCGGGCAGCTGAATGCGGTCGTCCCTATCGAGCCGGCTTCCATGCCGGGGCGCACGGTCATCCAGTGGGACAAGGAAGACTGCGCCGACATGAAGATCATCAAGGTCGATCTGCTCGGACTCGGCATGATGGCCGTGCTCAAGGATTGCCTCGAATTGGTGCCGCACCATTACCACGAGCCGCTCGATCTCGCGCAGCTTCCGCAGAACGATCCGCCCACTTATCGTGCCCTGCAGCGCGCCGACACGGTGGGCATGTTCCAGGTGGAGAGCCGCGCCCAGATGTCAGCGCTGCCGCGCAATCATCCCACATGCTTTTACGATCTCGTGGTCCAGGTGGCAATCATCCGCCCCGGCCCCATCGTCGGCAACATGATGAACCCCTACATGAAGCGGCGGCGCGGAATGGAGAAGGTGAGCTACTACCACCCGCTGCTGGAGCCAGTGCTGAAGCGCACGCTCGGCATTCCGCTCTTTCAGGAGCAGCTCATACGCATGGCCATGATCGTTGCCAACTTCAGCGGCGGCGAGGCCGAGGAGTTGCGCCGCGCGGTGGGCATGCGCCGCTCGATGGCGCGCATGAAGGAACTGGATGGACAAGCTGCGGCGCGGCATGACCGCCAATGGCATTCCGCCCAAGGTGCAGGACGAGATCGTTCAATCCATCTCGTCCTTCGCGCTCTACGGATTTCCGGAGTCGCACGCCGCCAGCTTTGCGCTGATTGCTTACGCCAGCGCCTATCTCAAGTGCAACTATCTTGCGGCTTTTACCGCCGCTCTGCTGAACAATCAGCCGATGGGCTTCTACTCGCCCGCGACGATTGTGAAGGATGCGCAACGGCACGGCCTGCGCGTGAAGCCCGTCGATGTGCAGCATTCCGATTGGCCTTGCACGCTGGAGCCTGAGCCCGGACAATGCGCACCGTTTCGCTCTGCGCCTCGGTTTTTGCTACGCGCGCGGACTGCGGCGCGAAACGGCGTTGGCCTTGATCTCTGCAAGGAGAGCAACGCCCGTTTTCTTCGATTCACGATCTGGCCTTGCGGGTGCCGCAACTACACAGATCCGATTTAACGCTTCTGGCAAAGATCGGAGCCCTGAACTCGGTGGGTGAAGTTGCACATCGCCGCGATGCTCTGTGGCAGGTTGAGTACGCCGGCCGTCCCGCAGGGCCGTTGCTGAACGAGCTTCCCGAGCAGATCAGCCGAGCCATCGCCCCTTGCGGCAGATGACAGCCGAGGAGCGTCTCGTTGCCGACTTCTCGGGCACGGGCGTCACCGTGGGGCGGCATCCTATGGCTTTTCATCGTGCCGCATTGGAACGCATGGGAATTCTCCCGGCAAATTCACTTTCACGTCTTCCCCATGGGCTATCAGGCCTGTATCGCTGGATGTGTCATCGCCCGCCAACGCCCGGCACGGCAAAGGGATTCGTATTTCTCAGCCTCGAAGATGAGACGGGCATTGCCAACGCTATCATCGCACCCGCTGTTTATGAGCAGTTCAAGCGCGTGGTGATCTATGAAAAGTTTCTGCTGATTGAAGGAGAGCTGCAGAATCAGCAGGACGTAATCTCGGTGAAGGCGCACTACATCCGTCCACTTGAAATCAGTGCCGCCGAGGTGCGCTCTCACGATTTTCACTGAGGCTCGATCGTTGCGCGAGAAGTCATCTCCGGGAAATAGCGTCTTATCGGCATCAATGGCCGCCGAGCACTCAGGGTCATCGTTCTTTACCTGGTTCACGCGCTGGCTGACGCGATAGCGCCGCATGGCTTCGGCAGGATAGGGCTTCAGCAGCGGTTGCAGCTCTTCGACTTTTGTGAAGCCGGGATCAAGCCACAGTTCGTATGCATCGCGTTCGAGAATCACAGGCATGCGATCATGAATATCCTGCATCAGCAGGTTTGGCGTGGTCGTAAGAATCGAGCAGGTTTCAACCACCTGCCCTTGTGGACTCTTCCATCGATCCCATACGCCGGCGAAGGCAAACACGGATTCATCCGCCAACGTGAAACAGAATGGCAGTTTCTCTTTACCTTCGCGTTTCCACTCGTAGAATCCATCGGCCGGGATCAGGCAACGCCGGGAACGCAGCTGGCTCACGGAACGATGGCATATCAGCGACGGTTTCCGAACGGGCGTTGATCATCTTGAATCCGGCGGAAGGATCTTTCGACCACGATGGAATCAATCCCCAGCGCACGCGCGACAGCAAGCGTACAGGGCTCCGGGCATCCTGCCGTACAATAGCGATCTCCTGACCAGGAGCAACGTTGTATCGCGGAACCCAATCCTCCATCGTCCGCCACATCCTCAGCGCGAATACCTCTTCGAGGATTTCTTTCTTTTGGGCAATACGGAAATCGGCCACACATGCGAAGAAGTATACCTTGTCATCTTGCAAGTGGCCCCCCCAGTATTCTCAATTAGGAACTATATAGAGTAGCTTGGCTATTGCTCCGGGGGCATCGTGCCTAACTCATTGATTATACTACCAGATCAACTGGAAAGCGAATCGGCTAAGATCCTGCCGACGATTCTTAGTCTGGTGGAAGAAGCACGAATACGAGTAGTCAGAGAAAGTGTGATCGGCGGAAAAAACGGATACCGGCACATTAAAGAGTTTTGGCGCAACGGAAGTGTGCGCTCTGGAGGCAAAGAAATCCGGTCGTCAGTCAAAGTGCGATTGGCCGGAAAAAATTGCTGCCGATCATGCAATGGCGGCACGGACCTGGCACCGGTCAGAAGTTCAAGGATTTGCGCTGCCGAAGAGCTATTGAAATCCATGCCAGCCAAAGTGCGATTAGTGGAGAAAAGTTGGCGCCCCTTCATCCGAGGCGTTCCATTTTCCTCGACGTGAACTGCCTCCGGGGGCCTATCCCCTCTGGCCGAGTAGTGGAACGATCGAATGGGGCGGATTGAGCGCCCGGAGCATACCAGCCAGCGGCTAACCAGCCAATTCGCGATTGATGGAAAAAAATGATCAGGCTCCGAGCGACGCCAGCGGGACTGCAAGGTGATCGGCGTCAAGAAGACAACCCGGGCTCGCGTCACCAGCAACGTTGCGATCGGTGAAAAAGAGTTGGCGAGGCAGGTGAACGGCGACGCGTTGTGGAGTGCACGACGTAGCTGCCTTCCGATCTCAAGCAGTGGAGATCCTGTCGTCAGTCAAAGCGCGATTGGTGAAATTCAGGGTGGCGAGTGCCGTGCGTAGGGGCTGCACCGCGCCGCGAAACCTCGCGGCCTGATCGCCCGTGAGATTATGCCTCCGAAACGAGGGAGTGGTCAGTGAAACCGCGATTGGTGAAAAGAATCTGACCCCACTTGCCCGAAGGTGAGCTCCGGCCAGCAAGAACGCGATTGGTAAGAAAATTAGATCGCCTTCACCTCTAGACCCAAACATGCCAGTCTTCCTACTGGCACGAGACGTCTAACCTCGAACAAAGTCAACGCCGTGGCCTGCTGAAACAAGAATTCCGTCGCTCGCCGGCCACTCTCGGAGAGGTGGCAAAGCCCTTGCTTCCGCGCAAAACGCATGCGCTGGAAGATGCAAAAGAGCTGCTTCCGGTGTAGTGTTCACGCCCGGAAGGTAGCGACGTGTTCTCGTCTGCAAACGAACTCGCGGAGAAGCTGCGTGCGGCACGCTACATCATCGATCCGGTGACCCTGGAGGTGGTGTATCTGGCGGCACGCATGCACAAACCACTGCTGGTCGAAGGTCCGCCGGGGTGCGGCAAGACCGAGTTGGCCTATGCGGTAGCAGCGGCGGCTAACACGGTTGTCGAGCGGCTTCAGTGTTACGTGGGAATCACCGAAGAAAAGGTTATCGGAAGATTCGATGAAGCACTCCAGAAGCTCTTTCTGGAAACTCAAGCCGACAATCTACAGCAAGAGTGGAGTGAAATCCGTAACCGTCTGCACACGCTGGATTTCTTTGCCGAAGGTCCCTTGTTGCGCGCGCTGCGTTATGAAGATCGGCCGTGCGTGCTTCTGGTCGACGAGCTCGACAAAGTCGACCACAACATCGAAGCCCTGCTGCTGGAGATTCTGAGCGCTTGGCAGATCACGGTGCCAAAACTGGGGACCATCCGGGCCACCACCGTGCCGTTTGTCGTTCTGAGTTCGAACGAGGAACGGCGTTTGGGCGACCCTCTACGGCGACGCTGCTTCTATCTGCGCTTTGAGTACCCAACGGTCGAGCGGGAACGAGAAATCTTGGCGATCCGCAGCAACAGTGAAAGCGTGCGCCTGCGCGGACAGTTGGCTGGACTCGCCCACGCCCTGCGCGGCTGGAACATGGAAAAGCCGCCCTCGATCGCGGAGATGCTGGACCTAGCACAGGCGCTCGAAATCCTCGGCGTCGAAGAGATTTCGCACGAGCAACGGGATTTGCTGTTGCCGTTGCTGGCCAAGACCGAGGCTGACCGCAAACGCCTGATGCTGCGAGCTGGATTTGAAGGCCTAGTCGCCGACTCGAAGCGTTATCGCGACGAACTAATGGCCGCGGCGGAACAAGAACCTATCGCGGATCTGGAGGCTGCCGCGTGAAGTGGGCGAAGGTGTGTCTGCTCGTTCTACTGGTGGGCACAGCAAGAGCGCAATTGACCGATACGCGCCAAATGCGCGACATCTCCGGGCGCTGGGCCCAGTATTACGCGGCGGTCTACCGGGTACCGGTCGAGTTGGTGGAGGCGATCATCGACGAAGAATCAGGCTGGAATCCCTACGCCGTGTCGAGCAAAGGAGCAGCGGGCATCATGCAATTGATGCCAGGCACAGCGGTGCGGTTCGGCGTAAGCAATCGCTTTCGCGTGGACGAGAACATCCATGGCGGCGTGGCGTACCTGGCTTGGCTCAAGCAAAGATTCAATGGGGATTTCCGCCTGATGACCGCAGCGTATTACGTCGGCGAGTATCCGATTTCTCTGCGAGGACTGCAGTATTCCTCGCCAGATGTCCAGGGCTACGTTAAACGCGTCGCCGGACGCTACCGCGCGAGGCGAATCGCACGGAGCGATTTAGCAAGGCAGAGGCAAAAGTTGAGGTGACGGATGAGAAACGCTCGAATTTTCGGCTGGTTATCGCTGTTGCTACTGACGGCGGCAGCCAGCGCGCAGCAAACCACAATCGATCCGCAGGTTCGCACCAAGCCAACTGCGGATCACAAGATCACCACGATCGAACTCACGGCCCATTTTGTGACCACAATCCGGGTGCCGGAACCGGTGAATTCGGTCGTGGTGGGCGATCCGGCGCTTTTCCAAGTGGAGCACTCGGAACACGAACCGGAACTGGTGTTCGTCAAGGCTCTGACTGCGGCAGATGCCGAGAGCAATCTGCTAATTTCCACCGCGAAAGGGCGCCAGATCAGCATTCTGCTGGTCAGCCACGGACGCGGCGCCAGCCCTGCCAAGGTGGATTTCTTGTTGCGCTACCAGACCGCCGGCGGCTTTCTGATTGAACCAGAAGCCGTTCCTTTCGCGCTAGTTGCGCAGACCGCTAGCATGCCAAAACCACAGTCTCCCACCGCTGGTCCGATCACAAACACCGCGCAAGCGAGCGGGACATTGCTGCCAGCCGCGTTCAGCCCTACTGCAACGCCCGAAGCTTCGAGTCAACCCAAACCGGACTCCCTCGACGGCTTACTGGAACGTCAGAAGCAGGCACCGTTGCCGGTTCTTTACGGCGATCGGATGGAAGGCGATGAGGTCAAAGGCGACCGCCTGCGGACAGGCATCAGCGAGGTTCTCGATGGCGGCCAGCAGGTGATCGTCCTGTTCTCCGTCGTCAACACCAGCAAACACGCGATCCTGTTGATGCCGCCGCAGATTCAGCTAGGCGGCAAAAACAAATCGGGAAAACTGATCAAACACGAGCATTGGTCCACGGCGGAGCAGTTGGCGGTCATCGACTTCCGCCTGAGCCGTCGTCGGATCGGACCGGGCGAGCGCGCCGATGGTGTGGTGCTGTTTGAGCGTCCGCCCTATAAGCGATCGAGTGAAACGTTGTTCTTACAAATGGCGGAGTCTGGCGCCGTGGACAAACCGGCGTTGGCGCCAATTGGTTTTGGAGTTAGCACCCTGCGGGAGGCAGCGAACCATGCTCAATAACGAAGCAAAAAAAGATCTGGATGCGGCGCAAGCAACTGGCGCGCCGGAAACGCTGAACGAGAAACCCGAACAAGAGGAGACCCGCAAAGGAAATTGGCGCGAAGTCTTTCGCACGGCCTTTGACCGAGCGCGGCGGCAGCAAAAACCAGCAGAGGGCCGCCAGGAACTTGGCCGCGACAAGAGCAAATCCCTCGTCCTGCTGGTAGGAGCGGGCGTGGCTTTGCTTCTGCTGTTCTTCGGCATCTTTTCCAGTCCCAAGAAGCGCATCCCGCTTCCCGGAGAAACCCCGCGTGGGCAAGCCAGCCTGGGACGCAAGGTGACTCCAGGGCAGGAAAACAACGATCCCAGCAAAACAGTGACTCCGATGCTGAGTGCGGATGTTCGTTCCACCGACCCCGCGCTGACAGGCCGAGTGACGCCAGAAGATGTCGGCCGCACTTCACGAACCGGCACTGTCGCCTCACCAGCTTTCACGAATCCGTCCGCCACAAAGGCGAACTACCCCCAGGATTATGCCTTGGGCAAAGTCGATTTCTCTGACCCTTTGGTAGGACAAGGTAGTACCGTTCCTTCTCCACCGCCAGCGCCGACTTCGGAGCCGCCATCGGCCACGAATCAGGGCCCCGATCTGAAGAAGCCTTCGCTAGTGTTTGTGCGTTCGGTCGAAGCCAAACCGGCGATCAAGCCCCGCGCTTCGGAAGAAGAAGAGACGCTGGCGCTGCCGGCGGGAACCCGGTTGGTAGCGCGTCTGCAGGCCCCGGTGAGTTCAGCGGTGGCCACCCCGGTAGTAGCGGTCGTGGAATACAACTACGAGCGCAATGGGCAGATCGTGCTGCCCGCGGGAGCAAAAGTTTTTGGCCGTCTGGCGCAGGTGAATCAGTCCGGCTACGTGGGCATCCAGTTCAACCGCGTGGAGATGCCCGACGGTACAGCCGAAAAGATCGACGCCTCGGCTATGGATCTGAACTTTGGCCCACTTAAGGGCTACGTGTCCGGAAAGAAGACCGGCACGAAGTTCCTGGTACGTTCTCTGACGGGATTGGGGACGGTGGCGTCGTATCTCGTGGGGCCGCAAGGATCGAGTTCCGCCGGGCTGATTTCCACTAACACCTTGATGCGCGAGCGTTTGGCCGACAACATGGCTACTGCCGGGCAAGAAGAGCTGAACGGCCTGGCGTTCAGCCAGAATCTGGTGGTGACTGTCCCGGGCAACACTCGTTTCTACGTTGTTCGTCCAGAAGCCAACCTCGGATCATGTGGGGACGAGTTCTGGAACACGAAACGCTTCGACCAATGCCGCAGGTTTTAGCGGGGGCGTCCCGACCCTCGAAGAGCTTCGCCAGTTGATTCAGTTGAGGCGGGAAATCAACGACTTGTATGCTCAGGGCAATAGCCAACCAGTGGCTCAAACGCAACCGCAGCAGTGAAAGGCGGTTTTGAAATGGAACCAGTATGGGCACCGCTCGAGAGGCGGTTGGGCAAGGCCAGGTGCGCGGGATTCATGTTTATGGGCCGCACAAACGGGATTCAACCGTTATAAGCACGGGATCACACGCACCTATTTGAATTTGGACGATGAGGGCAATTGCTACCTGCCAGGAGACAGAGCGGCACTTACGTCCCGAGCAGACTGGGACGCCGAGCTGGCCAAACTGGAGGCCTCCCTGGCAACGCTGGGCTCAAGCCTGACCACCCCATACGACGAGGACTTCATCGCCAAGAAGCGTAAAGCATTGCAGGAACAAGGGATTTCTCTTTTGACGATCACAGTCGAGCCGCAAGAGACGAACGTTCACTGAGGTGGCTGCCGCCACCTCTCGCCTCCTCCAGGGTACGCTTTGGACCAGCAGTTCAGTTCCAGCATCTACTCTAGTGTCCGTGTGCCGAGGCCCGAAATGGGCTAAAGTTGGAGCCCTGAAAGGATGGCGCGGGGGACGCAATTGAACTCGACTCTGGCCTTCGTGCCAATCGATTGGTGATTCAGTGGCGCAACCGCCTCAAGAATGGTTCCTCAACACGCCGGTGCTGTGGCTTGCGGCGGTCGTGTTGATCAGCCTTTTGCGAGGCCCGCTGCGAAATGCGCCTGCGATCCTGAAGAAGCCCTTGAGATTCGTGGTGGCCAGCCTGCATCGCGCTTGGCATGGTGATTTTGCTGATGTGGGAGCCCGGTCCTTGAGCACAGCCAAGCTGAATACGACGACTTGAACTTCTGTGGCTTTGTTGTTGGGACTGAGCATCAGTCGGTTGGGTGGTTTCGTTCTTCTGGATCATTCTGTCGAGATCCAAGCAAAAGCCGCGAGTGGCTCCCGTTGCTGTTGGCGGCCCAGCCCGGCACCGAGACATCGCCGCAACCAGTTAGCAGGTAGTTCCCAATGTGCCATCGGAGCGGTTTGCTGACCTTGGCGGCATGGAAGACGCGAAGGAACAAATCCGCCAGGTTGTGCAGGGCCATCTGAAATCGGGAAAATATGAACGTTACGGTGTGCTGCGAAACGGGATTCTGCTGTACGGACCGCGTGGAACCGGAAAGACCTTTCTGGCAAGAGCCACTGCAGGCGAATTCGGGTTGAACTTCGAATACGTTTCTGCTCCGAAATTGCTCAACCGCTGGATTGGCGCGACTGCCGAAAACATCCAGGGGGTATTCGCACAGGCGGCTGCTCGTAAGCCTGTTCTCTTTTTTATCGACGAGATCGATTCGCTTGGGGCTGGGCGGCAGGACGCGATCAGTGATCCCGGCGGCGCGGGACGGGAGTTCAATAACATCACCATGGCATTGATGAGCGCCATCGACCACTACCGCGCGATCAACGGATTTGTCCTGATGGCGGCGACAAACCGCCTGGATGGTCTCGATGAAGCGCTGATACGCGAGGGCAGATTTGACGTTAAGGTTCGCATCGATCTTCCCGATCAAGCCACACGGGTGAAGATCCTGGAAGCGCAGCTGAGCAAGAAGCCCTGGAAGCGATTTGACTTGCAGGAGTTCGCTCGCCAAATGCCGGGAGCGAGCGCGGCCAAGCTCCGCGCCCTGGTGGACCAGGCAGCAAGCTACGCTCTGGCAGATAACCGAAGAATTGACGCCGAGGACCTGCGGCGGGCAATGAATGGAAACGGTGGCAAAGACCGGCCACAAATCGAGCGCGTGGAATGGGATGAAGTAGTTATCGCGGACTCGGTAAAGCAGGATCTGAAGTCACTCGTTCGTTTACTGGAGGATCCGGAACGCACCCGAACGTTGGGCCTGGAAATCCCAGTAGGATTGCTATTGGTCGGTTTACCAGGAACCGGGAAGACTTTGATCGCACGGCTGATCGCAAGCCAAACCAAGCGCAGCTTTTATCCGCTCACCGCCGCCAACGTTCTCGGAGGCGGCGTTGGTGACTCCGTCAAGCGTGTGTCCGGGGTGTTTGCGCGTGCAAAAGAACACAGTCCGGCAATTGTTTTCCTCGATGAAATGGACGGACTGCTGCCAGCAAACAACCGCTACCTAGCCCAGCACGATATTCAACTCGTTGAACAATTTCTCACTGAAATCAGCAGCTTGCAGCCGGAAAACAATGTCTTCCTGGTGGGCACGACCAATCATCCGGAAAACATCGATCCCCGCGTGCTTCGCGGTGGCCGATTCTCAGAGAAAATTCGGATTGAGCCCCCCGGAAGTGAGCAGAGAGCGCAACTGATTAGCCTCTATCTCAAGGGTATTCGACTGGAATCCGGACTCACCGTGAGCAATCTCGCGGATCGTCTGAGCGGATCGGCGCCGGCGGATCTTCAGGCCATTTGCACCACGGCAAAGCGCATGGCTTTCAATCGATTAACCACTGGCTCTCAACTACCACCCCTGAGTTGGGCAGATTTTGAAAAGGCCATTGAGCGTGTTCATGGAGGCATGGTTCCACTGGATGGGCACCGCCCCTCGTTAGGCCATTCCTCTATTCTCGCCCTTCCTAATTTCCTTTCTCGCCACCTCGATTTTCCCTCACAACCGAATTGACCCGCGTTTGACAGCTTTTCAGTTCCAGCTTACTTTCCATTCCGCGCCGGTCGCTTTTCTGGCCCGAATTTGCGGGTGTTCCGAGAAGCGATTGACGCCTTTCGCGAAAGGAGAACACCTCGGGAAATGAAATTCCAGGCAGACCTCACATGGAAGAAACCGCTGATTGTGCTCGCGATCATGCTGCTTGCCATCGGGCAGTTCGTGGTGGCACAAAACCTTGGCACGGCTCCGCAGACCAACGTGGCCGTGCAAGGACAGACCGCTGCGCAACCGGAAGGCGCCTTCCTAAACTTCATCAACTGGATCGGCAACGTAATCGCGCCGGTCGGTGCGGGCGGCGCGGTCGTGGGCGCCGTCGTATCTTGGCTGACCGGCCGCGGCTTTGGGCGGTGGCTGTTCGCGGCTGCGGCGCTGCTGGCCGTCTCAGGCGTTACCAGGCTCGTCGAGTTCTGGATCACAAACGGCACGGCGGGAGTGACTTAACCGCGCGTCCACGCACCACGGGCCGCAACTGTGCAGGCAGCCCGTAACGCAGACAAAGGCTGCGGGCTGCCAACGCACTACGGTTTTCAGGGGAAGTCTCAAGCTTTGGGGATTAGGACGGATGGCAACTCCGCAACTGCTCAACGACATTATCTCGGTCCTGCTGCTGCTGGCCCCATCGGCGGCGCTGCTGTCGCTGGTGCTGGCCGGCGTCAGTCTACGCCGCGAAGGAACGATGACCTTTGCCATCGGCGGAGGATTTACGAAGTGGATGTTCTGGGCAGTTGTCTTCCTGACGCTTGCAGCCGCTGTTGAGCTGGTTCACTTCGTTTGGCGTGGCTGTGCCGCTGCCTTCGGGTGCGCCGGCGGAATTGCGACCGGGTGGCTGGCCAACTTTCAAGCCGACGTGGCGCAATTTGTAACCAACTTCGTCGTGCAACGCATGGTGCCCACGTTAGCCGCATTCTTTGTACTGCGAGCTGTTCTGGACGCGGCTTCTGGTCAACATCCGCTGCCATCCATTCTGGCCGCGATGTTTTTGCTGGGCACGCAGACCACTTACAGCCTGCTGCAGAGCTACAACACCGGAACGCAATACGCCACGGTCGATGTCTTGGACAGTCTGTGGAACCACCTGGCGGGAACGATCATGCCGATCGCCGCTGTCTTGGCGCTGGTGGGCGCGATCTTGAACTTCGCGACGAAAAAGCCGTTCCTGCGGCTGGTCGCCGTGTCCCTGGCGCTGCTTACGGTTTCAGCCATTTGGAAACTTCTGACTTCGATGATGTAGGAGGCGCGAATGAATCTGGGGAACATGTCTTTCGATCACGGGATACTGCATCTGGCGAACTGGGTGGGCAATGTGATCATGCCAACGCTCGCCGCGGCTTTCATCATCATCGCCATCTTGCAGTTCTCGAAAGGGCACGAGTTCGCACACAGCATGTATGGCGCACTGGCCTGCCTGATGGTCTCAGGCTTGACGCGAGCGTTTGAGACCTTCGCTTCGCAGGCAGCTTGGAACAATCCCGATCTTTACTGGCTCTCCATCGTGACCCTGATCAATTGGGTCGCGAATGTGATTCTGCCGGTGTACGCCGCATCCCAGGTCGCGGCGATGGCGTTGCGATTGGGCGTCTTCTCGCTCGTTCATCCGACCAGCGGCTGGCTCCGCCATTTCGTCACCGCAGCTCTCTGCCTGATGGTTTCGGGCGTGCTTCGTCTGGCTGAGTTCTTCGTCGCACAGGGGACCGGAGGGGTTCGTTAGGAGAGAGAAATGGCACTCGACGTCACGCCAATCTACCGAAACCTGCGCACCAGAGTCACGTTTCATGGGCCTCGAAGCGGAAGACTTGTTCGCCATTCTGGCCGTCGCAGTTGTCATGAACATCTTCGGTAGGTTTTTGAACCGCGAGATGTTCGGACTGCCCATGAACATGGTGCTGCAGTACTTCGTGCCCATCCTGAGTGTGCCCGCACTGATGCTCTTCAAGTACGGCAAACAGCGCGGCTACCTGCTGGATTGGGTGCTGTTCCACACCAAACCTCACGTTTACTCGGCACTGGAGCGAGACCGGGAACTGGATCGCGAATACATCAAGGACTGAGGAAGCGAACGATGCCGTTGAAGATGGAACAGTACCAGAGGTCATTGGCACAGCCGCCGCTGTGCGAGCAGCTGAAGGTTCGCGATCTCACCGACAACCTGCTGATCCAGCTCAATGGATCTTTCGTTGCCGGCTATCGCGTGAGTGGCCTTTGCTCCTACTACGCGAGCGATGACGACCGGAATCGAACCAAGCTGTTGCTCGAATCCTTGATCCGCTCGCTGCCGGAACGCTCGATGAGATTGCAGGCACGATTTGAGATTGCCGAAGGTGTCGGCGATCTGATCTCACGCTACAACCGGGAGCAGCACAATCCCAATGCAGTCCTGCAAGCAGTCGACCGCGAACAATCCGAACGCTTGGCTGAAGAAGAACGCCGAGGGCTATTACCTGCAGCACTCGTTGCACTTCTACTTCATCTGGGATCCGCGTATCCATCACCAGTCGCCTGATTTCGAGTGGAAAAAGAAGATGCGCGGCAACAGCTTCAGCATGTCTGCCGCGAAGTGCATCGAGCGGAGCCGGCGGGAGCATGAGGACCTGGTCGCCGAGTTCAACAGCCTGATGTCGGGAGTGGAAGCCACCCTGCAGGCGACCGGCATGAAGATCGAGCGCATGACCCATGACGATCTCTTCCTTGAGGTCAAGCGGGCGCTCAACCCACTGGCCAACGATGTCCGGCCGTACCGTCCGCCCGAGGAGTCCCTCGTTTACGAAAGTGCGCGCAGTCAGATGGCCAACGTCAACATCGAGGACGAACTCGATGATCACCTGAAGATTGGCGGCCTGCTGTATTCGTTCCTCAGCATCAAAGACCTGCCCGACGCGACCTTTCCGGGCGTGCTGCGCGAACTGGTGGTGATGGACTTCCCCATCATCATCAACGCGGAAGTCGTGCTCCCCGATCAGGCAAAGTCGGTGAAGCAGTACAAGAGCCGGCTGCGCAAGATGACGGCGGCGCAGAAGGACATCCATGGCGGCTTCCGCCTCAATGTCGATGCCCAGGTAGCGGAGCATCAGCTTGTCAAAGTTTTGCAGGAGCTGATTTCGAGTTCGCTGAAGTCCTGCCAGCTCAGCCTGACCATTGCGGTTCGCACCTCGCGGCCAGCCCGGAACCGCTTCGAGGCGGAAGAAGCAGAGCGAATTCTCGCGGACCGCCGCCAGCGCGTGTTGCATGCCATCGCGCGCATGAACGGCGCGCGCGGAATCCCCGAAACGCTGGCGCAGAAGCGCTTCTTCTTTTCGAGCCTGCCGGGTCTGGGAGAAGTCAACAAGCGCGAGACGGACGTGCTGACGCTCCATGCCGCCGACCTGCTGCCGATGGAGATGCCATGGAAAGGGACGCCGAATTCGCCGCTAATGCTGTTCGAGACGCCCTATCGGCAGCTCATACCGTTCTCGCCCTTCGATTCCGGCCTCGGCGACGCCAACATGCTGATCATGGCGAAGAGCGGTGGCGGAAAGACCTTTCTCGCGCAACTCAAGCTGCTGATGATGGCGCGCGCTCGGCCACTGGTTTCGATTCTGGAGCGCGGTGACTCGTACGAACCGCTCATTGAACTGATGGGCGGACGCGTGATCAATGTTGACCTGGACGGCAGGGAGACGCTGAATCCGTGGGACCTGCCCGAAGGCGAAACTGCTCCCAGCAACGAAAAGACGGCGTTTCTGAAGAATCTGACCCGTCACATGCTCGGCGAGAGCCACGGCTCCGACACTTCGCTGTTGGATAACGTGCTGACCGATGCGATCACACGCGTCTACAAACGCTGCTCGATCCGCTACTCGAATCCCATTCCGACCTTCAACGACTTGCGCGAAGAGCTGGCGAATTGGCGGGATGCAGAGAAGATGCAACGCACGATCGATGAGGCGCACCTGGCAGCAATCAAACTGCGTTCGTGGACCGAAGGCGGCATCTACGCCAAGCTGTTCGACCAGCCGACCACGATGCGCCTCGACAGCGATTGGCTCTTCTTCAACGTCGAAGGCCTCAGCTCCGATCCTCGGCTTGAGACGGCGATGAGCATGCTCATCGCGACCGCAATGGCAGCGCGGGCCACCGGAAAGACGGGACGTCCGAGTATTTCGGTGCTCGATGAGTGCTGGTTCCTGCTGGATTCCCCGGCGTTGGCGCCCGAGGTCGTGCAACTTTACCGCACCGCCCGCAAGCGCAACTCCAGCGTTTGGGGAATCAGCCAGACGGTCGAAGATTTCGTTGGCACGGAGTTCCAACCCAGGGTTCACGGACCCGGCATTTTGAAGAACGCGACCACGAAGATCATCGGGCAACAGCCCGGAGACGTGACGCCGCTGATCAACCACCTGAACCTGAACCCGGTGGCGGTCAACGAGGTGAAGGGTTTCGGCGCACCACGCAAAGGGCGGAGCGCGGAAGCTCTGCTGGTGATCGGGGAGAAGGCCGAGACTACCCAGACCATTCGGATCGTGCCCACGCCGCTGTCCTATTGGGTCTGCACCACCTTCCCGCGCGAACGAAGATACCGCGCGTGGTTTCTGAAAAAGCATGCGGATCGGCCCTTGCTGGAGAGTTATCAGGAGTTGGCCAAGAAGTTCCCGCAAGGATTGGCGGATGTCGCACCTCTTCCGGAAGAGATTTCTGGCGCCGTCAATGCCATCGCCGTCAGGGACGCCAGCAACGGAGAACACGGAAGCGAGCCGAAGGTAGTACCAAGAGCGAGTCTCGGCGCAGCGAGCAGGAGAAGGTTATGCAGGTTATCTCGTACGCAGTTTTCTTTGCAGCCTTTGTCTGGCTGGTAGTCACGGTCAAGAGCCGCAGGAAGTTCATCGCGGTAACGCTCACCGGAGTCATGGTGATGACGCTGGTGGGGGTGCCGCAACCGGCACAGGCGCAATCCGGCATCCTCAGCGGAATTCAGGCGGTTCTCAGTGTGATCAATGGGGTGATTCAAACCGGATTGACGTCGATCAACACCGTAAGAACTGCCGTGAACAACCTGCAACAGGTTGTCGCTTGGCCGCAGCAGTTGATCAATCAAGCCAAGGCGCAGGTCACGCAGATGATCGGTCAATACCGGACTCTGATGACCAACATCTTTCACGTGAATCTCAACAGCGCCACCCTGCCCAACCCGCAGGCATTCGAGGCAGTGCATCCGCGATCACCAGGTGAACAACTTTTCCAGTCTGACGACAACATTTGGGAACACCTATGGAGTTATCCCGGTTGCGACTGCGGCCAACCCAACGGATCGGGCCATGTCCGACATGGACGACGCATTGGCTCTCGACAACTTGAAGATGCTGAAGGCCAGCGATCAGGCAACCGACATAGAGCTTCAATCCGCGGACTCGATCGAGAACGCCGCCAGCCAAGCTGCCCCGGGCTCCGCACCGTTTCTGACGGCTACGGCAATTGTCTCCGGTATCCACAGTCAGGCGCTGACGCAAAAGATGCTGGCGGCTGAATTGCGCCAGGAGGCGGCACGTCTGGCGCATCGCAACACGCTTCGCAAAGAAAACGCCACCAACACCACGCAGTTGCGCGGAGTTCTCGTAAACCTGTTGCAGCACCAGTGAGCGGAAAGGAAGGCAAAACATGACGACAATTACAGAACTGCTCAGGACCATGCAGAAGATTGGCTACTCGGGCACAAACTGCGCACGGCAATTCTCGCCCTGGTTCTCGTGTTCACGGCGCCCTGGCCGGCACGGGCTCAGTTTGGCCTTGACCCTTGCTGCGCCATGCTGGCGGCGGGTTGGCGAGCGTTCAGTCGGCATTGACCAATGTGGTCGGAGGCGGACTCAATCAGATCCTCGGCGTGGACAAATCCATGCAGCAGTTTCAGCAGACCGTGGTCTGGCCGCAAGCTCTGATCAATCAGGCAAAGAGCTTGGTCGGCCTCCTGCAAGGAAACTTCAACCAGATTCAGAATCTGATGCGCTTGCCCGTCAGCAGCGCGACCTTGCCTGCCTCACAACAGTTGGAGCAGGTGCTGCTGTCTCGCAACCCGAATCAGATTGCGCAAACGTCGGGCGCATACACCGCTCTTTATGGTCCTGTTCCCGCGCCGACCGCCGCATCGCCCGCAGGTGCTGAATATGGTGGACATGACGGATGCCGCCGCCCAGGCGGCCATGAAACGGGCAATCGAAATCGATGCCCTGGCGGATCTGGAACTCCAGGCAGCCAGCCAGCTCAATCAGAGCGTTCAGAACGCGGCTCCCGGAAGTGCGCCCATTATCGAGGCCCAGGCGGATGCGTGGCTGATCCGGGCGAACGCCTATACACAGGCCGCCACCGCCGACCTGATGCGCTTGCGGTCAATCGACCTCGCAAACGCGAGCGCCGACGTCAAGATGGGGGCAACCAACACCACCAACCTGCGTCAGGCATTGGCCAATCTGCTGCAGCACCAGTGAGTCAGGATCAGAGGAAGTTGTTATGCCCAGTTTCTATTTTGAGCAACTGCTGCGAACCGGATTGAACGGCATCGACCAGCAAGGGATCACGGCGGCCGTGCTGCAAATCGCCGGAGTCATTCTGATCCTCAGTCTGTTGTGGGCAGTCTATGAAGCCTACAGCAACGGCGGTGATGTGCGGCTGCTTGGCGTGGCCGCCGTCAAGTATTTGGTCCTGGGATTGGTGTTCCTGAATTACCAAAGTGCTTTTCGCGCCGTGAACAGCGATGTTCAACGGCGTGGCCGATGGCATTTACAACCTTTCGGGCGGCATCGATGTAGTCCAGTCCTGGCTAAATAGCCTCTCCCAAGCGTGGAGCTCAAATCCCAATTGGTTTTCTGCTCTCTGGAACCTGGTCACTGGCGGTGCCTCGGTCAATCGTTGCTGCGGTTGATAACGCTGGTTGGCTATCTCCTCCTTCCGTTCACCTACACATTGTTCACGCTCTTCTACGCACTGTATGGGTCGATCTTGTATGTAGTCGGCCCGTTTGTCCTGGCGCTGATGCCTTCGCGTGGTCTGGGCCAGTTGGGAAGATCGTTCTTCGTGAACATGATGATCTTCCAGTGTGGGGCCTGCTGTACGCGATTCTGCAAGCGCTCATGTCAGCGTTGCAGATCACAGACCCGATGCAGTTCACGCGGATCGTTCTTGAACGCGTTTGTCGGGTTCCAGCCAAGTGATCGTGATGAGCGTGGCAAGCGTGCTGCTGTCGATCATGATCGCCCTGATTCCCTTTATCGCCAGCCGCATCGTGCGCGGAGATGTTGGCAGCACACTCATGACGGTAATCAGCGGAGCCGTCACGGCAGGAGCCGTGGCATCCGGATTGGCATTTGCCGGCGGCGGAGGTTTGTCCGCAGGAAGAATGCATGCCCCGGAAGGACCGCCACCTCCACCGACCGGCGGGCTTGGCGGCGCCAGCCAGAACGCCGGTTCTGGCAGTCAAGGCTCTGTTGTTGGGCAAGCACAGAACACCGGCAATGGCAGGTTCCGCGGTCGGCCAGTCTAGGCCGCCAACGCCTCTTAACTCCGAGGTGAGGCAATGGCGGAACAGGCGCAACTGGCACTGCAGGTAGTCAGAATTCCTCCGCTGGCGAAGACTCCTCCTCTCCGACTAATGGCGCAGGCTCTTCTGCCTCGGCAGGAGCGGAATCGCCAGCGGCGTTGCGGAATGACAAGACCGGCCAGGTGTTTTCCTGGAACGGTAGCGGTTGGCAAGAGTCCGGCCACGTAGGAACGCCGGCAACCGGTTCCTCGGGCGGCGAGAGTGGCGGCAGCCTACGGCGCTACCAATTGGACTGGAGGAAATGCCGGTCACGCAGGTCGTGGTTATGCCGGTCGCAGCCTTGCCGGTCTTGCCGCTTGGCAGGCCGGACACGTGGTTGGCAGAACGATGCGATTGATTGGAATGGGTAAAGAACAATGAGAACAGAAAAGCTGCAAAAGGAAATGCCAGAGATTGCCGGCTACACCAGGTATTACGAGCACGACGGCATGTTGCGCGCCTATGCCAATCGCGCCATGTTCCTGGCGATACTGTTTGGCGTGATTGCATTCGCGTTCGCTGGGATTTGCGATCTACGTTCGCATCCAACCGCCTACGGTCATCCGTGTCGATAAAGACGGAAATGCGGCGGTCGTCGGCGGGGCACGACAGAATCGGGCGTCGCAACTGGAACTGACCCTCGCCGCGCAAGCAGCCAGCCCCGATGCAACCGCCTCCGATGGCGTTGCGCCGACAGATCTCGAAGGCAAAGCCGTCGTACGGCGCTTTCTCGATCACTACCTCTCCTATACCCCAGACTCCGCGCCCCGCAACCTTGCCGAATCGCTAAACATGATGACCGTCAACCTGCGGACCTTCACGATGAACAAGCTGCGCGACGACGACACGGTGGGGAAGATCCAGCAGGACCACATCATCTCCGATCTCCGAATCCGTTCCATTGAGCGGACGAAGAACGGTCCCTGGGATTACGTGGTCTTCGGGGTCAAGGAGGTGCACAAGGTGAAAAACGGGGCGGAGGTCACCGACCGCATCGTTGGCCAATACAACATCCGGCTGGTCGAGGAGCGGAGGAGCGAATTCAATCCCAGCGGACTACTCGTGGCCGATTACTCCGAGAAGCAAATGGTCGGTGAGCGCGACAACGGGCTCGAACAGAGAAGCGAACTGGACAAGTAGACGTTGCGCATTGGAAACGCCTTGCAAGGCGCAACCTTCGGGACCGTCAGGGCAATCTTTCGGATTCAACTTTGCGGCAGCCAGAGTTCAGGTCAGCCGCGGATATAGGAGTCGACATGGCTACCAGCACGGCAGAGACAATTCCGGCAACAAGGACAACCCGGACCGACAGCGGCTCCGAGAAACCAACAACCCGCACAAGCCGCACGCGCACGAATGCGGACGAGGAAACCACGATTGCGCGCGCTATTTCCTCGCCAAAACAAATGGCGAAGGAGGAGGAACCCCAGCGCTAGACCGAGAAGTAGCAAGCGAGGGCGAAGCCCTCGTCGAAGCCTTGCGCTTGGGAGTGACGTATTACGCCATCCAGGAATTTCGCGTAATTCCGGACTTTGCGGGCAGGAGGCCGCAATTGAACAAGGAAGCCGTTCGCGGCAAATAGAACATTCGCAATTCGGATTCTGGTTTTGAGATGTGATGGAGATTGCGCATGAGCACTGCGATTTCTACCCGGCAAAAAGCGGCCCTGGAGCGACTCGATAAAGATCGCGCAGGCCGACACCGGGCAGAGCCGGAGATCGGCCGAGTTCTTGCTGAGCTGGTGGAACGCCCCAACTGCGGCGGCTTCGATCTGACCACGCTGTGGGGAGTGGACACGGAAATCGCCGCCGACATGGTGACGGTGTTCGCCTTGGTGGCGAATTGCCATCATTACCCGGACGACCTGGGCTACGACGAGGAGTTCCAGACGAAATCGTCCACGCTTGGCGTCCGGCATTGAAACCGGCTGGTTACAGCCACGAGCTGATTGATAGCACTGGCTTCATTCACAGATGAGGTTGATCTGTAGTGAGCGATCCGCAAGCTGATTGCGGTTGAGTGCTGGTCCGGTTCGTTTCGCGAGCCTGGCCGGAAACCCGAAACGTTTTCGACCAGGACAGCGAGAGAGCCGCGCCAGCGTCCCTCCCTTCTGTTCTGGTGACAGACGGAAAAGGAGGAATAGAATGGTGAAGCAACGGTTTCTGGTGCTGTTCCGACGTTGGCTTTTCACCATGGCGAAGGTGTTCGGACCAATCCTGCTGTTCGAGGGGTTCGTCTTGGTTCGGCAATACCTTCAGTACGCGCCCTTAGGCATTCTGGATCTGCTGATGGGCGCACTTATGGCTCTCCTGCTCACAGCCCTGTTGTGTGGGCTGTGGACGTGGGGAGAGTGGTGGTGGTCGAAACTGCGCAGGCTTCGTGGTTTCGTGAGCGAGCTTCGGCAATGCTCACGGAAGCTATTGGAGTCCTGAGGCGGTAAAGACCAACAAGGCGTAACGACTACATCTCGTGCTGGCCGGGCTTTGCTGCCTGGCCGAAATCTTTTCGGTTTTCGGCAATGGGTAGCGAAGAGACCGGCAGGTCCCCTTGCTGCCCCTTTGTCGCGACAACAAGGAGACTGCGATGAAGTACGCGAAATATCTCGTGCTCTGGCTGGCGATATTCGCAAGAGCAGCCATGGCAATGCCCGTGTCGCACGGCGGTACCGGAGTGCCTGCGGGAACAACAATCACGATTCGGTTGGAGAAAGCACTTTCCAGCGATCGAAACTTGAGCGGAGAACAGTTCACTGCAAGCCTGGCTGTGCCATTGACCGTTAACGGACGGATCATCGCAAAGCAAGGCTCGGAAGTAAGAGGCCGGATATTGGGCGTTTCAGGGCGTAATGGCGCAAGCGCCTACCTCGTTCTTGAGCTGAATCAACTCGTTCTCGCAAGTGGCTGGTTCGAGTCAATCGCGACTGAGCCATTGGCGAGACGCAGCGAAGCGCACTCGACCGGCAGTCAAAGTTGGAATTTCCCGGCAGTGGGAACTTCCGTTGGAGCAGCGGTGGGAAAAGGCCGCGGAGCCGCTCTCGGCGCCACGATTGGAGCCTCCTTACGAGGACTTTCGGCGGCAGGGATGCGGGTGCAGCCCGTGGTGATTAAGCCCAGCGAACTGCTGGTGTTTCGCTTGAAGTAAGGCAACGCGACAGTCGTAACGGCTGTTGGCGACGAATACAAATCGTGCTGGCCGGCGCTTTGCTGCCTGGCCGAAATCTTTAGTTCGGTTTTCGGCAAGGGCGGCGAAGAGACTGGCACGAGCAGTCTCCTTCGGCTGTCCTTGCTCGACAGTTTGAAGGAGATCAGTCATGTCCAAGGTTACGAACCGCGGCGCGAACCCTGTGTTGGCGCTCGAAGTCGATCGAACTGGCAGTGTGACGAAGAAGACGATGAAACTCGATCAGGACTCGCAACTCACCAATAGCCTCTTGCAGGGACTCTATCCCGGCATTCGCGTGGCCACCGTCGATGTGCCCACCGAGCCGCTGGATGGTTGCGAGCAGGCCATGGTTGAGCAAGCGCTGACCCGGATCGAGGTGGATGGCGTCCGCTACAGCCTGGTAGGAGCCAGCGGCAGCGCCAAGAACGGCAAGTTCTACGCCGTCGAAAGCTCCTTTGAAAAGAAGCTTGGGGAGCGATTCCGCTTCTCACCGCAGGCCGCGATCACCTATTTCGGCATCCTGGTGTCCTCGTGCAAGGTGCTTATCGAGGAACCCGATTGCCGCGTCATGGTGGTCGATGATCATGAATTCGGCACCAACGATTGCCGGGGATGGATCTCGCAGTCGCTGTTCCGCAAACTTCAGCAAAAGCACCAGGCCGAACTTCTTGCCAAGGAGACGGAGAAACTGCTGGCCCAACGGATCGCTGAGCTGCTCCGAGGACCAGGAGGATCTCGCGTTGTCCGAGGAAGAAGAGGCGGCGCTGGTAGAGCAAGCGAAGCGCAGGATTCAAGGCAAGCGAATCGGCGCGCATCGCTTCTATCAATTCCGCCTGGCGTTCGACCGAACCCAGGCGAAGGGCGCATTCAAGGTCATGGCGGATGAGGTCGCGCGGCATCTCGAAGCCGACATCATCCTGCCCAGATCGTGCGTGAAGCCCAAGTACCAGGGAGGCGTGCTGCGGACGATTCGCTCACTCGTGGGCGAATCGCCAGGCTCACACCTTCCGCGGCCCGGTGGTCGTTGGCTTTCGCGATGTCTCCCGCAACCTCGAATTCAATTCGAGCTACACCCTGCTGGAGCACGCGCCGGATGAGTCCATCGAGCTCGAAATCAAGCCGTACGCTCTCAGCCAGATCGGGAAAGTGCGGCAGGCCTTCGAGGAGAACAACTTCACCGAGCTGTTCCAGTTGCTGGGCACCCAGGAAAGCCAACGGGTGCTGGAGCCCGGCGAAGAACCCGATCCCGACTACACTTCGAGCGAATACACGGTGGCGCAGGCGACACTGATCGCCGACGCTACCGGCTACATGTTGAAACACCCATTCATCCAGCATCACCTCCAACGGGTGCTGATGAAGTGGGCGTATCGCCTGTGCACCAGCGGCGGTTTTCGTCTGCCTGGGTTCGCCCTCGCAGACGATGGCTACCTCTTCTTGCACGAAGGCCATGTGGTGTGCGGCTCGGATTGGATTCCGAAGTCCAGCGCCATCGCTCAATCGGAGTGCAAGCGTGGTCTCGTGGTGCGCTATCCCATCCGCATGAAGGAAGATCTGCTGCCGGTTGAGAATCTGTCTGCGGAAGACACGGTTCGTCTGCTGACTGAGCACCTTGCACAACGTGGGTGCCAGCTTTCGGCCGAACAGGTTGCTGCCGTTGCCAGAGAACAACTGCAGTTGACAGGCACGCTGATCCTTCATTCGGGAACCGCTTCCAGGAACGGCGGAGACTTTGACTTCGATATGGTGTGCCTGGTCGAGGACAACCGGTTTCCCCGGTTCGTCGAAGACCGGTTCGCCTACGAAGAACAGCACTCTGCCATCAAGAACAAGAACCCCAAACCTCCCAGTCCCTGGTGGAACCTTCCGCAAGTCGCCATGCAAGCACGCGGCAACCAGATCGGCGCCATTACCGATTTGAAGACCTCGTGCCTGGCGAAAGGAAGGCCCGACCTTGCACGGGAACTGGTGGACCAGCTTCAGAACGCGCTTGGATCAACTGAAGCATGGAACCCAGCCTGACCAGGAGGTCATTCGCAACATCCGCAACGATGTTCCCACAACGCCTTGGCTGAAGCTGAAACAGAAACGCCGGATCGAGGACATGGACGAGCATCTGGAAGTCGATGCCAACGATAAGGTCGGGACGGCTGTACAACTTCACGCGCAAGGAATTGGGGCGGTTCTTCGGTAGTGCGGCCACGGCGCCCTTGAGCGATTTCCGGGGAGTCATTGGTGGACAGAGCTTCACTCCGGAGATCTATCAGGAGTGCTTCGTGGTCAACCGGTACTACGGGAACCGCGTAACCGAAATCATGGGCCGACGCCAACAGCTTCTGGCGGAGCTGGAGAAAGCCAATGCCGAGATCGAGGCACACAAGCAGGATGCCGAGGCTCGCAAGGAACTTTTCTTCCGGCGCAACCAGGCTTCCGCCGCTTTGAATGCGTACGACAAAAAGGCGGGAGAAGAGCTGAAGGCGCTGGTCAACGCGCTGCAGAAGTGGAGCAGCAGCAAGAACGGAACGCGATTGTCCTACCTGTCGGCCCTGCACTCGATTGTTTGCAGGGAGCGGCGAGCGGTCCCGGACCCGAACTTTGTGGCTGGAACCGGGTCGATCGTGTTCTACAGCTTCCCGCAAGAGGTCGTCAATCAGATCGCGGAGCGTACCGGTGGCCGCCCGGTCACCGTGGAAATTCCCAATCTGTGCGACGGCGAAGTGGAAATCGACGCCGAGGGACGGATCTTTCTGGTCCAGCCCTTCACGCAGGCCAATGGCCAACTCCTGGAACGCCTGATCTTCGTGGCGCAGGTCACGAAGACGGGAGAGGTGTTCACCGATCGCGACGAGAAAGGCTCGCCGATGATCCTGGAGCGGGTCCGGCCATTTCCCATCAAGGCGGGACGCAGTGAAATACGCAATGGGAAGGTCATCTTCCCGGAAACCCAGCAGCGGCCGCAACTGCCCACGAGGAGTTACACGCCGCTGCCTGAAACCAATTAACCCCAACCGTCCAGGAGACTTCTTCCCCGAAGTCTCCTGGGCTGTACACAAGTGGGAAAGCAAAAGAAGAAGGAAGCGAGCCATGAAACGTGTTGTGCTGACATTTGCCGTACTGGCAGCAGCCCTTATCCCGGCGGTTGCTCAAACGATTGAAAGCCAAACCACGGACCGCACCCGCATTGTGCATCTGAAAACGGCGCTCAACCATCTGACGGTCATTGAAGTCGCCGACCCGGTCCTGCAAGTGGCGACTGGGAGCCCGTCTTTCAAGGTGGAGTGGCGGGAAAACAAAGTGTTTGTTCAGCCCACCGAGGTAGGCGCCGCCACCAACTTGTTCATCTGGACGGCGAACCAGCGGCTAAACTACGAACTGGAGCCAGCCGGACCGGTGACCGACATGAATTTTGCCGTGGACCAAGCCCCGGTTCACGTCGATCCGGTCAAGCCGGCTAATGCGGCTCCAGCGGTCCCAACTCTGCCCGCGATTACCGAACTGCTGCTCGCGGGAAAGCCCGTTCGGCTGCTGCCTTCCAAACAACGCGCCGCGAAGCCGGTCGAAGTGTGGATCAGCGACGTCTATGAGAAAGATGGCCGGCTGCTGATTCGCTACGCTGTTCGCAACCATGGCACCGAACCATACACCGTCGATACGCCCCTGGTGTACCAGTTGGACGGAGTGCGCTCTCCACAGTCGCTCTACAGCCTCGTCAATTCCCAGCTTGGCGACGAGCAAGCGGCCAAACTCAAGGCCAAACAACAGACCCCGGTCAAGGTTTTGGATGGGCAAATGCAGTCGGCGCCATTGCTCCGGGCGAAGAGGCAGTCGGCGTGGTGGCCTTGCAAGTGGCGTCGAGCACTCACCCCACAATCCTGCGCTTCCAGTTTCCCAGTCCGAAACGTCGTCGGAAAGCGGGCTGAGTGACAGCCAGCAGGCGCAAATTGCCGCGTTTCTCGTGCGGTAGAAGGTGACGCCATGGCGGAGCTACTCACCGCTAAATCGGTCCACGACACGCTGCGCCAGTATGCGCGCAATCGCTCCGATCTTGGAGTGGGCAAGGCCATACTTGATGGACTGCTCGAACCCGCTAGCCCGTTTGATCGGAAAGGCGCGCGGTCACCCAAACGCTGGTTCGTCCTGTTCGCTCTGCTGGCCGCTCTGGCGTTCGGCTGTTTCATCTACTTCAACGGTCTGTCGTAAGGCAAAGAGCATGGACGATAACGGCAACACCGGTGCGAGACCTCCTGTTCCACAAGAAACAGACGGCAACGCACAAGAGCTAGTCCGCGACTGGGAGCTTCTGTTTTGGGGTTTCCTCATGTTCGGTTTGGCCCGGCTGGGGTGGATGTATCTGTATCGGCCGCAGAACAGCGCCTTTCATTTAGGAATCGCTTGTGGGTTCGTATTCTGCGGTGCTCTTGGGTTTCTGATGCGCTGGGTGCTACGTCCCGGGGCGAACGGGCATTGAGGGACAGTGACTATGGGAAGAAGTGCACGCTGGAAGTTGAGGCTGAGCCAAGTCGAGACATTTGTTTTCTTCGCGGCCATGCTGCTGGCCATCACCTTGGAAGGGGCATGCGTATATTGGCTGGGCGCGGCCAGCGTAACCCGAGTACCTGGGGGACATCCATTCTCCGAATCTGGTGGGCGAGTGGACAGCAGCGACGCTGCCGCAGTGCTGGTTGCTGGGAGCGTTGCTCGTGCTCCTGTACCGTGTAGCGGCCATGCTGTTACCGCCCCAGAGCTGGGACCGGGCTGAAGCGCAATCCAATCGCCGCGCTTTCTTGCGCCTCTGGCGCTGGACAGTGGCCCTGGGCGCTTTACAAGTGGGCGCTCTGTACCTCGACCGCTTCACGATGGGGGTGCACTGATGCGCGAGTCGTATGCCGAGCACAACCACCATCCGCCAGTTCTGGAGAGCATTGAAATCGTAATCGCTCTCGTACTGATGGCATTCTGCTGGTTTACCTGGTTCGTGGCTCGCGAGCGGTACCACCTCGAAAACCGTCAGATTGCTGAGCTGGCTTGTTACATGACGCTGGGGCTGCTCGCTATCGCCGGCTCAGCCATCCTGATCGCCACCCAACGCTCTCGGCGCGAAAAACAGTGGCCGCATCCGCCGATGGTCGTGTCCCGGAAACGAGATGAACGGCTAACCGGCGACGCCTGGAAACAAGATGCCGTGGTACTCGGTTACGACATCCACGGCAAGCCGTGGTACTGGCCGGACAGAGTGCGCGTGATGCAGGGCATCGTGCTGGGCATGACCGGCTCTGGCAAGACCACCTTATTAAGGAACATCATCACCCAGGATTTGGCGCGGGTCGTGGGCACTCCGGACGATCCCCACCGCTTGCCTATGGTGATATTCGATGGCAAGGGGGATCTGGAGTTCTTTTACGATCTCCTGCCGCACGTGCACCGCGCCGGACGGTTGCATCAGCTCCGGGTCCTGAATCCGGCGCGTCCCGACATCTCCGTGCGGTACAACCCGTTTCACTGCACGGACGACGACTACATGCCCGTGGTCAACATGGTTTTCGGTTCTTTCAACCTGCATGACGAGTTCTTCGCCAAGCACCAGTTGAACTATTTGGCAGACATCGTGCGTGTGCTGGTGCACACCGGCCAAAAGTTCAACTTCTATGACGTACTGGTGATGGCCATCGACGAACAAGTGCTGAAGGAGCAGGTCGAGAAGGCGCGCCGCCGAATGGATCAGGAGTCGTCCATCCCTGTGCAACGGCGGCTCAACTTCGAAATGTCGGTGAAGAACCTGTACCAGTCGTTTGGGGACCGCGAGCGCGTCCCGAAGATTCAAGGCTTGGTCAACGAGTGTATGACCTTCCTGGACGATGAGCTGAGCGTGATCACCGGCCCATACGAGGAGTTGTTGTCGCTTGATGAGGTGATCGAGCAGGAGCTGATCCTGTTTGTCTCGCTGAATGTAAACAAGAACACCGAACCGGTGCGCGCTCTGGGAAAGATGCTGCTGCAGAACTTGCAACTGGTCGTCGGCAAGCGATACGAAAGCGAGGAACAGCGTCGGCGCTCGAACCGGCCGATGTTCAGCGTGGTGCTGGACGAGTTTGCACCGTTCGGATACCGCAACTTTGCGCAGATCCTGCAAACCGCCCGCGGCACCCACACCGCGTTCCTGTTCTCGATGCAAAGTCTGCCGCAGCTTATGCAAGTCGGCCGAGGATTCAAGGAAGATGTGACCTCGGCCCCCAACACGACCATGACGTTGCGCACCCGTGACGAGGAAACCGCGCGCTACTTCCTCCGCGCCTCGGCGGAGCACGCGGTGACCCGGCGCAGCGTTTCGATGCACCGCTGGCGGCTATTTGGCTACGAGAAATACGAGGCGACTGACCGGGCAGTCGAAAGTGAAGACCGCGAGACTCGCGCGCTCGACGAGCACATCAAGAATCTCCCCAAGGGACAAATGGAAATCCTGATGACGGATGACACGCGCGGCACGTTGCACCAGTTGTTGCACGTCCGTCCGCCGCAGGACGTCAGCGATTCCACACTTCGAGCCGGAGCTGTATGCGCGAATGCGACAGTCGAGAGATCAATCCGCTGGCGCGAACCTGCGATTCGCGAACCCGGAGCTGATTGCGCAGCACCGTTATGGCCGTCGCGCATGAGGGCGCACCGTGAAAAGAACGTTGCAGATTGTCATCCTCGCATTGCTCATCCGTGCTGTCGATATCCACTGCATTGGGGCAGCAGCACCCGCAAGCTCAGCCTGCCGACAACGTAGGCGCAATTGCATTCGTCATCCGCGTCCCAATTCTCAACGCCGTTGTACCAGCGTCGCGACACCTGGTACGAGTTCCTGCTCAAGCAGTTCAATCCCGATGATCTCGATTACGGGAGCCTGGATGGAACAGCGTCGCCAGGCATTTCTGGATGCAAGCGTGCGCAACCCGTACTTCAAGTACAGCGCGGTTGTGACCGTGGCGATGCTAATTATGGCGATGTTGTACGCCAAACATTGGATCGATCACCGGCGCTCGATGTGGATTACCGCCGAGATGATGACGGACCTGTACAACCACGATGCGTATTCGCGAAATGTCGCTCGTGAAGCGATCCAGAAATACAACGACCATATCGAACGCTGCAATCGGGCGATCGAAGCGGCAGCGAGCACGGAATGTCCGCGCCCGGAGCGGATTCCGACGCGGACCGTCTCAGGAGCGAACTGGAATCGGTCAGGGGCGAAAGGGATTCTTATAGACGCGACCGAGATCTGGCTAAGGACGACTTGGCAGAAAAGGAACGTCTGCTGGCTGACATCTCCTTGCGCCTTGAAGCGTTGGCCAAGAAACCGGATGCAAACCGCAACCTGGCAGGTCCCAGTCGATATGCGCACGGCCGACCAGAAATTGGTGCAGCACATCAACAACCTGCAGGAGCAACTGTACGCGGCACAACTGGAGAACAAGCGCCTCAAGGGCGAACGGTAATCAATGTTGGTCACGATTACAGGTTTTGGCAGTGTATGGCGCCGAAAGTTCGCCAAGAACCAGAACGATCCGCGGCGCTTTGCACGCGGCGTGTATTACAACACGACAGGAGTGGACATCGGCGGCACAATACGGCAGCGACCCAAGATCGCCGGCTACGCCCGCTTCAACGCATGTGGCGGATTCGATCCGCACCGACCTGCGCGCATGATCGGCCGTGTATTCGAATGTGCCGATCCATGTGTGTGGCAAGGGGAGAACAAACTGCTTTTCCAGCGCATCTTGGGAAGACCCGAGAAGCCGGACGGCATTCCTGGTTGTGGTTCGGCCCGAGCTGAACGGTGTGCTGGCAGTTGGCAGCACTGATTGGCGGTCAGCCGACACCTGGCTCATATCGTTCAGTGAATGTGGTGACAAGCAGGAGGCCATGCTGCTGGTACCGATGTACGGCTGGATCCATACCAAGTTGGGCCGCTTTGTCCTGGAACCGGAATGCGGCAACCGTGGATGGCGCGGCTTGTGCTTACGTCAGTCGAGCCGGAGTGAAATCGGATGCGGTATCGAAAAGGAACCATCACTCTGAGCGACACATGGGATTACCCGTTGCTGCGCCGAGTGCTGCACTGCGTGTTCGTCACTTCGGCGCAGTTGTACGAATTCATGAAGCTGGACCACTGCGCATCCTCGCGCAACGCATTCGACAATCGAGTACGGCGGTTGCTGGCGCACGAGTTGCTGGTGCGGCGCGAGATCCCGACCATGAATCGCGGGGTGGTGTATTCGATATCGCGGGCCGGCGCCTCGGAAATGATCGGCAAGGGAGAATACTACTCCGGCTCTGCGGACAAGGGCGAACCGGCCAGCGGCCACGTGCAGCACGCTCTGGAACTGAATGACATCCACCTTGCACTGAAGCGCACCGGCGTGCTCGTCCGCTGGACGCCGGAGTCTGACATCCGGTCGCGCAACGAATTCACCGGCATCGGGTACGTGAAAGACTATGACGCCGTGATTGCGGTGCGAATTGACGGACACGAACACCGCTTTGCCCTCGAATATGAACGCACGCCGAAGGCAAAAGGCCGTTACGAGGACATCTGGAAGCGGATCGAGGCAGAGACCGAGTTTCGCCACTTCTTGTACCTCGTTCCGAATCACGACATGCTGTCGCTGCTGGTTAAGCAGTTTCAAGACTGCCGCCGGCCGGTTTACTTCGGCCTGCGGAAGGATTTCCTTGCGGACACCCTCAGCCTCGCGGTGCAAAGCAATCAATCACCACTGTCCACCACGCTTCGCGCCGTGCTGACGGCGGGACTCCTACCGTTCCGGCAGCCGGGGCACAACCTCCACCCAAGCCCCTCTTTTTACCCATTGAGGTGTGTTTGCGCTGGGATTGCGCTGAATTTGCCGTGGAACAGCCCCCGTGCAACTCGCTGACCGCCCAGATACTTAGCTTCTGACTATCCCCCGCTGTCGTACCGGATTTCCCGAAAAACGGTTGGCGTTTCAGCTCGTATTGTGTGAGCAGTTGCGCGCACGCTGCTCGTTGGGTGATCCGATGCCGACTTTTGGGATAATCGGCGATCGGCGTGTGCATCGGCGATTATGGGCCATGGACAACTATAATGCCTTTGATCTGAGGTGCGTGGTCAGCGTTTAACTCGGAGACATCGGGCTTCCATGGAAGATTGAACTCAATCATCGGCAATGGGTTTGACCTCACCATGGGATTCTCTCCGGTTACGAGCCTTGCAAGACATGTCCGCGCGACACGACGTCGATCTACTCAAGGTTGTTGAGCACATTTACCAGCGGGTGAGGACTGGGGCGATCTGGAGCTCGCAGACCAGCTCGATGTGGCGCCATATGACGATGCCGAACATTTCATGCAATACGTACGGCGCCGAGACTGGAGCGACTCAGGACATCATGACTTCCAGTACGAGGTTGAGCGCATCGTGCGAACTGCTATCTACGAAACTCAGGTGCGCAATTTGAGAAGTGGATTCGCCGCGTGCGGATTCCGACGCCAGCGACTGCCGGACGCTCTTGCGGACCATCGATCGGATGGCCCGCTTTCTAACCTTCGATACACCCCGACACTACAGAAGCTGTACGGTGCCGGAAGCGCAGGTTCTCCAATCACGGTAGAGCCAATGTTTCGGACAATGATCTCATTTGGGACACGCATGGAATCCCCAGGAGAGACGGTCGCTAAATGATCGCCCAGATATCGCGGAGATAGACACGCGGCTGATGGAAGCGCACAACAGTTCTTGATCGATATTTCTCGGAGACCTTCGAACCGTCTGCACGCTTAATCGAAACGAATCGTCCATTCTTCGAGCGGTTGACCAACTTGGAAGAAGTATGCGTCCTTGGACATTCGCTTTGCAGGGCGGACGAACTTTCTTCGCGCACTACTCCAAATACCCGGAATGCCCTCCACCCGATGGAAGATAGCATGTCGAGATGAAAGAGAGTACATAATAGGCCTGCGCGACTTCGGAACTTGGTGTACTGGGCCCAAACCACCTGTCCCGTCGGATACGTAGAGGCATTGGCCTTCCAAACATCAGGCAACTATGACACCGCCGGACGAGGGACTTCAGGGCAAAGCGCTCACTGAGTATGTCTTACGTGGCAACGACAGGATTCATCGGAAAAAGCCTGGCGTCATCGAATCGTTCAACTCCCAAACTGCCGGCGACTCGGAGGCCAAAGATAGCGGACGACGCGCCTCCGGATTGCCGCACCGTTGTCCCAATCTGCTCGCCGCAACATTGGAAATCGTGCATGTAGAACGATTATTGCAATTCGACAACGATTGGAGTGTGGTCGGAAGGTTTGTCCTGCCGTCGCGGTTCTTTATCGATCTCGCAGCTTTGCAACCGCTGCGCCAGCCGGGGACACAGCAAGAAGTGATCGATCCGGATACCGCGATTGTGTTCAAAAGCCTGCCGGAAATAATCCCAGAACGTGAATTGCCCTGTCTCGCCGGGATGCAGCGACCGGAAAGCATCCGTGTAGCCAAGTGCAAGCAGCGCACGGTAACGCGCGCGCGGCTCGGGTTGAAACAGGGCGTCATTCATCCAGGATGACGGCTTGTGGCAATCGATGTCCTCCGGGATCACGTTAAAATCGCCGCCCACGAGCGTTGGGATTCCGGTTTCACGCCAGGCAATCATCTTCTCTTTTAACCGGTCCATCCAAGCGAGCTTGTAAGCGAACTTGTCACTTCCAATCGGATTGCCATTGGGAGCATAGATGTTGACCATCCGAATGTCCTGGATCAGCACTTCAAGAAAACGGGCATGACTGTCTGCATCATCGCCGGCGAGGACGGTGCCGACAATCTGAATGGGAGTGCGCGACAGGACCGCGACACCGTTATATGCCTTCTGCGTCACCGCCGCGCTCTCGTATCCCAGATCTCTGAACAGCTCCGCCGGGAAGATCGACCCTTTTAGTTCCTGCAACAAAAGCACGTCCACTGGTTGGCGTTGCAGCCAAGCGGTAACGTGCCGCTCCCGCGCCCGAATCGAATTGACGTTCCAGCTAGCGATTCTGATAATCGGCCTCCGTCAGGCAAGTCCCACAGCCACAACTCTGTCGTGCCGGTGAGTCCGTGTCAAGGTTTTCGGGTGCAGCGGAAGTGACGGGACGGCATTCTCAGTCGCGTGCACCAGAAACCATGAGCTTTTGTCGAAAGGAGAACTGCGATGTTTGGACGAATGGTAATTGCCCCTGTGCTTCAACTTAACCCTGAACCTGAACTAAACGGTGCAGTAACGGCACTGTTGAAGACGACGGAAACCGCTGAGATCGTCCGCTGGGTCGAGTTTCCGCTATCCGTGCTGGTGTTCCTCTTGGTGCCCGGAGACCCCCAATCGGGTGCTGTTTATGTTTTGGATCGCAAGAAAGGGACCTGGTACTCGGTGGATTTTGATGACGACCAGTACGGCGGCTACAGTGTCGCCCAGCTGGAAGTGCTACTCAAGGAATGTGACCTGCTTGCCCTGGTCGAACGCCCGGGGCTGCTGCGAACCGGACTCCCCTGGGTATTGGGGCCGGGCAAACGGGCCGAAACCGCCGTTTGACAGCTAAATTACTCCAGGTTATCTATCTACATCCACACCGGAGAAGTGTGGGCATGAACGCGCATGGCTGGGCTTTGGCGCTAGATAAGAGGTGAGTCCCGATGGCGCTGTTATTGAAGGCGACGCCGGAAATCGTTCGGGAATACTGGCGGCTTTTCGTCAACCGGCGCGCTTACACGGTGCAATCGATGCGTCCGCACCCGGAGAGCGGGCGGCACTACTACTTCCGTCCGAGTGATCGCCAAGACCGGCAAGCCTCAGATGCTGACTGAGGAGACGATCTGCCAACACTTGGAAGGGACGCTCACGGTAGGGCTGTATGCCATTAACCCCGCGACGCAGAGGTGCAAGTGGGTGGCAATCGACGCGGATTACAAGAACGCCATGGAGGACCTGCTGAAACTGCAGTACTACCTCGGGCAGGACAGGGTCGAACCGGCGTTGGAAATGAGCAAACGCGGGGGCCATCTTTGGATCTTTCTGGCAAGGCCGCTGCTCGCCAGGGAATGCCGAATCTACATCCACGATCTGGCGGCGCGATTGGGAGTGCCGGTAAAGGGCTCGGGCTTAGCCGATGGAATCGAGGTATTTCCCAGACATAACGCGATTGGTGACGGAGAATTTGGCAACGCAATTCGCGGCCCTCTGGGAATTCATCGTGGGGCTAACCGACGCTTTTGGTTCTACGGCGCCGATTACACGCTCGAAGCGCAGATGGCATATCTGAACCGCTTGCGGAAAATGGGTGAAGAGGAATTGCGGCGTTTCATCGCCGGCAAGGAATTGCCGGCTTCACCGACCGGGGCACGGCCGGACATCCACGTTCCAATACATGATGCGGGCCGAACAGCACGGTCGGAGTTTCGCATCCTGGAGCACGTGGGCAAAGTACGCAAGATGGGCAGGAACTACGTGGGCCGGTGCCCGTCATGCGCAGATTCCGGGCATGACCGCGCCGGCGACAACCTGGCCATCCTGATTCAAGACCCTCGGTTTTACAAATGTTGGGCTGGCTGCACGAAAGAGATGATTCGAGCCGCCCTCGGTCACCCGATTCGTGCACGGCAGAGATAAAGAAGATAGGAGAACGATCTACGGTGAAAAAGAACCGGTCCACAGATGCAATGGGGCTGCGCTTGTCGCGGCAGGCGCTACGGGTACTGAGGGAGCGCGGGATCTTCGCGCAGCCGTCTGTAAGCCTCCAACATCAGCAACTTGCCAGCCGATACGTGATACGCGGCATTGAGTCAGGCGGCGCAGCGGGCGACATCGGCCGCTACGTCACCTTTGCCCAAGAAGATGGTCGACCGAATCGAGTACCTGCATCCGGTGGAGGCCATCGGGGTGAATGGCCTGCATTCGGTCGTGGTGGCGCCAGTGCTGGTCCGGTTGGACATGTTGCGCAAGGGGCGCACATACGAGTTGCTCATCACGCGGCACGCACCGGGCAAAGCCGACAATGGCCATCGGCCACCATTGGAGACGAACGTTCTCTTCCGTGGTGTGCATGGCCGCCTGGAACTGGATTTGTCGGGAAAGGACAAGGCCGAAGCGGGCGCGGTATTGCCGACGTTCTATTCGCTGTCCGGGGAGGAGGTCGCAATACCGGAGCGTTTCAGGCAGGCGGTCCGCTCGATCACCAAAGCAGTGAACTGTACGGGCTGTTCCCATTGCCACTACGTCCGCGCACCACACAAAGACCGCGCCGCGAGAATCGATTCGGCAAACAAGGCGGGTCCGGCTCCAGGTTCGCCTCCAGAACACGTGGACAGCCATGAAGCGGCAATAAACGCAGGATCGTCCGGCGAAACGATGCCCGTCGCCGACGTGGCGTGAGGAGGAGAGAATCAATGCAGGAAAAGATCAAGAAATATACGCTGGGCTTCTGCCTGTTTGTGTTCCTGTTTGTAATTGTTGGCGGCGGCTTTCACCTCACGTCTGCCGCGGCATTCATCGCTGCGGTGTCTGGCACTCCGCTGGTGATCTATGCCTTCAATTGTTGGTGCAATGCACAACGGCACGGTGCGCGGGCAAATAGGGAGGAACCCGCATCCGAGATCATTCCAGTGCGAGAACGATCATGAGATTCCTGCTACGCCTGCTGTTACTGCTCGCCCTTGGCTCCTACTTGCTGAGCCACTACGGGTCCTTCATACGCGCGAACCTTTGGCGCGTGCATTCGGCGTGACAATGGCGGAATTGTCAGCCGTGTTCTTCCGGGGATTACCGTAGATCATTCCCAAGTCCGGCCGGCGCAAGCGAAGCTTCCGCCTGGAGTGTTGCCGCGTCACGACCTGACGCCGGGAGCAATCGATCCACGGGTTACTCAACGCAACATTGGCAACACGATCTGTCGGCGTGGCTACACTGCCACCGTCAGGCCGCCGTTCGAGTACACCAATGCGATGAAGCACCGGTTGATGCGGATTTACGGCGTCCGGGGCAGTATCCACGATTACGAACTGGATCACCTGATACCGCTGGAACTTGGCGGTTGTCCGGATTGCGAGGCCAATCTCTGGCCGCAATCGAGAAACGTGTTTCCTGGTGCGCGCGAAAAGGACGAGGTCGAAGATTACCTGCACCATCAAGTCTGTTCTGGTGCACTCCCATTAGCTGAGGCGCAGCGAGAAATCGCGTCCGATTGGTACGCGGTTTATCAACGGATTCACAGGTAGATGACGAGGCAGCGCGACGGAGAGGGATAGAGAGATCCGCATGTCAGCAGTAAAGCAGCTCGTTTCGATCAACGAAAAGGACGTAAGCCGATTTGAGGACACGGAAGCGGGATCAGCGGCAGTCGCAGCAAGGACGGCATATTCGGAACCTGTACACGCGGTGCGTCGGCGCTTGCCGGATGAGCGGCGGGCAATCACCCATCATTTTTCGGTAGGAGGGCAGGAGGGGTATCTGACAGTTGGAGTATATGAGGACGGCTCGCCGGGTGAGATCTTCGTCAGGATGGCAAAAGAGGGCTCGACTATCTCCGGCCTCATGGATTCTTTTGCGACCGTTGTTTCTCTTGCCCTGCAGCACGGCGTGCCGCTGGACTTGCTCTGTGGCAAATTCAGCCACACCCGCTTTGAGCCCAGCGGCTGGACCGGAAATCCGAAAATTGGCTATGCCACGTCACTGATGGATTACATCTTCAGATGGATGGAGCTGAGATTCCTCAAGAAAGAGCAGGGAGAACTATTCGAACCCCTTCCGGCGTCCACTCATGCAGTTCGCGCCGCCGAATGGGAACAGGCGCGGTTGACGCATTCGGTGAATTGGTCCAACTCGGAGATGCGCCGGCCTGCAACATCTGTGGTGCACTCATGGTGCGGAGCGGTTCTTGCCATCGCTGCATGACTTGCGGGAGCACAAGCGGGTGCTCTTAAAGGAGGCGGTCATCCGTACAGGCAGAATACCCGGTTGTGATTCAACGTTTCTGTTGTAAATGGGTCAATCCCCGGTTTGCTGTGATTCCGAGCACATTCGTGCTCAGATCCAGTCGATTTGCTAACCTGTTGCAATGAATACCTCGGATTCGGACTTGCCAGGTCTGATCCCAACAGATATGAGGGATGCACTTAAGGAATTTGACCGCGAAGCCGGCATCCTTGATGCGTTCCTTGCATCGCTAGAGGCTTGTGAACCGCCGACGATTATCTACCACTACACGAATGACGTTGGGTTACGGGGTATTCTGGAAACTGGACAGTTTTGGCTCACCGACATCTTCAATCTCAACGATCCTTCCGAGCTTGGGCATGGCATTTCACGCGCTCAACGTCCTGAATACCAGAGCGGCTTGTGGCCCGCCAGAAAGCAAGCTCTTTGCCAGAGATTTGTCATCTTTGATTCAGAGGGAGTGACCCAAAGGTCCGGGCATTATTTTATGTGTTCCTCCAGTTCTGCGGTGACGATCTTGGGCAATGGCGTGCTTACGCCGACAACGGACGTGGCTATGCAGTCGGGTTTCAGGCGAAGGCTTTGGAAGATGCATTTGCCAGGCATACAGCTCCGGTGGAAGCATTCCCCATCACGTACAGAAGACGTTCGAGCTTATCGAAATACATCGCAAGATCATCGAGGCCTGTTTGCATCGGGTATCGCTGCCGCGCGGGCGACGCTTAAATGATGGCGCATCAAGGCGTACATGGCGCAACTGACGACCTTGCTCAGGGTGCATGCCTTACATGCCGCCGTCCATTTCAAACACGAGGCCTACAACAACGAGAAGGAATATCGATTTCTGGAGGTACACGGGGGAGATCAGCCGCCTGAAGTGAAACTCAGAGTCCGCCGTTATTCGCTAATCAAGTACAGGGAGTTCGATTGGAGAACTGCCGCTGCTGGAGCACTCAAGAGAGATTGTTGTCGGGCCGGCCGCTGACCAGGAAAAGGTATTTCAGTTTGCGCGGGACTGCTTGCGCATGTCTTCTGCGGGAGAGGTCGAAATAGCTCGCTCTGAAATTCCGTACCGGGCGGTTTGAAAACAGGACCACTGGGGTTGCTGGCTGCTGTTCCATCTTCACCTCACATTCACATCAGTTTCTCAGAATGAAAGCAGGGCGTTCCGGTGGTCCCAGAGGCACTTTCTCTTGGCGCAACCAGGCTCTTTCCAGCGTGCTCTGCCCGGAGACCGCATCGACTCCGCGCTACGGGATCTACTTGATGACTCCATGTAGTGCATCGTCGTGAGTTCCCGCTGATCCGTCGCCCGCGTACATATTCCTTTGTCTAGCCTCGCTCCGGCACGTTTGCTCCGTACGCGAAAGATCCGCCAACGCTTCGGAGATCGTCGTGGAACCAACCGCCGAAACTCACAAGGAGAACACACACCCCATGCAGAAAGTTTTGCTAATCGGATATCTCGGCCGCGACCCCGAAGTTAAGTACAGCGCTCAGGGAACGGCCATCACGCAGTTTTCCGTTGCGACCACCGAACGCTGGAAGGACAAAAGCGGGGAACTGCAGGAGCACACGGAATGGTTTGCAATCAAGGCTTTCGGTCGCCGGGCCGAGATCATTGGCGACTATCTTCACAAGGGCGCCAGGGTCTACATCGAAGGCCGCAAGCGTACGGAATCCTGGGACGACAAGCAGACCGGCGGAAAGCACTTCCGGGATCTGGTTTACGTCGACAAACTGGAGTTTCTCGACTCCAAGTCCAATGGCAACGGAAATAGCGACGGGCAGCGGCAGCCTGAGGACGTGGCAGAGGAGTCGCCAATCACGGACAGCGACATCCCGTTCTAGAGCCCCCTCTTCGGATCCGTGTCCATTTATGGTGAATACCAGCGCCGGACTTCTGATTTTCCGACAGGAAGCAGTGCGGCGTCCGCTGAACGCTCGCCGTCGCGTGGTGCTCGGCGATGTTTGGCCCTGGACCTGGAGTAATGCAACCGGACCGGGACCGACTAGTGCGGAGCGGCCCCAGGAACACCATTACCTCCTTGCACCGCGTCGTTCCGCAGTTTTTCTGATCAACGCCGCCAGACCGGCAGCGAAGTTGAACGAAGGCCCGCGATGAACATCTAGCTCACCCCGGGCCGCCCGCAGCACCACTCCCCAATCCGCGAGGTGGGCACATTGCTTTACTTCTGACGGGAGTTGATATCTCTGTGGCTGTTGTTCCTCGAGAGCGAGGAAGGTCTCGATCAATCGTTGAGATCGTGGGGAGACCGGTTCCCGCGATATGCATGCGCACGCTATTGCTTGGGCCAGGAGTTCATGGCAATCGTTGTCAAGCGCAGAAAACGCTCTATCGCGGTCTGCCCGAAAGGACTCCCAGTCTGTTGTGCCCCCTATCCCCAGTCTGGCCAGTTGTTCTGAAACATCCGCCGTATTGATACCCGTATGAACGACGGCATGCGCGTACTCGTGAATCCGAACGACTGTGAGGAGATCAGGAAACTCAGCCTTGAACCTTGGGGCGTCGTTGCTAATCCGATTTACGAAGATCTTTATTCGCAGATCATTGGGGTTATAGCAGCCGTACAGAATATCGATGGGAGCGAGATCGCCTTCGGTAGCTGGCCCAACATAAACTGGCATCTCCTTCGAAAATGTCTCGGCGGGACCGGACGAAAGCATTACGTTTCCGGTCAGACGTTCCACCAATATACGGGCGTCATCAGATATGGCGGTGCTTCGACGCCCGAGAAGTCGGTCCGTAAGCGGAACAGCAGTTGCCCAATTATCTGAGTCGCTCATGGTATACAAACGCCCCCAGCCGGCGCAGCTGCAATCCTATAGTTTTCCCGACGACAGAATCAATGGTCGACGCGCCTCTGGCGCACAACACCAGAGTGGAATCAGCGCAGTCCGCAAAGCTGCACCGAGCCAATACTTGCCTACTGCACTGCTCAGCTAACGGACACGCAAGTTCAGTCGGCTCGAAACACTGCCTCAGATGTCTTCGACCTCACCGGCAAGTTCCGAGCCCCCACGCTCACAGGAGGATTCGTCCATGCCCGACAACGACGCTTCCCAGCCCTCCGAAGGGCTGGATATCAGAGAGCTTCTCGACGGAGCTTGAAGTTCCATTTCCCGCCAGATCAGGTTCTCTGGCGCGTGACCAACACTTCAAACGACAAAAAGCGCGGGCAAATCGTGCCCTACGCCGATCCGCGCGCCTACACCGACCGTCTGAACGCGCTCCTCTCACCGCAGGGCTGGACGCGCGACTACCGGGTCGAAACCATGAACAACATCACCCGCGTGAAGAAGGGCGAGACCATCGTCACCGGCAAGGTGCTGGTCACGTGCACGGTCACGATCATCGGCCTCGGCTCACACTCCGGCACCGGCGAGGAATGGGCCGATGATGACAACGGGATGACATCGGCGGACGCACAGGCTTTCAAACGGGCCTGCTCGTGCTTTGGTCTCGGCCGTTACTTCTACGATTTTGCCGCGCCCTGGGTCGATCTGGACCAGAACCGGCAGCCAGTGAAGACGCCGACATTGCCGGCCTGGGCGATCCCTGAGAACTGGCGCAAGGGAATGCGGCCTCCGGGGAAGAACGGCAATAGCAAGAGCCCGGCATCCAACAATGCCTGTGCCAATGGCGGTAACGGAAACGGGCATGCTGCCACGCTCCAAAACAACCCGAGCAACGGCAACGGCGCCAACGGCCACGGCCGCACCAACGGAAACAGCTCTGGCGCTGACTCTCCCGGCAATGGCCGCTCCGGCAAAAACACCAACGGCAGCGCAAACCAGGCCGACGGTGGCGACCTCGATGCCCGTATCCTGCGCATGGAGAAGGCCGTGGGTACGGGCTTTTATCGCAACGTGCTGCGCGAATACGGCCGGGTAAACCAGCCGAGATTGATCCGCGATCTTGCGGTCAAACGGAAAGTCCTGCAGATTCTGGAATCGGGCACGCGCGGGTTCCACCGCCTGGATGCGGTCGCCAAGCAGTTGGACGCGGACACCATTGGGACGTTGCTGACCAAGCTTCAAGCCCCTCCTCTGGACGAAATCACCGATATGAAGACCCTGCAACACGTGGTCTTCGGCCTCGAAGAACTCGTCACTCCCAGCAAACAGCGCTCAGGCGTAAACAACTTGGCATGCACCGATGCGGAGAGATGCGCACGTGTGCCTCCCCGCTGTCGCGAAAGGATCGAAATGTCATCGGCCCAGATAACGGCGGAGAACGCCAGTCTTTTTGAAATCGACAAGGAACTGGAAGCTGCATTTGAGGCAGCCAGCCAGGAACAGGAACAGGCCGGCGCTATCAGCGACGAGACGAAACAGCGCTGCCTCGATCTGTTTGCTGAGTTGGGGAAGAAGGTTGACCGCATTGCCCGATACGTGCGAGCCACCGAGTTCAAGGCCAGGGCCGCAAAAGAAGAAGCGGCTCGCTTGGCGGTTCGACAGAAGAGCGCGGAAAACCGCGTGGCGCAGGTGAAAAGCATGCTTGCCTACTACATGCTGTCGCGTGGACTGAGGCGGTTAGAAGGCGAGTTGAACACGATCCGGTTGCAAAAGAATGGCCAACCCACGCTTCAGATCGATCGGTCCGTTCTCCCGGAGGAGTACAACGTGAGGACACTCACGCTGACCGAGCCGGATTGGGAGCAAGTTCTGAATGCCGTCACCTGCCCCGTGCTGAGATTGAGTCTGCAAGCTTCGGTCGTGAACGAAGAGCCCGACAAGGAACGCATCCGTCAACATCTGCAAGCAGGCCAAGAGGTCGCCGGTGCCGCGCTCGTAAAAGGCGACCACGTCCGCTTCGATTGAAGAGGTGACACGGAAATCCTCCCCGCGTATCGCACTCGTGCTAACGAACGCTTGCTGACCCGACCGCCCAGCATCGGCAAAGCGAAAGGCCAGCCGCAGTTCAGCTTGGCTCTCCTCTTGATCTCCAGCTTGCTAACGTTGCGCTCCATATCCTCAAGACCCGTTCCGTCCACACAGAGATATAAGGAGTCTTGTAGTGCCCATAAAAGCAATCGACCACGTTTCCCGGCTCCGCGGCGGCTCTCAGGCACAGGTCATGTTGGCTGATGACGGGAACAGATACGTCACCAAATTTCAGGGGAATCCCCAGCACAACCGGGTGCTAGCCAACGAGTACTTGGCCTGCAGTTTGGCGCGCCTGATCGGATTTAACGTGCCAGAACCGGTCATCATCGATGTTGACGAGCAGACAATCCGTGAACAGCAAATCACCTTCACCCTTGCTGGTCGCGCGGTTGCGCCACATCCTGGCCCCCAGTTCGGCTCTCGGATGGTGACGGCGGACCTGGTGTTTGATTTTCTGCCCCGTACGATGCTCGGCTGCGTTCGAAACATCTCGGAATTCGCCGGAATGCTCGCTTTTGACAAATGGACCGGCAATGCCGATGGGCGGCAGGCCGTATTTCACAAAGGTCGCGCGCCAGCGCAAGTACATTGCGTCCTGGATTGATTTTGGGTATTGCTTCAACGCCGGCGAATGGACTTTCGCCGACTCTCCCCTGCGGGGCACGTATGCGCTCAACGAGGTCTATGCGCGGGATCGCATCGTGGGATGACTTTTCCCCCTGGCTCGAGCGGATCGAGGCAGTTCTCTACAGGGGAGTTGCAGCGCATCGCGGACGAGATCCCATGCGAATGGTATGGCGAACGTTCAGAGCTGGAGTGCCTTCTGCAACCTTTGCTGGAGCGGCGCTGTATTGTTCGTCAGTTGATTGAAGATTTCAGGACATCAAGCAGAAATCCCTTTCCCAATTGGGGGATGGCCGCAGTGACACTCGCCGCTACAACTAAAACGGCGCGAGGACCTGAGGATGATGTGATACCCTCGATCTCATTCAGCGCGGGAGCGGCCTCGTGCTGAAAGCTTGCGTGGGAGGATAATTTCCATACGGACCGCGATGGCTCACGCTTCTGCCTTTTTCCTAGCATCGACGATGCGGAGGAGGTGGTTGGCCAGCATAATGATCTCGACCGCTTCGGCTGGATCGGTAAGCTGAACATCACGATGCGAGTGGGGGTTCTTGTAAGAACCAATTGTGCCAGCGAACAGGGCGGAGCGTGCCTCCCTTTCGCTTTCCCCCGCTTCCATATCAGTCAGCGGGCCGTCTTTCGGATCAAAGGCTTTCCGCATAAGCTTTACTCCAATTAAGTCGTTGGAGAGGCATGCCGCTTCTCGTGTTGCAACCTCAACTGCTTTCATCGCCTGAAAAACTGCGACGTCATATTCGCTACGCATAAAGGCAGACCACACCTTATTTGAAATTCTTGGATGTAGAGCATCTTTTGGAAGCATACGAGCAACCGCATAGCGCGCAAATTCGGCCTCGTTTTCGAAAAGCCGTGCTCGGCGGCTGAGAACTCGCCAATCCGGTCCGCCAATCTGGTCGGGGTTAGGCACAAGCAAACCTTGTGCTACAAGCCAAGCCCAGGCCTCCGCTAAGGCAAGGTTAATTTCAACCTGCTGCTCCCGGGGATAGGGCTGTTGGCCGCGTAGATGAGGATAATTCTGCGGCCAGAGTTCGCCTATGAGGTTCGAGAAGAGAAATGGCTGTTGAGAGTAAGCGTACCGCTTGCGAAGCATGAACAGAATTTTCGCGCCCAACTCTTCGGGCTCCATAGCAAGGAGGACCTTTGCATCGGGGATGATTTGAGAGATCTCCGCATGGTTACCTCACTAATATGATAGAGGAGGGTTGGCCAGAGTTAATCGTCGTTTTTAGCGGTTTGCGTGTGTGCACCTCGCATTAAACCTCGCCCGCGACCTCCCGTTTTCTTCTACGCGGCACTAGATTCAACAATGCACTGAGGGCCAAGGCGGCAGCACGCTGGTGCCAGTCGGCCGCATTGTGAGTTAAACCATATCCTTGCCGCATTTAAACCATAATCTTGCCGCCCCACCGTCCTGCAAGTCATTCAGAACTGGAGCGCAGACGCGTTCGCGAGATTCTAAGCTGAAACCATAAACTTGCCGCAACACCAGGTAGGCGCCGTGAACCATGAAATCCTGGGCTTGGACGATACATCAATAAAGGTGTAGTATTGTGTTATGGCACAGTCACATCGAGAGGCCTCCAGACGGCTTTACGAGATGGCCGAGGCGCAGCAAGGTTTCTTTACCACCAAGCAGGCCAAGGCTGCGGGGTTTGCGGAGAATACGCATCCTTATCATCTGCAGGTTGGCAACTGGGTCCGAGAACACCGCGGCATTTACCGGCTCGCGCAATTTCCGCCCGCGGACCGGCCCGATCTCGTCCTTTGGTCGCTTTGGTCCAGGAACCGGAACCAGGAGACAGAGGGGGTCTACAGCCACCAAACCGCTCTGAGTCTCCATGGTCTCTCGGACCTGAACCCCTCCAAGCTGCACATGACCGTGCCTACGCACTTTCGCCGCAACAGCGAAATTCCGGGCATTCTGGTGCTACATTACGCCGATCTACCGGCAAGCGATGTGGAGACGGCACAGGGTTTCAAGTTTACTCGTCCTCTGCGCACGATTCTGGATCTGGTGGAAACGGACACGGTAGAGCGAAGCTTTATCCGCCAGGCGCTGCGACAAGCTCTGCAGCGCGGGCTGATTACGCGTCAGCAGATTCGCAATGCGCAACTCACTGGCCCTGCGCGCAAGATCTTTGCAGAAGTTCTACGGCGGGTGGCTTGATGGATGCACCGAGAGCATACGCGACCGCTGGTGCATTCCGAAGGGCGCTCGAGGAGCGACTTAAGCGGATTTCTCAAGCGGAGCAGATGGACATCAACCGTCTTCGGCGGCAAGTCTCATTTGACCGGCTCTTGGCAAGACTGTTTCGGGTTGAGCCGGCACCCTGGGCACTGAAGGGTGGCTATGCCCTGGAGCTTCGTTTCAAGACTGCACGCTCCACCATCGATATCGATCTTAGCTTGCAGCCAGTTGCCGCCGCGACCGATCAGGCGGACGCGAGTCGGATGGTTCGCGAGATGCTGCAGAATGCCGCCAGCATTTCTCTGGGGGACTGGTTCGAATACACGATCGGTTCGCCCGTTATGGATCTGGAGGCAGCGCCGTATGGCGGCGCCCGGTATCCTGTGGAGGTACGAATGGATGGCCGGGTCTTTTCTCGATTCCATCTGGATGCCGGAATCGGCGACGCAGTGATGGAACCACTGGAGACCGTCGAATGCAGGGAGTGGCTGGAGTTTGCCGGGATCAAAGGTCCGCGAGTGCGGATGATTCCGCGCGAACAGCAGTTTGCCGAGAAACTCCATGCCTACACGCTTCCGAGAAGCAGTGCCAACAGTAGGGTGAAAGACCTGGTGGATCTGGCGCTCCTTGTCGAATCCGGCGAACTCGCCACGGAGCGGATACAGGAAGCGGTACACCTCACCTTCCAGAGAAGGGCTACCCATGAACTATCCTCGGTCTTGCTGCCACCGCCAGCAGACTGGAGGAGCAGGTTTGAAACGTTGGCCGAAGAGTGCAAGCTCCCGAAAGCGATGGATGCCGTCTTTGACCGCGTGCGAGCATACGTGGAAGCGGTTCTGACTTGCGGCCCGCAGGAGTGAGTTCCAGGGATGAAAGAAGGCTCGCAACCTGTTCCGTTCGAGTCTGCCGATGCAGAATGCAGCGCGGCTGCGAGAGGAAAATGCCCGCTTACGGCAGCTTCTGACGGAACACAATATCCAGATTCCACAGACCGAACCCGCGAGCCCGCCTGCCGTCAAAACTGTATTGCCTCTGGAGGATAGGAAAGAACGAGCGCAGAAAGAGAATCGCGCTGTTTCAGAGCCTTTTTCGCGGGAGAGAGGACGTCTACGCGCGACGATGGGAGAGCCCAGATGGCCGGTCGGGATATACACCGGCGGCCCAGAAGGACTGGAAAGCGATTAACAGGAGCAGGCCGGAGGACCGGAAGAAAGTCGATCAGAAGACGCGAAAGTTTTTCCCGTTGACCGAAGCTGTGATTGAGAATCATCTACTGGGGAACGAAACCATTGGCGTGTACCCGTTGCTGCCGGACGAAACCTGCTGGTTTCTCGCCGTGGATTTCGACAAGAAAACCTGGCAAGAAGATTCGCGCGCGTTCATGGATACATGCCGGGAGCTGAACGTGCCGGCGGCTTTGGAGCGTTCCCGCTCTGGAAACGGTGGCCACGTCTGGATCTTCTTTGATCGTGCAATTCCAGCGATCACCGCGCGCAAGCTTGGCTGCGTCGTTCTGACCCGCACCATGGAACGGCGCCATCAACTTGGCTTGGATTCCTATGATCGCTTCTTCCCGAGCCAAGACACGATGCCAAAAGGCGGCTTTGGGAACTTGATCGCGCTCCCTCTTCAAGGCGTGCCGCGAAAGACTGGCAACAGTGTCTTCGTCGATACCAACTTTGAGCCATATCCGGACCAGTGGGGGTTCCTTTCGACCCTTGAACGTGTGCCGATGGTGATCGCCGAGGGGATCGTGGCCGATGCGCAACGCAAAGGCGATCTGATCGGTGTCAGGATTAGCGTTACGGACGACGAGGATAGGCAAGATCCCTGGACCCTGCCGCCGTCCAGAAAGCGACTCGAGCGGCCGATCCAAGGACCGTTGCCGGAGCGAGTTCAGATCGTTCGTGCCAACCTCGTATACGTCGAGAAAAAAGACTTACCCTCCGCCATGCTGAACCGATTGCTCCGCTTGGCGGCATTTCAGAACCCCGAGTTCTACAAGGCTCAGATGATGCGGCTTTCCACGTATGCCAAGCCGCGTGTCATTGCCTGCGGCCAAGATTTCGCGCAGCATGTTGCTCTGCCTCGGGGCTGTCTGCCGGAGGTATTGGCTCTGCTTGAAGCCCACCGGATCCGGCCGGAAGTGCGGGACGAGCGATTTGCGGGTACACCAATCGAAGTAGATTTCCAAGGCGAGCTACGGCCGCTCCAACTGGAAGCCGTTTCCAAGATCACCCGGCATGACGAAGGAATCCTTTGCGCTCCAACGGCTTTCGGAAAGACCGCCGTTGCGGCTTGGCTGATCGCGAAGCGCAAGGTCAACACGTTGGTTCTGGTTCACCGGCAGCAGTTGCTCGATCAGTGGCACGAGCGCCTGGCAATGTTCTTGAATCTGCCTGCGAAATCGATCGGGCAGATCGGTGGCGGGAAGATGGAGCGGACGGGACGTGTGGATATTGCGGTCATCCAGAGCCTGCACCGCAAAGAGGAGGTCAAGGACTTCGTTGCCGAGTACGGCCAGGTGATCGTCGACGAGTGCCACCATATCTCTGCGTTCACCTTCGAGCAGGTTATGAAGCAAGTGAAGGCCAAGTACGTCGTTGGTCTCACTGCGACGCCTACGCGAAAAGACGGTCATCATCCGATCATCTACATGCAGTGCGGCCCGGCTCGGTTCAGCATGAGCGCCCGCACGATGACTGAGACAACCCCGTTCGAACATAAGGTGATTCCTCGCCACACCGAGTTTCGAATAGCACCAGAAGTCACTGACATCACGATTCAAGATGTCTATGCCGGCGCTTGTCGATGACGCAACCCGCAACGAGATGATCGCCGCAGACCTTATCCGTGCCGTTGAAGCCGGCCGTTCTCCTCTTCTCCTGACTGGCCGAACCGAGCACCTCCAGTACTTCGCGGCAAAGCTGGAAAACGCAGTCAAGCACGTCTTTGTGCTCAAGGGCGGTATGGGGAAGAAACAGCGGCGCACCACTGCCGAAGCTCTCGCATCCGTAGCAGAGGGCGAACCGCGCGTCATCCTTGCGACCGGCAGCTACATCGGCGAGGGCTTTGACGATGCGCGTTTAGACACACTATTCCTCGCAATGCCCATCTCGTGGAAGGGGACACTCCAGCAATACGTGGGGCGACTGCACCGTCTTCATGACAACAAGCGGGTGGTGCAGGTCTACGACTACGTAGACGACCGGGTCCCCATGTTGGCAAGAATGTACGAGCGCCGGCTGAAGGGCTATAGCGCAATCGGATACACGATCGACCACGACGATCCTGCCGCAGGTTCCTTGAAGTAGAAATCCAAGCGACTATCAATAGGGCTATCGACACGATTAAAAGCATAACCCTGCCGAACGGCATTTTATGTTGTAAATCACAGTCAGCCCGGCAAATCTCAGACAATTTGCAGCGCGGCATCCGGGCACTGCGTATCCGGTGATGGCATAGCCTTGCCAACCGCGTGTTCGTCGCACCTCATCCGAAGCGCAGGCCGCGGGGAAACGCAAATTGTAGACCACTGATTATGAACGAAAGGAGAGTACTTAAAGCATAAAGGTGGCAGCTACTGCCACTTTATGCTTTAAGTCACAACCAGATAGGGGTGTGAGAGCTGATACCTGTTACCTGATACCGTTTTTTGAATTAATCTGTAGCCGCATGAAAAAGCTGTCGCACTACGATTCGGCGGGGCGGGCCCGCATGGTGGATGTCTCCGCCAAGACGGCCACGCGGCGCGAGGCGGAGGCCAGCGCTTTCGTCGCCATGTCGCCGGAGGTGATGGCGGCGCTGGGCCGGAATCCGAAAGGCGATCCGCTGGAGGTGGCGCGGGTGGCGGGGATCCAGGCGGCCAAGCGTACCGCGGAGCTGATCCCGATGTGCCACCCCGTTCCGTTGAGTCAAGTGGATGTCGAGGTTGAGGTGCAGGAAGATGGCGTGGCCATTCGCACCAAGGCCGTGACTACCGCCGTGACCGGGGTCGAGATGGAGGCGCTCACCGCGGCCAGCGTGGCCGCGCTTACCGTCTACGACATGTGCAAGGCCTTGGATAAAGGAATCGAGATCCGGCAGGTGGTCCTGGAGCGCAAGAGCGGCGGCAAGAGCGGCGACTACCTGCGCGCGGCCGGCCAGCCACTACCCCAGCACGCCGCTGGGCTGAAGACCCAGAGGGGGAGCCGATAACCTTGCCTGCTAGCCCGACCCTTTTGTTGGTGGAAAATAATCCCATGGTGCTGGGTATGCTGCGCCAGGCGCTGGAGCGCTATGCCAGGATTATCGCTTTCAACAATGCACAGGACGCGCTGCAGTTCGCGGGCGAACAGAAACCGGACGTGCTGCTCACCGATTTCCGCCTTCCGGGAATGGACGGCGGCGAACTGGCGCACCGGGTGGGCGATCGGGCCAAAGCCGTTATTTTGCTGGCCAGCAAGGCGGACCTGGACGGTCCGCTGGCGGAATCGAAGCGTTCGTTCGATGACGTGATCGAGAAGCCGTTCTATACCCGCGACGCGGTGGCCCGGGTGCGCCGCGTGCTCGCCAAGGTCTCCAGCGAGAAGGCACGTGACTTGGGCGACACCCTGGTGCGCGGCAGCTTGGCGCAAATGAGCGTGATTGACCTGTTGCAGACCATGGAAATCGGACGCAAGACCTGCGCCGTGAGCTTCACCCGAGACCAGGCCTCTTGCGTTATGTTCTTTGTGGAGGGACAACTGGTCCACGCGGTCTGCGGTTCGTTGGTCGGCGACTCGGCGGTATTTGAGGCGGTGCGCTGGACCAGTGGGAGTTTTCAGATCGACTTCGAGGCCCGCGCCCAGGAGCAGACCACGACGCGCGGCACCCAGGGCCTGCTGCTGGAAGGCCTGCGCTTGCTGGACGAGGCCAACCGCGACGACAACATTCTGGGCGGAGAAGAGTGACTTGTTATGGGTAATCTCGTAATTTGTAATTGGTAAAGTGCGATTACATGGGCAGGCCCGGGCTGGGTCAGCAGTCGAAAAACCTAGGTCGTTAGTCACTGGGGCGTCGTTGGTCCCGATGAACGGCCAATCAGAATTCAGAAATCAAAAATCAAAAATTGAAAGAGGGGCCGTGTCAGTTGCTTCCTGGCCACGGATCACTGTCCACTGCCCACTGACCACCTTATGATGACTGCTGCGGTGCTTACCATCAGCGATTCGGCGGCGCGAGGCACGCGCGAGGACCTCTCCGGCCCGGCGGTGTGCGCTGCCTTGAAGGGCAAGGGCTTTGAAGTGGTCGCCACGGAAATTGTGCCCGACGACCGCACCCACATCGAGAACGCGCTCATCCGCCTGGCGGACAAAGCGCAGCTTGTGGTCTCGAGCGGCGGCACGGGACTGAGCGAGCGCGACATTACCCCCGAGGCCACGCAAAGGATAAGCGATCGCCTGGTGCCCGGATTGGCGGAGCTGATGCGCGCCGTGGGCGTGCAAAAGACCCCGCGTGCCGCTCTCAGCCGGGGCATTTGCGCGGTGCGCGGACACACCCTGATCGTGAATCTTCCAGGCAGCCCGCGAGCCGCGACCGAATCCCTGGAGGCCGTGCTCGACCTGCTGCCGCATGCGCTGGATCTGCTGGGCGGCAACACCGAGCACCCCGCGAAAGTCTAAGCTGCGCGAGCCGCATCATTTACAATTTTAGTTTGACCGGAATCAAACATTTCACCGCAAAACTTAGTGCGCTCATCTGGGCCGCCCTGCAACCGCTGGGCTCCTGGGGCGTCTTTGCCATCGCAGCCGTTGACGGTGCGGGCATTCCTTTGCCCGGCGCCGTAGACGTGGTTGTGGCCAGCTATGTTTACGCTCACCCGATGCGCGCTTGGCTCTACGTGCCCATGGCTGCCGTCGGCTCGGCGCTGGGTTGCCTGGTGCTGTACGCCATCGGCTATGCCGGGGGTGAAGCCCTGCTGCGCCGCCGCATGCCGGAGTGGAAGTTCGAAAAGATGCGGCGCTCCTTCGACGAGCATGCCATCGCCGCGCTGATGGTCCCGGCCATGCTGCCCCCGCCGTTCCCCTTCAAGATCATGGTGCTGTCGGCGGCCGTCTTCGAAATGCCCGTGGTGCATTTTCTGCTGGCGATCTGCGTCGGCAGGCTGATCCGCTTTGCCGCGCTGGCGGTGCTGACCATCAAGTTCGGGCCGCAGATCGTGACCTTGGCGGGCACCCTGTTCCGCCGGCATCTGGCGCTGTCCGCCGCGATCATTGGTGCGCTGGTGCTGATTTTTTTCCTTGTGCGCAGGGCGATGGCTCGGGACTCACGGTTTCCTGACGGCCGAGGCGGAATGGAACAGGCGGCCATCATTTTGTCATTCCGAGCGGAGCGAGGATCGCTATTCAGGTAGGAACGAGGCATCAGGCTTCGCTCGGATGACAATCGAGTGACAATCGGGCCGCGTTTTCCACAACTTGCGCGTAATCGCGGGTCGCCCGAATCCACAACATCGAACCAACTCTTCGGAAGCGCGCCTCTTTCCGCTCGTGGATATCCACGGTTCGCGGATTACGTGACCGTTCCGTGAATTGTCATCCTGAGCCTGAAGCGATGGATCGCTTCCTTCGATGGCCACCATCACCCAATCTCTCGACCGCGGTTTACCCGCGAGCATTGACGCCGAGCGCTCGATCCTCGGCGCCATCCTGCTCGACAGCTTTGCCTACACCCAAGCCGCCGTGCTGCTGAAGCCGGAAGACTTCTCGCTCGACTCGCATCGCCGCATCTACGCCCGCATGGTGGACTTGGCCGAGAGCAGCCGGGCCATCGACCTGATCACCCTGAGCGAGGAGCTGACCCGGCATCGGGAGATCGAATCGGTCGGCGGCGTGGCCTACATCTCGTCGCTGACCGAGGGCATGCCGCAAGGCGCCAACATCGAGCACTACGTCAAGATCGTCAAGGACAAGTCGCTGCTGCGCGGCATCATTCACGCTTCCAACGCGGCCATCGCGCACGCGATGGAACAGGCCGACGATGCCGAAGCGGTGCTGGCGACGGTGGAAGGCGCGTTGTTTCAGTTGACCGAGTCGCGCGCGGGCAGCGAATTCCGCAGCGTAATCGACATCGTCAAGGAATCCAAGTACCCGTCGGTGGAGACCTTCGTCGAGGCCATCTTCGAGCGCGGCAAGACGGTCACCGGGCTGCAGACCTTCTTCAGCGACCTTGACGAGCTGACCAGCGGCTTGCAGAAATCGGATTTGATCATCATCGCCGGGCGGCCTTCGATGGGCAAAACCGCTTTTGCCATGAACATCGCCGAAAACGTATCCGTGGAAGGCAAGGGCGTGGTTGCCGTCTTCTCGCTGGAAATGTCGCGCGAATCGCTGCTGCATCGCATGTTGTGCTCGCAGTCGGAGGTGGACTCGCACAAGCTGCGCCAGGGCTTCATCGGCCGCGAAGACCAGGGCAAGCTGGTCGAAGGATTGTTCCGGCTGGCCGACGCCAAGCTGTTCATCGACGACACGCCCAGCATCTCGGTGAGCGAGATGCGCGCCAAGTGCCGGCGGCTGGCGCATCAGAACGGCGGCCAACTGGATCTGATCGTGGTGGATTATCTGCAGCTCATGGCGGGTAGTCCGATGGGCGGCAACAAGCGCTATGAGAATCGAACGCAGGAAGTGTCGGCCATCTCGCGCGGCCTGAAGATGATTGCCAAGGAGATGCGCGTGCCGGTGATGGCGCTCTCGCAATTAAGCCGCGCCCCGGAGAGCCGTACCGGGGAGCGGGGCCACGAGCCGCAGCTCTCCGATCTGCGCGAGTCGGGCTCGATCGAGCAGGACGCCGATGTGGTTGGCTTCATCTATCGTCCCGAGTATTACGACCGCGACAACCCTGACTTGAAGGGCAAGGCGAAGCTCATCATCGGCAAACAACGCAACGGTCCCACCGATGTGGTGCAGTTGGCTTTCTTCCACGCGTTCACCAAATTCAGGGATCTGGAGCGGAGTCAGTGGATCTGAGCTTCGTTCTTGGCTTGGGCTCTTGTCTGCTCTGCCTAGTGGTATCCGGATATGAAGATTTGAAAGGGCACGGCTTCAGCCGTGCCAAACGATTTGGGTAAATTGCTGGCCTTTAGGCCCTGAGGTTGCTCTTCCTAAACGGCTGAAGAGATTTGAAAAGCCGAAAAGCAGACTCCTCGCGGGCCGCAGCTCGCTCGGAATGACAAAAACAATGGACTTACGCGCGGCGCGGCTGAAAGCCGCACCCTTTCAAAGAATCACACCCTCAATGTTAATCTTAGAGCTGGCGGGGAAAGCGCAAACCGAACCGTCTTCTCACATCGATGGACGTTCTCAAAAAGCTATTTGAGAGACATTTTCAAACGCCGGTGGTGCGCATGCAGCCGCTGCAGGGCCACCTCGGCGCCTCGGGGCGGATGATCGTCCGGCTGGTGGGCGAAAACCGCAGCGCGATCGGCATTCTGTATCCCGTACGCGAGGAGAATGTCGCTTTCCTCGAGTTTTCCCGGCATTTTCGGCGGTACGGCCTGCCGGTGCCGGAAATCTACGCCGAAGACTTGAGCCACGGCGCTTATCTCGAAGAAGACCTGGGGAACACGACGCTGTTTGAGTTTCTCTCGGAAAATCGGGAGGGCGAAACGATAGCTCCTCAAGCGGTGGAAGCCTATCGCAAGGCAGCGGCGATGCTGCCCCGCTTCCAAGTCGAGGCCGGCCGCGATTTGAATTACAAGGTGTGCTACCCGCGCGCCAGTTTCGATCGCCAATCCATCGCCTGGGATTTGAACTACTTCAAATACTATTTTCTCCGGCTCGCCGGCGTCCCCTTCAATGAACAGGCGCTGGAAGACGACTTCGGCCGCTTGACCAAGTTCCTGCTAACCGCAGACCGCGATTACTTTCTCTATCGGGATTTTCAGTCGCGCAACATCATGCTGCGCGAGGGCCAACCGTTTTTCGTGGACTACCAAGGCGGGCGCAAGGGCGCACTGCAATACGACATCGCTTCTTTGTTGTACGACTCCAAGGCGGATCTGCCGCCGGAGCTGCGCCAGCAGTTGCTCGACCACTATCTCGACCGCCTTGCCGGTTTCATGGCGCTGGACCGCGCAGTCTTCATGCGGCATTACTATGCCTACGTTTACGTCCGCATCATGCAGGCGCTGGGAGCTTATGGATTTCGCGGCTTTTACGAGCGCAAAGCGCATTTTCTGCAGAGCGTGCCGTACGCGCTGAAGAACTTGCGCTGGCTGCTCCATCATGTCGAGTTGCCCATCGCCTTGCCGACCCTGATCGAAGCCTTCCAAAGCATGCTCGGCGCGGAGAAGTTGCAGAGCTTGGCCGGCGAACCGAACAACCTGGTCGTCCGGGTCTTCAGCTTTTCTTTTCACCACAGCCTGCCGAAAGACGAGAACGGGCATGGCGGAGGGTTCGTCTTCGATTGCCGCAGCATCCCGAATCCCGGACGCGAAGAGCGCTTCAAAACGCTGACCGGCAAAGACGCGCCGGTGGCCGAGTATCTCAACCAGCAGGAGAGCGCGCATCACTTTTTTGCTCATGTCACGTCCCTGGTGGACGCCAGCGTGAACAACTATCAGCGTCGCGGCTTCAAGAGCTTGATGGTCTCGTTCGGCTGCACCGGCGGCCAGCATCGCTCGGTGTACATGGCCGAGCAATTGGCGAAACATCTGCGCGGCAGGAGCGGCGTCGAGGTCAAGCTGCAGCACCTCGAGTTGGGGAATCTGGGCCGATGAAGGCGATGATCCTGGCCGCTGGCCTCGGCACCCGATTACGGCCGCTTACCGATGATCGCCCTAAGGCGCTGGTGGAAGTCGCCGGCCACACGCTGCTGGAAATCACACTGTCCCGTTTGCGCGAGTTTGGGATCCGCGAAGTCGTGATCAATGTGCATCACTTTGCGGACATGGTTCTCGACTACCTGGAAACCAACCACAATTTCGGCATGCGCATTGAAGTCTCTCGCGAGGACCTGTTGCTGGACACCGGAGGCGGCTTGAAGAAGGCTGGCTATTTCTTCCTCGAAGATTCCCACCATTTGGAAGAGCCATTTCTTTTGCATAACGTCGATGTGATTAGCACCGTTGATTTCCAGCGCATGGTGCAATTCCATACGGAGAAGCAGGCTCTCGCCACCCTGGCGGTGCAGCGTAGGCAGTCCTCGCGTTACCTGCTCTTTGACGAGCAGCTCCAGCTTCGTGGTCGCCGGGCGGAAGCCCACCCTTCGCCAAAGACTGGCGAAAGCGTGGGGCACCCACGCGATCAGATGGAGGCACTGGCGTTTTGCGGCATCCACGTGATTTCTCCTCGCCTGCTCGGGATGATGAGAGAAGACGGGGCTTTCTCGATTATCGACTGCTATCTGCGCCTGGCCGCACAGGGGGAGAAGATCCTGGCCTTTCGCGCCGATAAATGCTACTGGCGTGATGTGGGCAGGCCCGACAGTCTCAGGCAAGCGGCTCAGGAGTTGCAGAAGACAACAACGGATTGAGACGGATCAGAGTTAAGGCGGATGCTGCACCGGATGATCAAAGGAAACTGCGGATTCCTCGCTGCGCTCGGAATGACAATCTCCCGAAATCTCAATTTCTGATCCGTCTGAATCCGTCTCAATCCGTTGCTTCTTTGTTCTCCTGCTTCAATTTCCAGAGGATCTGGCGCAACATACCCAGCCAGAGTTCGGCGTCACGTTCTCTCAGCTTAAGCCGGCGAATCAGACGGCGCACTTTTTCCTCTGCCGCGGCGGAATGCGAACTCTGGTACCCGCTGGTGCGCAGCGCCTCCAGCAGCACGGCGGTGATCCGCTCCAGGTTGTCTGCGGTTGCGAGGTTGACTGCCTCCGACTGCCCTGCGGCCCTTGCGTCGCGAACCAGTTCGTAGAGACAGATCGCGACCGCCTGCCCGAGATTCATCGAGCTGTGCTCTTCGCGGGTGGGGATGCGCAACAGCCAGTGACAGTGGCTGAGGTCTTCGTTGGACAGGCCGTATTTCTCCGAACCAAACAGAAGAGCCACGCGGGCCGAGGCGAGCCGCCGGCGAATCAGGCGCGCGCCTGGCTCTAAGCGTTGAAGCGGGTGCTGCAGTCCCCGGCGCCCGGCCGTCGTGGTTCCGACGACCAGCGTGCAGTCGGCGATGGCTTCGGGCGTGCCTGTGAATTCCTCGGCGCTCGCCAGCAGTGCCGAGGCCCCGACGGCGGAGCGCGCCTGGCGAAAGGCTACATCGTAGGGGTTCACCACACGCAGATGGGAAATCCCGAAGTTGCTCATGGCGCGCGCGGCGGCGCCGATGTTGAGCGGGTTGCGGGTGGCAACCAGCACAACCCGCAGGCGATCGAGTTTGTCCGGAAGCAGCAAGCCTGATTGTATGACGCGGGGATCGTACGTCCTGTCCCGCTGCAAGCCATCAGCTTGCGAACTCTGCCGTTTAGTTAAGGACTAAACGCGAAGGCGCTAAGGCGCGAAGGGATGTGGGCAAATCAAAAGACTTCTACATAGGCTGACTGTCATTCTGCGCGACCGAAGCGAGCGAAGAATCTATGTTAAAGAAACTGCATAGATCCTTCCGCTTCGCTGCGCTCAGCGTCAGGATGACATCCCTGCTCACTTTGCTGCCATTTCCTTCGCGTCTTTGCGCCTTCGCGTTGAAAGCATCTTTGTCTATTCTGCAGGGAAAAGCTTCTCAGACGCTGGCGCCGCGCGAAGAACCCAGGGCTTCGAGCACATCCACCGCCGAGGCATAGCGTCCCAGCGGTGCGCTGATCTGGGCGCCCTGCACCATCTCGCGGACGGCGAGCAGCATCTCGCGCGCAATGGCAATGCCTTCGGCACGGGCCGCATCGGCGTTGGGACAGGCCGCCATGCGAGTCAGAATGGCGTCGGGCACCGAAACCCGCAGCTCGTTGCGCATGAACTCGGCATTGCGCACGCTGGTGAGCGGCCAAATTCCAGCGACGATTGGGATGCGGCAGCGCTCAATGCGCTTCAGGAATCTCTCCAGCAAATCGAGATCGAAGACCGGCTGGGTGACGCAGTAGTCCGCTCCGGCCTCGACCTTGTACTCAAAGCGGCGAATCTCCTCGTCAATATTCAGCGTGCCGGGGTTGGCCCCGACTCCGATGACGAAGTTCGTCGGGGTGCCGATGGGGTTGCCGCCGATGTCCAGCCCCTGGTTGAGGCGATGCACGATGTTGACCAAGCCAATGGAATCGACGTCAAAGACCGCGGTTGCGTCGGGATAATTGCCGAGCTTCGGCGGGTCGCCGGTGATGCAGATCAGGTTGTGAATGCCGATCGCCGAGGCGCCGAGCAGGTCCGACTGAATGCTGAGCACGTTGCGATCCCGGCAGGTGTAGTGCAATACGCTCTCGATGCCGACCTGCTGCTGCAGCAGGATGCAGAGCGCCTGGTTGCTCATGCGCGCCGAAGCCCGCGGGCTGTCGGGAACGTTGATGGCCTGCACCCCAACCGACTTCAGGAAGCGAGCGCCCTCCAGTTCCTTGCCGGCGTCGGTCCCCTTGGGAGAGATGATCTCGATCATGGTGACAAATTCGCCCGTGGCGAGCCGCTCGCCCAGGCGCGAGCGCTGTGCCAGCGGCATGCTGGGCGTGGCATGCTCGGCATGCGGTTTGACGACCTCGTGCGCCGCGCCGGTCTTCACCCCACCTGCGCGCAGCACGGACTTCATCGAGTGGATGTGGTCGGGCGTAGTGCCGCAGCAGCCGCCGATCATGCGCACCCCGGCGTCGACGAACATGGGCGCGTAGTTTGCCATGTATTCGGGCGAGCACAGGTAGATGTTGCGGCCTTCCACCGAACGCGGGATGCCGGCGTTGGGCTGCGCCGCCAGCGGCCGGTCGGTGGCCTTGGCCATGCGCTCGATGGCTTCCAGCATGGCCACCGGGCCGACGCTGCAATTGCAGCCGATGATGTCAACGCCCCAGTCCGTCATGCGGGCGGCGACGGTCTCGGCGTCGGAGCCGTCCAGGCAGTTGCCCTCCTCGTCCATGGTGACCTGGGCCACGATGGGCAGTTCCGGGGCGGCCTCGCGCGCGGCCAATACGGCCTGATGGAGCTCCTCGACGTAGCCGAAGGTTTCCAGGATCAGCAGGTCAACCCCGGCTTCCTTCAGAACGGAGATCTGCTCGGCGAAGGCGGCGCGCGCCTCCTTGAGTCCGGTCTTGCCCAGCGGCTCGATGCGCACCCCAAGCGGGCCGACGGAGCCGGCGACGTAGGCGTCGAAGCTCTTGGCCGCCTCGCGCGCAAGCTTCGCGCCGGCGAGGTTGATGTCGCGCCCCCGGTCGGCTAGCCCGTGGCGCCCCAGGCGGAACGAGTTGGCGCCAAACGTGTTGGTCTCGACGATCTCCGCGCCCGCGGTCAAGTAGTCGTGATGAATGTTGCGGATCAACTCCGGCTGCGACAGGTTCAGCTCGTCGTAGCAGCGGTTGATGAAAATGCCTTTGGCATAGAGCAGGGTCCCCATTGCGCCATCGCACAGGATGGGACCCTTTTTGATTCGGGACAAAAAATTCTCGGGCATGATCTTTAGTCTTTACACAGCCGCCTGTTGCGGCCCACAGATGGAAGTATTGACTTTAGCCCACTCGGCGGAAAAGTGCCACCGGGCCGAAGGTTTTCACCGCAGAGGACGCGGAGGTTTCGCAGAGGGCGCAGAGAAAATCCAACGCGAAGCCGCTAAGGCGCGAAGGGGGTGAGGCGCAAGACCAGACACTAGCCTTCCTGGTCAGAATGGGTATATGGTACGGTTCTTTTGCTTTTCGTTTTTTATCTTAGCGTCTTCGCGCCTTCGCGTTGAAGAAATTAACTCCGTACTCTCCGCGCCCTCTGCGAAACCCCTGCGTCCTCTGCGGTAAAAAACTGTTTCTATTTCGCGGATAGCGGAAATACCGTGGCGCGGATTTTTGCTGCCGCTTGCTCGTCGAAGCCTTCCATTACCAGCACCGTATCCCCGTGTGGCTCCACGTAGAGCGGGCCTTCAGGCGAGGTCCAGGCCGCCGGATGGGTCAAGCGGCGCGAGATGGGGATGGTCAATCCCGCGTTCTGCACGGCTTTCGTGCGATTTTCCAGATCGGTGGTAGCTTCGGGCGTGGTCATTTGCGCGCCGGCATAGCGCTGTGGGATTGCGGCGGCATAGATTCCGGCGAACTGACTGGCGGAGTCGGCGTCCTTCCAGCGCAAGACGAGCGCCACGGCGGGCAGGGCATCCGGTGTAGCCACTTGTGCCTGTGCAGCGTAGTAGTAGGCGCCGCGCCAGTTGGGAGCTAGAGTGTTTGCGGTGCTCGGGTCAGAGCTCTGCCCGCCGGCAAGTTCATCATGCACCCCAGCAGGCGCAACACCGGCGCCTGCCGGGGACCCCGCAGCGCCCCCGTTCGCCGGAGACACTGCGTAACGGATCAGCATGTTGAGGTCGAACTCGCCCAGCGTGCCCAGGTCGAATTCCTTGTACTTGCCATCCAGCGCGGAGGCGAAATCCGGGGGCAATAGCGGCGAGACGGAGTTGCCAGCCAAGTAGGTGCCAGGTTCCATCACCTGGCGGGTGTCCTGGGGCGGGTTGCGGAAGACGCCGGCAAAGGCCGCCTCTTTGCCGCGCTTGACCAGCAGATCGCGCTCAAACGTTAGCCCGTACTTGTAAGGGAAGAGCAGGGCATTCTGCAGATAAAGCGGCGCGTTGGCGAACACCTGCATGTTGGCGCCGGAGACCATCGAGGCCTGAATCGCATCCGCCAACTGGGGCGCGTCGTGGATGTTCTTGCCGAGCGGGGCGAGCACGTAATCGATCAGGGTGACCATCCCTTGGCCCTCGACGACGGCGGTGCGCGCCACCTCGCGCTCGTCGCCGTTCAGGTTGCCGTCGGGGCCGGCGAGCGCAGCCTTGACAAACTTGTCCAGCCCGAAATTCTGGTCCTGCAAGGCATGTGTAAGTTCGTGGGCGAGGATAGGCTTCTGCTGTTCGGGCTCCACCCAGTCGAGCAGGTAAACCGTTTGATCTTCGGAGTTGTAATAGCCGGCGACCTGCTCCTTCAGCAGCGAGACCATGAACGGGCGCAGGTCAAAGTTGCGAGGGATCAGGCCGAGTCGCTTCAGCACCTTTTCGGAGCGTTGCAGCCGTTGCGCATCTTCGTCTTTCTCGATGCGCTGGGTGACGTATTTCTCCACCTGCTCGCGACTTGCCAGCGCACGTTTAACGGGATGCTTGATGGGCAGCCCGGTATCCTCGCTGACCCACTTCAGGATCTGATCGACGGAACGGAACAACTCGTCCGCCTGCTGCGGGGTGATGTGTCCTTGCGGATGAGCCGTGGCGGCAGGCGGCGGTGGTGGAGGCGCGCTGTGCGGCTGCGTGGGCGCGGTCTGGGCGAGACACGCCAAGGCCAGAACAAGAAGCGCGAGAAGGCGAAGGGTTTTCATAGTGAAGTCAATTGGCTGCCGAACAGGTACAAGGTAACAGAGAACACCTTTTCACCGCAGAGGGCGCAGAGGGTACGGTAGAAAATTCTCAACGCGAAGGCGCGAAGACGCGAAGTTGGAGGCATGCCATTAGGGACCACTCACAGATCGAGGCACGGTTGAACTGCTTGTTCTTTATTCCTCTTAGCGTCTTCGCGCCTTCGCGTTTAAAGTTTTTTCCGCTGTGCCCTCTGCGTCCTCTGCGGTGGAATCTTCCAGTTTCATGCGGCTTGGCGGAAGCGGAATACCGTCTTGGCGATGGCCGCGGCGCATTCGCGGGTGCCGAGCGGGCCGCCGATGTCCGGGGTGGTCTTGCGCTGGTGAACGGCTTCCAGAATGGCGGCGTGGGTCGCCTGGGCTTCGCGGGTGAGGCCCAGGTGGGCCAGCATCATGGCGGCGCTGGCAATCGCGCCGATGGGGTTGGCCAGGTTTTTGCCTGCGATCGACGGGGCCGAGCCGTGGACCGGCTCGAACATCGACGTGCGCCCAGGATGGATGTTGCCGCTGGCCGCCATCCCCAGGCCACCCTGCAACCCTGCCGCCAAGTCCGTGACGATGTCCCCGAACAAGTTGTTGGTGACGATCACCTCGAATTGCCGGGGTTCGCCCACCATCGCCTGGCAGAGCGCGTCCACGTACATGTGCCGCTTCTCGATCTCCGGGTACTCCTCTCCGACCTCCCGGAATACGCGTTGCCAGAGCGAACCGGCATGGGTGAGCGCGTTGGATTTGTCGCTCATCAGCACGCGCCGGCGCCCGCGCGCGCGGGCATAGTCAAAGGCGTAGCGGATGATGCGCTCCACCCCCCCGCGGGTATTGATGTCCTGTTGGATTGCAACCTCGTCCGGCGTGCCGCGCTTGAAGACGCCACCCAAGTCGCCGTACATGCCTTCGGTGTTCTCCCGGATCACGGTGAAATTGATGTCCTCGGGAGCACAGTTCTTCAGCGGACAAAGCGAAGCGTGGAGAAGGACGACAGGTCGCACGTTGGCGTAGAGATCCAATTGCGACCGCATGCCCAACAAGATCTCCCTGGCATGGATGTTGCTTTGGACGCGCGGATCGCCGAACGCGCCCAGCAGGATGGCGTCGAAGTCGCGGCTTAGAGTGGTGAAGCCGTCCGGGGGAACGGTGGTGCCGTCGCGCAAGTAACGGTCGGCGCCCCAGTCGAACTCGGTGAACTCCACCGAGGCACCCGTGGCGCGGAGCACCTCCAGCGCGGCTGGGATGACCTCTTGGCCGACGCCGTCACCCGGGAGCACCGCGATTTTTTTCGCCACGGCCATGCAGAAGTTAAGATGCGAGTAGAAGCAAGGGGAGCGTTCCGCGTTTTCCGTTCTCCGTTGCTCCTCCCGACGTCAAATATCGCGGGAGAACGGGAAACGAAGAACGGAAAACGGAGAACGGGATATGACGCTTCGTTATAATCGAAAGTTCGACTATGGATCGCACCGCACTCTATGACAAGCTGGCGGCCAGTGGGGCCCGTATGGGCTCGCATGGCGGCGTCGAGACGGCACTGAGCTATGGCGACACGCGCGCCGAGTTCCTAGAACTGCGCAGGGGCTGCGCGGTCTATGACCTGGGCTGGCGGGCCGTGTTCCACATCAGCGGCGCGGACCGCACGCGCTGGTTGAATGGAATGATTACCAATAACATTCGGGATCTTGCCCCGGGGTACGGCAACTACAACTTTGTGCTCAACTCGCAGGGCCGGGTCCAGGGAGATCTTTACGTCTATAACCTTGAGGACTACCTGCTTGCCACCACGGAGCGGGAGCAGGTTGCGCGGCTGATGCAACTGTTGCAGCGTTACATCATCATGGACAAGGTGGAACTCGCGGATCGGAGCGCCGAATCCAGCGCCATCGGGGTGCAGGGTCCCAAGGCGTGCGAGTTGGTGCAGAAGGCAGGGTTTGCGGCAGATCTGGGACCGATGCAGGTTGCTAGGATTACATGGCAAAATGTGCCGCTGATGCTGACCCACTTGGTCGAGGGCAAGTTCTCCCGCTACGAGATAGGGTGCGTGCCGGAGCACGCGGCAAGCGTTTGGGATGCATTGCTGGCGGCAGGCGGAAGGCCGGCCGGGACGGAGGCTCTGGAGCAGTTTCGGGTGGCGGCCGGAATCCCGCGTTTCGGACAGGACATCCATGATCGTGATCTGCCGCAAGAGACCGGCCAGCAGCAGGCCCTGAACTTCAATAAAGGCTGCTATATCGGCCAAGAGATTGTGGAGCGCATCCGCTCGCGCGGGCAGGTGCATCGGGTGCTCACCGGTTTTGTAATCGATGGGGCACCGCCGGAGCTCGGGGCAAAGGCCACCTTGGAGGGCAGGGAAGTCGGCGAGATCACCAGCGCCCTGCGCGTGCCGTCAGGCGAAGGCGACAAGACGCTGGCGCTTGGTTACATTCGGCGAGAGGCGTCCAAGCCGGGAATGATCGTAGATGTAGCGGGGAGTGAGGCGAAAGTCAGCGAGTTGCCGTTTTCAGACGCCATATCGGGATTTGGCAGGGACTATTCGTGATAAATGAATTGTCATCCTGAGCGGAGCGGGCCGCAGCCCGCGCAGCGAAGGACCTGCTGTTGGGCTAGATTTTCGCGAAAGCAGGTCCTTCGCTTCGCTCAGGATGACAATTTTGAATGATGACATCGCCGATCATGCATCGATCCTCCGTTTTGGAGGCTTGGATTCTGCATCGGCAGACTGAGAAACATGGTTTGCCATGGCTGAAAAAAAAGAGACGAGTTTCACCGTAACCGACAAACGCAAATTCACCTTTGAAGGCGAGGTCCGACCGGAGGCTGCGGTCGAGTCGCCTGCTCCCGAGCAAGCGGTGGAGGCCGCCAAAACTGCGGAGTCACCCAAGCCGGATCCGGCGAAAGCTGAGGTAGCCGAGAGCGTCCTCCCCGAGGGTCAGGAGGCGCCCACGGTGGCCGAGCAGCAGGCGCAGGCCGATGCTTACAAGCAGTCCACGGGCGTCATGGACGAGGAGATCAAGCGCCATCTTGGCGGCCGCATGCCGCAGGACTATGAGGTCAACTTCGAGCACTTTATGAGCTCGATCTATATGACTGCCCTGCTGCAACTTGGGCTGGCGCACGAGCAAGGGGGAGAGCCTCGCGTGGACCTGCTGGGCGCGCGCAACACCATCGACACCCTGGCTTTGTTGCAGCAGAAGACCAAGGGGAATCTCAGCTTCGCCGAGCAGAATTTCCTGGACAACTGCCTCTATGAGCTGCGGGTCGCCTACGTCGAGGTCACTAACGCGCTGACGCGTCCGCCGCAGCCGGGCGCGGGCTTTCCGGGACCGATCCCGTTCAAGAAATGAAAGCGCGCCTCACCGTGATGGGCAGCGGCACGTCCATGGGCGTGCCGACAATCGGCTGCGAGTGCCGGGTGTGCACCTCGGAGGACCCGCGCGACCGGCGCACGCGCCCTTCCATCCTGCTCGAATATGGCGGACATCACGTCCTGATCGACACCACCCCCGACTTCCGCCAGCAGGCGATTCGCGAACAGGTGCGCCATCTGGATGCGGTGATCTACACCCATGGCCATGCCGACCACATACTCGGGCTGGATGATCTGCGTCCGCTAAGCTATCGCTCCCGAGCGGGCAAGATCCCGCTCTATGCGGATGAAGTGACTTCTCAACGCCTGCGCTCGATGTTCCGTTACATCTTTGAGAACTCCTACAAGTATGGCGGGATCGCGCAGGTGGACCTGCACCCCATCGATGGGCCGTTGGAGTTGTTCGGCGCCACCTTTCAGCCGGTGACGGTGCTGCACGGCGATGCTTCCATTCTGGCCTTCCGCTTTGGGCAAGCGGCGTATATTACCGACTTCAGCGAGATTCCCGAGGAGTCGCTGGCGAAGCTGGAAGGACTGGACATCTTGTTCCTGGATGCGTTGCGACGCAAGCCGCATCCGACGCATTCCACAGTGGAGAATTCGTTGCGCATGGTGGAAAGACTGAAGCCGCAGAGGGCGTTCTTCACGCATATCTGCCACGACTTGGGACACGAAGAGACCAATGCCACGCTGCCGCCCCATGTGCGCCTGGCGCACGATGGGCTGAAGCTGGAGTTTGAAATTAGTGGGGAGTAGTTCCTGGCCCGAGAGCTACGACTAAGACGCTCTTGGCTTTTGGCTACTGGCTGTTGGCTTACGATCAGCCGCTCATAGCCAAAAGCCAAAAGCCAATTTATCCGGAACTGAATAGTAGACGAAACTTTGAAAGTCTTCCGCAAACTCGATGAACTCCCCGAGCTAGGGCCGACCGTGGTCAGCGTGGGCAACTTTGACGGCGTGCATCGCGGCCATCAGAAGGTGCTGGGGTGCAATGTGGCGCGGGCGCGCGAGCTGGGCGCCACCTCTATGGTGGTTACCTTCGATCCGCACCCGGCGCGCATCCTTCACCCGGAGGCGCCCAAGCCGCTGCTGACGCCGATCCCCGCGAGACTTCGGCTCTTCGAGAAAGTTGGCCTGGAAACCGTGCTGGTGCTGCCCTTCACCCGCGACCTCTCCATCATGGCGCCCCGCGAGTTTGCCCAGCGCGTACTGCACGAGCGGCTGCACGCGCTGGAAATCCACGAAGGCGAAAATTTTCACTTCGGCCGCAAGGCAGAGGGCAACATCCACAAGCTGGGGGAATTCGGCCGCAAGCTTGGCTTCGAAGCGCATATCTATCCGCAGATGACCTTCCGCGGCGAGCAGGTGTCGAGTAGCCGCATCCGCGCCCTGATCCTGGAAGGCAAGGTGCGACAGGCGCGGGCGCTGTTGGGTCGCACCTTCAGCATCCTGTCTTCGCCCGAACGCGGGCGCGGTTACGGGCACCGCTACACCGTGCCCACCGTGAATCTCAGCCGCTACGACGAGATCCTCCCCAAGAACGGCGTCTACATCACCTGGACGCGGGTGGGCAATGAGTGTTTCGAGTCGGTAACCAACCTTGGCATGCGTCCCACCTTCGGGGTGGAGAGTTTCGCCATCGAGACCCACCTGCTCAAGTTTCATCCCATCGATCTGCTGGCCAACACCGAGCTGGAGCTGCACTTCGTGGAGCGTTTGCGCGACGAGATGAAATTTCCCTCCAGCGACGCCCTGCGCGCCCAGATCGGCCGCGACGTCAAGAAGACGCAACGCTATTTCCGGCTGCTGGAGAAAGTGGCGGCGGATAGCTCGCGGGCGGGCTGACGATCCTTCTTCATTTCTGAGTGCGCGGTGCCGCGTCCAAATTACAAATCACAAATTACAAATCACAAATCCCATGGGGTGGCAACTATGCTGCGAGCAGTTGCTCGATGCGCTCCGGGTCGAACCCCAGGATCACGTGGCCGCCGATCACGATGGTAGGCGTCATGTGGCTCTGGTACTTAGAAACCAGCTCTTCGACGGCGTGCGGGTCGCGGGTGATGTCGCGGTCCTCAAAATTGGTTCCTCTCGCCGAGAGGAAGGCCTTGAGCAACTGGCACGGCGGTCAGCCCGGATAGGAGAAGACGATCACGTTCTTCGCTTGCATGTGAGATCAGACTCGCCAGCGGCCCGCGCGGCTGCAAAATATCAGTGCCCGCCGAAAACCAGCCACAGAGACACAGAGACACAGAGCGGCACAAGCGCTTCTTTATCCTGGTTCGATGCCTTCGGGATGGGGCTATTGGTCGCGGTGCGATTCAGCCAAGGCCCGCCAGTGGAGAACAGAGACTCCCGAGATTCAAAGGACTTCTTCCTCGGTGTCTCTGTGCCTCTGTGGCAGGTTTGTTTCGGCGGGCAAAGCCTTAGGGCACCACAACCACGTCCGCGGCATCGCCGACGATGTCGATCGGCTGCGAGCTGGTTGCCTGGCCGGTGGTGGCGTCGATGATGACCAACTCTCTACTGGAAGAAGCCACGCCGGCCGGATGGACCGTGGAATAAAAGACGCCGCGGTTGGGAATAGAGGTCAGGCCGGATACGTTGCCAATCGAGAGGTCTAGTGGCAGGACTGTTTTCGACGCAGTGTTCACGACTGCCAGGCACCCGGAATCGTTTGCACACCCCGCCGTTGAGCCGGGGGTGAGGCTGATGCCATTCGTCGAACCGACTGCCAGACTGGTCCCATTCATTGCCATTCTGTCCGGAACGCCAATAGTAATGGTGTTCGTTTGGCTGTCTTTACCGGTGAGGGGAATCGCGCTTCCGGCGGTGGGAGGCGTGTTAGAGACGTTCACCGGAGTGAGCACGGTCGCCTGACCGGAAACTGGCTGGGCTCCGGCCACCCAAAGCGTACTGCCATTCAGCAACCCCAGATTGGCGGCGGCAACAGTCGTGGTGCTGGCCGGCGTGGTTGTGCCAACCGTCCAGGCAGCGACACCCGGCTGACCTGTGTGGCTTGTGTTGCAGTTGAGGCCGCAGTTCAGGATGAGGGCGGTGGTGTCTGAAGTGAAATAGGCCGCGACCGGCCGATCAAGTCCGGTAACGACTCTAGGAGCATTCGTCGGGTTCGCTGTGCTGATCACCCAAGCGCAGGTTCCCACTGCACCACAGGTCGGGTCGGTAGTGGCCGCAGTCTCGTCCGGGAACACCAGCAGGGTAGTGTTATCGCCGCTCAACGCAAGATGGCGGGCGTTGGCTATGGGAATGGGGTTCCCTATTATGACGTGGTTTGCCAGATCAAGTTCCACCACCGCCCCTGGTTGACCCGGTACCTGTGCGCCGCGAACCGCGGCCCAGGCAGTCTTGGTCGTGCCGTCAGTGCTGACGAAAACGGCAATGCCATCGTTGGCGATGCTATCGACTGGGCAAGTTATTGAGCTTGGACAGAGTGGAATTGTGGCTGCTACTTGCTCGGTAGAATTGTTGACTACACTAACGGCGAAGCTGTTGGTATTGAATACTACGGTGGTCGAGTGGCCCGTGTCCGCCGAGACCCACATCTGGGCGGGCGAGGTGACGCTGATGGTGCTGTTCGTCGCGGGGATCGAGTCGTTGGAGAAATTCACGATCTGAAGCACGCCGCCTTCTGCGTTGCTGACAAAGGCACTATTGGCGGGCAGGGTTGTGGTCGTGGTCGTGGTCGTGCTCGAGGACGAGGAGCTATTGTTATTTGTGCTGCACGCCGCCAGCAGCAGCAGAAAGACGAGTCCGGACAAGCCGGCCAGAAGACGCTTCACGCGCATCGGCTCCAATCGAAGGTTTGGGCTCAGAAAGGCGGATTATAACAGCCTTCGTTCCCCGTTTTCCGTTCCGCGTTTCCCGTTCTCCGTTTGGTGGGGCTGCCAGTGTGGCTTCGTGTCAGAGCGTGCCCGTTGAGTCGAAGGGCGTCTTCGGCCGAAACGGGGAACGGAATACGCGAAACGAGGCCTTGTTATAATCCGAGTTTGTCCCTCCACATTCTTCATCAGGAGCTCTTGCTTGGCAGACGCTGAGATCGGAATTATCGGCGGCAGCGGCTTGTATGCCATGCCCGGACTAAGCGACACGCGCGAGGTGTGCGTGGAGACCCCGTTTGGCGCCCCCTCGGATGCCTACGTGCTGGGCACGCTGGAAGGCCGCAAGGTGGCGTTCCTCAGCCGCCATGGCCGCGGCCACCTGGTGCTGCCGAGCGAGCTGAATTTCCGGGCCAACATCTATGGCTTCAAGAAGCTGCGCGTGGAGCGCATCCTGTCGCTCTCGGCGGTCGGATCGCTCAAGGAAGAGCACAAGCCCACCGATTTCGTGATCCCCGACCAGTTCTATGACCGCACCAAGTCGCGTGTCTCGACCTTCTTTGGCGGGGGCGTGGTCGGGCACATCGCCTTCGCCGATCCGGTTTGCGGCGAACTGATGAACATCCTCGACACCGCCTGCCGCAAGGCGGACGTGGTGGTGAAAAAGGGCGGCACGTACATCTGCATAGAAGGGCCGCAGTTCTCGACCAAGGCGGAATCCAACCTGTACCGCAGTTGGGGATTGGACGTGATCGGCATGACCAACCTGCAGGAGGCCAAGCTGGCGCGCGAAGCGGAGATCTGCTATGCCACCGCGGCTATGGTCACCGACTACGACTGCTGGCATCCCGACCACGATTCGGTCACGGTGGAGCAGGTGGTGGCCGTGCTGACTGCTAACGCAAAGAATGCCTGCAACGTGATCCGGCAGGCGGTCAAGGAGATGCCGAAGACCCGAGGCTGCAAGTGCGGCTCCGCGCTGGCGGCCGCCATCATGACCGACCGCGGCAAGATTCCGAGCGCTACCCGCGAGAAGCTGGGCTTGCTGCTCGACAAGTACCTTGGGTAGAAGGCGGGAGCATAGCATGGCGATCCTGGTGGTGGGCTCGGTAGCGTTCGACGCGATCAAGACGCAGTACGGCCAAGTGGACAAGGTGCTGGGCGGCTCGGCGACATACTTTTCCCTCGCGGCCAGCTACTTTACGGAAGTGCGGATCGTTGCGGTGGTCGGCGAGGACTTCACCGCAGAGCACGAGAACGTGTTCAAGCGTCGCAGGATATGCACCGAGGGGATCAAGCACGAGAAAGGCCCAAGCTTCTTCTGGTCGGGCGAGTACGGCGAGAACCTGAACGAAGCCAAGACCAATTTCACCCACCTGAACGTCTTCGAGAGCTTCAATCCGCAGGTGCCGCAGGCATATCTCGATTCCGAGTTCCTATTTTTGGGAAACATCGATCCCGTGCTGCAGGCCTCGGTGCGCGGCCAGATGAACGGCGCGAAGCTGGTCGGTGGCGACACCATGAACTTCTGGATCAACGGCAAGCTCGATGAACTGAAGCAGACGCTCAAGCTCATCGACGTGCTGCTGATCAACGACGGAGAAGCCAAGGCATTGGCGCGCGAGGAAAGCCTGCCGCGAGCCGCGCAGAAGGTGCTGGCCATGGGGCCGAAAGCGCTTGTGATCAAGCACGGGGAGTACGGCGCAACCGTCTTTTTCCGCGAGGGTGCATTCGGCATCGGACATCATCCCTTCCGTGCACCGACGTTGCCGATCGAGCAAGTGGTCGATCCCACCGGCGCGGGCGATTCCTTCGCCGGCGGCTTCATGGGATATCTGGCATCGCAGGGCGAGCTGAACCGCGAGGTGCTGAAGCGCGCCATGTTTTATGGCGGGGTGATGGGATCGTTTGCCGTCGAGCGCTTCGGGCCGGAGCGGCTAACCCAGTTGTCACGCGACGAGATTGACGCACGCTTCCAGGTGTTCCGCGAGCTAACGCATTTGGAGTAGTCCAAGAAACGACTTACCGCGGATTACACGGATAAAAGCACGGATCGACACGGATTTAGCTGGAATTGTCATCCTGAGCGAAGCGAAGGACCTGCTTTTCGTTGAAATGAATACAACAACAGGTCCTTCGCTCCGCAGGCTTCGCCTGCTCCGCTCAGGATGACAATTCTTTCGGGTACTTCAGCGGCTAAGCCGCACCACAACCATGCCGCCGACCCAAACCCCGCGCCCATTCATCGTGCCCAAGCCGCAAGTGGAGATTCGAGTTGATGCCAGCCGCGACGTTTGGCTGCTTGCTACATTGGCGACCATCGCCTCAGTGGTCGCGTTCGTTGTCTACTACCTTCGCGGCGAAATTCTCCTTTACGGCGACGCGGTAGCGCACATCAATATTGCCCGCCGGGTGTTCGATTCCCGCACGCCGGGGCCATCGCAACTGGGAACGGTTTGGCTGCCGCTCAACCATCTGGCGATGCTGCCGTTCGTCATCCCGAACTGGATGTGGCGGACGGGAATCGGCGGCTCGATTCCCTCCATGGCGGCCTACGTGGCAAGCACGGTGGGGCTCTACCGCCTGGTGCGAAGCGGACTGGCCTGGAGCGTCGCCAACCAAAATCTGGCGCGCGCCAGCGCGTGGGCTGCAGCGGTAATTTTCGCGGCCAATCCCAGCGTCATCTACCTCCAGACTACGGCGATGACCGAGGTGCCGTACCTGGCCTTTTTCATCTGGGCGGCGGTGTTCTTCAGCGAATTTGTACGGCAGGGAAGCGGACGCTCACTGCTGAGCTGCGGCGCCATGCTGTTCTGTTGCACCCTTATCCGTTATGACGGATGGTTCGCGCTCGGACTGTTCGGGCTGGCGGCGCTGGCGGTCGTCATGGCTCACGGCGGGCCGTGGAAGGTCTTCTGGAAAGCCGCGGCCATTGCCGCGCTCGGGCCGGTGCTGTGGCTTGGCTGGAATACGTACTTCTACCAGAACCCGCTGGAGTTCGCTAACGGCCCTTATTCGGCCAAGGCGATTGCCGAGCGCACCACGCGACCGGGCGATCCGCATTATCCCGGATGGCACAGCCCTTCACTTGCGGCGCGGCAGTTCGTGAAGTCTACCCGCCTGACCCTGGCCGGCGCCGATCTGAAGCGCCAGGACCTGTGGCCGGCGCCCAAGTGGTATCGGCTGGAGAATCTATGGTTCCCGGTAGCCGGGATCGGAGTGCTGCTGCTGATCGTGTATGCGCGCTGGATGTGGCCCTGGCTGCTGCTGTGGACGCCGCTTCCGTTTTACGCGTGGGCGATCGCCTACGGCAGCGTGCCGATCTTCCTGCCCTCGTGGTGGCCGTATTCCTATTACAACGTGCGTTACGGGACGCAATTGCTGCCGGCGGTGGCGGGGTTTGTGGCTGCTGCGGCATTCTTTTCCAGCGTGCGCTTATCGCAGCGTTGGCGCATGGCCGTGTGGATCGCGCTTGGCGTGCTAATCGTGGCCAGCTACGTTGGCGTCTGGAGGCACGTGCCCGCCGCCCTGCGCGAACCGCAGATGAACTCGGCGGCGAGGGTCCCGTTTGAACGCCAGTTGGCGGCGGAGCTGCGGAAACTGCCGCCGGATTCCGTGGTGCTGATGTTCAACGGGGAGCACGTTGGCTCGCTGGAGCAGATTGCGATGCCGCTACGCCGGACCATCAACGAGAGCAACTACCGGCTGTGGCAGGCGGCACTGGCCGATCCGGCGCGATATGCGGAGTACGTGGTCGCAACCGATGACGACCCGGTTGCCAAGATCATCCGCCAGCATGCCGGCGAGTTCCAGCCCATCGCACGCGTAGAGTATGAGGGACAAAGGCCGGCTGTGGTTTATCGCCGGATAAGGGGTCGTTGAGTTTTTCAGTGTCGCTGTAACCGGCTTTGAAAGGGCACGGCTTCAGCCGTGCCAGTATGCGCCGCAAGCGAATCGGCCTTTAGGCCCCGAGGTCGATGTTCCTTCAGCGGCTAAAGCCGAATTCTCTGGTTGCCCTTTACGGCACGCCTGAAGGCGTGCCCTTTCAAACAGTCCCCATCTCCTGGGGAACGGCTTTGGCGAGGATATGCCAGGCGCGAGCAAGAGTGTCGTCAGCCTGATAGTTATGCCTCCACTCTCAGTGCGGGGCCAGGAGGAAGACACGCACGGGGCCGGCATGAATGTGGCTGTCGACTTCGAATTCCATGTTGCGAGTCATGCCGGGCGGCAAGACGATCCCATAGGCAATGATCTGTCCCTTGTCGTTGATCGCGGTCGCGCTGGTCAGTAGGATTTGTGGGTTGTTCGTGGCCAGTGAGTTCAGGTCGACGATGCCGGTCTGCGAGTTCCACAGGAAGGCGCGCGTTCCCAGCGCGCTGCCGGACACGCCCACTACCTGGCCCAGATTATTAGCGCCCAGGGCTTCGCTGTAAATTCCGCCGTTCAGCAGGCCAACATCCTGCATTCCGTTGGCCGGCGTCCAGACGAACGCGCGCACGCTGTTGCCCTGAGAAGCCCCGACCACCATCCCCTGGTCGGTGATGAAATTTGCGCGGCTGATGGAATCACCAGGGAGCGTGCCGAGATCCTGCAAGCCCGCGCTTGCGGTCCACAAGAAAGCGTGATCGCCGCCCGCAGTCCCCGAGACGCCCGCCACCGCTCCGGTGTTGTTGATGGCATGCGCTTCGCTCAGGTCGCCGCCGCCAAGCACACCGAGATCAGTGACGCCGTGGTTGGACCAGAGGGCAGCATGGACGGCGCTACCGGTGGAGGCCGCCCCCGCGATCTGTCCGGCGCCGTTGATGGCGAACGCCTGACTGGAATTGCCGCCAGGCAGGGCGGGCAGGGCGGTCATGCCCGTGGCCGCAGTCCATACGAACCCATGCTCGCTGGTTTCCGTGTTGGAGGTGCCGACGACCTGGCCGGCGTTATTGAGCCCGGCGCCGGTGCTGAGGTCGCCCCTGGGCAGTGTGCCAATGTCCCGCATGCCGCCTTGCTGTGTCCAGTAGAAAGCATGCGAGGCCGCGCCATAGACGTCACCCGAACTGCCAGCCGCTGCGCCCGCGACGTTATTTGCGTGGCCAACCGCGTTCGGCCTGCCGGGGAGGCTGCCCATATCCTTGACGACATAACTCTGCGCGGCGGCCGTGCCGGCGAATAGCGCGACCACCGCCGCAAGCACTCGAAACGGATTGCGCCCTGGCATCGCCATCTCTCCCGTCATCCTCAGAAGGTGAAACTCACCGTGGTTGTGGCTCCAGTGTTCGCGGTCGCCGATTTGCTCTGCGCCGTAAAGCCGCTAGGTGACGCCGTTACCGTATAGGAACCAATCGGAATCCAGCCGCTGTTATAGGCTCCAGCACTGCTGGTCGTGGCCGTGTAGGTGGCCGCATACTTGCCGCCCGTCATGGTTACCGTCACGTTCGCCAGTGCCGCGCCATTATGGGTGACGGTACCGGCAATCTTGCCTCCGGTGGCGAGCGCGATATTCAGCGTGGTGGTCGTGCCGCCAGTCACGCTCGCGGCCACGGTCCGCGCGACATAGCCGGTCGCGCTGGCCGTGATGTTCTGCGGGCCCGCCGTCACTTGGGTCAAGGTGTAGGTGCCCGTACCGCTGCTGGTGGTTGAGCCGCTGCTCCATTTCACGGTTGCGCCGGCGATCGCGCCACCCGTCGAGATATTGGTAATTTGTCCGGTGACTGTGCCGGTCGTAGTCGTAACCGGAGTCAGGCTGAAATTGGCGGTACTGGTCTGGCCCCCGGTAATTGTGACCGTGATGGTCTGGCTGTTGAAGCCACTGGCCGAAGCCACCAGGTTCACGCTGCCGGCTGGTACTCCGGTCAGGCTGTAAGCCCCGCTCGCGTTCGTGGTTGTGCTGCCACCACCGTATAGCACCGTAGCCCCGGAGATGGCCGCGTTCGTCGTGCTGCTGGTCACAACCCCGCTCACGGTCCCGGTATTCGAGGTCAGGGTGAACGTATTCGCCGTAAGCGTGGTTCCGGCGGTGATCGTAACCGTTTGGGATGCCGGTGAGTAGCCGGTTGCGCTGGCAGTGAGCTGCACCTGCCCCGCCGGCAGGTCGTTGAGGGTATACGTGCCGCTGGAGTCGGTATTCGCGGTTTGCCCGGCTCCGCTGACGGTGGCATTGGCAATCGCCGTGCCCGCTGAATTCCGCACCAGGCCGGTAACGCTTCCCGAGCTAAGCGGCGCCAGTTGCAGGGTGGCCGCGTTGGTTGTGCTTCCCGCGGTGACGCTGACGCTTTCCGACGCGCTGCTGTAACCGGAGAGCGAGGCGCTAACCGTCACCGTACCGGTCGGGACGTTGGTAATGAGGTACTGCCCCGTCCCATCCGTGGTAGCGCTAAGATTACCCGCGGTCACTTGGGCGCCGCCGAGAGATGCGCCGGAGGTATTCGTGACCTGACCGTCGATGCTGCCGGTAGTTACAGCGCTCGCGCTGATCTGCATGATCGCGGCGACCGAAGGAACGCCGCCATTCAGGATGAATAGCATGTAGTAGCCCGGCGGGGCAAGGTTGGCATTCGCCGGCAGAGTCACGTTTAGCCCCGTGCTCGTCTTAGTGAAGTTTAGGGTCAGGAAGCGCGTCGCTTGATCGAAGGTATGGGTGACCGAGCCCGCGCGGATGAAGGATACCTTGCTGATATTGGCAGCGTCAGGGGTCGCGATGACGATCTGTTGGCCATAGCCAACGCTGCTTGGCGCCGAAGTGATGGTCGGGCGTGATGTGCCGGTGAACAGGTAAGGCGGCGAGTAGACCTGCATGTTGGGGCCGCCCACGTTGCCACCGGCGGAGAGCACGCGGCCATCCGGCAGAAGCATGGCAGTGGAGTGATAACCGCGATACACCGCTATGCTGGCCATCACGGTCCACGCCCCGGTCGCCGGGTCCCACATTTCCGTCGGGTAAATCGGGTTGGTGGAGGGGTCGAAAGTCGAATTGTTGCCTCCGCCCACGACAAACACCTTGCCGTCGGGCAAGACCACGGCATTGTGCTGCCGGCGCGGAAAGTGCATCGATCCGGTATAGGACCACGCCGGGTTGGAACTGTTAAGGTTCAGGACCTCCACGCTGGCGATGGGAGGCTGGCCGCCACCAACCACCATGATCTTGCCATCCATCAGGATGCCGGGGCCGTAACTACGCCAGATGCCGGACAGATGATTGGGACCATTGCTCCAGGAGCCAGTGCCGGAGGTATTCAGAAACTTCGTGTTCGGAGTAGGTCCGGCATTGTAGACCCGGCCGTCGGGCGCTACGAACATCAGCGGGTACAGCGGCAGTTGATAGAGCGCCGTGGTCAAGTTTCGCCAGGTACCGGTGGCAGACTGCCACACCTGCGGCAAGGTATCGAAGGTGCTGTTAGAAGTCTCGTTTCCCGATACAGCCAGCACATCGCCGTTCGGCAACAAGGTGGTGGTCGGATACCAGCGGCCGGCATTCATGTCCGGCTGGGCGAGGAAGGTGTTCTTGACCGGGTCGTAAATACTTGCGTGCTGGTAGCCGACATAGTCCGCGATGTGACCGCCCGCGATGAAGATGCGACCGTCGGCCATCGTGGTGTGACCGGCGCAAAAGAGAGCGTAGGGCGCACTGCCCGCGGCGGTCACCGTGTTCGAGACCGGGTCCCAGATCTGCGGGTTTAGCGATTCCGAGTAATAGGACCAAAACAGCACCCGGCCGTCCGGCAGAAGGTGCACATGCACGGCGCGATAGGGCCACGTCTGTAACCCGGTCCACTGCCCTGTAGTAGACGCTTGGCCAAAGGAAGGAGGCGGGGCAAGGATGCCAAGCAGGAGCGCGAACCACAACCCGGCCACCAGTCCCATTGGTCCACGCCAGAACCGCGGGGAGAGCTGACTTTTCGGTGCTCTTCTTGCCCACGATTCACACACGCCGGAATCATCCACCCTCGAGAGCAACATGCAACAGTGTGATGGATGAGCGTAGCGGGAGGATGTACCGGGCCTGCAGCTTACAGAATCCCGCAGGCCCCAGGGGCGAGGTCTTAGTTCCCGCCCTTTCCCGCGGCTACAGAAGTTTGTTCCGGCTGAGCGACTACTCCGTCGAACATAGTGGCGGCGAGAAATCTGCCGTCGGAGACTGCTACCGCGCGCGCGGTGTAGCCCAGGGAATAGGGCTTCCAGGTGTTGCCGGCGTCGTTGCTCTCGAAAAGTTGGCTGCAGTGGCAGGTGGCGATCAGGCGGCTTCGCGGCTCATCGTAGCCGATGAACAGCACCTGGCGCGCGGGGAGTCCGTTCAGCACGTGCTCCCAGGTGGCGCCCGAATCGGTGCTTCGCAGGGCGCCTTCGCGCGTGGCCAGCCAGGCGATGTTGCCCGGCATCAGGGTGCCGCCGTAGAGCGCGGTCACATAGGATGGCAGTTGCGCGACAGACCAGGTTTCGCCTTCATCGTGCGAGAGGAGCACCCGGGTCGAGCTCGCCGCCAGCACGTTGGAGTTCAGGGAAGTTACCGCGACGAAATTGGACTCGCCAAGCACCGGCCCGCCATGCCAGCTCGCGCCCTTGTCGACGGAAGTCAACAGTCCCTGCGCCGTGGCGGCGAACCATTTCTGGCCGGACACGTCAATTTGCGCCACGCGCGAGGTGAGTTCGGATTTGATCCATTCCTGCCGGACGCGCGGCGCGCTTTTCTTCGAAATTCCAGCTCTACTCCTGCGATCTCCAGCGCGGGCAGAGGTGTTCGCGAGCACCACGCTCTTTTCGCGCAATACGGTATTAATGGGCCGCCAGACGCGCTCTTTGTACTCGAAGATTCCGTGATTGCTGCCGGCGATCAGAGTTCCGTCCTGGGCCTGCTGCAGCGCGAAGATGTCCCGGCCGGCCAGGCCGTCATTCATCTGCGACCAATGAGCCCCGGCATCGCGGGTGACGAATACGCCGCCAAACTCCTTGTCGTTCACCACCGCGGCGTAGATGGTGCGCGGGTCCTTGCGATCTACCACCATGCTCGATACCTGCCGATGCGCGAAGCCCTGGTTCGACGCCGCCCACGTCGTGCCTGCATCGGTGCTGGCCAACACGCCACTGCGGTCGGTCGCCAGCAGGACTCGCGCCGGGTGGCGCGGGTCCACCAGCACGTCATTCACAATAATGTTGGGCGCGGTGATGCGCTTCCATTCCATGCCGCCGTCGATCGTCTTCCAAAGCCCTTCAGTGGTGCCTGCGTAAACCACCGCGGTGTTGGTCGGGTCCTGGTGCAGCACGCGGGTTCGCCGCGCTGAAAAGGGGATGCCCTGGACCTTGCGAAATACTTCGCCCGCCTGGTCGCTCTTGTAGATCCCCGAGCACGCGCTCAGGTACACAATCGAGGAGTTGACCCGGTCCACGATGATCGAAAAGACGTCCGAGTCGTCAATCACGCCCTGCTTGATGGGGTGCCAGTTGGCGCCGCCGTCGTTGGTCTTCCAGGCCAGGTGCCAGGTGCCAGCGAAGATCACCTGCGGGTCGCGCGGATCAACGGCAATCGACTCGATGTTCTTGATCTCCGCATGATTGGCGGGCGAAATGCGCTCCCAGTTGTCGCCGCCATCGCGGCTGCGAAATACGCCATCGAGCGCTCCCGCCACTAGGACGCGCGGCTCGCTGGCCGCGACCGCCATGGCGCGAATCGACTTGCCATGCATCCCCGGAAGCGCCTCCCAGGTGCGACCTTCGTCGCGCGAGCGGAACAAGTCGCCGCCATCGTTCTCGATACTCCAAGCGGCAACATAGATTCGGTTCGAATCGCTCGGATCGACATAAATGTGGTCGATCACATAATCCGCGCCATCCCCGAGGCGTGCGAAGCGCGACCAGGTGACGCCGTCATCGTTTGAAACGAAGACCTGGCCATGGCTGGTGCCGAGATAAATGCGGTCCGGATGATGCGGGTCAGCAGTCAGGCTGCGCGCGTCACCACCATCGGGTCCCAGCGGTACCCACTGGGCAACGGCCAGCGTAGCCAGCAGAAGGAAGGCGATACAGGTTGCGAATCGAGTGAGCTTGAGCGACATCGGGAGTTATGCCTCAAAGTGGTCAGTGGACAGTGGTCAGTGGCCAGCGTTCGTAACTGACCACTGACCACTGTCCACTAACGAGGAGAGGCGCCCACCCTAGCCAAAATCGGGCTGGGGTGGGGACCCTCTAACGCTTATCAGTCTGGCGAAGTTCAGCTCCGCTGACAAGTGCCGGGAGCTGAAAAACAGATGGCCGGTCGGACAAGCCGGCCGGCCACTTTGGTTATGAGTTGCGGTTACGGTTTTGGGGTTGCCTTTCCCGCTTTCCTGGCGCGAGGGGCGCGAGCGCCCCCGCGAGCGTGATCGACCTGCGCTTTCACTTTGCTCTCGTCGAAGGCTGTGGTGCCCGGTTCATTGAAGGTGGCGCCCGCCGGGACCAGATAGATCTCGGCGCGGTTGCCGCCTGCAGTGCCGGTTCGCACTTCGATGCGGGCTGGGTCAATCCCCTTTTCCGTTGTCAAGTAGGCCTTGGTATTGACCGCGCGTTGCTGGGCCAGCTTGTCGCCGCCCTTCTCACTCGGGTCGAAGTAGCCCACTATCACCGCCTTGGCGTCGGCATCCCGTTGTAGCCGCAGGGCCACGTCGTCAAGGATGGCCTTGGCGGTGTTATCCACGCGCGCCGGCTTCATCTTGTTCGGGAAGGTGATCTCGCCGATCTTGCTCGCCTGCGGCGGCGCCGGTGGAGCCTGCACCGTCACCGTGGTGCTGGTGGAGGCGTTGAGACCGCGGTCGTCGGTGGTGGTGCAGTTGACCGAAATCGGGCCGGCCGGCGCGCCAGCGGTGTCCAGGGTATAGGAGGTGCCGCTGCCGGAGATGTGCCCCGCGCTCGTTGTGCAATCGGTGGTGAGCGGACGATTATCCGGGCTGGCCGCTTCACAGGTGATGGTGGACGGATCGCCCGATTTGACCTCGGCCGGATTCGGGGAGCAGGAAATGGTCGGCGGATGCTGCGGCGGTGGCGGCGGTTGGTTGATGGTGAAGTCCGCGCGGCACTCGGCGCTGTTGTTCTTCTTGATCTGGGGATCGGTTGCGTTGGCCGTCACCGTGTAGGAGCCGGGCGTCAGGCCGGCGGTGTCGATCGAAGCGGTCGCGCCGCTTTCGGTCAGCTTGCCGCCGGTGCTCTGCCACTTGTAGGTGACGGTGTGCTTCGAATTGAAACCCTGCGCGCTGATATTTGCCGTGACCGGTTCGCCGGCATTCACCGCGGTCGGCTCCACGCTGCAGGCCGCGGTCGGAGGCGGCAGCGGTTTTTCGCCGCCAAACAGGAACACCACGCCGCCCTGGATGCGGGCGCTGTTCCAGCGGCCGCTGCCCGGGGTGATCTTATCCCTTCCATAGTTTTGGTAAATGTAGTCGGCTTGAATCAGCCGCACCGCGAAATGGTTGGTAAAAGGCAGGTCAATGCCGCCTCCCGCAGCCGCCCCGAAGGTGGTCTTGTCCGGAGCAATTTGCGAGGGGTCCAGCTTTACCACTCCAACCAGACCTTCAAGGAAGGGACGGAAGTGTTCGGCGCCGGGCAACGTCAGCTTGGGGCCGAACAAGAAGGTGAACGCGTCGGCACGGTTCAAACCTGTGCCCCCAAAATGGCCGCCGAAGTCCGCGGTCGCGCCCAGATACTTGGTGAAATTATAAGTACCGCTCACCCCGAATCCCCCGAAAATATCTTTGGCATTCACGCCGTTCAATTGTCCGCCGGGGTTCCAGTACGAGTAGCCGGTAAAGAGTTCGACCTTCGGATTCGGGGCATTGTCCTGCGCCGCCAGTGCGCTGCAAAACAGAAAAACCATAGCCGGCGCCAGCAGCACCACCGTGATACGACTACAAATCGAAGCTTTCATTTTGAAATTCCTCCTATTGCGAGGTGTCGGAACGGTTAATAGGTGATAGCACGCTAATAAAAGCTACTTACTTCAAGACGCAAAATTGTACAGCAACGGATGCCCTTGCGGGGACTTGGCTAGGTTAATTGGTAGGGAACAGATCGGGAAGGTGAAGACAGGTGCGCGCCGGGGGGCTGGCGGCCTCGTGCGGCGCAGTTCTAGGTGCGTCGTTCGGGCACATGAGTTTACACCCGTGGATTTGTCATTCCGAGTGACACATGGTGCCTGCGGCCCACCGAATGAGGATGAAAAGCCGCCTACTGGTAGCGCCGGCCTCCAGGCCGGCTGTCGCGGGGGCCTCCGGCCCGCGATCATTTCTGCCGGCGTGGACGCCGCCAGGACAGCCGGCCTGGAGGCCGGCGCTACGCTTTTCGACGGAGCGCCCTCTCGGCGCAATCTACTAGGGCCGCGGGTCAGCTTCCGAAGCCGGCCAACTCCACGCGTTTGGCGATGTGGTCCTTGATCCAGTGGCTGTCCCACCACTCTTTGGGATCAATCTGGACGCCGTCCAACTGCATGCCGAAGTGAATATGGTCGCCACCCGCCATACCGGTTTGGCCGCTCAGGCCCATGATCTGCCCCTGCTTCACCATGTCGCCTTCGTGCACGTCGATGCGGCTGAGGTGGCCATAGAGGGTCTGCAGGCCGTAGCCGTGATCCACTACGATGCAGTTGCCGTAGATGCCGAGCGGGGCCGCGTAGACCACCCGGCCGTCGTTGGATGCCTCGACGCCCATATGCTGCGTGCCCGCGAGATCGTAGCCCAGATGCACCTGCTGATCGATCTTTTGCCCCTTGTAGATGTAGTTCCGCAGGTCGGCGAAGGACGATTCCGCTTGCGAATGCGACTGCCTCGCAAAGGGCTGCGACCACAGAAATTTGTCCGCGGTCTTGAAGCGCAGCTCGGAAAGAGTCTGGTTATTGGCGCGCCGCATTTCGTTGTTGATTTTGACGAAGCGCGCCACCGGATCCCCCGGGCCATTCGGGTCCAGTTCGTTAATCACCTTCTGGATGAACTGGTCGCTTAGCTGCAAGTCATGCACCGTGTATTTCGGTTGCTCCTTCTTCGGGAACTGGAACTCGATGGGGCTGGTCACATCGTTTCCGGCGCCATTGGCGGCAAATACCACCGGGACGGTCCCGGCCGGCGCATTCCAGGCGTAAGCAAAGATCGAGAAGAAACCCGGCTTGCCGTTGGGCATAGGCCAGGCGCGGAAGCTCTGGTCGCCCACCCGCACGCCTGCCGTGGTCCAGCTACCCGCGATGTTGAAGGTCGCCAGATCCGCCATCCCCAAGTAAAGATAGTGCTCCTCGGAATCAACGCTAACCGTGGGCGGATGCGTGACCACTGTCATCTCGCGCTCCGAGCGCGCGGTCCTTCGAAGTAGATCGTTCGATGTTGCTTCCAAGACCAATTTGGCCTTGCCGTCCTGGAGCTGCGGCGTGCTCTTGGCGCCCGCGACAAAATTCCAGGTGCTGTCTGGAACGCGCGTTTTCTCCGCCATCTCCCACACGCCATAGCGGGTGCCATTCTGCTCGAGGAACGCGGTGACCTTACGGACGCCGTGCCGATCGTGCACATGCACGGCAATCGGCGTGGCTTGGCCGAGGGTTGGAGCGGCAGGTTGCACGTCTACGACTGGCGTTGCTGAGAATGCAAAGAGAAGCACAATCGGCAACACGACTACGGCAGCAAGAAAAACAAGAAGCTTTTGCACGACCGCATTATACGTTCCAGGCGGGAAGACCTCAGATAGGTGGTTGAACTGATTCCCGTCCTTTTTGTGCCTGCTCCGGTCATGGCCGGACGGCTTGAATCGGCTGGGACGGACTTGTTCCTTCTGCAACTGCGCGGCATCCCAACCGCCGCCCATCGGCCTCATTACCTGTGCTCCGCTCCGATAAGGCGACACTCTCCCCATCTGCAGGGGAGAGCCCCTCCTTTGTCCGGGAGGCAGCAGAAGTTTGATGTATTCGGGAACCTGCTATATCCAGGTTGTAAAGCAGCCACATTGGTTTCGGTCGTCCGATACAGCTTGGTGTCATCCACATTCTGAGTCGGTGTTGGAGAAGAGAAGACTGTCGGTTGCTCTATCGCTGGGTGCAATGTAAACTACTCAATAACAGGGGACTAACCTGATGTCGGGGAGTGGCTCAGCCTGGTAGAGCACCTGGTTCGGGACCAGGGGGTCGGAGGTTCAAATCCTCTCTCCCCGACCATTCTTTCTCTCGCCTTTTCAATCACTTACGCTGCTCTTTCTGCTCTCGGTTTTGCTGTCTTTTTCGGTACATTCGGTACAACTGAGGGCAGCTCGAAGCCAAAACCGCACTTTTCAGCCCACTCCCTGCGCAGTGCCACGTCGTCTTTAACCTTGTCGTAAAGGTCGTCCATGGAGTCTCCGGCGTGCCCCATCCAAAAATTGCGGAGCCCTTCTGGGCATTGAGTTTGGTTCCGCAGGTACGTGTTCCGGAAGCGCCGAAAAGCGTGATTCCCGGCTTTGTGCGTTCCGGTGTGCGGATTCAAATACCCAAGCTCCTTCAGCGCCGGATGGAGGTGGCGACGGATGATGTTCGACGAGGACAGTGGTTTTCCAGTCCGAGTGCGGAACAGAAATCCTTTGGTGCGCTCGCCAACAAAATCCTTGAGCAGCTTGGCGACCTCGGGATCGAGGTCCACCTGCCGAACCGCACTGGCAGTCTTGAGCCGCTGTTCCACCTTGCAGTGCCGAGCCTTTTGCCTGATGCTGATGGTCGCAAAATCAGAAGAGAGGTGCTTGTCGATTTCAATGCCGAGCGCCTCCCCGATTCGCAGCCCCCCTGCTCCAGCCACAATGAAGACGTTGCGCTCCCGTGGTTGCCGCCAGCGTGCCAGGCCCGTCATTACGTCGGAAGAGAACGAAGGCGTGTTCTGCTTCGACTTCTCGACAACCGGCATATCGGCGAAGTCATGATTCCACTTGCGGGGGTAGAGCTGCTCTCCTTCTTCATCCACGGCAGATGCCACCACCATCTTAACGACTTGCGTATACGTGTTAATCGTCTTCGCAGACAGCCCCGCTTTGGACATAGTCGCAACGACAGCCTTTAATACCCCATTGTTGACCTCGGATAGGGGGTGATCCCCGATATTTGGAGTTAGCCAGTTTTTCAAGGTCCGCTCCCACTCCTCTATCGTTCCTGGGGCAACAGGCCGCCGCTTCCTCGTTCGTAACTTCTGAAGCCAGAATTCTGCTTGCAGCTTGAACGTTGTAACGGTCTGTTGATTGACAACTTTGTCGAAATGCTCGACCGTGTCGGCACCGCTTTTGGCGATGATTTCACCGGCACGGCGGGTACGTTCAGATTGCGTTAACTTTCCTGGTCCTGCAATTGGGCATATTTTCGCTCGCTTGTGGGCTCGGTCCTCTTGACCCGGAACATCCATCCACCAACGAACAACCCACCACCTCCCACTCTTCTCGATGTGACCATTCTGACCAGTTCTGCGGGACATGCTCTTGCCTCTCCGCTTCACTGGTGTCGCATCGGGCACCTTACCGGATGTTGTCCCGAGATGCAACGCGGGAAAACGCTCCATGCCGGAGTTATCGCCCGCATCTCCACGCCCCGTGGGCGAGGCCGCATCCGATTTGTGGCCGAGAGAATTCACGTTCAGCCACGATCATCACCTGGGAGAAGGGATTTAAATAGGTAATGTCCGCTGCTGAAAGAGGGGGGAACTTTGTAGGGAAAAGACTACCGGCGTTTGGGTTTTCGACTCTTCCGGTTCGGGTAGGGAAATACTGCCTTCCAGTCAAAGGGGTTTGGACGCAGTTTGTCGAAGACCTCAATAGGAAGGTCATGTTCACCAACCCAATGATCGAATGCCTCCTCGCGTTGTCTCTCTTCCAGGTCATGATCATCAACCAAGTCAAACTCTAACTGCTCACAGAAGGTCGGATAGGCCTTCTTGAAGTTCCGGAAATTCCTTTCCAGTGACTGATCGCTGGAATCATATCCCTCAGGCCGATGTCCCGACTTCTGCTGTCGCTTAGGGTCAGGTTTGTAGCCAAAACATTCGAGCAAGATGGCGACAAGTGGAAACTGGTATTGTCCGGTGGCAATCTTGGGGTACATGCAGCAAGCAATCGGTGCATAACTCCGTACGATGTCCTTACGGGGAGCCCACCATGTTGGAAGCAAGTTGGCGTACCAATGCAACACATTTACGACGTTATCCCGCCCATTGGGGGTATCGCCGCATTCTGCATGCTTTGCCAAAACAGCCATGATGCCATACTCGTCGAGTCGCCCGATAATCCTTGCCGCGGCCTCTAACGCGTCTCGATACTTCTTGATGTCCTGCTTTGATGGAAAGGAGATCGACATCCCATGTGGTGGGGAAGACAATTCCAACCCTACGTATGACTTGCAAAAGCAGTAAAGAGTGCCGGCCAACGTCTCTGGTCGACATCCCAGTCCCACAAGCCCGTCAAACGCTTCTGCAAAGCGCTTCTGATCATCCGGGTCAACCTTGTCACGGATGAACTTTAGGCCCACCCTCCCAAGTTCCATCAAGAACTCACGGTGGTCGTACCTCCTTTCGCCCAGAAGAAATCTGGCGGCGATCTCCTGCTCAATGGTCATAGAGAATGCCTTTCTCGGCACTTAACAAATGCTTCCCCGGTGATCGGCGGTTCCTGCGGTTCCTCGCGTACACGCTATCGGCTCAGCGAACCACCGCCACCCGCCCCGTAAGGTCTAATTATCCGGGCATTTTACAGCATGCTCTCGGTTGACACGAAGAGTCCAACCGGAAATGTCGCTGCTCAATTTGCATGGATCATTACCTACCGAGTCTCATGCGGTCGCGACATACTCGATGTGAGGGGAAAAGAGCATCCTGCTTTCCCGGAAGTCACAACGGAAAAGTCGATGCCATATTTACCCTCGACATTACCTACCAACACCGGCACGTGACTCTGCATAGTGGGAGCGTACCGGGATGAGCCCCAGTGCAAACAGCGCAAAGCCTGCGCTAGCCAAACTAGGGATTCGAGGATAGGAGGCCATCACAATGGCAAGAAAGCATAAGGGAGAGTCAACCAAGTTGACCCCCAAGGGGGGCCAAGAGTTGAGCCCCGAGCAGCGCAAGGCGCACGCCGAGATGGAGAAGCAGGCTGCCGATCTCATCAACGCGTTCACGACAGCAGACAAGCAGCTCACTGTCTGGTGCGTCAAGTTGGCAGACCTCAAGGACGAAGTCATTGCCGTCCGCAACTACTTCACTTCGCATGTCCGTGGTTCGGTCACGGTGGCTGGTTGCAGCAGTTTCAAGGCGTTCTGCAAGGAACGCCTGAACCGCTCCAAGCAGGCGGTTTACAAGCTGATCGGCATCAAGGGCGAAGTCGAGCGTGCAGAGGCCGAGAACGCCGATGAGAAGGATGGCGCGTCCAAGCCCGATCCGCAGGAACAACCCAGCGATCAAGAGCAGGGCGAAGAAGGCGATGAAGAAGAGTCCGGCTCCTTCAGCGACAACGACCGCTACCGCTTCGTAGCCGACTGCGCCAATGACGTGATCGCCAAGGTGGAAGCGGGCGAGGATGCCAAGCCCGAGATTGCGGCCCTGAAGGCTGCCATCGGCATTGCACCGCCGTCCAAGGTGCCGTTCGGCGATCTGGAAACCACCGTCCTGCTGATCGATCTGGTCACCGTGGGCCGGCAAGAACTGGCGAACACGCTGGCCTCCTGCGGCGAGGACGTTCCCGAGCCCATGCGCCGCGTGGTCACCTCGCTTATCAATCGCTTCCTGAAGATCGAACAGAAGATGAAGCAGGAGACCCGGCTGGAGACGCCGTGCCAGGCGCATGACGCCTACGACGTAATGGACTCCTTGCAGGAGAAGCTGGTGGACGAGCCTAAGGCTGGCGATGCTGGTAACGGAGCCAACGGTGGGCCCACGGAAACGTCGGCTTCCGCTCCAGCGCCGGCCGATGAGCCCGAGCCCACACTGAATGTGGTGAGCGAGGAGTTCATCAAGGGGTATCTGAAGCGCATGCCGCATGCGCAATCAAGCAGGCTCATCGGGCAGTACCGGGCACTATTTCCTAAGCTTGAGCCACCGTTTCCCAAGGGCAGTTACTACATGTACCAAGGCAGCAGCGACAGCAGTTGGTATGTGTGTCAGTTGGCGGGCAAGGGGCGGGGGGGGCACGAAAACATTATCGCCACCTACGAGCAGAACCAGAAGGAAGACGCCCTCACGTTTCTCAAGGGGCTGGTCAAAGACAATGCAACACTCGGCACGCGGGACAGCAAGCAACCCACGAAGAAGCGTGCACGCTCCAGCAAGACCCGTGTGTCCAAGGCGACCAGGGAGTCGGTCGCTGGCATCGGAGCGCCGGTTGCCGAAGTACCGCCGGACACGCCGCCCGTGGCCGGGAACCAGGATGATCTCCCGGCGCTTGAGCGCGCCGGGGAATTGCGGCAACTGCCGCCGCCCGCAGGGGAGCGTGACTCCAGCCATGTTATCTACACGCCCGCTGGGCGGGCGCGGGAGTACGCTGCACTGGCGTGCAATTTGTACCGGGGTTGCGACCACAAATGCTCCTATTGCTATGCGCCTTCGGCGACCCAAAAGACTCGCAACATGTTTTCTGTCCCCCAACTCCGGGCCGGAGACTTCCTGGAGCGGCTCAAAAAGGAAGCCGCAGAGTTCAAGCCGGGTGATCCTATTCTGCTGTGCTTCACCACGGACCCGTACTGCAAGTTTGACGAAGCGGAACAAATCACCCGGTACGCGCTCCACATCCTCCATCATTATGGCCACAGCGTCCATATTTTGACCAAGGGCGGCTCCAGGGCTTTGCGTGACTTGGACCTCATGACCAAGGACGATGCCTTCGGCAGCACGCTGACATTCCTTGATCCCGTGAAGTCTGCGGAATGGGAGCCAGGTGCCGCGCTGCCCGACGACCGGATTGCCACGCTCAAGAAGTTCCACCACAAGGGTGTGCCGACATTCGTGAGCCTGGAGCCCGTGATCGATCCGGCGGAAACTCTGGAGATCATCCGGCGTACCCACAAGTTCGTCGATTTCTTCAAGGTCGGCAAGTGGAACCACGACAAGCGGGCTGATGCGATTGACTGGGCGAAGTTCGTTGCCGAGGCGGTTGCGCTGCTGGAGAGCCTTGGCGCGAAGTACCTCATCAAGGACGATCTCAAGGCGTACTTGCCCGTGGCCAAGGTGCCGGTGGAATCGCCGACGCCCGAGCCCGAGCCCCGCATAAGGTATTTCATCAAGCACATCCCCGAGGCTGACTGGGGTATTTGGGAAGACCCGCAGAAGCCCGGGGCCGGGGCACTGGGCTTTTATGACACGCAAGAAGAAGCCGAGGCTGAAGTACAGCGGCTCATGAAGGCTGAGTAACTACAAGGAGACTTGAAAATGGCAGCAAACGCATCATCTACCAACTGGACGCCCGTCGATGAACTGGTGTGGGCGGTGCTTTTCAGTGATGATTTTAGTCGCTGGAAGGTACTCCCCAAACCTGGCTGGGAAGTCACCCAAGACGCCGAAGGCAATTGTACCGCCCACGCCACGGAGCCCTTTGATCCGCCGGACGGCTGGACTTGGTTCGCCACTATTTACATCGTCCACCAGGACGGTGGACTTAGCATGAGCTGGTTTCCCACGGGTGACAGGATACCCACCCAGGCCGAGGAGCACACCGTGCAGGGCATCATCGAGGAGATTGCCCAGCACATTGAGCGTGAGGCAGTGTAACAAGGATGGAGAGGGCGGCTACTAGTGGCGAGTACATGGCGGTACCCGCTGTGATGGCTTACTACTCCCTGGAGGCATACGATGCTGGTGGCGAACCGGACATCGAGCAAACAGCCGAGTTGCACGAGTGCGCTGGAGGCGACGACCACGACTGCCCCGATTCCCAATCGGCGCTAAATGCCGACGCGGATGACGTTGTGATGATTGACGCCCACCCGCCCTTCTTTCCGGATTACCACAGTGATGTAAGCGTTTGTCCAAACCTTCGTTCTCTATTATCTATGTCGCTATTCAGATATCCCGGTGGCAAGGACAGGTACAAGAAATTCATCCTGCCCACCCTGTTTCGGTGCTCAGGGTTCTCCATTTACATCGATCCGTTCGTCGGCGGCGGTTCAGTCGCGCTGGCGATGGCGGCCCGCTATCCCGACATCAAGCTTATCCTCAACGATCTCGATGTTGGCGTGTCCGCATTTTGGGACTTGGTCGCCAACGCACCTGACTCCGAGTTTAAGGAGTTAGAGGATCAAATCCTGAAGACATGCCCGACCGTAGCTCTGTTTAACGAGATCAAAGAGAGTCAGCCCACGGATCGGTTCGGACGGGCGTTTCGCGCTCTGTACCTGAATCGTACTTCGTACGGCGGAATGGGATTGCGTCCTCTGGGTGGAAAGAACCAGACTTCCGTAGGCAAGATCGACAGCCGATGGAATGCCAAGATAAAAGTGGAGGAATTGCATGACGCTCGACGGCTCTTGGCCGGGCGGACGAAAGTTCTCAACGCAGATTTCGCCAGCGTGATCCCGTTGGCCGCCGGGGCGAATACCCTTATGTTCCTTGATCCGCAGTACTATCAGGCTGGAAATCAGCTATACAACTTCAAATGGTCTGATGCGGATCACGTTCGGTTGCGTGATGCCCTTACGGGCAAGAGCAATTGGGTCATGTCGTACGACGACCACCCATTCATCAGGGACTTGTACAAGGTGCTCGCGTATGTGATGTCGGTGCAGTATTCGATGGGGAAGAAACGGAAGAAGATGAGCGAAGTGCTGCTGTCCACGCGATTGGAATTTCCAACCGACTTCAACCCTGACGTGGGTGTCGGTGGCATCGGTGCCACTTTGCGCATCTGGGTGAAGGGGTACGGGCCGAACGATTGAATGCTAATGGGGCGTTAGCGGGGTAGCACCGCCATACTACCGCCGACAGGCTGACACCTACTGCGTGAATAGTAGTTCCGTTCCGTAGCCGGGTGGCGCTACTGCTGGCTCGCTCGCTTGATCTGTATCTTCATAGATTCTCCGACGCCAACGACGCCTCGAACTTCGCCAGCTCAGCCTCCGATTCAGGCCCGATCCGCAATTCGGGCACATAGCGTCCAGTGAGGAAGCACTCCAGGCATTCACATGTGTCAAGGTGTTCCGCAGTCCGGGGGATGGGGGATTTCTTGGTTGGGGGTTTGGGCGCGGGCGTGGCGATGCGCCAGGGGCTGACTATTCTGCGCCCGTTTCCGGGGATCCACCGTGGTTCGTCAGTATGCATAAAATCACCTCTACCCTGGGGCCCGAAGTCACAAAAACCTTTGAATGTTTTCGCTACTTCGGCGTCTGTGCATGGGCTGGAACCTGTTTTCGTCCCGGATGCACGAGACTGAGGAGGACCGAGCGCAGAACCATGTACTGCTGGCCGGCTACACGGAGGTGGAGCCGGTCATGTGTTACGACATGGGCGACTAGCGCATGGAAGCAGCCCCACAAATCCCCAGCAAAACTGGGGATTTTTAGTTATGCGGAACGAATCGACAATGAACGGCAAAAAAACGAACTACCGAAACCGCTAGCAGTCCGTGGTGTAAGTAGCTGATTTCCGGCACGGCCAGCGGCGTGTTCGGCTCAGCCGCGGCGGGACGTCTTTCGCGCGACAGCTTGAAATTCGTCTCTGGTACAGCCAATTCCTATTTTCCCGGCGGGTAAGCAGCAAATAAAGCAAAAGAAGCAGGCCACCACGGTTTCTCCACTCCCGCGGCGTGCCGGCCCCCAGCAGTTTGCGCAGGATCAGGCTCAGGTTGAAGGCTCCCACGTGGATCAGTTGCCGCTTCAGGATGTTCTCGTGTCTCCGCAGATACGTGCGCCGCATGCCGCCGGTCTCATAGCAATGCGCGAAGCTACGTTCCACCAACTCACCACGCCGCCTCAGTAAGCCCTTGCCGTACTCGCCTCGCACCCGCCGCCGATTCTCGTACACCGCCTGTTGCTCTTCTCTCTTGCCCTGCCAGTGGCGCCGACCTTTCTGCTTCTTCTCCGGAATGTAGCTGCGCACTTCGTAACTCTTGACGCGCTGGACCAGCGCGCCGCTGTGGTAGCCTTTGTCGGCGACCAGCTCTTCGATCCCATTGACGTTGACGGTCGGCTTCTCCTCAGACCGCAGCTCCGCCTCGCGTCCGACTAACTCCGCCACCGCCATTCCGGCCTCGCTCAGCGTCTCGTCGAGCGTCGTCGTGTCGCCCTGGTCAGCACCTTGCAACGTGACCGCCACCACCGCGCCCGTGTCCAGATCGACGGCGTGTTCGGCCTTGTGCGCCAGATGGGTGCGCCCATCCTTCATCTTGGCAATCCGCGCGTCCTGATCCGAGGGACTCTTCCACTCTTGGTTGGACATGCGCTTCTTACGCTTGCGGTCCAGCCGCGCCAAGTCTTCGCGCGTCGGCGTCTCGATCCCGGATGCTTTTGCAAGCCCGACCAGAAACTCCTCGTAACTTTCGCCCGTGTCGCGCCGCACAATCGAGCGCATGGCCGCGTTGGCCTCCAGCGTCGTCGCATCGATCGCGATCCGCTTGCCCTTCAACAACCCGCGATCCGCCAGCACCGCCAGGGCCCACGCGAATACTTCGCCATGCGTCTCCAGATCGATCAGCCGCCGAGTGCGCGAAATCGTCGAGTGGTCCGGCGTTTTCTCGTCCAGCGAAATGCCCACAAACCGCCGCAATGCCAACGAGTCCGCCAACCGCCAAGCAATGCCGCGCTCGGCCGCGATGCCCTCGAAGTACCCGATCAGCAGCGAGCGGAAGTAGATGCCCGGCGTCAGCGACGGCCGCCCGTACTTGGCCGCATAGAACTTCGCGCACCGGCCTTCGACAAACTCATCAAACTGGTTCGCCTCCAGCAACTCGTTCAAGCGCTGATAGAACGGATGCCCCGGAGCCGAGGCTAGCTCCGCCTGCGCTATCCAGATGTCTTCTTGCTTCTCCCGCTGCTTGCGCGTGCCCATCGCCATACGCCCATTTTACGAACCATGCCTGTGGATATTTCACTATTTTCTGCTTACGCATCCAGACTTACACCACGGACTGCTAGCATGAAGAACCTATCAATTGAAGAGTGGCCGCAGTACCTTGCCGAGCGCAAGGCGCTGCGCGACCAAATCGTACAGTACGCGCTGAACCACCCCGAGGTCAGCTACACGCAGATGGCGGAGCGGTTCGGCATAGACCCCAAGTTGCTCGGCTACTACACCCGCAAGGCCGGAATCCGGCGAGTCCAGGGGCGCAAGCCCAAGGGGGCAAAGTGAGTTTCAAGGACATTGCAGCGCCATTCATTGCCCTGGGCATCCCGGTCTTCCCGTTGTTACCAAAAGTCAAGGAGCCGCCGTCCGGGATGGCGTTCCTGGAGGAAGCGACCACCGACAGCAACAAAGTGGAGCAGTGGAACACTGACAACCCGGACTTCAATGTGGCGTTGCTGGCCGACGGCGAGTTCGGCTTCCTGGAGTTCGACATCGTCGGCGGCATGGAACAGGCGTGCGCCGACACGGGGCAAACGAGGCCGAAGACCCGCGAGCAAAAGTCCGGCGGCGGGTACAACCACTTTATCTTCAAGATGGATGACCGCAGCCGGGCGCTGCGCAACCGCAGTGTCAGCCTGGCGGAGCCGTGCTACTGCGCCAACCAAGAGCCGCAGAAACTCCGAGTCTGCAACCTGTGCCCCGAGATCAAGCCCCACCACCACCATGAGTGGTTCAGCTTCCGCTGCCACAACAAGTACCTGGTGGGGGCGGGCAGCCTGCATCCCAGCGGCAACTACTATGAAACTTTGCAAGACAAGGCCCCGGCGATTATGCCCGCCTGGCTCGTCGAGTGGGTGGAGGAACACAGCAAGCCGTCTAAGAAAGGAACGGGTCCGGCGTCAGCCAAGCTGGTGTCCGAGGACTTCGACTTCGACGACCTGATGGAGCACTTTGGCATTTCCATCGACCATGTGAAGGATGGTGTGTGGCATGTGCCCACGGCGTGCCCCGGTGTCGGCAAGCGCCACCGCCACAGCAAGGAGACGGCGTTCTACTGGGACGGCTCGTCATTGGGGTGGTCGTGCTTCGCCCAAGGGTGCCCGACGAGCGAGATGGGCATCGGGCAGCTGCTCAAATTCCTTCACCAGACAAATGATCCCTACCCGGCTGTCATCTGGGAAGATGAAGAGTTGCCGCTGGATGAGCTGATGGCATCCATGGGGTTCGAGTTCAGCGACGACGAGCCGGTGCCGCTGCCGAAGTTCATCGCCCAAGGAGCCGCAGCAATGGCACAAGTCGTCCCCCCCGGGAAGCCAAGGGCCCGGCGCATCCTCATCGGGCAGATCGACGCCGACAGCACCACATCCAGGATGATCGGGATCACCGCGGATCAAGTAATCCCGAAGCGCTTGCGGTGGCTCTGGGAAGACAAGATTCCCATGGGCAAGCTGACCCTGTGGACGGGCAAGCCGGACAACGGAAAATCCTTGTCCCTGCTGGACCTCACAGCCCGCATCACCCGGGGCACTGATTTCCCCGACGGGTCGAAAAACACACTGGGGCCTCGTGTAGTCATCTATGCCGCGTCTGAGGACGATCCTCAGGACACATTGGTGCCCAGGCTCATGGCGGCGGGAGCTGACCTTACCAAGGTCGTGTTCCCGCTGTACACCGAGGCGATGGAGCGGCTGCGCCGACAGCGAGACAACAAAGAAGTCGGCGAGAAGCGCAAAGTCCAGCGGACCCTCAGTGTAGACAAAGACCTGCCCATCATCCGGCAAAGCATCGAGGCCAACCCTGAAGTCGCTCTGCTGGTGCTGGACCCGATGTCCAGTTACTGGGGCGCTGCCGACGACAACAAGTCCAAGGAGATTAGGCCCGTGCTGGACAAGATGACCGCACTGTGCAGGGACACCGACCTGACTATAGTGGGACTAATCCACCATTCCAAGCGGTCGGACACCGACGCCTTGGGCAAGGTGCTGGGCTCGGTCAGCGTCGGCGGGGCGGCTCGGGCAGTGTGGGAGATCAGCAAGGACCCGGACGATCCCCAGACCATCCGCATGGCGCTCGTCAAAGGCAACCTGGCTAAAAAACGCTCCGGCATGACCTACCACATTGAGGGCAAGGACTTGGTCATTGACGGCGAGACAAGCAGCGTTCCACACATAGTGTGGGATGGCGTGATGGATGCGAACGCCGACGAACTGCTGGACCAGCAGCGAGAACGTGGACGGGAAAAACGGGAAGGCGGTGCCACGACTTTGGCGAAGGCGTTCCTGACCATGAAATTGGAGAATGGGGCAGCGCAGTCCAGCGGGGACGATGGACTCATCGAGGAGGCCAAGCGGTCGGGCATTAGCAGCGCCACCCTGTGGCGCGTCAAAAAGGACCTCGACATCCGGGCATCCAGGCAGGGCGGGGAGTGGTACTGGTCGCTCCCGTCATCCCGTCTGGGTGCAGGGCCGTCAGTCACTCCCAACATTGGGGATGTCATGTAGGTCCGGTCTCACTCTATCAATGTTGAGAGGGATGAGAGAAGATAGAGATGATAGAGTACTACTATAGTTTTAATGATATATATATATCATTCTCTTTCTACCCTATCACTCTATCAACTCACTCATCTATCATCTCTCTACATTTTGATAGAGTAGAGTGGTTTGATGATGGAGTAAGGCGGCGGTACACTGCTTTGCCATAAATGCGGATTGTAGCTGATGCTCCCAGCGGCAAGGCATCGCCTTCACACACTACCAGACCCTCGCGTGAGTCCCTTCGAAGAACATTGCGGAACATTTCCCGGACTTCCAAACCCCTTATTTAAGAGCCCAAATCACAGCCTTCTCGTCCACGATCTGTGATCTGAGGGCTTCAAGAATGCCAACAAAAATGGAAAAACGCTGAGGACCGACCAAGTCGGAACGTCCCTTCGGAGGAGCACACACATGCACGCACGCCCAATAATCCGAGAGCGACTGTTGGAACTGAAAATCCACCGATGGCTAATGGTCGCCAAGTACCCGTTGGTTAATCCCAAATGTTCGCCTGCGAGGGCTCGGCGAAACTACTGGCGGCTTTGCGCCCGGTACCCGGAAATCATGCGGAGGCTTGGGCTGTCGGAATTGTCGGTATATCTCTAAAGCAGTGGCTCCGTGGCATGTGGCGTTCAACACCTCGCCACCGCGCACTCCGGCTTGACGGGAGACCCGGAACGGGGTCTACTACTTCAGCCAGTCCAGCCCCCCAATCTGTCCCTGAGGTTCCCGATGATTTCCGTGCTTGTGGCCGCACCCATCCTTCTGTGCCTTGGCTTCTTGCTTCGCCGCTACCGGGTACGGGAACGCAGAACCGAACTTCTCGTGCTCAAGCGGCATGCCGCCAGCTACGCGGAGCAGAAGAATCACTTATAGCGGGCCGGCGCTTCACTGCGTGCTGCTCGACACGGGCGACAGCCTGAACGGCCCGGTCGCATCGCTCCTCAAACTCGCCGCTAGACCCGAGTGCCGCCTCTGGGTCCGGTCGTTGCGAACCGCGATGCCCAATGCCTTCCGCTGCCCGATCAGCACCAGCAGCCGCTTCGCCCTCGTGATTCCCGTATAGACCAAGTTCCGCTGAAGCAGCATGTAGTGCTGCGTGGCAAGCGTGATCACCACCGCAGGGAATTCCGATCCCTGCGCCTTGTGGACGGTGACCGCATACGCGAGCGCAATCTCGTCCAGTTCGCCGTAGTCGTATTTCACCTGCCGCTCGTCGAAGCGGATGGTGACTTCATGCTCGACGGTGTCGATGCGCTCGATTGTTCCGATGTCGCCGTTGAACACGTCCTTGTCGTAATCGTTTTCCGTCTGGATGACCTTGTCGCGCATCTGGAATCGCCATCCGAAGCGCTCGACCACGGGCTCTCCCGCCCGCGCCGGGTTCAACGCCTGCTGTAGCGCCGTGTTCAGTTCACGCACCCCGAGCGATCCTCGGTTCATGGGGCACAACACCTGAACATCGCGGATCGGGTCAAGGTGAAACCGTTCCGGGATTCGCTCCTGCATTACCGTGATCAGTGTGGCGGCAATCTTTTCGGGTTCGTCCCGCTCAATGAAATAGAAGTCGGAATTCGCCTCTGTGCCCTTCAGGTCTGGCATGTGCCCCCGGCATATCCGGTGCGCCGTGGTGATGATCTGGCTATCCGCCGCCTGCCGGAACACCTCCGTCAGGCGCACCACCGGCACCACGCCGCTCTCGATCAAATCACGAAGCACTGTGCCTGGACCCACGGAGGGAAGCTGATCCACATCGCCGACCAGAATCAGTCCGGCGTGGTTCGGCACCGCACGCAACAGCGAATGCATCAGCGGCACGTCCACCATGGAGGTCTCATCGACGACCAACAGACCGCAGGAAAGCGGATTGGATTCATTCTTGCTGAACCGCCCGTTAGCGGGGTCAATCTCCAGCAAGCGATGGATCGTCTTGGCCTCCATGCCCGTGGTTTCGGTGAGCCGCTTCGCCGCCCGTCCGGTGGGAGCGCACAGCAGGCACTTCACATTCTTTGCCCGCAGGATCATAAGGATGGAGTTGACGAGCGTCGTCTTGCCGACGCCGGGGCCGCCCGTGATCACGACCATCCGTGTGGCAAGCACCGCCTGCAGCGCCTCGCGCTGGCTGGGCGCGAGCGTTTTGCCCGTCCGCTTCTCGCACCACGCGACCGCCTTGTCAAAGTCGATGGGCGGATAGAGCGGTTGTCCTTCCGCCAGTCGCTTGATCCGTGCGGCGATCCCCTCTTCCGCCTTCCTGAGATGGGGCATGAAGATCAGCGACTCGCCTTCAATTTCCTCCAGCAGGAGAGCGCCACTGGTCAGCGCCTGTGACAGCGCCTGTTCCACCCTGTCATCCGCCACCTCCAGCAGCTTTACTGCTGACGACTTGAGCTTTTCCAACGGCAAGGCACAGTGTCCGTCCGAGGTGGCTTCGAGCAAGACATGGTCGATCCCCGCTTTGGCGCGGTTGATCGAATCCTTAGGAATTCCGACTTTCTGCGCGATCTGGTCGGCGGTGGCGAAGCCGATGCCGTAGATGTCCTTCGCCAGCATGTACGGGTTGTTCCGCACCTTCTCAATGGCTTCCTCGCCGTAGGTCTTGAATATCCGCACCGCCCTGCTCGTGCTGACCCCATGGCTATGGAGGAACAGCATGATTTCCCGGATGCGTTTCCCGTCCTGCCATGCCCGCGTAATCCGTTCCCGGCGCTTGGGGCCGATGCCGTCCACGGACAACAGTTCCGCCGCTCGGTGCTCGATCACGGTCAAAACTTCCGCTCCGAACCGCTCGACCAGCTTTTTGGCGAGGACGGGGCCAACACCTTTGACGAAGCCGCTGCTAAGGTACCGCTCAATCCCCTCGACACTGGTCGGCGGCACGGCCTCCATGGTGATGGCTTTGAATTGCAGCCCGTGCTCTTTATCCCTGACCCACCAGCCCTCGGCGACCAGCCACTCCCCGGCGCTCACGGAGGGCAGCGAACCGATGACAGTGACTTCGTCCCGCTGCCCTTTGACCTTTACGCGCAGCACGCAGAAGCCGCTCTCGTCGCTGTGGAACGTGACGCGCTCGATCGGCCCGGAGATTTGCTCGGAGGGGGTGCTGCGTTCAGGGGTGGCGGCGGCGTTCATTGGAGTGAAGGTTCATTTTGACAGATGCGGACTACGCTGAGTTCCCCCTCCGCTATACTGCTCCCCATGTGCGGACGCTACCGCCTGATGTTCTCAGGCGTAAAGTGCTCCTATGCCAAAGAACATATCCGATATCGAGGACGGCTTTGCGCTGAAAAGGAGCCGAGCCCGTAAACGTGCCTCCGTCAACAAGAGTGATTCCAAGCGCGGAGAATGCACGATTCCTCCTCCACCTCCGAAGCACATCTTGGGTAGTCTTTCTCTCTCAAACCCGGCTAGTGCAAGGGCAATCCGCGATTATGTCCATTCGCAAGCACGTGACGAAAAAGTCCTGCACGCCGAAAAGATGAGCACCGAGCACCTGTTCGACCGCGATTACGACTGTTGGGATGTGCACACCGACCGAGACAGGTACTGGGTCATCACGTCCCCGACTAATCTCTACTCGCAGACATATTTTCCAAGTCTCGATTTCACTCTGTCCTTCCACGTCGGAGTGACCGCCCGGATAATGGCAATGCAACGTGGTGCGCCGGACGCTGCCCAAGGTGTCCGATTGCGTCCTGTGTGGCGCAGGTGGGAGCAAGCCGCCGAATCGTATGACACCGCAGAAGAAGCCGAGGACTTTCAGGCGGCCGGCATGCGGTGCCGCGAAACATTGATTCAGCTTGTGCGACTTTTGTCGAAGCCCGACATGGTTCCTGCAGGGAAAGAGTCCCCGAAACGCGCAGATGTTATCGGCTGGTCTGAGCTTATTGCCAACACCATCGCTCAGGGTGGAAGCAATGAGCACGTCCGAGGGCACTTAAAGGTAATCGCAAAATCGGTGTGGCAGTTGGCAAATTGGCTTACCCATACAGGCGAGGCAACACGCTCCGACGCCGCGTTAGTGCTCGACGCTACTCACAACGTCGTAGCGGCGTTTGGCGCGGCCCTAATGAAATGGGAGTTCCCCCGGCTCTGCCGGGGAGGCACGCGAAGTTTGACAGATACGGGAGTCCATCCAAGAAACTCCTGGCGTGAGCCGCGAAGCACACGCAAAGGAGAAACTGGATGGACGAGTATGAAAGCTTAAGCCACTCGAAATGGGAGTGCAAATACCATGTGGTGTTTATCCCAAAGGGCCGGCGGAAAGCGTTGTATGGGGAGTTGCGGAAGTATTTGGGAGAGGTGTTCCGCAAACTGGCGGAGCAGAAGGAAAGCCGGATTGAGGAAGGGCATCTGCTGGCGGACCACGTGCACATGTTGATATCGATCCCGCCGAAGTACGCGGTGGCGCAGGTGGTTGGGTTTATGAAAGGGAAGAGTGCGATTCATCTGGCGCGAGTGTACGGAGGGCGGAAACAGAATTTTGTAGGGCAGAGTTTCTGGGCGCGGGGATACTTTGTGTCGACGGTCGGGCGGGACGAGACATCGATCCGAGAGTACATCCGCACGCAGGAGGAAGAGGACAAGCGCCTGGATCAGTTGAACATGTGGCGCTGAAGGGGCCACCTTCAGGTGGCCAAGAATGTCGGGGCCGCGTTAGCGACCCCGCTCAGCCGCTTTGAGCGGCTCACATCCTAAAGCCCCCGGCTCTGCCGGGGGATATTTACTACGATTTGAAAGCGGAGCTCCTGAACGGTGTCCCGAGTGCGGTTCCTACGCAATGACGGTCGGTTTCAATCCAGACCTGAGGCGTCCGTACGTGTCGGAGTGTGAGCGATGTGGATGGCAGAGCCCCGAAGAACGATAACTATGCAGGAAAACGAAACAACGCCATACAAGTGGGACAACGACGACCATCCTCGCTCGATGCGCGATGCCGCAGTTCGCGAACGACGCAGGGACGTGCTCCGTCAGCCGCACATGCGACCTCTCACGGCGTTCGCGACCAAACTTCGTCAGCGTGGATTGGGCGAAGTCCCGGAGTTCGACCCGTTCGACGGTGGCGTGCATGCCCAAGTGCTGTTTCTTTTCGAGAAACCCGGCCCAATGACGGCGGATGGTGACGGCAAGCGGCAGGGCTCCGGTTTCATCTCCCGCAACAACGATGACCCCACGGCGGAAGCGACGTTCGAGTTCATGCGACGGTCGGGAATCCACCGCAAGTTGACGGTCACATGGAACATCGTCCCGTGGTGGAACGGCACACGGAAGGTGACGGGGCAGGAACTGCGCGACGCCTTGAAATGTTTGGAGGAACTGATTGGCCTCCTACCAATGCTGCGTGCCGTTGTCTTGGTCGGCAAACACGCGGCAAAGGCGGAGCCGTTTATCACGGAGACACACCCGGAATTGCGGGTGCTTAGCTCGGCTCATCCGTCGCCGCTCGTCAGGGCGAAGTTCCCAGAGAAGTGGAACGGGATACCGTTCCGGTGGGCGAAAGCCCTCGAATTCATGAACGGTACCGGGAAACGATGATCCGGCGTGTGCGGAGCCTGTGGTGCGGGCGGGCGCGGCGGCGGTCTGACGGCAGCGACCAAGAACCGTGGGGAACCGGCGTTGCGGGCAAGGATTTCAGTAAATCAGCTTGCCCTCAAGCCCCTCGGCACGAGTGTACTTTCAGTCCACGCAAACGGTTTTAGTACGCCTGAAGATTGGAAGAGACAAGGGCAATGAATTCGCTACTGGGAGATGACCTGTTGTAGACGAGCCTCGACGTTTGCTAACTGCTCGATGAGCTGCGATCTCGTTTGATGTCGGCGGCCATCTGAAAACGTAGTTTTTTGACCATCTGCCGGAGTAAGAGATACCCAGCATCATCATCGGCGCCGCAGGCGCCCATCATCCGTCAATCATCATCCGCGTTTTCTGGGTGTATTTTCATCCTGGAAGGTGGGAAGTTCTGTGGGACCTCGCCGCTTGCAACGACGAGGTCCCCGGTTGACAACCTTCATCAGGTAGCCATCCACAAGAATGGTCCTACCCTGCCATGATTGGTCGCCGTTGTCCAGTCCCACCTGGCAACGAGGATGGCATGTCATGGCGAAGTTGTTCTCCGTCAGCGAGTTTGCCGGGGCAGCGATTGCCACACGGTGTTCTGGATCTGTCGCCGCTGTGATCGGGGACAACGTTATTGCAGTCGGGCCTGTCAGGCCGAGTCTCGCCGGCAACAGCGACGTTCTGCCAACCGTCGCCATCAGCAAAGCCCGGAAGGACGAGCAGACCATCGCGACCGGCAGCGCGCGTATCGACGACGCCGGGCGCTGTTAGCACGCGTGACGGATCAAGCTTCCGCTTCGGCCTCCGTGCCGCGCAATATGCCAGCGTGGGATGCGAGATTAGCCCGGACTGCTGCTCAAGTGAGTGCCCCAGCTCTTGCCGCCCGGCGGCAAGCATCGCTGGCGGGGCAAAGACGGCCGGAGAACCAGCGACCCCCATTCCTTTGCTGTATCTACTGCGGTCGGCCGCGGCCGTTTCACCGATCCCTTCTCCAGAATCCCGAGGTGAGGATGATGCAACCCAGATGATTAGCTCGGAGACCTGTGCCCAGATTCGTCGCTACTTCTACGCCGAGCATTGGAAGATCGGAACCAGCGCCCGAGAACTTGGCATTCATCCCGATGCCGTCCGCTCGTGCCATCGAGTCCGAGCGCTTTCACCGCGCGCAAGCTCTCCGTGGCTGCCTAACCGATGCCTACTTGGCCTTCCTTCGGCAAACGTTGGACCAGTATCCGCAACTGCGGGCCACGCGTATTTACCAGATGATCCGCGAGCGCGGCTATCAGGGCAGCATCCGTCAATTACGACGCGCCGTGGCCAATCTTCGGCCAGCTCGACCGGAACCGTTCCTGCGCCTGCATATGTTTCCTGCCGAGCAAGCGCAGGTCGATTGGGCACACTTCGGCGAAGTCAGTCGGTCGGACGTGCTCGCCGACGTCTGTCCTGCTTTGTCATCACCCTTGTCCTACTCGCGGGCGCTGTATCTGGAGTTCTTCTTCGATCAGACCATGGAGAACTTCTTGCGAGGCCACGTCCATGCCTTTCAGGCCTGGTCGGGCCAGCCGCGGGTCATTCTCTACGACAATCTGCGCAGCGCCGTATTGGAGCGGCGTGGCGATCAGATCCACTTCCACCCTCGACTGATGGAGTTGTGCGCCCACTATCACTTCGCGGCGCGCCCCTGCCAGGTACGCGCTGGCAATCAGAAAGGCCGGGTGGAGCGGGCCATTCGCTATGTGCGCGAATCGTTTTGGGCCGGTCGGCCCTTTACCACTCTGGAAGAGTGCAATCGTCAGGCACTGGTGTGGCGCGATCAAGTTGCCCATCAGCGCCCTTGGCCGGGTGACGATACGCGCACCGTGGCCCAAGCCTTTGCCGAAGAGCAACCCCGGTTGCTGCCGTTGCCCACACACCCGTTTCCGACTGACTTGATCCAGCCCATTCGCTCCGCCAAGACATCTACGTCCGTTTCGACCTCAACGATTACTCCATTCCGCCGGAGGCGGTGGGACGTCCGCTCACGCTGGTCGCCTCCGATACATCGGTTCGTATCCTGGATGGAACCCAGGAAATCGCCCGCCATCGCCGTAGTTATGACCGGCATCAACCCGTGCTGGAACCAGCCCATCAACAAGCGCTGCTCAAACTCAAGCGTAAGGCGTTTCACTCCACTCCCACCGGCCGACTGGCCCAACTGGTCCCGGAAAGCGAAGCTCTGCTGGATCTGGCCTTTGCCCGCGGCGAATCAGCGGGCAGCCAAACCGCTCAACTGCTGAAGTTGCTGGACCTATATGGTGCTTCGGCGTTGCGCCGCGCGATTCGCGAAGCACTGGAACGTGATACCCCACGCGCCTCTTCGGTGGCCTTTCTGCTACGCAAACGCCAGCAGGCAACACCCTCCTCCGGACCGGTGGCGGTCGATCTTAGCCGGCATCCCGAGGCGCAAGCCATTGATGTTGAACCGCACGATCTGGAGACCTACGATGACCTCGCTCGCCACAACGACGACGACGATTCCGATAAATAATCTCGCTACTCAACTCCGACAGATCGGCCTGCGGGCGCTGCCCGCTAACTTGGACGACTTTCTGGCACGCGCCACCAAGGTCGCGATGGTCCCCGCACATGCTCCTGGAACAACTGACGCAGGTCGAAGCCGAGGATCGCTCCCGCCGTAGCTTGGAACGGCGCCTACACCTATCCGGGATCAAGAGCTTTAAACCCATGGCGGACTACGAATGGACGTGGCCGACCAAGATCGAGCGCGAGATCATTGAGCGCGCTCTTACCCTGGACTTCCTTCCGGAGGCGCGCAATCTCGTGCTCATTGGTCGTAACGGGCTGGGCAAGACCATGATCGCCCAGAATCTGTGCCACGCTGCGGTGCTGGCGGGCTCTTCGGTGCTGTTTCGTTCCGCGCCGGCACTGCTGGAGGAGCTCCAGCGTCAGACACCTGAAGGTCGTCGCCGTAAACTTCGTACCTACGCCAACGTTGGCCTGCTCTGCATCGACGAGGTCGGCTATCTGTCTTTCGATGACAAAGCCGCGGACCTACTCTACGAAGTCATCAACCGCCGCTATGAACGCAAACCAGTGATTGTGACCACGAACCGACCCTTCAAAGAATGGAACGAGGTCTTTCCCAACGCTACCTGCATTGTCACGCTTCTTGATCGTCTGCTGCATCACGCCGACGTTACCGTCATCGAGGGGGACAGCTACCGGGTCCGGGAAAGTGAACGGGAAGCAGCCGCGCGTAGGAGGAAGAAATGAATGCCTCGCTGCCTGACCCCGATGCCGCCGACTACATCACTGCAGTTCTGACCCTGTACTTGGGGCTTCCGGAGACACCTTTGCGCGCCAGCGCCCTGGATCGGAGGCACGCTCGTCAACTCCATGACCGGAGTGTGTCCCTGCGCGTGATCGAGTCGGCCTTCCTGCTGGCATCTCTGCGCCGGCTTGTCCGGCCTGCCGACCTTCCTCCGCTGTCGCCGATCCGCTCGCTCGCCTACTTCCAACCTGTCATTGAAGAACTGCTGGCCAATCCTGCGCCGGATAATTATCTGGACTACTTGCGACTCAAGCTGCAGCACTTCACTAAGGCCCCATCGGGCCAGGCGCCGGCCGTTGGTCAAAAAACTACGTTTTCTGGTGGCCGCTAACACGTTTGAATCCAACTCTTCACATCGTCGCGAGTGACAAACGATTTATGAAGGTTTTCGAGGGTTGAAAGCATAACCTCGTGGTTTCGTGGAGCGGCTAGCAGTCCCATTTGACCGCGAGACCCCTACGAGAACTGGCTCTCCACGCCTAGGACAACCTCACGCCTTCCCTGAAGATCACGTCTTAACTCTGCAAGACGGTCGGCGTTTGCCAGATCGACCGGATGGAAAATCGGGTGTGAAACATTGGGAATCTCCTGATACCGCCTTCTGAACGGTGCCAGTTCCGTCGAACTCTCAAGTATTGACAATGCAACTGTGTCGAGTTGCTCGGTGTTGTGGTTATAAGACTTTGCCAATGCACGATATCTATTTAGCTCCCGCAGCAGCTCGGGTGGCAACGCACTAACCGGACCAGAATCTAAGAGCTGCACAATCCTCTCAGTCCGAATCGGAGAGCGCGTTTCTAACTGGGCTTCGTCATTCTTCAACTCACCTATTAGAGGTCTCAGCCAACGATCTGCCATGTACAGAGCTGGTTCTGGTTCGAGAGGCCTGAAAACATCATGTCCGAATTGTATGAATGACCCAGTAAGGAAGATAACCGCTGCAAAGAGAATTGAGGTTGAAGCTATCGGAGTCAGTCGCACGGCATTTGCTTGAATAAGCAACGGTAGCAGGATGCCAATCAGTGCCGCAGCCGTGATTAGCACTAGAAGAGACTTACCGTGAACCCGAGAACTGAACACGTATCTAGACCTCGACAGCGACAGCTCATCTATAGTTCGCAGGTGCATTCGGATTGTGTTGACCGACGCAAATACTCGGCGCAAGGGCTTCACGTATATCTCATCAGCTGACCACCGTAAACTAGGGTGCGATTGCAGGAACTGCTGAAAATCTGACACCGCTGTCGGAACTTCCATTTCAAAAAAGCGCATTGAAACGCTCACTCGGTCGAAATCCTTTCGCCACTCGTCGAATCCGGGACCCGACGCGGCGCGAGGAAATGCGCCCACCGGCTCAGAACTCGGCTCGGAGGTTCCGAGAGACCATCCTTGCGGCTCGATCTGTACACCTTCCGAAATAAGATTCACAGATTCCGTGATCGCAACTGCGAACACGCGACCCTTCCAGTAGTCAGGGCCGAAGGTGTCCTGCTTCGCCACATCTAACAAGGCGCTCTTGAGCTCTGGCGAAGGCACGAACATCGCGCCGGTGAACTTCTCTACGAACTGCACGCCGTGGGCGTTTCCTACTCGCGCCGAAAACTTGTCACGAAATTCAGGGGGCAGGTAGAGAGCAATACTGCTCGGCCACTCTCGTTGCAATTCACCGATCTCAAGTCGGATAGCACGCTTTTCGGCTTCGACCTTGTCGTCATACTCGACAGCTTTCCCTTGCATGAAAACAAAGTATGCTGCGACCGCTCCGAGTAGCAGAGCGATCAATGTCGCCGTGGTCGATACCAACGTAGAAAGAAATGGTTCCATAGTTGCTCTTTCGCGCTGATGAGAAGCTGATGATTTCGTATTCACAGTTGCCTGAAATTCTACTCGACCGTCTGCGATCTCGATAGCAGAGAAAAGTCACCCGTTTGGGACCCACGACACCAGGGCGCACCAAGGATCATGACGATTGTCCCCGGTAAGAGCACAAACACAGTGATTCCTGGCACAGAAGTCGGTTCCTTCGAGTGTCCGCACTGTCACGAATCTCACCACTACACCACAGGCGATTTCATTCCCGGCGAGGGTCGCCTCCATTCAACTTGAGTTCCTTTGATGAAGACTCCAGCCCACCGGAATCGGTATTCAGCCGCATCAAGGTGCCAGCGAGCGGAGCCGACCCAGTTTGATTTCGAACAGCCATTCAGGATCGGAGAAAGGCTCAGTGACACGTCCTAGGGAAGCTCTGAACAACCAGGGCTTTTGAACCAGCGTGAGCTGGAGGGCAGATTCAGCCGCCTTTTGGATCGGTTTTCAGGTGAGGGTTTTGCGTTTGCTGTGCCCGAATGCGCCGTGCTGCGCCCCGAGCAACACTACGCCGTCGTTGGGCACAGCAGTCTCTTGCGAACCATGAACAGATTCACCAGGGCGAAGGCGGTGAACAGCCGATTGGCATTCTTCGCCATGCCTCGGTAGCGTACCTTCACGAATCCGAATTTTAACTTCAGCACGCCAAATACATGCTCGACTTTCGAGCGCACCCGCGACTTCGTCCGGTTCTTGGCCCGCTCCACTTGGTCAATCCGGTTTTTGTAGCGATAGCGCTTGTTGGTGCAGTCCTTGGCACGCGGCGAGCATTCGTGAATTACCTCGCGCTGCCCGCGATAGGCTTGGTCGCCCCAGACGTGGGTCTCATCGCCATGCAACAGCTCTGGCAATACCGTCGAGTCGGACACGTTGGCCGCCGTGGCTACTGCGCTATGCACCAGCTTTGTCTTGCTGTCCACGCCCACATGCGCCTTCATCCCGAAATACCACTGCTTGCCTTTCCGGGTCTGGTGCATCTCCGGGTCGCGCTTCTGTTGCTGGTTCTTCGTCGAACTCGGGGCGTGAATGATGGTCGCGTCCACAATAGTACCCGTCGAAATGCGCACACCGCGCTGCTGCAAGTACAGGTTCACGGTCTCCAGAATCTCGCCCCCCAATCGATGCTCTTCCAGCAAATGGCGGAACTTGCACACCGTGGTCTCATCCGGCACCGGCTCGCTCCCCAAGTCGATTCCGGCAAACTGTCGTAGCACGGGCGAATCGTACAACGCCTCTTCCACCGCCGGGTCCGACAGGTTGAACCAGTGTTGGAGGAAGTAGATGCGCAGCATGCGCTCCAGTCCGACGGGACGACGCCCATTACCAGCCTTCGGATAATGAGGCTCGATCAGAGCGCAGAGTTCGCGCCACGGCACGACCTGCTCCATCTCTTCAAGAAACATCGCACGCCGCGTCTTCTTTGTGTACCGCTCGAACCCAGTCGTCATCGCCAGTGTCTGCTGCCTCATCTGCTTTCAGAGTCTCTGGACTCAATCTACACATTGGCCCTGTGGAAAGCAGAGAACTTAATCAGAGATTCCCTAGCGGCATCGGGTGGAACTGCGGGAGGGGGCACTGAGATTATGATACCGTGGTGACCGAACGAGGTTCACGCCATGCATTACATCCTGTTCTATGACGTTGTCGATGACTACGCCGCTAAGCGGGCTCCGTTCCGAGAAGCGCACTTGAAACACGCCCGCCTGGCGCACGAGCGCGGAGAACATTTTCTGGCCGGTGCTCTTGCTGACCCGGCAGACGGTGCGGTTCTGGTGTTCCGTGGAACATCGCCCGAATCAGCTGAGGCGTTCGCCAAGAATGACCCCTACGTGTTGAACGGCCTTATAAAGGCGTGGCGGGTACGGAAATGGGTGACCGTTATCGGCGACGACGCCTCAGCGGCAAAATGAGGTAAAGCATGGTGCGTGATCACCGTGAATGGACAGTGTGTTTGACGAGAGGTGGCTTGTCACAGGAGCGGACTATGGTCGCCATCGTCCAAGGTCTAGAGAATGTTCAGGACTCGATTCAAGAATGAAATCGTCGCGGAGTTCCTGCCGCCAACCCGGTCGGGCAAGAAACAGAAGGCAATAATCCTCTGCGATGGCATGCCCTCGATCCCAACCAAACAGCCGCTGGTCGAGTTCCTGTCGAAAAAAGGGTATTGGGTGTTCTACCCTCGCTGGCGTGGCGCTTGGGAAAGTGGAGGACAGTTCCTTCAGAAGTCACCTGACCTGGACATCCTTGATGTCGTAAGCGAACTGCCGAACGGCGTGCAAGAGATTGCATTCGGTCAGCGGTTCACCTTGTCGCCCGACGAGATTTTCGTTATCGGCGGGAGTTTCGGCGGAGCCGCCGCCATTCTGGCCTCGTTGGATAAGCGCATCAAGAAAGTGGTCGCCAACTGCCCGGTTGTGGACTGGGCGGGATTGGGCGATGAGCAAGGGAAAGAGACCTCAAATCCGAGTTACGCGGCATACATCCGTGAAGCCTTTGGGCAAGGATACCGCCTGTCCGACAAGAACTGGGACAAGTTGAAGGGCGGCACATTCTTCAATCCGAAGCATCACATCGAGAAACTCGAAGGCTCGAAAATCATGATGTTCCATGCCAAGGACGACCCAGTTGTGCCGTGGAAGACCGTGGACAGGTTCGCGAGGCGTGTCGGCTCGAAGCTCACCCTCTTTTCTCGGAGCGGTCATATGAGCACAACGAAAATCGTGCAGCGGTACTGGCCTCGCATATCAGCCTTCTTCAGGTCGTAACGGCAACAGGATGCTCAGTGATGAAGAATTCCGTCGGACGCAAACTCGAAGACCTCGTTTCCGTCGGTCCAGCCATGCGCCGGGATTTCGAGTTGCTGGGCATCCGCACGGTCGCCGACCTGGCGAGGCACAACCCGGACGCCCTTTACCGTGAACTGTGCCGCAAGACCGGAACGCGCCAAGACCCCTGCGTGCTGGACACATTCCGGGCGGCGGTCGCCCAGGCTCGTGACCCGAAGCTGCCGCTGGAAAAGAGCCGCTGGTGGTTCTGGAGCCGGGTGCGGAAGGCGTCCGGCACAGGGAAGAACGGTGCGTGACGAAATCACCATCAGCGCGGCGGAGTCGCCGCAAGATATCGCCGAGGCAGGTAAATTGTTTCAGGAATACGCCGAGTGGCTTGGCTTCTCTCTTTGTTTCCAAGGATTCGACAAGGAGTTGGCGACCCTCCTCTGCAAGTACGCCTCACCTGCCGGACGCCTTCTGTTGGCCCGGTGCGCAGGGGCGCTGGCAGGGTGTGGTGCTCTGCGCCCGCTGGAGCCGGGCATTTGCGAGATGAAGCGGCTCTATGTCCGCCCTCAATTTCGGGGGCGGCGGCTGGGACTAATGCTTGCCGAGCGTCTCATTGCGGATGCCAAGATCATCGGGTACGACTTCATGCGACTGGACACCCTGCCGAAGCAGATGGCGGATGCGAACCGACTGTACCGCTCCCTCGGGTTCTACGAGATTCCGGCCTACTACGACAACCCGCAACCAGAGGTCTGCTATTTGGAATTGCGGCTCCGGTAGCTACCGGCGACGGTACCGCCATATTGCCGCCGAAGGTGCATATCTTTTCAGTGCGGGCACGACGGCGTGGAACCCCGCTCCCGCGCACCATGCCGCTGCCGATGTCCGGTGCCGGGGCGGCTGTCGTCCCATTTTGGGATTTCTTGCGAGTCCGTTGCTGCTCTTTCGACTCACTGCATTTCGTTTGTATTCCCTAAGTAGCTGGTTACAATTGACTGCCATGAACCACAGTAGCCCGGAACGTCTTTCCGCTCTCAACAGTGCTGCCGCGCTCGCAGTTCTGCGTCGCTCGCTCGGTTCGTCGGGTTGGTCGAGCGTTGTGTGGGGAATCCTGTGGTTCACCATCGCCGCCGCTCGACTTGGGTCGCACGGCTTGGATGGTGTCGTAATTATCTTCTTTGTTTTCGCGCTCGCTTTGGTAACGGAAGGAGCTTATGTACTCCGCACGCGGTCTCGAAACGCTCTTACCGCGGAAACTTGCACTCTCGCGATCCTGTCCGTTTGGAATCTCGCCGGATTTGCCTACGCCCTCTACTTACACACACACGGAGGAAATGCTGGACGAGCCAGCAATCCACTTTTTGGACTGATCATGGCCTTCAACGCTTGGCAGACATGGACGGCCAGAAACAACTTCAACGCTCTGACCGACTCCTCTACACCAAAAGCAATCGGTCAAGTCGAGACTGTTGTGCAAATGGCAATCGATAGCGACACCATGACCCAACCCAATTTGATCCCACTAAAACAAACGGGACTTAGCGTTCAGGATTCTCAGTGGCGCGTTCTGTTTGACGATCAGTACGCCTACCTAATTAACCTCCACAGCCTCTTCGGACGCCGTAAGCGTCCAGTGAAGATTGTCGTCCTTGAACGTCGCACCCTGTCGTTCGAAATCACCGGAGAGAAGTGGATCGGCAAGGCGCAGAAACTCAAGCTTGTCATCAATGGCGAACCCGCCGACTCCAATTACGAAGCCTCGCCAGAAGCGCTCGACAAGCTGCGCCTAATCGCGCCCGCCGGAACCATCCTTGCAGCAAACGCAGAATAATAACGATCCCTTTGGAATGCGAGAGCGAGCAACAACGGCTATGAAAACGGGCAACTCTCCCATGATGCGACCGATCCTCGTTGTGACATGCGGGCTGCTGGCCATTTGCACCGTCTCGATCGGCGTCGCCAGGATCGTGATTGCACGGGCCGCCAAGAACAAGACTTACTCGAATGTGCTGCTCGTTCCCGAGCGGCGGGTGGGGCTGGTTCTTGGATGTCCCAAGCAAACTGCCGGCGGCTGGTCGAACCCCTTTTTCGAGAACCGAATTGAGGCGGCGGCCGAACTTTACCACCACGGCAAGATCGAGTATCTGGTAGTCAGCGGCGACAACCACATTCTGGGCTATGACGAGCCCACCGACATGAAAAACGCACTGTTGGACAAGGGTGTTCCGGCAGACCGAATCTTCCCGGACTATGCCGGACGCCGAACCCTGGACTCCGTGGTCCGGGCAAAGGAAATATTCGACCAGGACAGGATCACGATCATCTCGCAAAGATTCCATAACGAACGTGCAATTTTCCTGGCTAACCATCGCGGGATCGACGCCATCGGCTTCAATGCGCCGGAAGTGGCTCTTCGCTACAGCCTCAAGACCCGCTGCCGCGAACAATTTGCCAAGGTGAAGGCTGTGCTCGACATTTACCTGTTTCGCAAGCAGCCCCATTTTCTGGGGCAGAAGATCGTGATTGGAAGTTCGTAGCGCCCGTTACGATACCCGGCAAGAGAGGCCCTAATTCAGCGATGCGACGAGCACTGTTTGCTGCTTTCCTATGCCTATGCTGTTCAGCGTGCCACAGGCAAGGTCAGGGCGTGACCACGGTCAGGTCCATTGTCGACAACGACGCAGTCACGATCTCCGATGTCCGTTTCTACAGCCCGGCAATCAGCCGACCGTTGTGGTACCGCATCATCATTCCAAGCCCACGTGGGGGTGCTAGGCTTCCAGTGCTGTACTTGTTGCCTGGGGCGAACAGCAGCCCAGTAGAGATAATGGATCGTTCAGAAGTCGCAAACCTTGCGATTGCCGGGCATCTCGCAGTTGTGATGCCAGACGGGGAGTTGTCGTACTACACGAATGCCAAGTACCGGCAAAATGCCCGTTGGGAAGAAGCCATCACGCATGATCTTCCGGACGACGTGCTCGCCAGGTTCCCCGTGCTTTCAGGCCGCGAGCATACCGGAATTGCCGGAATCTCGATGGGTGGATACGGGGCGGCGAAGCTGTCATTGAAGCACCCGGACCTTTATGGATTCACAGGAATTGTGAGCGGTGCGTTGGATATTACCCGGCGACCAGCAAGCCTGCGAAGATGGGGACAGACATGGAGGAATTGGATGATCTTTGGCTTTCAGCGGAGCACACGGCGTGACGAGGACGTGTTTGCCATCCTCAGTAGTTCGAAGAAGCCACCGCAGGCGACATGGTTCATTTCATGCGGCGAAAATGACCCTTTCCACGCTGTTGCAGAACAATTCGCAAGACAGATGCGCCGGGATGGAACGGAGCTTAGCCTTGTCACAACCCAGGGCCGTCATGACTGGCAGAGTTGGAATGAAGCCCTGCCACAAATGTTCAGAAGAGCAGGAAATGCTCTGAGATGACGGGTGGGCACCGCCGCCCGACGGGCGCTCGTTCACGCAATCGTTCGTACTGATCAAAAGACTGTAGTCTCGTGACCAGCGGCGTTTCTTGAAATCCGGGCAAAGGGTGCTCAACGACATGACGGACAAGAACGTATTGATGCCTCCGGTAACCGGCAAAAGCGCCTGCCCGAGCAGGTTGTTGGATGAGTCATAGGCATAAGCGCCTGTCGGGCCGGTTTGGTCGCTCACATATGCCGATACCACCTGTCCATTGCCGCCGATGACCGTAGGATTGAACGTAAGCGTCATCAAACCTGTCGGAATTAAACCCGTGGGGGCGTTTGCGCCGTTCGTCCCTGAGAAGGATAACCACCGCAGCCAGCCCTACCACTATAAGCGCTGCATTCAGTTTCATTGCTTGTCTCCTCTGTGACTCTTTCACAGTTCTTAGAATTCCAATGCTAAGAACTAATGCTAAGAACTAACGAACGAGCACACGGCTAAAACTTATAGATACATCAGCACGTTTGATTCCAGAGCACAATCTGGCTAGGGACTTACTATCTAGCCATGAAATCTTTTACTTACCTCGACCCTGTGGAAAATCGGCGTGCCGAGCTCGCAAGTTCCTGCACATCTCAGGGGAAACACTTTTCAGTTAACCCACAGGCTTTGCCGCAGAGCGGAGCAATCCTGAAGGGCAAACCCTGCGGGCTGGCACTTGTCCCGCCAGCGCCCCGCTGTTGGCTTGCCCTAGGCGATGGCTTTGGATTTTGGACTCGTGCACGACATGCACAGGTTCGCTAGGCGAACTGTGTGCCCACCTTTTAATGTTGCGCTCGACAGGAACGAGCTTACAGATTTTGACAACGGACTGAACCCCGCCCCCCTCCTTGCCATGCCCTCCAGAAACAACTTTTTCCGATGACGCGGCGTCCTGTCTTTTCGCTTAGTTGAAGAGGGCACTCAAAGCCCAAAGCGTGACAGTCACGGTTCCCGACATGCCTGGAGAGCCCGGCAGGCAGTACCAACCCCGATGCCCATCCGGTCAGCAATCTGCTGCCAGGACGCCCCTGACGCCCTCAGCGAGGCAACCTGGGCGGCGTCCACCACCGTAAGCGGACGCCCGAGCCGCTGTTCCAAAAATGGGGCCAAGTAATCGATGCCTACCGACCACCGAAAATCAACAACTTAGCTCGATGCCTGTTGGGCGTTGCAAAAACGACCCCTGTTGAGACTTATTCCTATAACGCGGCTGCCGGGTCGCAATGCTAACAACCAGCGCCCGGCGTTGCGGAACAACCCAAGCGGCAGCCCGCTCCATCACGGCACGCTTGGGCTCATCTCGGCTCCAATCCACTCTTGCCGCTCGTCGGTCCAGCGCAGCGCCCCATGTTAACCACCAACGAACCTCGTCACCGACAATCTAGCCGCCTCTGGTCAATTGACTGTAGTCTCCTGACCAGCGCCGTTTCCTGAAATCCGGGCAAAAATGCCAATAAACTCGTGCCTCAGGAACGCAGCCTTATAAACCACCCTCTAAGTGAAAGTCATTTTCAGTTGTAGGCTGCCGTTCGCAACTTTTGGGAGAGTTGACCGGTGGTCTCGGGACGTTGGGGTCCTCGTTCCGCTCTCCTTCAAAAACTGGCTGTCGGTCGACACTGTACCCCACAGCCCATGCGACTGGCTGCACCTGGCAAGTGTGCGCAACTGAGGGCGATAACTCACAACCCTCAGCCGGAATGCTTGGCGTACTTGGCTATGAGGTAATCCATGTCATCGCCGACGCCGTAGCCAAACGCATGACTGATGTCCCGCACACCGTCTAGTCGGGCGATCATGCTATCCCGGTCGTTGGCGGGAAGCATGTTTGCCGACTTCAGGGCTTGCTCGAACATGCGCACCAGTGCATCGAAGAACCCTTCGCCTTGATAGCCGATATCCCGACAGTATCCAGCCGCTTGCTCGCAGTAGAAAACCCTCAGTTCGGTGAGTCCGGCAGGGTCGCCCACGGCCTTCTTGTAATCGGAGATGGACTGCTTGGCTTTTGCGACCGATGTATCTTGGTTGCGAAACACGTCGGGCCACAGCCAGCGCTCGATGGTTTTCTTGTACGGTTCCAACACATCCTCGCCCAAGTCAAAGCGCGCATGAAGGAACGCCTGGTTGTCTTTGTGCGCGGCGTAGAGCTGGTGAAGCAAGTCCAGCAGCGCTGCCCGATCAAAAGCGGCGAGCTTGGCTTTGACATCGGTCCAGGTGGGTTGCGATTTCGACTGACGTTTGGCCATAGACAGCTTCGACACCGGCCCGCATAGGTAAGTAACTCTCCACCTCGCCGCTCAGCCCATGCGACTAGCTGCCCCTAGAACACCTTCTTGGTTACGTGCACGACTTTCTTGCCAGCCTTATACGTGACCTTGGCTCCAGTCTTGCCGGTCTTATAGGCGGCTTTACCCACGGCCTTACCACCCCTATATCCGGACTTGCCGATACGCGAAACTACGTGCCGGTGGTGGTGATGTCGCTTTGCGTGCGGGTTGACTCGGGCGGCGAAGACGGGAACGCTGACAGCTCCTGCCAGCAAAATCAAAGTAATGAAGCGCTTCATTGTTACCGCCAATCCTAAATGGCAGCCCACCTCCGGGTCAAAACCTTCGCGCTGCCACGATGCTGCGCCTTGTTGCGGGCGCGCTACTGAGCGCTTTTGCTTCGCCGCTCTCATAGGGTAGACCACACCAGTCTCTTCGCTTTGCGGAGCCGGTGCTTCGAGGTCGGGTACCGGAGTCCCACCTCTTCTCAGAAGGAGAATACCTGGGTCATTAGCAGAGGACCAAGACGTGAAGATTACGAAGACGATCACCCGACACGCAAACCCCAGAGCAATCCAACCACGCTTTTCATCCGACGAGAAAGTTGCATCCGCCGTCCTGGCGGTGGTCGGGACGTTTGTTGACGACAACTTCGACGAGGTAGACGATCACCGCGCCAGCCTCGACTTGGCCGTGGAGAGAAGGGCCGCCGATCATTGGAGAAGCGCTCCGCCAACCGAAGCCAGTTCGTTGCCCTGGGACGAAATCGGTGCCGTCGTACAGGCGGTGGTCGGGACGGAACTTGATGACGCCTTCCAGGATGTGAACGATCACCCCGGCAGCCTTGACCTTGCGGAGTCACAGGATTCTTGAGTCACTTGGAAGTCGCAGCTTAGTCAGCAAGTCCTGGAGGTTGACCGGCTTAGTCATACTTTCAAATTCGTGACCTCTTTGGCGGGCGCTTGCCATTAAATCAACCATGTTAGCCTGCACTATTCGTGAAGGTGCCGCGAGCGGTAGTCGGCGCCGCGATTTTGCGGCGAAGATGCGCGTTGCTGCGTGATGTTCGTTGGATCACCGGGGACGACGAGCTTGGGTGTGTGCGAAATGGGTATGGCGTGGCTTTTCGAGCAAAGCTTTCCCTCGTACGCCATTTTGCGCAACATTTGAAACTTATGTTTCGGGGCGTTGCGAGGCCGCGTTATCCGGGCGAGGCGCCCAGTGCCAGCGCCACTTGCCGGAAGGTGGGCAGGAACGGGAACGACGCGGGCAGGTGTACGACCACGCGGCGAACCGAAACCAGCACCCGGGCACCCAGTTTCAGCAACCGTTCCCGGAGGGTCCAGACCTGAGCTCGCGCACAGCTGGTGTGCGCGGCTTGCAGCCGTAGTTCCTGCATCAGGACGTAGGCGGCAGCGGTGAGCAGCACGCGGAGCTGGTTCGCCCAGAAGTCGCTGCAACTGGTGCGGTCGATCTGGAGATCGTGCAGTTCTTTTATTCGATTCTCTATTTCGCCACGCTGGCAGTACACCTTTTCATAGAGCCATTGCGGACTCTGCTTCATGTTGGTGATGACAAAGCGCGGATTATCTTTCGGCTTCTTACCCTCGGCACGCACCACCTCGGCCTTGATGATGATGCGACGTTGTTGCGGCCACGTTTGGGCCGCATAGTTGGCTTCGCCGTAAATGTGTTCGGTCTTTCCGCTCTGCCGCGAGAGCCGGCGGGCCTGCCGCATGGCTGGTTTGGCCTTGCGCTTCAACACCGCGTTTTTGGCCATCGCAATGACGTACTCAAGGTTGGGCTCTGCATCCAGGAAGTCGAGCAGATCGGGATGCGCGAAACCGCCGTCGAGGCGCACGCGGATCCGCGCACCCGGAAAGCAATAGTGGATCATATTCAGCAGGCGACGCAAAATTCCCATCGCTCCTACCACGGCGGTCACGTTGCCGGGACGCAGCACCGCCGCGCATAGGTACTGTTCGGCTTCGTCGTTGAAGCTCACAAATCCCATCACCGGCAGGTAGCACCAGCTGTCATAGTGTCCGTTGAAGAACGATAGCTGCTGGGCGCCGTGGGTGGGGTCGTCGGTTGGATCCAGGTCGATGGTGACGCGGCGGGCGCGTCCGCGCAACCGCTGGGCATGGCGCCCGATCACGCTATCGGCCAGTGCTTCACCCAAACGGTAGAGTTCCCTTGGGCGAATGGCGTTTTCAAAGCGCGACAGGGTTGGCTGCGAAGCCAGATCGCGGCCCGCCACCGGATCGCGGTCGAGCAACATCTTGTGAATGGGGTCGGCAGACAGGCGGGCCGAGTCGTTGGCATCCGGATAGCCGCAGGCAATCGAGAACACGCGCTGTGCCAACAACTCGCGCAAAGAATGATCGACCTTGCCGGCTTGCCGCTTATCGCGCAGACATTCGGCCAAACTCCGGATCAATCCGTAGCGGCGGTCAGCCGCCTTCAGCAGGATGGCTCCGCCATCGGAACTGCCTTGCCGTTGATCGAACTGCAACGCGGCGGGCTTGGCAAAACTCTCAGCGAACAACAAACACTGTGTCGTGCTATCGTCGAACACGCAGAAGCCTTTCCTGTTACCACAAACACTGTCTCAGCAACATGTTTGTAGCAGAAGAGGCTTCTCGCGTCTTCAACTTCGCGAATTATCCGGGTTAGTCTGCCCCGAAAAGATCAAAATCTTACAACTGGGCAGAAAACTGCGAATGTGGATTGCCGCTTCGATCCCATTCATACCCGCCATCATCACGTCGCTGACAATCAGATCAGGACGCACTTGGCGGGCCGTTTCTACGGCTTCGGGGCCATTGTAGGCGGTAAAGGCGTCATAGCCTTCCGAATCAAGAATAAGGGCGAGCGTGTCGGCGATGGGACGTTCATCATCGACCACTAGCACTTTCGGTCTGGGCTTGTTATCAGCCATGCTGTACCCGTTCCCAAAAGCGGAAAAGCCCCATGCCGTTTAGCCAAAGGGCTTCTTCGTGCAGCTCAGTTTCAAATGCAGTTAGATGGCAAACACTGTATACCAGCAATCAAAAATGTCAAGTCGGCTGACATCTGTGTTTTATAACTGTCAGCTATCACGCCGCCGAACGGCCGGTGTTGGTTTCGATGGTGACTTTCGACTGTGTTGGAAAGTGCTGGTAATTGCAGCTCTCAATTTCAACGGCAAGCCTAGCAACCCGACTACTCCCAATCTCAGCGCAGGTGAGCGAAATACCTGCACTCCTGGCATGAGAATCGGCGCAGCATTTACAGGCGCTTACGGGCTCGAATCCGGCGGGCGAAAATCAGATGTTTGTTGCTCAAGTCGTCGGGAGCGGAGCCCGAGGCAGAGGGCACATGCGTGCTCCTAATCCATCGGCGTTTTGCCAGTTTGCGACCCGTTGGCGATGACGAACGGGCTATTCCCGTTTAGGGCTTGGCGGCAGTTCGGGGCAGCGCATGATAAGGGCTGATGTTCAGTGACGGTATATGATGGCCACCATGGGCAGTGTTGAGAACGCCTACAAAGTGATCGTTGTTCTTGATCGAGAATACGGCGAGCAATTGCCCGAACTGCCAGACAGTGTGCCAGTCTGGGTCGTAGATACGCCGCCTAATCGAGCAGTGGCCGAAAGGCTATGGGCCGAGCGTCGAGACGAATCTCACTTAACGGGCATCACCACGTTCAAGGTACAGAGCGGTTGTTCGCCAGATGACATTCTCGTAGGGGAGTTGGGCACGATTGACCTGCACCACGGCGAGTATTCCTCGCAGCCGCCCTATTCGATTCTCGAAGTTATCGGCACTTCTCTGAACGATACGATCAAGGCTGCACTCGCTGAATTTGGATTCAATGAGTTCCAGTCCTGCGGAACTGGATTCCGCGCCACGCGCCCGCTGCCCGAACGGGACAACCGTGGCTGACGGTAAACCGTTTGCGTGAATGATCGGGGTGGGCGCTCCCGTTTGGGGATTGCTCACGCTAAGGGCTGATGGGATAACGAAGTCGGCCTCGGATTCGGGCCGAGTACACTGTTTGGGCTTCCAACCAGACAGCGGCTCGGGTCGAAGGAGGCCGAGATGCGCATTATAGGCTGTGATTTGCATACCCGACAGCAGACTTTGGCGATGCTGGACGTGGATACGGGCGAGATACAGGAGCTTGTCCTCGACCATGAGGGCGCTCAGGTCAGAGAGTTTTACGCCGGACTGCCAGGTCCGGTGCGGGTTGGCATCGAGGCGACCGGGTCGATGCAGTGGTTTTTGGAACTGATGGACGAGTTGGGTGTGGAGTGCCAGGTCGGACACCCGGCGAAGATCCGCGCTTGCGAACCGCGCAAGCAGAAGCATGACCGCAGGGATGCAAACTTACTGTTGAGCCTGATGGTGGCCGACCGGTTCCCGGCGATCTGGATGCCGAGCATCGAGCAACGCGATGTGCGGGCGCTTTTACGCTATCGGCATCAGTGGGTGCGGATCCGTACACGTCTGCAGAACGCGTTGCAATCGATCGCGTTGAGCCATGGCCTACGCCGCGGGAGTTCGCTGTGGAGCAAGGCTGGGCTGCAAGCGATCGGCTCGCTGGCGCTACCGGGTTACTCGGCGGAACGGCGCGATGCGCTGGTTGCCTTGTACCTACACCTGCAAGCCGAGATCGACGAGTTGGATAAGACCGTCGCTGCGTGTGCTGAGCAACGACCGCTTGCCCAACTGCTGATGACGCATCCCGGCGTGGGACCGATCACCGCCTTGGCCACCGAAGTGTTGCTGGGCGACCCGACGCGCTTCGTGGACGGCAAAGCCGTGGCCAGCTACATCGGCATGATTCCGAGCGAGTACTCCAGCGGCGGCCGGCAGCGCTGTGGAGCTCTCAGCAAGCAGGGCAACGCGCTGCTTCGCTTTTTGTGGTGCGAAGCTGTCGGTCACGCGGTGCGGAAAGACGAGGAACTCAAACGCTTTTATCGACGGAAACTGGCGCAAAAAGGGCTCGGCAAAGCCAAAGTGGCAGCTGGACGCAAGCTGGGAATCCGGCTGTGGATCATGCTGCGCGACAACATCGACTACGAAGAGTTCTGCCGTCGCGGACGGCAGAGCGGGGGGAGCCCAAGCGGAGGTGCCTGAGCGTTAACATGGTCCTGCCTCGGCAGTGACCGTTGGGCTGAATAGGCCATCCGCCTCCCCAGGACGGGGAGTCCGAACAGATCATCATGGTCGTCGACTGACCGAAGAGATGTTTGGTGGGTACACCGCAACGATGAACGGAACGGGCCGAACCAAGGTTGGAAGCAATGGAAGCTATGGTCCAACTGACAAGTGCTCTTGCGCGGGCGCCGAGGTGTGTCCGTAGATAGAGAAAAACAAAACCCTCCTACGAAAGAGGAGGGTTGACGAAGCCGACTTCGTTAGAGATGTTCACGACAAGAATGCCGGAGCATAATGCGGCTTACAGGAATGAAGCCCATAACGGTCAATCTTTTGCGAGCCGTGGCGCTGGGACTTGTAGCTCTGGCGATTTCGTTCTCACTGTTGGAGCGAGCGGGGGTAGTGTGCGCTGTGCTGATTCGCCGACAGTGGCCTGAGGCGTGGTTTTCGGGATTGATTGTTTGGTACGCCGAGTTTCTAGTTGCGGGCTTGTCACTCACCATCGCAGTCCTCATCGGGCGATGTGCCGCGAGAAGGTGGCGGGCTGAGTGATTAGCGTAACGGGCTGTTATCACTCCTTATGGTGGGAAGCGGGGTGCCAGTCGCGTTTGCAATACCGGCATTGCTTCGCCGCTGGTGATCTTAGGAATTCTCCGCAATAGGGACACCGAGCTGAAAGGGAGCGGTGAGAACGCCACATTTTGTGTATTCGGAGAATGACGTAGATCACGCCACCTGCAATGGCTCCACCAATCGTCGCCTGTTCAAGATTCGTTAACTGCTGTCTTTCCCACGCGGCAATTTCGGCACGCGAATAACGGCTTACCGATAATATAAAGCGAGATATAAAGCGAGACTGCAAAAGAAAAATAAGGGGAGTGGCAATCGCACCCATTACCACCGACAGGAGCACATTCCGAAGCTCTCGCGATATGCTTTTGAATGCAGAGGGGCGTTCACTCACAGGTGTGACTAGACCAGCATCATCCATGCCCCTTGTTCTACTCTAATGATCCCGATTTCCGCTACAGTTATTGAAAGCTGCACATGATTGTCGTGAATTTGCCTAAGCATGAACGAAGGGGCCGCTGTCCGGTTGGTCGCTAACGAGGGCTACCTCCAACAACCAGTTCCTCTGGCAATTTCAGTCTTTGCGATACTTCCGCCAAACGAAAGCTGCGACCAGAATCCCGCAGAAAATGTAGAGAAGTGCCTGTACTAAGACAATAGATTTGCAGCCTGTTAGCTTGGAGATGAAAATAGCGAGCAAACCCGCAAGAAAGATTGCCGTCGTAGCGGTTTTGCGAGGCCACACCGCGCAATATTATTTTGTTCCCCTTGGCATGTCATGTTACTAACGTACATGTTGAATACGCAGGACAACTGGGGTGAAATCCCCATCGCATTCCTTACGGCCAAGCATTCCCGTTTCGGGAATCCAGGTTGTTAACCCGCTGGCGGCGATCCCGGTCTGGGCGGTAATTCACGCGATGGGCTGATGGGATAACGAAGTCGGCCTCGGATTCGGGCCGAGTACACTGTTTGGGCTTCCAACCAGACAGCGGCTCGGGTCGAAGGAGGCCGAGATGCGCATTATAGGCTGTGATTTGCATACCCGACAGCAGACTTTGGCGATGCTGGACGTGGATACGGGCGAGATACAGGAGCTTGTCCTCGACCATGAGGGCGCTCAGGTCAGAGAGTTTTACGCCGGACTGCCAGGTCCGGTGCGGGTTGGCATCGAGGCGACCGGGTCGATGCAGTGGTTTTTGGAACTGATGGACGAGTTGGGTGTGGAGTGCCAGGTCGGACACCCGGCGAAGATCCGCGCTTGCGAACCGCGCAAGCAGAAGCATGACCGCAGGGATGCAAACTTACTGTTGAGCCTGATGGTGGCCGACCGGTTCCCGGCGATCTGGATGCCGAGCATCGAGCAACGCGATGTGCGGGCGCTTTTACGCTATCGGCATCAGTGGGTGCGGATCCGTACACGTCTGCAGAACGCGTTGCAATCGATCGCGTTGAGCCATGGCCTACGCCGCGGGAGTTCGCTGTGGAGCAAGGCTGGGCTGCAAGCGATCGGCTCGCTGGCGCTACCGGGTTACTCGGCGGAACGGCGCGATGCGCTGGTTGCCTTGTACCTACACCTGCAAGCCGAGATCGACGAGTTGGATAAGACCGTCGCTGCGTGTGCTGAGCAACGACCGCTTGCCCAACTGCTGATGACGCATCCCGGCGTGGGACCGATCACCGCCTTGGCCACCGAAGTGTTGCTGGGCGACCCGACGCGCTTCGTGGACGGCAAAGCCGTGGCCAGCTACATCGGCATGATTCCGAGCGAGTACTCCAGCGGCGGCCGGCAGCGCTGTGGAGCTCTCAGCAAGCAGGGCAACGCGCTGCTTCGCTTTTTGTGGTGCGAAGCTGTCGGTCACGCGGTGCGGAAAGACGAGGAACTCAAACGCTTTTATCGACGGAAACTGGCGCAAAAAGGGCTCGGCAAAGCCAAAGTGGCAGCTGGACGCAAGCTGGGAATCCGGCTGTGGATCATGCTGCGCGACAACATCGACTACGAAGAGTTCTGCCGTCGCGGACGGCAGAGCGGGGGGAGCCCAAGCGGAGGTGCCTGAGCGTTAACATGGTCCTGCCTCGGCAGTGACCGTTGGGCTGAATAGGCCATCCGCCTCCCCAGGACGGGGAGTCCGAACAGATCATCATGGTCGTCGACTGACCGAAGAGATGTTTGGTGGGTACACCGCAACGATGAACGGAACGGGCCGAACCAAGGTTGGAAGCAATGGAAGCTATGGTCCAACTGACAAGTGCTCTTGCGCGGGCGCCGAGGTGTGTCCGTAGATAGAGAAAAACAAAACCCTCCTACGAAAGAGGAGGGTTGACGAAGCCGACTTCGTTAGAGATGTTTACATCAATTGTCCGTGCCCAACAGTTCCGGTGCGTCTACCGCACCGTTTCGCAGTAGACTTTAAGGACCGTGAAACCCCTTGCAATCCGAGGTGCGCTTTTGTCGGGGCTTGTTTTTTTGCTGGCCCCCGTCGGTTATTCCCAACGCACTTCGGCAACTCCGAAAACCCCCACTGATACATTGCGGCACTACATCAACCTGCGCTTACAGTGGGCGGATTGGAGCGAGTATTCACGATTCATCACATGGCCGGATGAGCCGGGGTGGGATTGCTGGTGGGTCGCACGAGGCTACAGCGTAAATCGCGCAGTCGGTAGCCGCGACAGGGTTGTAATTCCAGTCAGCTACAGCCGTCTTGGGTTGTTCTGCGTCAACTTCGATTTTGAATCCAATCCGAAAGCTGAGACGGTGCGCTATGAACTAGTCCGTCGAGGCGGAGTCTGGAAAATCAATGGCCCGGTGCCGGATTACCCCTACCTCCAATGGCAAGTTTTGCGGGACTGGTCAGCTAAGCAGATTACGGACGAGCAGCAACTGCCGGAGCGGAAGAAAGACGCGCAAAATGCACTCGACGCACTCGCGGCAGCGGCGGCGAGAGCTAATGTGCCGCGATAACTGGTGAGAATCCCGGTGGCGATCCCGTTTCCGGCGGTAACAAGTGCTACGGGCTGATGGGATAACGAAGTCGGCCTCGGATTCGGGCCGAGTACACTGTTTGGGCTTCCAACCAGACAGCGGCTCGGGTCGAAGGAGGCCGAGATGCGCATTATAGGCTGTGATTTGCATACCCGACAGCAGACTTTGGCGATGCTGGACGTGGATACGGGCGAGATACAGGAGCTTGTCCTCGACCATGAGGGCGCTCAGGTCAGAGAGTTTTACGCCGGACTGCCAGGTCCGGTGCGGGTTGGCATCGAGGCGACCGGGTCGATGCAGTGGTTTTTGGAACTGATGGACGAGTTGGGTGTGGAGTGCCAGGTCGGACACCCGGCGAAGATCCGCGCTTGCGAACCGCGCAAGCAGAAGCATGACCGCAGGGATGCAAACTTACTGTTGAGCCTGATGGTGGCCGACCGGTTCCCGGCGATCTGGATGCCGAGCATCGAGCAACGCGATGTGCGGGCGCTTTTACGCTATCGGCATCAGTGGGTGCGGATCCGTACACGTCTGCAGAACGCGTTGCAATCGATCGCGTTGAGCCATGGCCTACGCCGCGGGAGTTCGCTGTGGAGCAAGGCTGGGCTGCAAGCGATCGGCTCGCTGGCGCTACCGGGTTACTCGGCGGAACGGCGCGATGCGCTGGTTGCCTTGTACCTACACCTGCAAGCCGAGATCGACGAGTTGGATAAGACCGTCGCTGCGTGTGCTGAGCAACGACCGCTTGCCCAACTGCTGATGACGCATCCCGGCGTGGGACCGATCACCGCCTTGGCCACCGAAGTGTTGCTGGGCGACCCGACGCGCTTCGTGGACGGCAAAGCCGTGGCCAGCTACATCGGCATGATTCCGAGCGAGTACTCCAGCGGCGGCCGGCAGCGCTGTGGAGCTCTCAGCAAGCAGGGCAACGCGCTGCTTCGCTTTTTGTGGTGCGAAGCTGTCGGTCACGCGGTGCGGAAAGACGAGGAACTCAAACGCTTTTATCGACGGAAACTGGCGCAAAAAGGGCTCGGCAAAGCCAAAGTGGCAGCTGGACGCAAGCTGGGAATCCGGCTGTGGATCATGCTGCGCGACAACATCGACTACGAAGAGTTCTGCCGTCGCGGACGGCAGAGCGGGGGGAGCCCAAGCGGAGGTGCCTGAGCGTTAACATGGTCCTGCCTCGGCAGTGACCGTTGGGCTGAATAGGCCATCCGCCTCCCCAGGACGGGGAGTCCGAACAGATCATCATGGTCGTCGACTGACCGAAGAGATGTTTGGTGGGTACACCGCAACGATGAACGGAACGGGCCGAACCAAGGTTGGAAGCAATGGAAGCTATGGTCCAACTGACAAGTGCTCTTGCGCGGGCGCCGAGGTGTGTCCGTAGATAGAGAAAAACAAAACCCTCCTACGAAAGAGGAGGGTTGACGAAGCCGACTTCGTTAGAGATGTTTACACTCGTTATCGTGGAACTTAGAAGCGAATCGGCGTAAAGTGCTGGCGATGTTCAAATTGCGGAACCTGTTGGTCATTGCCGCTATCGCTCTGTTTGTGACGGTTCTGGGCAGTCCTGCCGAGGCTCCCGAACGTTGCGAACAATCCTCATACGGCGCGTGCTTTCGCCGCTCCAAAAGGAGCTTCTGATGACAGAAAGAACCAGTAGGCTAAGAGCGGACGTCGTACTTGCCTTTACATTCGGTGCCACGTTTCTGGCTACGATTATGGGTGTGGCAGTCTTCGTAAGAGACCCATCACCTCTTCTCATCACCGTAATCAAGATAACTATTGCGTTGGCCGCCGCAGGCGTCTCCGCAACCATGCCTGGCTTTCTCTCATTTTCCTTTTCACCTATGGCATCAGCCGCGCTCCGCGCAGGGGGAGCCCTTGCGGTGTTTGCCATCGTCTTCTTCTTTACCCCGGCAGGACTTATTCCGACTTCGTACAAGGCGGCACCCAAGCCACCCGAGCAGGCCCATACTATTGTTACGCGGCGGCTCGGCCTGCAGTTTCAGCAGGACGGGCAGGTTCTCCCAATTCTGTATGAAGGAAACGACACAGGTGTCGTCATGTTACGGCGTCAAGCTTTCACGATCACTTTACCCAGGCGGACCTGGCGGACTCGCGCTGATGACTATCCAGCATTACAAATCACAGTTTCTGCAAATCCCCAAATAGCTGGTCTCGTTAACATTGGCGGTAGTGGCGAGGAGAACCCGTTCTTTCAACCCGGAACCGGCGTCGCTGACTATGAGTACGGTGATGGCCAGCTCTGGGCAGTATCAGATCTTTCGGATCGTCCTTTTTCGCATAACTACATCGTAGGCGGCAGATTCAATGTGGAGGAGGAATTCGAGAGGCGCGGTGTCTACGTCTCGTCTATCGTGACGGATTCGTCGTCAAAGCAAAACCTTATTCGCACTGCTGAACATATCTACATGATTTTTCGCCTGGACGAGGCTCCGAGCGTAGATCTGAAGCCAACGATCCTCGATATTTCTAACCTTGATCTCGTGAAGCTTGATTTCAAATAGACCTAGACATCCGTTACAGCCTCATCGAGAGCTCAGAAAGACCTCTGATCCTCGCACAGATACGAGTCACGCTGCCTAAATCGGTCTGGACCCGACGGTGCCGCTGCTTTGTGTGCGCCGACAGGGTCCAGTCCTAGCTCCATGCTGGCGCCGCCATCCAGGGCGGCCCCCAACACCCCAGCAGGGAAGGACCTTCATCATGCAGATATCGAACGGTTAGAGAAGCATCAGAGGATGATTGGTGAAAACTCCCCTTTGCGTGAATGACCGGGGCGGGCGCTCCCGATTCGGGATTGTTCACGCTATGGGCTCGCAAGAATACTTCAAATCAGCGTAAAGTGTGTCGGATGAGGAACTCTAAGCCAGAGTCGTTCATCGTCGGTGCTGTGCTTGGGGGATGTTATTCATGACTGATTCGTACTCAAGACCGCCGTATGGGTTGTTATTATTTGGGATCTTCTCATTTTTCATGGCTGTGCTTGGGACGTGCACCGGGGTAACGGGTGCACGCTATGGTGGTTGGGTCTACCGCGCCAAAGAACCGAAGCAGTTTTGGCGGCTAGTCGCAATGTATTATCTCGGTGGTGTTTGTTTCATCGGATACTTCTTGTATAAGGTCTACGGACTTTCAAACTGAGCTGATTTTCTCCATGGCCGGTCGCACACCCGCGATCTTTTATAATCGGCGAAGTCGATTCCATTGCCATCGTAATGAGATGGGAACTGAGGAGGCATGTGTGGTTTTGGATCACGATGAGCTTCCTCGCAGCGGCTTCGTCTCCCGCTGATTTTGTTTGTTCCTTGGACTACAAAGTCGGTTCCCGCCGTCGTGATTGCGTCCTTCAGCAGCGCGGATTTGTACGTAATGCTCGCGGTTCTCTCTGTTGTCGGGAAATTCGTGGCAAGGCCGAAAACATCAACCAATTGGCGATAAATCCCCGTAGCGCTTTTCATCGCTGGGGCATTTCCGTTGGGGGGTACCCAGGTTGTTAACGCCCAGGGCGGCGACCCCAGTCCGGGCGGTAATTCACGGGATGGGCTGTTTACGCCAGTCATTCGTACTGCTGTTTTAAGCAACTCAAACCGCGTAAACTCACTATGAATCGGAATATGAGCGGGCAGCCTGTAAGGAACCAGCTGTGGTTAACACTGTTTTGATCGTCGTAGGAATTGTGGCGTGGCTTGCCGCGCTCCAAATCACCCTCCGTGCAAACCGCGCATGGACGGCAATCGTTGACTCAGTCAACCAGAACCGCTCTCCGCAGGAACGCCTACCGTACACATGGTATCAACTGGATCAACGCAGGAGCGTCACTCGATGGAAATTTCGGCCATTGATCCTTGTCGAATATAGAAAGATCCACGGTGAAGATGACCTCTTCCATCGTTGGAGGTCTTCTGTGAACATCGGCATGTCTCTCGTGTTGGCTGGGCTGCTTCTCATCACACTCGGCATGCACGTTCGGTAATGGCTGCGTCCAAATTCTCTCCTGTCTCTATAAGTGTTGAGAAATCCCCATAGCATCATTAATCGCGATCTGCGTGTGCTATCGGGGGATCAGCTCCGCTGGGCAGGCGACGACGATCTTAAGTTCAGTCACCAACTCCGGCGCTCGCCTTGGACATCTTCCCGTCCGGCATGCTCGGCTTTTTATGACCGGCTACCGCGCCGTCACACAGCCCCGTCAGCCTGGTTCGGTAATTCGCCGCCAGGGTCTTCGCCTTCTCCACGGCAGTGCCGGCCTTCTTGAGTTCCTTTTCAATCTCGTCGATATCCACAAAGGTCCGGCGAATCTCGTCGGAGAGAGCGGCGCTCTTTTGCAGGAAGTCCGGTCCCTCGACCCGCATGCGCTCGAACACCGGACGAAGCACTTCGAGGTCACGTGGGAGCCAAGCACGGGTCGAGCGGAGCACCCAGACGCCATCCTCCTGTCCCCATCGGCACTCGCGGTCTGATTGGCGAAGCTGGGTCTCCTCCCTCGTGACGATCACGGCGACTGGAAGCTTATGTTCTTTGGCATCTCGCACGACCTTTTTGATGTCGGTCTCCGCGACAGTCGCCTTGTCCTTGTTGTCCACCACCATCTTGGGGTCGGCGGCATTCCCCGCAGGGTCCCGGAATGCCACGAGGTAATCGCCATGCCGGGGCAACTTCTCGCTGATCCAGACTCCCGGCCACGAGCGCACCTCTTCGGCGAAATCCAATTCTTCTTTCTTGCCGATCCGAGCCACCTTTGCCATCTCGGCTTCAAGGGCCTGATTCTTTTCGCGCAATGCTTCGATTTCCTTGAAATAGTCCTTCACATGGCGGTCGAGGTCGCCCGCCCTTGCCCTCTCGGTGTTCAACGCAGCCTCAAGCTCCGTCTTGACCTTGGCGATTTCCGTTTGCTTCTGCGCGTCCGCCAGCTTCTGGGCGGCATCAAGCTCGGCGATACGATTCGTGAGGACCGTCAGTTGCTTCTGGAGTTCCTTCTCGGTGGCCAGCCGCTCCGCCTGCTTGGCATTGCCGAGCGTGGCGGCGGCATTCTTGTCGAATTCCTTGAGGCGGACTTCAAGCTGGCTCTTTTCGGTCTGGAGCCCCTGCACTTCGGCGTTGTATTTTGCGGTCACTTCCGCCAAACGCCGAGTCAGTTCCACATCGAACTTTGCCCACCGTGCATGCTCGGCGTCTTTCTCCTTTGCCAGCAGAAGACGGATGGCTTCCTCCGCACTCATTTGGGCGATGCGGCCATACTCCTTCATGCCCAAGCGGTCGAGCACCTCGGCACGACTGAGTTCCCCTTTGCCAAGGCACAGCGGGCACTCAATGTTTTCCGGCAGACCACCTACTGTTGCGTCCGGCATATCGTCTCCAATCTCGTCTGTATAAAATCAAATGCGAAGTACGCGGCCACTATCAGCGGAACCTTACCATCCCTGCTGCCCTCAGTTCACCGTAGGTTGATCGCACGTACTTCCTCGCAGCCTTGTTTGCTGGCATTCCACACGTTGCCATGGCGTGCAAGACCCGACTCACCAGACCGTCCCAGTCCCCGGCGTCAGCAGGCTTGGTGCGCGAGCGGCTGGAAAGCGATCCCACGAGCGGCCACGTGTTTTTATTCGCTAACGCGCGTCGTGACCGCTTGAAATGCCTGTTTTTCGATGGCTCGGGGCTATGGGTGTGCGCCAAGCGAATCGAGCGCGGAAGGCTACGCTGGCCGGAGTCTGGCGGCGATAAGGTTCAGTTGAGTCGCGAGGAGTTTGCGCTTCTGATCGGCGGCATCGATCTGGCCGAGACGCGGTTGCGCAAGTGGTATCGCAAGCCGGTCGGGGTGGAAGCTTCGGAGTCACGAAAAGGTGCATAAACACTGCTGATTTCTTCACCTATCCACAGCTGAATCTGGTATCAAAGAAGGCGTGAGCACGCCGCCAGCATCGACGCTTCCTTCACACGCTGATGCGGCCGCTGCAGCGTTGATCGCGCAGTTACAACAACAGTTGAAAGCCAAGGACGAGCAGTTCGAATCGCAGACGCGCGAACTGGATTATGCGCGGCTGAAGATCCGTGTGCTGGAAGAGCGTCTGCGGCGGGATCGTATTGCGCGTTACGGCCAACGCAGCGAGACGCTGAGCGATCTGCAACTGGAGTTGCTGGATCTGGAGCCTGGCGTATCGGGCGAAGAAGTTGCGGCCGAGAGCGAACGTGAGCCGCTGACGACGACGTCGGAAGACAAGCCGCAAGACCACCGGAAAACCCAGCCGCGACGCAAGCATCCTGGCCGGCAGACGCTGCCTGCGCATCTCCCGCGTGTTGACAAGATCATTGCCTGCACGGCGGAGCAGTGCCGCTGCGGGCGCTGCGGCGAGGCGTCCACCGTCATCGGCTACGAAGAGACTGAAGTGCTCGATGTGAAGCCGGCCGAGTTCTTCGTTACCGTTTTCAAGCGCGAGAAGCGAGCCTGTAAGCGTTGCGCGGAACAGGGCGTCGAAACGGCAGCCGCGCCGGAGCGGATCGTCCCGAAGTCGCTGTTCTCCGATCAGGTCATCATCGACTTCGTGGTATCGAAGTATGCGGATTCGCTTCCGGTCTATCGGCAAAGTGCGCGGCTAAAGCGCGATGCGGAGCTGGATGTGCATCGCTCGACGATCTGCGACGCGGTGATGCGCGTGGGCGAGTTACTAGTGCCGATCACCGGCGCGATGAAGCGCGAGTTACTCGCAGGAAGTTATATCCAGGCCGACGAAACTCCGGTCGGGGTGCAAACGCACGACAAGCGCGGACGCAATCATCAGGGTTATCTGTGGCAGTACGGTTCGCCAGGCAAAGGCGTGGTCTTCGACTTCCGCATGGGGCGTGATCGCGAAGGTCCGAAACAGTTTCTTGGCAACTTCGAAGGGCGTCTGCAGACCGATGGCTACCAAGGGTACAACAAAGTCGGCGCTCCGGGGATGGTGCATGCCTGCTGTCTCGCACATGCCCGGCGCAAGTTTGTGGAAGCCGTGAAGGTCGACGCGAAGGATCAGGCCTCGGCGCGCATCGTTGCGCTGATGGACGAGTTGTTTGCCATCGACCGCGAGGCACGCGACCAGAACATGGAGCACGCACAACGCCACGCGCTACGGAAAGAGCGGGCGCCGCGGGTGCTCGAACCGTTGCGCACAAGCTTGCTGGCGCTGCAGGAAACGGTGCTGCCCAAGAGCCTTGCCGGGCAGGCTGCCAACTACACGCTCTCGTTATGGAGCAAGCTCACACTGTTTCTCGACTATCCGGAGCTTGAACTCTCGAACAACCTGGCCGAGAACTCCATGCGTCCCATAGCCATCGGTCGCAGGAACTGGCTGCATCTGGGCAGCAAGGAGGCGGGCCCAAAGGTAGCCTCCATCTTCTCGGTGATCGAAAGCTGCCGCCGGCTCGCGATTCCAGTGCGCGAATATCTGGCCTTGGTTCTGCCCGGGCTCGCCAACCGTTCCATTCAGAGCGTGGCTCAACTCACACCAACCGCTTACGCCGCCAACCGCTCAAAGTAACCTCGCCCAAATCTCTCCGCATCGTCAACCATGAAGTTGCCCGGACGGATACGATTATCGCGTCCGCTTCCACGATCTGGGCGATTCCATCCTGGTGCTCGCCATAAAACACCGCCGCGAAGCCTACCGCTGATCGGTGGTTTTGATTTTGGGGGTTGAGGGGGACATCCCCCTCATAGTTGAGAAACGCCCGCAGCTCGCGCGGCGGTCAAGGCCGCGCGGTACGCGCGCCGCGCCAGCGGGCGGAGCGCAGCGTAGAGCCTTTACGGACGACGGAGCGGAGGGTACCGCGCGTGAGCGCGCCGGGATGCCCGTTTCCGCCCCGATCCTTTGCTTTCAACACGTTAACGCCGCAGCAACCCAAGGTTACTCCCGCAGGAACCGCCAACCGCCCACTTTCCCCTTAGTCGCTTTATTTTCAACACGTTTACCCGCGTAAACATGTAAACGCCTTATTTTTCGCGCTCGCTGGCTGTAGATGCTTGATTCCGCAAGCGTTCCCGCACGGTTACCGCACGGTATCCCTGCAGCAACCCGCCGGGGGTGACGTGTCACCCCCTACTCCCGCCGCCGCAGGCGGCGCTAAACTGACGGAGCCAGGGAGCGCCGGGAACGGCGGCCCCGGACCCCCGGCAACCCTGGCCCCAGGCCCCGAACCACGTCAGCAGCACCGGAAAAAGCAAAACCCAGGTTAGAGCCGAAAGGCCACATGCGTATTTAGAGCGCAGAAATCCTACTCCCCGCCGTCTGCCGCGTGCGGACAGTGTATTGGCAACGCCGAAGGTCGGGATATGCCGTTGTCGGAGCAGATCATGTCCTCCAGCTGTTCGCGGTAAGTCTTTGGTATGCCAGCAGTTGGGTAGTATGTCACACGATAGGAGCCATCCTCGTTCGTCAGGACGTGGGCGATGTACGTTTGCCTCGTTCGACTGGCGTATACTGCAAACCCGATCTTGCCGTCAGCGCACTGATGCGGTACGCAGCCCCTTATCGTAACGACATAGCCTTTGTCCTCATAATCTTCAACGTGTAGGAAACCTAGTCCCGTCACGCTCAGATACGGATCATGTAGTGTGAGTGAATCCCAGAGAACGTGCGGCTGTGGAGCGCCGTGAACGACGATAACTCTCCATCCGCGTAAGGGAGGGCGAGCTTGTCCGATAAATAGATAATCCTTGCCTTCAGCAGCACCCGAATCAAAAGAAACGCTCTTGTTAATACTCTGCAAGTACTGCTTTACAAATCTCGTCTCCGGGGAGTCCTTGGGCTGTTCTGCAGCCGATAGGAATGAGAATACAAGTATAACCATAACGACTAACATATACGGCCTAGCCAAAGCCAACTTTCTCATCGGAATGACTCCACATAATTGATGTAATGTCCAAGGGTTTCTCCGCCATAACTAAGATTTAACATGGCGCCATATCCCCCAGGTGAAGCGATAGCCGCGTTGACTCCGCTGCGTGAGCCGCGATAGTAACCTATGGCAATTTCCAGTGAGTGGTCAGGATGACTCGAAGGAACGGGGCCGCCCATGAGGCCGCTGAGGTAACTTGCGGCAGCATCCACCTGGTTTTGTATGGCGGCCGGACTTGATCCGGTAGCATCCTCGTTATCCAGTCCAGTGGCGTTCCTGACACCGCGTGTGAGTCCAAACATGCCAGCAGCAGAACTGGTTGAGCTCTGGGCAGTCGGGTCTAGACTCGACTCCTTCATTCCCATGCCGACAAGAACATTAGGGTCAATTCCGTTCGCCGCACCTGCGCTATGAACGGCATTTTCAAATGCTATCGCCTGAGGTCCGGTCAGGGAAGAATTTAGGATGGCCTGCTCGGATTGATCGGAGAGCGCGCACAATCCCAGTGGATCGACTCCATTGATTGGATCATTATTCACGTAGGCATAGAGGTTCGTTCCGCCCTTGGTCCCAATCGGGTCGGGTTGCAGGAAGCGGCCCAGCGTAGCCGAGTAGTAACGGGCGCGGACATAGTACAGGCCGGTTTCCGTGTCGTAGCGGTAGCCAGCAAAGCGGTAGGCGAAGTAGCTTCCGCCGGAGGGCGCGCCGAACTCGCTGTAGGTGTAGGTCTCGACCGCCCCGCTGCGGCCCGGCGTCGTGGCGGCCACGGTGCTCCCCTGCACGTCGTGGTGATAGTAGGCGACGGACTCCGTCTGGGTTCCAGTTGCCGGCGTGATCGCCGCCACCGGCAGCCCGCCCACCCCGCGCACGGTCAGCGTCCAGGGCGTGCACGTTGTTCCAACGCAGTTGTAATCGGCGAACTCGTCCTCGCCCGCCAGCACGAACTGGGTGATCCCCCCGCCCACCTGCTTCTCCTTTAGGTGGCCCACCGGATCGTACAGATACGTAGCTGTCCCCCAGCCGGCGGTCTGCGCAGCCGCCCTCTGCAGGGATTTTCGGGGTCTCAGAAGAGAGACCCGGGCCAACCGCTAGCCGAGGATAGTCATCGTGCCAGACATTTCAACTCCACGTTCCTGACAAACGAGTTCTTGTATAATCGGTCTCTGAGGATCTTCTTGGAACTCTTCAATTTCTGTTCATGTGTGTAGCCTATGTCGTTAGGCACTCCCTCGGAGTTCAACTGAAAACCCAAGGTCCATAAGTCGTCGAGTTCTGGAATAGCAACGAGCACACCTCCTGATCTAGTATTGAACTCACCTATATGGAGAGAAATAGTACTTCGACCGAAGAGATGTGCATTATTCCTGGCAAAAAAGCAGGCAAGGTTATTTTGAATCTTCTCCAGCATTCCCTCTTTCCAGTTATCGAGTGGGCCAAAATCAGGTGAGGGATCGAAACGAATAATCACTTCGGAAGTTTTGGCGCCAGCATTATTGTCAAAATAGCTTCTATATCGATCCTTCTCTATACGATTCAAATCACCTTTAATAAGACCTTCCCCTTCCTTGAAGGAAAACTCGTTGCCACATATCGTCCAGAACGAAACATCCTCCGTGTCCGGTACTATCGCGATTACGTTTGCGCCGTCAAACCTAGCTACTGGCACCGGACTAATACCCACTATCACCTTCGTAGGCAGTTGAGGAATAGAGACATCATCATACCAGTAGTTACGGTCGATAATCCCTTCCTTGACACGATCAGTCAAAATACGAAGATCCGCTTCGGTAGGCCTGTCTTCGCAAGGCGTGGCGGATGCGACGTTCGGAGAGAACATTGCGACAATAAGAACAAAAGCGAAGGTTGAAAGCTTAGTGCCCCGCTTTGTTAAAGTAATACTGAGGACTGCCATACCCACCCCTTACATTATTCGACCCGCCATCTACAGGCGCTGGAACGAGCGTCCTGTTATTCAACCCTTTCGTGATATAGCCGGGTTGCTTTATCGAAGTGTCATAGTAGTACAGAGCATTTGTGTTGGTGCCGCTGCCGTCGGGCTGCAGCGCAGCCGTAGCTGCCTGGACGGCATTCTGGTATTGCTGGCAGGCAGCCGGACTTAGGTTGCTGACCTGGGCCGCGGTGCCAACGCTGTTGTACGCATCGTTCTGATATGCTTGGAATTGGAAATTGCCGCCTTTTGTTTGTTGACTCATCACCCCTACAATTGAGTTGGGGAACTCTGAACTTCCAGAGATGGCTCTGTTCTCTATAACCGAGGCAACGGCCAGGTCACCCACCGGCGTCCCATTCCCTTCCGCATAGACTAGCTGTGCTAATTGTGCCGTTGTGCTATCTGCAGGGAACACCGCACTACACAATCCAAACAGATCGATCAAGTTGATAGGATCATTTCCAACATAGGCATACAGGTTCGCCCCGCCCGCAGTCCCGATGGGATCGGGTTGCAGGAATCGCCCCAGGGTTGCTGAGTAATAGCGGGCTTTGACATAGTACAGGCCGGTTTCGCTGTCGTAGCGGTATCCGGCGAAGCGGTAGGCGAAGTAGCTTCCGCCGACGGGCGCGCCGAACTCGCTGTACGCGTACGTCTCGACCGCCCCGCTGCGGCCCGGCGTTGTCGCGGCCACGGTGCTGCCCTGGACATCGTGGTGGTAGTAGGCCACCGATTCCGTCTGAGTTCCGGTCGCCGGCGTGATCGCCGCCACCGGCAGCCCGCCCACCCCGCGCACCGTCAGCGTCCAAGGAATACCCACGCCCGCGCCGTTGTAATCGGCGATCTCGTCTTCGCCCGCCAGCACGAACTGGGTGATCCCCCCGCCCACCTGCTTCTGCTTGCGGTGACCCAGCGGATCGTACAAATATGCGCTCGTCCCCCAGCCAGCGGTCTGCGCCTGGATCAGCCGGTTCTCCACGTCATAGCTCAGCGTGTTCGCGCCGTCGAAGGTGAGGTTGTGGTTGCCGTCATAGGTGAAAGTGGTGCTGCCCGAGCTGGTGTAGCCGTTGTCCACGTCGGGTTGGCCGTAGCTGGTGGTGCCCGTGGCCGGCAGATATTGAAACATGTTGTTGTTCACCCCAGCCGACTGCCGCTGATGGTTCTTGAACCAGGAATAGCTGAAGGTGACGCTATTGTCCGTGCCCGCGAAGGTCTGGGTCAGCGTTTGCAGATTGTCGCCCGCGTCGTATTGCGTGTAGGCGTCCGTCGTGTCGTCGCCGTAGGTGATCAGCGTCTGCCGCGACAGCATGTCCCAACTGTATTTCGCCAGCGGCGCGGTTGGTAACCCGTTCTCGTCAATTTCGGTCATGCGGTTCAGCGCGTCATATTGATAGGTGACGTAATAGGCGCTTGCCCCATTGGTATTGGCGGGCCACTGCAACTGTTTGCGGTTTCCCACCCCATCATACTGCACCTGGGTGTTACGGCCTTGCTGGTCGGTGTAGCTGTTCGCCCGCCCGGCGGTATCATAGCCGACCGCGTACGGAGTGGCGCTCGACCCATCCGACGCCTGCAGCAGGCGCCCGGACAAATCATAGCCGTAGCTGACTTGGCCCGCCACCTCGCCTTGCGGCGTCTTGGTCGCGACCCGATTCAGCGCGTCATAGGTGAAGGCGATGGTCTGGCCCGAACGCGCCGTCTTCAGCAGCACATTCCCGTTGGCGTCGTACTGGTATTGCTCGGTGGCCGTATCCGGGTAGGTGGTGTGGTCCAACCGGTCGAAACCGTCATAGATATATCTGATCGCGTGATTGTTGGCATCGGTGAAACTCTGTTCCTTGCCATTGAGCGTGTAGGCGTGCGTCTCCAGCACCGTGCCCGGGCTACCCGAAGTCGTGTCGCTGAGCTGATAGAGCCGGCTCAGGGCGTCGTAGCTGTAGGTGCGCTGCCGGTTCAGCGTCGCGCTCACCTGCTGGGTAACGGTCTGCACGCGGTCATCGGCGTCGTAGGTGGTCGTTGTTTTGTTGCCCAGCGGATCGGTTACTACATTAACCTTGTCGGAGAGGGTATAGGTGTATTGGGTCGTCTCCCAACTGCCGTTGGTTGCTTGGTTACAAGCGGGCGCTTGACTGCCCGTGGCTACTTGCCGTGACACGGAACACACTTGCCCATCAGCGAAATAGGTGTATTTGGTCACCGCGCCGTTCACGGGGGCATCCACCTCGGTCAACCGGCGTAGGTTGTCGAAAATGCTGCTTGTCGCATGGTTGTTGGCGTCCGTCACGGAATTCACGTCGCCGTAGCTGTCATAGCCGTATTTCGTCACCAAGTTGAGGCGGCCATAATCGGCCGTGAGCTGGAACACTTGATCAGCATGGGACGAGTCATAGTCATAGCGGGTGACGCGTCCCTCAGCATCCGTGGCAGTCTGGACGAGGCCGATCCCGGTATAGGTGAACACCTGCTTGGGCGTGCTGTTACCCACACCCGGCTCTGGCACTACCGGCTGGTCGATCTCCAGGAGATTGCCCGTCGTGCTGTCGTAGTTATAGTAGGTCACATTGAGGTTCGGATCGGTGATGGTCTTCACTTCCTCGAAATTCGGCAACGAGGACACCGGCTGGGTATAGGTGAATGCCTGTACCAGAGCCTTCAGCGACGAACTCGCCTTCGGATATTGGGTGATGGTCAGTGGGTTGAAGTAAGCATCATAGTTGGAGTAGACGACGGAATTGCCTTCCGGCATTGTCGTCGTGAGTAGCTGACCCTGCCCTCCATAGGTATTCACGGTGGTCATGTTGAAATGAGGAGACGGGCCGTAATCCTGGATTTCCTCTAGTACATTGCCCCGCGGATCGTTGTACCATACGTGCCGGTTTCCTGCCGGGTCGTCCACCTCGGTGCGAGCGCCTGCGAAGAATGCCTGGGTCAGATTGCCGTCGGCGTCCTTTTGTTGCTGCACACGCCCCAAGCTATCATAGAAGTTGGTGACGAATGGATTGCTCGGGTTAGAGGGGTAGAACACCTGCGTAAGGTGACCCGCGGTATCGTAGCTTCCGCTCGTATCGTAGGAAAATGTCGTGTTTTGGCTAAGCGCATCGGTAAAGGTGGTGAGGTTACCGCTCGTGTCGTGACCGTACGACACCGTCCGAGAACCATCCGTTACCGAGGTCACCTGGTTTCCACTGTAGTTGAGGGTAAGGGTCCGGCCGGTTGCCGAATTGGCAACTGTCGAAAGATTAGTTCCGCTGTAGCTGAAGTTAACGGATGCCCCGGCGGCATTGGTCCAAGAGGAGATTTGACCCGAGGAGTTGAAGTTCATGGTAACGCCCGCCTTGGAGCGATACCGGAAGTTCCCGCCATTCACGTCCAGGATCGTGGCCGAACCCAGGGGCGGGACATAACTTCCATTTGCCATCAGTGTAAACTCTTCGCTGTTCCATCCCTGCGCGACGTTCACAACATTGTTGGTCAACCGGTCGGTGAACCACCGATTCACCACGGTTTCCAGGACGTAAATTTCGAGTGGTACATTATTGGGCGACGGAGATGACTGACCGTTCTTCGTATTAGCGGAGACCAGATCCGAGGATACATAAAGCGCCACAATCGAACTGACAGCGCTGAGAGGGGAGGCTTGGCCCATGCCGGCAAATCCGTCGCTATTGACTTTGGCCGTGATTGCGTAGTTGTGCGACCAGCCGTTGCCCAGCGGTCCAGCGATGCCTTGCGCCCCTGAATCATAAGACCGCTCAAAACTCAATCCATAGGGAAAACTCTTAGCGCTGACCGCCAGATCGTTGTGCTGGTACTGATAGGAGCCTTTCACAAGATCGAGTGGATCGCCCCCCATTCCTGCTTTGCTAATGCCGGTTGAAGCATTGATGCTGATGTTGCCCGTCAGCGAACCCGTTACTAGGGGCTGCGCCACACAGGCGTCCGGAACCTCGACCGATGGGGGGGCTGGCGCCACGGAGAATCCACCGCTCAGCCCACCGGAGATCTGCTCTCCGTAGCCAAAACCGAAGCTTGAACTTGTGACGGTGGTCTCCATGGTCTTGTAACCTACACCGGTCCAGTTAGGAATTGTGCTCGAAGTACAGTTGGTAATGTTGGTGGGGCACAATGAAATCGCTCCATTACTTGGCGCTATGACTCGATAACTAGTATTAGCGGCACCTTGATTCAAGAAGGTGCTGATTACAGAAATATCGCCAGGCTTGTAGTTGGAGAGACTACCTTGAATAGTTGCCCAATTTGAAGGGTTAATATCATAAATAGTGTAGTTCTGCTGCAAAGCGACGTCGATGAGTTTGACGGTCGAAGCGGCCTGGAATCCTGGAACCAGTGCTTGTAACTGCTCCAGCGTCGCCGACTCGAAGGAACTGCTTGTGCCCGATTCGTCCAGAGTGGAAGCTATTTGACTGGGAATCGGTGTTACTCCTGACGCACCATTCACGCGGGCCGATACTTGAACTTGATTCATCGGCAAATCAACATAAGGGCCAGTAGTTCCTGACTTTCCAACAGCCTCTCCGACAATGCCAACTCCATAATAATATTGCGTCTTTGTGCCGAGCAGCTGATCTGAGAGTTGCTGCTGCGCTGCTACTTCGGCAAGCCAAGTGTATCCCTCGACTTCCAGGCTTTCTCCCAGAGCCAGTTCCGAGTTGGAAGCTGTACCGCTGGCGATGGCCAGATTTAGCATCTTACGATGCTTTTCAATCATGCCCCGTCCAACCTGATCCCAGCCGTTCATTACGATGTAACCGGCGTTGTTCGAGTTGGTCTGAGCGTCAATGTTTTGTTTATGTTGATAACTAAACGACGTTGCCCAAGGGATAGTAACGCTGAATGTAATGCCCACTTGTTGGATAACTCCGTTTACTGGAGGGGCGGCGCTGCCGCTCACACATTGATTTCCATCCAGGCACAAGGAAGGCACGTAGGACACGTTGAAGAAGATCGAAAGCCGATGTCCATAGATGTTCTCGGAGTAGTATTTAGTTGGCGTTGTAAGGTCTGGCAATGTGATAGATAAGGTTGCACAATAGCCAGTGGGAATGCTCGCCGAAGCCGCTGGCGCCCCATTTTGATAAGAAAGCAGGGACTGGCGAACCGTCTGGCCGTTTGAGAGGTTGAGCGGGGCGGGCACAATCGTGCCACCGCCCACGATGTCGCTCACTCCGGCAGCAGGCAGGTTTGTCTTGATATAGCTGGCCAGACTATTTGCATACGTGGTCAAGGTACTCCGCAATTGAGCGCGATTCACGCCCTGAATGGAGTCTGATGTCACTGTGGGGCTTCCAGCTGCAGCAACAAAGCTTGTCTGTGAATAGCCCATAATGCTGGCGAGGCTGCTGACTAACCCTGTTGTCCACGTGTGGGACTTGAATGCCGGATCGAACACATAAGTTCCGGAGCCTATTGTAACCTGCACCCATACATGACCCATTCCGGTAACATTGCCACTCGAATCCACGCTCGTATACGGAATGCCTCCCCAATCCAGGATACTTTCGATCGAGCCTTGACTACCATCCCCGCCCAGCCAACTCTTAAGGAGAGAGCTGGAGAGGTTGATCTTTCCTATTTCAAAATTGACGTTTGAAATGGTTGAGCAGCCTGTTGCGTATGCAGCCTGATTCAATAGTGCTACCATCAGGGCCGCTTGATCGAAGGCGTCGCCTCGTCCGTCCAGCAGTGTTCCCACTGGCCCTTTTAAAGCACCGTATAACGGGTCAAACTCAATGTTGTCGTGGACATACTGGTAGATCAAGTCAGGGTCGTTCTTGAGTGCTTGCGCCAATGCGACAATTTCCGGATCTCCTTGGATTCCGCATCCGGCGCTCGTCATAGGGCTCGCAACCATTACCGTGGATTTCTCCGATTGCTGCGCGCTGCTTATGGCTTGTTGCACCTGCTCAAACGTGAGGTGGGTACGCGAAACGTAACCCCTGGTAGTAGGGGCGAGCGCCGCCGCCGTCGAACTTGGCGCCGATGACGGCTGCGATGAGGCGTCAGCCACCGCTGTGGATCCGCTTGTTGCCCCGATCGAGGCCGGCGACTCTTGACTAGGAGAAAACTGCCCTGTGTCGCCAGGCAAACCACTTCCACTACTCCCAGCCGTCGCTGTTTCCCCCCCGGCAGTGGTGAAGGCAGTGCTCGAATCTGGTAAAGCCTGACCTCCGTTATCCATCAGCCCGACAAGGGACAGAGTATAGAAAGCACCGCTTTCCAAAGTTGCCTGCGGCGTAACGAACACCAGCATTCCACCTTCCGCCGGAATCACCTTCACGGGCACTACGCCCCCTGGTCCGCTCAAGACCACGCTGCTAGTGTTTACTGTTGTTACACTTAGCGGCTTGGAAAAACGCAGCGACAGCAGTACGTTGACCGGTACGCCGGTCGCGCCGTTCTGCGGCAGCGACGCCTCCAGTTGCGGCGGCTGCGGATCGCTCGACGGCTGCAGAGGAGTCGCCTGCATTCGAACCGTAGCGGTCACAGGATCTATGATCTCGCCATATGGAAGCGGTGCTCCGTGGGCATCGACACCACCCCAAAGCAGCACGGTACCATCCGGCAATAGTGTTGCCGTGTGTTGGCTTCGCGGGGTTAACAGCTCAATCGGCAGGGTTGTCGATTGCCCAGAAGCGGAATCCCACAGCTCAACGCTGCCCAAAGTCGCGCCGTCAGCGCCAATTCCGCCCGCAATCAGCACCCGTCCGTCAGCCTGCAAAGTTGCGGAGTGATACGCCCGCCGAGTCAGTCCGACCGGCCCGATTCCTTGGAACGCCGTTCCGGCGGCATTCAACCGCTCCGCCGTGCCGACAATCGTGCCCCCATTCCCGATCCCGCCAAGGATAAGAACACTACCGTCCGGCAAAAGCGTCGCCGTGTGCCATGCTCGCGCATACTGAAGATGAGCCGAAACCAGCGTGGTCGTGCCCGTTTGCGCATCCTGCAAGAGAGCGGCCTTCCGCACACCGTTTGCGTCCCGTCCTCCGATCAGCAACATGCCGCCACTGGGCAAGAGAGTTTGGCTCTGCCCTGCCACCGACTGAGTCGCCGAACGTGTAGCAGCGGCTGCGGCCTGTGGCAACATGGACTGAGCCGTGGAGATTCTGAGGCCGATTGGCCCGGCCATACCCAACGTGGATGACAGAATCGTAACTACTGCGACAGCCCAACGAAGAATTGTATTTCGACCAAAGAGTGTCGCCTTCTTCATGATTGTCTCTCTAAGAGCGAGCGGCTGTATCTGCCAGTTCATTGCGTCACCACGGTGGTGCGGTTGCCAGCGTTGTCGTAGCTATAGGTGACTGTTACCGTGCCGGTAGAGGTCGTATAAGTGGCCGTTAGCACCCGGCCTTGGCTGTCGTAGGTGTAGGCCATTGAGCTTGTCTCAGCCGGTGGTAACGGGCTAATAGTGATGCTCAAGTTAGCGTTGTCGCTGGCCTGAGCCGCATCCGTGACTTGCACGCTAAAGCTGGCGCTGCTGCCGGACCACTCGGGCGTGCCGGTGATCTGGCCCGTGCTGGCGTTCAGCGACAGCCCCGTCGGCAGTCCGCCCGCGCTGACCGACCACGTATAGGGAAGAGTGCCGCCCACGGCCGCTAGTGTGAAGATGTAGGCCGCATCCTGCGTTCCATTGGGAAGAGATATAGTGGTGATCATCACCGGCTTAACGGTGATGTTCAACGCTGCGGTCGCCGTGCTGGAACTGGCGTCTTTCACCTGCACGGTGAAGCTGCCGGTCCCGCTCGCTGTAGGCGTGCCCGTGATTCCCCCCGTGTTGCTGTTCAGCGACAGCCCGGTTGGTAGGCTGCCCGCGCTGATCGACCACGTGTATGGCGTCGTACCGCCGCTCGCTACCAGTGCCGTACTATAGGCCGCATTCAGCGCCCCGTTAGGCAGCGAGCCGGTGGTGATCGTCAGCTGTGCCGAGTTAACTGCAATGCTAAGGGCAGCAGCGTCTTGAGCATGTGCGGCATCCGTCACCAGCACAGTAAAGCTGCTCTGCCCCGCTGTGGCCGGCGTGCCCGAAATCGTGCCATTTGCGCCTAGGGCTACACCAGCCGGCAGACTGCCGCTCGAAAGCGACCAACTGTATGGCGTCTGACCGCCAGTTGCCTGCAAAGTAGTGCTATAGGTCGAATTTTGCATGCCACCAGGCAGCGATGTCGTCGCAATTGTGAGCAACGACGCTGGTAGCGCTTGTGGGCAGCTTGGGCTATATGTTCCGGTTGTAACGATGAAGGGCAAACCATTGCTTGATTGTCCACCCGCAGTAACCACAACACTGCCGGTCGTCCCCCAGTCCGGAACTGAAACCGTGATACTCGTAGGAGCCCAGCTCGTTACCGTTGCCGCGACCGTCGAACCCTTTCTGGGTCCCTGAAAAGTCACTGTCCCGGTGACGGTGCCGAAATTAGATCCGCTGATCGTCACTGGCGCTCCGACTGGTCCGTATGCAACCCTGCCGGCAGCGTAAGTAACGCCGCCGAACTTTACGGAAGACTGCAGCGGAAGATACGGCGTGGACAGGTTGCTGATGCTCGGCGGCGAGGTCGCGCTTAGCGTTGCAGCGGTCAGAATTAGTACAAGACCAACCAGAAGCCGTTTCATCGGATGCTCCTCAGGGGATTTCAGGGCCTCACATCCCGCCACTTACTGCAGCGATACCAAGACTGAAATAACCCCCGTGCCCGACTCAAGCGTGCCCAACGCCTTGCCCACGATTGATCCGAGCATCCGAGTGCGATCCGTGCCTTTCATCAGATGGCCCATGGTGGCCGAGGTGACCAGCAGATCGCCGCGCCTGATCGAGCTAGAATCTGGCTGTATCACCCGGTACCCGTCCGGCCAAACCATGCCGAAGGCGCGGCGGACATGCCGGAATATGCGACAGGGTCGTTAGCCCGGATAATTCGCGAAGTTGAAGACGCGAGAAGCCTCTTCTGCTACAAACATGTTGCTGAGACAGTGTTTGTGGTAACAGGAAAGGCTTCTGCGTGTTCGACGATAGCACGACACAGTGTTTGTTGTTCGCTGAGAGTTTTGCCAAGCCCGCCGCGTTGCAGTTCGATCAACGGCAAGGCAGTTCCGATGGCGGAGCCATCCTGCTGAAGGCGGCTGACCGCCGCTACGGATTGATCCGGAGTTTGGCCGAATGTCTGCGCGATAAGCGGCAAGCCGGCAAGGTCGATCATTCTTTGCGCGAGTTGTTGGCACAGCGCGTGTTCTCGATTGCCTGCGGCTATCCGGATGCCAACGACTCGGCCCGCCTGTCTGCCGACCCCATTCACAAGATGTTGCTCGACCGCGATCCGGTGGCGGGCCGCGATCTGGCTTCGCAGCCAACCCTGTCGCGCTTTGAAAACGCCATTCGCCCAAGGGAACTCTACCGTTTGGGTGAAGCACTGGCCGATAGCGTGATCGGGCGCCATGCCCAGCGGTTGCGCGGACGCGCCCGCCGCGTCACCATCGACCTGGATCCAACCGACGACCCCACCCACGGCGCCCAGCAGCTATCGTTCTTCAACGGACACTATGACAGCTGGTGCTACCTGCCGGTGATGGGATTTGTGAGCTTCAACGACGAAGCCGAACAGTACCTATGCGCGGCGGTGCTGCGTCCCGGCAACGTGACCGCCGTGGTAGGAGCGATGGGAATTTTGCGTCGCCTGCTGAATATGATCCACTATTGCTTTCCGGGTGCGCGGATCCGCGTGCGCCTCGACGGCGGTTTCGCGCATCCCGATCTGCTCGACTTCCTGGATGCAGAGCCCAACCTTGAGTACGTCATTGCGATGGCCAAAAACGCGGTGTTGAAGCGCAAGGCCAAACCAGCCATGCGGCAGGCCCGCCGGCTCTCGCGGCAGAGCGGAAAGACCGAACACATTTACGGCGAAGCCAACTATGCGGCCCAAACGTGGCCGCAACAACGTCGCATCATCATCAAGGCCGAGGTGGTGCGTGCCGAGGGTAAGAAGCCGAAAGATAATCCGCGCTTTGTCATCACCAACATGAAGCAGAGTCCGCAATGGCTCTATGAAAAGGTGTACTGCCAGCGTGGCGAAATAGAGAATCGAATAAAAGAACTGCACGATCTCCAGATCGACCGCACCAGTTGCAGCGACTTCTGGGCGAACCAGCTCCGCGTGCTGCTCACCGCTGCCGCCTACGTCCTGATGCAGGAACTACGGCTGCAAGCCGCGCACACCAGCTGTGCGCGAGCTCAGGTCTGGACCCTCCGGGAACGGTTGCTGAAACTGGGTGCCCGGGTGCTGGTTTCGGTTCGCCGCGTGGTCGTACACCTGCCCGCGTCGTTCCCGTTCCTGCCCACCTTCCGGCAAGTGGCGCTGGCACTGGGCGCCTCGCCCGGATAACGCGGCCTCGCAACGCCCCGAAACATAAGTTTCAAATGTTGCGCAAAATGGCGTACGAGGGAAAGCTTTGCTCGAAAAGCCACGCCATACCCATTTCGCACACACCCAAGCTCGTCGTCCCCGGTGATCCAACGAACATCACGCAGCAACGCGCATCTTCGCCGCAAAATCGCGGCGCCGACTACCGCTCGCGGCACCTTCACGAATAGTGCAGGTTAGGGCACATAGTCAACCTCCGGCCACGATGTCGGGAGATTCCCAGTTTCTTCCGGAATGCCGCCGCAATCGCCGCTGGCGTAGCCCGGCCACCTCATTTTGGGGAATAGAACGGCTTTTCCGGCCTCATGCGGGGTGCCCCACCGCCCGCCACAAAAGATGGTTCTGATGCTCAATGAGCCCGCAGCAACATTTTTGACCAGCAGAACGGGGACATGTCCACCGGCGGTCGGCGGGGCGGCTGGAATCGGCTCATGGCGCAAAGTCCGGGGCGTGGCATCGGTGGCGATATTCCCATTGTTTACCGCTTTCCTTGACCGTCCCGAGAGTCATCGCCAGTCCGGTCAGCAACTGGCAGGACGCCTCCCGATGGGCGGCAACCTGCGGAACAAGTTCCGGGGGTTGAAAGAGCGGGCAGAGGCAACAAATGACTACCCAGCCACAGGTCGTAACCCCGTAACTCGGCGCAGCAAGGGGGACCTGCTGTTGGGCAGGTACGGAACGAGTCGGTCGAGCAGTAGGTCAATCGGGGGCTGCTCTTCTGATTGGGCTGCTCCTCCTGGTCGGACGGGGCAAGGCCCTGAGGAGTATCGTAAAGCGGTTTGAAATCCCCATGAGAATGTTCACCCAGAACGAGCCACTGACGGACGCCGAACTTGACCGCCTCGGAGACTTCCTCAAAAGTTGCAAGGGCGGCAGAGCCATGAATATCGAGCAGGTCGATGGGTTCTTCGCGGCGCTTATTGCAGGCCCGGAGACCGTGATGCCGAGCGAATATTACCCGGAAGTCTTCGGCGGTGAGATGTCGGACGTTTGCGAGTTCGGTAGCCTCGATGAAGCCAACGAAATCTTGGGACTGATGATGCGTCACTGGAACTCCGTCGCAGCGACCCTGCATAAGGGCGATGTTTACGTGCCGCTCCTGCTGGAGGACGAGAACGGCGTTGCCCTTGGCAACGACTGGGCTCGCGGGTTCATGCGAGGCATGGGCATGCGGCACGATGCCTGGGCTAAGTTGGTCAACGACGAGGCACACGTCGGTTGCCTGATCCCGATGATGATGCTCTATCACGAGCACGACGAAGACCCCGAGATGCGGCCTGAGCCGATCAGCCCGGAGAAGCGCGAAGAGATCATCGTGCACATGGCGGCTGGGCTGGTGAGGACATACGAGTATTTCCGGGCGCATAGGGAAGCCTACGCGGGCCCCCACACGAGAGAGCACCGGCGCACGGCATCGAAGGTCGGGCGGAACGAACCATGCCCGTGCGGCTCAGGGAAGAAATACAAGAAATGCTGCGGCGGGGCGACCGTGAACTGAGCGCCTGCTCCTGATTCCGCGGACAGAAGACTGTCGATCCCTCGCCATGATCCGCTCGGCGGCGGCACCCGTGCCCGTAACGAAGCGTCACACGCCAATGTCCTCGTTCCAAAGGCCGGGATTTTGCCGAATGAAATCCACCATCAGCCGGATGCATTCCTCGTTCTGGAGCACCTCGACGGACACGCCACGAGAACGAAGAAGCTCCTCCTCGCCCACAAATGTCCGGTTTTCGCCCACGACCACACCGGAATTCCGTATAGGAGGATCGCTCCTGAGCACATCGCGCACGGCGACAGGGTGGTATAGAGCACGGATTCCCGGTAGACGGATGCGCCCCGGCGACCGGCGTTCTCCAAGGCGTCCATCTCGCCGTGCAGGATGGCGCTGCCGCGCTGCACGCGCCGGTTGTGACCTCGACCAAGGATTTTGCCGCCGTGCACGATCACCGAACCGATGGGAATGCCGCCTTCTCGGAGTCCCAGTTGTGCTTCTTCGATTGCTGCTTCGAGAAATGGGTCCATGGGAACCATTGTCGTCGCTGGTCCGGATAAGGAAAAGAGGCGCGTGATTTCAGGTGACTCGCTTCGCTAACTGGCTGTTTTCAGGTCCCGCCCGAGCCAGCTCTGCGGCCCCGAGAAGAACTCGTCGGCTGCGGCACGCTCCAGCCATGGGTAATGGCCACCGTGGGAAGGCTCTTGGGTTCGAGGGGTGAGCCCGAGGAATCTCGGTACAACTTCGGTACAAATGAGGGAGAGAAAGAAGGGTCTTGCCGTCCCTAAGCGACACCAAGCAAAGCACTTAGAGTTTTTAATTTCCTGGTTCGGGACCAGGGGGTCGGAGGTTCAAATCCTCTCTCCCCGACCATTTATTTTCAAGCACTTACGATCTCATCAAGGCACAAAATAGTGAACCCCTGGAATCGCACCAGGGGGTCAATTACGCGCTCACTCGTCCCTGCATTCAATGACTTCCGAATGTGAATTCCAGAGTTACGGCTGTGGAGCCAAAAAAGCGACGGGGTTTACACAAAAGGGTTTACATTCTCTCGGCATTTGATCTCGACGAAACCTAGTTTCGCCGTAAGCGTCGTCTGATGGCCGTCTAGACGGGTAAATGCGGAAACGAGTGACCACGGCCTTGCTGAACGACAGGCGCGGTTCGGAGCAATACCAAGCGACGAATTCATCGATGGCACGGCGATACTCGCGCTGAGAGCCGGGCGATGACAGGCTACCGATTACCGCCGCCCTGGCGTGTTCCAAATCGGGAAGACCGAGTTTGGTTTTAGGTCGAGCTGGCTCCGCTTGTTCCTACGCTTCATGGCTGCCGCCTCCCTGACGACAGCCATGAGCTTAAGGACCCCTCGCCCCCGGGATCCCGAATTGGCGCCTAGCCCGTTTTCCCAACATCTGGCCACTTCCCCGGACCCGGATTGGTAGCTAGAAGTGGATTACCAATGATATGGGCGCAGGACTGATCAGGCCGATGATGTCCGCCTGCCCCGCGACAGGCCGCCACGAAGGAATCCCTCCAGTCCGCTGGCAAGTTGCTTAAGCGTGTTGACAGACAACACGGATATGCCGCTGGCGTCCAGGACAGTGCTTCCCATGTTCGTGCTGCCGTCCATGAACGTCACACTTCCGGTTGGAGTTCCGGTGCCACTGAAGGTAACGGTGGCGGTAAACGTCACGCCATTCTGCAGCAGAACCGCCGTCGCGCTCGTCTGCAGTGCGACGTTGGAGGTATTACCGATTACCGTCTCGTCGCTGCTGCCCAGGCGGCGTTCGTTCTGCCGAAATACACACACGCCAGAAACACGAGTAGGATAACAATAATGTGTCTTGCCGCGATCAAAAGACTTCGGGTGGACAGCGACGGCATGAGTGCATCCATGGTGTCCTCGGAGATTACTCTGCACCGGAGCGGGCAAGTTTCAAGCGAGCGTAAGATGCTTGCCTTGCTCCAGGTCCCAATAACATTGTGTAAGAACCCTCTCACCACGAGCGGATTAAACCGCCTGTGGTGCGCACCGGTTCGCCCAGGGGCGATCCCGCCACACGGAACTTCTTGCGGGCCCGGTGTTTCCCTACAGGTATTTCGGTTCACTCACTCTGTCCGGTTGGCCGGACCGCACCTGTACTTGGCGCGGACGACCGGCGAGGAAAGCCAAAGGTCGATTGCACGTAGAAATGAACCCCGACATCCGATATGCCTGCCTTGTTCCGCAAAGGAACTCCAAAATCTATGCGGCCGGACATCCGATTTGAGAGCCTACACACAAAGCCAAACCCGCTGCTCAGCAATTTTGTATCCTGAGACTTGGTTGAGCTATTGAAGCCCTCATCGAAAACGGCTCCGCCATCGACGAAAGCTGCCATTTTTATCCGTTTCTTCACCCACGCGTTCGGCAGGACAGGGAAATCGAGTTCCCCTGTTGCCGCATATCCACGATCGCCGATCAGGGTGGCTTCCGGATAGCCACGCACCGTGGCGGCGCCGCCAATCTGTATTTGTTCAATTGGAGCCAGAGGATTCAGTGCACTGACCTGGCCGGAAGCCCGAAAAATAGCAATGACATTGGGGGAAAACACCAGCGTGCGTGTCAGCGAGCCGTTGTAGCGGAAAAACTCCCGTCCGCCGCCTAGCTCGTAGAATCCCCCGTTGAAGATGTTGCTCGCCGACCACGCCCCGTGTCCATCAAGCCGCTGAAAATCCGAGCTTAGCTCCAGGCTCCGCACCACGGCTCGAGATAAAGGAAAGCCTTCGCTGGAGAGGAGCGATGTTTTGTAGTGCGCGGAAAGAGAGGTGAATAAAGTATTGTTTGCCCGCACAAGCACGGGAACACTCAACCTGAGCGCCGCATCGTTCGAATGTCCCACTATACCCGCGCTGCCTAGCACGCCGCCGTTCAAGGCGATGGTGCTGTAATTGAAAAGCGCGCCGAGTCTTATACCTCGAGTACCCAACGGCAGGCTATAGCTGCCGCTCCCTCCAAGAGTGCCATCCGCTCCTAGGAAGCTGACCGCCAGCGGATCGCGGTTTCCGAATAGACTTCTGTAAGTAGCGTTTATACCAGCCCGATATAGTCCAATCGTGTCGCGCCCGGCATTATCAGAAAAAGTCGTAATTTCAAGATCATGCTGCCCCTCAGCCTGAAGCGATACATCGGTGCTGCCGAACTGTGCTCCGGGTTGGAGGACAGTACGCAGTTTGATGTCGTTGGTCACATTGAAATACGCCAAGGATTGCTGTAAATCCTCGAGCTTCAGGATTTCTCCGCCGTTTATTGGAACACGGTTCAGAAAATATGAGTCTCTGGTATGCGTAGTATTCTGTACCGTCACTTTGCCAACCCGACCCTCGATTAAGCGAATGTTGACCACCCCATCGTGCACGGTTTGGGCCGGTAGCACCGCTCGCGCGGTGCTGTAACCCTTGGCAGCGTACAGCCGGTTGATTTTGTCAATTAACTCGGAAAGCTCGGCCCTCGTGACCCGCCTCTTCTGGTAGCCGGAAATAAGGTTGCGAATCTCGTCCGGGGTCAAAATAGCGGACTTGTCCGTAACAATTTCAGTAACCAGCAATGAAGAGGAAGCAGCTATATCGGCCGTGAAAGCATGCGAAGCGTCAGACGATGAAGGGACGTTAGATTCTACCGGCGGGCTGACGCCTCCGGCAGGGGGGCCCATGACCCCCTGCGCTTCGACCGGTCGCTGTGTCCATGCAGCCGAGGGCCATAGCAACGATAAGGCGAGCAGCGGTAGTCCAATCTTTTTCCACGCCACGATTTTCACTCTGTGGCCCCCCTGTTTTCGTCCACCACGAGGTTCTCCGAGTTCAGCCCTTTCCTGAGGCCCAGATTCTTCTCGCGATCCCGGTGCTCCTTGGTTCCCAAGCTGTTGGCTTGCACGATCCCAGGGTCGAGGGGGCGTTGGTTAAATCCACCCTTGGTAGTAGTGATATCGAGGAAAAGCGGATTCGTAGGCCAAGTATGGATGAGGCGCAGGATGTGGGCGACATCGGCGGTCAAATCTAGGCTACTTCCGACAAACATGTTGCTGATGGTTGCCACACCACCTGCGCCGCCGAGTATGGCTTTGAAGTTGTTGGCGTCTACCTGGCCGATATTCAAGAGTTTTCCATTTACCAGCAGGAGCACGTCTTGAGGAGCGCTAACTTGCTGTATGAATCCGTTGCCGTTATCTACCAAGACGCTGACGCTGCCATTGCCGCTGAGGATATTTTGTGCATTCAAGTCACCGCCGATCTGCCGCAGATAGACGCTCGATCCTGCGGAAGCATTCAAGATTCCGGTTGACTCGGTTGACAGCCAGCTACCAGAGCTGCCGATAGAGCCGCCGATTGCCGTCAACGTCACGTTGCGGCCGGAAATGTTCGGCTGGAATGTGGGGCTGGCACTTACGATCGAGCCTGTGCTGGTTATCGCCACGTCGCCCGTTTGCGAAATCACGTTCCCCAGGCTGATGTCTCCGTTGTTTGCTGTCAGCGCGATAGACCCGCCAGCTTGCGCATTTAATACCCCGAGGGGACACGTCATCTCGATACCGAGGTTCGGACCAATGCCGCCTATCGCCGTCAGTTCGATATTTTTGGAATTGATTAGCGTGACCCCGCTCGGTCCCGTGATATCCGCCCCGCTACTTATCGAGACTGTTCCATTGGGATCGCTCACCTGCTTCTGAAGCTCGACGGAGGTCGAGTCGCTGGACAGAGTAATCTGCCCGGACTGCGAGCCATACGAGCCCGGAGTTGTGGTAACCGTTCCATTCAGCGCGATGTTGATATCTCCAGTACTGCCGGGGTTCAATATGCTGTTGGTGGCGAGGGGCAGGTTTGAGTGATTGGTGATCGTAATGTCGCTAGCTCCCTTCAGAGCCGCCACGGTACCGCTTCCCGCAAGGCTGCCAGTTCCAGTGATGCTTATTCCTGAGCGCGAAGCGTCGATGTCGCTGATCTGGAGGACGCTTCCGGCGGATTGGACATAGTTGAGGTCCGTACTGCCGGCGCCGGCCGCGCTCACAATGGAGGTGAGGGTGCCATCTGCATTTGCAGTGACGCTGATGGTCTGGAACCCGCTGCTCAAAACACCATTGATGGTAAGAGCCGGTATTGCGCCGCTCACACCATTTAGAACCGCGTTGACCTTACCTCCAGCTCCCACCCAGTCACCGGATGGAATCTGATAGTCGCCGTTCACCTGCGTTTGACTGCCGTTCGAGGAAATAATCCCCGGATTCAAGCTCAGGTTAATGTCTCCGCCAGCCACAATGTTGTTCAACTGGAGCGGAACGGAGGAGACCACAGGCGTACTACCTCCGGTGACGGGCGTAGCATCCGGCGTGAGATTGATGTCGATGTCGTTGCGGGCCACGGCCGAGAGTTGCCCCGGCAATAACGTTGTGCTAAGGCTCTGCAGTGAGGGCGTAAGGAACAGGTTCATAGGAGACAATTGCAGGTCGGAAGCAGGGCATCCGGCGGTCAAGCACGCCATATCACCGCCCACGCTGCCGATACTTCCGTGTGGCGCGTCCAAGGTCGCGGAAGTGACCTGAATCCTGCTTCCCTGGGCGTCGAGAATACTGCCGCCCTGATTGGTCACGGTGAGGCTTCCCGCAGGATTCAGAACGTTTCCAGCAAAAACAACGTTGGAACCACTGTTGTTCTCGATAGTAATCGGCATTAGGCCGATGGAAGTGTTCAACGAGTTGGTTGCGGCATTGATGGTGATGTTCGACGACGAACCGCCTGAGGACTCTGTCGTGATGCCCTGGAGGACGAGGTTAAGATCGGAGTTGTTGACGATCTCCGCGCTGGGATTCACGGTCATATTTCCTTGCACCGTCCCACCCGGCGCGTTCAGCGTGATCGTTGCTGGCAAGAGTTGGTTGCCGTTAACGGGCTGCAAAACGATATTGCTGCCATCCTCGCCCTGCACGGGGAAGCTGCCGGTGTAACTGCCGTCGGGATTGATGGTCAAATCGGCCAACTGCTCCAGCGTGCTGTTCAGGGTGATTGTGTTGGTGAAATTGGGAGATCCGGAGGTCTCCTGGTAGCCCGTTCCCCCGCAATAAAATCCCAGCGTAGCCACGCACAGGATATAGTCAGTCCACTCAGAGCTTGCAGTATTGGAATAGACGCTGGTCGAAGGCACGGTGGAGTTGATCGCGAGACTATTGGTCTTGAGCGTGGAACCCTGGTCGGCCTGGACCAAAGCAGTCAATGTCGAAATGTTGTTCGAATGGGCATCGGAGATGGGTACAATGCCCGCCTCCGCTTCGTTATACGCATAGGTAGACAAGCCACCTGAGGCCACCTCCGCGTTCAGCGCCAGCGAATTGGTCCCCTCCACGGTCGCGCCGCCAAAAACCTCCACCGTGGCCGTCCCCGTTGCGTTCAGATTCGACGTTGCATAAGCGCCGACGCCGAGCGCGGCACTTGCGGTCGCGGCAGAACTCGCGCCCGCATCAAACGTGGGCAAGAGAGCTGAAATCGTGGTTGTCTGGCCCTCCACAGTGGCGCCGGAATCCAAGTCCGTCGTGACGGTTGCGTTGACGGTGGTGTTTGCCGTCGCATGGCTGACCGCCACCCCTGAAAATCCGTTGGAATTACTCGCATATGCGTAAGCAAGGTCCGCGCCTATCGCGTTGACCTGAAGGTTCCCGCTCAGGGCTTGCAGGTCCGAGCCGTTCTGGAGAGTGGTTGTGGTGTTGTCGGTGATGGTCACGTTGCTCGTTGCGCCGCCGCCGTTCACGAACCCGCTGCCCGTATATGTATTGGCGTCCGAACCGCGAATGTAGTTATCCGACTCTGCCTGAACTTTAAGGTTGCCTTGGTTGGAAGTGAGCGTGGCCGAACCAATCGTCACGGAATTCTTGCTGGTGATCGTCGCCGTCGCGTTGGTCGTGCCCCCGGAGCCAACATTGAAGGTGCCCGCAGTGCCGTCGGCAGATACGCCTGGAATGGGGAAGAAAGAGCAGGATCCCGACGCATTGCAACCGGGCATCATATAGCCAACTTGGTTGGCAATGTCCGTGCCAACCAAAATGTTGTTGGTGGCGGTCAGCTTCGCTCCTTCACCCACGCTGGCGCTGATGGTTGAGTTGACGGTTCCGGTCGCCGCAATGGACATTCCAGAAACAAAAGAAGAGGAGGCCGAAGACGTCCCATGAACGGACATGGATTGGTATCCCTCGGCAGTGATCGCGATGCTGCCTGCGTTGGCATCTCCGCCATTGACCGAGGCGGAAATTGTCGGACTGGCGCTTCCTTGAGCATCCACACTTCCGCCGGTGACCGCTCCTAGCTGAGTGGCGACGACTGTCGAATTGACAAAGCTGGAGTCTAACGTCTCAACCGACATCGCCCCGCTCACATTGACCGTCGCGCCTTTATCGTAAGCGGAAACCGTCGGCTTGATGTCATCCGTTGTCTGGCCGCCAGTGCCGGAGAACACTCCGCCGGCCAGAGGCGTCGCCGTCGCGGTGCCGTTGTCAATCTCACTCGCTTTCACGTCCAACCCGCCCGAAGACGCCTTGGAACTTCCGACGTGCGCTCCGCTATCCAAACTATCCAAATAAGCTTCAGTTGTTCCCCCAATGCTTACATTGGCCAGCGACACGCCCACGGCTACGCCGCCCACACTCGTACTTCCGCTGCTGGAGGTGGCCGTGCGATTGGCCTGGGCCTCAATCGTCGTTGTTCCCAAGCTCGAGAGCACTACGCCCCCACCTGTCGCCCCACCCGTCGCGTAAGCGTACGTGTTCGTGTTATCCGTCACTTGCGGGTGCGTTCCGACACCCGACGCCACCCCACCGCCAATGCCGTTCGACGTTGCGGTGGAATTGTCGGTGAGATTCGCGTCCACGTTGATCGCGCCAGATTTGCTCGTTGCGGTCGCTTTCCCGATGTAGGCTTCGGTTGTTCCGTTAACATTCACAATGGAAATAGATGCCCCTGCTGCGAGCCCCCCCACGCTCAAACCGCTCGTCGTGCCGCTGTCAGTACGGTTCGTGGTCGCCTCTACGTCCAAATCACCCTTGCTCGTGACGTTCGCCCCGTCAGCGATATAGGCCGAGTTGCTACTGTTGTCTGTGGTAGTGCTGTAGGCTGCCTCGCCGCTGATGACTGCCCCTCCACTGCCCGCTAGCGCTTTGCCTGACAGGTTGTCCGTGAACTCGGAATTCACATCGATGCCGCCCGAAGTCACCGTCGCCTTCGATAGCGCGCCAATGTAAGCGGTCGTGTTCGCGTCGGCCGTTACCTCGAACGTGGCAGCGCCCAGAGCCGCGGCTCCCGCAGAAATCTCACCCGTCGTCACATTGAACGTCAGATCATCGTTGGCATCGAGTCCCAGGCTGCCCGTATTGACCGTGGCGCCGCCGCTGCACTTCTCGGAAGTCGTGCAGGAGCCAATGTAGGCTGTGGTTGTTGGGCTGATGGGGTGGGTTGAATAGTCGGCAGTTGTCCCTGCGAGCCCGACGCCAATGGAGCCTCCCACCGCCGCCACGTAACTGTCGATGTTTTCCGTCGAGAGCGCGTCCACGTTGAACGCCCCCACGGCGTTCACCTGCGCACCGTTATCAATACCCGCGACGGTGGTCTTTTGGATGTTTCCGGAATCCACACCGGCGCCGATACCTGCGCCCACATTCAGGGCTACTGCCGCAGCCCCGTCCGCGCTGGTCAAAGTCGTGTTGTCGGAAGCGAGAACGTTCACGCCTTGGCTGGAAGAGGCTCCCGTGTTGTCGCCGTTGACGGTCGCGCCGCCCTCAATCTTGGCACTGGTGTTCTCCGTGATGTTGTTCGTCGTCACCGAGCCTGACCCGCTGAAGCCTCCGGTGACCGATGCGCCGATAGCGATGGTTTGCAGAGTCTCCTGGGCCGTCGCCGCCACGGACAAGCCATTCACCGTGCCCGTCGTTAGGCTCCCACCGTTATCCACTGGGACGCTTAATCCGGTTCCTGAGCCGAGCGCCGTGATGTTCGTTTTGTCGCCCACCGTATTGTCGCCCACGTAAGCGCTCACCGTGTCGTTCTTGGTCACCGTGGACACGGAACCGTTTGCGCCCAACGCTCCGCCTAGCGCGACGCTACCGTCGTGGGTCGTCAAGCTCGTATTGCGGATTGCCAAAACCACCACATCGCCTTGCGCCGTTACATCCGCGCTGCCGTCAATATAGGCATCCGTATTCGTCGTCTCATTGATGACCGACACTGCGCCATCGGCGGCAAAGCCGCCCGCGCTGCCCGCCACGGTCGTGGAAGTGATTGACCCGAGCATCGAGCCATCCACGAGCACGTTGTCGGCGGCATTCACCGTGGCGCCCGAAATGTTGGCATTAACCGTGCGATTCAGGGTTTCCGTATCCACCGAAGCAGTCAGGGCCAGGCCGCCCAGCGACAATCCGCCTGCGATGCTATTGACGTCCGTCTTGTCGGTGGCCAGCGCCTGCACGCTCTGGCTGGGGTTCGCGCCGCTGTCGCTACCCACGTCAACCTGCGCGCCGGAATCAACATGCGCCTCGGTGGTCTCGGTAAAGCTGTTATCCAAGACGGATCCTTGGCCTCCGGCGATGCCCGAACCGGCCACTCCAGCGGCGATCGGATTGCTCGAAGTGTGGCTCATCGCCGTCACGGAAACGCCCTGGAAAGGCGCGAAGAAGGGGTCGCCATTGCTGTCAAGCTGCCCGATCGGAACGTTCAGCAAGCCGTCGCCGAAGTTGCCGAGCGCCGTGACATTCCCGGTCCCGCCGATGGAAGCGTCCACTGTATCGTTGGTCGTGATTTTGGCGAGCGAAACGCCGACCCCGGCGCCCAGGCTGACGGCCACGGCTGCATTACCGTCCCCGGCATTGAGCGAACTGGTGTTGCGGTTCGCAGCCACTTCCACGCTGCCACCCGCATTGACGGTGCCGTTCTCACTAGCGTCAACATTCGAGGTCTCATTAATTATGGTGGTTGCGCCCGTGACAGAGCCCGTAACCTCACCGCCGGAAGCCGCGCCGACTATGGCGTACGATTGAATGGAGTTCTGAAGGCTGCTATCGAGAACCACATTCCCGGCGGCCTTGACGGTGCTGCCCGTCCCAATCGAGGTGGACACAGTCCACGTCGGATCGATCTGGTCATAACCTATCCCGACCCCCGCGTCAGCGCCGAGCGCCAGCATGCCGGCGACATCCAGGATGCTGGAGTTGTCGGTTGCAAGCAGCGAAACGGATTGATCGTTCGCAGCACTCGAGTTGTTGCCGTTAACCGTGGCGTTCTTGCCGATAGTTGCGGAAGTCGTGTCGTTCAATGAGTCGGCTTTGGGTTGGCTTACAATGATGGCGCCGCCCAAAGCCACCGTGTTGGAGCCGGAACCGCCCACCACGTAATCTTGCAGGTCTCCACTGGTGTGGGCATTCAGGAGAATGCCCACATCCTTCTGGCCGTCGTAGGAAATGGCGGCCGCATCTGAGCCAGCAGCGGAAACGTTGGCATCATCGGCAATGGAGGCAGTGGTATTACGAGAGAAATTCGGCAATATTGCCGACACATCAACGCCTACGCTTCCGCCGATGCCCGCCCCGCCCGCAATCATGGTGGCGCTGCTGGAATCCTGACTGCCAACCAGAAGGTTCTTGCCCGCGCTGACATTGCCGGCCACGGAACTCGTGGTCGTGTCCCTGATAAATTCCCAGTCCACCGAACCCGCTGCCCCAAAACTCTTGTCCCCGGCGAAAGACACGGCGATCGGCAAATACTGGGCGTACGTGTCCGCCGTCACCTGAACGTTGCCGGTCGTGCTGACGTTGCCGTTTCCGGTTATTGAAGCATTGACGGTGTTCTCGTAATTGCCGATGTCCACCGACGCGCCGATTCCCACGGTACCGCCGATTGCGAAACCGCCGGCCACCGAGGCAATTAGGTCAGCACCTTCCTGCGCGTTGACCGTGACGCCGCCGCTTCCAATATTATTGGCCGTAGTTCTGTCGCCCAGGCTCGCAGCGATGTTGTTGTAAACCGCGTTGTTGTTCACCGCGCCGGCGATCGAAAATCCGCTTCCCGTAGTGTTCACCGCGCCGCCGACCGTAATCGCGTAAAGCTGATTCGCGCCGGTTGCGTCAACGCTCAGACTGTCGCCGCTGATGTTGCTGTTGGCGGTGAAGGCTTCCACATCCTTGTTGATGGTGTTTTGATTGTAGGCGCCGGCAATCGCTGATCCCTTATCAACCCCGGCGCCTCCGGCGAGGCTTCCGGCCAGTGCGGCGCTCACGATCACGGAGGAATCGCCGGAATCCACGTTAACCTGTTTATTGGCCGAGACGTTTGCGCCGTTATTGATGAACGCCTGGGTAACGATGCCGGGAGTGCTGGCTGAACCGGCCTGATTGATCGCGATCGTACCGGAAACGCCAAAGCTATAGTACCCGCCGCCCGCGCCATTTGCGGCCTGCTCCGCGGTTAGCGGGCCATCAGCCTTCGGCAGAGAGTTGCCGCTGGATGCCGCCGCCAGCGTGATGGCATAGAGGTGCTCGCTGGAATTCGCGTCCGCACTTACATTCCCGCTCGCGGTGACGCCGCAGCCCGAGCAGATGCTGGTGCGCGAGTTCGACGGGTCGCCGATGTAAGCGAAAGTTGTCTGGTTAATGTCGTTCCAGTTCACGCCCACATCGAACTGGCCTTTACCCCCAAACCCCAGCGCGCCGCCCACCGCAAACTCGAGCAGGTTATTGGCAGCGTTCACATCCACGTCATTGGTTGCCGCAACCGTGGCATCGCTCTGGATATACGCGCTGGAGCTATCATTTAAGTTTAGGTAATCAACCGTCCCGGAGACCCCGAATTGCTCGGCCTTATCGCCGGCCTGCGCAACCGCCACCTCGAATGTTTCGGTGTCAGACGCGACTTTCACCTGGCCGTTACTGCTCGCTGTGGACGCCGCCTTGACTGTGGTTCCATCGCCGATGTAGGCAGTCGAATTGTTGGTAATACTGATGACATTGACTGAGCCGCCGAGTGAGCTGCCGGAATTTACACCCGGATTCAACTTGGCGACCTGTCCAACCTTAAAGCCCGTTCCGGCCACGTTAAAGCTGGTAAGGCTGGCATCAGCGGTGATGTTGACACTTCCGTCGGCGCTGGGATTGACGCTGCCGTCGGGGTTGTACCCGGCCCTGACTGAAGTTCCCGCTCCGGTGACCGAGGCGGTCGCCTGGTTGGTAAAGCCGAGGACGCTTACGGATACTGCAAGGCCGAGATTGTTGCCCTGGAGGCCGAGGTCACCGGCCTGAGTCGTAATACCCGCATTCACGAACGAAGTCGCGAATTCGCCTGGATTGCTAATGAGCCCTAAGCCGGTAGAAATGTCTTTTACAACCGATTCAATACCACTCAGAGCTCCGGAGAACTTCTGGTCGTCCGCGAGCAGATCAACCCTGTCCACGGCGGGATTTACCATAGTTGCGTTGGCGGTGATGGACGTAGACCCTAGCAGACTGTCCACTTGCGCGCCGCTGTTCACGTAAGTACCAGCGGTGTTGCTGAAATTGTCGATGGCCACGGCCCCGCCGAGACCGGTCTGCTGGCCGCTCACCGAGCCGGCGGCGCTGATCTGCGGAGCGTCCGTCGCGGCGCTGCTGATGTTGGCGTTCTTCTCAGCGTTGATCTCGCCGGTAACCGTGGTGGTCGCCGTGTTGCTCCCCTTCACGTACGATACCGAGGCCGCGATGCCCAACTTGCCGACTTGGCCTGTACCCACTGCCTTACTCGGCCATAGTGTGCTCTGGCTTAAATACCCGCCGAGGTTCTCCGTTATATTCTGGGACTGTGCGACCTGGGAACCAAATCCCCCGCTGGTGGGCACGGCAGAAGATGAAAAGACAGCGTCCTGCAAGTTGGTGGAACTCGAAGAAACCGTCACATCGGTTGAGTTGGAGGTGACGCTGCCGCTGACATTAGTCGTGGCGCTGGATTGATAGAAGCCGAGCGCGACGCCTGCCCCGCCGCCATACGCCGGCGCGCCGCCGGATGAAGTTGAGAACGCCTTGGCTGACGCCTTAGTCTCGAAGTTGTTGGTATTTGTGGCGCTCACCTGCACGCTGCTGCCGGAAATGGACCCGTCAATCTGGGTTGTGCTGGAGGAACTTGCGTTGCCATAAGCGACCGCAATCACGCCTGGAGAATCGGCGGCAGTGCTTTCTTTAACACTCAGGGTATTGTTGGACGCGCTGTTGATGGCCAGACTGCCCGAAGCCGAGACGGTAGCATTTTTTGCCACGGTCGCAGTAGCGCTGGAATCGGATTGCCCGTAGGCGAACCCGCTGGTTCCCACAAGATCGCTGACGGAGGTAGAAACCGCCGTGGATTTGATGGTGACGTTACCCGTGCCATTAATGCTCGCCGTCCCGGCGCTGCTGGAATCGCCAATCGTGATGGCGCTGGTGGCGCTGGCTGCTTTGTAGGAGACAATTCCGTAGCCGCCGACCAGCGTCCCCAGGGACGTATCGTTGAGAAAGACGTTAGCATCACCGCTCGGCGACTTGTCAGCGTCGGCCTCGGCATCTGCAGTGATACTGATGTTCCCGCCCGAGATAGTCGCATTCCCAATGCTGATCTGCGCGTTGGCCCTGATCGAGGGGAGGACGACGGGGTCCGAAGCCGATTGCGTGGCCGTCATCGTGATGTTACCGGGCGTGAAGCCGCCGGTCGCGTGGGCCAGGATGCTCGCGCCATCGCTGACCGTAATCTGCGGCGCCTCAAAGCTGATGTTGCCGGAGTTGCCTGTCGAGGGGCTGTTCAGCGCGTCCGTCCCCGTCCCAATCTGCCGTGAGGAGATGGTCACGCTCGGGTTCACGGTTATCAAGTTATCGGCACTGTACGTGATGTCGGCGCCGCCGGTGTTTTCATTTGAGTCCACGACCAGATCGTTGGTTGGATCCAACAGGATATGTCCAGGAGCGCCATTCACTGCTCCGGCCGAAAGACTGCCGCCATTGATGGTCAGATTGCCCTTGCCGCTCAACTCGATGGAGCCAGCGTCTCCGGAAATAGGCCCTCCATTTGCCGCCACCTGGGCATGATCGATCAGGTAGGCATTGTCATTCGCCAGGATACTGATATTGCCGGCGCTAGAATTACTCCCGTTGCCGCTGCTGGAAATAACGGAATCGCCGATCAGGCGAACGTCGTTTCCGGTCTGGATACTAATGTTGCCGCCGTTCACCCCGGAGACTCCCTCGGCAGAAATGACGCCTGAATTCTTGAAATCATTTACCGCCACAATTTCGATGTTTCCGTTCGTGCTGGCAATCTCTGCTCCGGCCTGCAACCCCTTGATGTTCACGACATCACTGAAGTTGGGGCTCTTCGTTACAAACACTGCTCCCGTGCCTATCGTTCCCGAATTGATGACTTGGCCCCCAGCCAGCCGAATATCACCCAGAGCGTTGATCCGTCCGTTGACCAAAATCAGCCCATCGCTGCTCAAGGGAATGTTGCCGGTGAGCACCGCAGTGGTCGCTGCGTCGGAGACGTTACCGGAAGCGTCAAAGAAGTTGTCATTAAAATTCTTGGTCGGAGTAACGATCGTGAGCGCCCCCACATTCATGACACCGGTGCTTCCCACGACCATGCCGTAAGGGTCAATAAAGAAAACGTGTCCCCCGACCTGGCCATTTTTAATCGAGTTGAGTAGGCCGTTGATCGTGGTCGGCGCCCCGTTGACAAGGTTCAGAAGGTTCGTAGTGCCGGACGGGAGAAACAAATTCGCGGTCGTGCCCTTGCCCACATTGAAAATTGTGAAGGAATTGAAGCCATTCACGCCGCGAATGGTATTGGTCGTAATGCCGGTCACATTGCCATTCGCCGTGACCTTCGTCTGCGTCCTGCCGTCGGGCACAATGGGCCGGGGCGCCTGCGCAAATCCGCTTTGATAATTTGTGAAACTGAGACAGAGGACAAATACTAGAGCGTGTTTCATAAATGGGTTCGGCCTCAACTCAGATACTTACGTACAAAGCGGGTGAACTGATGAGCTTCTGTCATGAAGAAGCGGCAGAAGCTGTTGACGGACGAGCAGTGGCAACTGATTGAGCCTTTGCTTCCCGAACCGAAGCGCCGACGGGACAACCGGGGGCGACCGTGGGCACCGAACCGGGCCTGTTTTGAAGGCATTCTGTGGATTCTGCAAACCGGAGCGGCATGGCGGTTTCTGCCGGACGAGTTCCCCTCGCCCGCCACCTGTTGGCGGCGGCTGAAGCGGTGGGAGGACCAAGGCGTCTGGCTGGATGCGTGGCGCGCCTTGCTCGGTGCGCTGGATGAGGAAGGGCTGCTCAAGTGGGACGAGACCTTCCTGGATGGCAGCTTCGCGCCGGCAAAAAAAGGGGCGCTGCCGTCGGTAAAACCAAGCGGGGCAAGGGAACGAAGTGGATGGTACTGGTCGACGGTCAAGGTCTTCCGCTGGGAGTTTGGCTGGAAAGTGCCTCTCCGGCAGAAGTTACGCTTGCGGAAGCCACGCTCGCCGAAGTCCGCGTCCCGCGCCCGCAAGGACGGCCGCGGCAAAAGCCCGAGCGCATAATCGCTGACCGTGGTTATGACTCCGACCCGCTGCGTGAGCGACTGAAGAAGCGAGGCATCGAGCTGATTGCGCCTTACCGCAAGAACAACAAGGAACGGCGCTACGAAGATGGCCGTAAACTGCGGCGATACCTGCGCCGCTGGATAGTGGAGCGAACCAATGCATGGCTTGGCCAGTTCCGCCGATTGCTGGTTCGTCATGAGCATCTGCTCTCCACCTACCGCGCCTTCTTCTACCTTGCCTGTTTCTGGATTACGCTGAGGCGCTGTTTATGAAACACGCTCTAGGAACGATCGCCTTTTCATGGCCAACTCCCTCGGGCTGAGTTCCAAAAGCTTTGGGTACCGGGGCCGACTTGGACTCGATCCTGCTCTGGCGATGATACGTGTGGCCGAGAGCCTTTTCGTGCGGTGCGCCGATTAATAGCCCAATGTTGTGTCGCCGTCAAGTGTGAAGACGAGGAAAACGAGGAGAACGAGGAGAACGTCACAACATTCGGATCTTTGGCTCACGGGCGTTATCCATTTAAAAGTTCAAGGCATTGCAACCCCATGTGAATTACTTTTCTGTGAGCGGTTCTGCCGAGCGGGATGTCCATACCTGTCCAAGCACTAAGGAGAACATCGTTCGATCTCACATGCGCCCGACCCAGAGCGGGAAACGCGTGTCCCAGGGACTGACCGGTGTGCGACAAGCAGCCAGAGAAAGGAAGCAGGAACGGTTCACCGCTTTGCTCCACCACCTGAACGTGGGACTGCTGCGCGATAGCTTTTACGCCCTAAAGCGTCAGGCTTCGCCCGGAGTTGATGGCGTGAGCTGGCAGGAGCATGAAACCGGATTGGAAGATCGGCTCCTCGATCTGCACAACCGGGTGCACCGTGGAGCGTATCGGGCACGACCGTCGGGACGAGTCTATATTCCGAAGGCTGATGGGCGGCAACGCCCTTTAGGCATCGCAGCACTGGAGGACAAGGTCGTCCAACAGGCTGTGGTGACGATCCTCAACCAGATTTATGAGGGCGACTTCAAAGGCTTTTCTTACGGATTTCGGCCCGGGCGTGGCCCGCATCAGGCGCTAGACGCCCTGACGGTGGGCATCCAGCGGAAGCGGGTGAACTGGGTGCTCGATGCGGACATTCGCGGCTTCTTCGACAACATGAGTCACGAGTGGACCATGAAGTTCATCGAGCATCGGGTGGCCGATCGCCGTATGCTTCGCCTGATTCAGAAATGGCTGAAGGCGGGAGTATCGGAAGATGGCCAATGGTCGGAAACGAAGGTAGGCACGCCCCAGGGAGCAGTCGTTTCACCGCTGCTCGCCAACGTGTACCTACATTATGTGTTCGACCTGTGGATTGAGGCTTGGCGCAAGAAAGTCGCACACGGCGATGTCATCGTCGTCCGGTATGCCGACGATCTTGTGGTGGGCTTTCAACATCGAACTGACGCCGAGCGGTTTCTCGCGGAGTTTCGGGAACGGCTGGTAAGGTTCGGTCTGGAAGTACATCCGGACAAGACGCGACTGATCGAGTTCGGGCGGTTCGCCGTTCGAGACCGAAAGCGGCGTGGCGAGGGAAAACCTGAGACCTTCACGTTTCTGGGGTTCACGCATTTCTGTGGACATCTCACGAGCAGCGGAGCCTTTAACGTATGGCGCATTACGGCGAAGAAGCGCATGGTTGCGAAGCTCAATGTCATCAAGGCTGAGCTTCAACACCGGAAGCACCATCGCGCGAGTGAGGTCGGCGGCTGGCTTCGGAAGGTTGTGCAGGGTTACTACCAATACCATGCGGTGCCCGGTAATTCGGGTCAGTTGCGCGTCTTCCGGCGTCGCGTATGCCGATTGTGGCGGAGCGTTCTCGTCCGTCGCAATCAATGCGCGCAGGTGCGATGGGATCGACTCACCCCATTGCTGAACCGGTGGATTCCTGCACCCCGCGTTCTGCACCCTTATCCCGATAAGCGCTTCGACGCCATTCATCCTCGGTAAGAGCCGTATGCGTAGACGCGCACGTACGGATCTGTGCAGGGGGCGGCCAGCGATGGTCGTCCCTACCGCGACAGCCACGTTGTGAGCACCGTTATTGTGACTTCAGACTGGCTGACTAAATAGAAATGAACCCCTGGTGAGGGTTGCCATTCGAGGGTTTACAAACACCTCAGAATGAGGTGATCGAGCAGGAATGAGACGGTTGAAGCACCACTGTAAGAGATTGAAAACGTTCAGCACGACTCCCGAGTTCCTTTTTCGGGACCAGGGGGTCGGAGGTTCAAATCCTCTCTCCCCGACCAATTCTGTTTAGAATCATCCATTTACAAGTTCATAAACTTGCAACTGAACCCCTTGTGCGAGACTAGGGGATCGGATTTGACGCAACCGGGAACATGAATCTAAAGGACTCAGTAGCTTAGCGAAGAGACTTGCAAGCACTTTGTCTTTGGAACTTACAAAAAGGACTTACATTCTCCTGAAATCAAGAAATCAAGACGGTCTGCCTGGGCCGACACAAAAGGCAAACTCGGCGCACCGGATATTCTGGTCGTTTGCGGTGCATTGCAGGCCGCGGACGACGGCTAGCGTTGTTGACCGCGACGCATGCCGCCGCGCCATAGTGGCCAACCGTTGTCATCACGCAGCTTCAGCACGCGGTCACTGCCGGTTATCGCCACGGTGGCGGCAACCACCCCATCTTGGACTTGGAATCCCCTCACCGACACTTCTTGGCCCACCTTCGGATTGAAGTTCTGTTCGATCAAGTAACGCATCGAGCCGAGATATACGCGGACCGGCTTGTTGGCAGAGTTAACCACCAAGTAAGGCATCCCCTGTCCCGGCAGGATCTGCGCCTGCTGGATCGTGCCCCGGATTTCGACTCTTGAAGTGACGCTGGCCGACATCTGCTGGGCATTTGCAGATCCCGAGAACAGAAGCAGGATGCTGGCGCAGGCCATGGCGATCGCAACTGCCCCCTTTGCCCTCATAGCGGACCTCCCGGCATAGACCCATGCAATTGTCCGCCCAAGGCATACTCTCAACAAAGCTTGAGACTTATCCACGCTTGAACCGGCAGGAATGCGCAAGGTTTGCATGCCCACTGAGTGAACCGCGCAAACCCTGCACCTTTCACCCTGGATGGAAGCTCCTAATCGGCTGATTTCAGGCTAAATGGGCGATGGCCCCTGCGCTGCAATTCAAAAGGTAGGTCGGAAAGGAGGCCCGTCATGAAACGCATATTGATTGGAGCCCTTGCCGGGGCGCTGCTGTTCAGCTCAGCCGTTCCCGTGCTGGCGCAGGGCGGCTTCGGCCGCGGTCGTGGACCACGTTGGAGCCAAGGAGGCGCAAGTTGGGGAGGGCCCATGGGGATGAGAAACGGCATGGGACCAGGAGCATTTCGCGGAAACTGCCCGCGATTTGCTGCTTTCAACTCGCAGGCTGCGGGATCGAATGTCGCTCCAGGGGTAGCTGCGAATCCAAATGCGGCCCCGTTTGGCCGCGGTTTCGGTTTAATGAATGGGACGGGGCCGCGCGCCCTGAACGGAACGTGCCCGCGGCTCGCTATGAATGCGCCCACTGCCACTACGCCCCCGGCTACCCCGCCCTCTGCTGGCACGTCCTCCGCGACGCCTAGCACATCGGTGACGAAGTAGCCGAAGCGCAATACTATTTGGGGCTGAAAGGTAGAATCACATGCTCTTCAAGGGCAGTGCCGTATCGCGCTACGCTCGGTACGCGGCGAATGCGGCCCTGCCCTGTATTTGGGAGTTCTCAGTCTTGGAATGGTAAATAAACAGGAGAACAAGGAGGAATGAGGAATCATGAGCAAATTGTTACTGGTGATGCTTGTGCCGGCCTTGATCATTCTCGGATTTGCGGCTGATCAGGAGAAGACCGATCCGAAGCTTGATAAAGGCAAGGCTGTCTTCTATAAGAGTTGTGCAGTGTGTCACAGCTACGGGCCTCCTCCGAAGACCGCGCCTCCCATGCTCGGGATATCCCAGCACTATCATGAGAATTTCAAGGATGCAGACACTGAAAAGGCCGTCGCTTATATGGTGGACTTCATGAAGAAGCCTTCCAAGGAGAAGTCAATGCTCCTTCCAATCGGTCTTGAAAAATGGGGACTCATGCCTGCGATGAACCTTCCCGATGAAGAACTTCGCGCGGTGGCATACTGGACGTGGCAGATATATCCGATTGAACGACAGAAGCGACCGATGAATCAAAAGTAATTTGCGACTTGACCTGCGGCTTTCGGCCGCTGGGTTCAAGAAACGCCTTGGGGCAGGAGGCTTCCGCGGAAACTGCCCGCGAAAGCGGTGACGAAGTAGCCGAACCGCAGTACTATTTGGGGCGGAAAGGTAGGGTCGCATGCTCTTCCAGAGCAGGGCCGTGTCGCGCTACGCCTTATACGTGGCGATTGCGGCCCTGCCCTGCATTTTGTTGTTCAGTTCCTTGCGCACGCTGCACGAGTTAGACAAACAGAAGCAGGTATATCTTCGCGAGCGTGTAGCTGAGATTGCCGGCACCCTGGAAACCCACGCCAGCGAGCCCGATCCCGCGCTGCCGCTGCTGGAGTCGGAGCCCAATCTCCGAGACTTGTTGATCATTGATCGCGACAGCGCCTTGGGCGGGCAGCCCATTCTTCAGCCGATCTGGCTAGGCCAACAGCTTTACCACACGGCGATGGTTGAATCGGAGTCGGGACGCATTTATCGCGCCTACGTGCCTTTTCATGGCCCGCAAGGCTTGCGAATTGCGCAGATTGATTTAGACGGAAACGCCGCGGATTTCTTGCTGGTGCACGCCCGCCACAACGTCTTCGTCTCGGTACTGGGTGGTGTGGTGCTGATCGGGTTGTCCTTCTATACGGTGTGGCTGGCGCGCCGGTCCAGCGTGCTGGAACGCCGCCAAGCCGTTCTGGATCACCTCGCACGGCTTGGCCGCCTGGCCGCAACCCTGGCCCATGAAATTCGCAATCCTCTTGGGACGATAAAAGGTTTCACGCAACTTGCAACCGAGCGCACGGATGAGAAGACGGCTGAACTGCTTAACCCCGTGCTGCGCGAGACTCAACGCCTGGAAAATCTGGTAAGCGATCTTCTCACCTTTGGCCGCCCCCCGGAGCCAACGAAGCGCGCGGTCTTTTGGCCCGAGATCGCGGACGAGGTCGAACAGCATGTCCGTATACTGGCCGGCGGACGTGAGATCCGGGTCTTGATTGCGAAAGATCCTGTCAGCTTCATCACGGACCCCGATTTTCTCCGCCAGATTCTGTTGAATACACTGCGCAATGCACTGGATGCCGTGAAGGAAGAGTCCTCTCCCGAGATCGGAATCAGCGTGCTCGTTAGCAAGGGAAGTTTGGCAATTACCATCTCCGATAACGGACCGGGAATTGCTCCTGAGCTTGTGGGTAAAGTGTTTGAACCGTTTTTTTCGACGAAGGCATTTGGCACGGGCCTGGGATTGGCAATCAGCGAGCAATTGGCCCAGTTACTCGGCGGCAGGCTCGAGTTGCGCAATCGAACTCCTCACGGGGTTGATGTTGCACTCACCTTGGTGAATACGAAAGCCCACCGCGAACAGTTGGTTGCTGCTGGCTGAATATGGAAAGAATTCTGGTAGTAGATGACGACCCGGGATTCTGTAAGCTGCTGGCGACGATACGCTGCAATCTAGCTGGAGAAACGTCCATGCGACTTAATCGTCCGGAAGCGAACCTAATCATAGACGTTGTAGCCTTCCTTTGTGCGGTGTTCTTGATCGCTACAGGATTGCTGCTTGAATACACCTTGCCTCCGGGAAGTGGGCGCTTGGGCACGGAAGGTTTTGCTGCAGGTCCTGGTGGCATGCAAAGGCCTATCCTCTTGCTATGGGGCCTGACCCGACATGAATGGGGTAATATCCATTTCTACGCTGCCATCGCGCTCATGGCGGCCTTATCTCTTCATCTGATCCTCCATTGGCAATGGATCGCTTGCATGATCAAAGGAAAACCCAGAGAGGCCTCTGGAGTTCGGGTGGCCGTGGGGATTTTAGGCGTCTTGTCGCTATTAGCTTTCGTCATCGCGCTTTTCTTGAGTTCGCCAGATCGAATGCCGCGAGGTCGGGTGCTGGAGGAGCGGCAGCAGCAGAGTACTCCTCTTCACTAGCTGTTTGGATCGAGTTGCGAAAGCGAACCTGCACGACGTTGATGTCGTGGTGAGATTGCTGAATGCGAAAGCACACCGCGAACAATTAGTTACTGCTGGCTGAACATGGAACGAATTCTGGTAGTAGATGACGACCCGGGATTCTGTAAGCTGCTGGCGACGATTCTCTCGGAAGCCGGTTACGCCGTGGAGACGGCTGCGTCCGTTGCGGAAGCGCTTCGCTCGGGCGAGCGGGCGCACTTCAATCTGGTGCTGACGGATCTGCGCCTTCCGGACGGAGATGGCCTGGAGATCCTGCGCAAGTGGCGCGAGCGCGAAGATACCCCATTCGTGGTGATCACTGCCTTTGGCACGATCACCTCCGCCGTCGAGGCGATGAAAGCCGGTGCTGAGGACTATCTGACGAAGCCACTGGGCAGCCCGGAACAACTGCGGGTCGTGATTCGCAAGACGCTGGGGCAGGCCCAGGTGATCCGCGAGCGCGACTTGCTGTTGGAAGAGGAAGCCGCCAGATTCTCCTGCGCCAATTTGGTGGCGCGCGATGCTCGCATATTGCGGGTGCTCGAATTAGCTCGCAAGGTTGCGCCCACCGATGCCACGGTGCTGATCACGGGTGAGACTGGCGTGGGTAAAGAGTTGATCGCGCGTTGCATCCACGATCACAGCCAGCGGGCGGAACGTCTGTTTGTCACGGTGAACTGCGCGGCGTTGTCTCCTACGCTGATTGAAAGCGAACTATTCGGGCATGAAAGAGGAGCCTTCACCGGCGCCATCGCGCAACACGTCGGAAGATTCGAGCGCGCCCACGGGGGGACGCTCTTCCTGGATGAAATCGGCGAGCTGGATGCTGCCCTTCAGGCCAAGTTGCTTCGCGTGCTGCAGGAAAAGACGTTCGAGCGCGTGGGCGGTACCCGGCCAATTATGGCTGATGTCCGCCTGCTTGCCGCGACGAACCGAGACCTGCCATCGCTGGTGAGCGGGGGCAAGTTTCGGGAGGACCTCTACTACCGGCTCAATACGTTTCCAATCGAAGTTCCTCCGCTGCGGGATCGCGCCGGCGATATCCCCGCACTCGCCACACTCTTTTTGGAGCGAGCTGCGCGCAACCTCGGACGGCGTGCGCCCATGCTCTCGCCGGAAGCCATGGAGCGCCTGCGCTCGTACACGTGGCCCGGCAATGTGCGCGAGCTTGAGAACATGATGCAAAGAGTGGCAATCCTGGGCGAAGATGTGCTCACTGCAGATGAGCTTCCGATCCGGGCGGAGTCTGTGCGCCCGGTCGCGTTCAAGGACATCGAGCGCTTCGCGATTGAGAACGCGCTGGCAGAAAATGATGGCAACCGCACCAGGGCGGCACGGCAATTGGGAATCAGCCTGAGGACACTTCAGTACCGTCTGAAAGAGTATGGAATGTCGTGACGAGACTCTCGCATCAAGATGGACTTTCAAAGGGATCAGAAACACGACCGTAAACTCGCTGCCATTCCCAGAGAGGAGAATTCGATGATTCCCCAACCCCCAGCGATATATCGCACCTTGCTCAGTCCTCTTGTTCTGGCCATTTCATGGGGCGTGGGCTGCTTTCTGGTTGCAGTCATCAGTGACATTCTCATTATCTACCAGCATATGAGCGGGTACTTGGTCTTGCTGGACGACTTACTGTTGGGGTTGATCATGGGATGGCTCGTATTTCACTACGAGAAGCGACGCAACCGTTATCTGCGCGAACGTTTTCAAACTATAGCTGATATGAACCACCATGTTCGTAACGCGTTGCAGGTTATCTCGTACTCCAGTCAAATGCAACCGGATGAGAATTTAGCACGCATGGTGCGTGAGTCCTCCCAGCGAATCGAGTGGGCTCTTCGCGAGGTGTTGGGGACTAAGACAACGGATTAATCGGCCCCTCGCGTTGCAAGCAGCCATAATTCTCTTGGAACCCAAGTACTTGCGATATCTGCTCTGCATCTTCCTTTCCGTCAGCCTCTGAGGCTAGAGCGCCTTTGATCCAACCCACTTCAGGACAAGAATTTGTACAGCTTGTCCCCGAGCGTTCAAGGATTTTGACAAATCCCTGTAGGCGGCCTGACTTCCAACCGGCTCAAGTCCCCAACGGATCAACAGATTGTCAGACCCCAACAGTGGCCCCGGACTTGCCTGTATCAGGGCGGCACTGAGGTTTCAGTGATCGAAGGAGGTTCTGAAAATGGCAAAACTTCATCGCATTCTGTTCATGGTGGCTGTCGTGTGGCTGACTGCGGTGGCGGCAATAGCTAGCGACGTCCCGCAGCGGTTGGGTAGCAGCGTTACACTGCAAAACCTACAGACAGCCTATAACGGGGAGAGCAACGCGCACGCCCGCTATCTGGCCTTCGCACAGAAAGCCGACCAGGAAGGCTACGGACAGGTGGCGAGCCTATTTCGCGCCGCTGCACGCGCCGAAGAGATCCACGCAGCGAACCACGCGGCCGTGATCAAGGAGATGGGTGGCACGCCTGCCGCAACCATCGAAACCCCAATCGTGAAGTCCACGAAGGAAAACCTTGAGGCAGCGCTTAAAGGCGAGGAGTACGAAAGCCGCGAGATGTACCCTGCGTTTCTGAGAGAGGCCCGGCGGGAGCCTGCTTTCGAGCCCAACCGGCCGCACTCTCAGGTCCGGAAGCATCGCGCCGTGGAGGCGAACAACGAAGCTGCGCGAACTTTCAGGCTGGCGAAGACCGCCGAAGCTGAACATGCAAAGCTCTTTGCAAACGCGCTGAAGGACCTCGACAGTCTCAAAGGCACCAGCAAGAAGACTTACTACGTGTGCTCGGTCTGCGGTTACACAGCAGCCAGACTGGACTTTATCCGGTGTCCATCGTGCGCTTTCCCGAGACATGTATATCAACCCGTAAGTTAGCTAGCTTGGGGCGTGCCGGTTGCGAGGTCCGGCACGCCCGTACACGCGGAGGTTTACCATGATGCAGTTTCCACCAATTCCGAGTTGGGACGCCCTGCACCCGCTGATTATTCACTTTCCGATCGTGCTTCTGCTGATCGCGCCTTTGTTCATCGTGATCGGGGCGGTGGTTAGGCCCGATAAAGGGCGGCTGTTCCTGATCTCCGCCTTGATCTTGATGGTCCTGGGCACTGCTTCGACTTACGTCGCGGTGGGCACGGGAGAGGCTGCGGGCAAACTGGCGGAGCGAGTACCCGGCGTTGAAGCCGTTCTGGAACAGCATGAAAACTTGGCGGAAACCACGCGCCTGGTGTTCTCAGTCCTGACGGTGATCTTTCTCGCAATTGTGGCGATTCCGCGAGTCTTGCCAAACGTCAGCAACCGTCTGCTCCTGAAGGTGCTGCCGTTGATCTTTCTCGGCTTCTATAGTGCGGGAGTCCTGCTGCTGATCAACACCGCCCACCATGGCGGGCGCCTGGTGCATGAATTCGGAGTCCACGCCATGATCGCCCCGTCGTCACGTCCTCCGGCCGGGGTGCCGAGTCCGGCTTCTTCCGTTCCCGCTGAGCAGACGGGGGAACGCGATTGAGTTAAGACCTTTCCGCAGCGGCCCGCAATTCGTACTTGGCCAACTTATACGATAGGTCGCTGCGGGAAAGGCCAAGGCGGCGGGCCGCTTCCGCTTGGGCTCCGTTGCAGGCTCTTAGGGTACGCTCGATCAGTTTTCTCTCGATGGTTGCCAGCAGCACACGTAAATCCGTGGTTTCGGACAGGCTGTCCAGCCAGCGTTCTTCATCGGTAACGTCAAGCGCGCGGCTGACCGCGTGCGATCCCGCGCTTTGGGCTGCCACCGGAAAGCTGTCCGGGCCGATGATCTCACCGCTGGAAAGTATGCAGGCACGTTCAATAAGATTGCGCAATTCACGGATATTCCCAGGGAAACTATAGTTTCTTAGTAGATCGATTGCGGCGGCGCTGAGAGTTTTGCGCGGCAGCTTCAGTTCCTTGGCCGCCGCCTGCAGGAACAACTCGCACAACAGCGGAATATCCTCGCGCCTGTCCCGCAGCGGTGGAACATCAATGGGCACAACTGCCACACGGTAGAATAGGTCCTCGCGGAACGATCCTTCACGCACCAGTTGTTGCAAGTCACGGTGAGTTGCCGAGAGTACGCGCACATCGACGCAGCGCGGTTTTGTCGATCCCACGCGCGTTACCTGCCCATCTGTTAAGACCCGCAGAAGCTTCGCTTGCGCTGTGGGCGCCATCTCGCCGATCTCGTCGAGGAACAGTATTCCTTCGTGCGCTGCTTCGAATACACCCTGCCGGCTGCGATCCGCGCCGGTAAAGGCGCCGCGCTCGTGACCAAACAGTTCGCTTTCCAGCAAAGTTTCCGTGAACGCTGCGCAATTGAGGGCTAAAAATGGCTTTGTCGCTCGCGGACTGCTTTGGTGCAGCGCCCGTGCCACCAGCTCTTTGCCGGTCCCTGTCTCTCCGGTAATGAGCACAGTGGCATTGGTCGGAGCCACCCGCGCGATCTGCTCCCGTACTCGTTGAATCTGGGGGCTTTCGCCCACAATCTCCGGAGATCCTTCCAGCCGCTCGACAGTATCCTTCAAGCGCACGTTTTCCCGCGTCAGGCGGGTGCGCTCCTCCGCGCGTCGAACCGTGGCGCGCAAGACTTCCGGCTGAAATGGCTTGGTCAGGAAATCAAAGGCGCCCTGGCGCATGCTCTCGACCGCGAGCTCAATCGTGCCGACCGCGGTCAAAAACACCACCGAGATCGTGGAATCGTGCTCCCGCACACAGGCCAGCACGTCCAGACCCGTGCCATCGGCCATCTTTTGATCGGTGATGATGACGTCGTAATCGTTGGCCGAAATCGACCGGCGGGCCTCTTCCACTCCCGCGGCTTGTGCCACAAGGTGCCGCTCCTGCTGCAGGTTTGAGGCGAGAATCCGGCGCATGTGCGGTTCATCCTCAACGATAAGTACTCGCGCCATTCAGGCTCCTATTCTTTGCGCCAGTGATTCGTGACGAGCTGGCAGAACCAGGGAAAAGCAAATGCGGTCGGGGCCGTTGGCACTCAATTGAAGCTCCCCGCCGTGTGCGCGTGCGATGTTGCGCGCGATCGCCAGTCCCAAGCCGGTACCTCCCGGCTTTGTGGTAAAGAAGGGCTCGAACAGGCGGGTCACAACGCCGTCAGAGATTGGCTCACCAGTATTCTCTATAGCAATGAAAGTTTGATCCTGCGTTTGCCGGGCTGAAAGCCGCACGCATCCATGTTGTGGCGCGCCTTCGACGGCGTTGAGAACAAGATTCAATAGCGCTTGCTGCATGTGTCCAGGATCGAATTCCGACATCAAGTCCCCCGGCGCCACTACTTCGATTTGAACATCCTGTTCCCGGGCTCGGGCGCGGCAGATGTCAGCCACATAGAACAACAAATCCGCGATCGAGCTTGATACCTTCTCAGGCACCCGCGGCCGAGCGTAGGCAAGGAAGTCGTTTGTGAACTGCTCAAGACGGGCGGCCTCCTTGGCGGCAATCGCAAACATCTCATCCCGCTCCTGTGGGTCACACCCGCCGTGAACGGCGGTAGCAAGAGAACTGGAGATCATTGCCACCGGATTGCGAATCTCGTGCGCAATGGCACTGGACAATCGCCCCACGGCAGCGAGTCTTTCCTCCTCGATCAGGCGTTCCCGAGTTTGCTGCAATTCCGCGCTGTTGCGTGCCAGGGTTGATTCCTTCTGGCGAAGATCGTTGACCAGGAACCAGACCAGCAAACCGACCAAGGCGTAGATCATGGAAACAGTGCCGGCCTCAAAGTATTCGCTCACATTTACAGGCGCGTGGATATGCTCATAGTGCGCGAGCCAGAGGAAGTTCAGAGAATCCGCTATTACGATGACAGCGGTTGTTGCGGCAAGCCGGAAACGAAAAGCTGCCTCAATCACTGGCATGGCGAGAAGCACGAAGTACTGGTTGTCGGGACGGTCGGCAAGAGTAGCCAACACGAATGCCAATCCCAAGTTCAGAATAATCGAGACCCACGTGAGCGCAGCTACCCCGGCAGAACCTGGGGCGCGTGATCTACTCTGAGCCCACACCAGCTCGGCCATGCGGACCGCAAAGGCCGCTGCGAGAATAAGGATCAAAGTTGCTGAAGGCGCACCGAAGTGAACAGCAAACAGAGTGTGAATCACCAGCAGGACGGCGAGCACGACGAGATTCAGAGTAGCGAAGGTCGACTGCTGCACTCTGAATGAATCACCATCTCGCAAATCAATCGAGGATTCCAAGCCGCTATCCGCCATGGCGCCCTCCGTCTTCAGCTCCGATCCTCCGGAACTTGTCGTTAACTTCCCGTTTGCATTGTCCTCTTCACGTGGAGTTCTAACTTTGATGGTGACGCTTCCGGTGAAGCCTCTGTGCCCTGCCCAGTCTCCAAGCGCTTTATGTACACTGTCCGGACAATCACAATGCCGACCACGGTCAGGGGCGCCGCTAATGCCACGCCAATGGCTCCGGCTATTACGGCCATGACAACCTGAACCGAGAATGTAAGCGCCGGAGCAAGACGCACGGCTCGCCTCTCCGCAAGCGGGGTGATTAAGAATCCTTCCAGCATGTGCGCGCCGCAGAAGAGAAGGATCACAGCCGCGGCCTTGCTCGGGTTGCCGACGAACGCCAGCAAGGCTGGCGGAATTGCCGACAGAATGGGACCGAGGTTGGGAATAAAGGTCAGCAGCGCGGCAATCATGCCAAAGGTGAGGGCCAGAGGGACCTTCAGAACCAGCAGACCGGCGGTGATGACCGCACCAACTACGCACATCGAAATCGCGCGCGCCAGAAGCCAATATCTTAGCGTCCTGCCGAGTTCGGCGAGGACATCGCAGACTGTGGTGCGGTGCCGTGGTGGAAACAGCCGCACCAGTCCGTTGACATACAGGTGTGGCTCGGCCGCAACTGCCGTGCCGATGAACAGAACGATGAACATAGCTACGATTTGCCGAACTGTGGCAGAGATAATGCCAGAGGCCCGCGAAAACATGCCGCTCGACCAAGCTTGGTCTCGCCTAAGTTGCGAGAGCAGCCAGCGGCCGAATTCGTGACTCTGGATTTGACCGACCACTTGTTGAATAGCAATGGGCAACCGCGCCTGCAGTTGTTCGAATTGTTCCGCAATGGCTGTGCCACGCGACCACAAGGCTACTACGAAGAGCGCTAGCACCAGCCCGAGAACAACCAGGACAGAAGCGATCGAACCAAGCTTAGTACGCCTTTCCAGCTGTTCGCTCACAGTTCGCAGGAGGACCGCGAGCAGCAAACCGGCGAACAGCACCAGGACAGCGCTACGCTCAACCCACACCAACGTCGCAACGAGAGCCATAGCAGCAGCGGCTCCCAGATTCGTGCCCCGCGGTGGCTCGCCTGCTGGGTCTGTCATGTGATCCTCCGGCGCCGCAACGCCTTGTAGAGTTCGAACCACGCGATCGTGCTAATCCCTGTCAAGGCGCACGCCAGCATGGCGGATGGCTTCAGATATCCAAAGTCGAATACCGACCTGCCGACGGGCGTGAAGGCAGCCAGGAACAGGAACACGGCAGGAACAGCCGTCACGATCCACATCGCTGGATTGGGAACATGGGTCACCTCGCGCAAGGAACGGTGCCACGAGCGGTTGGTCCAGATGAGTGCCAGCAGGGTGGCAACTACCGTGGAAAATACCGCAGTACGCACTGTCGCTTCGGGTTGCGCCTTCCACAGGCAAAACAGATAGACGATGATGGCCGTCCCCAGCGCTACCGCGCCTTGCACCACACTCAGCAGCAGTAGTCGGAAATCGAGCAGGCGTGAGCTCGTGGGCCGCGGCGGTTGCTGCATCAGCGCGGGGTCCGCCGGCTCCGACTCGAACGCTACCGAGCAGGCCGGATCAATGATCAGTTCCAAAAAAACGATATGCACCGGCAGCAGCACCAGCGGCCAGCCGAGGACTACCGGAATCAGCGCCAAGCCTGCAATCGGGACGTGTACGGCGATGACGAAAGCCATGGCCTTGCGGATGTTGTTGTAAACGGTTCGTCCCATGCGGACGGCCCGTACGATGGAAGTGAAGTCGTCGTCCAGCAACACGAAGTCGGCAGCCTCGCGAGCGACATCGGTACCGCGTCCTCCCATGGCCACCCCAACATTCGCTGCTTTCAGCGCCGGGGCGTCGTTCACGCCATCGCCGGACATGACGACCACGTGCCCGCGCCGCTGGAGTGCGCGAACCAGTCGTAACTTGTGCTCGGGCAGAACCCGCGCAAAGACCTGCGCGCTTCCAATTGCATGATCGAGCTGTTCCTCGGACATCCGGCTGAGCTGCTCGCCGCTGACAGGCTTTGCGGAATCGGGTATGCCGACGACATTGGCGACGTGGGCCGCGGTTGCGGGATAGTCGCCGGTGATCATGACCACGCGAATTCCCGCGCGGCGGCAGTCTTCGATCGCATCCGGCACCTCTCGACGCACCGGATCGGCGAAACCGACGAGCCCAAGAGGTTTGGACGGGAACTCCTCTAACGACTTCGGCAGTTGCTGGCCCGGCCAGGACGCTTCCGAGACTCCCAGCACACGCATTCCGCGCTGTGCCATGGCGGCCAATTCTTCGTCCAGTTGTCGCTGCTCTGCTGCCGAGAGATCGCTAATTCGTGCGATGGCCTCGGGGGCGCCCTTCATGCATACTCGAAATCCGCCGCCTTGCCTTTCAAAAACGCGCGCCACAATGGGCAGATCGGAGGTGATTCCGTATTCGGAGTACGCGGTGAGTGTATTGCCATCGCCCAGAATTCCGCAGCGTGAGGCGGCTTCGTGCAAGGCAACGTCCATCGGATCGGTCGGCGGATACTCGCTGGCGAGCACTCCGGCGTTAAGCAGCCTTCGAATCGTGGGCGTAAGTTGCGTTTCACTTGACGGCCGCGCGCGTTCGCGGCCACAGACCAGTTCTTCCACGGCCATGTGGTTCAGGGTCAAAGTGCCCGTCTTGTCCACGCAGAGGACGGTTGCCGAGCCCAAGGTCTCGATGGCGGATGTTTTCCGGGTCAACACCCGGTTGCGCGCCATGCGCCATGCGCCGAGTGCGAGGAAGACCGTCAGCACTACCGGGAACTCTTCCGGAACCATCGCGATGGCGACGGTGAGGCCGGACAACGCTCCGGTGATCCAGTCATGACGCACAAAACCGTAAATGAACGCCACCGTGAGACACACCACCAAAGCCCCTGCGGCAAAAAAACGCACCAGGCGCTGGGTTTCGAGTTCTGTCCGGGTGGGCGTTTCCTGGATGGCTTCGAGCTGCGCGCCGATGCGCCCCAGTTCGGTGCGCGCCCCGATGGCAATCACCCGCGCCACCGCGTGACCGTGAACGACCATCGTCCCCGAGTAGACGACGGGAAGTCCGTCGCCGCCGGGACGGTATTGGCGCTCCACCCCGTCCCAAGCCTTCTTGCTCACGGCAACCGATTCGCCGGTGATCAGCGACTCATCGCAGCGCAGGTCTACGGCCGAGAGCGCCAAGGCATCGGCTGGCACGCGGGTTCCCGCAGAAATGATCAGCAGATCGCCGCGGACCACTTCGCGCCCGGGGATCGATTTGGTTTCTCCGTCTCGGACTACGATTGCGCGCGGGCTGGAAAGGTCACGCAGCGCGGCCAGGGCGTATTCTGTCTTGCGTTCCTGGTAGATGGTGATCGCGATGACAGTCAGCGCCGCCACGCCCAGGATGGCGGCGTCGTGCAATTCGCCGACGAAGGTGTAAATTGCAACGATTGCCAGCAAGAGCAGGAGCATCGGCTCGCTGCAAGTCCTGACAATTAAGGTGAGCAGACCGCCACGGCCTTTCGCCGATAACTCATTGGGTCCTTCTTCTCTTAAGCGGCGAGCAGCTTCTTCGGAAGAGATGCCACCTTCGATTCGCCCTGACAGCGGCACGGACGATGCCGGTCCATGCGAGGCCGAAATTGCGCTCTGCATCATTGCGCTTCCTCGGACAAGAAATCCACGCTTGTTTGGTCTTGCTTTTCTGATACATCGCACAGCGGGACGCAGCTCTCATAGCCCGGAAACTGATTGACTAGCCAGAGACACAGATATGCCAGGGGAGCTATAGGTTTGTCGGGGCGGTTGGGATAGACCTTGGCTGTGCTTAGGGGAGAAACAAACCGTGATGTGACCGGCTCGTTGGGCACGAGCCACCTCGATTCGAGTGCCCCGACCTGCTGAATATGCTAACCAACAGCCTTTACTGAAAACGTGATACGGCTCACCGCCACATGTGACCTGGGATTGGCGGACAAAAACGCTTTTCCCGCCGTTTTACGGTCGACCCGACGCGAAACTTGGGCTAATCAGAGATGAACAGATCGCCTCGATGGTATCTTCCGGCTTGTAAAGCTGCTTGGGTGGGACTTCACAACGCTCTTTCTTACCCAGTAAAGTCGGCCGCTTGGCGTCTTGCTCCGTATTGGATTTGACGGCCAACTGTTTCACCACCGGCTTGAGCTCTTCGAATTCTGCCGTCTGCACGATATAGGACTCCTTCGCCGGCAGATACATAATTTCACGTTTGCCCCGCACCATACGCTCGTAAAACGGAGGGTGCGTGCGGAACCAGCTGGCCCCGATAGCGTAGCCGTGCTTGCCGGCCAGCTTGTCAAAAAATCGAATGAAGCCACCGGGGTCATAGCCGCTCTTCCAGGCGTATTGGATTCCAAGCTGGTCAGCCTCCAGTTCGAACTCACGGCTCACGCCTAGCAGGTTTAGATCCAGGGCGAATCCCAGGCCGTAGAATCCGTATTGCAGCGCGTACGCCGTGCCGATACCGCTGGCGCCGCCGGTAAGGATCAGGGCCGCAATCTGGGCCGACTGAAATACCAGGGAAGAAATCAGTGCTTTCTTGTAGAGCCTATAGCTGTGCCTGGCCACCACGTGGGACATCTCATGGGCCAGCACGCCCGCTAACTCGGATTCATCTTCCACTTCTTCCAGAAGTCCACGCTCGACAAACAAAAAACCTCCAGGCAGTGCAAAGGCGTTGACCTCGCGCGAATCCAAGACTGCGACCTTCAACGGGACCTGTAAATCCGAGTTCTTCTTCACATAATCCTGAATCTGTTTGTTCGCCAGCTCAGGCGGCATGGCACCTCGCTGCCGCAGCTCGCGGATGGCGTCCTGGCCGCGCTGAATATCGTCCTGCTGGCCCTTCATGACTTCGCGAAACCCAATATCATCTACGGAGCCCCAGCGCCGCTGTTGATACGCGCCGGATGCAATTTGCTGCTGAATCTGCTGCAATTGGGCGGGCCACTTCTCGATGAGCTCCAGTTTTGCTCGACTATTGTCGTAAGCTGTCGGGACCAGCTGCTGCCCTAAGATGTCCATCTGTGCTTTCGACGAGCGCAGATCCTGGACTTGGCAATGCAGTTCATGCCGGCGGCTCTCGTCGATGCTGCGCAAGTGTTTCAGTTGCTCCAGCAACAGATTCGTCTCCTTCTCGTAGGCCGAGGAATTCGCCTCCGCTTTTTGGGTGCAGTAATTCTTTGATTCGCTGAGGTGTTTTTGCATGGCCCGCAGCTCTCTTTCACCAAACTTCAGATCAGGGGCGATGTCGAACAGCGCGTCGTAGGGAAGCTGTGTCTTTTCTGTGAGTTCGTTATGCAGCGCGGGCTGCAGTGCAGGCTGCGGTGGCACCAGGTGCCGCTCGCCACATCCAGCAAGAAATACAAGGCCGACCGTGAGAAGGAAGACCCGGATCGCCTGCGCACTCATGGGTGTACTCCCTTTCGAGTCCACCGGGACATACCCACTCTAAGCGGCTGGCATGCACTGCGCAGTGATTGCAGTCACTATCGTCATGCCAATCAGGACAGCTCAGCCAAGCACCACCTCACAGCGCGGGACGCCCGTTCCCAGAAAGGAAATGGACAAACAACAGTGCATTGGCATTTGGAAGCACCGATTCCTTCAAGCGAGGCCGTGAACGTGCTTCTACGGCGACCATACCGAGTGCACACGAAACACCCTATCTGTGGCGAGTGTTGAAATAGTCCCTTTCATGGCATCCCTTTATGTTGCCGTGTCCAAGAGTGTGCGCCGCTTTTTAATGTGCTCTTAAGACAAGTGCCTCAGCTTTGGGAAACCGGGAACAGATGTGTGTAACCAACCTGCTCGCCCAGTGATATTCCTTTGACAAGATCACCAGCCCGATCAACAGGAACAAGTTGCCCTGTAGGAGCGGTAGAAACAGTCCTGCGATTCCGGCGACAACGAAAAACCATCCGGCTGCGATTACCGCAACGCGCTTGCGATTCCACGCTTTCCCGTTATCCGTTGGTGGCGAGGACATCTGGGCATCCGTTATAGCAACTGAGTTCCACTCATGCGAATCGGCTATCGCACTGTTGTGATCGCGTGCACCCCGAACTCGTGTACAAGTCGCGCACCATTGTGTGCGGCAGCGATCAGCAGAACCAATCCGACAACATACGAGGCAATAAAGGTCAGCGGCAGCAGAGGCGTTATATCGGATGCCCTGATATCAAACTTGGTGATCAGCAGGATAAGGGCGAAGGTGGCCGTCGCTACCGAGAAGGTAATCGCCGCCTCTCTCGCCAGAGCTTGGTGCTTCTCCAGCAGTGCAGTGATCTCCGGCGTTCGCCGCACCACGCCGCTGGCGGCCCAGCCCGTGCCCATCGCCATGTACAGCGATACGGTGCCCACCACCATTAATATCAGCCCCGACAAAAGGAATGCCCGTTGTTTTTCCCGGGATCCCCGTGCTGCCAGCACGACAAACAACGGCGCCAACAGGAGCAACGTGATCGGAAAATGTATGACAAGGGGATGCAATGCTGCCCAACTTGGGATTGGGGAGATTGAGAGCGAGATCAACATGGAGCACCTCCTTAGAAACGGTCGGTGCTTTTCATATTGTGAGGCATTCCAGAGTGAATGACAGTGATGATCATCACCGGGGGAATCCAGAGTTCTGGAAACCAGCATCACGAGAGGCGCGGGCTATCTCGTCAGCATGATATCTGCCACCAGCCGCCGATGGCCAGGCCGTTGATGGCCGCGATGATCGGTTCGGTGCTGGCCACGGATAATTCCCGCCGCAAGGCCTCGCGCGGCGTTCTTGCGTCGAGCATGAAAATGTCTTCAGATCGGCGCCGGCGCAAAAGGCGCGACTCTCTCCGGTCATGATGGCAACGTCAACTGAGTCGTCTGTGGAGAAATCCAAAGAGTGGCCAATTCGTTGTTCTGATGATCCGCTCAGGTTTCGCAATGGCACTCGGCGGCGTGCACCGCCTGATTGGTGTGACATTGTGCCGCGCCAGGGATCGGGGGCGGGCAGATGAACCCCTGGTGTGGGGCTGCCATTCGAGGACTTACATTCACCCCGGAATTTTCACGCTGCTGATGTTCGCGTTCCTGATTGTCGCAATCGGGTTCTGGGAACGGTCAGCCACCGAGATGGCGGTGACCAACAGGAAGGTGCTGGTGAAGGTGGCGGTGCGGGATCCGCCCATATGGGGAAGACGCCGAGACGTTGGAGCGGGAATCTGGAGGGAAACGACGCGGTTGTGATGAAAATCATATACTGGCTGGTGACAGAGCTCGTACAGATAACCGTATTTGCTTTCCCGACCCCCGCTTAGGAGCGGAACAACCCAGCCTGCGGGTCGTGGCAAAAGGATGTTTATGTGGTGAGCCGCAAACTCCTCATCATGGTTGGCGGCCTGCTCGCGCTGATACTGCTGCCGTCTCTGGCATGGAACGGTCTGGTACAGCAGGGCAACGCCTCCGCCTTCGACATGCTGCTGCGGCTGAGTCCTGCCCGTCCCAGTTCGGGGCGGGAAAATGTGGTGTTGCTGGCCATCGATGACGAGACTGTCAGCCGGTACGGGCCCTTGCCGCTTAACCGGGCTGTGGTGGCCGAAGCACTCAATCGCATCGCAAGTGCAAGACCGAAAGTGCTGGTAGTCGATATGCTGCTGTCGGAAAAGACGCAGGCAGCGGCCGACGCCAGCTTGGCCGATTCATTCAGCCGGTTTCCACGAGTCGTGCTGGCAGCGGCACTAGAAGCGACCGAGGCGACCGAAGCGACGCCAGCGACGCAGGATAGCAAACAGTTCCGGTGGATAACGCCTCTTCCCGAGTACCAGCGTCACGCATTCGCCCTCGGACACGTCCACCTGGAACCGGATCGCGACGGCCTGGCCCGCACGTTGTTGCTTACGAAGGCCAATGCGGACAACCGCTATTGGGCGCTCGGTTTCGAGGCTTTCCGCGCCGCGCTGGGAGCGCAGGAGCCGCCAACTGAATATGCGAAAGAGCTAAGGGTTGGGAACCGGCGCGTCCCGGCTGCGGATTCCAATGGTCGCCTGTTGTGGATTCACTACGACGGCCCCGAAGGTACACTCCGTCGTGTTTCCCTTGCCAGTGTGCTGGATGGCCGCGCGCCTGCCTCCAGCTTCGCCGGGAAAGTGGTCATCCTGGGTGTGACGGCACAGGGTGCCGGAGACCGTGTTTACACGTCGTTTTCCAGCGGTCTTGGCATGAGCGGAATCGAGATCCATGCCAATATTTTCAGCACGCTACTCGATGGAGCGTACCTGTCACCGCTGAGTTCTCTATTGGAGCTCGCGTCCCTGTTCGCAATCGCCGCACTGGTGGCCACGGCTGCCTGGTGGCGTCAAGGACGCCTGCTAGCGCCGGTCGCGATCATCGGGGTCGTTGTGATCCCTGTGTTCTCGTACTGGATGTTGCGCGCCGGCGTGATTGTGCCGGTTGCGTCCTGGCTGGTTACCCAGGTGGCCGCTTCCCTGGCGGGGTTTCTGGCAAATGCGCGGTTCATCCGCGGCCGTCTGGGCGAGGCCATCGCGGGCCGGCAAGACTATGCTTTTCGACTGCAGGCGGTCGCGCACGAGATCAAGAATCCTCTTACCGCGATTCACGCTTCCAGCCAACTGATGACAGAACCGGACGTGTCCGAGCATAAGAAGGAAGAGATCGCCCAGCGAATTCACAAAGAAGCCGGGCGCCTTTCCGGCGTGGTTACTACTTTCCTCGATGTGGAACGTATCTCGGCCGGTGTGTTGAAGCTCGAAAGGCGGCAGGTTGAGCTTTCTGCCTTGGTGGCTGAAGCCATCGACCGTGCGGGATTGCTGGCGCTGAAGAAAGGCATCGGAATCGAGCAGGATCTCGAGCCTGCAGTGATCGCGGCGGACGCGGAATTGCTTCAGTTCGCGATCTACAACCTGCTGGTCAATGCCATCAAGTACAGCCCGGATGGATCTGCAATCCGGATTACACTTCGATCCAGTCCGCAAGCTGCTTGTCTGGTGGTAGCTGATCAAGGGTGCGGAATTGAACCAGCCGAACAAACGCGCATTTTCGAGCGCTTCTATCGCACCAAGAAACACCAGGATGATCATCAGGGCGCGGGCGTCGGCTTGGCGTTGGTGAAGGAAATCGTGACTCAGCACGGAGGCAGGATCGAAGTAGAGAGTGAGCCAGGCAAAGGTTCGCGCTTCAGCGTGTTTCTGCCGCGAGAGGCAGCAGTATGAGCATAAAGCCGCCCGTTCTGCTAATCGATGACGACGAGGGAATTACTTTTTCCGTCGCCACGTTCCTGGAAGCCAAAGGCTATCCGGTCACGGTGACCAATAGCGGGAGCGAGGGTTTGCGACTTGCCTCGGAAGCACGCTTTCCCTTGGTTCTGTCTGACATCTACATTGACCGCGTCACCGGGCTGGACATTCTGAAGGCTGCGAAACAGGCGAACTCGGCGTGCGCCGTCATTCTGCTGACAGCTAAGGGCTCGGTGCGGACAACCGTGGAAGCGGAAGCCGGAGGAGTATTCGATTACCTTCCCAAGCCAATCGACCTGAGCCATCTGCTCGCAGTGCTTGAAAGGGCGGAACGGTCGCTCAAACCAGATGATCGCCAAACTCCGGAAGCTGCTACTTCCGACGAGGAGATGGTTGGCGTATCGCCCGTGATGGTCGAGTTGTACAAGAACATCGCGCGTGCGGCTCGATCGGAAGCCACAGTCTTGATTCGCGGCGAAACGGGGAGCGGGAAGGAACTGGTGGCGCGGGCCATTCAAGGCGCAAGCTCGATCGCGCAACAACCGTTTGTGCCCGTCGACTGCGCGGCTATTCCTGAGAACCTTTGGGAGAGCGAACTGTTCGGCTCTGTACGAGGCGCGTTTACCAGCGCCGAAAAGGATCGAGCGGGCATCGTTGAGCAGGCCCGCGGTGGAACCGTCTTCCTTGACGAGATCGGCGAGATTCCCCCGTCGTTTCAGGCGAAGCTGCTTCGGTTCCTCGAAGCGAAGGAATATCGTCCCATTGGCGCCACCGCACCGAAAACGGCGCGGGTGCGAATCCTGGCAGCCACCAACCGCCCGCTTGAAGCGATGGTCGAGGCCGGGGAGTTTCGCGCTGACCTCTATCATCGCCTGAACGTGCTCCAGATCCAGGTTCCGCCTCTGCGCGAGCGACCGCAGGATATCCCGCTCCTCGCCGACCGGTTTCTCCAGGAAGCCAATCGCCGCCAGGGCAGGCACGCCCGACTGGAGCCCGCGGCTATGAAGGCGCTCGAAGCACACGAATGGCGAGGGAACGTCCGGGAATTGAAGAACGCCATTGAACGAATGGTGGCGATGTTTTCTCCGGGTCTTCTCGGGGAAGCTGAGGTCCGGCGGGCTCTGACGACCGGCTTGGCGGAAGGCGCAGCGGCGAACAACGCCCAGACAAGTAATTCCCAAACCCTCGAAGACGCGGAACAAAAGCACGTGATGGAAGCGCTGCGGCTGTCCGGGGGCAATCGTACGCTGGCGGCCGAACGCCTAGGCATTCAGCGCCGCACGCTTTACAAGAAACTCCAACGCTGGGGCCTCATGCACGAAGGGCACACTACTGTGCCCGGAACGCACGGGTTGGACAGCGAGGACGAAGAATAGGCGCTTTATTATCAGCAACTCCCACCCGGCCGGTAGTGGCCATTGTATTGCTCTCCTAAGAAACGAGGCTAACGTGACTCGAACTTACTTCAATTTCACGGCTCTGATTGTCCTGCTGCTGATGGCGCTGCCCGTCTTGGCGCAAGGTGGCGTAGAAGGACAGATGACCGCAGTGAAGGGGAAGGTTAGTCTCGTGCACGGCCAGGCATCGCCTGTGCTCCTGCACAAGAATGACACGGTCCAGGCTGGCGACGAGATCCTCACCGATCACAAGTCGTCGGCCACCATCCGGATACCGGATGGCAGTACGGTCCGCATCTATCCCGATTCTCACATCGTGTTTCGTACCGAGACCGGCAATTGGAAGGAATTTCTTCATGTCGTTCTCGGAAACGTGCGCGTGCAAATCGAGAAGCTGAGTGGCAGACCCAACCCCAAGACGTTGACTACACCCATCAGCGATCGTCGCTGTCCGGGGAACCATCTTTGCTGTTTCGGTCGATAAGACCGGGGACACTGAGGTGGGCGTCGAAGAGGGCCTCGTCAGCGTAGCTGGCCAAGCCCAGCCCGAGAACGCGGTGATGGTAAAGCCTGGGCAGTCATGCATGGTGCGGCACGGCCACGGGCCGACCCAACCGCAGAAGATGATGCACTCTATGCCTGGAATAATGGGCTCGGGTGGTATGGACATGCCTGGCTCAATGGGCGGCATGGGATCGCACGGGATGGGATCGTCGGGAGCAGGGGCTGGCGGCATGGGCGGTATGGGCGGACGTGGAAGGTAGTAAGTTCGAGTCACGAGCCTCCTATCTCATCTGGAGGCGAAGGTTATGAAAACGGTAGCAACGGCATTTCTGGCTTTGTTCTTGTTGGCAGTGGTTCCCACTCTGGCGCTGGCGCAAATGGGCCGTGGCGGCATGGGCCACGGCGGCGGCATGATGGGCGGCGGTGGCATGGGCCAGAGCATGGGCCAAGGGATGGGCCAAGGTGGCATGGGCTCAGGAATGGGCTCAGGCATGGACCAGGGAAGCATGGGCTCAGGCATGGGCAACGGAAGCATGGGGCAAGGAATGAACGGTGGACAAATGCCTCTGAGCCAATCAGAGATGAACAGCGGCGCCTTCCGCATGCTTCAGCAGAGGACCGGCTTGAGCGCCGATAACCTGCAACAGCAGTACGCTTCGAGCGGCGCCCGTAATTTCGGGCAGTTTGCCTCCGCCATGGTCGTTTCGAAGAACCTCGGTCTTAACTCTAATCAGGTGCTTTCCGGCGTTAGAAACCAAAGCTTGGGGCAGACGCTGCAAAACCTGGGCGTAAGCCAGGGCACAGCTAAATCGGCGATCAAGCAGTCGCAGCGTGAGCTCAGGCAAGCCGACAAGAACGGCACACAATTCTGAGCTCTCGCTCCATTATTCCTTACAACACTACCAGTACCGGCTGGGCTTGAGCGTTTGAGATTAGTGTCGCGGTGTAACGCAAACACCACCTCAAACCCTGAGCGAGCCCGACCGGTTTATCACCAACCAGCGCTACGCGCTCGTTGGAAGCCCGAGCCTTGCGAGTTAGAGCTCTCAACTTAGTTCTCAACTTAGGTCGACAAAACCTAAAGTGCAAATGAGTTTTAGGAGGTGTAGCATGAATTCAATATCATCTCGTCTGCTCCTAGTCGCTGTAGTCCTTATTCTCGTGGTGGTTCCTGGTTTTGCGCAAAATCTTAATTGGTATGGACAGACCGGTGCACTTTCCACCCCGTTCGCGTACGTTACCGCATCGCCAGCGAATTCGCTGGGCGCTCCGACTATCGCCTTCCACATGAGCAACGCCGGCGACGTGCTCGGTTTTCAGTCCCAGGCATCGGTTACCGTCGGCGCCTTCAAGCGCATCGAGTTCGGCTACAGCCGAACCATCACTTCGGACAACAGCCCGGGTGCAGGACTGTTCAAGAATGACTTCAACACCCTCCACGCCAAGGTGAACATCCTGCCGGAGAACTTCCGCAAAATGCCGCTGCCCGCGATCTCAGTAGGCTTTCTTGACCACATTGGCGTGAGCCGGGCTGCTGATGCGGGAGTACAAAACAGCAACGGCGCTACGTTCTACGTGGTCGCCACCAAAACGATCACCAGTATTAAGCCACTCCCCTTAGTCGTAAGCGGTGGCATTAAAGGCACCAACGCTGTTCTGTTCGGTCTGGGAGGCGTCGCCAAGAACTATGAGGTTCGTGGCTTTGGCACGGCGGGCGTTGTTGTCAAGATGCCGTTCAAGGCGAAGGTAATCCTCGGCGCTGAAGCCGATCAGCAGCCCACTCAGCTCAAGAACCTGCCTGGCGTTTCGATCCCGACGGAGCTGACCTACTTCGCCCGCGTTCTGCCGCTGCCGGAAAGGCCACTCAACCTCGATTTCGCGGTGGCCCAGTTCGCCGGCAAGGTGGCACCGGGCCTCAATCTAAAGGCCCGCTCACAGTTCTGTTTCGGCATCTCGTATCGCTTGTAATTGCCGTGACCCCAACCAGCCCTGCGTGCTGGTTAGGATCTGAATAGGTGGCGCCAGCGTCACCGCGAAGTGAAGAATAACGCGCCAACCCCGGAGGAATTAGAAATGTTGTACGGTAAATTCACACCCCGAAAGTACTCGTTGCTGTTGATCCCGATATCTATGGCGCTGGCATTTTCGCTGGTGGCTTGTGGTGGCGGTTCTACGAGTTCGACAACAAATCCGGGGACACCGACCTCCAGCGCGCTGATCAATGTCGGCGATTCTCCCTCTGACCGAATCATGGCATTCGCCATGACGATCAACTCCATCACGATGACCCGCAGCGACAATACCGCGACCACTGTTATGTCTACCCCGACGGTCGTGGAGATGACGCGCCTGATGGGCAGCATGCAGGCGCTTTCGATGCTCGGCGTCCCTCAGGGTACCTACACATCGGCAACTATCAATGCAGGTTCGGCGGCAGTCAGCTTCATGAATCCGAGCCTTATGCAGAAGACAGTGTCAGTCGGAAGCAAAACGTTCACCTTTAGCTCGCCCATGACGGTTGGAACGGCCCCAGTGGTGTTCAATTTCGACATGGACGTGGCTCAGTCGGTAAGCATCGATTCGGCCGGCAACGTCACCATGACCCCGACCTATACAGCCTCAATGGGAGCACCCGGATCAGGCAATTCGTCGGACCCGAAAAACGGCGCCATGCAGGTGGTCGGGTCAGTCGCGAGCACGTCAAGTAACAGCTTTGGGCTAGCAATGATGGAGAGTTCGCAGACGATGAATTTCGCCACCAACTCCAACACGCAATTTCCAAACATGAGCGGCATGGGGATGATGGGCAGTGGCCAGATTGTTTCCGTGGTTGCCACCATGCAGTCAGACGGCACCATGCTGGCGCAGACTGTTCAGCTCCTGATGGGCCCGGGTGGCGCGACGGCAAACGGTCTGGTGAACTCTACCACCGGGAGCCCAGCAACGCAGTTCACGCTTATTGCGCAGAACGGTACGGGCGGCGGCATGGGGTCCTTCAGCCTGGGGAATAGCGTGACCGTAAACGCAACCGGCGCTGCTTACACCGTCGATACCGATGGTGTGGACATGAGCAATCTTCCGTTTACCTTTGACAACAGCACACTCTCGCCGGCGCAGCGCGTTGAGCCAGTCAGCAGCGGTGCGATGTCCGGCGGTGGTGGCATGATGGGAGGCGGCATGTCGAACGCCGGCACCATGAATGCCAGCGGAGTTCGCCTGGTGCAGCAAGCAATGTCCGGTGTCGTTTCCAATTATTCAGCCGGCTCGCCAGCGACGTTCACCTTAACTCTTCCCTCGGATTCGGCCTTCGCAGTGTTGACCGGCAAGACGATTATGACCGTTTACCAGCAAAGCGGAACCGAGCTGGTTGGGCTATCTTCAGTCACCAACGGCGCGCAGGTACGTGTGCGTGGCCTTCTCTTCCATAATTCCAGTGCCTATCAGATGGTCACTACCCGCATTATGGCGCCATAGGAGTAGCGAAATTGTACGTCGGGGGCTGGCGATCCCAAACCCTGCGGGTAGGGATCCCCGCACGTTTAGGTGAAGGGCGGTTCGGTGTCTGGAAGATTATCGTTTATTGATGATTTCGCCGATCACGCCGCAATTGCGAGGGACGGAGTCGGCTTAGTGTTTTCCCCAAATAGAAGGAGTTCCTCATGCGTAAGATCTTTGTAATGGCAGCAGTGTTATTCGCTTTATCGGCGGAATGGCGGCACAGTCCACCTCCTCCGCGCCGGAGGTCCAGGGATACGAAAAGGGCGTCACCGCATACACCCAGTTCGGTGGCACCTCCTATTCCGGCGGCCACGTCCTCAAACTCGATTCTAGTGTAGGTTACAGCTTCAGCCCGCACTTCGGCATCGATGCAGGTGTCCCCATCTACTTCGCCGCATCCTCCGCAAGTACGCCAACTGCATCGAACACCTCAAACAATGGCATCGGGAATCCCTACGTTGACCTGCGATGGAAATTCGACAATCCGGTCGTGAACTATCGATCGATGGTAACGGGCTACCTACCAGTCGGCGACTTCAGCACCGGACGATTCACCGCGGATTGGACCAACCATTTCGACCGGAGATTCTCACGCTTGACCCCGTTCGCCGAGGCTGGCATCGGCAACACCATCGTGGACTCCGCCTATTTTGATCGCCCGTTTACATCGCTCGGTTTCAATGCGCACGTGCAGGGCGGTGCCACCTACGACCTTGCGCGGCACTTGAGCGTTGGAGGCTCGTTCTATGCCGTCATCCCCTCCGGAGAGCAGAAACTCTACAGCCGCATTTTGCAAGGGCAGATGAATCGGGCCAACACCGCGAATGTGACCAACGGCATGAACGCAGCTAATGGCATGAACGGGACCAACATGTCCGGGTTGGTTGGCAATTACAGCCAGATCACCGGCACGGCTGATCTGGCCCGCGACCATGGATTCTCGGGCTGGGTCGGCCTCAGCCCGAATCCGTACATCGATCTCTCATTGGGCTATACCCGCAGCACTAGCTATGACCTCAACATCGTATCGTTCAACGTCGGTGTCAATGTCGGACGCCTGTTGCGGGCAAAGACACGTCCCTGATGTTTAGCATCTCGGAGTTCGGCCCTCTCCAGAAGCTCAGAGCCTGCGCAACCGGTTTCACTGCCGCAGAGGAGATGGGACTAAGTCAGACAGGTGATCGCGCGGCGAAGTACGAGGGTACCTATTTCGCCGGCTCATAGATGATCCCGACCAGTATTTCGCGATTCAACCGTCCCCGCGCGTGCGAGGCGACTGACCTGCGCCAGCTCCGGAGCGGGCCGCTAAACTCCTCCACTGATTTACCGACTTGTCCCTGACGGGCGATGAAGAATTCGGTGGCCGGACTATGGACTATGAACCCCTGGTGAGGGTTGCCATTCTAGGGTTTACAAACATTGCAGACTGGGGTGATCGAGCAGGAATGGGGGGTTGAAGCACCACTGTAAGAGATTGAAAACATTCAGCACGACGACCTAGTCCCTTTTATCGCACCAGGGGGTCAGATTTCGGTTTTGCTACGTCGCTAAGTTTAAGGCTAACGGAGCTGCGATCAGGGGCAAGTGCCATAAATCAAATAGGGCTTACAGAAAGGGTTTACATTCCCTGGCACTCCCGCTCACAATCAGGCAGTGACTTCTCCGAAGGCGGTTTCATGGACCTAGCCTACTTATCGGAAGCAGGGAGTGCCAACGAATTGGAAGTAAGGCTTGTCCCCAATGAGATCAGCTAGATTCCTCTCAATTTACCGACAGCAACCTGCCTAACAGCAGTGGCGCGATTCCGCCGCCAAGGCTTTCTCCACAATCTCAATGCCCATCTTTCGCAGAAACTCGTTGGGAGATTCTCCCCCGATCAACACGAACACGAAGTCGTTCTTCAGATCAGATTCGATTTCTCCCGTACGAATGGCGACCGTCTCGGTGGTAATGCGTTCGACGCGTGAGTTGAACAGCACCCGGATGCGTCCGCCCTCGACCGCCTGCTCCAGTTGCGCGCGGTTGCGTTCGCGGGCGCGGTGAAACGAATCGCCGCGATAGCAGAGGGTCACGCGATTCGTGCCGGAGCGGCTGAGCGCCAAGGCGGCCTCGATGGCGGAGTCGCCGCCTCCGGCCACCAAAACATCTTTTCCTTCGTAACTCTCGGCTTCGATCAGCCGGTACGACACTTTAGGAAGGTCTTCGCCGGGGACGCCCAGTTTACGAGGCGAACCCCGTTTCCCTAGCGCGAGCACCACGTAGCGGGCGTGATAGTCGCCCTTCGCCGTCCGCACGTGGAACCCCGTGGAGCGACGCTGCACCGATTCCACTTTTTCGTTCGTATTGATGGTGACGCCCGTGTTGGAGATGATTGTCTCCCATACGGCGAGCAAGGCTTCCTTGGTACCGTCCCCCACGTACAGAGCGCCGTACAACGGAATCTCCAGCGGTTCCGCCATCAGAAATTTCTGGCGGGGATAATTCCGGATGGTGGAAGCAATCTCGCCCTGCTCCAAGGTGACATAGCGCAATCCATACTGGAGCGCGCTCAGCGAAGCACTTAACCCGGCGGGGCCAGCACCGACGATGGCCACATCATAGAGATCGCCGTCCGGTTGTTCCGTCTTCTGTCGGATGCGATCGCGCAGGTGGTCGATGACGATCTTGCCTTCATTGATCGCAGTTTTGATCAATCCCATCCCCGAGAGTTCCCCGACAATGAAGACACCAGGTACGTTGGTCTCGAAATCCGCTTTGACCAAGGGCACGCGCATGGTCTGCAGTACGCCGTCATAGGAGAGCGTGATGGCTTGCGTGGGGCAGACCTCGGCGCACTTTGCGTGACCGGTGCAGCGCTCGGGGTGAGCGAGAATGGCTTTGCCCGCGCTCATCTCCAGGGTGCCGGTCTCGGGGCACTCGTGCACACAACTGCCACAGCCAATGCACAGCGATGCGTTGATCACCGGCTTGGCTATTCCGGATTGACTGGCTGACGTAGTTGCAGACGCGGTGCTTGCCAGGTGCACGGTCCACATGGCAAGAGCCGCGCCGCAGAACGGGCAGAAGGCCGAGCCTTGCTCAATTGGCCTGACACATCGCGGACAAGGGCGTTTTGGCTTTGCGGAATCCTGCGGTTTGGCAGCAACCGGGCGGGCCGGCTTCGGCGCGGTCAGCTCTTTCAAGTATTTCCGGACAAAGAACAGCGTAACCGTGGCGGCAATCAGAAATGCAAACAAGGTTTCCATAGTCCATCACACAAAGCCGAGCATAATTACGACGACAATATGCATCAGCGCGAGCACCGCGAACGAATAGCTGAAGGGCCGGTGGATGACGTGCCACAAATGAAACACCTGCTGCGTCCGCGCCAGGAATGCGATGCGCTTGGATAGGGAGGACTTGCGCCGCACCGTCGCTAGGATTCGCTCCAACTCCGCATCGTGAGCATGGCGCAGGCCCCCAAATGACAACAGTCGCTGCTTGCGGTTCAGGGCGCGGGCGCGCAGCCGGGCGATGCGAAAAGGACGCGCCGCATCCAGCGCGAACATCAGCAGCAGCGCACGAAAGACCGGCATCTGTCGGGCTTCCTGCGGACTCGGCATGCGCAGGATAGGGGCGAAGTCCTCGGCGGTGAAGCGGGTCTGGGAGAACAGCTCATTGGTAAGCGTGTCCTCCATCGATTGCAACTCTTTGAGCGAAAGTTCAGCGGAGTTCAGCGAGCGCGGAATCTGCGCGTACATGTAGCGGCCCACCACACCGCTGAGGGCCACAGCGCTCATGATCCAGAAGGCCATGCCGGCCAGGCCGTGGAACTTGAATGAGGAGTGGAAGGCAATCACGACCGGCGCGGTGAGTCCCGCGACCACGTGGAAATCGAGCCAGTGCCGTGCCCTCCCGCGCTTAGCCAGCCATGAAACTTTCTTGCGCAACGGATAAAGAAAGATGATCAGGAAGAGCGCGAAGCCCAGGATGCCAAGGTTGATGCCGATGCGGCCGCTAGGCTTCAGCAACGGGTACTTTGGGGAAAACGGACGGTCGGCGGCGCTGAGCCAGTAGTAATCGCCGCCGTACACCGCCAGAACGAGAATCAGCAACACCGCCGCGGCACTCACCAGGTACAGACGCACGCGATGCCTACGCTCCTCGCGGGCGGCAATTTCGGCCGCATTCGCAGTCGCAGTCGTAAGAGTAAGAATGGCGCTCATTGGGGTTTTGGCTTGTCCACGCTTTGCTGCGTTTCCACCAGGAAACGCTGGTAGTTGCTGAAGGTGTGCACGTTGCACCAGTGCTGCCGCAGGCTTTCGACATCGATGGTCGCGGTGTCAGGAAAGCGATATGTCTCGGTCCATCCAGGCAGCTTGACCGGCGCAAAATCAACCTGGGCGTGCAACGAACGCAGGCCGACATCCCGCATGTCGTTCGCCAGGGTGAGCTCGATCCGCGTGATGCCGGCGTCCGCGGGATCGATCCATGCCGTGCCGGTGAGTTCCAGCGGATATTCACGGCCGCGGACGGCAAGCGCCGCGGGGCTGCGCGTACCAGGAATATGGGTAAAGTGAACACGCAAGCGAGTTTCGCCATCGACCGTCTCTGCCGGCTCCGGCTCAAAGCGGAAGCTGTCGCGATAGTAAGGATGAAAGATCAGGAACAGGGTTGAGAATCCGTTGCTGATCAGCATGGGTACGTTCCTCGCGTCCGATGTGCGAGCCGCGGTCTGTTTCAGCTTGGTATGGCGTTTCTCCTGTTCGTGCTGCTCAAGACGCGATTCGTTCAACAGAAGGTCGTCCTGCGTGCCTTCCAGGAGGACAAAGTAGTCGTATACGGCGCTCTCGGAGTACTCGACGTGATTGCTCGCATTCAACTTCGTCAGTTGCACGCGCTCAGTGCACCTTACATTGGAGAAGACCTCAAGAGAGCCGCTGACCTCGCGCGCGGTGCGATCAAGAATCTTGGAACCTTCGTCAGCTCCAACGGGCGCCGGATGCGCATTGGGAGCCCCGGCGATCTGGGCCCGCGTGGGCATGGCGGCCAATAGCACTAGCAGCGCAAGCAGTTTACGGTTTTGCAATCGCCGCCTCCTTGTGGTGTTCGCGGTTGTCAAAGCGATAGCCGAGCGTGGTGTACCACTGGTTGTAGTCCCGCGACCCGCCACGTTCGAGCGTCAATCCGCCTTCCACGAAAAGGCGCGTTCCCACGTTCATCTCCAGCGACGTGTTCAGGAAATGCGACCTGCCCGTTGCCGCAAACGGGGACACAAAGCCTTCCGTTCCCGCCTGCACCTCCCAGCGCAACTGATCGTGGAAATATCGAGAGAGAGACAGCGCGCGATAGGAACCCTGCGCGAAGGCGCTGTCAAACTTGGAGTAGCGTACGTCGGCGCGTATGCCGGTGAACCAGACCTTATTGATAGTGGCGCCGAAGAGGGTGTTCCACGAACTCTTGGCATCGTTGCTGGCGCTGCTGCGTCCGAGATCTGTGTACAAAGTGATCCCATCGGCAAAATGAGTGAAGTTGGGCAGTTCATAACGAACTCCACCGCTCACGCCTTGGAATAGGTACTTATCCAGAAGGCCGGTGCCGATCAGTTGCGGGTCGTAGGTGGGGACATCGCGGAAGTAAGTATGGTTCAGGTCGAAAGAAAGCTTCGAGTAAGGCGAGTAACGAACGGTAAGAAAGCTGGCGCTGATGCCAGGGCCCACGGAGGGCATGTTCGGTCCCGTGCGTGGCGCGTCCACTTGGAATGAATGGTAGATAGAAAAGTTGCGCTGGTACTCGATTGCGTTTTCCGTGAAGACGAACGGACGATCAATGGTCCAACCCACAGTGCTGATTCCGAAGCCGGCTGTGCTGCTGTATTTCAGCGCCTCGTAATCGCCGCCATCGAAGTTCACAAAGGTGCCTGCCAGCCGGCGATTCGGGTTGTAGCTCCAGGAGGTGGGGTCCGGTGTCGAGCCGGCGAAAATGCCCGCCGTAGTTCCCTGCGCGATGCGCCGGCCGAAATATCCCCCGTCGATCGTGTCCAGGCTCGGCGCCCAGGGCAGGTACATGCGTCCAAAACCCGCAACCCAGGCTGAGTTTGGATTCGCATACGTCATGCTGAGGTGATACGTGCGGTTCATCAAGTCCTGAATGGTGGTCTGGGAGGAAGAGCTTTGCGAACTGAAGCGCCCTCGCCAGTAGCCGCTCAGGTTCCAATTGGTGCCGTTGACGCGCGTAATGTCGGTCCGTATCACGAAGCCGATTTGGTTGGAACTCGTTGGAAATGGGCCGGGAGTGGTGATCCCGCTGTAATCAATGCCGAAGCGTCCTCGCGCCCGATTCACTTCCGGAGAAGGCGGGCGGGGGATAGTGTCGCGCACCTCCTCGTCGAGCGGGTCGCCTTCGGTAAAGCTGACGATCACAGGATACTGGCGGCTGCTGCCCAACGCGTGCTCCTGCACCATTCGTTCCGCCTCATCCTGCGGGAGAGAAGCGACATCTCCTACGACGATGGCGCGGTGGCTCGATTCCACTTCGCACACCGCCGATGTTTCCGCGCTGGACACGACCTTCAGCTCGGCAACGATTCCGTTGGCGCTATCCTCCGCGTTCGCGGCCGCATCCTGCACGGTCGCGGCATTGCCTGCATGAGGGCTGCCTTTCGCCACGGCGGAGGGCGACACGCGAATCACCAGCTTGGTTCCCTCGGCCAGCCCGGCATGGCGTCCACCGTCCACATACACGCCACCCTCGGCCACGTAAATCACTTTGAAGCTCGTTTGCAGCGACTGATGCAGCGACTGCACGGCCGATGCGTCGGGATTTTCCATCGCCAACGAACCCTTCGGACGATCCTGTGCCCACACGAGTAGCGAGCAAGCAAGAAACATTCCCAGATTGCGCCCGCGCATATCTAGTCTCCTCAGTGCCGACCGAACCTGATCGTGGAGCGGTTGACCGCGCCTTCATTCCAACTCGATGTGTTGTGACAGGCGGAACAATCCGTGGGGAAGCCAGCCGCCCTGTGGTTCGGATCGGTCGTGGAGTTGTAGTCTTTGATGTGGCACGAGGCACAATCCGCCGGCGTGCCCGCATACCTGCCATTGACGTGGCACTGCACGCAGGGGAGCGTCGCGTGAACTCCCGTCAGCGGGAAATTCGCGTAGGCGGCGTGGTCGAAGCGCGCGTTCAACCAACTGGCGGTCGAGTGGCAGAGACCGCAATCATGCGGGAATCCTGCCTGGACATGGCTCGGATCTTTGGTCCCCATGAAATCCTTCGCATGGCAGCCCGAGCAGTTGGCCTGCGCGCCTTTGAAGGTGCCGTTCTGATGGCAGGCGCGACAGTCAAGCGTCGCGTGCACGCCGGTCAGCGGGAAGAACCTGGCGTGATCGAACTTGGCGCCGAACCAGCTACTCATACTGTGGCAAACCTCGCAGGTCGGCGGGACACCAAGCGTGCGGTGGTCGAAGCTCGCGGTCTCATACTCCTTCAGGTGGCATGAAGCGCAGTTCGTTGTCAGACCGACAAAGCGCCCGGCCGCGGCTTGCTTGTGGCAGGACTCGCAATCCACCGCCGCATGTCCGCCGATGAGCGGAAACCGGTTCTGATGCAACTCGATCTGTTTCACTTCTACCCGCCAGCCGCGCACGGTGTGGCAACGCTCGCAGGCGGCGCCCATCTGCCGGCGATGAATATCTGCATGGCAATCCGCGCATTTTGTGCCCACATTGCTAAACAGCAGGTTGACGTGGCACTGCGTGCAGGTAAGGCCGGCATGAACGCCGCGCAACGGGAAACGAGTCTTGTCGTGGTTGAATTCGGGGAGGCTGCGGATCGGCGACCAGCCGCTGAACGTATGGCAATCCTCGCAGCGCTGCCCCAATGCGCCGTGGGGGCTGCGCACGGTTGCTTTCGGCGCTGTTACGTCATTGGCCAATGCCGTTGGGATGAAGCTCAGCAACACCATTGCGGCTAGGAGGGACGTGCGTGCTCCAAGCAATTGCCGGGCCAAGAAGCCGTGAATGGTGGGGTGCCAACGCATCATTGGCCCCCGGAGCCTCCCTGGGAGGCTGTGACCGTTCCTCCATGGCAGGCGGCGCAGGCCGTGGGTACTGGCTTGTAGAACAACACGTCTTTGCCGTTGACGCTCTTCATCAGCACGTGACAGTTGGCACACCCCACTTTCTGGTGCGCTCCCTTCAGCGAGAACGTGGTCTTCTCGTGGTCGAACAACGAAGGCCTCCACTTCGTGCTGTTGTGACACTCCATGCAAGCGGTAACCGCATCGCCATGCCTGAACTGACCGGCGTGCGTGTCCTTGTGACAGCCCTCGCAACTCAGCGGAGCAGACTTGAAATCGACATTCAGCAGGTTTCGTTCCAGATTCGGCGGACGATGACAGGCGGCGCATTCCAGCGCGCGATGCGCGCCCACCAGCGAAAAGCGCGTGGATTCATGATCAAAGTGCCGCAGCTCGCGCCAGGATTGCGTGGAATGGCAGGCCTCGCATCCCTCCGGCCGCCCGGCGCTGTCCGCCTTGCCCATGCGTGCCGCAAATTCACCCCGGTGTGGGTCCTTGTGACACGTCGTGCATGACAACGCGTTGAAGTGGTAGACCGCCGTGCGCGTCTCACGGTCAATCGTTTCGTTTCCGTTCGAGAGGCTCGGATGCACCTGCATCGCAACAGGGTGATTGGCCCCCGCTGGTTTGTGGCAGTCGCTGCAGATCACGGCAACGTGGCCGCCGGTCAATGGGAATGAACTCTTCTGGTGACGCGCCATCCCGAAGGTCGAAGGCCGATAGCTGTCCTCGTTGTGACATTGTTCGCAGCGGTTGAAATACAGAGTCCCGGCAAACTGACCCCGGTGCGCGTCCTGGTGGCAGTCGGTACACAAGGCGAATTTCACCTTGTAGAGCGTGGCCCGGCCCGCAGGCTTGTGACACTTGGCGCACTCCAGCACGGCATGCTTGCCCCTCAGCGGAAAGTCGGTCAAATTGTGCTCGGCGAGTTGAAAGCGCGCCGGCTTGAATCCCTCGGTTGTGTGACAGGCATCGCAGCGGCCCTTGTCCGCGCGCTGGGCGAACTGGCCGTTGTGCGGGTCGGGGTTGTGGCAATCCGAGCAAGCTTGGAATGCGATCTGCGTCTTGAAATCCGCCCCGCGATGGCAGCGCTCGCAACCGAGCTCAGCGTGTTTGCCGGTCAGCGGGTACTTGGTGGTCGAGTGGTCGAACTTGACGAGAAAGGCTGTACTCTTCCATGACGACGTGTTGTGACACGACTCGCAACCCTGCTGGAAGGCGGCGTGGTGAGGATCGCTGTGACAGGAACTGCAGTGCTCGAAGCGCAGCCCGGCATACTTGAGCGCGCCCCCGGTCATAGGCGTGTGGCACTTCTGGCAGGCGATCTCGACATGCGCCCCGGTGAGCGGATATCGCGTCTTGGCGTGGTCGAAGTTGCGCACCGGCTTCCACGCACCCGTGTCGTGGCACTGCCGGCAGTTGGCGCCAAGCTGGTCGCGATGCTTATCCTCGTGGCACGAGGTACAGGTGGGGGAAAGCCCGAGATATGTCCCCCGAAGGTCTTTGACCAGAATCGTGCGGCGCTCGCCGGCTGAAATCTTTTCCGGGGTGTGGCACTTGGCGCAGGCTAGTCCCAAGTGTTTGCCATCGAGTGTGAAACCGGTTTTCGTGTGATCGAAATGCGCCGATATCTGCTCCCATTTCACCAGCGCAAAGTTGACGCCATTGTGTTCCGAATGGCATTTCACGCAGGCGGCGTTTCCGCCGGACCGGTCCATCAGACGCGGGTGAAGGCCGCGTCCCTGTCGAAGCCGCGATGCGATCTCCTGGTGGCAATCGAGACAATGGAACTGCGGGGAACCCGCCCGCACGGCATGGCAGCGGATGCACCCCATAGGCCCGTCGAGACTGGCGTGTGCTTGCGACAATGGGCCCGGGGAGATCTGCGCGCTGGCAGCGGCTTCGAGAAACAACACTTCGAAAATAAACACGCAGACCAATGCGAGTAGCGCCAGCAGACACCACTTGCACAGCTCGCGGATGGACGCCATGGCGCCTCGTTCTCGCCACCGTCGGACGAGGCACACCCACGGAATTCGCGCCAATCTGTTGCCGTGCCTGGCGTCCAATCTGCGCAGCCCTCCTACCAGGTCGGGATAGCACTCTCCCTGCCATAGGCAAGCAGGCAGAAAACGCCTCTGGAGGCGGGGCTTGGAGACCGGCTTAGGAAGGTGGTGGGTCGGTGGTGGGTCCGATGGACCCAGGTCGGGGAGACCAATCGACCCAGGCGAATCCGGACTATTCGCTCTCGCCGTCGTTTGCGGGAGATGGCTGGCCGGCATCTCCAGCCGCGGATTCGCCCGATGACATGGAGCCATCTCCGAACAGCATCGAGCCGGGATTGGCCAATATGCCGAGATTGCCAAACTGGGAGATGGTGAGAGAATACGGCGCTTCGGGCTGATGCCCAAACTGCACGCGCGTGCCGAAGCCGGCTTCCACATTGACCAAGCCCCCAATAGGCGGGATGCCGGTGACTTCAACGATCCCTTCGTGCACGCTGATTTCAGTGTCTCCCTTCTTGTTGACCTGCACTTCGAACTGAGTCCCACGCACCGTGATGACGGCGCTCGGGGTTCCCATGCGGAAGGGCGGGGTCTCCGCAAATCGTTTCTTGACCTTGGCGATCAATTCGCCGATGGCCATCTGCAGGTAACTCCACCCATGGAGCTCGTCGGGCTGTTGCAGTTGCAAACGGCTATTTTCCTTGACCAGCACTTGAGAGCCATCCAACAAGAGGATGACTACGCTGCTATTCTTGGCGGTCAGGATGATCGTGCCGGCCACCAGGATCTGTCCGCGCCGCACCGGCAAGGCCACGCCCAGCGGCACTTGGGCGGTCACGCTGCCCTTGAAGTCGAGCACCTGGGCAACGCCGCTGGGCGCAGGTTGAGCTTCTGATTGCTGCTGTGCGTTTGCCGTGGCAGCCAGCAGCACGAGCGCAATTAGAAATCGCGACGCCAATTTCATGCCGTCCTCTTCGCCTGTGCATTTTCCAGGCCACAATCCGCCGGCGCTGGCAGACGAATCTCAAAGCTGGTTCCCGATGAGTCGCTCGTTACCCGCAATTGCCCTCCGTGCTTGTCCGCGATGCGCTTGACGAATGCCAGCCCTAGCCCCCATCCCGGCTGGCTATGTTCCGTCCTCTTCGCGCGATAGTACGGGTCGAAAAGGTGGGACAGGTCTTCCTCGGGGATGGGTTCTCCGGCGTTGTGCACCACCACGCTGGCCCACTCGTCCTCCCGCAGGAACTGCACCCGGATCGGAGTCCCCGGCGCGCCATACTTGATGGCGTTGCTCACCAGGTTCAGGATGGCGCCACTGAGTAAGTGTGGATCGCCCGTCACTTCGAGCGCCTCCCTGCTATCCAGCACCAGTGCCATGCCCTGCGCCTGGGCCAGGGGTTGAAGGATTTCGAAGACCTGCCGCACGATCTTGTCGAGCAGGACGGGCTCGGAGCGCACCGGCTGCGCGCCGGCGTCAAGCCGCAACACATCGAGATAGCTGTTGATCAGTGCCAGCAGCCGTCTGGACTCGCGATGAATCGTCTGTGGCGCTTCGGCGCACATGGGAGAGCTGGGATAGTGCAACATCAGCTCCGCAAAGCCCTGGATGGCGGCCAAGGGTGTTCGCAACTCGTGTGTGATGAAGCCCAGGGCTTCGGCGCGCGCGCGGTCGCGCTCCACCCGCGAACGCAGGCTGGACAGGTTGACGATCATCCCGCCCGAGGGCGACAGTGACGTGCCGGGCAACGGGAACATGCGCACCGAATAGAGTTCGCCATCGACTTGCGCTTCGGCAACTTCGCCCGGCGCCAGCGGTGGTGAGGAAGGATCCCTGCTTAGACGAGCGCACATTTCCTCCAGCGTCAGACCCGCATCCAAAGGGCTGGAACACAGCGGAGAAATGCCGGTTCTTGAGCAGCAGGTTGCCATGCTCATCGAAGATACCGATCAAGTCCTGGGTCGCCTCCAGCAGCCGGTCGTGAAGTTCGTACAGCGATGCCAGTTCTGATTGCAGGTCTTGCAGGAATGCGAGCCGCCATGACAGATCGTCAGGCGATTCCGACAAGAAGTTACGGCGCAGGGCCAGCAATTCACGCAGTTCACGCAGCTGCCGCGTTAGACTGCGCTCGATCAGCATGAAATCCCCCGTATAGGCAAACACCGGCCCGAGCACCACGGCCAGCAGCATCGGCCCCACCGGCACAATCCGCGATGCCGCGGCGAAAAAGAGTGCGCCCATTCCGTAGACTCCGAGCGTCAGAGTTGCAAGCACGACCAGCGCCGGCCAGCCATGCACGCGACGGAAGATGCTGACCACCGTTACGCATGCCACCAGCAGCGCCGCGATAGACCACGGCAGCGGCACGGGATGTAGCTGGCGCCCACTGAGGATGCTATCGACGATATGGGCATGCACTTCGACGCCGGGGGTCGGGAATCCACGGCTCACGGGAGTATTCAGCCGGTCGGAGATTTCACTGGGCCCGAACCCGACCAACACCGGACGCCGCCACAGCCGGTCCAGGTTCTCGCCCCGCAGCGCCTGTGCGGCGGAAATGGTCTCGAAAGGCTGGCGGCGGAAGGCGATCGGAATCAGCAGCGGCGGTGCCGTGCTGACGCTTGCCGAGTCATCCTCCACCGGGATGCCGTAACTGCGAAGGAATGCGGCGTTGGCGTGCGGGTCGGCCCGGCGCGCCACTTCGATGGCGAAGGCCCAGCGCGATCCCTCGGTTGTGAGCTGCCGTGGCGAGAAGCTGCGGCACACCCCGTCGATATCCAGCACGGCTTGGGCGTGTCCTATGTGCACAGTCCTCGCAAATTCCGGCAGGGGTTCGATCCAACCTGGACCATTCGCAAGCACCCCGATCTTGTCCACCAGAACCAGGCGCGGTGAGGCCGCCGCAAAGGCATTCCGCAGAGCCGTATCGGCGGCCGCGGATTGCGGCTCGGAAAGGAGAATGTCGAGCCCGATCGAGTTGGCCCCGGCGCGCGCCAGGTTGCGGGTCAATTGCGCTAGCAGCTCCCGGGACCAGGGCCATCTTCCATATTGCTGCAGGCTCTGGTCGTCGATGAGCACAAGCACCACGGGCGAAGGCGCCTCCGCTTTGAGCGGCGCCCAGAAATACGTGTCCGTGAGGCGAAGCTGAAGACCTCGAATAAAGGGGATGGCGCACAAGGCCCCGACAACCGCGAACAGCAGCGCAGAGGTGGCCAGGGTTCGGGTCCACCCCCGCTGGGGGTTGGAGCCCCCAACGCGGCCGGGGATCTGGGACGCAGCGCCATTCATACTTCATGCGGCTGGTGAAGATCGATTCCGAAGCGGACGGCCTTCTTGTAAAGCGTCTTGCGTTCGATCCCCAGTCGACGGGCGGCTTCCGACTTGTTCCCGTGCGTCTGCTTCAGGATGCGCACGATGTGCTCCCGTTCCAGCTCGTTGAGGCGCTCGGGCACATTCGGTGCGCCACCGACGACTGCGGATGCGGGCCCATGGTTCTCGGCTTCCACGTCGGCCAACGTGATCTGATCGGTCAGGGCAAAAATTGCCAGCCGATTCACCATGTTTTCCAACTCGCGAACGTTCCCCGGCCAGGCCATAGATTGCAGCCGCTGTACGGCGGCACTTTCGATGCTCACCTGGCGCCCGTTCTTGCGGTTGAACTGCGCCAGAAAATGCGCCACCAGCAGTGGAATATCCTCGCGCCGCTCATCTAACACGGGGACCGTGATCTGAACCACGCTTAGCCGGTAATAGAGATCTTCACGAAAATGTCCCTGCCGCAGCAGCGCGCCCATATCGCGGTTGGACGCCGCCAGGATGCGCACATCGACCGGCAGGTATTTGGTGGACCCGACTCGCCGTACCTGCTGCTCCTGAATGACCCGCAGCAGCTTCACCTGGAAGCTGAGCGTGGTCTCGGTTACCTCGTCCAGGAACAGCGTGCCCCCATCGCTTGCTTCGACGAGTCCCTTGTGCGCCGCGTCGGCCCCGGTAAAAGCGCCCTTTTCGTGGCCGAACAGTTCGCTTTCCAGAATGGTCTCGGTGAACGAGCCGCAGTTGACCGGGGTAAAAGGACGTTGCGCGCGCTTGGAGTGCTGGTGGATGGCGCGAGCCACCAGTTCTTTGCCCGTGCCGCTAGCCCCGGTGATCAGCACGTTGGCATTGCTGGGTGCGACTCGGCCGATCAGTTTGTAAACCTCCAGCATGCTTGGACTGCGCCCGATGATGGCGGAATCGGCAACGTCGCTCGCCGCAGCCTCGGCCTGGGTCTTGCGCGGCATCTGGGCGCGGAACGAGGCTGCGCGCTGCGCGATGGCCAGGATCTGTTCCACTCCCAGGGGCTTGCTGACATAATCCACCGCCCCTTCGGCCACGGATCGCACCGCGCTCTCCAGACTGACATGCGCGGTCATGATCACGGGGTAGAGGCCGGATTGAAGCGCGCGCAAACGCTGCAGCAGGTCGATACCGCTGGCCGCGCCCAAGCTGACGTCCACCATCGCCAGATCCACTTCGTGGCTTGCCAGATAGCGCTCCGCGTCCTCGGCTCGGACAAACGTCTGGCATTCGTGACCTTCCGCGACGAAGACCGCTTGCAGGAAGGCACAAGTGCTGAGCTCGTCGTCGATGACAATCACTCGCACAGCTTCTAACGCTCCGCTCCTCAACGAGCTACTTAGATGCGGCAGAGCAGTATTCGGTTCCTAGATGCCTAAAATCCCGGGGCGACGAACTGTGTCCCCTCTCAAGTGACTGGATTCATAATGCGACTGCTACGTGCTGTACGGCGCACTGCTAACTACCTCGTCGAGGTTGGGCTGGGAGCCTGATAAGGCGGATCGACGATGGCCCGGATGTAGGCCACCACAGCCTTGATGTGTGCGGGCGTCAGAGTACTTCGGTATGCCGGGGTCTGTGGCGATTTCCCCAAGGCGGGGCCGCCCTCGCCGATGATCTTGATTAGGTCGCCATCCGACATTGTGTTGAATACGCTCCCATCCGTAAACTGATGCGAACCGCAGCGGAGTGCAAGTGGGCGAGTTGCGTGGACCCAGAAAGTTGCATGCCCTGAACGGCTTGTGGCTGGATCCTCCCACTGATTTGTCCCTGACGGGCGGTGAGGAACTCGGAACCCCGACCTGAACCCCTGGTTAGGGCTGCCATTCGAGGACTTACATTCATCGCAGAATGAGGTGATTGAGCAGGAATGAGGGGGTTGAAGCACCACTGTAAGAGATTGAAAACATTCAGCACGACGGCCTAATCCCTTTTTCGGGACCAGGGGGTCGGAGGTTCAAATCCTCTCTCCCCGACCAATTATTTTCAAGCACTTACGATCTCATCAAGGCACAAAAAGGTGAACCCCTGGAATCGCACCAGGGGGTCAATTACGCGCTCCTCGTCCCTGCATTCAATGACTTCCGAATGTGAATTCCAGAGTTACGGCTGTGGAGCGGCCAAAAAGCGACGGGGTTTACACAAAAGGGTTTACATTCTCTCGGCATTTGATCTCGGCAAAACCTAGTTTCGCCGATGTAGCCTCGTCAAGGGAATATCCACAACTTCCGGATTGCCCGTCAACCTGGAATAATCGGCAGTTGGAGTGCCTTTCAAAAATCGCCGCCGGCACCTCCGCCTCCCGAAGCTCCCCCACCGAAGCGGAAGTCTGCACTCCTTGTTTGCGGGCTGGGCGTTATTGACTGTGGTGCTACCAGGCCCAATACGGCAGCGCCGGCATTCATCCACTGTTTGTCCCCTCCCGATAGGCGCGCTGCGGTAAAGCCGCGGCGAATTCCGCCCGGTCCACGGGCTAGCCAGTGTCGAATGAACAATGTAACGCCGGTCAATAATATGCCCAGAAGCATCGGGTCCCAAGTATGCCGCGGCCAGCCGAGATAAGGTTTGTTGGAAACGAAGGTCAAGATAGCGACAATCGCGCCGACCGCAATGACAAAGCGGTCCTTCTGGCGAACCCCGCGTGCGAGTACGACGGGCGGCAGACACCAGATTAGCATCCATGTGGTCCAGTAGAACGACCTCGCGAATTCAGAGGCGGCCGTAGTGCCAATGCCCCACCACTGCGCGCGCAGGTCCAACGACGAAAGCTGGAGGTTGATGGCCAGGTAGATGCCGAGCCAGAGGAATGCTTCGACGAGCGAATAATCATCTTCGATGTAATCGAAGTGGTGGCGGGAACGTACCGCGGTTACACATATGAGCCCGATTGCATAGAGCAAGGCGACGATCACATGCTGCGCCGAGTGAGACGAGGTCCAATAGCCTGGCAGAAAGAGGGCGAAGACCATTGCGGCGAGAAATGCATACCAGAGCCCGAAGCGGCACCAGATCCAGAGCGAAAAGACACCGCCGGCGGTGGGAACCAGGAACTGGACTCCGTCCGGCGTAGGCGAATAAGGCCTGCCGCTGAAAAGAGCGGCCTGAATTCCCGCACAAAGAAAACCAACCGAGCAGACGGCGAGCGCTTCCTCGATCCCATACCGATACAGATGGGCTTGGGAAACGGCGACTTCGGCGGCGGCATAGCAGACGGCAGCGAAAATCAGGAAGAAAATGCCAGAGGTTTGCTCCGATGGCCACGAAAGCAAAACCCTGAAGAACAGTGCGGCGGCGGCGGCCACGCTGATAAGGGTGAAGAGGAACAAAATCAGCCGCAGAAAGATGTTGGTGGTGCGCAGCTCAGAGACCGTCTCCTGCTCCAGACGCTGGTACTGCGCCTTGGTGAGGAAGCTCTCGCCGGCCCAGTCCGCCAGGAGTTTGCGGGCGCGCAGAGTCTCTTCGCTCGATGCCGTGTAGAGTCTCATGCCGGCCTTCCGAAGCGGCGCGCGATCTGGACCAGCGCGACCAGCATTGCAACTGCGGTAATGACGAAATAGCCCAGGACAACAATTTCGTCAGTGATGCCGCGGATGAGTATCGAGCTAACACCCACGTAGCCGTAGACCGCCGAATAAGCAACAAAGGCAAACTGCCGGCGCGTCAGGCCCCAGGCGAGAGACGCGCCACAGGCGAGAAGCAGGGCCAGAAACCACACCCCGTAGCCTTGCCGATTGAACACGCCCGAGAGCAATGCCCAAAACAAAACGTTGGCCACTATGTTCAGATACGTGTCGAAGAAATGTGGTTTTAGGCCGCGCCGCTGAAGGATCACCCCGCCGACGCCGACCAGCAGACAATAGAGTAGGGCACATTGGCGATACGCCGCGTCCTGATGGGACGGCCAGTGCGAGATCGTCAGCCCCAACCATCCGGCAAGTGACGACAAAGCGAGCGACAGCACGAAGCGATTGTCGAAACGATAAGCGAGGAAGAAAAAGAAGACCGCGGTCGCCAAGAGATAGGAGTCCCATTGTCCGGAGAGTACGTGGAATCGGTTCTCCAGGTAAGCGAGTTCTACGCACCAGACGAGGCTGCCGAGGTAAAGCACGTAGTCGAAGACCGCAGTCAGTGCAGGCGTTTCCGCGAGGGACCAAGCGGGCGCCCTGGAAAAGCAGTACCAAAAACAGGCGGCGAGGATGGTGGAGAGAATGGCCAGGACGAGAACGTCACCGAGTTGTTGCGACCAGGTGGTGACAGTCCAGCCAAGTCCGGCAACAAACGCCAGCACACCAGCATAGAGAAGAACGTTCAGCTCAAGAAAAACTGATAAGGGTTCTCCACGGCAGAGGCTCGCCAAATACACGTGCTGCTCCGGCGATATCGCGCCTTGCTTCCTCCAGTGCTCTAAGCGGGCAAGGATGGTCATGAAGTCTTCGTTCTCCTGGGACAGCGGGGTCCGTGGCCGGCATTAAATCCCCGTTCCCTATTCGGCCCATGAGTCTACTCATCGTACATTCCGATAGGCGCGCCGTGCTGAAAAATGCGCCAGTGGACGTGCCAAATCGAGGGGGGCCACAAGTCTTAGGGCTGTATCTGAAACGCCCATGAGCGAAGGGCTGCCTGGCCGGTGCTGAATGCGGGCGCTTCGGATACAGCCCTAAGACTTACCATTACTAATCTCGTCAAGGGTGGGACCTGACTGCTTCCGTGTTGGCGAAACGATCAGCTCACAATCCGGCGGTGACTTCTCCGAACGCGGTTTCGGGACCGCGGAGATGATCTGCCGACCCTTTAGACCTTGGCTTCACGATTGCTTCCGTGTTGTCGACCAACGGCCCCAAACCGATCCGATGCGGGCGCAGGTGTCCTGTACAATCTGGCAACCATGAAATTGTTGGCGAAATTCGGCATTGTGCCACTCTTTGTTCTGTTGCTGACTATGATCGCGCATGCCGAACCGGTCTCGCAGTTGCGCCCTACCGGTTACGTCAACGACTTCGCGCATGTTCTCGATCAGAAGACGGTCGCGCAGATGGAAGGCATTTGCCAGCAGACCGATCAAAGGGCTCACGCCCAGATTGCCGTGGTCACCATCAATTCCCTCGATGGCGCGGATGTCGAGAGTTACGCGGTCAACCTCTTTAAAAGCTGGGGCATAGGAGACAAGTCAACCAATCGAGGCCTTTTGATCCTGTATGCCATTCAGGATCGCCGTGCCCGCATTGAAGTCGGCTATGGCCTGGAACCGATTCTGCCTGACGGGAAGGTTGGAAGCTTTCAGCGTGAGGCGATACCGCTGATGCGTAGCGGCGATTACAGCGCGGCCCTGCTGCTGGTCACCAGTCGAGTAGCGGGGGTGATTGCGCAGGATGCCGGAATTGAGATCCCCAATGTGCTGCCGCCTGCTACGATCCTGCCGTCGGATCAGCCGGACGGCCAGCGATTACCGCTCGGCCAGATCATTGTAGTTGGGCTGGCCTTATTGGTCCTCCTGTTTACTCCTCTACGGGGCGTGTTGTTCGGGCTTCTGCTTTCTCAGGTTCTCGGTGGCCGACGTGAGGGTTCGGGCGGAGGATGGGGTGGCGGCGGGTTCGGTGGCGGAGGTGGAGGCGGCTTCGGAGGTTTTGGCGGCGGCAGTTCCGGTGGTGGAGGGGGCAGCAGCGGTTGGTAGTAAGCGAGGACGCGATGATTCCTGAGAACAAGCTCGAGGACTTTGTAAGGCGTATGCGCGCGGCGGCCGGGGCAAACCTGGAGAGCGTCATCCTGTACGGGTCCGCCGTGGCAGGAGATTTTCATCCCGAATTCTCGAACCTGAATCTGTTCTGTGTGCTGCGCGACAGTTCCTTCCCGGCCTTGCAGGCTCTGGCGCCGGTCGCACAGTGGTGGGAGCGCCAGAAGCAGCCTCCGCCACTTTTCATGACGCGCCACGAACTGGAATGTTCCACTGACATCTTCACCATCGAACTGCTGGACATGCAGCAACATCATCGCGTCCTTCTCGGTGAAGATGTGCTGCTGGGTTTGCAGATTTCCATGCGCATCCATCGCGTCCAGGTGGAATACGAACTCCGTGAGAAACTGCTTCTGCTGCGCCAACAGCTGCTTCTAGCCTCCGACAGCAAGCGGCGATTGTGGGGCTTGCTGGTGCGTTCCGTGCCCTCCTTCGTCACGCTTTTTCGCCATGCCCTGATCGCGCTCGGACATGCCGCGCCGGTGGGAAAGCGCGAAACGGTACAGGCTCTGGCGGAGCGGATGAAATTAGACACGTCCGCTATTCACCAGGTGCTGGACGTTCGGGAGCACAAGGCGAATCCCAGGAAAATGGATGTTAACGACCTCTTCGCCCGCTACCTGACGGTGGTGGAGCAGGTTGCGACCGCGGTGGATAAGGCGCTGGAAGCGGATGTGACCGCCCGTTTGTGACCGCGTTACACTCAATTGCTCAGGGCGGCGTTGCCGCGGTGTGGAAATGGAGAGCTTATGAAGAAACTGTGGATCGCGATTGTCGTAGTGGTTCTGATTGCGCTCGCCTCCTTCGGACAGTACGTGGGAGTTCGCAACCTGCTGGTGACCAAGAATGAATCGGTCAAGGCCGCTTGGTCCCAGGTGGACATCGTCTTACAGCGTCGGGCGGACCTGATTCCCAACCTTGTGGAGACGGTGAAAGGCTATGCGCTGCAGGAACAAACGGTATTCGGGGACATCGCCAGAGCCCGCTCCGCACTGCTTTCGGCCGGCACTCCGCAGCAGAAAATCGCCGCCAACGGGCAACTCGACGGAGCGATTGGCCGCCTGTTGCTCGTAGTCGAGAACTATCCGCAGCTAAAGTCCAACGAGAACTTCCTGCGTCTGCAGGACGAACTCGCGGGCACCGAGAATCGCATCGCGGTCGAACGCAAGCGCTACAACGACACGCTGCAGGACTACAACACGTATGTCCAGATGTTTCCCAACAATGTTTTTGCCGGTTGGGCGGGATTCCAGCCGAATAGCGCCTACTTTGCCGCGACGGAGGGATCGCGCCAGACCCCCAAGGTGAGTTTCTCGAATCCCGGCACACCGGCTCCGCAACCCACGACTCAGCCCGTGCCCGCAAAGTAGCGCGGGCTGATGGATGAGAATTCCAGATGCGAGGTGCGTTCGGTCTGCAGAACTAGGGGCAACCGACAAAGAAAAGCATCCGCGCTTCCATCTGCACTTCACTCCCACGAGCGCGTCGTGGCTGAACATGGTGGAACGTTTCTTTCGCGACCTGACCCAAAATCGCCTGCGTCGTGGTGTCTTCCACGATCTGGAAGAGCTCATCATGGCCATCGGCACCTACATCGACCGTCACAACGAGAGCCCCAAACCGTTCATCTGGACCGCGCGAGCCACCGATATCCTGGAAAAAGTGAAGCGCGCTCGCCACACCCTGAATAAACGTCAATCTGTATGACGCACTACACTAGCAGTCCGTGGTGTAAGTCTGGATACGTAAGCAGAAAGTACTGAAGAATCCACCGGCATGGTTCGTAGAATGAGCGCATGGCGATGGGGACGCGCAAGCAGCGGGAGAAGCAAGAAGGCATCTGGATTGCGCAGGCGGAGCTGGCCTCGGCCCCGGGGCATCCGTTCTATCAGCGGTTGAACGAGTTGCTGGAGTCGAACCAGTTCGATGAGTTTGTCGAGGGCCGGTGCGCGAAGTTCTACGCGGCCAAGTACGGACGACCATCGCTGACCCCGGGCATCTATTTTCGGTCGCTGCTGGTCGGCTACTTCGAGGGCATCGACAGTGAGCGCGGGATTGCCTGGCGGATGGCGGACTCGCTGGCGCTGCGGCGCTTCGTGGGCATTGCGCTGGATGAGAAAACGCCGGACCACTCGACCATTTAGCGCAACCGGCGGTTGATCGATCTGGAGACGCACGGCGAGGTATTCGCGTGGGCGTTGGGGGTGCTGGCGGATCGCGGGCTGCTGAAGGGCCAGCGGATCGCCATCGACGCGACCACGCTGGAGGCCAACGCGGCGATGCGCTCGATTGAGCGGCGGGACACGGGGGCAAGCTACGAGGAGTTTCTGTGCGGACTGGCGAAGGCTTCCGGGATCCTGACGCCGACGCGCGAGGACTTGGCGCGGCTGGATCGCAAGCGCAAGAAGCGCATGTCCAACAAGGAATGGAAGAGTCCTTCCGATCAGGATGCGCGGATCGCCAAGATGAAGGACGGGCGCACGCACTTGGCGCACAAGGCGGAGCACGCGGTCGATCTGGACACGGGCGCGGTGGTGGCGGTCACCTTACAAGGCGCCGACCAAGGCGACACCACAACCCTGGATGAGACGCTGAGCGAGGCCGGGATGGCGGTGGCGGAGTTGGTCGGGCGCGAGGCGGAACAGCGGCCTGACGAGAAGCCGAAGGTGAACGTCAACGGGATCGAAGAGTTGGTTGCCGACAAGGGCTACCACAGCGGCGCGGTAGTCCAGCGGGTCAAGAGTTACGAGGTGCGCAGCTACATTCCGGAGAAGCAGCAGAAAGGCCGCCGCCACTGGCAGGGCAAAAGCGAAGAACAACAGGCGGGGTACCGGAATCGACGGCGGGTGCGCGGCGAGTACGGCAAGAGTTTACTGCGGCGGCGGGGCGAGTTGGTGGAACGTAGCTTTGCGCACTGTTACGACACGGGTGGTATGCGGCGCACGTACCTGCGCGGCCACAAGAACATTCTGAAGCGGCAACTGATCCACGTTGGCGCCTTCAACCTGAGTCTGATTATGCGCAAGCTGATGCGGGCCGGCACTCCGCGGGAGTGGAGAAACCGCGGTGGTCAGCCTATTTTGTTCGTCTATTGGCTGCTCACGCGGCGGGCAGATCGGATTCCGCGGTACGGGAACCAAGTTGCAAGCTACCCGGTGAAAAACTTCGCGACGCGGTCGAGTCGCCCACGCCGCTGGCCGTGCCGGAAATCAGCTACTTACACCACGGACTGCTAAGCGGCCGAAATAGAGGTTTTCTGGGATAGTCCGCGGAAGGCTACGGCTAATGCCGGATGGCGGGAAATGGCACGTTTCGCGGCACGTCACACTTGGGCCAAGACGTGCCTCAGCATCGATGTGTTCAGAAATCTGTATGGGCTATCGTTTGATCGTTCGGGGCCAGAGCCTAGTGTAGTGCGTCATACAGATTGACGTTTATTCAGGGTGTGGCGAGCGCGCTTCACTTTTTCCAGGATATCGGTGGCTCGCGCGGTCCAGATGAACGGTTTGGGGCTCTCGTTGTGACGGTCGATGTAGGTGCCGATGGCCATGATGAGCTCTTCCAGATCGTGGAAGACACCACGACGCAGGCGATTTTGGGTCAGGTCGCGAAAGAAACGTTCCACCATGTTCAGCCACGACGCGCTCGTGGGAGTGAAGTGCAGATGGAAGCGCGGATGCCGCGCCAGCCAGCGCTGCACTTTGGGGTGCTTATGGGTGGCGTAGTTATCGCAGATCAAGTGGAGTTGTCGCTCCGCCGGAATGGTCTGGTCGATCAGACGGAGAAACTTGAGCCATTCCTGATGGCGATGCCGCTCTTGGCACAGGCCAAAGACTTCGCCGTTGGCCGCATTCAGCGCGGCAAACAAGGTGGCGGTGCCGTTGCGTTTGTAGTCATGCGTCATGGTGGCGCCGCGCCCACGTTTCAGCGGCAATCCAGGCTGAGTACGATCCAGAGCTTGAATCTGGCTCTTCTCGTCCGCGCACAGCACCAGCGCGTGCTCAGGCGGGTTGAGGTACAGACCGACGATGTCTTCCAGTTTCTCCGCAAACTGGGGATCGTTACTGAGCTTGAAGGTTTCCACGAGATGAGGTTTCAACCCGTGGGCCCGCCAGATGCGCCGCACACTGGCTTCGCTGATGCCTATGGCCGCTGCCATAGTGCGCGTGCTCCAGTGGGTGGCGTTGGTCGGCTGTTGGCGCGTGGTCATCGTCACCACACGTTTTGTCAGGCGGGCGCTGATCTTGGGTTTGCGGCCGGCCCGAGGCGCGTCTTTCGCTAATCCGGCCAGGCCCAGCGTGAGGAAGCGCTTGCGCCATCGGGAAACCTTTTTCGGCGTGATGGCCATAGCCGCCGCAATTTCCTGGTTCTGCTGGCCGGAAGCCGCGAACAACACGATGCGTGCACGCTCCGCCACCCGCACCGGGAGGGATCGACTCCGGGCTTGATATTCCAACACCGTCCGTTGCTCCGGACTCAACGTAATAGTAGGGGCTATGCGCATCCGCAACCGTGTCCTCAATCATAAGACGCGCGCGGATTGATAAAGGTTGTTAGTTATGACGCACTACACTAGTTGGACAGTATCGCCAGCAAATCCGTGGGATGAATCGGCTTGGACAGAAGGTCGAATTCATGACCTCTCTCGCGGGCGCCCTCCAGCAGATCAAGTGTGGTAGCGTTCCCGGAAATGAGCAGAATCTTACAACCCGGCAAAAAACTACGGATCAGGATCGCCGCCTCGATTCCGTTCAGACCCTGCATCATTACGTCGCTGATAATCAGGTCTGGGCGGAACTGGCGGGCGGTCTCCACGGCTTCCATACCGCTGTATGCGGTCATGGCGTCATAGCCCTGCAGATCGAGAATAGAAGCGAGACTGTCGGCGATGGGACATTCATCATCGACCACCAGAACCTTAAGTCGGGCTGTACTCGTTCCATCCATTCAATACTCCTGGAGAGGAAGGTGAACGGCGTCAAAACGTTGCGATTGGTTAAGATGTTTTCAATTACGAGGAAGTGAGGCGTTTTCATTCGAGTCTGGGGCTCTGCCTCATATGAGTAGGTGACTCACTTTGTAGCTGTAAAGGAAGTCTGACAATACTCATACACTGCTGCAATGTCAAAGTTATTCTGGAATCAAGCCCGGATACCGTCTACGGCTTTCCCAGAATGGGCTAGTTCCCTGATTGGTCGTAGGATCAGCTTTTTGCCCATCCGATCCGCGGTTTGATAACGCTGACTTACGGCTGCGGTCAGCTCCCGACGCGTTGTCAACTTGATCAGTCTCCTCATCTCCGCTCCCGACGTGTACTCACGTCGGGTAGCATTTTCGATGAGGTAACGACCCATCGCTCAGTAGCAAATATGGTGAGTCAATGCGAGGGGTAACAATAGTTGACGCCGGACAGGAAGCGTTGCTTTTTCCTGCTCGTCCTGGCTCGGATCGAGCACACGGGTCAGGGCCAAGTGCAGGTGTGGAGTCAGCAGTTCCAGAATCGACGCCGTGCGGGTCTTGTATTTCACCGCCGGGGCCGTGTAGCAAAACACGCTTCCACCGTGACCCGCGTTGCCTGAAGAGCAAGGCCCGCATCCATGCATGTAGCCATTATTAATACCAACATCGGCCAGGAAGTCCTTCAGATCTTGCGGCGGCTGTCCGAATCGGTTCCAGCTCTCAGCCCAATGCTGCACCTTATAGCTTCGGAAGTTCTCCCGCGTGGCCACGCCACGGCGAAATAAGCGGTTCGCGTTACATTGGCGCAGCCATTCCGCGGGGAGACCAACATTCACGCCGCGAAAAGGAATGGGCACCCTGTTATCGCCATCGGCCAACGTGGCAAGGGCATAGTCGAAAGGAAACACCTCCTGAAGCTTGGCGAATAGGCGGACAAACTTACCCTCGATACAACAGGCAAGGCTCGCATGGATGAGTTCAGAAGCTTGATGGCGTCCTCGCCGGAGATACATAGCCGAAAGGCCTGATCGTCACTGGCGGATGACAATGCCCGTTTCTTCGTTTCGTACATTTGCACTTTACGCGTTCGTTAACGTATTTTGCTCATTTCCACAGGGTATGGCAAAGTGGAGTCGTGGTGCCCCGTTTGCGGTTTCACAAGGGGAATGAAAGGGGCGCGTGTGGCTGAAAGCACTTGAAGTTAGCTTTTTGAGAGCTTCAGCCGCAGCTCTTCGGGGAGGCGTTCGCGGATATTTTCCGGCAGCCGGTCATGCACCCGGCGCACTCCCTGGCGGGTGGCGTCGGTGATCACCACGGGGGCGGGAGTCGCCATGGCCACCACCAACCACACCAGGATCGAAAGCCCGAAGCCGGCCAAGGCGGTCAATTCCAGCAGAAAAGCGTGGTGCGGCTCGAAGTGGTGAATTACGCCAAAAGCCAGCAGGAACAGCATGCCCGAAAGCGAGGCCAGTAGGATGAGAGCGATATCGACGGTGCGGTGCAAATGGCGTTTGTCGCGGCAATACTCGCATTCCGCGAAGTGCCGCACGTAGTCGCCGCGCATCTCGGGGGTGATGCCGGAAATGTCGTAGCGCCAGCCGGCGAGGATCTTGCCCGCCATCTTGTCGATGCACTCGCGTTTCATCGGTTCCCGCTACATCCGGATCGGCTTGAGCGGCTGCGTTTGGGAGGCCAGCGCAAGCCGGTTGCCCCGTTGGTTCCCACGGTCCCGTAGAGCCCGTTCCGCGGCCCGGCGAGCCAACTCGGGGTGATTATTCGCTTCCGACAGGTGCGCCAGGATCAGGTGCGCTGCTGTTCCATCATAATCGCTACAGAAAAATTGCGCGAGGTCGTCATTGGAAAGATGCCCGACCCGGCTGAGCACGCGTTGCTTCACCGCCCACGGATATGGCCCGGTGCGCAACATCTCCAGATCGTGATTCGATTCGACCATCAACAGGTCTGAACCTTGCACGTGCTGGACCACATTGGCTGAGAAATAGCCAAGGTCCGTCACCAACGCCAGCTTCATGCCTTCAGCCACAAAGGCGAAGCCCACCGGGTCGGCGGCGTCGTGCGGGATGGTGAAGGGCAGGACGTCGATATCGCCAATCGTGAACCCACGCCCGGCTTCGAAGCGTTCCAGTTTCTCCAGTTTGCCGTTGCCCCCGGATTCCCGGCGAACGCGGCCAGATTCCCCAGCAGGGGCTCGCTTGCGCTTGCTGGAAGCAGGCTCCGGCGAGGCGTGATTCGCGCGCAGGCTGCGTTTCCAGGCAGCGTGGGTGGGCGCGGTCATGTATACCGGGAGGTCCAGACGGCGGGCCAGCAGCGGCATGCCGTTCACGTGGTCGGAATGCTCGTGGGAAATGAGGATGGCATCGGTTTTCCGCGGGTCCAGACCGGCCTCCTGCATCCGTCGGAGCGTTTCCCGGCAGGAGAACCCGGCGTCGATCAGGATCTGGGTACGGGCGGTAGACAGCACCGTGCAGTTACCTTTGCTGCCACTGCCCAAGACCGTCCACGTCACTGCCATGGGAGCAGAGTAGCGGGAAGGTTACAGGAAAACCAGTAGCAAGTTGGTTACTACATGAGATGGGGCCGAAGAGGGCAGTAATTGGGAGAAGACGCTCTTGGCTCTTGGAATAGACCCTTTTCACCGCAGAGGCCGCAGAGGAAGAACGCAGAGACTAGATGCTTTCACTATTGACCGCGGATTACACGGAGAAAAGACAGATGCACACGGATTTCTCGTATAAAGATCCGTGTTGATCCGTTTTCAATCTGTTCAATCGGCGGTAAGCATTTCTCCGATTCTGATCTGTTACTTTTCTTTGTGCCTCTGCGCCCTCCGCGGTGGAAGAGTTCAGGACTTAGTATTGAAGACATTGACCGACATGCGGCGCATGATGGACCCGCCGTAGCCGCCGACGAAGCCGCTCGCCAGTCCGATGATGATCGAGCCTTCGACCCGGCCCCCCTGCACGAACTCGTGCGCCAGTTTCGCATACAGATCAGACATGGGGACCAGCACGGCCAGGAGCAATCCCCAGCGCCAGGGATTCTCCGGGCGAATCACGGCCAACAACATGGCCACCGCGCAGGCGGGCAGTGCCGACATGGTAGGGTCAGGCAGGTAATAGCGCGCCGCAGCGCAAGCCAATCCCAAAAACACAGCGAAAATCCAGAACAGCACGCGCAAGTGTCTTCTCCCTAAAAGCTTTTCACCACAGAGGACGCAGAGAACACCTTCTCACCGCAGAGGGCGCAGAGGGCACGAAGGCAAATGGGAAATCGGATGGAAATGTCGGCTCTGCGCTCTCTTCCTCCGAGCCCTCTGCGTACTCTGCGGTAAACCGGTCCTCACAGCGCTCTAGGATGCGGTGCAGCAGGGCAGAGGTGCAGAAATCTGGAATTGCTGATCTACGGCCCGCCTCCGCGTAGAATCAAGCCGATGCCCGGCCAGACAGGCAAATCGCATTTATCTCGTGGGAGTGCATGCGCTTGAGCCAAGGACGCCAACCCGAAGCTGCAAAACGCGTCGAAGTCGCGCCTTTTGGAGCGGAGCAGGTTGCTGCGCTCGAACTGCACACGCCGGTGCAGTACGTGAAAGGGGTGGGTCCCCGCGTCGCAGGCCTGTTGGCGGAAAAGGGAATCACCACCCTCGAAGATCTCCTTTATTACCTGCCCTTCCGCTACGAGGACCGCATCAATCCGCGCAGCATCGCCGAGCTGCGTCCCGGAGAGATGGCCAGCCTGATCGCCGAAGTGCGCAACTTCGGCCTGTTCCGCACCCGCACCATGCCAATCTTCCAAATGGTGGCGGGCCAGGGCACCGCCACGATTCGCTGTCTCTGGTTTCACGGCACCTATCTCGAGGACAAGTTCAAGCCCGGGCAGGTGGTCGCCCTCTACGGCAAGGTGGAGCAGGATGAACGCGGCCGCCGCGCCTACTACCTTCGCCAGCCGCAGTTCGAGATCCTCAGCGACCCCGGCCAGCCCGAGGCAGCCGATTCGCTGGAGATTGGCCGTATTGTGCCGGTCTATGAGGCAACCGGCAAACTGACTTCGCGATGGTTTCGCCGGGTCATCCACGGGGCGCTGGAACGTCTCAACCGGGAGATTCCGGACGCCATTCCTTCAGCCATCCGTGAGCGGCTTCACTTGATGCCGCGCCGCGAAGCCTTCTACCAGGTGCACTGGCCCGATCCCGACGAGCCCTTTGCCGAGTTGGAGCGGGCGCGCACCCCGGCGCATGTGCGGCTCATCTTCGAAGAACTCTTTTTCTTAGAGTTGGGACTGGAATTGAAGCGCAAACGCGTGCGCGCGCAGCCAGGCATCGGCTTCCAGGTGAGCGATCGCGTGCGGGAGGCGATCAAGAAAATCCTGCCGTTCCATCCCACGGGCGCGCAGAAGCGCGTGCTGAAGGAAATCGCGGAGGATATGCAGCGGACTTCGCCCATGCGCCGTCTGCTGCAGGGCGACGTCGGCTCGGGCAAGACCATCGTGGCCTTCCAGGCGGCAATCCTCGCCATTGAGAACGGCTACCAGGTCGCCTTGATGGTGCCCACCGAGATCCTGGCCACGCAACACTATCTGTCCGCGCGGCGCATCCTGGAGAACGCCGGATATCGCATCGTGCTGCTGACCGGCTCCCTCGATCAGGACCGCAAACGCGATGTCCGCCGTCACATCCGCGAGGGCAACGCGCAACTGGTCATCGGCACTCACGCGCTGATTCAGGAGACGGTCGAGTTTGCCAAGCTCGGGCTGGTAATCGTCGATGAGCAGCACCGCTTCGGCGTGATGCAGCGTTTCAAGCTGATGAAAAAGCCGAGCGAAACAGGGGAAGTCCTTGAGCCGGACACGCTGGTCATGACTGCCACGCCCATCCCGCGCACGTTGGCGCTGACCCTCTACGGCGACCTTGACGTGAGCGTGATCGACGAGCTTCCGCCTGGGCGAACCCCCATCATCACCCGCCGCGTCGGCGACGAGCGCGCCGCGGAAGTCTGGCAGTTCGTGCGCAAACAGGTCACGGCTGGGCATCAGGTTTACGTTGTCTACCCCGTGATCGAAGAGCAAAGCCAGGACGAAGACGAAGAAGGTGGAGCCTCGCCGGCGGGCCCTCCTAAGCACGGCATGAACGCCAGCCTGTCAGCCAAGCTCTCGTCTCCAGCGCCTGCCGCGAAGAAACGTGGCAAACAGGCTTCCTTGTGGTCCGGGCTGAAGGCCGCAGTCAAAATGCATGGCGAGTTGCGTAGCAAGATTTTTCCCGATCTGCGGGTAGGCTTGTTGCACGGCCGGATGGATGCCGACGAAAAAGATCGCGTGATGCGCTTATTTCAGCGCGGCGAGCTCGACGTGCTGGTCGCCACCACGGTGATCGAAGTCGGGGTCGATGTGCCCAACGCCAGCCTGATGGTCATCGAGCACGCCGAGCGCTTCGGCCTCTCGCAACTCCATCAATTGCGCGGCCGCATCGGGCGCGGCGCGGCCAAGTCGTACTGCATTCTGATGACCGGGGGCAAAATCTCACCCGAAGGCGAACAGCGCCTGGACGCCATGGTCCGCACCACCGACGGCTTTCAGATCGCCGAACTCGATCTCGAACTGCGCGGCCCGGGCGAGTTCTTCGGCACACGCCAGGCGGGCATTCCCGACTTCCGCGTGGCCAGCCTGGTGCGTGATCGCGACCTGCTTCAGCTCGCCAAGAACGAAGCCGCCGCCGCGCTCACCGGGGCGGTTTCGCAAGAGGAGCTGCAGCGCGCGCTGCGGCACGTCCGCTCGCACTGGCAGCGCCGGTATGGGCTGGTGGAGGTGGGCTGAACTGCCCAATCTTGTAGCTGCTGAGGGTGCCCCACATCTGCCCGGTTTTGGCAGATGTGGGTGAGGTAGAACTCCCGCTTCTGCGAAAGACGCAAAAATTAAAGATTAAAGATATGGGGCGCCTCAGCCCGTTTTCCCCATTCTGTTCAAAAATCTAGCCGGGTCAGTTTCGACCCGGCTATGGATGCCTTAAGGCGAGGACAGGGGCGATTACCCCTTGAAAAAGCGGCGGCGCGCAAAGGAGGCGATTCCCACCAAGCCGCTGCCAAACAATGCCAAGCTGGCGGGCTCGGGAACGGAGGGCGGAGGTGGGTCGGTTCTAAGTTGATCGGGACCCGTTCCCCAATCAGTAGTGATCGTGATCTGCCCCCCGGAAATTGATCCATCCTGAATGAGAGTTCTCCGGCTACACTGGCCCGCTCGGGCCAAGCAAGGAGAACGCAGACTTGAAGAAGAGCCGATTCAACGAAGAGCAAATCGTAGGGATTCTGAAAGAGTCCGAGGCCGGGGTGCCGACGCCGGAGCTGTGCCGCAAGCACGGCATTAGCCAGCAGACGTTGTATCGCTGGAAGGCGAAGTACGGCGGAATGAGCGTAAGCGAGGCGCAGCGGCTGAAGCAGCTGGAAGACGAGAACCGCAAGCTGAAGCAGATGGTGGCCGACCTGATGCTGGACAAGCAGGCGTTGCAGGCGTTGCTGTCAAAAAAGTGGTAGGCCCGCGGGCTCGGACAGAGGCGGTGGCAGTAGCGCGCGCAGCGGTTGAGATCAGCGAGCGGCGCGCTTGCGGGCTGTTGTGGACGGTACGCGGTACATGCCGCTATGAGGCGGTGGCTCGGGAAGCCAATCAAGAGTTGCGCCAGAAGTTGCGCGAGCTGGCCATGGTGCGACGGCGCTTCGGGTACCGGCGTCTGCACGCACTGCTGCGACGTGACGGTTTGGAGGTGAACCATAAGCGCGTCTACCGGCTCTATGTGGAAGAGTAGCTCTGGGTGCGCAAGCGTATTCGTAAGCGGCGGGTGGCGCTGATGCGTACCCCGATGCTGGTACCGAGCCAAGCCAACCAAGTCTGGTCGATAGACTTTGTCAGCGATGCCCTGGCCACGGGACGACGCTTCCGGGCACTGACCATCGCCGACGACTTCACCCGCGAGTCGCCGGCCATCGAAGTCGATACCAGCCTGGGCGGGGTGCGAGTCGTCCGGGTACTGGACGGGTTGAAGATGGAGCGCGGACTGCCGCTGCAGATCCGCTCGGATAATGGGCCGGAGTTCGTCAGCAAGGCGGTAGAGCAGTGGGCTTACGAGAATGGTGTAGAGTGGCACTTCATCGAGCCGGGCAAGCCGATCGAGAACGCCTACATCGAAAGCTTTAATGCCCGGTTCCGCGACGAGTGTTTGAGCGAGAACTGGTTTACCAGCTCTGGCTGATGCCCGGCAGAAGATCGAGGAGTGGAGGCAGGATTACAACCAGCGGCGGCCGCATAGCTCCCTGGGCTACCGTACGCCGGAAGAGTTTCGCCAGATAATGGCAGGCTGTGCACAAGCCGCGGGCTGCGCCCGCTTGGAAAACGCTGCGCGTTTCCCACTTCCGCACAGCCTCGGCGGCGGCTGCTATCCCGACAGCAAATCTGTTACGCTGTCCAACCCGCCGGGACTCTCATCATGACTGGACCAAAAACGGGGGGCAGATCAATCGGGCCCAGATTAGCCAGATTGATACCAGTGCCAGTGAAGGTGAATATCGGATCGATCAGATACGGGTTGTGCTGCGCATTGCCGATCCCATCGCAGTTAGTGGTGCAGGGAGCGCTATCAACACTTTCGTTAATGATCCCATAAGGTTTGAAGGACCCAGCACCAGCAGCCAGCAGTCCACCAGAAAGGGTCCAGCCGTATGGAGAAGATACTGCGGTGCCGCTATCAGTGCAGGTCACCGAGTGAGACGTTCCCGAGCAGAACTCAAGCCCCGCACCCGTCTGGCTGCCAAAGCTGACGGATGCCAATGTCAGGCTCGAACCTGGCAGACTGAAAGACAAACCGTCGAGTACCTGCGCGATGGCCGCGACGCCGGCCGTTGTGTTCTCTAGTTGGATAGTCAGATTGGAACCGATGGAGTCGAACGTCACAATAGCGCTGACCGCCCCACCACTTGTGGTCCCGGATACGTTGAAAGCGATCGGTGTTGCAAAGCTGGGGAGGGCGACTGCCAGCAGAACCAAGCTTGCCAAGAGAAGTGAACGCGCCCGCATATTGCCTCCATCCGTTTCGAGGTTGATGTCGATGTCCTTGCCAGTGTCTCAGGCCTTAATTGGGAGGCTGAAGCTCCAGCACTAAATCTAGTTGTCCAGGTATGTGCAGGTACGCTGCCAAGGTATACGTAACGGTTAACTTTATGAATTCATGGGGGTAAGCGGCACAAAGCGGCTGCAGAAAGTGTTCCTTGCGCAGAAGTTTGCGTGGGAAGGTAGAAAAGCGTTTCCCATTTCGGCACAAAACATTTCCTTCGGCCCGCAACGCCGTTCCGGACCTAACTTGGCCTGTGTTTTTGCGTCCGCGGTAAGCTTGATCGCATCCGCCAGAGTGCTGCACTGATATCATCGACGGGTTTACGGCGTCGGCTATGAAACGAACGGGAATAGCAATCTTGCTGGCACTGCTGGTTGCGTTGGGTGCGCTGGCCCAGTCGAGTCCCGCGGCGAGCACACAGTCGTCGGCGGGCGCGCAGGACTCCGGCGCGCAGAAGGCGCGCACCGTCCTGGATCAGATGATCCAGGCGCTCGGCGGTCAGGCTTATCTCACCGTGCAGGACATGGAACAGGACGGCCGTGGCTACAAGTTTTATCACGACGAAACGGAGGGAGCCGGCACGCTTTTCTGGCGCTTCTGGCGCTGGCCGGATAAAGAGCGCCTTGAGCTGACCAAGCAGCGGGACTGGATCGTCATCTATAACGGCGATAAGGGCTACGACCACACCTTTCGCGGCACGGCGGCGGTCGAGGACAGCGATATGAAGGACTATCTTCGCCGCCGCCACTACGCGCTGGAGCAGGTGCTGCGCCTCTGGCTGAAGGAGCCGGGCACCTCGCTGTTCTACGACGGCTCGTCTTTCGCCGAACGCAAGTCCGCCGACCAGATCACGATCATGAACACCCAGAACGAGGCCGTGGACCTGTTCGTCGACACCAATACTCATCTGCCGGTCAAAAAGTCGTATACATGGCGCGATCCGGAGACGCACGACCGCGACGAGGAATCCGATGGCTATGACGCCTACCGCAAGGTGCAGGGCATCATGACCCCGTTCCGTCTTACCCGCTACAAGAACGGCGAGGTGCAGAGCGAGCGCTTCATCAACACCGTGAAGTACAACCAGAACCTGCCGGACTCGATGTTTGAGTCTCAGGTGACCTGGAACCCCAATCAGTCGCCGCCGAAGAAGAAGTGAAACAGCCATCAGCCGTCAGCTTTCAGCCATCAGCTATCCGCCACCACCATCAGGGGTCGGCCCCCCGTCCTGATTGGAGAGAGCGGTACAGTACGGCTGATATCCGAGAGTTGAGTGCGGTTGGTGAGCGCCGGCCAATCGGGAGTTGAGGAACTGAAAGCTGACGACTGATGGCTGACGGCTGAGACGCTGTCGCCGGTTTTGGAATCCCGCCTGGGCCCGTCCACGTCTGATAATCTGTCGGCAATGGCGCACAAGCACCCACACGAGGAAGAGGTACTCGGGAAGGCCTACGACAGCGGCCTGATGCGCCGGCTGCTCAAGTACCTGAAGCCGTACCGGCTCGAGGTGTTTCTCGCACTGGTGGCGATTGTGCTGAAGGGCGCTTCGGACATCCTCGGTCCGTACCTGACCAAGGTCGCTGTCGACCGCTACCTGGTGCACTCCACCGGCCACGGCTCGCACAGCTTCCTGGATCGCTTCCTGAGTTCCGACCCAATCGCCGGCATCGCGCAGGTTTCCGCGATGTTCGTCGGCACGCTGGTCATCAGCTTTTTCCTGGAGTTCGCCCAAACCTACTTCATGCAGTGGACCGGGCAGAAGGTCATGTTCGACCTGCGCAGCCAGATTTTCCGGCACTTGCAGGAGATGCATATCGGGTTCTACGACAAGAATCCGGTCGGCCGCCTGGTCACCCGCGTTACCACCGACGTGGACGCCCTGAACGAGATGTTCACCTCGGGCGTGGTCTCCATCTTTGAAGACGTGATCGTGCTGGCGGGGATCGTGGTGATCATGTTCAAGATGGACTGGCGGCTGGCGCTGATCACATACTCGGTGCTGCCGCTGATCACCTACGCCACCATCCGCTTCCGCCGCAGCGTGCGCGACTCCTATCGCCGTATCCGCGTCGCCATTGCGCGGATCAACGCTTTTCTGCAGGAGCACGTCACCGGCATGGTGGTGGTGCAGCTCTTCAATCGCGAACGGCGCGCCTTTGATCGGTTTGAAAAGATCAACCGCAGCCACATGGACGCCTTCAAGGACGCGATCCTGGCTTATTCGCTCTACTACCCGGTGGTGGAAGTCTTGTCGGCTACCGCGATCGCGCTGGTCATTTGGTTCGGCGGGAGCCGGGTGCTGCGCGGGGTCACCACGCTTGGAATCCTGATCGCGTTCATCCAGTATTCGCAGCGCTTCTTCCGGCCCATCCAGGACCTAAGCGAAAAATACAACATTCTGCAATCCGCAATGGCCTCCAGCGAACGCATCTTCAAGCTGCTGGACACGCCGCCGGAGGTGACCTCGCCCGCCGAGCCCAAGGCGCCTGCCGGTCCGGGCAACATCGAGTTCGACCACGTCTGGTTTGCCTATGATCGATCAGATCGATCAGTTCCGCGTCCCAAGGCGGAAGGTGGCAAAGGCGAGCCCGATTGGGTGCTGCGCGACGTCAGCTTCAACATCGAAGCGGGCCAAACGGTGGCCATCGTGGGCCATACCGGGGCAGGGAAGACGACGCTTATCTCGCTGCTCTTGCGCTTCTACGATATCCAAAAGGGCGCGATCCGCATCGACGGCGTGGACCTTCGGGAGATGGATCTTACGGAGCTTCGCCGCCGCTTTGGCGTTGTCCTGCAGGACCCGTTCCTGTTCTCCGGCACGGTAGGGGACAACATTCGCCTGGGCACCTCGTGGATCGAGGACGAAGCCGTGGAGCGCGCCGCAGAGGAAGTCAACGTGGCGGAGTTCATCCGCACCCTGCCCCTCGGTTTCAAGGAAACCATGCGCGAGCGCGGCAGCACGCTCTCGACCGGGCAGAAGCAGCTCATCTCGTTTGCCCGCGCCCTGGCGCACGACCCAAAGATCCTGGTCCTCGACGAAGCCACCTCCAGCGTGGACACCGAAACCGAATTCCGCGTGCGCGAAGCCCTGAACCGCATGGTCGAAGGGCGCACCTCGGTGATCATCGCGCACCGGCTATCCACTGTGCAGCGGGCGGACACGATCATCGTCATGCACAAGGGCCAGGTGCGCGAGATGGGCACCCACCAGCAACTGCTCGCCCAACGTGGCATCTACTACAAGCTCTACCAGCTCCAGTACAAGGATCAGGAAATCTCCGCGCCCATGGCCATGCCGGAGGCGACGGTAGGGGACGATTAACAGCAGTGGCTAGTGATTAGTGACTGGTGACTAGTGACCAGTGATTGGATCGGGTTCATCGCTAATGCTGTCATCCTGAGCGGAGGCCGCGCCCGCGCCCGCTTCGGCGCGGTCGCGGCCGAAGTCGAAGGACCTTGTGGTTCCTTTCGAAAAACACAAGGTCCTTCGACTCGCCCCGGCAAAACCGGCCGGGCTCGCTCAGGATGACAGTCTTGTAGTGCTTACGTCATCGCCGGGACAGCTTACTGGAACGGCCCGTTTATCGAGCAGGTTGCGGAAAAACTCGGTTCGCATTGGTGCAAAGGGGGCTTCTAAACAGTTATTTCAACCTCACAGCATATATAATCTGCAACTCCCGGGTGCGCTCTCTGGTCATCGCTTCAAGACACGCGAAATATGCCGGATATTTTGCAGTTCCACCCTCGTATAGTTCCCGTTCAGCCTCGCAGTTTGCATCTCGATAATGAATCCAGAGTCGCTGGGTTGCAGTCAGACGTTCAGCATCAGCGCCTTCAAGACGCGTACGAACTTCCTTGTAAACCGAATTGAGCTGTGCGTCCGCCTATTCCCTTGCTTTGGAAAGGCAGTTTACCAAATCAACGGTTACCACGACCTTTGCACACGGGGAGTCTTTCTCGTTCATGTGTTGTGCGTAGGTTGGAGTTGTCAGCAGAAGCGCAGCGGCAACGATGAACACTGCAAGAACGAACAGCAAGCCTTTTCTGAGCGCTATGAGCATACCGTGCGATTGTAGGTCGAGATTACAGTCGAGAACATCTCTAACGAAGTCGGCTTCGTCAACCCTCCTCTTTCGTAGGAGGGTTTTGTTTTTCTCTATCTACGGACACACCTCGGCGCCCGCGCAAGAGCACTTGTCAGTTGGACCATAGCTTCCATTGCTTCCAACCTTGGTTCGGCCCGTTCCGTTCATCGTTGCGGTGTACCCACCAAACATCTCTTCGGTCAGTCGACGACCATGATGATCTGTTCGGACTCCCCGTCCTGGGGAGGCGGATGGCCTATTCAGCCCAACGGTCACTGCCGAGGCAGGACCATGTTAACGCTCAGGCACCTCCGCTTGGGCTCCCCCCGCTCTGCCGTCCGCGACGGCAGAACTCTTCGTAGTCGATGTTGTCGCGCAGCATGATCCACAGCCGGATTCCCAGCTTGCGTCCAGCTGCCACTTTGGCTTTGCCGAGCCCTTTTTGCGCCAGTTTCCGTCGATAAAAGCGTTTGAGTTCCTCGTCTTTCCGCACCGCGTGACCGACAGCTTCGCACCACAAAAAGCGAAGCAGCGCGTTGCCCTGCTTGCTGAGAGCTCCACAGCGCTGCCGGCCGCCGCTGGAGTACTCGCTCGGAATCATGCCGATGTAGCTGGCCACGGCTTTGCCGTCCACGAAGCGCGTCGGGTCGCCCAGCAACACTTCGGTGGCCAAGGCGGTGATCGGTCCCACGCCGGGATGCGTCATCAGCAGTTGGGCAAGCGGTCGTTGCTCAGCACACGCAGCGACGGTCTTATCCAACTCGTCGATCTCGGCTTGCAGGTGTAGGTACAAGGCAACCAGCGCATCGCGCCGTTCCGCCGAGTAACCCGGTAGCGCCAGCGAGCCGATCGCTTGCAGCCCAGCCTTGCTCCACAGCGAACTCCCGCGGCGTAGGCCATGGCTCAACGCGATCGATTGCAACGCGTTCTGCAGACGTGTACGGATCCGCACCCACTGATGCCGATAGCGTAAAAGCGCCCGCACATCGCGTTGCTCGATGCTCGGCATCCAGATCGCCGGGAACCGGTCGGCCACCATCAGGCTCAACAGTAAGTTTGCATCCCTGCGGTCATGCTTCTGCTTGCGCGGTTCGCAAGCGCGGATCTTCGCCGGGTGTCCGACCTGGCACTCCACACCCAACTCGTCCATCAGTTCCAAAAACCACTGCATCGACCCGGTCGCCTCGATGCCAACCCGCACCGGACCTGGCAGTCCGGCGTAAAACTCTCTGACCTGAGCGCCCTCATGGTCGAGGACAAGCTCCTGTATCTCGCCCGTATCCACGTCCAGCATCGCCAAAGTCTGCTGTCGGGTATGCAAATCACAGCCTATAATGCGCATCTCGGCCTCCTTCGACCCGAGCCGCTGTCTGGTTGGAAGCCCAAACAGTGTACTCGGCCCGAATCCGAGGCCGACTTCGTTATCCCATCAGCCCTAACTCAACTCGCTCTCTCCACTCGAATGATTTACCCTGCCACTTCATGCGTCTCTTCCTCTCCGCAGGCGAGGCTTCGGGCGAAACCTATGGCGCGCAGCTTGTAGAAGCGCTGCGCAGGCGTGTGCCTTCGCTCGAGGCGTTCGGCGTGGGCGGGCCGCGCATGCAGGCCGCCGGTTTTGACGCGGTAGTGGACGCACGCGACGTTTCCGTCGTCGGCATCACCGAAGTGCTTTCGCATCTGCCCAAGATTTATCGCGAGTTCCGTCGTCTGGTCCGCACCATCGAGGAACGCCGGCCCGACGCGGCGATTCTCATCGATTTTCCCGATTTCAATTTTCGCCTCGCCCGCGAACTGCACCGCCGGGGCGTCCCGGTCTTTTATTACATCAGCCCGCAACTGTGGGCGTGGCGCCCGGGGCGTATCGAACTGGTGCGCCGCTATGTGCGCAAAATGCTGGTCATCTTTCCCTTTGAGGCCGACTGGTACCGCGAGCGGGGCGTGGACGTGACCTATGTCGGGCACCCGCTGGCCGATGTGCCTCGCCCCAGCATCTCGCGCTGCGATTTCGCCGCGCTTAACGGGTTGGACGTTAGTAAGCCTTGGCTCGCCTTGCTGCCGGGCAGCCGTCTCAAGGAAGTACGGTCGAATCTGCCCGAGCTGTTGCGGGTCCCGGGCCTGCTGGGCGCGGAGTACGAGTACATCCTGCCGGTGGCGGCGACGCTCGACCGGGGCTGGGTGGCCTCCTTGCTTGAGGGTGCTTCACGTCTGCGTGAGGGTGTCCCAGGTCTGCCTGGTTTTGGCAGACGTGGGTCTTTTCTGAACCCACATCTGCCAACGACGGGCAGATGTGGGGCACCACCTGCAACGAATCCTCCGATCCGACTGGTGGACGATGCCCGCGCTGCGCTGGTCCATTCGCGGGCGGCCGTGGTGGCCAGCGGGACGGCAACGGTTGAGGCTGCGCTGATGGGAACGCCGTTCGCGATGGTGTATCGTGTTGCCCCGCTGACGTATGCTGTGGGCCGTCCACTGGTGAAGCTTAGCCGGTTTGCCATGGTGAACCTGATCGCCGGCCGCGATGTGGTGCCGGAGCTGGTGCAGTCGGGCTTTACTGCCGAGAACGTCGCCGCCGAGTTGCGGCGGATCATCCCGGATGGCGCTGAGCGCAGCGCCATGCTGACGGGGATCGCCGAGGTCCAGCACAAATTGCGCCCGACATCCGAGGTCACGGCTGCGGCGCGGGCGGCGGATGTACTGCTGTCCGAGCTTACCCAGGAAAATATCTTTCACCGCTGAGGCCGCAGAGGGCCGCAGAGGAATCGCGGAGGGTGGCGCTAATGGAAAAGGAACTGCAGATTCCTCGCTTCGATCGGAATGACAAGCCCTGAGTGGGAGCGTGGCTGTCTAGCGACCCACATCTGCCAACACCGGGCAGATGTGGGGCACCATCACTGACACCATCGCCGCTGGGGAAAACGAGACTCGGGAACGGAGAACGGGAAACGAGAAACGGCAAGCTGGTATCCTTTTGACCGGCGGCACATCCAATCCAACGGGTACTCAGGCGGGAGCCATAATTCGACAATGATTGCCAACAAATTCGTCCGGCGGTTCCTGGCGGCTCTGCTCGTTGCCTTCTCGCTGCCCGCGCTGGCCGCCGAAAAGCCACGCCTTCGGGCAGACGATTACGTCATTGATGCCCAACTTCAGCCCGACTCGCACCGCCTCCTGGCGCAGGCCCGCGTGAAGGTCACCGCGCTGGACGACATCGCCATCGCGGTATTCGAGTTGCACAACGGATTGCGCGTCACCCGCGTTACCGACGCATCCGGCCAGCAGCTCTCCGCCGAACGCGTCAGCCAGGATTCGACGGTGCGCGTGTCGCTGCCGGCGGGATTGCAAAAGGGCCAGAGCACCACCCTGACTTTCACATTACGAGGGCGTGCTGATGTCGGCCGACGACAGCCCGGTGCCCGGCCTCAAGCTTGCCTACATTGGCGACGATACGAGCTACCTGCTCTACGCCGGACGCTGGTTTCCGGTCCTCGGCTACGGGGTGAATCGCTTTACGGCCACCATCAATCTGGCCGTGCCCAAGGAGTTTGCCGTGGTTGGCAGCGGCGGCGCTCCGGAGAAGGCAGCGGCGTCGTTGAATAGCCCGCAACGCGATTTCCGGGATTTCGCTCCATCCGGCCCGGTTCTAATGACGGTTTCCCAGCGCGGTGGCCCACGCAACAAGCGGCCCACGCCGGCCCCGGCTCCGAAGGAGAAGCCGGAACCAGCTATGCCGCCCACACCCCCAGGATTCAAAACGGTCACGCTGGTATGGAACAAGCCGAGCTTCCCGGGCACCGTCATAGCGGGACGCTTTCAGGCCAGCAATTTTAACGAGGGCGGGCTGCAGTTACAGGTGTACTTCAGACCCGACCACGCCAGCTTGGTCAGCCAGTACGCCGAAATCGCCACCAAGGTATTCCAGGATTTTTCCACACTGTACGGCGTGCCGTCCTCGCTGAACCTGAAGCTGGTCGAGCTGCCGGATGACACCGTGCCTTCGGCGTGGGCGCCCGAGGTGGCTGCCATCGCGGGTCACAGCATTACCCAGAAGGCGAACTACCGCCTGCTGGCCAACACCATTGCCCACCAGTGGTGGGGGACGTCGGTCAGCCCCGCGTCCCGGGACGACTGGTGGCTCAATGACGGATTTGCCCGCTTCTCCGAGGCGCGTTACACGGAATCCTTCGCGGGCGAGGCCGCCTATGAAGAGGCCATGAAAGACGTCGACGTGGGCGCGCTCGCCTATGACTCGGTGCCACTGGCGCGGGTCAGCACTCTGGATGCGTTTTCTCCCGAGTTCCAGGCGCTCACGACCGATAAAGGCGCGGCCATTCTCCACATGCTGCGCTGGGTGATGGGCGATGTTTCCTTCGACAAAGCCATGCACCAGTTTGCCACCCAGTACGCGGGCCAGTCGGTGAAACTCGACGACTTTCAGATGGTGTGCGAGCAGGTTTACGGACAGCCGCTCACCTGGTTCTTCACCCAGTGGCTGGATTCCACCGGCGCGCCGGAATTCAAGAACAAGTACACCGTCTATCGCACACGCAAGGGCTTTCGCGTGGTCGGCGAGATCTCCCAGGATCTGGACCTGTTCCGCATGCCGGTCGAACTGAAGATCGATACCGACGGCAAGAGCGAGACCAAGCGCATCGAGGTGGTGGGCACGAATTCAACGTATTCGGTCGAGACCTTCGGCAAGCCGCGGCGCATTACCATCGATCCCGACAGCCGCGTGCTGGAGAACTCGCAGGAGTTGAAGGTGCGCTCGGCCATCCTGCGCGGCCAGCAACTGGTGCAGAGCGGCGATCTGGCCGAGGCGCTGCGCGAATTCCAGAAGGCGCTGGCGAGCAATAAGAACAGCTCGCTCGCCCACTACCGCATCGCCGAGGTGTTCTTCCTGCAGCGCAATTATCAAGCCTCGGCCAACGAGTACCGCGAGTCGCTCAACGGCGACGCCGAGCCGCGCTGGACCGAGGTCTGGAGCCATGTCCAGCTCGGCAAAATCTTCGACGTCACCGGCCAGCGCGAGCGCGCCACCAACGAGTATCGCCAGGCGATCCAAACCAACGACAACACCCAGAACGCGCTGGAGGAGGCGCGCAAGTATCTCCAGGCCCCCTACCAGCGGGAGAAGGCCAAGGAAGGGGACTGAAGAAGTGATTAGTGATTCGTAGGCTGTCCCGGCGATAACGTAAGCACTACAAGGCTGTCATCCTGAACGAGCCCGGCCGAGTTTGCCGGGCGAGTCGAAGGACCTTGCGTTCCCTGCACAAAACACAAGGTGCTTCGACTCACCGGATCGCAAAAAGCGCGCGATCCGTCTCACTCAGCATGACAACGAAACCACTGGGACACTTTACTGGTCACTAGTCACTCTCTTATGCCCAATCAGCGCCTTGACCGCGTACTCGCCGATCTGGCCCGTTATGAACATCCGCTGCTAACCTTCGCGGCACTTGCCAAAGGCGACGGGGTAGAGATCGCTATTGACGTGCGCGAGCCGCGCATCCCGGTGCACACCTATTATTTCGAGTTGCACCCGCGCGACCTCGATCATCCGCAATTCTCATGGAACTTTCAGCGGCAGCTCTACGGCTGCATGCACGATTACCTCATCGAAATGTTTACCCGCACGCCACAGGACCGAAGCAGGCAGGGCGCATGACCCTCCGCCAACAAATTGCCGAGGAAATTTGTCAGCGGGGGCCGATCCCATTCTCGCGCTACATGGAGCTGTGCCTCTATCACCCGGAGCTGGGGTACTACTCCCGGGTCAAGGAACAGTTTGGCAAGGCAGGCGATTTCTATACCTCGAGCGATGTCCACGCCGTGTTCGGACGCCTGCTGGCCCGGCAGTTCGAGGAGATGTGGACCGCGTTGGATAATCCGCGGCCGCTGGACATCATCGAACTTGGCCCGGGGCGCGGGCTCTTTGCCCAGGACGTGCTCGACTGGTCGAAAAAGAAGTGGCCGGACCTGCTCGACGCATCGCGTTACATGCTGGTTGAAAGCTCGCCCAGCTTGCGGGCACGCCTGCAAGAACGTTTCGAGAAGGAGATCGCAACAAAAAACGTTTTTGTGGCGTCCCGTATCGAGCAACTGCCGAAGCCGCGCAGCGCGGAGACGATCATCTTGGCCAACGAATTCTTCGACGCATTCCCGGTTGACGTCATCACCTGCGAAGGTGCCCTTCGCATCGACGTAGATTCGCAAGGCCGCTTCCTTGAGGCCTTCGCACCGCCTTCGCCTGAAGAGATCCAGTTCCTCGATCAGTTCGGCATCCAACCGGGGGAAGGGGAGCGGGTTGAAGTCTCGCTAGCGGCATGGAAGGCGATGCGATCCATCGCTGAGCTGGTCGAGCGCGGCTTCGTTGTGATCATCGACTACGGCTACACGCGCCAGGAACTGCTGGTTGGACGCCATCGCGACACCGTGCGCTCGTTCCGCATGCACACCATCAGCGATACTCCCTACGAAGCGCCGGGCGAGCAGGACATCACCGCCCACGTGAACCTCACCGCGTTGCGCGCAGCCGCCGTCGAGGCTGGACTCGAAGCCGCGCCGCTGCTGACCCAGGCGGAGTTTCTGATGGGCATTGGCGAGGCCACGCAGTTCTCCGATGCCTTCGAGGACGCGCAACTCCCGCAGGAGCGGGCCAAGGTCGCCTTGCAACTGAAACACCTTGTCACCCCGGCGGGCATGGGAGAAAGCTTCCAGGTGCTGCTGCTGCGCCGCGGCGTCGATCGCGAGAAATTCACCAGGCTGAGTGGAATGCGATTTGCGCGGATGGGGATGTGAAGCAGCCGTCAGCCATCAGCGGAACCATCAGCGGAAAACCTGCCACAGAGGCACAGAGACACAGAGGAAGAAAGTAGAAGGCGCTCGTGGCCCACATCTTTCTTTCAATCCGAGGGTGCCCCACATCTGCCCGGTTTTGGCAGATGGGGGTCTTTTCCTGTGCTTGGTGGGTGGCCCACTAAGGCACCGTAAATAAATAACGTTTACATCTACTATCCTGATCTGTTATTACGGTGGGCATGGACTCGGATGCCCAGCTCGGCCGGTACTTTGCTGGCATGTGGCCGCATCTGGACGAACACGCTCGGCGTTTGGTGGCTGCCAGCGAAGCTTTGGAACTGGGCTATGGCGGCATCTCGCGAGTCAGCCGCGCCTGCGGCCTATCGCGGGTCACGTTGACCAAGGGTATCGAGGAATTGAAAGCCGCGCCGCTGGCCCCGGGCCGGATTCGCCACGAGGGCGGCGGACGACACTCGTTGACGTCCAGCGATCCCGGCATGGCGCCCGCCTTGGACAGCATGGTCGAACCCACGGCACGCGGCGACCCGCAGTCGCCCTTGCGCTGGACCTGCAAGAGCGCCCGCACGCTGGCGGCGGAACTAACAGCCCGGCACCACCCGGTCAGCCACACCAAAGTGACCCAACTCCTGCGAGAGAGTGGCTACAGCCTGCAGGGCAATCGCAAGACGGAGGAAGGGGATGACCATCCCGATCGTGACGCGCAGTTCCGTCATATCAATAGCGCCGTCAAACGCGCTTTGCGGGCAGGCGAGCCCGTCATTTCCGTGGACACGAAGAAGAAAGAACTGATCGGTAACTACCAAAACCAGGGCCGCCAGTGGCGCCAAACCGGAACGGCGGATAAGGTCAACGGACATGATTTTCCCGGTCCCGATGTACCCCGCGCCTATCCCTACGGAATCTACGACCTGGGGCGCAACGCGGGCTTCGTCAACGTGGGCACGGACCACGCACGGGGGCCTTCGCGGTGGCTTCGATTCGGGGCTGGTGGCGCGCCGACGGCCGGAACCTGTATCTGGGGGCACGGCGACTGCTGATCACCGCCGATGGCGGGGGTAGCAACGGCTGGCGGCTGCGACTGTGGAAATGGGAGTTACAGCGTCTGGCCGACCAGACCGGGCTGATACTGATGGTCTGCCATTTTCCGCCGGGCACGAGCAAATGGAATAAGGTGGAGCATCGGTTGTTTTCCTTCATTTCGTCCAACTGGCGCGGCGAGCCGCTACGCGATTATGAGACGGTGGTACGGCTGATCGCCGGAACGACGACGGCCAAGGGTTTGAAAGTGACCTGCCGCCTAGATCACCGCAAGTATCCCGTGGGGCGAAAGATCACGGATGAAGAGTTTGCCCATGTCAACCTCAAGCCAGACAAATTCCATGGTGAGTGGAACTACACCATTCATCCAAGCAACTAGGTTGTAAATGTTATATATTTACGCCGCCTTAAGCTAAAACTTGAACACGACACCGGTCGAGAAGCGAATATTGTTTTGGTGAGTTGACGTTCCGTTGGTGAGATCCGTTCCAAAAAACTGGTTGGAAAGGGAGCTGGCGTCGTGTCCGGTGTAGAGGTAATCCACCTGTCCCAGGCGTACGGCAAAGTGTTGCGAGAGGTTCGCATCCACGCCGCCGCCCAGCGCCATGGCGAAGGCGGTGTCAGAGATACTGCCAGTAAAGGGCGAAGCATCCGAGGTCACGCGATTGGCGCCAAACAAGCCATGCACAAAGGGTGTGATCCTGGAGTTGCTGCGGCCGCGGAAGCTGACCACCGGTCCGAACAAATACGAATAGGAGCGAATACCGGGCTGTCCGGTAATGCCGCTGGAAGAGCTTGCGGTAACCGGTGTGCCGTAATGGCCACTGAAGTCAGCCGCGAAGCCCAGCCAACGATTGGTGTTGTATTGCACCTCGCCGTTCCAGCCGTTGTAGTTCGAAGTCACATTGAATGTCCCCGGAGTAGCGGTAAACGCGTTGTCAATGCTGGGGCCGGTCAACCCCGCTGTATCGGCATGGAGTAGGGAATAGCCGCCGAATACCTGTACCTTCGGCGCGTCATCCTGAGCGAATGCACCAATCGAGAGTAGACACGTGAACAACACTGCGGCGATGAAAGTGTTTCGCATTTCTGGGTAACCTCCTCGAAGTGTGAAAACGCCAGCTTCCGAAAAATGCCAGGCACGCAATTTCATCAGGTACTCTGCGGCGCCAGGCACCGTGCCAGCGCGAAGCGTCGCGCTAAGTTCAGAGGCGACGTTTCCGAGCGGAGCTCTACACAAGACAAACCCGTTTACTGCTCTCGTTGTGGTTAAGAGTTCGTTAAGGGACGGTAAGAAAATGTTAAGAAGGTAAGTCTCCAGGAAATGGTGGTGACTCATATCTCCCATTTAATCCAAAGGTCGCCAAGGGTGCCTCACAGCTGCCGTTTTGCGGATTTGGGGTCTGTGCCTAATTCTTTGAGGCAAACCACTGGCGCAGACTTAAGGCTATCCGGAGCCTGGGTCGCAAGCTACAATCAAATCCATGAACTCCGGTTTTGCGAGGCAGATTATTCTGTGCCGTTTCTGGTTAGGCATCGCGCTGGCTTCAATGGCTGTTTCCGTAGCGGCCCAGCAGATCCCTTCTGGACCCCTTAGAGTTGACGATGGGGAGGCCGCAGTTTTCCACCCGGCTACTGGCGCCAACCCCGCACCAGTGCACCGCTTTTGGGATCGGGAGAACGTTTTGCTGTTCGCGGGAGTCGCTGCATTCCGCAATTTAGACTATGCTTCCACGCTCAATATGCAGTCCCGAGGCCGCGAGGAAATTCTGTTGCCCGATGATGTAGTCAACAACCGTGCCGGTTTCATGGCGCTGGAATCGGCTGCCACCGCCACGTCGATCGGCTTGTCTTACCTGCTGCATTGCACAGGACATCATAAGCTGGAACGCTGGTTATCGATCGGCCACATCGGCGCAGCAGGGTTCGGTGCCGCGCGCAACTACGCGCTCCAAACGAAGCGCCCATAGTGTGCTGTCCCGGGAATTCCCGACCCAACTAAGAATGTCACCCCCCGATTTTCATCTCGATCGGTGGGCCGTAGGCCCATGTGCCGCTCAGGCTAACAACTCTTGGTGCTCGTGATTTGTTAACCTCGTCACAATTGGCATAATGATGCGCAACCTGAAGCTCACGCTCGCGTACGACGGCAGCGACTTTTACGGATGGCAAGTCCAGCCGGACCGCATCAGCGTGCAGGGCGTGCTTGCGGACGCGCTACTGAAGATTACGGGCGAGGCGGTGCTGCCTCAAGGCTCCGGGCGAACCGACGCTGGGGTGCACGCGTTGGCCCAGGTGGCGAGTTTGCAGATCGAGTCGCCTATTCCTCTGCACGGCCTGCGCACCGCCCTGAATCACTGCCTGCCGCCTTCGGTCCGCGTCCTTGAGGTCGAAGAAGTCGCGCCGGATTTCCACGCGCGTCACAGCGCCCAGGCCAAGAGCTACCGGTATCGCATCTATCGCGGCGACATCTGCACGCCGTTTCTGGCGCGCTATGTCTATCACCATCCCTGGCCGCTGGACGAAAACGCGATGGCCGCCGCAGCCGCGGAGATCGTCGGCGAGCACGACTTCACCTCGTTTGCCGCCGTTGACCCCGACCGCGCCCGGCGCATCGCGGAACATGCCCAACTGGCTCGCGAGGGGGCGCCGGCTGGGTTGATCGAGGGTTTTGGCGGGCAGCCCTGTGCTGCAATAGGAGATCCGCCATCCAATGTGCGGACCATCTACGACTCCCGGTTTGCGCGCGAGGGCGAAGAGCTGGTGTACACGGTGCGGGGAAGCGGGTTCCTTCACCACATGGTGCGGAACCTCGTGGGCACGTTCCTGCTCGTCGGCAAGGGCTCTCTCGCGAGCGCTGGCATTCGTCAGATCCTTGCAGCGCGGAACCGCTCCGCCGCCGGCGCCACCGCACCGGCGAGCGGGCTATATCTGGTCAGTGTGGAGTACTAAGACTCGTCCCGGAGGCTGCGATAGATGGCCGCCGCCTTCTCTAGCGGCAGCGCCTCGGCCCGCACGTCCGGGCGCAGGCGATTGCTGCTCAAGGCCGCTTTGGCCGCAGCCGCCCCGTATTTTTCCTTCAAATTGTTGGCGAGCGTCTTTCGTTTCTGGCCGAAAGAAAGCTTGAGGAATTCGTCGAAACCCTGGGGATCGACGCCCAATTCCTCGAATCGTGGTGCGATGCTCAGCCGCAGCACCGATGAGTGCACCTTCGGGGGCGGCGCAAAAGCTCCGGGCGGCAAGGTGAACAGCTTTTCCACGTGGGCATAAAGCTGGGTGGTTGCGGTAAGGAGTCCATAGTCGCGCGTTCCCGGCTTGGCCGCGATGCGGTCGGCCACTTCCTTCTGCACCATAATCACGATGGTTTCAAAATAACGGTGGTAGGCGAGCAATCGCAGCAGGATGTCCGAGGTGATGTAGTACGGAAGGTTGCCGACGGCGCGGACCTTGCGTGGCCCAGCGTGGGTAAAGCCGTGCAACAGGCCGGGGCGGGGGCCTAGCAGCGTGTCCAAGTCGACGGCCAGCATGTCGGCTTCGATGATCTCCACGTTCGGCCGTGTGGAAAACTTCATGCGCAGTTGGGCGGTGAGCACGCGGTCCAATTCGATAGCAATCAGGCGCTGCGCCCGGTTGGCCAGCATCTCGGTCAGCGCGCCGCGTCCGGGGCCGATTTCCAGCACCGTTTGCTGCGAGAGGTCGCCCAGCGCGTCCACGATCTTCTGCGCCGCGCTGCGATCCACGAGAAAAGTTTGGCCCAATTTCGGTTTACCGGCACCGCCACTCCCGGACGGGCGCCGTGCACTCTCAGGGGGCGGCGAAGCCTGCGCGCCGGGGCGGTTGCTGCCGGTCGAGGGCGGGGGTGGCGCTTGGGCTATTCGCGGAACTGGTTCTTGGCTCGTTTCAGCGGCAGCTTGAGTTGCCGCACCGACCCGGCTCACCGAATTGACCCGTTTTGCATCTGCCATTTAGACTTTCGCTTTCTTCCTCGGGAGAGCGCGGCCAGTCGATCCCAAGCACTTCGGGATGTCGCGATACGCTCGTCCGAGCCACAGTGGTGTTCCCAACCCGCGACACGCGAGGGTTGGGTGGTTGATTGGAGGTCTTCCGGGATGCATATTGTTTTCGCAGCGTCGGAGTGCGTGCCGTACGCAAAAACCGGCGGACTTGCCGACGTCGTGGGTGCGCTGCCCCAGGCGCTGGCTGCATCCGGGCACAGCGTCACCGTTTATCTGCCGCGATATGAACCAGTCGAGCTGCCTCCGGAAACCGCCACGGTGATTCCTTCCATCACGGTTCCCTTTGATGACCGTTACCGCTTTTGCTCGGTCCTGGACGGCGGCAAGCACTGTGGTGTGCAATTCTACTTCATCGACTATCCGCCGTTTTTCGAGCGCGATGCCCTGTATGGCACCGCCGTCGGCGACTACCCCGATAATGCCGAACGCTTCGCGCTGTACTGCCGCGCGGTGCTGGAAGCCGCCAAGATCCTCGGCGTGCCCGACGTGTTCCACTGCCATGACTGGCAGACGGCGCTCATCCCCGTGCTGCTGCGGTCGATGTACTCGGAAGACCCAGCCTTCCTGCAGGCGGGCACTGTGTTTACCATCCACAACTTGGGCTACCAGGGCGTCTTTCCCCCGGACATCCTGCCGCTGCTCATGTTGCCCTGGGACCTGTTCACCATTTCCAAGATGGAGTTCTTCGGCAAGGTGAACTTCCTGAAGGGCGCGCTGGTGTTCTCCGACTTCATCACCACGGTCAGCCGCAAGTATAGCCAGGAGATCCAGACTGCCGAATACGGCTTCGGCCTGGAGGGGGTGCTACGCAGCCGGGCCACCAGCGTGACCGGCATCCTCAACGGGGTCGATTACAACCACTGGAACCCGGAAACCGACCCGTTCATCGCCAGTTACTACGCGCCGGAAGAGCTGTCCGGCAAGGCAGCCTGCAAGAAGGACCTGCTGGCCCAGTTCGGCATCACGGAGAACGGCAAGCCCGTGGCGGGGATCCTCGGCCGCTTCGCGGCGCAGAAGGGCTTCGACCTGATCAGCCAAATCGCCGACCGCCTGGCGCGCGAGGAGATTATTCTCACCGTGCTCGGCACTGGCGACAAAGAGTACGAGGACCTGTTCCGCCGCCTGCACCGGCAATTTCCCAACAAGGTCGCGCTGAGCGTAGCCTACGACAACGTGCTGGCCCACAAGATGTTGGCCGGGGCGGACCTCCTTCTGATGCCCTCGCACTATGAGCCCTGCGGCATGACCCAGATTTACAGCTTGAAGTACGGCACGGTTCCCGTAGTGCGCGCCACCGGCGGCCTGGACGACACCATCGAAAACTGGGACGCGAAAACCGGCAAGGGCACCGGCTTCAAGTTTTCGGAGTACACCGGAGACGCGCTGCTGACCGCCATCCATGCCGCGCTCGGGGCCTATCGCGACCAGGATTTCTGGCACAAGCTGATGCAGAACGGCATGAGCAAAGACTTCTCCTGGAAATCCTCCGCCCAGGAATATGTGAAGGTGTATCAGCGGGTACGGCAGTTGCGCAGCGTGCAGGTTTAAGGCTTACCGCGGATTTACACGAAAAAAGCACGGATTAGCACGGATTTCCAATATGGAAACTTCAACTACAGTCGCATATGGGACATGACCCACTGGGAAAAGAGTCGATAACTGTCATCCTGAGCGGAGCGAAGCGGAGTCGAAGGACCTTGCGTTTGTTTTGTGAGCGGGTCACCTCGCGGAACACAAGGTCCTTCGACTCGGACCGCGCTTGCGCCAGGCCAAAACCGGGCCTGGCGCTTCCGGCGCGGTCCTCGCTCAGGATGACAACGTCTTAATTTTCGGGGGTGGCCCACCCTCTCGCCGCCTTTGGCGGAGGGTGGGTCTCACGGTTCGCAAATCCCACCCTTCGCTGCGCGAAAGGGTGGGCCACCCGCGAGTGCCAATCGCCCGCCGGACGCGACACTAGCTTCCTCTGTGTCTCTGTGCCTCTGTGGCAGGTTCTTACAAAAAGATCTGCGCAAATCCGTTTGGATCCGTCAAATCCGTGGTAAGCCTTCTCACCTCTGCGATCCCTCAGCGTCCTCTGCGGTTAAGTCGTTCTCCGGAAGTGCTCCAGGATCGCCTCAACCTGCGGCCTAGTTACCACTGCCGCCAGCGCCGCCGCGTCTGCCTGCTTCACCGCTTGCAGGCTCCCAAAATGTTGCAGCAGCCGCCGGGTGGTGGTTTCACCGATGCCGGGAATCTCGCGCAGTTCGGTGTGGTGGTCGCGCATCTCGCGGCGCTTGCGGTGGAAGGTGATGGCGAAGCGGTGCGCTTCGTCGCGGATCATCTGGATCAGGTGCAGCACCGGATTGTGGTGGTCGATCACGATTGGCTCGTCTTCCTGGCCGAACAGATAAATGATCTCCTCGCGCTTGGCAATCGCGGCCAGTGGCTGAGTGGTCACGCCGATGGACTCCAGTGCTTCCGCCGCCGCGTGCAACTGCCCAAGGCCGCCGTCGATCAGGATCAGGGAAGGGAAGGGCTTCTTCTCGTGCAGCAGGCGCTTGTAGCGGCGCGTGACCACCTCGCGCATGGAGGCGAAATCGTCAACGCCTTCTACCGTGCGGATAATGAATTTGCGGTAGTCGCCCTTGCTCATCTGTCCGTCCTGCCACACGACCATGGATGCGACCGTCTCCGCGCCCTGGATGTGCGAAATGTCAAAGCACTCGATGCGCTTGGGCAACTCGGGTAGCAGCAGCGCGTCCTGCACGGCTTCCTGGATAGCGCGCGAGTTCGGTTTCAGAACCCGGAAGCGCTGGTCGAACGACTGCCGCGCATTCTTCGCCGCCAGATCCACCAGCGAGCGCTTCTCGCCGCGCTGTGGCGTCACAATCTCGACCTTGTGGCGCTCCTCACTGAGCACCTGCTCGAGCATCTCGCGATCTTCAAATTCCACCGGGATGAAGATCTGCCGCGGAACGTACTGTTGATCGACATAGAGCTGCGCCAGTAGCGCGGAGAAGAATTCGCCCGGCTGAAACTCGCCGTTGGCCGCCAGCGAGGGCACGTCTTCCCAGAAGAACTCGCGCCGGTCCAGCACCTTGCCGCCGCGCATGTGGAACAGGTTCACCGCCAGCATGTGGTTTTCAAAGTGATAGCCGAAGACGTCGACATCCTCGCCTTCCGCCGCCGCCATCCGCTGCTTTTCGTGGAGTTGATGGACGGTGCTGATCAGGTCGCGGTACTTGGCCGCCAGCTCAAACTGCTCCGCCTCGGCGGCCTGCTCCATGCGCGCCGCGAGCGACTTCGTCAGATCTGCCGCGCGGCCTTCCAAGAACAGCTTCACGTCTTGGACCGCCAGTCCGTACTGCTCCGGGGTGGTCAACTCCTTGACGCACGGTCCAAGGCACCGCCCGATGTAGTACTGCAAACAGGGTCGCGGGTGATAGCGGGTCAGATCCACTTTGCAGGACGGAATCAGAAAGTGCCGGTGGATCAGATCCACGATCCGGTACGCCAGATTGGCAGGGAAGTAAGGTCCGTAGTACGCGCTGCCGTCCTTGCGCAGCCGCCGGGTGACGAACACCCGCGGGAAGCGCTCACCCAGCGTGAGCTTCACATAGGGATAGCTCTTGTCGTCGCGCAGCAGGATGTTGAAGCGCGGTTGCTTCTGCTTGATCAGGTTGTTCTCGAGCGCCAGTGCCTCGCGCTCGTTGTCGACAATGATGTATTCGAGGTCCACGGCCTCGCGGAGCAGGGAACCGGTTTTGGCATCGGCCATGGCGGCTTCGAGAAAATACGAGCGCACCCGCGCCCGCAGGTTCTTGGCCTTGCCGACGTAGATCACCTCGCCTTCCGGGTTCTTGTAGAGGTACACGCCCGGATCGGTCGGCAGGGTGCGGATTTTCTCGTGCAGGTCCATGGAGAGCGACGGCTAATTCAATGCTAGCACCGGAAAAAACCTTCCACCGCAAAGGCCGCCGAGGAGCGCAGACGAAGAGCGCAGAGATGAAAATCTCACCACGGATTTGACGGATCCCAAACGGATTTGCGCGGATCTTTTGTAAACACCTGCCACAGAGGCACAGAGACACAGAGAAAGCTGGAACGGACGAAATGCTTAGCGACTAGCCTTTCCTCTGTGCCTCTGTGCCTCTGTGGCAGGTCCTAAACGGAAATTTGCGTTGATTCGTGTAATCCGCGGTAAGCCTTATTAGAGGTGCTCCTTTGGACACCCGGCAGGTAAAAATTGCCGGAATGGCTTCAAGACGGCAACTCCGGCCCGAGCAGATGGTTGGGTGGGGTCATCTTTTCAACGGCTTAGAAGGGTTCAGATTGGCAGGCTGGTTGCTCTTCTCTGAGGCGACAAGGGCCTGTCTGGCAGAGGTTTGCTGCAGGCACCAGAGGAGTTTCCCCCATGAATCGTGTCATGTTGATGGCAGCCGCCACCCTGTTGAGTCTCTCCGTAGCCGTCGGCTGCTCCACCAAGAACTACGTCCGCAAGGAGACCGCGCCGACCATTAACAAGACCAACGAGCTTGATGACCTGACGGCTAAGAACACCAACGCCATCAAGGACGTGGACGCGCGCGCCCAGCAGGGAATCCAGCAGGCGAATGCCGCCGCCGATGCGGCCGACCAGAAGGCCCAAGCGGCCGGCCAGAGCGCCGATCAGGCCAACCAGGTGGCGACGAACGCCTCGCATGGCGTGACCAGCCTCGCCAACACGGTCGCCAACCTCGACAACTATCGTCCGGTGATCGAAAGCACGGTCCACTTCGGCTTCGACAAGGCTTACCTGAACAAGCAGGCGAAGGACGCCCTCGACCAGCTCGGTACTGCGATCCCTAACACCAAGCATTACATTGTGGTGGTGGACGGCAATACCGACTCCGTCGGGCCGGCGGACTACAACTACCAGTTGAGCCAGCGCCGCGCCGATGCCGTGATCCAGTATCTGTCCAGCAAGTACGATGTGCCTCCGCACAAGATCTATGTGATTGGTTTGGGTAAGGATCAACCGGCGGTTCCCAACAAGGACCGGGCCGGCCGGGCACAGAACCGCCGCGTGGATGTCCGGTTGATGACCAATACGAGCGAAACGCCGACCGAGGCCCAGGCCTCGCAGCCTGCTCCCCCTCAGGCTGTCCCGCAGCGGTAGGCGTTGAGTTCCTACTCCTTTCGCGACGCGACCCTCTCTCTCGCTAGCGAAAAGGCCGTTCCTTTCAGCGGAACGGCCTTTCTTTATCTGGTGCGACTTATAAGCCGGGGTTTTTGCGCATCTAAACTTCCTGAATCCCAAAATATCGGGGGAGAAGGAGGTTCCCATGCTCCAGCTCAGCAGTGCAGCCTTTCAGCAGGAGGGCAGAATCCCTGCGAAGTTCACCTGCGACGGCGATAACATCTCGCCTGAGCTTTCGTGGAAAGATGCGCCGGCCCAGACCAAGTCCCTCGTCCTGATCATGCACGATCCCGACGCCCCGATGGCTGGGGGCTTCACCCACTGGGTTATGTACGACATCCCGGGAAGCGTCGCCCACATCGAGCAGAACGTGCCGAGACAGGGACGGGTCGCCGGAACAGGAATTCAGGGGAAGAACGACTCCGGCAAGATTGGGTACATGGGGCCGTGCCCACCCTCGGGAACCCACCGCTACTTCGTCCGCCTGTATGCGCTGGACACGGAACTGAAGCTGGAACCCGGTGCTACCCAGGAACGGTTGGAGCGGGCCATGTCCGGCCATGTGCTCGAACATGCGGAGCTGATGGCTAAATACTCCAAAGCATCAAGAAAAGCGGCGTAACTTCAAGCAAGAGAACTAACAACGGATTAACACGGATCTAAACGGATTCTTCTCATAACTTTCCGATCCTTCTGAATCCGTTTCAATCCGTTGTTGGATTCTCAAAATTTCGAAGCTCCGGGCCAGCAAACATTATCTCTTTTTGTAATCAAGTTTCACGCCAGCGGTAACGGGGTCCCCAACGAGCGCGCAGCGCTTATTGGGGTGCAGAATCCGGGCCAGCAGTTATACTGATCTGCGTTTTTTCGGGCCTCGAAACGGTGCGCCGGAGACGGGTTGGCACGTCCATGCCTGATGTCGTGCTGAGACTCCGTATAACGCACGCGGAGCGCAGTGGGCGCTCACCTCTCCCTGGTGAAAAGAACCCAAGCAGTTGGTTCGATCTAGACGCGGAGGCTCTATGAACTATCCCGTATGGCAGCTTGGATTCCCAGGCGGCATTCTGATTGCCCTGGTGGCCGTGCTGCACGTCTTTGTCTCTCACTTTGCGGTCGGCGGTGGCGCCTATCTGGTGCTCACCGAGCAGCGCGCGTATCGCACCGCTGACGCCGGCCTGCTCAGTTATGTCCGGCGCCACTCGAAGTTCTTTGCCCTGCTGACGCTGGTGTTCGGCGCCGTCAGCGGCGTGGGAATTTGGTTCACCATAGGGTTGGTGAGCCCCGAGGGCACATCGTCGCTGATCCACAGCTTCGTTTGGGGATGGGCGATCGAATGGGTCCTCTTCTTCGTGGAGATCGCGGCAGCCATAATCTATGCCTATAACTGGGACCGGCTGGATCGACGCACCCACCTTGCCATCGGCTGGATCTATTTCGTCGCGGCCTTCCTGAGCCTGGTTGTGATCAACGGGATCATCACCTACATGCTCACGCCCGGGCGCTGGCTGGAGACCAAGAACTTCTGGGATGGCATTCTCAACCCGACCTATCTGCCGTCACTCCTGATCCGTACCGCGATGTCCATCGCCCTGGCCGGCATGTTCGGCCTGATCACCGCCCTGCGCGAATCCTCGCCGACGCGGGAGCGGATCATCCGTTGGTCGGGACGCTGGCTGCTGATCGGCAGCGCGCTGCTGCCCCCCACCGCGTTGTGGTACTTCAGGAAATTTCCGCAGTTCTCGCGTGACTATCTGGCAGGCTTGATTCCTTCCGCCAATCAGGTGGTGCGAGCCGGTATCGCAGGTACGGCCATCGTGCTGTTGCTCACGCTGGTTTTTGCTTTGTGGAAACCCCGTTGGATGAACGCCGCCGTGGTGGCGATCATTCTGCTGTCCGGTTTGTCGGTGATGTATTCGGGCGAGTACCTGCGCGAATTCAGCCGCAAGCCGTGGGTGATTAACGGATACATCTATGCCAACGATCTGCGGGTGTCCGATGTGGAGCGTGTTTCGCAGCAAGGCGTGGCGCAGTTTTCGCCATGGTTCCCGGACACGAGCGATCAATTGGCTTACGGCAAACAGTTGTTTGCGGTTCAGTGCGGCAACTGCCATTCCGCCGAGGGCTACCGCTCAATCAGTAAGCGCGTCGCCGGGTGGGACGACAAGTTTGCCAGCGACATGTTGCAGCACCTGACGCTGATTCGCGGCACCATGCCGCCGTTTGCCGGCAACGAGCAGGACCGTGCGGCTTTGGGTCGTTACCTAGCTTCTCTTTCCCCGGCGAAAGCCGCCGCCGCAGATGAGGCTGAGCTTGGCAAGCAGCAGTTCGAGGTGCGCTGCGCCATGTGTCACACGCTCAACGGCAAGCGCCGTCCGCTGGATTTCACCGGCATGGACTCTGATTCGGTCAATGGCATGGTTGGCCAGTTGAGCGACCTCAGCCCCGACATGCCGCCTTTTACCGGCACCGAGGCCGAACGTGCGGCGCTGGTCCAATATCTGCTGCGCGGTGGGTCCGCGAAATAGCCTCGATAGGAGCGAATGATACCCATGTTGCCGATTCCGCACATTGATCCCATGCCGGACCCCGCTCCCGTGTGGTTGTTCCGGACGCTGCTGCTGCTCACCTTCTTCCTGCACATCGTGTTCATGAATGTGCTGCTGGGCGGCTCGTTCATTGCGCTGGTCAACATGCTGAAGCGCAAGAGTTCGTCCTTCTCGGCGCAACTCGCCCGCGACTTGGGCAAGACCCTGCCGCCGGTATTCGCCTTCACCATTACCCTGGGCGTGGCACCGTTGCTCTTTCTGCAGGTCCTTTACGGTCATCTGCTGTACACCAGTTCGATCCTGATGGCCGTGCCTTGGCTCAGCGTCATCGGACTGGTGCTGCTGGCGTATTACGGCGTGTACTACTTCTCGTTCCGGGCGGAGAAAAGCCCGGCAACGGCGACCGCGGTGCTTGGCTTCGCCGTGCTGATGATGGCCACCATCGCGCACATCTACACCAACAATTTCACGCTGATGTTGCACCCCGAACGGTGGCTTGAGATCTATCGCCACAATCCGCACGGGATGAACATGAACTGGGGCGATCCCACGGTGCTGCCGCGCTACTTGCACTTCGTGCTGGCGGCTATGGCGGTAGCCGGGCTGTACGTTCTGGTCCTCGGGTTGCGTAAGCGCCAAACCGATTACGGCCGCTGGCTGATAGAGCAGGGCGCGCAGTGGTTCACCGGGCCTACCATGCTCAACTATCTTGTGGGCTTCTGGTTCCTGATGTCCCTGCCGCGCGATGTGAAGATGGTCTTCATGGGCGGCAATCCAGTTGCGACCGCGCTGCTCGGACTCGGCATGCTGCTGCCGATCGTCGCCATCATGCAACTGGTCACGGCCAAGGCCAGCAAGTCATCGCGAAGCGCGGTAATCGGCATTGGCGCCGCGGTGGCGACCGTGGCGGTCATGGTGGGCATTCGCGACATCGTGCGCAACGCCTATCTTGCGCCCTACTTCAATCTTGGCCAGCTCAAGGTAGCTCCACAGTGGAGCGTTATCGGCCTGTTCCTGGTGACCTTTGTCGCGGGCTTGGGAGTGCTGTTCTGGATGCTGCTCGCCGTGGCCAAAGGAAAAGAGCCCACGACTTCGGCGGGCGCCGTTTCTGCGGCGGACTGAACGTACTCTTGGCCGCTGATAGACGCTGATCACCGCCGATTGTCGAGGAACCCGAGGGTGGCCCATGTTCAGCACGAAGCGCTTAACGTGGGTCGCTCTGTGCGATTCGGGTGTAAAACACTCCCAGGTTAGCGCCGAACAGCACGGCGCGAACCTGGGGCACCCGGTTGCGACCGAATGAAAATGTTGGGGAGGCGACAAAATTGGATCGAAGAACGAAAGATAGTCTGCTGCGAGTGTTCTTGCGCAGCATCCCCTTCCTGCCCGCTCCGGAAATCTTTGATGTCTTGCTCTCAATCCAGAAGTCGCAGACCGACTTCGAAAAGCAAGTCAATGAGGCTGTTGATTCACTCCATAACACCTCCGCCTTGATTGATACGCTCCAGAAGGGCGTCACAGAGAAAATGGCACAACTTCAGAAAGTGCGGGAGGAGTATGAACGAGTTTCGGGACTAGCACAGATTGAGGGAGAGAAAGCGGAACCCCTTCTCAAGGCCATCGAGGCGACTCTGGGCAAGGAGCAAAGAAAAGAAAGATGGATTGCCTTTGCAATGCATTTCTGCTTCGGCCTCATATTTCTCATCGTGGGCGTAGTTGCCAGCGACGTTATCAAAGCCGGATTCTCTCATCTGTGGGCTATGTTGTTTCATTGATTTTGGGGCTCTGCGCAGGAATCTGAAAAACTCGCGGGTGGCCCACTCAAGCTTCTTTTGCTTGAGTGGGGCAGTTCCCGGACAGGTCTGGTTCTTATCAGCGTTCATCAGCGGAGATCAGCGGCTTATCCTACCCTTCCCACACAAAGGCATCGAACACGCGCTCGACGCGGTAGCCGAGTTTGAGATAGAGCTGCACCGCGCCGCGGTTGGCCTCGGTGACCGTCAAGGTCAGGTCCTTGAAATGGCGGCGGCGGAGCGAGTGGGCGGTCGATTCCAGCATGAGCTCGCCGATCCGGCGCCCGCGATACTCGGGCAACAGGCACACTTGCGTGACGTGGCCGACATCGTCCCGGACGCGGGAGCAGAGGATTGCCCCAACGATGACGCGCGCCTCGCGATGAACCGCCACGAAGGAAGCATTGGCGTCAAACACGCCACAGCCGGGAAAGCGCACAATGTTGTTGAGGAAGCGCAGCGAGCCGCTCAGCGTGCGGTACTGGTCGTTGATCTTGGCGTCGATGTGATTCTGGTAGGCGGTCGTAATCACTTGTGCCACGCCGTGGTAGTCATTGTCGGACCAGCGCCGGATTTCGATCTCCGAAGGCGCTGCGAGCGGTGGCGATTCCTTGTGGCGGGCAAAAGCCGCTCCCGTCTTGTCCATCTCAACAGCCAGGCTCTCACGCAGGGGCAGCATCATGAACAAGCGCGGATGACGGCTGAATCCGGTGGTCTCAAAGGGAGCCGCCGCGGTTCCGGTGTCGTGCACCAGCAATTGGGCCTCCACCCGGTGCAGGCCGGGCGACTGCTGCAGGGTCTCGATGACATGGGCCAGCAGCTTCTGCTCCACCACCGCGCGGTCGGCATCGCGCCGGCTCTCTTCCACGTACAGATCCCCGACTACCCCCTTGCTGCCCTCGTAAACGAAAAAGGAATAGCCGCAGACGGTCCCGTTGGCATTGATGGCGGCATAGCCGGGAAGGATCTTGGCATCCACATAGCGCAGGATCATGTCGGCCGAGCCGCGGTAATCCCACCATAGCCGCTTGGCCCAGACTTGGACCTCTTCCTCCAGCAAGCGGCGCAGGTCCGAGGACGAAAAGTGCCTCAGGTCGAGGATCTCAACCTGCGAATTCTTGCGAGCGGGACTAGCCACGGTGGTCCTTTGCCAAACTGCGTAGAGGCGCTTCGACCTCTTGGGGTGGGAGTCTAGCAGGGTGCCGGGGGTTGCGCAAAAGAGATGCGAAAAAAGAGAACACCTGGGGTAAATAGCCCCCTAAAAGGCGCGCTTGTAGGGGGTCCGCGATGGCCCTCGATCGGCGCCCTGGCGGAACGTCCCCTCAAGCGAAGTGTCAGCCATCATTGCATCGGCTGCCGGATGATGGTTTTCCATTTCGCGGGGTCCGCTTTCCGAATGTCGGTCAAATAGATTTCATGGTGCTTCCCGATTCTCTTGCCACGAGAGTCGATGAACTCATGCACCATTGCAATTGTCGGCCCTTCGTCCGAGAACGGTCCGATGTGTAGGATTTGCGCGCACCTGCCCTCAGGAAACGACTCAAACCGCATCTTGGTAATTGCCGCGGGCTTCTTCTTCTCCTTGACCTCGGCAATCGAGCAATCAATGAGTTGCTGCGATACGAAGGAAGGCTGCATGATCATCATCGTCCATTTCCAATTTGTCTTGTCCTCCGCCGAAAAGCGCGACATATCATCGGCCCACCAAAGGCCCTCAAGAGGCATGACGGCATAATCGACTGCCGTTGCCCCCTTCTTCACCATGAACTTGGTGGCATACGAAACCATAAATAGGGCTTCAACGGCATTGGCGTATGCCGGAGAGGTATTTGGGTTACCCTCACCGTCGATCATTAAGTAGTTCATCGTCGGAACGACTACCTCTACAACGTTCTTGGCAGAGGGTCGATAAAGATGTTTGAAATCCTTCTTGAGATCGACCTTGTCCATTGGACCTCCGTGATGGCTAACGTTTCAATTCCGGGTGCGGCCGCTTGCGGCCGGACCCACCCAATACAAATAGAGCCCTTGCGCGGCGAAGCTGCCCACGAAAAGAACCGTCCGACCGTGGAGCAGCGATGCGGTGTTCGCCGACCGCGAAACCAGCAGGTGCTCGCCACCGGGGACCTCGCCGCGCTCATAGATTGCCACCGGCTGGTTGCGGTAGAAAGCCAGTCCGTACTCGGTCTCGCGGCGGATGTCGTAGCCGGCTAGCACCGTGCTTCCTGAGGAGGGATGGGCGCCGGTTGCATTCCTGGAAAACTGCACAATCTGCTGGATCTCTTGGGCCACGGGACGGGCCGACTGTCCAGCGTCGATCAGCGGGGCGGAGAAGCGCAACACGAATACCAGGCCCAGGATGAGCGGAATCAGCGTGACCAGGCGCACCGCTGGCACCCCGCAGAGCAGGATGATCGAAACCGTCGCACAGAAAACGACGAGGGAGATGAGCCCCGCCGTTCTCCATGCCGCGAGTGGCGGGTGCAGGCCAATCGCAAGATAGCTGGAAAGCAGCGCCGCGCTCAACACTGCGCTGGCGAGTGCCGCGTGGATCACGAGCAGCGGCAGCTTCCGCCTGTGTCCCACCGTGCCGGAGAAGTGGGCCGACGAAACTGGCGCACCTCGGCCCTGGAGGAAGCTACCCGCCAGCAGCGCCAACGGCGGCACCGCAGGCAGGGTATAGCCGGGAAGCTTCGCCTTGGAGAGCGAAAAAAAGACCGCCGGAAGCAGCGCCCATAGCACACAGAAGAGGTGAAAATCGCCCTCCGGGTCGCGCTGGCGCGAAATTCGGAACGCGGTAAATAATCCTGCGAGCACCAGCACCAGCCAGGGCAGTACGCTCAGGGGAATTACGATCCCGTAATACCAGAAGGGCTGCGGATGGCGGAAAATGTTCGTCCCAAACCGCGCCAGGTTGTGCTCCAGGATGAACACGCGGAAAAAATCGTGGTTGGCCTTTTGCACGGCGATGTACCACGGCGCGGCGACTGCCACGAATAGCGCGATCCCCGGCAGCCACAAGGTGCGCCGGATCAGACGCCACTCGCGGCGAACCGCAGCGAACAGAATGAGGATCATCCATGCCAGGAGCGGCGCAACCGGGCCTTTGGCCAGCGTGCCGAGCGCCAGGAAAACGTAGAACGCGGCCAGCCACAGTTTGCGATCCTCAATCCGCCAGGCAAGCCACGACAGCATGGCGATGGTGAACGTCGCGGTGAGCGGCATGTCGGTGGAGGCGCCGCGCGCGAAGCCGATCACCCCCGCGCAGGATGCGGCGATCAGCGCCGCGTCCAAGGGAGATGCTAGAGGGTGCCCCACATCTGCCCGATTTTGGCAGATGTGGGTTGATGAAAAGCGCCTCATGAACACATAGATGACGAGCACTATGGCGCTTGCGTTCACCGCCGAGGGCAGGCGCGCCGCCCAGTCGCTCACACCGAACAGGCGGAACGACAGCATTGCCTCCCAGTAGTACAGGATGGGCTTTTCCATCCAGGGCACGCCGTAGAGCACAGGCGTGACCCAGTCGTGGCGGGCCAGCATCTCGCGCGCGATCTGCGCATAGCGGGGCTCGTCGGCGCCTACCAGTCCGAGGGTGCCAAGTCCGTAGAAAAACAGAAATCCGCAGAAGCCCGCAAGCACCAGCAACTCCAAAAAGGGCCCCCACCAAGCGCTTGGAGTTTGAGGGGGATGTGGCGCGGTCGTGGCACGCGCATTCACTGCGGCTGGGCCTCGCCATGGGGTTGAAGGAGTGCAGTTTGCATCGCTCGCACATTGTAATCTGCTTTTCACAGAGCAAGGCGGCGCGAAGGCAGCCCCGGCCCGTTCTCGACAATGGAGTGTCTAAGCCGCATTGGCCTGTGCGGACCGGCATGCAGCGCTTACCTAACAAGTCTACAAACGCTCACCGCGGATCTACGCAGATCGTTTGCGGATCCACGCGGATTATTTCTTTGGATTTCGTGATCCGTGGAAATCCGCACTCAATCCGCGGAAGTCCGCGGTAAGTAGTTAGTCGTTCGCAACATCCAGCAACGGATTGACTGCAACTCTCGTCATATGAGAATATTTGCATTTACGCATGTCTGAACTCTCGCACTTCACGGCCGAATTCTTCAAAGCACTCTCGCACCCGTTACGGATCAGGGTGTTGGAAGCTCTACGCGGAGGAGAGGTAGGGGTGAACGAACTCAGCGGACGGCTCAAGGTGGAGCAAACCACCTTGTCCCAGCAACTCGCCGTACTGCGCAAGAGCAACATCGTGGTCGGCCGCAAAGAGGGCCAGAACGTTTTTTATTCGGTGCGGGACCCGGAAATCCTACGCCTGCTAGACGATGCCAGGCGGATCTTCAACAATCACCTTATCGATGTCAGAGATCTTCTGGCGCAATTAGTTCCAACGGGTGAGAAGTGACTACAAACTGCCCCTGAGCCGATCCCGACGCACACGTCACGATTCAGATCCCAACAAACCATGATTTGGGGTCCCGCTCGCCGAAGCGGATTCGGGAGCTCTTAGCCGGCCCAGAGGCCGCTCGCATAAGCACGATTTACGATGACCGAAACTGTATTCAATTTGTTTTTGGCGATGCTGCTGGCGGTTCCAGCAGTGACTCTGGCGTCCCAGTTGGCCAGGAAAGCGCGCCTGTTGCCTCCGGTGTTGCTGGGACTCGGGCTGCTGGGTGGCGCGACCGCAGGGGCCATAAGTTTCGCCAACGGCTGCGCGCTCAGCTTGGATCTTTCCTCCCTGACGCCGTTTCCGTTCGCGCTAACCGTTGACCGGTTGAGCGCGTTTTTCCTGCTGCTGATCTGCCTGGTCGGCCTGCCGGTCGTGCTGTTCTCGTCTTCCTATGTGAAGCGCCACTACGAGGGCTGGCGCGGGGCCTGCATCTGGGCGCTGCTGCCGCTGTTTCTGCTGTCCATGATTGTGGTGGTGACGGCCTCCACCGCGTTCGCGTTTCTGTTCGGCTGGGAGCTGATGACGCTTTTCTCGGCCGCACTGGTCCTGGTGGATGGCGACGATGAGCCGCGGCGGCAGAAAGTGTTTGTCTACCTGCTGATGATGCATGCCGGCGCGGCGGCCGTGGCCGGAGCGTTCTTCCTCTTTCTGCCGCACTCGGCCACCCTGGATTTCGCTTCAATGCGTGCCGCATCCCTGCTGCTGCCGGCTGGCGTGCGCACCACGATCTTCGTCCTGGCGTTTATTGGTTTCGGAACGAAGGCCGGCATTGTGCCGCTGCATTTGTGGCTTCCCAAAGCCCACCCCATTGCGCCCAGCCCGGTATCGGCGCTGATGTCGGGCGTCATGCTGAAAACCGCCATTTATGGCTTTGTCCGCTTCGGCTTTGATTTCCTTGGAGCTGGGCCGGGGTGGTGGGGCTACCTGGTGCTGGCGGCCGGCGCGATCTCAGGCGTTCTGGGAGTCCTCTACGCCAATGCCGAACACGATCTGAAGCGGATGCTGGCGTACAGCAGCGTGGAGAATATCGGGATTATCTACCTGGGGATCGGGGCGGCGCTGGTCTTCAATGCGAATGGCGCTCCGGCCTGGGCGGCGTTGGCCCTGATGGGCGCGCTGCTGCACTCGATCAATCACGCGTTGTTTAAGAGTTTGCTCTTCCTGTGCGCGGGCGCGATTTCCGATGCAACCCACACGCTGGACATCGAAGAGCTGGGCGGATTGTTCAACCGCATGCGAGGAACGGGCACCGTGTTCCTGATCGCCTGTTGCTCCATTGTGGGTTTGCCGCTGTTCAACGGCTTCATCAGCGAGTGGCTGACGTTTCGAAGTTTTCTCGGCGGCGCCGCGCTTACCGGCTTGGCTGCCAAAATCGTTCTGCCGCTGATGGCCGGTGTCCTTGCGTTGATCGGCGGGCTGGCCGCGGCGTGCTTTGCCAAGGTCTTTGGGGTCGCGTTCTTGGGCAGGCCGCGCAGCGAGGAAGCCGCGCATGCCAAGGAAGTGCCGGCCAGTATGCGCGCCGGTATGGCGTTCCTGGCCGCGGCATGCGTGCTGATCGGTATTGTGCCGGGAATCCTGCTGCGGCCGCTGAGCCGCGCCGTTCAGCAGCTCCTGCCCGGCGTGACCTTGCCGGAAGGGGCCATGGCGATCACGCGCTTGATTCCGTGGGTTGCGGTCCTGGTGCTTGGGATTGTCATCGCCAGCGTGACGGTGCGGCGCACGATCCGCGTGACCCGCACCTGGGCCTGCGGATTGCCGGGTCTCGACAGCCGGATGCAATACACCTCCACCGCATTCTCCCATCCGCTGCGCAGGGTGTTCTCGCAGGTTTACAAGCCGGAAAGCTCGGTGGAGATACTGCCTGAGGGCCGTCCCTGCTTCCCAGCTTCCATTGCGTACAGCTCGGTGCGCACCACCTCTTTTGAGCGGACGTTGTACCGGCCTGCGGTGGACGTAATTGTGGCGGCGGCCAACCGATTGCGCCAGCTGCAGACCGGCAATATTCAGGTCTATCTGCTCTACATGTTCGTGGCGCTGGTGGCGCTGTTGGTGTGGATGAGGTTCGCATGACGTTCGTCGTGAATCTATTGCAACTCCTGATGCTGGTGGCCGTCGCCCCGCTGGTGCGTGGGGTGGTGGCGCGCATCAAGGCGCGGATCCAAAACCGCCGTGGCGCGAGCGTGTGGCGGCCTTATGCCGATCTGCGGAAGCTATTTGCCAAGGAAGATCTGGTTCCGCCCACGGGCTCGCCCATCTTTCGGCTGTGCCCCATGGTGCTCTTCGCGGCCACCGTGGTCGCGGCCGCATTTCTTCCCGCCTTGCACGCGAGCGCGCTGCTGGGGACCACAGGCGACTTCATCCTGCTGGTTTATCTGTTGGCGTTGGCCAGATTCTTTCTGGTGCTGGGCGCGATGGACGGCGGCAGTTCCTTCGGCGGCATGGGAGCCAGCCGGGAGGCGCTGGTTTCGACTCTGGCCGAGGCGCCGCTGCTGCTGGGACTGGTCGCCGTGGCCATTGTGGCCCGTACCGCTACCATCGCGGGAATCGTCCAATGGACCATCGGACAGCAGTTCTTCCAACTGTCGGCGGTGCATGCGCTGGCCTTCGCCGCGCTGGTTCTGGTCGCCATCGCCGAGACCGGGCGCGTGCCGGTGGACAATCCCACCACCCACCTGGAACTCACCATGATCCACGAGGCCATGGTGCTGGAATATTCCGGACCGAGTCTGGCCCTGATCGAGTGGGCCAGCGCGATCAAGCTGACGCTGATTATGGCGCTGCTGATCGGATTGTTCGCACCGTGGGGCATGGCGACAGGCTTGTCCGTCCTGGGGCTGGCGATTGCTTTGCCGGTCTTGGTGATGAAGGTCGCGCTGTTGGCGGCCGCGCTCGCGCTGCTGGAGAGTGGCGTGGCCAAGCTGCGCATGTACCTGGTGCCGGATTTCCTGGGCGTCGCGTGCGCCTTATCCATTCTGGCGGTGGTCTTCACCGCTCTGGCGAGGTGAACGATGGGCTCGGTTGAATCTACCGCCGCCAACATGGTCGAATCCGCGGTTGCCAACGCCGTGGCGTCATCGGTGGTTTTCCTTTTCATTACGGTGCTGCTGATCGCGGCGGCGAAGCGGACTTCCACCTGCATCGCGCTTTTCAGCATGCAATCCCTGGTGATGACGGCGCAGATCCTGACCGCCGCCCACATGCACCGCTCCGCCGAGGCTTACGTGGTCGCCGGCCTGGTGTTCGCGGTTAAGGTGGTGGCGATTCCCTACGCCTTGTTCCGCATTGTGAAGGGACTGAAGACGCCGGGTGACGTCACCGCGTCGACCAGTTCGGCACAATCCGTGTACATCGCTGCCGGCCTTATCCTGATGTCCTTTCTGGTAGTTCGTCCTTACGTTCGCGTGCTTGCCATCCCATCCTCGATCGGCGCTTCGCGCTCCTTGGGGGCTCCGGACGCCGAGATGCTGGCTGCCGCCGTAGCGCTACTGTTGACCGGGGCGTTTCTGATGGCCAGCCGCAAGAAGGCGCTGATGCAGGTGATCGGGCTGCTGGTCCTGGAGAACGGAATATTTCTGGCGGCGTTGACCACTACGTTTGGCATGCCGCTGGTCATCGAGATCGGCATTTTCTTCGACCTTCTGATCGGCGTGCTCTTGATGGGGGTTTTCGTTTTCCGCATTCGCGATACCTTCGAGCACGTGGATGTCTCCAAATTGCGGCGGCTGAGGGGTTGATGGCATGACGTTGTGGTTCCCGATTCTGGTTCCGCTGTTGGGCGCAATTCTGGTCCTGGCTTGCAGAAATTCCCGGATAGCAGTTGCCGTTGCTTTGGGCCTAGGCATAGTAGAACTCGTGGCGCTTGGCAATGCGGTACGCGAAATCCACGTTGCCGGCGTGCTGCAAAGTGGCCGCTACCTGCGCGCTGACGGGCTTACAGCGTTTTTCCTGATCAATATCGGCGTGATCTTTACCCTCGTGCTGGTTTATTCGGTCGGGTATCTTCGCCATGTGCCGCCGGGGCGTTTCTCCTCTCCCCGCTGGTTCTACGGGCTGGTGTATCTGTTCCTCTTCACCATGCTGGCGGTTTATTTATCGGCCAATCTTGGGATGCTGTGGATCGCCGTGGAAGCCACGACACTGGCCTCTGCGCTGCTGGTCGGCTTCTACAACACCGAGGGCGCGGTCGAGGCGAGTTGGAAATACCTGATCCTCTGCACCGTGGGCATTGCGTTCGCCTTGTTCGGCACGATCACGCTCTATCTCGCGGCGGTGCGCGGCGGAGTGCCGGCGGAAAGGGCGCTGGACTGGGCGGTGCTGATGAACGCGGCCCCGCAAATGAGCGGTGCGCGCGACCTGCTGAAGTTGGCTTTCGTGTTCGTAGCGGTTGGGTACGGAACCAAGATTGGTTTTGTCCCCATGCATAGTTGGCTGCCCGATGCGCATGCCGAAGCGCCATCGCCGATCAGCGCCTTGCTGTCGGCAGTGCTGCTGAACTGCGCCATGTATGCTTTGCTGCGCTTCGACGCCATCACCTCGCGAGCCATCGGTAGCGGCTTCAGCCACACGCTGCTGCTGGGATTTGGCGGATTGTCCGTCATCACCTCCGCCTTCCTCATGGTGGTGCAGCGCGACCTCAAGCGGCTGCTGGCCTACAGCAGCATTGAACACATGGGGATCGTTGCCCTCGGAGTCGGCATGGGAGGCCCGCTCGGCCTTTACGGCGCGCTGCTGCACACCTTCAATCACTCGCTGGCGAAGACGCTCCTGTTCTTCACCACCGGCAACATTCGCGACACCTTCAACACCCTGCGCATGGACCGCATCCGCGGCATGGCGCGCTCGCTGCCCTGCACCAGCATGGTGCTGGTGGTGGGCAGCCTGGCCATCGTGGGCATGCCGCCCTTCGGGCTGTTCGTCAGCGAATTCGTGATCCTGATGGCGGCCTTCTCGCAGGCCCATTACCTGATCGCCGTGCTGCTGCTGGTGGCGATCTCGGTAGTGTTCGGCGCGCTGCTTCACCACTTCCAACAGATGCTCAGCGGCGAACCGCAATCGCTTGGCGGAGCAGCCGAAAGCTGTCGCTTCGGAGATGGTGCCCATGATGGTCTGTGTCGCGTGCCTGCTGGTCCTGGGGGTACGGATTCCCGCCGCGTTCACGGCTGTGCTGCACAGCGCCATGGCGGTGCTGCAATGAGCAAAACGGTGATCGCGCCCAAAACCGCTGCCGGCGTGAGCGATGTACTCGCGCTGCTGAATGGGGACAACGTCACGCCTGGTTTCGATCTTCGGCAGCTTCGAGAACGACGGTACCCGCCAGGTGCGTTACATCGTCGGAGGTTGATGGACAACCGGGAGTACCGCGTTTACAAGCGTGCTGGTGGAGGGGCCGATCCCCTCGGCGACTGCCATCACCGCGGCGGCGGCCTGGTATGAGCGCGAGTTGCACGATCTCTACGGGGTGGAGATCGAAGGCCATCCCAACCTGCAGCCGCTCGTCTTTCACGAGAGCTGGCCCGCCGAGCTTCATCCTTACGCCGATCGCGGGAGGAAGCAGCCGGTGCGCGGCGAATACCGATTCTTGCAAGTGCAGGGCGAAGGCGTGTGTGAGGTGGCGGTCGGTCCGGTGCATGCCGGCATCATCGAGCCGGGACATTTCCGCTTCAGCGTGGTCGGTGACACCGTGCTGAACCTGGAGTTGCGGCATTTCTATACGCACAAGGGCACGGAAAAGCTCTTTGAAGGCACGCCGGTCATGAGCGCGCCGATGATCGCCGAATCGGTTTCGGGCGATAACTGCTTCGCGCACGCGGTTGCCTGCTGCCAGGCGGTGGAGAACGCTTTCGGCATCACGGTTCCGCCACGCGGCGAGGCCTTGCGGTTGGTCGGCTTGGAACTGGAGCGCATGATGGCGCACATCGCCGATGTCGGCGCGCTGTGCGGTGACGTGGCTTTCACCGTTCCGGCAGCCTACACGGCGCGGATCAAGGAGGGATTGCTGCAGGCCTCCACTCGCTTCTTCGGTACGCGTTGCTGGCGTGGGATCGCAATGCCCGGTGGAGTGAAGCGCAATCTTTCCGATGAAAATGCACGTGAACTTGGCCGCCTCGTCAGCGAGGCTGCCCGCGATTTTGCCGAGTTGTCGGAGATCATTCTGGACACGCCCTCGGTGCAGAACCGCTTTGAATCAACCGGAATTTTGAAGACGAACCTTGCTCGCGAACTCGGAGTGGTAGGTCCCGCGGCGCGCGCCAGCGGGCTTGAAATGGATGTGCGACGCGATCATCCCTACGGCCGCTATCGCGAACTTGCGCTTGAGCTTCCTCACTACCACTACGGCGACGTGATGGCCCGCGCCCGCATCCGCATTGAAGAGACCGCCATTTCCGCGCGCTTGATCGAGGAAACGCTCAACGCGCTGCCGTCGGGCGCGATCTCGGCTCCTGTATCTTGTCAGGGCGACGCCGAGGGTTTCTCCGCCGTCGAGTCGCCGCGCGGTGAGCTGCTTTACTGGATTCGCGTCGAGCAGGGTCGCGTCCGACGCTGCCACATCAAGTCGCCGTCGTTTCAGAACTGGCCTGCGCTGCCGCTGGCGATGCCGGGCAACATCATTGCCGATTTTCCCCTGATCAACAAAAGCTTCAACCTTTCCTACTCTGGATGTGACCGATGATCTTTGACATTGTTGCCCGCAGCCTGACCAGCAAAAGGGTGCTGATGCCAACCGAGCAGTTGCTCGGCAACTGTGCGGGAAGCCGCATGCCTGAGGTGCAGCCCAAGCTGCTGACCAAGGCGCTGGCGCAGGCTGCGGTGGATGCCTGTCCCACCTCTGCCCTCCAGTTGGAGAGCCGGGAAGGCAACACGCACCTGATCATGAACTACGGCGAATGTACCGGCTGCGGGCAGTGCGTGGAGGTGAGCCAAGGGGCGTTCGTTGTGGCCGAAAGCTTGGCCTGCTGCGGTGTTTCGCAAGGCTGGCTTGATCCGGCGGTGGGATGTCGACAGCGGAACTGAGATTCCTACGGACCAGCTCGCGCCAGAACAAGCCGGCAATGAGATTCGCGAGCTGCTTGGCCGGGCGCTGAATATCCGCCAGGTCGATGCCGGTTCCTGCAACGGTTGTGAAGGCGAAATCGTCGCCTTGACCAACCCCTATTACGACCTTGAGCGCTTTGGGATTCACTTTGTCGCCTCGCCCAAACACGCCGACATGCTGTTGGTCACCGGACCCGTGACCCGCAACATGGCTGAGGCCCTGAAGCACACCTACGAAGCCACGCCCTCCCCGAAGCTGGTAGTTGCCGTCGGAGCATGCGGTTGCAGCGGCGGAATTTTCGCGGGAAGCGACGCCGTGGTGGGAGCGGTGGATCAGGTGATCCACGTCGATGCTTACGTGCCGGGTTGCCCGCCTACGCCCGCCATGCTGCTGACCGGCATCCTTCAGGCTTTACAGGCGGGACGATGATAGGAGCCGAGTTGCGGGTCATTGGGAGATGGCTTGGGTTAGTTTTCTAGTAAACTGAATAACACGCCTCGCTGTCCTTATTTGCGGCGCATCTCTGCCGCCGCGATTTCAGCGATCCATCGGATTGGCGTTTCCCGGGACAACCGGTGTGCTGGGAAACAACTGCGAAGCTAGAGGTTCGCTGTCGTCAAGGGACAACCGGAGAGGGAAGGCAAGTTTGAACAAGGGAATTCGCAATATCGCCATCATCGCGCACGTGGACCACGGCAAGACGACGTTGGTAGACGCCATGCTCCGGCAGAGCGGCGTCTTTCGTGCCAACCAGGAATTGATCGAGCGCGTGATGGACTCCAACGACCTGGAGCGCGAGCGCGGCATCACCATCCTCGCCAAGAACACTGCCGTCTTCTATCACGAGATGAAGATCAACATCGTGGACACGCCCGGCCACAGCGACTTTGGCGGGGAAGTCGAGCGCGCCCTGAAGATGGTGGACGGAGTCATGCTGCTGGTCGATGCCAGCGAAGGTCCTCTGCCGCAGACCCGCTACGTGCTCAGCAAGGCGCTGGAAGCCAAGCTGCCGCCCATTGTGGTGATCAACAAGATCGATCGCCCCGATGCGCGCGCGCAGGAAGTGCTCAACGAGATCTATGACCTCTTCATCGATCTTGAAGCCGAGGAGTCGCAGCTCGATTTTCCGGTGCTCTACACCAATGCCAAGCTTGGCACCGCGAGCACCGATGGCGACCAGCCCGGGCAGAACCTGCAGCCGCTCTTCGACGCGATCGTGAACACCATTCCCGAACCTGCCGGGGATGCCGCGGGACCGCTGCAAATCCTGGTCGCCAACCTGGATTACAGCGACTACCTGGGACGGCTGGCGATTGCGCGCGTCTTCAACGGAACCCTACGAACCGGCGAAGAGGTGGGCATTGCCAAGCTGGATGGCTCGCTGCAGAAGGTGAAGATCACCAAGCTGTTCTCCTTCGACGGCCTGAAGCGCACCGACATTGAACAGACCGATCTCGGCGATATCGTTGCCGTCGCGGGCGTGGCCGGCATCACCATTGGCGAAACCATCACCGATTTTGAGAATCCCACGCCGCTGCCCACGATTGTGATCGACGAGCCGACCATCGCCATGCAGTTCACGGTGAACACCTCGCCCTTTGCCGGAAGGGAAGGGCGGTACGTCACCTCGCGCAACCTGCGCGAGCGGCTGGGGAAAGAGCTGCTGACCAATGTTTCCATACGCGTGGAAGACTCCGCCTCCACCGACTCGTTCAAGGTGATGGGCCGCGGTGAACTGCAATTGGCCATCCTGATCGAGATGATGCGTCGTGAAAGCTACGAACTCATGGTGGGCATGCCGGAGATTGTTACCAAGACGATCGACGGCAAGATCATGGAACCGGTCGAGCACCTCACCATCGACATCCCGGAAGAGTTCATCGGCGTGGTGATCGAGAAGCTCGGCACCCGCAAAGGCGAGATGCAGAAGATGCACAACCACGGCTATGGCCGGGTGCGCATCGAGTTCCGCGTGGCCAGCCGCGGCTTGATCGGCCTGCGCAGCGAGCTGCTCACCGACACCCGCGGGACCATCGTGATGAATTCGCTGTTTGACGGATACATGGAATGGCAGGGGGGGATCCAGCATCGGCCCACTGGGGCGCTGGTGGCGGATCGCGGCGGATCGACTACCGCGTATGCTCTGTGGGGATTGCAGGAGCGCGGGGAGTTGTTCGTAGGCCCCGCCACGGAAGTCTACGAGGGCATGGTCATCGGCGAAAACTCGCGCGACAACGACATCGACGTGAACTGCGTGCGCGAGAAGAAGCTGACGAATATGCGATCGTCCACGGCCGACGATGCCATTCGTCTCGTCCCCTTCCGGGCACTCAACCTGGAGCAGGCCATCGAGTTCATTGCCGAGGACGAGTACGTCGAGATCACGCCGAAGTCGCTGCGCCTGCGGAAGAAGATCCTGCAGTCGAACCGGCGTCCTCGCAAATACGCCACTCCCGTGGATGTGAGCGCCAGCTAGTACGTGGTGTAGCGCCGGCGAGACGCCGGCGCTACGACTACCTGCTCTAAACGCCCAGGGCCTCAATCACCGCGTCATGGAAGGCGGGTCGAACCTGCTTGATCGCCTGCGGTTTGCGATCCGGCCAGGTGCGATTGGTCAGCAGAGTGACGGAGAGCTCCCGCTCGGGATCGATCCACAAGGAAGTCCCTGCATAGCCGAGATGTCCGTACGCGCGGGAAGAGAAGTAGCGTCCCGATTGCGACGGCTGGGAGGGCGTGTCCCAACCCAGAGCGCGCGAAGTAGTCCTGTTATCGCGCTTCGTAAACAACTCTACCGTGTCTGGTCGCAGGATGGGCGCTCCACCGGCGAGCATGCACGCGGCAAATCGTGCGACATCTTCGGCAGGAGCGAAAACTCCGGCGTGTCCCGCCACCCCGCCCAAGACGCTGGCGTTCTCGTCCTGCACCTCGCCCTGGATGGCGCGGCGGCGGAAGGTGCGATCTTCCTCGGTGGGCGGGATCCGGTGCCGCCACTCCTGGGGCGGACAGTACGTGGTCTGCGCCATGGCCAGCGGACCGAAGACTTCGCGCCGGCAGAACGAATCGAGGGGTTCGTCCGCAATCCGTTCCAGGGCATGGCCGAGCAGGATGAATCCGATATCGCTGTACACGGCGCGCGAACCGGGATCCGCCATGAGCGGCACCTGCGCCGCGGCACGCAGCAGATCCTCGCGGCTGGGTGCCCTCAGGAACAGTTGTTCGTAGGCGGGCAGCCCGGAGGAATGCGCCAGCAGCATGCGGATGGTCACGTCCAGACGGCGCGGATCCGCCCCCTTGAATTCCGGAACCACGCCGGCCAATGCGGCCTCCAGATCGAGTTGGCCGCGTTCATACAGCAGCATCGCCATGGTGGTGGTTGCGACCACCTTGGACACCGATGCCAGGTCGAAGATTGTGTCAGCTTGCACCGTCGGCGAGATTCGCTCGTAGGTGAAGCGACCCAGCCCTTTCAGCGCGACTAGACGTCCCCGATGCGTGATCGCCGTCGCTGCCGCGGGAAATGCCTTCTGCTCGATGGCATCCAGCAGAATGCCGCGCGCGGCCGCGAATCTGCGATCCTGATCGTCGTAGGCGGGTTGCAGTTGTGGGAGCACCTAGCCGCTTATAACAGAGAGCGCAGGAAAATCCAACGCGAAGCCGCTAAGGCGCGAGGCGGAGAAAATCCGCTTAGGTCCTTCTCAATCCGTTGTTCTTGTCATTTTTGCAAAGTAACTGCGAGGCGAACGAAGTGAAACCCCGACAAACGCATAGTGCTTGTCGGGGTGACCATTGGATGGGGACTGGTCGAAAATCCTTGGACTCAGCCCTTGCCTGCACGACAAAAATTGTGGCAGTCAGGCGGTGCAGAATCTGCCGCGCTTCGCTAATGAGCCTCCAGCGGGATGCTCATCACGATGGTCTGCAGTTTCTGCATGGTTTCGGTGTATCTCTTGAAATAGATATCAGAGATGCGCCGTTGAATGGCGTATCCCATTCGACAATCGTCATCTGTCATGCGCCGCAAGGCGGCGCTCTCGATTTTCAGGATCTTGGAATCTGCCATGCATTGGGCGGTCAGCATGTAGGTCCCAGGTTCAAGGCTGGCACTTGCGCCGAAAATGGCGCCTCGACCCAGCGATTCAATAAGAATGCTGAGGCCTTGTTTGCCGGGCAAGCGAAGCGCCACCTCGCCCTCCAGCACGACATATAGGTATTTGGCCTTGTCTCCCTGGTGGTACACCACTTGGCCGGCTTTGCGCTCCAGGATTTCCGAGGCGTTGTGAATGACATTGATTTGTTCAGGTCTGAGATAGCTGAAGACATCCTGCGCCAACAGCTGAGGGGTTGCCATGCGAATTACCTCCTCCTGAATGTCATTACCGCAGTGCGGTACTATACACCTAATCGCAATAGCCCGAGACGCGGCTGTGCAAAACCGCCGGCTGTCGTTCGTCGGAATGGGGGTGAGGATGTCGGTGAAGTCCGTTTTCTTGCTTGCCGGCGTTTTGCTGCTAATTGGGCTGCCGGCTTGGCCGGGACAAGCCCAAACCAACCCACTGAAGCTCGAAAGCCCCGCCTTTGCCCAGGGCCAGCCCATCCCCCGGCAGTACAGTTGCGAAGGAGCGGATGTTTCTCCGCCGTTGCGCTGGAGCGATCCACCCCAAGGAGTCAAGAGCTTGGCGCTGATCTTCGACGATCCCGATGCCCCGGTGGGCGACTGGGTCCACTGGGTAATCTATAACCTTCCCGCCGCGACGCGAAGCCTGCCCGAGGCGGTACCCAAGACAGAATCCGCCGCCGGCGGCCTGCAAGGGCGCAGCAGTTTCAAGAAAATCGGCTACGGCGGCCCCTGTCCTCCTTCCGGCACGCATCACTACTTTTTCCGGCTCTATGCGCTCGATACCCCGCTTAGCTTGCCTCCAGGGGCGGAGAAGAAAGATGTGGAAGCAGCCATGCAAAGCCACATCGTGGGCAAGGCGGAACTGATGGGCACATATCAGCGTGGGAAATAGGACAGTCAGGGACTGAGTGTGAGGTTCGCCGAAACCTGCCGAGTTGCCGCTGATCCACGCTGATGAACGCTGATTCGGAAAAGAAAGAATCAGGGTTCATCTGCGTAGATTCCAAGTCTTCCTGCGCCGCGCTCTTCAACTTCGCGCGAAATGACCACCGCCAATCATTTTCCCGAAGCCGAAAACCGAGAGCTGACGGCTGATGGCTGACGGCTAATTGAGGCAGACCGGGATTCGGCGGCTGCATCCTAATGAAATGGGAGTTCCCCCGGCTCTGCCGGGGAGGCACGCGAAGTTTGACAGATACGGGAGTCCATCCAAGAAACTCCTGGCGTGAGCCGCGAAGCACACGCAAAGGAGAAACTGGATGGACGAGTATGAAAGCTTAAGCCACTCGAAATGGGAGTGCAAATACCATGTGGTGTTTATCCCAAAGGGCCGGCGGAAAGCGTTGTATGGGGAGTTGCGGAAGTATTTGGGAGAGGTGTTCCGCAAACTGGCGGAGCAGAAGGAAAGCCGGATTGAGGAAGGGCATCTGCTGGCGGACCACGTGCACATGTTGATATCGATCCCGCCGAAGTACGCGGTGGCGCAGGTGGTTGGGTTTATGAAAGGGAAGAGTGCGATTCATCTGGCGCGAGTGTACGGAGGGCGGAAACAGAATTTTGTAGGGCAGAGTTTCTGGGCGCGGGGATACTTTGTGTCGACGGTCGGGCGGGACGAGACATCGATCCGAGAGTACATCCGCACGCAGGAGGAAGAGGACAAGCGCCTGGATCAGTTGAACATGTGGCGCTGAAGGGGCCACCTTCAGGTGGCCAAGAATGTCGGGGCCGCGTTAGCGACCCCGCTCAGCCGCTTTGAGCGGCTCACATCCTAAAGCCCCCGGCTCTGCCGGGGGATATTTACTGGGCGGTTTCCTGGAATCAAGCGCTTTCAAGCGGAGATACCCATGTCGGTTGTGCCCCGTCCCCTCCCCGGTCCGGACGCAGAGACCAGTTTGGCCTTGCTCGATGCTCTGCTCGCGGGCGTCCACCCGCGCAGCTTTGCCGTGCGGCTGTGGAATAGCGCGGTGATCCCCGCAACTGCCGGCCATCCGGCACGCTTCACGCTGTTCATTCACAGCCCTGGTGTGCTGCGGCGCATGTTCGAGGCGCCGACCGAAGTCAGCCTCGGCGAAGCTTACCTTTATGACGACTGCGATATCGAAGGCGACGTCGAGTCGGCAGTGCGCTTGGGGCAAAGATTGATCGCCCAGCGGTACGGGCTGCGCGAACGCCTGCGCCTGCGCTCGCTACTGCGGCGGCTGCCGCAGGAAGTTCCAGTCACTGCTCGGGGCGGGCCTCAGCTCACGGGAAAACTTCGCTCCAAGGACCGTGATAGAGCGGCCATTCGCTATCACTACGATTTGTCGAATGATTTCTACGCGCTCTTTCTCGATCGCCAGATGATCTATTCTTCGGGTTATTTTGCCCGGCCGGATGAGGATCTCGACAGCGCACAGACGCACAAGCTGGAGAGCATCTGCCGCGCACTTGACTTGCGCAAGGGCGACCGGTTGCTGGATATCGGCTGCGGCTGGGGCGGGCTGATTCTCTACGCCGTGCAGCAGTTTGGGGTCGAGGCGCTGGGGATCACCTTGAGCGAACGTCAGGCGGAGCTGGCGCGCGAGCGTATTCGCCAGGCCGGCCTGCAGGAGCGTTGCCGGGTGGAGATTCGCGACTACCGGGACTTGGACCCGCAGGCCTCGTTTGACAAGATCACCAGCATCGGCATGGTGGAACACGTCGGCGCTAAGCAGTTGCGCGAGTATTTCAGCCGCGTTTGGGGGCTGCTCCCGGCCGGAGGAGCCTTCGTCAATAGCGGCATTTCGCGGCTGGTCTCCGAGCCGGCTCACCCGCCCGCTTCCTTCTCGGATGCCTACGTCTTTCCCGACGGAGAACTGGAGCCGCTCTATGAAATTTTGGGCGCCGCGGAGATGGCCGGCTTCGAGCTGCGGAGCTGCCACAATCTGCGGGAACACTATGCGCTGACCTTGTTTCATTGGCTCCGCCGCCTGGAAGCCCATGCCGAGGAGGCGCGCGCGGCAACCGACGATAAGACCTACCGCCTGTGGCGGCTCTTCATGGCGGGTTCGGCCTTGCGCTTCTCGGAGGGAAAACTGCAGGTGTTCCAGTCTTTGCTGGTGAAGCCGGGGCTTAGCAGCAAGGTGTTGACGCGCGCTCCCTGGGAGGCGCGGCAGACGTAGCCGGGCGCAAGAGCGCCGTCCCTCCGGGACTCGGAATTGAAGAACGAAAAACAACCAACGACGAGCGACGAAAAGGCGAACGATCCATGGCCAACGATCTGCGACCAATGGCTCACGACTAACGACTCTTACTTCGGCTGCGCGGGAGTGTCCACCACGTATAGCCGCGCAGGACCGCCGGGCTGGATGTTGTGTTGCTCGAAGCAGAGCTTGATCCGGCGGCGTAGTTCGCGGCTGACGGCGTACTGCTTGCCCGGCTTCGTCTTGACCAGCATCAGGTAATCCACCTCGCCAGCCGCGACCCGCTCGATTCCCGGCACATCGGGCGCGGCCACGATGGCGTTGCTAAACGCGGGGTCGTTCTGGAGCTCCACGCCCACTTCCTTGAGCAGTTCCACGATCTCGTCACTATTTTGCTTGTAATCGACGGCCACGTGCAGGCTGAGCTGGGTCCAGTCGCGGGTGAGGTTGGAGACGACGCTGATCTGGCTGTTGGGCACGGCATGCACGCTGCCGTCCGCGTCGCGCAAAACCGTGCGGCGCAGGGTCATCTTCTCGACCGTACCGGTGACACTGGCGATTTTTACCACGTCGCCGACGTCATATTGGTTCTCCATCAGGATAAAGAAGCCGGTGATCACGTCTTTGACCAGGGTCTGTGCGCCAAAGCCGATGGCCAAGCCGGCCACGCCCGCGCTGGCGAGCAGCGGTCCCATGTTGATCCCCAGCGTCTGCAGGATCATCAGGGTGGCAACGAACAGGATCAGGAACAACCCTACGCCGTGGATGACGCTGGCCATGGTGCGCAACTGCTGCGAGCGCATGGTGCCGGGTACCGTCTCGGTACGGCTGAACTTCGACAAGTGCTCCGTGACCGCCTTGAGCAGGCGCACCAGGACAAACGAGATGAGGACGACGACGACAATCTTGGGCACGTCGCGGCGCAGGAACTCGAAGGCGTCCAGGCGCCAGTCCTGGAGCACGTCGATCATGCGGAGGAAGTGACGCTCCCCCGCCGCGGGCAGGTCGGGAATCGGAGATTGAAGATTCATGAGCTTAGCCGCGCGATTATATCAAGGGAGACGGGCGAGCAACCGGGCACACTGTTGGAGCGTGCGTCGTGACAGAAAAAACGCCATCCGGTTTCCCGGATGGCGTTCCTAGTTGGAGCAATTTGTTTCTGTTGGTTAATGGGCGCGGGCAGCGGCGCCTTTCTTGGCGTGCGCCGACACAGCTCCCTCAATCCGCATGCCGTAGAACGAACGGTACACGAATATGAACGACACCAAGAAGAAGCCGAGAGCCAGCCCGTGGGCGAGCAGGGCGCTGCTCGCGGTGAGCTTCACCGCCAGGGAGACAGCGAGCAGCCCGAACAGGGTCGTGAACTTGATGACCGGGTTCATGGCCACCGAGGAGGTGTCCTTGAACGGATCGCCCACGGTGTCGCCCACCACGACGGCAGCATGCAGCTCAGTGCCCTTGGCGTCGAGTTCGACTTCCACCACCTTCTTAGCATTGTCCCAGGCGCCGCCGGCATTGGCCATGAAGATCGCCTGGTAGAGGCCGAAGATCGCAATCGAGAACAGGTAGCCGATGAAGAAGAACGGCTCCACGAAAGCGAACGCCAGGGTGCCGAAGAACACCGCAAGGAAGATGTTGAACATGCCCTTCTGCGCGTACTGGGTGCAGATGGCCACAACCTTCTTGCTGTCGGCGACCGACGCCTTCTCGGAGGTGTCCAGCTTGATGTTGGCCTTGATGAACTCCACCGCGCGATACGCGCCAGTACTCACCGCCTGAGTGGCAGCGCCGGTGAACCAGTAGATCATGGCACCGCCGGTGATCAGGCCGAGCATAAAGGGCGCATGGAGCAGCGAGAGTTTGTTCACGTCCACGGTCAAACCATGGGTCAGCGACATGATGATCGAGAAGATCATGGTAGTAGCGCCAACCACGGCGGTACCGATGAGCACTGGCTTGGAGCTGGCCTTGAAGGTATTGCCGGCGCCATCGTTGGCCTCCAGCAGGTACTTGGCGCGCTCGAAGTTCACCTTGAAGCCGTATTGCTTCTTGATGGCAGCTTCGATTCCGGGAACCGTCTCGATCATCGACAGCTCGTAGACGGACTGCGCGTTGTCGGTAACCGGACCGTAGGAGTCTACCGCGATGGTCACCGGGCCCATGCCAAGGAAGCCGAAGGCTACCAAGCCAAAGGCGAACACGGCAGGAGCGAGCATCAGGGCAGCCAGACCGTGGGTGCTGACGATATACGCGATCGACATCAATATGACCATGGAACCGCCCAGGTAGTAGCCGGAGAAGTTGCCGGCCACAAAGCCCGCCAGGATGCCCAGCGAGGCGCCGCCCTGTTCGGCTGAGGTCACGATCTCTTGGACGTGGCGCGATTCCGTGGAAGTGAACACCTTGACCAGTTCGGGGATAACCGCGCCGGCCAACGTGCCGCAGGAGATGATGCTGGCCAGCTTCCACCAGAGGGTGGGATCGCCGGCGAGGGTGGGAACCATCAACTTGGAGACGACGTAGGTCAGTATGATGGAGATGATCGAGGTGACCCAGACCAGCGAGGTCAGGGGCGCTTCGAAGTTCATCTCGTCGGCGTTGCCGTACTTCGCCTTGGTGACGCCTTCGTTCAGGAAGTAAGCGGCAGCGCTGGCGATCAACATCATGATGCGCATGACGAAGATCCAGACCAGCAGTTGGACCTGCACGGTCGGGTCTTTCACCGCAAGCAGGATGAAGGTGATCAGCGCCACGCCGGTGACGCCGTAGGTTTCAAAGCCGTCGGCCGAAGGTCCGACCGAGTCGCCCGCGTTGTCACCCGTGCAGTCGGCGATGACGCCCGGGTTACGCGCATCGTCTTCCTTGATCTTGAAGACGATCTTCATTAAGTCGGAACCGATGTCGGCGATCTTGGTGAAGATGCCGCCAGCGATACGGAGCGCGGCCGCGCCCAGCGACTCGCCGATGGCGAAGCCGATGAAGCACGGGCCGGCATAGTCGCCGGGGACGAAGAGCAGAATGAACAACATGATCAGCAACTCGACGCTGATCAGCATCATGCCAATGCTCATGCCAGCCTTCAGCGGAATGGCATAGACCGGATAGGGCTTGCCCTCCAGGCCCGCGAACGCAGTGCGCGAGTTGGCAAAGGTATTGATGCGCATGCCGAACCAGGCCACGCCGTAGCTGCCGGCAATGCCCACCAGGGAGAACGCAATGATAATCGGCAAGGTCACGCCGAGCGGCTTGCCGGGCACCGGGGAGAGCACGCCGAAGTACAGCACGATGACCGCGGCGATGAACACCCACAGGAGCATGATGAACTTGCCCTGGGTCTGCAGGTAGGTTTTGCAGGTCTCGTAGATCAGCTCCGAGATCTCCCGCATGCATTCGTGCACGGGAAGCTTCTGGATCTGCTTGTAAATGGCGAGACCGAACAGCAGGCCAAAGGCGCAGAAAACAAGACCGATCATCAACAGCTTATTGCCAGGCTGGCCAAAAAAGCTGACGGACGACAGGTCGGGGAGCTTAAGAGCGGCTTCTCCCGCAGCTTCTTCCGCGAAGGCGCTGGCATGCAGCACTAGAACCGCGAACAGACCCGCAAGGATCCTGCTCGGACGGCCAAGGCTCGTCATGAGGCGAGCTAACATATTATTCCCTCCATGTCTCAAACGATTCGTATCTTTAAGGTCCCGTACCGCATGGAACGCAGCGTCAGACCCGTAAGTGGTTCCCAGCAAGCACGTTGTGCTTGTTAGGGGACCGAAAACAGGTGTCGGCACCGTGTTCACGGTTGGGGCGGAACCCCGAAGACGCGCTTCCACGTCAAAGGCTGGAAAGCTGAGAGTGCCGCGAACCTATGTTCCCGGCTGCACCGAAGTCTCCCCCGGCGTTTGGCCGCGCCTCCAAAAGTCAGCGCACCCCAACCCCCTCAACAAATGAAAAAGATGGATTGCGCTAGATGGCCGAAAAATACCATGAGCGCAATCGCCGGGTCAATGACGTATGACTCACATTTGGCAAAAATTGTTTGCAAAAAGCGGCCACAGTGGGTAGAGGCTGGCTAAATGAATCATCCGCAGATCGGACTAAGGTATAGACCCTATCCAGGAAGCCAAAACCGAAGGCCATCGGTACCAAGGTAAATTACCAAGGTCCCCCCATGCGCGCCAAGCTTGCGCATCGGGGATAGAAGTATGGCGACCCCGGAGGGAGTCGAACCCCCAACCCTCAGATCCGAAGTCTGATGCTCTATCCAGTTGAGCTACGGGGCCACAAATCAAATCAACAGGTTACGCCACATCAGCTACTTTGCCGATTGTGACCGAATTGTGACCATCATCATTCACAGACATTGTAGCAGTGTCGGCACCGGCAGCGTGGGCTACCATCTTCCGCCGCTCCGCGGCTCATCTGCCCTGAAAATAAGCACGCACGCCAATGGGATGTCTCATCCCATGTGCGACTGCGGTAACAATCATTGATGGAGAAGGAAAAAGCCCGGCACGCGGCCGGGCTGAGCGCAAAATACTGCCTGGCAATGGATTACTTTGAAGCCCGCTCCTGCCCTGCGTAGTAGCCGCTGCGCGTCCGTACCTGCAATTTGCCGTAACCGTGGGCGCGGGCTTCGACCTTCACCGTCCGGAAACCGCCCTGCGACCGCGGGCGTGACGGTTTATAGCCGATGGTGTACTGATTCCGGATGTCGTGGGCGACCATGCGGGTGATCGCATCCACTTCGCTCACGTTCTTGGGAAAGAATGCCACCCCGCCGGTACCCTCGGCGACCTCTTGCAGCGCCCGCTTGGCGCGCTTCACGTGACCATCGTCTCCCAGCAGCCCGATGGTGTACACCGTGGGACCGTTTTCCGCCTGGAGGCGGCGGACTGCCTGTTCCAGCGACTCGCGGCTGGCATTGTCCTCGCCATCGGTGACTACCAGCAGCACCTTCTTGTCCAGTTTGCCGTTCTTCTTCAGGTGGTCGGCGGAGGCAACCAGGGCATCGTAGAGCGCCGTGCCGCCGCGCGCATCGATCTGGTACAGGCCTTCCTGCAGCTTTGGGATCTCCGAGGTAAAGTCCTGGTCGAGGTAGTACTCGTCATTGAAATTGACGATGAACACCTCGTCCTGCGGATTGCTTGCTTTCACCAGGTTGATCGCCGCCTGATTCACCGCCGGACGCTTGTCGCGCATTGACCCCGAGTTGTCGATGACGACCCCGATCGACACCGGGATATCTTCATGCCGGAAGGACGTGATAGCCTGCTGCGCCCCGTCTTCGTAAACCGTGAAGGCGCTGCGGTCGAGATTGGTCACCAGCCGCTGCCGGTCATCCACCACCGTCGCATGCAGGACGACCTCTTCCACCTGCTTCTTGAACACGTAGACGCCGTTGTTCTCGGCGTCCGGGCTCTTGCCCGCAGGCACCTGGACGGTGTCGCCCGGCTGGTTGGGCGGGGCAGTCCGAACTGGGGGGACTTCCTCGCGATCGGCATCGGTGGGCTGCTGGGTGTCGGGCAGCGGCTCGATCATGCCGCCATTATTTTGCCCCTGCTGTCCGGGCGCAGGCTGGTTCGCCACTGGCGGGACAGAACCCTTATCCGCATTGGCTGGCTGCTGGGTGTCGGGCAGCGGCTCGATCATGCCGCCGTTGTTCTGCCCCTGCTGAGGCTGCTGAACGGGTGCGTTCTGCGCCCATAGGGAGACAGTTAGTCCCAGGAACACAGTCCAAGGGATCAGAATTCGTTTATTCAGATGGAGCATAGTATCCCGTTTTCGCATACACATGCAGTGAAGGCAAACCTTTGGGCGGTCGCAATTTGACTTTGATCTTCCGCCACTTGCCGTCGTGCGCAGCATTCTTTGGACGGTACCCCAGCACGTATTGGTTGCGTAGCTGAATTCCGATCTTGGTGGCCACGTCCGAAAGCTCTTTCGGATTGTCGATGGTGAAGGTGCGCCCGCCGGTCACCTCCGTGATCTCAGACAGCAGTGATGGCCCAAGCCGCTCCTCTTCCGTCGGGGGAGATTGAGCGAAGATGCCGATAGCAAAAATCTGCACATCCGCTTCCTTGACCAGGCTCTTGATCTCGCCCTCGGTATACCGGCTATGGTTATCGCCGCCATCCGAGATTATCAGCAATGCCTTGCGCTGGTGCCGTGCCTGGCGCATCTTGTGGATGCCCAGGTACACCGCATCGAGCAGCGCGGTTTGTCCCTTGGCCACCGCGTAGATCAGCTTATTCTGGACGTCCTCCGTAGACTCGGTGAAGTCCGCCAGCAACTCCGGCTTATCGTTGAAGCCAATCACGAAGAACTCGTCCTGCGGATTGGCGGTCTTGAAGAATTCCGCTACCGCCTCCCGGGACTTGTCGATCTTGTCCTTCATGCTGCCGCTCATGTCGAAGATCACGCCCAGCGAGATGGGGGAGTCTTCGTTGGAGAAGTTCCGGATCTCCTGCTGCTTCGAGCTCTCGAACACCTCGAAATTTCCCTTGTCCAGGCCGGTCACCAGACGGTTCATCGGGTCGGTGACCGTCACCGGCACCAGCACCAGGTCTACGTCGCGCACGATCGGCCTGGTATGCGTCTTCAGCGCTGGATCGATGGCCAGCTCGGGATTCGCCATCGCATCCGGGGGCGGCTCCACATGGACATCGTTGATCGAATTCTGGGCGCGCCCCAAGGGCGCCATTAGGACGATAAACACCAGCACGGCAAGAATGTTTTGCGAAAACCGGCGCTGAATTCCCGGCTGATGAGCCGGGCTCGGCAACCGGCGCGAGGGATCTCTAGGGCTCGGGACGCCCTGCCCGCCGGGGCGGCCGCTGGTTGGGGTCCGGCGCATTGGGCCTCCGGTTAAGCTGCGCCCAAGCTGATTGCGGGCCATGCGTGCTTTCCCTTTCACCCTATAGGGTGCTCACCAGAATGCGTATCCTTCGCCGCCATAGGGGGGCGGTGCCAGGTGAGATGACTCACACCGGCAATTGGTTTACAAAAAGATTACATCCTGTCACACGCTCTTGTGACATGCTCGGAAAGGCGGGAGTTGCCGGCGCGACGCCCGCCTTTCCTGGCCGCCTACGATAGAAACTTCCACCCTGTTTACAATAGAGAACCATGAGCGAACCGCAGCGCCGCTACACCGACGAGCATGCCGCCGCAGGCCTGGAGAAGCCCCTGCCGGAAATTGAAACCTGGCCCAATCAGTTTCCTGCCTACGAAATCGTGATTGAGGTTGCGGAATTTACCTCCGTTTGCCCCAAAACCGGCCTGCCCGATTTTGGCCTGCTCACCATCAAGTACATGCCCGACCAGCGCTGCCTGGAACTGAAGTCGCTGAAGGAGTATCTGTTCGCCTACCGCAACCTGGGCATTTTCCAGGAGAACATCGTCAACCGCGTTCTGGAAGATGTGGTTCGCTCCGCCAATCCCGTCTGGGCGGTCGTCCACGGTGACTTCCGGCCTCGTGGCGGTATCGGTACCGTAATCGAAGCCCGCTGGCCAAGACCCGAACCGATTTCGCATTAAAAACCTGTTCGCCGCCGAGTGCGCACTCGGCGGCAGCAAGTACCGCCAAAAACACAAACCCCCGGCATGGAGCCGGGGGCCGAGTTCAATGAGGTTCCCGGCTAGCCTGGTATGGGCTGCTGGGGTGCAACTTGGGTCGGCTTTACGCCACGCTGTGCTGCGCGCGATACTGCCGTTCCAAATGTTCCATTTGATCTTTCAGCCGCAGTTTCAACTTTTTCAGACGTACCTCTTCCAACTTCTCGTCGTCTGACAAGAATTTCTTCTCAATCAGATTTTCGAGGCGCTGGGAGTACTGCGTATGTTCCTGGACTAGACGTCGAAATTCGTCATTGCTGGCGAGGAGTTGATCCCGAAACTGAGTTGCCATCCAGTACGACCTCCGAGGTGCGGCTTTTGTGTTAACAGACTATGAAAACTAGCACACCCCCCGGCCCTTATCAACTGACATTTCCCGGTTTTAGTCGGGTTTCCGTTCGAGGCGAAGAAAAGGAAAAGGTGTAAAGAACGGCGTCCTCGACGGGGGCACGGTAGTACTCCCGCCGCCGCCCGGTTAGTACGAATCCCAGCTTTTCATACAGCGCGCGTGCCCCGAGGTTCGATTCGCGTACCTCGAGGAAAACCGCCTCCGCGGTTTCGCCACGTGCCCGGTCGATCAACTCGGAAACCAGTCCCCGGGCGAGCCCGCGCCGGCGGACCTCCGCCGCGACGGCAATGTTCTCAATCTCCCACACCGTTCCCAGGCACTGCGCCACCAGAAAGCCCATCACCCGCCCGGCTTCTTCCGCTACCAGAGCCATCCGCGGCGGAGCAGCAACGCTGAAGACGCGCTCGTAATTGCCCGCCTGCCAATGCGCGGCTCCCGGTGAGTGCATCTCGATCGCGATTATCGCCGGGATGTCATCCGGCATTGCCAAGCGGATTGTCATGGTGCAAGCCATTTTTCAATTTCTGATTGATGATTTCTGATTGGGACTGGCAAATGTTTACCGCGGATCTCCGCGGATCGTGCACGGATCAACGCGGATTATTTTTTCTTAAATCGGCATTTATTGATCCTCGCAGCGCGCGTGCCCCGAGGTTCGATTCGCGTACCTCGAGGAAAACCGCCTCCGCGGTTTCGCCACGTGCCCGGTCGATCAACTCGGAAACCAGTCCCCGGGCGAGCCCGCGCCGGCGGACCTCCGCCGCGACGGCAATGTTCTCAATCTCCCACACCGTTCCCAGGCACTGCGCCACCAGAAAGCCCATCACCCGCCCGGCTTCTTCCGCTACCAGAGCCATCCGCGGCGGAGCAGCAACGCTGAAGACGCGCTCGTAATTGCCCGCCTGCCAATGCGCGGCTCCCGGTGAGTGCATCTCGATCGCGATTATCGCCGGGATGTCATCCGGCATTGCCAAGCGGATTGTCATGGTGCAAGCCATTTTTCAATTTCTGATTGATGATTTCTGATTGGGACTGGCAAATGTTTACCGCGGATCAACGCGGATCGTGCACGGATCAACGCGGATTATTTTTTCTTAAATCGGCATTTATTGATCCTCGCAGATTCGTTCCTGATCCGTAGAATCCGCGGTAAGCTTTCCTGAATTTGGACCAGACGAACTGAAAGCTGACAGCTGAAAGCCGAGAGCGTTTTCAGAAGCTGGACTTTGAAAAGATCTCCGCGTCCGACCGGCGGATATAGTTGGCATCCAGCACCTCGGCCGCCGTGGTTTCGCCGGAGCGAATCTTAAGCCAGCCAAGGCGCGCAAGCTCTCCGCTGTTCGGCGGTTCGATTTGCTTCACCTTGAGGTGCATGCTCGCCAACTCCAACACCGCCGCATCGGGCGTAATCAACTCGGCCGCGGGATTTTTCTCCAGCAGCTCGGTGAATTCCGCGTGGGACAGCAGGGACTCACGCCCGCTTTGTGGCTGCGCGTTCGCTACCTCGTACTCGCCGACATACAGCTCTTTCCGGCCCGCATCCAGAGCGGCAATGACTCTCTGTGGCGCCGACGTTTGTTGGCGCCCCACCTCTGCCCGGTTTTGGCTGTGGGAGGTATTGGTTGAAGTCGCTTGCGCCGCGATCACTTCCAGCACTGAGACCGCAGCGATCGGGCGAGCAAAGATCTCCGCCAGGCCTTTCACGGTCGAGATGCCCACTCGCAGGCCGGTGAATGAACCCGGTCCAGTGGCCACCACGAAAGCTTCGACGTACTGCTTGCCGAGCCCATGCCGCGCCAGCATCGCCGAGAGCTGTGGGATCAGCTCCGCAGAATATGTGCCTCCGGCCAGGGGAACGACCTCAAGCACGTCAAACGAAGACTCGTCCGCCCGCGTCAGCGCGAGGCTGCCGTTACGGCCCGAAGTGTCGATGGCAAGAAGAAGCATTTTCAATTTCTGATGTGACGATTTCTGATTTCTGATTGAACGGACTGGCACAGATTACACGGATCAGGAACGGATTTACGCGGATCGGGAGAAATCAAAAATCGTATTGATTCGTGCGCAATCCGCGCAAATCCGCGATAAGCAGTTACCGGCCCAAATCAGAAATCAGAAATCGTACTTTGAACTAGGCGCTTTTAGGCTGACCTTCCACCAACTCAATCAGCACCCCGCCTGCGCTGGAAGGATGGACGAAGATGTAGGAGTGGCCGCCCGCGCCGCTCCTGATCTCGTCAGTGACGAACCTCGTGCCCGCCGCCTTCAGCTTTTCCACCGTGTGTGGCAGGTCAGTGACGTGCAACGCCACATGATGCAAACCCTCGCCGCGCTTGGCCAGGAACTTGGCAATGGGCGAGTCCTCGGAGGTCGGCTCCAGCAACTCGATGCGGCTCTCGCCCAAGGGCACCATGGCATACTTCACCCGCTCGGCCTCCACCGTTTCCTCGGGACGGACCTCCAGACCGAGCCTCTGGTAGAACTGCTTGCCGGCCTCCAGCGACTTCACCGCGATTCCCAGATGGTCGATGCTGAACATTATGGCTTCTCCACGTTGCCAATGATCTGCTCCACAAGAGAATAGGGATCGCGCTGGTGTTCGGCAACCTCGACGGCGTATTCGCGAGCTGCACTGCCATTCATGTACTCGCGGAGCGCGCGCTCGTAAAGCGTATCGCGCAACATCTCCAGCAGCCGCTGCCGCCAGTTCTCGATCCGCTTCTCGCGCCCGGCTCCGTTGCCCAGATAGGCTTCATAGTTGTCGATGGCCGCCGCCAGTTCTGCGATTCCTTTGCCCTCGGTAGCTATGGTCTTAACCACGGGTGGAACCCAGGTATCGGCGCGCGTGGAGATCGACTGCAGCGCGCGGATCTCGCGTTCCACCCGCTCTGCACCCTCGCGATCGCTCTTGTTGATCACGAAGATGTCGGCAATTTCCATGATCCCGGCTTTGATGGTTTGCACGTCGTCGCCCATGCCCGGCACAAGAATGACAACGGTGACATCCGCCAGGCGCACGATGTCCACTTCGTCTTGGCCTACGCCTACAGTCTCAATCAGGATGATGTCGCGCCCGCTGGCGTCGAGCACCGTGGTGACATCCGCCGTCGCCCGCGCCAGGCCACCGAGCGAGCCGCGCGTTGCCATGCTGCGGATGTAGACACCGGGGTCCATCTGGTTGGACTGCATGCGGATGCGATCGCCCAGGATGGCGCCACCCGTATAAGGACTGGTTGGGTCGATCGCGATCACCCCCACGGTCTGGCCGCGCTTGCGATATTCGCGCGCCAGATGATCGACCAGCGTGCTCTTGCCCGCGCCCGGTGAGCCGGTCAAGCCGATGATGCGCGCCTTGCCGGTATAGGGGAACAACTCCTTCAGCAGCGGTACGGCTTCAGCCGTGCGGTTTTCAACCGTGCTGATGGCCCGCGCCAGGGCACGCACATCGCCCGCGCGAAGGCGCTCGACCAGGGTGGCGATGCCGGTGAATGGGTGGAGTGTTGTTTTCACGTGTCCGAAAAGCTTATCGCAGATTTTGAAAAACCTACGCGGATTGCCGCGGATTATCCCGAGACGGATCCCCGGCGTGAATCATGGCGCTCAACGCGGTCCAGGGGTGCCGCTCCGGGACGCGGGTTCTGGGTGGTGCCTGTCAGCCCCGAAGGGGCGGCAGACAGTAGCCCAGGGCGCAAGCCCTGGGTGACAGCGGAGAATGCGACCGAGTCCCGTAGGGACGGCATTCTTGGGCCAAAGAAGCACGTGTACCGCATTAGCATCCCAATCGTCGAGAGAACGAAGCGAAGGATGTGCCACAGGAGTGTCGTTCCAGAATGTTTGAGCCGCTCTAATCCTTCAGCACCTGCCGGGCGATCACCATGCGCTGGATCTCGCTGGTGCCCTCGCCGATGGTGCACAGCTTCACGTCGCGGTAAAACTTTTCCGCCGGGTAATCCTTGATGAAGCCGTAGCCACCGTGGATCTGCACGCCCTCGTTGGCGACCCTCACCGCTACCTCGGCCGCATACAGCTTGGCCATGGACGATTCCAGCGTGGTCGGGCGGCCGTTGTCCTTCAGCCAAGCCGCGCGCATGGTGAGCAGGCGGGCCGCATCCAACTCGGTGGCCATGTCCGCCAGCTTCCACTGTATGGCCTGGAACTCGCTGATCGCCTTGCCGAACTGCTTGCGCTGTTTGGAGTACTTCAGCGCCGCCTCGTAGGCGCCCTGGCCCATGCCGAGGGCGAGCGCTGCAATCGAGATGCGGCCGCCGTCCAGGATGTGCATGGCGTCGATAAAGCCGTTGCCTTCCTGGCCGAGCAGGTTCTCCCGCGGGATGGCACAGTCCTCGAAGATCAGCTCCGAGGTGTCGCTGGCGCGCAGCCCCATCTTGTTTTCTTTCTTGCCGGGACGAAAGCCGGGCGTGCCTTGCTCGACTACGAACGCCGATAGCCCGTGGGATCTAGCGCTCCTGTCGGTTACCGCGATTACAACCACGACGTCGGCATAGTGGCCGTTGGTGCAGAACGTCTTGGTGCCGTTCAGCACCCAGCCGTTGCCCTTGCGCACGGCGGTCATTCGGGCGCTGGCCGCATCCGAACCGGCGCCGGGTTCGGTCAGCGCCCATGCGCCGAGGAAATCTCCCGTTGCCAGTTTGGGAATGTACTTGCGCTTCTGCTGCTCGCTACCGGCCAGGAAAATATGGTTCGAGCAGAGCGAGGTGTGCGCGGCCACGATGATGCCCACCGATCCGTCGACCCGCGACAGCTCTTCGATTGCGGTTGCGTACTCGACATAGCCCATGCCCGCGCCGCCGTACTCAGGCGGGAAGATGGCCCCCATCAAGCCCAGCTTGCCCAGCTCCTTGATAGCCTGCATGGGAAAGCAGGAGCCCTCGTCCCATTCCATGACGTGGGGCGCGATCTCGCGCTCGGCGAACTCGCGCACTGTCTTGCGCAACTGCTGCTGCTCATCGGTGAACAGAAAATCCAAGCGGATGCCTCCAACGAGTCGTTCGTCGTCGGTCGTTAGTCCTTCGTCGTTGGTCGTTAGCATGGCGGAATTAATGTTTCCGCGAGCGCTAGCTGACACACGTTTCCATCACGCGGCAGAGCCGCGCAACAGCTCAACTTTAGGATTGGATGCAGAGATGAAGGCCGGCAGTTCTGGCTTCGAGTTACCCTGGTACGGGCTCGGGAGGCTCCGTTGAGTCGAATTTTCCGCAGCCGGTTCAGCCGTGGGTGCCGGTCCGCGCGTCTTGCTCCTCGATCGCGGCAATGCAGATCGAATGGATCACGCTCATCACCTCGTGCATTTCCGGCAAAGGTCCGCTCTTCGGCTTCGAATAGATGGTCTGGCCGTTTACTATGACGACCAGCACCCCCCAGCCGGCCATGCGCAGCTTAGGCTTGAGGTTGAACTTCCATTCGAGCGCCTGCACCAGACTTCCCGCCCATTGCCGGATCTCCGGACAGAACACGCAACGCTTGATTTCGATGGTCATGCCGCGCCTCTCCGCAGCAACGAGCGCTGCACGGACCTTTATGGCCTCGACTGGCGTCTTAGATGCACGCGCTGCTTTGCGTGCCTGCCGCTGATGGAAGGTTTCAACGCGAAGGCGCGAAGACGCGAAGAAGAACACCCACCACGGAGGCACGGAGACACGGAGAAAAACGAATTGTTTCACTCTTGTTGGCTTCCGATTCTTCCGTGCCGGAGCCTGCCCTGAGCGAAGTCGAAGGGTGTCTCCGTGGTAGGTTTTTCGAACCTGAGCCCTTCGCGTCTTCGTGCCTTCGCGTTGAAAGGTTCTCGTTATGCAAGGAAGCGCGCGAAGACTTCGTTGGACAGCAGCCGGCCGCGCTCGGTCAGCCGGACCCAATCTCCATCGTGCTCCAGCAGCTCAGCCTCCACCAACTCGCGGAGGACTGGTCCTAGGTCGTCGGCGCCATACTCCATCCCGATCCGGCGTAGGTCCACCCCGTGCGTCAGCCGCAGTCCGAGGAAGAATTCCTCTTCGCGGGCGGCGCTGCGGTACACAATGGTTCGCGTCAGTGGCACGCCCGCCAGGTAGGCCTCCAGCGAGTCGGGAGTGGCGAAGCGCACCGCCTCCACGTCGTCGGCGGTGAAGGCGCAGGGCCGGCTGCCGCCTTCGTGGTTTTCGCCAGCAACCCTTTTGTGCGACGGCAGTAGAGCCCGCCGGCGAGACGCCGGCGCTACAAACTGGCCGGTTGCGGCGGGCAACATGGAGTGGGCGTCCACGCCAAAGCCGAGGTACGGCTGCCGCGTCCAATACTTCAGGTTGTGGCGCGACTCCAAACCCGCACGGGCAAAGTTCGAGATTTCGTACTGGCAGACGCCGGCTGCATTCAGCGTGTGACAGGCCTCCAGGTAGAGATCGGCTGTAAGTTCCTCGTTTGGCACAAAATGCGCGTGATAGCGCGTCCCGCCGGCGATCAATTCGCGTCCCAAGCGGGAATCCTCGTCTATCTCCAGCATGTACACGCTGACGTGGGGCGCGCCGGTCGCGATGGTTTCCGCGAGAGACACGCGCCAGCTCTCGGGAGTTTGATGGGGCAGGCCGGCGATCAGGTCGAGGTTGAGGTCCGCAATCCCGGCGACACGCAGCCGGGCAATGTCATCCAGCGTCTTGTCGCGCGTGTGCAACCGGCCCACGCTTCGTAATTCTTCGTCGATGAACGACTGCACGCCCAGGCTCACACGGTTGACGCCGCAGCGCAATAGCACGTCCAGCAAAGCATCGGTAAGCGTTCCCGGGGCACATTCGACCGTGATCTCGCAATCCGGCGCGACGTTGAACGTGCTGCGCACCGCGGCGAAGATGCGCTGCAGGTCGGCGGAATCTAGCATCGTGGGGGTGCCGCCCCCGAGATAGATGGAATCCACCTGCCGCTCAAATTCCCCACCCATCTCGGCGGGGGTTTGGGGTGCGGCGGCTACCTCGGCGCAAATGCGGTCTATGTATTTGGCAAACACCGCGCGCGAGAAGACATCCGAGGCGAAGTTGCAGAAGCTGCACTTGGTCCGGCAGAACGGGACCGAGATGTAGATGCCCAACGCCACACAAGTATTATGACCCGGCGAAGCAGGAAACTGCTTACCGCGGATCTGACGGATTGGAACGATCGACGCGGATTCTCTTTAGGAATTATCCGTGTAAATCCGTCTTCATCCGTAAAATCCGAGGTAAGCAGTTGAGCTTTCAATGACCCGATCTGCAGGTTTGCTGCATCTGAGTTCCTGAGATGCGACGCGTGGTGATTACAGGCATGGGCGTGGTTAGCCCAAACGGAATTGGCCGGGAGGCATTCTGCCAAGGGGTGCTGGCCGGCAAAAGCGGGGTCAAGCGCGTATCGCGCTTCGATGTCAGTGCGCTGCCGGTGCAGATCGCCGGCGAGATCCCCGAATTCGACGAGCTGGCCTGGATCGACGAGCAGGAGCGCAGGCACGTCTCCCGGGTGGTCCCGCTGGCGATCGCGGCGGGCGCCGAAGCCGTCGCCGATGCCGGAATCGAGCCCAAAGCCCTGTCGTTGGAAGAAAAGCGCCAGATCGGCGTGATCCTGGGCACGGGCGGCGGCGCGCAGGACTTTTCCGAAGAGCAGTTCCGGCTGTGGTACTCCGGGCAGCAGAGAGCCGTCAGCATGTTTTGCATCCCGAACGGCACCATGGGCACGCTGTCCAGCGAGCTTAGCATGCGTTTCGGCTTCCGTGGTCTCAGCCACGTCATCACCAGCGGCTGCACTTCCAGTACGGACGCCTTCGGCTACGCCCTGATGCAGATCCGCATGGGCGCCCTCCCCATGCTGCTGGTGGGCGGTGCCGATGCGCCGATCACCTGGGGCATCCTGAAGGGCTTCACCCTGATGCGGATTGTGACCACGGCGTGGAACCATGCCCCCGAGCGCGGCTCGCGGCCCTTCTCGCTCGACCGCGACGGCTTCGTGCTGGGCGAAGGCTCATGGATGTTCCTGCTCGAGGATTACGAGCACGCCAAGGCTCGCGGCGCGCATGTTTATGCCGAGGTGGTCGGCTACGGATCGACCTGCGAGGCCTTTCACCGGGTGCGGCTGATGGAGTGCGGCGAAGAGCCGGCGCGCGCCATCGGCCTCGCGCTGGAGGACGCGGGAATTGAGCCGGAAGACGTCCACTACGTGAATCTACACGGCACCTCTACCCAGCTCAATGACCGTATCGAGACGCGCGCGCTGAAACTGGTTTTAGGCGAGCGCCACGCGGCGCGCACGCCGATGTCGGCGCTAAAATCGCAGATCGGGCACCCGCAGGGCGCGTGCGGCGCCGCAGGCATTGCGGCCACGTTGATTGCCATGCGCCATCAGCAACTGCCGCCCACGCTCAATCTGGACCTCCCCGACCCCGACTGCGACCTAGATTACGTTCCCAGCGCCGGGCGGCGGGCGTCTATCGAGCACGCGGTGTGCAACTGCATCGCCTTCGGATCGAAAAATTCAGCGCTGGTGTTGCGAGGGATTTGAAGGTGCTCTTGGCTGAGTTTCCGGCCCGCAGCTCACCCCTGTTTCACGCTCGAGTCGCGTTCCTGGATGTACTCCGCGATGATCTCGTCCAGCTTGCCCTGCGCTCGTAGGATGTATTCCACTGCATCGCGAAGCGCGCCGTCGCCGCCGGCATGGTCGGTGATGACGTGGGCTTCGTCTTTCACGATTTCGCGGGCGTTGGCCACCGCGACGGCCAAGCCGCAGCGTCGCATGACCGGCAGGTCGATAATGTCATCGCCGACGAACCCAACTTCCTCCGCCGTGACGCTCTCTGCTTTCAGGATCTCCGCGAACGCACCCAGCTTGTCGGCTATGCCCTGATACACGTAATCGAGTTTCAGGTCGCGGGCGCGGAGCGCCACAGTGTCCGAGACCCGCTTGGTGATCAGGCCCGTCTTGATGCCGCCCAACCGGAGCAGGGAAATAGCGGTGCCGTCATGTGCATGGAAACCCTTGGCTTCCATCATGGTCGCACTCTGGATTCCGTATCCCGCCTGGTCGCCGTGGCGCTCGCGGTCGGCGGCGGTCGCCTGCGTGGCGTTTGCGGGCGCCGGGAACAGCCAGATTTTTCCGTCGGTCAGCACCCCGTCCACATCAAAGAGAAGCAACTTGATCTTGCGGGCCCGGGTTTTGGTGTCGGAGTCGGGTGAAACTTGCGGGTTGTTGGGCATAGGCACTCGCTTTCAGCTTTCGGCTCTCAGTTCACCGCTGCGCGGTGGCACTGCGCGGCAGCAAACCATGGGGATTGAGAGAAGTTCGATTGTAGCAACCGGACCTAAACTTCAGAACGAAAAAGCGAAAAGCTCAATGGCCGCTGATTTTCGCTGATCAACGCTGATTGCAAAGAGAAAAGGCCTGATGCCGCTGATTCTGCACGCCATAGCGGCGGGCGAGACGGACGCGAAGAATCAATGAGGCCAGCAAGACAAAGGCACGCTCTATAGAGCGTGCCTTTTGGTTCGGATCAGCGTTGATCCGCGCAAATCAGCGGCGAAAACTATTCACTCCACCGCCGGAAGACGAGCGAGCCGTTAGTGCCGCCGAAGCCGAACGAATTCGACAGGGCGAACTCGAAGTCGGCCTTCCGCGCCTGGTTGGGAACGTAATCTAGATCGCAGCCTTCGTCGGGTTCTAGGAGGTTGATGGTGGGCGGAAGGATCTGGTCGCGCAGCGCAAGAATGGTAATCCCGCTCTCGATGCCGCCGGCCGCGCCCAGGCAGTGTCCGGTCATCGACTTGCTCGAGCTGACCGCCAGCTTGTAAGCATGTTCGCCGAAGCAGCGCTTAATCGCCACCGTTTCCAGGTTGTCGCCCAGCGGGGTAGAGGTGCCGTGCGCGTTGATATAGCCCACCTGCTCGGGCGCGATCTTGGCGTCGTTGATGGCGTTGCGCATCACGCGATAACCGCCGTCGCCATTCTCGGCCGGCGCGGTGATGTGGTAGGCGTCCGCGCTCATGCCGTAGCCCACGATTTCGGCCAGCGGTTTGGCGCCGCGCCGCAAGGCGTGCTCCAGTTCTTCCAGGACCAGGATGCCCGCGCCTTCCCCGATCACGAACCCGTCGCGGTCCTTGTCCCAGGGGCGGCTGGCCTTCTCGGGTGCGTCGTTGCGCTGCGACAGGGCCCGCATGGCGGCGAAACCGCCGACTCCCATGGGCGTGATGGCCGCCTCGGCGCCGCCGGCGATCATCACATCCGCATCGCAACGCGCGATGATTTTGAAGGCATCGCCGATGGAGTGGGCGCTGGTGGTGCAGGCGGTGCAGGTGGCCTCGTTCGGGCCTTTGGCCCCCCAACGGATGCTGACATGTCCGGCCGCCAGGTTCACAATGCTGGCAGGGATGAAGAACGGGGAGATCTTGCGTGGCCCGCCTTGCAGCAAGGCCGAGTGCTCGCGCTCGATCACATCGAAGCCGCCGATGCCGCTGCCGATATGGACGCCCACGCGCTCCTCGTTCTCCGCGGTGACCTTCAGTCCGGAGGCGCGCATGGCCTCATCCGCGGCGGCGATTGCCAGGTGGATGAAGCGCCCCATCTTGCGCAATTCCTTCTTCTCGATGAACTTCAGGGGATCGAAATTGCGCACTTCGCCGGCGATGCGCGAGTTGAATTCGGTGGCGTCAAAATGGGTAATCGGACCGACGCCGCTCTTGCCCGCGAGCAGGTTGGTCCAGACCTCTTCGGTCGTGTTGCCCACGCCGCAGATGAGACCGATCCCGGTGACGACGACCCGACGAGCCAAGCTACTTGCCGCCTTTCGCGTGCTGGCCGATGTACTCGACAGCATCTTTTACGGTGCGGATCTTCTCGGCATCTTCGTCCGGGATTTCCAGATCGAAGGCCTCTTCGAAAGCCATCACCAGTTCGACCGTATCCAGCGAGTCGGCCCCAAGGTCATCGACAAATGACGCCGTGGCAGTCACCTCGCCTTCGTCCACGCCGAGTTGCTCGACGATAATCTGTTTGACCTTCTCTTCGACTGCGGCCATGGGACTCCTCTTAAGCATGGATGAGTGGGTGGCGTACCGGCAAGCACTGCCATGACGCTGACGGGGCGAACACTGCCCGCCGCGCCGCCCCCCTAGGGCCCAACAAGCGCCGCGCGTTGTTGGGCGTTGACTTGGGATTACTTCCCGACCTTGGCGTTCTTCTCGATGTAGTCCACCGCGTCGTGCACGGTCTTGATCTTCTCCGCGTCTTCGTCGGGGATTTCGAGATCGAATGCTTCCTCGAATGCCATGACCAGTTCCACCGTGTCGAGCGAGTCGGCTCCGAGATCGTCCACGAATGAGGCGCTCGAGGTGACCTCGCCTTCATCCACGCCCAACTGCTCCACAATGATCTGCTTAACCTTATCTTCTACAGCTGCCATCCGCTGGCGCCTCCTGATTCTTGCTGGGGTAAAACGAAAGTGTACTTGCGCACTCCAAGCTCTGTAAATCGGGAACTGCAAACTAGGGCGGTGCAAAAGGGGTATCCTAAGCTAAGGAGCGAGCGCGGTCAATGACTTACGGCGCTTCTTTTTGAGGCCGGATTCCGGCCTTTCAATTTCCGGACTTCGATTTCCGATTTCTGATTGTCCCGTTGCCCGCGAATCCTGAAAGGGCACGGATCCAGCGGCGCCGGGCGTAAGCCGTTATTTTTGTCGTTCCGAGTGACACATGGGCCTTCGGCCCGCCCCAATGAATGGACACCACGAGCCCGCGAAGCGGGCGACTGATGTTAGCCCCGGGCGCGAGCCCGGGGCAGGTGGGCAAAACTGTGGAGCCCCTTCAGGGGCGATTGGCGCGTGAAGTTGAGAGCGGGCTACAGGGCCCTGGGGTGTTCTCCCTCAGCGGCTAAAGCCGCCTCCTTCCACGCCTCTGCGGCGCGGCTGAAAGCCGCGCCCTTTCAACCACTGCTGCTCGATCAGCAAAACTACTGTTTCTGTTGGCCTTGTTGCTGGTCTTGCTTCGGCTGGTCTTGCGGCTGGCCACCCTGTTCCGGTGACTTCTTGACTTCCTGGCCCTCGTAGGTGATCTTCACCGCCGAGCCGAAACGCTTGTAATTGGAGTACTTCACGATCTCGCGCACGCGCACATCCTGGTTGCTGAAGTGCAGCGTGTCGTCCGCGCGGGTGTAGGTCGGGAACCAATACCGGCCGTCGATCTGCTCGCGCCAGGTGGTGAAGGCAGGGAACAGATTCTCCTGGCCTTTTTTCTTTCGAATGTCCGGCACCGTCTTGCCCTTGGTCTTGACGATCTGGAAGTCCTGGTCGTCTACCCAGATTCGCCCCTGAAAGTAGCGCCTGTCTTTCTCGATGGCCTTGGGAGCGATGTCGAAAACATAGGTGTGCAGTTCATCCTCCCGCTGCTGGCCGACGTAGAGGATCTGGTACTCGGAGATCTCGTTGCTGGTCAGGACAAAGGGCAGCCGGTTCTCGAAGTCGTCCTCATCTTCCCGGGTCAGCATGATGCGCTGCAGCGTGGACTGCGGAGCAAAAACCACTTGCTGCGTGCGGCGGCCCTTGTCGTCGAAAAGTACGTCAAAGACCTCTTTGAATTCGCCCCCATCGGGAGTATCGCCATCGAGGGTTTGCACGACGATATCCTGGCGGTAGGTGTACTGCTCGCGCGCCTCCTTGAATTCCTTTTCCTTGGCGGCAAACTTCTGGATGATCTGGTCCGGAGTGATGCCTTTCGGATCCGACGGGTTGAGCGAGCTCTCGCCGCGTTGTGCCCACGCCAGCGAGGCAAGCAGGAGCAGAGCCATGCCTGCGCTAGTCCTAAACACGATGATCGATTTCATAGTTTGAAGAGTCCTGATGGATTCCGTGATTCAGGATCCCGATTCGCACCTATCTAGATTGCCATAAACCCGGGCACGATGCTGATGTCGCGACAAATGAGACAGCTCGGTATTCAGCTGCCGCTTGACGCCAGTCAGAAGAGTTGTCATTCCGAGCGGAGCGAGGAATCCCTCTACTTGTTACTGCTGGCGGCCAAAGCGATTCCTCGCTCCGCTCGGAATGACAAAGGCGCATGGGCCATCCATCCGTAGAATCAACCGCGCGCCTTCTCTGATCCGCGAACGATCACCGGCCGGGCACAGGCGTCCTCGAGCAGGTGACGGGCGGCCGCAATCTGCGAGGCTTCTTTGCTGCGGGCGTGGTAGCCTTCCGCGACGATTTCGACGATGCTGTTGGCATTCGTCACCGCGATCCGGCGGATCGCGCCATCATGGGCGCAATCGAGGCTGTCCGCCAGTCGCAGCACTCCCGACAAATAGTCCACGCCACGACGGTCGGCCAGGGGCAGGGCGGCATAGCTTTTTTGCGCATCCGGCAGAGCGCCTCGGTGATAGCGAGCCACCAGGCCGGCCATGAGCAAGTCCTGTTGCCGCCAACCCGGCGGCACCTCCAGCTTCTGCAGCAACTGCATGCTGGCCTTGTGATGAGCCTTGACCCCGCGCTTGCGCCCAACCTCATGGGCCAGGGCGGCCACTTGGAGCAGATTGCGCAGCGGCGCCGCATCGTCTTGGCGCACGGGGCTGAGGCCGGAGGCCGTTAAGGTGTCGTAAAGTTGCAGGCTGAACTGCGTGACCTTGCGGGTGTGGTTCAGGTCGGGATCCAGGGTAGCCGCCCAGACCTCGAAGCGCTTCAGCACCGCTTTCTCGAGCGCTTCGCCCGCAGGCAGGCTGGCCCTCCATTCGTGCCACAACGAATTCCGGCCGACCATCCGCGCGCGATAACTCTCAACCCGCTGCTTCCGTTCGCGCGAGACCGCCGGCATAAACTGCTGTCGCTCTTGCGGCGTAGTTATGGCATGGACCTGGCGAGCGGTTTCCACCAGGACATCCAGATCGTGCACCTCGCCCAGGGAATCCTGAAGCTGCTTTAGATCCTTGCCCCATTGCTCGTGGTGTTCGGGCAGGAAATTCTCGACGATGTAGCGAAATTTCTTGATGCCGATCCGGAGGGCATGCAACGCCGCCTTGTTGCGATTGCGCAGCGCCAGCGCGTGCAGCGCGCGCGCCGCCTCGTACCTTTCCAGCGCCAGGAGTTCAAAGACCTCGCGGGGTTCGTGCAGCGCGAGCACCCGTTTTTCGAGTTGGCGTCCCCACTGCAGCCAACGCTGCGGGTGGAAGTCCCCTACCACGGCGGCGGCTGTTTGCTTTAGTTCGGCTTCCCGCTGCAGGCAATGGGTACGGAGCCGGTCGGCGACTGGCGGGCAGTCGTTTTTCAGGCGCTCAATCCACTCCAGCAGGACTTGCGTGTCGCGCAGATCCCCGAGAGCGGAAAAGATGGCCTTACCCGCCTTGCGCATCTTCTTCCACAAGGGGTTGCCGTCAACACTCTGAAACCCTTCAGCAATGGAGCGGCAGCGGCGCAGCGCGGTGCGCAGATCGTGGACGGCGTCGGCATCGAAGTTCTTGAGCGCATGGTCGCGTTCGGCGATCACGCGCTCCATCCAATAGCCGATCCCTCGTTCGGTCTTCTGCGCAGCTACCATCTCAGCCATAAGCTTAATGAGCCGTATTCTACCGCCAATCAGAGGCCTTTAACGCGAAGGCGCGAAGCCGCGAAGCTGCGAAGAACTAGGTTTTGCAAATCCACCACGGCGAGACAGAGGAACAGCAGGTCCTTCGCTGCGCTCAGGATGACAATTTCATTTCTTTCTCCGTGCCCCGGTGTCTCCGTGGTAGGTTTTCAAAAAACCCAAGTTTTTCGCGCCTTCGCGCCTTCGCGTTTAAGACATCCGAATGCCGAGGATTGCCATAGCTCTGATCCGCGTTGATCTGCGAAAATCAGCGGCAGTCCCGAATCTACCCCATGGCCGAGCTCTCCCCAGCGCGCAAGAAAATCCGTCTCCTGAAGGCGTACCTGCGCGGCAACCCGATCTGGTGCTCCTGGCAGGTGACCTACGCCTGCAACTTCCGCTGCAGCCACTGCTCGTATTGGCAGGAAGAGGTGAACTTCAGCCGCGAGCTGCGCGAGAAAGAGACCAATCTCGACGACTTTCGCCTGGGCGCGGCCACGCTGGGCGAACTGGGTTCGCTAATGGTGAACCTGGCGGGCGGCGAGCCCTTCCTGCGGAAAGATTTCGCGGAGATCGTCAGCGTAGTGGCCGAGCAGCACTTTCCCATGGTCACCACCAACGGCTGGCTGATCGACGAGGCCAAGGCCAACGAAGTGTGGGAGGCTGGCCTGTGGGGTGCGAGCGTCTCGCTCGACTTCCACGATCCCGGCGCGCACGACGAGAACCGCGGCATGCGCGGCGCCACCGAGCGCGCCAAGCGGGCCATCGAGATCCTGAGCCGGACGCGTAAGCGGCCCTTCCAGCGGGTGAACCTGATGTGCGTCCTCAACCAGCGCAATCTGGGAGAGGTAGAAGAGCTGATCCGCTTCGCGGCAAAGAACAACGCATATTTCATGATCCAGCCGTACACGCCGGTGAAGAATGGGAGCGAGGAGCACATCCCGAGCGACAAGGCCTCGGCGCACCTGCTGGCGCTGAAGAAGCGCTACCGCAATTTTCTGTCGAACCCGTATTTCCTCGGCAGCTTCGACCGGTTCTATGCGGAAAGCGGCATTTCGGGTTGCAAGGCGGGACGGGCGTTCTTCAATATCGATAACTTCATGAACGTGCAGAAGTGCGTTGAGTTCCGGCAGGAGCCGGTGGGAAATCTGCGCGATCTATCGTCTAACGATATGGTAAGCCGCCTGCGCAACGAGCACCAGCGCAATACCTGCGGCGCCTGCTGGTACAACTGCCGGGGCGAAGTCGAGGTTCTGTACTCGCTCAGGGGCCTCGTGGCCTCGCTGCCCACGCTGCTAAGGCACTAAGCGTTTATCGCTCGCGTCTCATCTGGGCCTTCAACTCGCACCTGTTCCAGGAACGTAAGTGGTGTGAAGGGCTGATGGGATAACGAAGTCGGCCTCGGATTCGGGCCGAGTACACTGTTTGGGCTTCCAACCAGACAGCGGCTCGGGTCGAAGGAGGCCGAGATGCGCATTATAGGCTGTGATTTGCATACCCGACAGCAGACTTTGGCGATGCTGGACGTGGATACGGGCGAGATACAGGAGCTTGTCCTCGACCATGAGGGCGCTCAGGTCAGAGAGTTTTACGCCGGACTGCCAGGTCCGGTGCGGGTTGGCATCGAGGCGACCGGGTCGATGCAGTGGTTTTTGGAACTGATGGACGAGTTGGGTGTGGAGTGCCAGGTCGGACACCCGGCGAAGATCCGCGCTTGCGAACCGCGCAAGCAGAAGCATGACCGCAGGGATGCAAACTTACTGTTGAGCCTGATGGTGGCCGACCGGTTCCCGGCGATCTGGATGCCGAGCATCGAGCAACGCGATGTGCGGGCGCTTTTACGCTATCGGCATCAGTGGGTGCGGATCCGTACACGTCTGCAGAACGCGTTGCAATCGATCGCGTTGAGCCATGGCCTACGCCGCGGGAGTTCGCTGTGGAGCAAGGCTGGGCTGCAAGCGATCGGCTCGCTGGCGCTACCGGGTTACTCGGCGGAACGGCGCGATGCGCTGGTTGCCTTGTACCTACACCTGCAAGCCGAGATCGACGAGTTGGATAAGACCGTCGCTGCGTGTGCTGAGCAACGACCGCTTGCCCAACTGCTGATGACGCATCCCGGCGTGGGACCGATCACCGCCTTGGCCACCGAAGTGTTGCTGGGCGACCCGACGCGCTTCGTGGACGGCAAAGCCGTGGCCAGCTACATCGGCATGATTCCGAGCGAGTACTCCAGCGGCGGCCGGCAGCGCTGTGGAGCTCTCAGCAAGCAGGGCAACGCGCTGCTTCGCTTTTTGTGGTGCGAAGCTGTCGGTCACGCGGTGCGGAAAGACGAGGAACTCAAACGCTTTTATCGACGGAAACTGGCGCAAAAAGGGCTCGGCAAAGCCAAAGTGGCAGCTGGACGCAAGCTGGGAATCCGGCTGTGGATCATGCTGCGCGACAACATCGACTACGAAGAGTTCTGCCGTCGCGGACGGCAGAGCGGGGGGAGCCCAAGCGGAGGTGCCTGAGCGTTAACATGGTCCTGCCTCGGCAGTGACCGTTGGGCTGAATAGGCCATCCGCCTCCCCAGGACGGGGAGTCCGAACAGATCATCATGGTCGTCGACTGACCGAAGAGATGTTTGGTGGGTACACCGCAACGATGAACGGAACGGGCCGAACCAAGGTTGGAAGCAATGGAAGCTATGGTCCAACTGACAAGTGCTCTTGCGCGGGCGCCGAGGTGTGTCCGTAGATAGAGAAAAACAAAACCCTCCTACGAAAGAGGAGGGTTGACGAAGCCGACTTCGTTAGAGATGTTATCAACAACCAGCAGGAACATGGCAGAGGATAAACTTGGAAGGCACGGGCGCTACGACCGGGAGGGATCGTTCAAAATGGCTTTGCCTGATGACCTGAAAGCGATTGCGGGTGCGCAGGAACTACATGACTGGTTCGGGTACTGGCCTTCCTTCCATGACGGAGAAATCATCAGCTTGCACTTGAACCGCACCGACCCGTCTATTCTCACGATTCACTGCTGGGAGACCACGAACGAGGTGGATAAAGATGGGTACTACGTTTTGACGAAAGATGTAGTGGTGGAGTTCATGTTTGACATATCAGGGACCGATGACTGCTTGGAACTATTTGGTTTCAGCCAGCAGAATGTCGTAAGGTCGTTAACGATCAAGAAAACTGCGTCGGGATATACGCTGGATATTTTGCAGTGCTACGGTTTGGCTGGCACGATTAAAGCCGACAATATTTCTATTCGCCTCACGCCTGGAAAACCGGGGGCCGCTAACCCGGATAATTCGCGAAGTTGAAGACGCGAGAAGCCTCTTCTGCTACAAACATGTTGCTGAGACAGTGTTTGTGGTAACAGGAAAGGCTTCTGCGTGTTCGACGATAGCACGACACAGTGTTTGTTGTTCGCTGAGAGTTTTGCCAAGCCCGCCGCGTTGCAGTTCGATCAACGGCAAGGCAGTTCCGATGGCGGAGCCATCCTGCTGAAGGCGGCTGACCGCCGCTACGGATTGATCCGGAGTTTGGCCGAATGTCTGCGCGATAAGCGGCAAGCCGGCAAGGTCGATCATTCTTTGCGCGAGTTGTTGGCACAGCGCGTGTTCTCGATTGCCTGCGGCTATCCGGATGCCAACGACTCGGCCCGCCTGTCTGCCGACCCCATTCACAAGATGTTGCTCGACCGCGATCCGGTGGCGGGCCGCGATCTGGCTTCGCAGCCAACCCTGTCGCGCTTTGAAAACGCCATTCGCCCAAGGGAACTCTACCGTTTGGGTGAAGCACTGGCCGATAGCGTGATCGGGCGCCATGCCCAGCGGTTGCGCGGACGCGCCCGCCGCGTCACCATCGACCTGGATCCAACCGACGACCCCACCCACGGCGCCCAGCAGCTATCGTTCTTCAACGGACACTATGACAGCTGGTGCTACCTGCCGGTGATGGGATTTGTGAGCTTCAACGACGAAGCCGAACAGTACCTATGCGCGGCGGTGCTGCGTCCCGGCAACGTGACCGCCGTGGTAGGAGCGATGGGAATTTTGCGTCGCCTGCTGAATATGATCCACTATTGCTTTCCGGGTGCGCGGATCCGCGTGCGCCTCGACGGCGGTTTCGCGCATCCCGATCTGCTCGACTTCCTGGATGCAGAGCCCAACCTTGAGTACGTCATTGCGATGGCCAAAAACGCGGTGTTGAAGCGCAAGGCCAAACCAGCCATGCGGCAGGCCCGCCGGCTCTCGCGGCAGAGCGGAAAGACCGAACACATTTACGGCGAAGCCAACTATGCGGCCCAAACGTGGCCGCAACAACGTCGCATCATCATCAAGGCCGAGGTGGTGCGTGCCGAGGGTAAGAAGCCGAAAGATAATCCGCGCTTTGTCATCACCAACATGAAGCAGAGTCCGCAATGGCTCTATGAAAAGGTGTACTGCCAGCGTGGCGAAATAGAGAATCGAATAAAAGAACTGCACGATCTCCAGATCGACCGCACCAGTTGCAGCGACTTCTGGGCGAACCAGCTCCGCGTGCTGCTCACCGCTGCCGCCTACGTCCTGATGCAGGAACTACGGCTGCAAGCCGCGCACACCAGCTGTGCGCGAGCTCAGGTCTGGACCCTCCGGGAACGGTTGCTGAAACTGGGTGCCCGGGTGCTGGTTTCGGTTCGCCGCGTGGTCGTACACCTGCCCGCGTCGTTCCCGTTCCTGCCCACCTTCCGGCAAGTGGCGCTGGCACTGGGCGCCTCGCCCGGATAACGCGGCCTCGCAACGCCCCGAAACATAAGTTTCAAATGTTGCGCAAAATGGCGTACGAGGGAAAGCTTTGCTCGAAAAGCCACGCCATACCCATTTCGCACACACCCAAGCTCGTCGTCCCCGGTGATCCAACGAACATCACGCAGCAACGCGCATCTTCGCCGCAAAATCGCGGCGCCGACTACCGCTCGCGGCACCTTCACGAATAGTGCAGGCTAAGCAGGAAGCCCGGCCATTGCGAGGACCATGGCGAGGATAACTGTTGCTATATCCCCTTCACACCAAAGATACCCAAATCTGCCAAGACCGGGCAGATGTGGGGCAGGCGGGCGGTAAATACGCCAGATCCTTCGACTCCGCTGCGCTCCGCTCAGGATTTCGGCTACAGGCTCCCGTTACCTTCGCTGCGCTCAGGGAACTCACGCCTGCAAAACGCCTCAACTTGACAGAGTTGCACTCAACTCTTACAATTAGCACTCGTTGGGCATGAGTGCTAACACCTCCCGTTGCTCTCAGCTTCGGGACCGGCGAAGGACGTCGGTGGAAATCGTGTGTGACGCTCGGGTCGAGATCACACGCGGGTCTCGATCACACAACATCTTGAAACAAATACGAACTTAGTTCACAGAACAACCTTAAACGTACGAAAGGAGCAGATACATGGCTACGAAGCTCACCCCCCTGCATGACCGCATTGTGATTCGGCGCATCGAGGAAGCCGAGACCTCACGCGGCGGGATCATCATCCCCGACTCCGCCAAAGACAAACCACAGGAAGGCGAAGTGGTGTCGGTCGGCAAGGGCAAAATCAGTGAAGAGGGCAAGGTTCGCCCCTTGGACGTCAAGGAAGGCGACCGCATCCTGTTCGGCAAATACGCCGGCACGGAGATCAAGATCGACGGCGAAGACTTCCTCATCATGCGCGAGGAAGAGGTTCTGGGCATCTTGAGCGGCGCCAAGAAGGCCGCCAGTAAGTAACCGCGCTTTACGCGAGCGCAGGATTTCGCGGGAACGCTGAAGCAGCGGACCCGCCCTAGCCAAAACCGGGCTAGGACGGGGCACCCTCAAGTTTGGAAGAAGGCTTGAAACCGCCGGAGAATCCGGCCACACAGTTTCGGAGGAATGGAAAAATGGCTAAGCAGATCGTACACGGTGAGGAGTCGCGGCAGTCGATCCTCCGTGGCGTCAACATCCTGGCCGACGCCGTCAAAGTCACGCTCGGTCCCAAGGGCCGCAACGTGGTCATCGAGAAGAAGTTCGGTTCACCCAGCATCACCAAAGACGGCGTAACCGTCGCCAAAGAGATTGAACTGAAGGACCCGCTGGAGAACATGGGCGCGCAGATGGTGCGCGAAGTCGCCAGCAAGACCAGCGACGTGGCCGGCGACGGCACCACCACCGCCACCGTGCTGGCGCAGGCCATCTACCGCGAAGGCGTGAAGAACGTGGCCGCCGGCGCCAACCCGATGGCGCTGAAGCGCGGCATCGACAAGGCCGTCACCGCGGTTTGCGGCACGCTCGACTCCGAAGGCAATCGCAAGGGCGGCGCGCTGGACAAACTGAGCCAGAACGTAGCCGGCGACATGAAGAAGATCGCCGAAGTGGGCACCATCTCCGCCAACAACGATGAAACCATCGGCGTGATCATTGCCGAGGCCATGAAGAAGGTCGGCAAGGATGGCGTGATCACGGTGGAAGAATCCAAGACCATGGAAACGCAGTTGGAAGTGGTCGAGGGTATGCAGTTCGACCGCGGCTACCTGTCCCCTTACTTCGTCACCGACCCTGAGCGCATGGAAGCCGTGCTCGAGGACGCCTACATCCTGATCCACGAGAAGAAGATCAGCAATATGAAGGACCTGCTGCCGCTATTGGAGCAGATCGCCAAGGGCGGCAAGCCGCTGCTGATCATCGCCGAGGACGTGGAAGGCGAAGCGCTGGCTACCCTGGTGGTCAACAAGCTGCGCGGCACGTTGCACACGGTGGCCGTCAAGGCGCCGGGCTTCGGCGACCGCCGCAAGGCCATGCTGCAGGATATCGCTATCCTGACCGGCGGCAAGGCGATTACGGAAGACTTGGGCATCAAGCTGGAGAACGTGCAACTGCAAGACTTGGGCCAAGCCAAAAAGCTCACGGTGGATAAGGACAACACCACCATCGTCGAGGGCAAGGGCAAGTCGGCGGAGATCGAAGGCCGGGTGAAGGAAATCCGCGGCCAGGTCGACAAGACCACCAGCGACTACGACCGCGAGAAGTTGCAGGAGCGGCTGGCCAAGCTGGTCGGCGGCGTGGCCGTGATCAAGGTCGGGGCCGCGACCGAGACGGAAATGAAGGAAAAGAAGGCGCGCGTGGAAGATGCCATGCACGCTACCCGCGCGGCGGTCGAAGAGGGAATCGTCCCCGGCGGCGGCGTGGCTTTGGTGCACTGCATCCCGGCGATCGAAGCGCTCAAGCTGCAAGGCGATGAGGCCATCGGCGCCAACACCGTGAAGCGTGCCTTGGAAGAGCCCCTGCGCCAGATCGTCGGCAACGCCGGCGAAGAGGGCGCGGTGGTAGTGGGCCGCATCAAGGACTCCAAGGACAACAGCTTCGGCTACAACGCGCAGACCAACGTGTTTGAAGACCTGGTGAAGGCCGGCGTCATCGACCCCACCAAGGTCACCCGCACGGCACTGCAGAACGCCGGCTCCATCGCCGGCCTGATGCTGACCACCGAAGCCCTGGTCTCGGAAATTCCGGAAGATAAGAAGGAAATGCCGATGCCCGGTGGCGGCGGCGGCATGGGCGGCATGTACTAAGAAGCCGTCAGCCATCAGCCGTCAGTGAAAAGCAAGGGCCCCGCGTGTAACAAAGCGCGGGGCTTTTTTATGGTGTTTCCCAATGCCCTTGGTCTTTCCATTTGAGTCCAGCCCCCGCTTCTATCGTAGGCTGATATCACAATTCCATTTGCGCAGCCGTAAGTGCGACCCATTGTTCGCTGTGCCGTTTGCTAATCTTGGGACGTGTCCCGTTCCCTGAAAGCGCACCTGCTGTTGGTCGCGATCACCGTCCTCTGGGGAGCGACCTTCGTTCTCATCAAGGACGCGCTGGCGGACATCTCACCCCTGTTATTCAATGCCGTACGCATGTCGGTGGCAGGGTTGATGCTTGTGATGTTCTTTCATCGGCACCTATCATGCATTACCCCAGCCGCGCTGAAGGCCGGCATCCTGATCGGCGTATTTCTGTTTCTGGGATACGTATTCCAGACTACCGGCTTACGTCTGACGACTCCGTCGAAGTCGGCTTTCATCACCGGGCTTTCGGTGGTGCTGGTTCCGGTATTCTTGTGCCTGTTCTGGCGAAAAGCAGTGAAGCGCTGGACGGTCGTGGGGGTAGGGACTGCGTTCGCGGGATTGTATCTTCTGAGCGTACCGTTGACGGTCTCCAAGGCGGTTATGTTGGCCTCGCCCGGTGACCGACTCGTACTGGCCAGCGTCAATCGAGGCGACCTGCTTACCCTGGGATGTGCGGTGGCGTTTGCCTTCCAGATCATCTTGGTCGGGCGCTCCACCGAGCGGTACCGATACCAGCAGATTGCTGCGGTGCAGATCATCACCTGCGCCCTGCTGCACTGGGCTGCCATCCCGCTGCTGGAGCATCCGTTTGTGCAATGGTCGCCAATCGTGATTTGGGCCATCCTGATCACGGCGTTCGGATGCACAGCGATCGCGTTCGCCATCCAGGCCTGGGCTCAGCAATTTACGCCGCCGACGCACACCGCACTGATCTTTTCCCTGGAACCAGTGGCGGCATGGGCGACCTCTTACCTGTTACTTGGCGAACGGCTCGGGATACGGGCTACAATCGGTGCCGGTTTGATCCTTGCCGGCGTGCTCATCTCCGAGCTGAAGGGTGCGGCAGGGAAGAGCTCAGATGAACACATTGACGTGGTAGGTGTGTAAAGCATGTTTTTCCGTTCTCCTCGTTCCGCTTTCTGCTAGAAGTTGCTGAGCACCTGAAAATGGGGACGGGGGGAAAACGGCGGATGGAAAGCGTGTTTTTCGTGGGTTACGGGCCTTAGTACATTTCTGCTAACGCTTGGCAAGCGAACTGCGTCTAATGCAACTGAGGCAGGCAAATATCTGCGGGAGCAGCGGGAAAATCGCAAGTGCGACGTGCTCGCACGGAGTTCTCTAATACGCGCGTTTGGGTGTGGAACCCAGCCTCGGTATAATTCCCTGTTCTGATAAGTCCCGACCAGCGCTGGGCGCTGGGGGCCACAAACATCATGGGTTTGGAGGATAACTAAGATATGAACCCGCGCGAAAGCGCTTTCTGGGCACGCCTGCGGGCGCATCGCCCGGCCTCCGTGCTGATGGTCCTGGTGACCCTGGCCTTGGGCATCCTGATCGGCACGGTTATTTCCAATGGCGTCCGAGGACAAAACAAGAACAATTCTTCGGCGGACGCTACCCCGTTAACCATTCCATCGCCGAAACAAATGTCCAACCAGTTCTCCCAGATCGCCAAGGATCTGGAGCCGGCGGTGGTCAACATCAATACCGAATCGACTGTCAAGAATCCGCACCGGCAGCGGCAGCATGGCGGCCAGCAAGCCCCGGGGGGCGATCAGGAGAATCCCTTCCAAGACTTTTTTGACCGCTTCTTTGGCGGCCCGCAAGGGGATCAAGGCGCGGGCCCCGGACCTCAGGGTGGCGAGGAGATGCGGGAGCGCTCCCTTGGCTCGGGGGTGATTGTTGATCCCAAGGGCTACATCGTAACCAACCGGCACGTGGTCAATGGCGCAGACCGCATCCGGGTCAAGTTTATGGACGATCCGGAGGGCGCGCCCGGCCACGACGCCAAGGTCATCGGCGTAGATACGGAAACGGATCTGGCGGTGATCAAGGTGGAAACCAATCGGCCGCTGACGGCGGCCAAACTGGGCAACTCGGACTCCCTCCAGGTGGGAGATTGGGTGCTGGCCATCGGCAGCCCGTTTGGCCTGCAGGAAACCGTGACCGCCGGAATTGTTTCCGCCAAGGGCCGCAACATCGTGCCGAACCGGCAATTCCAATCCTTCATTCAGACCGACGCAGCCATCAACCCCGGTAATTCCGGAGGCCCGCTGGTAGACATGAGCGGGGAAGTCATCGGAATTAACACTGCCATTCTCACCGACACCTCCGGCTATCAAGGCGTTGGGTTCGCCATGCCTTCCACCACCGTGGCGCACGTCTATAACCAACTGATCGGGCCCGAGCACAAAGTCGTGCGTGGATCGATTGGCGTGGAGTTCAATGCCGCGCCCAACCCGGCGATTGCCCGCGTCTACGGCGTGCAGAACGGCGTGACCGTGGCCAACGTGGTGCCGGGCGGGCCCGCAGACAAGGCGGGAGTCCAGGTCGGCGACACAATCACCGCGGTGGATGGCAGGCCAGTGAAGACCGGCGACGAGTTGGTCAACGACATATCCGGGCGTAAGCCTGGTTCCGTGGCCAAATTGAACCTGGTGCGCAATGGCAAGCAGCAGACGGCGAATGTGACCATCGCAGACCGTTCCAAGCTGTTCGGGGCGCGGCTGGCCGAGGGTGAAGCTCCGGGCGAGGAAGGCGGTCAACCGACCGAAAGCAAGTTCGGCATTACCGTGCAGAACTTCTCGCCGGATATGGCCCAGCGCTTTGACGTCCCCGCGAAGGGCGTGATTGTGCAGGATGTTAAGTCGGGATCGTTTGCCGAAGATGTCGGCCTCAGCCGCGGCGACGTCATCGTTGAAATCAACAAACAACCGGTGAACAACATGGAAGACTTCAACCGGGTCCAGTCGAGTTTGAAGTCAGGCCAGGACGTGGTCTTCCTGGTGCGTCAGCGTGGACGCTACAAGGACACGCTGTTCTTCGCCGGAACCCTGCCGTAAACGTTGGGATCGAAGATCTCGGGGAGAAGAAATCGACCGCATCACCTCGCGAGAGCGGGGTGATGCAGTCGAGAAAGCAGACCACCGGACCTTGGTCCCGCAAAGGTTTGTTGTCACCGAGTCGGTTTCGTCAAGGCAGCAAGGGCAAGGGATTGCTAACCGTTGACGAAGCTCATGCTTAACCTCACACCCGTCGTTTGCTGCTCGCCTTGCTTCCGCGTGTAAGCACCTAATTAGTTCACCAGACTGTTGGAATTGTGGCGAAGTCCCCGGGGCTTTGAACCGGGAGGATCTTAGTTGTACCTATTTGTCAAGGACTTGCGCGACCCTGTGCCTTGACGAATCGAGAATTCCCCTTTAGTTTAGATCTACCCCTAAGGAGAGAAGCGTGAAAGTGCTTGCTTGCTTCCGGGGGACTCGCACGGCAATTCGCGGCCACAGTTTCGGGACAGGGCGTGTACAGTGTCAGGTATCGCACCTCTGAGAAAACTGTGCTGGAATGGCGTGCTCGCGACGGGGCTTAGATGGCTCATTTAGGCCGGACCGAATCTGGAAGCTGTGGAAAACTAACTTGCCGAGTTAGATAGGCGAAGCCATGCTCGAAAGTTGCAATCCTCTACGAGCCGACCATGCTATCGCGTCTTGCGAGACGATGGCTCCAGCTCCGCGGTGGTTTGCGATCAGCACGGTTCCGCGCCATGAAAAACATGTGTCCGAGATACTAGGGGAGCGGAGGATCGAGAACTTCCTGCCACTTTACCGCGCCGTGCGCCAATGGAAGAAGCGTTGCCCGGTGGTCCTGGAATTGCCTCTGTTCCCCAGATACCTTTTTGTACGCATCGCCGCTCGTGCTCGAGGCTGCGTTTTGGGAGTGCCGGGAGTGTTGTCGATCGTAGGTCCCCGACAGGAACCCTGGCCACTCTCAGATTTTGAAGTAGACGCCATGCGCACAGGTCTGCACCTGCGCAAGGCCGAGCCTCACCCCTATCTGGTGGTGGGTCAGCGCGCGCGGATCAAAGCGGGACCGCTGGTGGGCATGGAAGGCGTGTTGCTCCGTAAGAAGAACATCTTTCGCCTAGTGCTCACACTTGACGTGATCATGCAAAGCGTCGCGGTCGAAGTGGATGCCTGTGACGTTGAACCCCTAGCCAATCGGTAACCGGGTGTTGTTGCGGAGCTGTGCGAGGGCGCTGGGCCGTCAATCACCCTGTTGGCAAGAATCGTTACCTGGGAATTCCTTCTCTCTGGCTCTGAAGGCTCGATCGCTGTAACCCTGCGTCGCGGGGGCTGGGGTCGGACCCCGCAAAAGAAGATCATCTCTAAAGCATGAACCAGAACAAAAGCAGCACCGAAGAGCGCATTCTTGAGGCGGCGGTCCAGTTGTTTTCCCGTCAGGGATTCAGGCGCACCAGCACGCGCGAGTTGGCGCGGCTGGCTGACGTTAATGAAGCCTCGATTTTTCGCTATTTTCCCCACAAACAAGATCTGTTTTTTGCAGCGTTGCAATCCCGGCTGGAGCGGATCCGGCTAAGGAAGGAACTGCAACAGGGATTGTCGCAAGCGGGCAGGCCCGAACTGGTGGTGCCGCTCATCGTCGAACTGCTAGTGCACACCACGGTGTACCAATCCGAGTTGATTCGGCTTTTCCACGTCGGCCTGTTGGAACTGCATTCCGGCACCGAACGCTTGTACCGTCAACATGTTCTGCCCATCTTTGGCGCCATTAATGATTATTTGCAAACCTGCATTGCGAGTGGATCGCTGCGCGACCTGGATGCGTCGATGGTTACGGTAGCTTTCGCCGCCACGGTCCTGGGCCACCACGTGCTGTATCCGTTATTCGCTGATTCGCAGAGCCCCTACGCCAATGCCGACGAGGCGATCTCGGCCCACACCGGCTTCTGGCTGGATGCGCTGATGCCGGGAGTTGCCACAGGGGTGCGCGGTCTCCCCTCGATGCCAGGGAGCAGTTGCGTTACCAACGGCACAACAGAATAGCCAGGAACGGATACATCTTCGATTTCGGTATTGCGGCAGGAGCGGCGCGAAACGGGTTCAAGGGTTGGATTCGATGCATCCTGGAATGATATTGCGCAAGTTCGATGTGAGTCAGGTAGAGTTCTAGCTTAGGAGAATCAGGTCGTTATGGACTGGAATAACGCGGTTGTACTTGTGACTGGTGGTACTGGCAGCTTCGGCAAGAAGTTTACTGAACTTATGCTCACGAAGTATCACCCGAAGAAGCTGATTATTTTTTCGCGGGATGAACTGAAGCAGCATGAGATGCAGCAGGCGGCTTACGGAAAGCATCCGTCCCTGAGATTCTTTATCGGTGACGTACGCGACCCTGGTCGTCTGGCCCGTGCCATGCATGGTGTGAATCTCGTGGTGCATGCCGCAGCAATGAAGCAAGTGCCCGCATGTGAATACAACCCGTTTGAGGCGGTAATGACCAATGTCATGGGTGCTCGCAACGTTATCGATGCGGCAATCAACGCGGGGGTCGAGCGCGCTGTTCTGGTGAGTACGGATAAGGCAGTTAATCCCATAAATTTGTACGGCGGAACGAAACTATGTGCCGAAAAGCTGTTTGTGAACGGCAATGCGTATTCTGGCATTGGGGGGACCAAGTTCTCGGTCGTTCGATACGGCAACGTAGTGGGCAGCAGGGGCAGTGTCTTGCCCTTGTTCTTGGAACAGCGCAGGAAGGGTGGTTTGACCATTACGGACGGCCGGATGACGCGCTTTTGGATTACTTTGGAACAAGGCGTCGAATTCGTCATTCGTTCGTTCAACGATATGAAGGGCGGCGAAATCTTTGTGCCTAAGATTCCCAGCATGAAGATCGTGGACCTTGCGCGTGCGCTGGCCGGAAACTGCGAGGTCCGCAGTATTGGAATCCGCCCCGGCGAGAAACTCCATGAGTTGCTGATCTCAGAGGACGAATCGCGCCACACTCTGGAGTTCCGCGAGCGCTATGTCATCATCCCTGACCGCGACTGGTGGAAGTCGGACGGGTGGGATGACGGAAATCCTTTGCCGGACGGTTTCCGTTTTCGCAGTGACGAAAACGCCGATTGGTTGTGTGTAGAGGACTTTTGCACCAAGCTGCAGCTTCCGGCTGAACTGGTTGATGGGCTCAGGGAAGCCCTTGCGGAGAATGCGCTGCTGGGTGCTTCTACAGCGGGGGAGGCCTAAGACATGCTGCCCTATGGCCGGCAAACGATAACGCAGGACGACGTAGATGCCGTTATCGAGGTTCTGCGCTCCGACTGGCTGACCCAAGGTCCGGCGGTCGAAAAGTTTGAGCGGGAACTCGCAGCTGCCTGTGGCGCTCGCCACGCAGTAGCGGTAGCGAGTGGGACGGCAGCGCTCCATCTGGCCTGCTTGGCCGCCGGCTTGCGCCAGGGCGACGAGGCCCTAGTGCCCGATGTTACTTTTGTGGCGTCTGCGAACTGCGTTATGTATTGTGAGGCCCGGCCCGTGCTTCTTGATATTGACCCGGTCACGCTCACGATCGATCCGCATGCGGTCGAACGGGCTTGCCACACCCGCAAAGTGAAGGCAATTGTTCCCGTACACTTCGCCGGTCTGCCGTGTGATCTCGAGCGGATCGCAACCGCGGCACGTGCGGTTGGGGCCTTTGTCATAGAGGACGCGTGTCATGCCCTTGGTGCGCGCTGGCAGGACTCCCAGGGGACTTGGCACCGCATCGGTGATTGCTCGCACTCGGACATGGCGTGTTTCAGCTTCCACCCCGTGAAGCACATCACTACGGGAGAGGGTGGCGCAATTCTGGTCAACGATGAGTCGCTTTACGAGCGTCTGCGTCTTTTCCGCACACATGGCATTACCAAGGATGCTGCGCGGCTCGCGCAAGACGATGGGCCTTGGTACTATGAGATGCAGGCACTGGGGTTCAACTACCGGCTCACAGATATACAGTGCGCGCTTGGTGCGGCGCAATTGCGCAAACTGGATGGGTGGGTTCTGCGTCGCCGGCGAATTGCGGCGCATTATCGCCAGGCGTTTTCAGACGAGCCGTATGTTCGTCTGCAGTCTGAGCCTCAGGGGAGGGAGTCCAGCTATCACCTGTTCGTAATTCAGGTACCTAGGCGCGCGGAGTTCTTTCACCTGTTGCGAGAGAATGGGCTGGGCGTACAAGTCCACTATATTCCGTTGCATTTGCAGCCGTTTTACCGTGAGCGTTTCGGCTACAAGAGAGGTGATCTGCCGCGAGCTGAAGCATATTATGAAGGCGCAGTGTCGCTGCCCATGTTTCCGGCAATGACTGACGAAGACGTCGAGGACGTTATCGCAACGGTCCGGCACGTTGCACGGCAACTTGGCCTTCAACAGGCCACGGCTAGAGTTTAGGATGACACAAGAAGCAAGCGACACCCTTAAACTTGCCGTTGTTGGTTGCGGCTCCATTGGACAACGTCACATTCGTAACTTGCTGGCGATCGGAGCAGGTACGGTGATTGCGTGCGAACCGGTAGCAGCGAGGGCGGCGAGAATCCACAGCGAATTAGGCATCCCGGTGTTTGCCTCCTTGGAGGAAGCACTCGGTGAACATCCGCACGCTGCCTTGATCTGCACCCCCTCGGCGTTCCACTTGGCGCAAGGCTTTGCCGCACTGGATGCAGGTTGCGACGTCTTTTTCGAAAAGCCGATAGCCCACACCCTGGAGGGAGTGGATGAGTTTTGCCGGCGGGCTGATTCCGCTGGTGCCGTGACCATGGTAGGGTTCAATTGGAGGTTCCATCCGGACTTCCGCAAGATGAAAGACCTTCTAGAGCAGGGAGCAATTGGGAAGATCCTTGGCGCCCGCGTGAATTGTGGGCAGTACTTACCCGACTGGCACCCTTGGGAAGACTACCGCCAGATGTACAGCGCACGCCGTGCGCTCGGAGGGGGCATCCTCCTTGATTCGCACGAACTGGATTATGTTTCATGGTTGCTCGGCAGTGTCCGCGCCGTGACCGGGGTGGCCGCAAAGCTGAGCGATCTCGAGATTGAAACCGAAGATACTGCGGATGTGATCCTGACCTTCGATAGTGGTGCTCAAGCCAGTGTCCATCTGGATTACCTGCAGCGTCCGGCACAGCGCAGTTACGAGTTCTATGGGGCCGAAGGGACACTGCGTTGGTCACGAGACAATGGATTATCCTTGTGGCGGGCCTCGATCGCGGAGTGGGAGCAGTTCCGCTTACCGGAGAATTTTGACATCAATTCAACATATATAGAGGAGATGGAACAGTTCGTCGAGTGCATCAGGTCACGCAAATCAAATTCCATAGATGCCCGCCGGGGTAGGTACGTACTGGAACTGACGCTATCGGTTTCAGCTGCTCCTCACGGCCCGGCAGCGCCGACTGGGGGACTACGATGAAACATCCTTTCTTGGTTGGCCAGCTGATCTACCTACGCGCAATTGCCGAAGATGACCTTCGGGGAAAGTATTTCGATTGGCTCAACGACTACGAGGTTACCCGTTTCACGGAGAGCGGAAGATTTCCAAACACCCCGACCGCGATGGAGAGCTATTATCGAAGCGTGATCCTGAATGCGGCGAATATTGCGCTCGCGGTGGTGGAGAAGCAGACCGATCGGCACATTGGAAATGTGAAGATCGGACCGATTAACTGGGTCCACCGTTGCGCTGAATTCGGAATTCTGATTGGCGAGAAGGATTGCTGGGGCAAAGGCTATGGTACCGAAGCCACCTCTTTGATGTTGCGATACTCCTTTCAGCGCCTTAATTTGCACAAGATTGTTCTTGGTGTTCACAGTGGTCACATCGGGGCCATCCGTGCCTATGAGCGTGCCGGATTCCGAGTGGAAGGACAGCTCCGTGAGGCGTTGTTTCTGGACGGCAGCTACTGTGACAAAGTACTGATGGGCGTGACGGCGGAGCAGTATGCAGCACTCCGCGCTGCTGCATCCGCGCCATGAGAGCTTTGATGGCGCCCCATTAGCGCGTGTATTTTTCTCGTGGAATTTTCGCCTAGCCAAGATTATCCACTGCGGCGATGGTTTTCCGGGAGGCTGGTGTGATTAGTGCCATTGTCCAAGCACGAATGTCTTCGTCTCGGTTCTCAGGCAAGGTCCTGCAGCCGATTCTGGGGCAACCAATGCTGGCACGTCAAATTGAGCGAATCCGGTTGAGCGCCACGATCGATCAGGTTACTGTTGCTACCAGCACAGAATTTGCAGATGATCCAATCGCAAGTGCCTGCACAGAGATGAATGTCCCGTGTTTCCGCGGGAGCCTTGATGATGTTCTGGATCGCTTCTATCGTGCGGCTGAACTCACGGCTGCCGATGTCATTGTTCGGTTGACTGCCGACTGCCCCCTTCTCGACCCTGACGTGATCGATGCCACGGTTAGGCTATTTCTTTCCGGTGCTTACGATTACGTCTCAAACAGTTTGGTGCCGACTTACCCCGATGGTTTGGATACGGAAGTATTTCGGCGCGCTGCCCTGGTGCAGGCACATCGCGAGGCCACCAAGGCTTCCGAGCGCGAGCACGTTACCTCATATATCTGGGGGCATCCAGATAAATTCCGGATTGGGATGCTCAAGAATGACCGTGACTTGTCGGCACACCGCTGGACCGTAGATCATCCGGAAGATTTCGAGTTGGTGACGCGAGTTTTCGAGGTGCTGTATCCAAAAAACCCTGCGTTTCGAACCAAGGATGTATTGGAGTACTTGAGCTCGCACCCCGAGGTGCTGGCGCTGAACAGCGGGCATATCCGCAACGAAGGTTTTCAGAAATCGATTCTCGCGGACTAGTAACTCCGCATAGATTGGGAGATGGTGCAAGGACATGTCGCAGCGATACCTGCAGTCGGAAGCGATGCTTGATCGAGCTTTGCGCAGTATTCCGTTGGGTTCCCAGACCTTCAGCAAGAGCAAGACGCAGTATCCGTTCGGAGTGTCTCCTTACTTTATTGCACGTGGCCTGGGAAGCCATGTTTGGGATGTGGATGGCAATGAGTATATCGACTTCATTAACGGTTTAGCGTCTGTGACCCTGGGTTACAACGATCCCGAGGTCACTGAAGCTGTGCGCGCGCAGCTCGGCTGCGGCGTTATTTTTAGCTTGCCACATCCTCTTGAGGTTCAGGTTGCCGAAAAGATTATAGAAATGGTGCCCTGCGCGGAGATGGTTCGGTTCGGTAAGAACGGGTCGGATGCGACGGCCGGTGCTATACGACTGGCGCGCGCCTTTACACATCGTGACCATGTCGCTGTTTGTGGTTATCATGGCTGGCAGGACTGGTACATCGGTTCTACGACCCGCAACATGGGCGTGCCCGAGTGCACGCGCGCGCTGACCCACATCTTCGCCTACAACGATATCGAATCCCTGCAAAGAGTCTTTGCCGAATGTCCCGGACAGGTTGCGGCCGTGATTCTGGAACCGATGAACGTGGCGGAGCCGAAGAACGGGTTTCTGAATGAAGCCGCCGAACTCACTCGCAAGAATGGCGCGGTGTTCATCTTTGACGAAACCATAACCGGTTTTCGCTATGCGCAAGGCGGCGCGCAACAATACTTTGGGGTTACTCCTGATTTGGCGACTTTCGGTAAGGGACTGGCAAACGGGTATCCCGTTTCCGCCGTTGCGGGGCGCGCCGACATCATGCGCCTTATGGAGGAGATCTTCTTCTCGTTCACATTTGGCGGAGAAACGCTCTCTCTGGCCGCATCCTTGGCCACGATGACGAAGATACAGCGCGAGCCGGTGATCGAGACCATGCGCAGCACGGGCGAGAAAATCCTAGCCGGTTTGCGTGAACGCATCACGCGGCACGGGGTTGGACACTTCCTCTCTGCTGCGGGACACCCTACTTGGTCGTTTCTCGTAGTCGGAGATGCGGAGCGGTATAGCAGCTGGCAGATAAAAACCCTTTTGCTTCAGGAATTGTTCGCCCGCGGTATCCTTACGCTCTGCACCCATAATGTTTCGTATGCTCATTCCCCGCAAGATATAGGGCGGCTAATGACAGCTTACGACGAAGTGTTTCCCGTCGTGAAGGATGCTGTTGACAACCGGAGGCTTGAGACCTATCTGCGCTGTCAGGTGCTACAGCCGTTGTTTAAGGTACGCTAGGACATGCGGGTTGTATTTCGAGCCGATTCGTCTGTGTGGCTTGGGACCGGGCATGTCATGCGCTGTCTAACCCTGGCAGAGCAATTGGCGCGACGTGGAGCGGATATCGAGTTCATCTCCCGCGACCTCGATGGCAATATCGGGGATGTAATCCGAAGAGCAGGGTTCGCCCTTCGCTTGCTTCCTCGCTTGCAGGGCGATTTGGCTTTAGACGCAAGTGTTGTAGCAAGAGATGCGGTGGATAGCATTGCCGTCCTGGCTGGGAAGCCGGTCGAATGGATGGTGGTCGACCACTACGGTTTGGATTGCACCTGGGAATCGCGGTTGCGTCCAGCAACGAAGTACGTGTTCTCCATAGACGATCTTGCCAATCGCAAGCACGACTGCGATGTCTTGCTCGATCAGAATTTGTACGAGGGACTCCAGGCCCGTTACGACGGACTCGTCGCTGCATCGTGTATTCGGTTGCTAGGCCCGCAATTTACGCTCTTGCGAGGTGAGTTTCGCAAGGACTTTAAGCGTGAACTAGCCTCCGATGGACGGATCCATAATATTCTTGTCTTCTTCGGCGGCACTGATCCCACCTGCGAAACTCAGAAAGCAATTCAAGCAATACTTCTGCTTGCTTGGCGCGACGTGCACTACGACGTCGTGGTGGGAATCAGCAACCCGCATTGGGAAGAAATTCGTTCTCTGTGCTCTCGTCTGCCGGACTGCTCTTTTCACTGCCAGAGCAACGAGATGGGCAAATTGATGACGCGTGCAGACTTGGCCGTCGGAGCGGGTGGGACGAGTATTTGGGAGCGAGCAGCGCTGCACCTACCCACGATCACCGTCATTACTGCCGAGAACCAGCGGGCGGTTACTGATGCGGTGGCACGAACGGGAGCGATCCGGAGTGCGGGTTGGCATCAGGACCTCACCCTCTCTTTGCTTGCAGGAAATATCCGAGACAGCTCGACGCCCGACCAACTAATGGCCATGAGCCGTGCCTGTTCGGCCTTGATGAAGGGCAGCGCTGGCGAGACCCGGATTGCAGACTGGATCTGCAGTAAGCGGCCCCCGTCAGAGTGGATGGAATAACCCGGCATTCGATGAAGACAATCGTCATTACAGGAACGAGCGCCGGGTTGGGATTGGGATTTTATCGAGCACTCCTGAATACCGAGCACCGCCTTATTTGTGTTGCACGGCGATTCTTGTCAGGGCAGGAAGAGAATGCGACGGAGTTCCCGAATCGTATTCGTCTAGTGAATGCTGATCTCGCCGTTCCAGAGTTGCCTTGGCGCGCTGGTCTTGAAAGAGCGGTGCGAGAACTGCAAAGCAAAGAGTATGTGTTCATCAGCAACGCAGGCACCGTGGAGCCGGTTGGGTCATTAGGCATGCTCGCCGACGACGCCCTAGTTTCATCAATCTCGGTGAATTTCACGTCCCCACTCCTTATTGCCAACATGATGGGAAGGATCGCGCGTGAGTTGCAGTCGCGGCTGCGAATCGTTAATGTCAGTTCCGGCGCGGCAAACAGGCCCGTCGCAGGCTGGATGATGTACTGCGGTACCAAATCTGGTTCCCGGATGTCGTTCGAGGTGGTTCGCACAAGCGGCTGTAGCGTGGTGCACGTGGATCCAGGCGTTCTAAATACCGAGATGCAGGCCCGTATTCGTGCATCGGACGCAAGCGTTTTTCCCGACCGGGATAAGTTTCGGGCTCTGGAGGCTGAGGGCTTGCTTCGTAATCCCGAAGAGGTTGCGCTCCGCATTGTGAAAGAACATGTGCTCGGATGAAGATTGCCGTAATTTCCGATATCCATGGAAATCATGTGGCGCTCGAAGGCGTTTTGACGGCGGCAAGGAAGTCGGGTGCAGAGAAGTTATTTGTTCTCGGTGATTGCGTCGGCTATTACTACCACTCCGATGCGGTTTTTCGAATGCTCGCAGAATGGGACAGCCATTTGATCGCCGGCAATCACGAACAGATGCTGCTGACTTCCATAGAGGATCCAGAGCGCGCCCGAGCGATCCGGCATACGTATGGTTCTGGGATTGACCGCGCTATCGCACAACTCGCTCCCGAGATGCTGAGACAAGTGCGGGATCTTCCCGCGACGCTGAACGTTAGTATAGACGGAGTACGCTGCATTCTGGCCCATGGCTCCCCTCGCGATCCTGGTGAATACGTGTATCCGGACAGCCCAGAGGAGCAACTGCAACACTGTGCAATCGATGCGGTACATTTTGTCTTTATCGGACACACGCATTATCCATTCACTTACCAGAGTAATGGGATTACGGTTGCCAACGTGGGCTCGGTCGGACAGGCTAGAGACAAGGGGGGACTGGCAAGTTGGGTTATGCTAGACACTAAGACGCGTGTTTTGGTTTTTAGGCACACACCTTATGACGTAACTCCGGTCATTGCCGAAGCAGCGAAAATCGATCCGCACCTCACATACCTGATTGAGGTCTTGCAGCGCTAATCAACCTGCAGTTCAGCCCTATGGAAAGGAAACTACTTACAACGGTCCTGGTGACCGGTTGCGGTGGCGATATCGGTACCGCGATAGGCAGGATCATTGCCGAAGCCGGATTGTCGGATAGGGTTATTGGGGCAGATATTCATTCTGAACATCCTGGACCTGCCTTTTTTGACCAATGCTTCATTCTCCCTCGCATCTCAGATGATCGCTACTTTGACTGCTTGCAAGAGATCGTGTCCGTGCAGGATGTATCCGCAATTGTGATAGCTTCGGAACCGGAGCTGCGTGGGTACTATGAGAAGGGAATCGATCGTTGTTTCCGGAAGGTGCCGATTATTATGGCTAACCGCGAGGCGTTGCGGGTTGGGTTGGATAAGTTGGAAACGGCCATGTTCCTTCGCGCTGCGGGGCTTTCGTACCCTTGGACGGTGATTGTGGGGCAGGGGATTCCGCTTAGCTACCCGTGCATCGCGAAAAGCCGGACCGGTTCCGGGAGTAAGAGCGTAGACATTGTTGCGAAAGAGCAAGTTGCGGACTACGAGCGCACGAAGTCGGGCTACATCTGGCAGGAGTATCTTGAGCCTGAAAATGAGGAATACACGTGTGGAGTCTACGGCACGGCTCTAGGTGAGACCCGAACCATTGTATTTCGGCGAAGACTGCAAGGCGGATTTACCGGCAGTGGCGAGGTCGTAAATAATGACCAGATTGACTGCTTGCTCCACCAGGTTGCGAAAGGGCTAACACTGCGGGGTAGTATTAACGTCCAACTTCGAGTTACGAGCCGGGGTCCTGTAGTCTTTGAAATCAATCCAAGATTTTCGAGCACCGTAATGTTCCGGCACCTGCTCGGTTTCGAGGACCTCGTTTGGAGTCTCCAAGAATCGGCCGGTTGTGTGGTGTCGGCATACGTTCCGCCCGCCGCAGGCGTGCGTATTTATCGGAGTTCCCGCGAGATAATCCTTCCTGCATTGGGAGGTACAGCGACATGATGACGCCGATTCGTATCGGTAATAGGCAAGTCGGGTTGTCCTGCCGGCCATTTGTGATTGCCGAAATGTCCGGCAATCATAACCGATCGCTGGAAAGGGCACTGGCGATTGTAGAAGCTGCTGCTACGGCCGGAGCCCATGCCCTGAAGCTCCAGACCTACACCCCGGACACGATGACGCTCGATCTCGATCAGGGTGAATTTCACATTTCCGACCCACACAGCCCGTGGAAAGGCTGCTCTCTCTACAAGCTGTACCAGCAGGCCTATACTCCTTGGGAGTGGCACAAGCCAATCTTCGATCGCTGTTGTGAGTTAGGCTTGGTTGGTTTTAGTACACCGTTTGACGACACTGCCGTCGATTTCCTCGAATCCCTAAACGTTCCTTGCTATAAGGTCGCATCTTATGAGAATACGGATCTTCCCCTTATCAACAAGATAGCGGCTACCGGCAAGCCCATTCTTGTGTCCACCGGGATGGCCACGGTCGGTGACCTAGACGAAACTGTCCGCGCTGCTCGCACGGCGAGCGCTGGGCCGCTCGTGTTATTAAAGTGCACCACGAGCTATCCGGCGAATCCGACCAACACGAATCTCGCGAGCATTCCGCACATGCGCCAGTTGTTTGGCTGCGAAGTTGGGCTGTCGGACCACACGATGGGCGTGGGTGTGGCGGTCGCAAGCGTAGCGATGGGAGCCACCGTCATTGAAAAGCACTTTACATTGAGTCGCGCCGACGGTGGGGTAGACTCGGCATTTTCGCTGGAACCGCAGGAATTCCGTTCTCTTGTCGTAGAATCTGAACGCGCATGGCAGTCGTTGGGCAAGGTCTGGTATGGACCCACCGAAGAGGAAAAAGCTTCCGTTAATGACCGGCGCTCACTTTATTTTGTGGAGGACATTGTGGCGCGGGGTGTGCTGAGCCGCGCGAATGTTCGTGCGATCCGACCGGGACTGGGCTTGGCTCCCAAGCACCTTGAATCGGTATTGGGTAAACATGTGAAACGCGACGTGAGACGAGGTACGCCGCTGTCCTGGGCTCTGCTGGATTGATATCGCCCGCGGTCATTACGTGCCTACAACCAATTAGTTCTCTCCCGCCGCTGAGCGCCGCATTGGCAACTCCGTGGTGCTTGACGTAGTTCCAGACCTGCTCGTCCGGGTTCAGCTCCGGTGAGTACGGTGGTAGAAAGAACAACTGCAACTTGCCGCTAGACTTGCCACGTACTCTTTCACTGGCCGGCCCCGATCAAAGCTGCCACCGTCGAGAATCAGAAAGATCAGACGAGGAGCGTTGTGCATCAACCGCTTGAGAAACTCGACAAACACAGGTCCATTGACCCTGCCCTCCGTCAGCATAAAGCGCATGGCGCCGCGCGCGATCACCGCCGATATCATATTCATGGAACTGCGCTGGCCGGTGCACCGCACCACCGGCGTCTTGCCCTTGACGCCCCACGTTGTCCCCGCATGACCGTCGGATCGGATCCCGGCTTCGTGGCCAAAATAGATCTCCGCCCCGGCCAGTCGGGCCCGTTCCCGAATCGCCGGATACTCCTCCTCCAACCATCGCCGCACGCGAATCGGATCTTGCTCGATGGCACGGAACAATGGGCGCTGACAGGTCAGTCCCAGTTGCTTGAGCAGCCGTCCCACACTCATCAAACTCAATCGCAGCTGAAATTGCTCCTGCAACAGGATCCGAATCATCTCCCGGGTCCACAGCGCGAACTCGAACCGGTACTGGAGCGGACTCTTCGCCGTAACCGTCCTGTAGACCCAACGCATCTATGCCGGCGTGACCTTCATGGGCCGGCCCTTCAGGGCTCGGACTTTCAAGGCGCACCAGTCCCCACTGCGATATCGTGCCAGCCAGGTGTAGATGCAGCTACGAGTAAAGCCCAGGGCCTGAATTACCACCTTGTGGCTCTCGCCTGTCTGCACCCTTTCGACTGCACGAACTCGAATTTCTTCCAACGTCTTGTGATCGAGGGAACGGCCATCGCGGCGCTTCATGCCTCATCGTACTAACGTCTACTTACTTATGCACAGGGCTTCGCCAGCGTAGGCATTATCCAGCCATTTCCGCCTGCGCAAATCCATTATTACAGCTAGACTGAATGGTTGATCTGCATCGGCCAGCAGTTCGTACCGATTATCTTGCCATGGGTTGCATTGAAGATTCCGTCGAACAGGTCAAGCCTCGGTTTGCTCGACTAGGCCCCGCGCTGATCGCCGTTTTCATGGCATCTTGCATTTTTGGAAATTATGAACTGTCGGCGCTCACGCACCTCTATTTGTCACATGTCGTTACGGTCGTTTTCTTTGTGCTTAGTGTTCTTTGTTGGGTATTTGGAGCAGAGCACAAGCGCCTAGAAAGATTGTTTTCCACGGGACGACTTCCCAGAGGCCGCTTACTAAGGCATCCCTACGTGCTTCTTTCGGCTTTTGGCTATGTCGTGTGGCGAGTTGCTACGTCGATCCCCAATCCTTTTTTCCCCGGCGATTTATCCAAAATGATCGTTCTGGGACTGGGGGTTGTTGCATACGGAATTTTGGATCCTGACCGGCTGAGTTTCCGGCTAATAAGCTGGTTGTTGCCAGTAATGGTCGCTTTGGCGTCGGGCCTTTCTATCGTACGTCTGCTGGCACAGGGAGAATTGTTTACCGGTCGTCTTGCCGTAGAGGCCATGGGATCGGCCATTGGGTTGGGTTACATTTCCGGGACGCTCACCGCCTTTCTCCTGTATGTGTCGGACCGCATCGAAGGTAGGCTGAAGCGTGTTGCTTGGGTTACGGTCTCCGGCATCCTGATACTTACCCTTATCTTGTCGTTTGGCCGTAATGGCTTCTTTGCTTTGGTGATCATATGGCTAGCGTACACGAAATCCACTGGTCGACAGTACAGGCGACACATTGGGCCGGTTATCGGTGTCATTATTATTTTGGCGGCACTGGGTAGCACGAAGATCGAGAATTTCACGGTTGTACAGAGGTTTGGGGGGGACGCCTCCCTTAGTGGGCGTGGCGAGATCTGGGAAAGTTATGTTCAAACGGCAACACAAAGTTTCTCGGCGCTGATGTTTGGTGATGGAATCGGGAGTTCCCGTCCGGTTTCCCAGGGGACCGGCTATTTCATGCGGGACCCACACAATATTTATATCGAGATTGTGGCAATTTCCGGACTGGCAGGGCTGTGTGTGTATTTACTGTTACTCCGAAGGGTGTATTCAGGTTTGAAGAATGTTGAGGACAAGTCGCAGCGCAGCGTCTTCATCGCTCTATTCCTAGCCTATATTGTGACAGAATTGTTCGATACACACTGGCGGCAGTCTGCAGTGCTCTGGTACACGTCATACCTAATTCATCTGGTCGGGGGAATCGGGATCAGGACAGGTCTAGTCGGTGTCAGGAAGATGGCTCGTCTCAACAGTTGGAAGGTTTCCTGGGACAGCGGCAATCGCGCGCAGCATTAAGGCACAGTAAATAAATAACATTCACATCTACTATCCTGATCTGTTATTACGGTGGGCATGGACTCGGATGCCCAGCTCGACCGGTACTTTGCTGGCATGTGGCCGCATCTGGACGAACACGCCCGCCGTTTGGTGGCTGCCAGCCAAGCATTGGAACTGGGCTATGGCGGCATCTCGCGAGTAAGGCGGCGTAAATATATAACATTTACAACCTAGTTGCTTGGATGAATGGTGTAGTTCCACTCACCATGGAATTTGTCTGGCTTGAGGTTGACATGGGCAAACTCTTCATCCGTGATCTTTCGCCCCACGGGATACTTGCGGTGATCTAGGCGGCAGGTCACTTTCAAACCCTTGGCCGTCGTCGTTCCGGCGATCAGCCGTACCACCGTCTCATAATCGCGTAGCGGCTCGCCGCGCCAGTTGGACGAAATGAAGGAAAACAACCGATGCTCCACCTTATTCCATTTGCTCGTGCCCGGCGGAAAATGGCAGACCATCAGTATTAATCCGGTCATAAGTATGTAGACATAATCCGACGATTCAGAAGGCCGCATACTGAGTATCCGGCGTCAGAAAGAACATACGAATGGTCCAGGGCAGCCTCTGCAACGATTGGAGGCGGGCTTTGACGTACTTTTTCAGTTCTCTCCCGCCGCTGAGCGCCGCTTTGGCAACTCCGTGGTGCTTGACGTAGTTCCAGACCTGCTCGTCCGGGTTCAGCTCCGGTGAGTACGGTGGTAGAAAGAACAACTGCAACTTGCCGCCTAGACTTGCCACGTACTCTTTCACCGGCCGACCCCGATGAAAGCTGCCACCGTCGAGAATCAGAAAGATCGGACGAGGAGCGTTGTGCATCAACCGTTTGAGAAACTCGACAAACACAAGTCCGTTGACCCTGCCCTTAGTCAGCATAAAGCGCATGGCGCCGCGTGCGCTCACCGCCGATATCATATTCATGGAGCTGCGCTGGCCGGTGCATCGCACGATTGGGGTCTTGCCCTTGACGCCCCACGTCGTCCCCGCATGACCGTCGGATCGGACCCCGGCTTCGTCGCCAAAATAGATCTCCGCCCCGGCCAGTCGGGCCCGTTCCCGAATCGCCGGATACTGCTCCTGCAACCATCGCTGCACGCGAATCGGATCTTGCTCGATCGCACGGAACAATGGGCGCTGACAGGTCAGCCCAAGTTGCTTGAGCAGCCGTCCCACACTCACCAAACTCAATCGCAGCTGAAATTGCTCCTGCAACAGGATTCGAATCATCTCCCGGGTCCACAGCGCGAACTCGAACCGGTACTGGAGCGGACTCTTCGCCGTAACCGTCTTGTAGACCCAACGCATCTGTGCCGGCGTGACCTTCATCGGCCGGCCCGTCAGGGCTCGGGCTTTCAAGGCGCCCCAGCCCCCACTGCGATATCGTGCCAGCCAGGTGTAGATGCAGCTACGAGTAAAGCCCAGGGTCTGAATCACCACCTCTGGGCTCTCGCCTGCCTGCACCCTTTCGACTGCACGAACTCGGATCTCTTCCAACGTCTTGTGATCGAGGGAACGGCCATCGCGGCGCTTCATGCCTCATCGTACCAACGTCTACTTACTTATGCACTGATTAATATCAGCCCGGTCTGGTCGGCCAGACGCTGTAACTCCCATTTCCACAGTCGCAGCCGCCAGCCGTTGCTACCCCCGCCATCGGCGGTGATCAGCAGTCGCCGTGCCCCCAGATACAGGTTCCGGCCGTCGGCGCGCCACCAGCCCCGAATCGAAGCCACCGCGAAGGCCCCCGTGTCGTGGTCCGTGCCCACGTTGACGAAGCCCGCGTTGCGCCCCAGGTCGTAGATTCCATAGGGATAGGCCGGGGTACATCGGCTGGGCACGAGCAAATGGAACAAGGTGGAGCATCGGTTGTTTTCCTTCATTTCGTCCAACTGGCGCGGCGAGCCGCTACGCGATTACGGAGGTACGGCTGATCGCCGGAACGACGACGCCCAAGGGATTGAAAGTGACCTGCCGCCTAGATCACCGCAAGTATCCCGTGGGGCGAAAGATCACGGATGAAGAGTTTTCCCATGTCAACCTCAAGCCAGACAAATTCCATGGTGCGTGGAACTACACTATTCACCCAAACAACTAAGACAGTTGTAAATGTTATTAATGTACTACGACTAACATGATGCTGTGTAGCCCTAAATTTGGGTGGTGAGATGTGATCTGCGGTTGAACCAAAGGTGATGTCCATGCAGCCTAGATCTCTGACATTAATCCAGTGTAACGCCTCATTGGAGGTGATCCATTCGCATCTCGTACGTGCGGCGCACTTCGACGACGAGCAATCGGACTGGGCAATCAGTTACCCGGAATGGGTCTCCGCGAGAGCGGTTAAGAGCGAATTGTGGACTTTCGTTCTCCCTAGCTGTGATACTCGTCCAGAGTACGGTGAAGTGGTGCGGCGGCTAAGACAAAGCCTGGCCAATCTGAAGCGTGAGATACCCTTGGAAAAGTACTCACGAATTCGTCTGGTCGTGAGCGATCTGTCGTGGCTCATGAACAATGTTCTTGTCACAATGCTATCTCAGTTGTGTCGGCGCCTTGGAATAGATTTTGGTCTTTCGTTACTGGACGAAGGCTCGGTCATGTATACTGGTGTACGATTCGGACTCCGTCGGAGCTTGCGCTCCGTTGCGAAGTATTTGTATCTCAGGGCTCATCGACTCCCGGCGACTCTGATCCTCCCCGGCAATGTCGACTATTTTCACCGGTTATGTGATCGTGTTTACTGTTTGCATCCCCAATTGCTCACGGTTCCTGAGAGGGTAGCTCTTGAAGAAATTCGGACGGACCTGCTGGAATCAGTGTATGGGGATGTGATCCCTGCTTTGTCTTGCCCGCCGCGCTCGTGCCTGTACTTGTCCCAGCCGCTCTACAAATTAGTCGGTAAAGATCGGCAGCTTGCAGTGGTACGCTCCTTCGTAGCGCGCTTTTCTTCCGAGGGAATCAAGGCTTTCTGCTATAAGCCGCATCATGCAGATCTCCCGTTCTGGTGTCAATTGCTGGAGAAAGAATGTGGGTTGCGACCGCTGGACTTCCGCGAAACCGTGCCGATTGAATTGCTAGCGAGCCGTTGTACGGCGGAGGTAGTTGTCAGCCACAGCACCTCTGCGCTTCTGAACCTAAGGCGCTATGGGTACGGAGGACGAGTGGTGGCCTACGGGTTACCCCAACTCCGAGGCTCATTTCTCGAGCAGTATCAATACGACAGCTTTCTACAAATGCTGCGGCGGTTAGACGAAGTCGAGATGATCGGCGCGGAGGACGTGGCCGCCCTGGATACCGATCGTGATTTTTGTCGCTGAGATAGTCCCGCCGGCCAGGGTGCGATCATTGTGCGTTCTTTCCTCGGACTACGGACCATAACGTCATCACAACGATCCGAAAATCCAAGAGAAGACTCCAGTTCTCAAGGTAGTAGAGGTCACATTCCAACCGTTTCTTAATGGACGTATCCCCTCGCCACCCGTTTACCTGCGCCCATCCCGTAATGCCGACTTTTAATCGGTGTCGGCTGTGATAGTATCGAAAATTCTGGCGGAAGCGTTTGACGAAGTGCGGCCGCTCCGGACGTGGTCCTACGATGCTCATATCTCCTTTGAGGACGTTAAATAACTGGGGAAGTTCGTCGGCACTCGTCTTGCGCAAGAATGAACCAATTGGAGTGCGCCGCGGATCTTCGCTTGTCGTCCAGCGAGTGTCGCTCTCCGCGGTCTCGCTTACACGCATGCTACGGAATTTGTACATGCAAAATTGACTTCCGTTAAGACCGATTCGCTCTTGCCTAAACAGTACAGGCCCGGGGGATGTCAACTTTATCGCGATCGCGATTACTACGAATACGGGAGCAAGTAAAATCAGCGTGGCAAGAGAAAGAACAATATCGAATACGCGCTTCGCGATCGAATACTGAAGCGATGTTGTTGGGCTGGGGTCGAGATCGAGCAACTGCAGTCCCCCGAAGTGAAAGAGACGCTCACGAAGCACAAGCCCGCCGCCAATATCCACGACTACTTGGATCGGCTTGCAAAGGGGCTCGAGCGCCGCAACGTAACTGCGAATTCTTCCATACCGCTCAGGCGTAACCGCTATGACCACGCTGTTCACATCGAGCGCCTCAAGTTGTGCGATCTCACACAGGGTATAGACCGGGGCGTTTTCGCTGCACGCCACCTCGCCCGGCAAAGACACAAACCCGGCGACAGCGCAATTGGCAAAGCTGTTAGATCCCAAGCGACGAGCAACCCGCCGCGCGAAGCGGCTCGCACCGACGATTAGAACTTTATCTCCCGGACCTTGAGAGGCAATTCTGCGCAATATAACGCGAAATAGAAAGCGCACCATAATAACGAGCGAAAGGAAGACTATAACATTCACAACTAGAAATAGGCGCGAGTAGCTGAACGAGCGTACAAAAAATAGAACTATGAGGTTAATAATGTACGTGACGCTGAATGCTCCGATCACCGCCCGTATGCCGGTCTTTTCGCTGATAAGTTTGTCGATACTGGTTACCTTATAGCGTTCTGCAGCTATCGACCAGACTACAATCGTGAAGAGCAGTAAATAGAGATACTCCGCGCGGGGAATCTCGATTGGTCCAAAGAGTATGAACCTGATGTAACCAGCCGACGCAAATGATACTAGAGGCAACAAATACATCGCCAGACGCAGGATGAACCGGAATGTTCTTAGCCGAAGCACCATAAAATCCTCCCCCCTATCCTTTTATGGGAAGGTCATCCTCGGATATTCATTGACGACTATTTCCCGTCATACGCGGTGGTGTGTGCCGCAAGGCAGCCACGACGCCTTTAGTCTCCAGGTGATAGCGCAGGATATGAGCTGATTGGGCACGATCATGCCCGGCGATTCCGAGCTGCACATATCGTCTCACAAATGTAATCGACATCCGATTCGCTAAGAGATGAACTTGATGGAAGATATAGACCTTTCCGACCCAAAGCTTCCGCGTTCGGCATGGGCACCGGAGCACGGAACCCGTGCGCGACGATCGCCTTTTGTTCATGCATCGGCTTGAAGAAGCTGCGCGTTTCGACCCCAGCCGCGGCAAGCTTATCGGCTAATTCGTCGCGGGTGATACCAAATTCTTTGTCACAGGCAATGCCGTACATCCAGTAAGTGTTCTTCGCCCACGGGCGCTCAATTGGCAACCGCAAGCCGGGGATTTCCCGAAGCCGATCGTTGTAACGGCGGGCATTGCAGCGCCTCATGGCTACATATTCAGCGACTCTTTCCAGTTGAGCGCAGCCGATGGCGGCATGCAAGTTCGACATCCGATAATTAAATCCAATCTCATCGTGACTGTAGGAGCGTGCGTCACTCAAGGGAAAACACAGATTCTTTAAATAGCGCAGCCGATCATTGATTTTGGGATCGTCCGTTACCGCCATGCCACCTTCTCCGCAAGTCATATTCTTGTTCGCAAAGAAGCTAAAGCACGAAACGTGGCCGAAAGCGCCACAACGCTTGCCCCGGTATTCGGAGCCATGCGCCTCCGCGGCGTCCTCGATAACCGTCAGGTTGTGCCGCCGGGCCACATCCATCACCGGGTCCATGTTGGTGGGATGGCCGTAGATGTGAACGACCATAATGGCGCGAGTTCGCGAGGAAACTGCAGCCTCAAGCTGGGTTACGTCCATGTTCCAGTCATAGGGATCGCAATCGAGCAGTACAGGAATGGCCCCGCAGTAGCACACAGCGAAAGCAGAAGCGATCATCGTAAAGGTAGGAAGAATTACTTCGTCGCCGACGCCGAGATTCAAGGCACGAAGCGCAAGGTGAAGGGCCGCCGTACCATTGCAGGTTGCCGTTCCGTACTTCACGCCCACATAGGCAGGGAACTCGCGCTCAAATCGTTCCAAGTACTTACCTCGTGATGAGATCCAGGTCGACCGCAAGGCATCTCGGACGTATTCTTCCTCCCGGCCCATCAGGCAGGGGACACACACGGGGATTCTGCGATTGCGCTTCGGTGCCGAGTAGCTCATTCCTTCCTGCCTCCCGAGGTTCTACAGATGAGTAAAGTCTTATCCTGTTCCCGAGAAGAATAAGGGCCTTGTTTCACCTCAAGTAGTTCGCCGTCTTCGGTAAACGTCAGGCCGTGACCTCCGGCCACGAAGAGAATCGAATCGCCAGCCACCAGTTCGACTGTGGTGATCACACGTTCCGAATTGTCGAACAGGACAACCCTAACTTTTCCCTTCCGAACGACAACAAGTTCCATTGTCGAGGCAATCTTACGGTCAACTGCGTTATGCCGATGGGGATCGATCACGGCTCCCAGTGGATAAAAATTGATTCCCACTTGAAAGGGCATCGCCGGAGGCGTAAGGAAATTGTGTCCCGTTGCGCTGAAATCGTGGGGAATGAAAAGAGCTATTGGCTCGCCATCTTGATTGTGGAACCAATGATGCTGCAAGAAGACCTCCGTAGCATGTAAAGTGTACAGTTAGGGACCCGGCGTTAAGCCTGCAACTGTCCGCAAGTTCGAAGATAAAGATTCTCGTGGCGGGTGGCAATCATGTCCCAATCATATTGGGCGGCCATGCGAACCGCGGCGACAGAACTTCGCGCCAATTGATCTCGGTGCTGCATTAGGCACAGAATCTCTCTTGCGAGCAATTCAGGATCCAGGCTGTCGATCATATATCCGTTCTCACCTTGCCGGATCAGGCTCGGATCGATGCCGTGGGGTGAACGTACCGCGATTACCGGCAATCCGCAGGCATTTGCCTCGAAAAGAGTGATGCTCCCCCCACCTTCCTTCGTGGAAGCGTTCACAAATATCTGCGCGCGCTTCATTAGCCGCAACACGTCATCGAAATCAGCCAAGCCCCCGGTGAAGGTCACGTTCTGAGTCAGGCCCAATTCGGGCAAGAGCTGAACTAACCTGTCGTATTCTGGCCCCTCGCCGATAATAAGCGCCGATATGTCGGGCCGTTCCCTCTTCGCAATTGCGACTGCACGCAGAAGTACGTCGACGTTCTTGTGATTCTTTAGTCGCCCGGTGCAGACGATGTGGTACTGCCGTCCCTCTGCTGCACGAATGGAACGAATGTGAAAATAGTCGATCCCGTTGGGGATCATTTCGACTCTGGCGGGGCGAACTCCCATTGACACTAAATCCGAACGAGTCATTTGGGAAACGGCAATAATCTTGTCGGGAATATGACAGAAGCTCTTCTCGACGCCCAACCCCACGACGCCCATGGGTCCCAGATAATCGTACCAATGCTTGCCCCAGACTTCGTACCATGAGACGATCAGCCGAGAGGATCGAAGCCACGTATAGAGCCGCGCCGGAAGTAGATGAAAGTATGGCCATTGGCCACAATCGATGATTTCAAATGATTGCGCTCGGAGCAGTCGCAGAGATTGAGCGCCAAACTGAAGTGCTTGGCGAATCGAGCGGCGCCCGCTCGGATGATACATAATGGACTGCTTTCCTAAACTGTGGTAATACAGTCCATTGTTCTGGATCGTCGATCCGCCTTCCCATTGCTGCATGCCGAACAAGTGGACATTATGCCCTCGCTGGGCGAGTCGGGTAGCAATTTCGAATATGCGGCGCTCGCCTCCACCCTTTGAGAACGGATATACCGCGTCATACACAAAAGCGATCTTCATGGTCGAGATCTCCTATTCGCGGTGTGGCGAAATAATGTGGGCGCACATTGCTTTCCGGTCATGAATGCCGAGCCGGATCTCCTGCTGTACCCGAAGAAGATCAGCTTCGATCATGATCCGAACCAACTCTTGGATTGGCGTGCGACTAGGGTTCCAACCAAGTTCTCGAACGGCCCTGCTCGGGTCGCCCTGCAATACATCGACCTCCGTCGGTCGAAAGTACTGGGGATCGATTTCGATATGATCAGCCACAGAAAGGCCAGCAGTACTAAATGCCATGGTGGCGAAGTCCAGTACAGAGTGGGAATGTCCAGTTGCAATCACATAATCTGTGGGTGCTTTTGCCTGCAACATAAGCCACATGGCTTCGACATAATCCTTGGCATAACCCCAATCTCGTCTGGATTGCAGGTTGCCGAGTGTTACCTTGGTCTGCAATCCAAGTTTGATCCGAGCGACTGCGTCTGTGATCTTGCGAGTCACAAACTCGATTCCTCGAATTGGAGATTCGTGATTGAACAAAATACCAGAACAGGCGAATACGTTGTACGCTTGCCGGTAGTTCACTGTAATCCAGTGAGCATAAAGCTTCGCCGCCGCATATGGGCTACGAGGACGGAAAGGGGTCGTCTCCCGTTGTGGAATGTCCTCGCCAACAGCGCCGAACATCTCACTGCTAGATGCCTGATAGAACTTCGGGCGGGTGCCATTGCTTAGAATTGCATCGAGCAGACGTACGGTCCCGAGAGCTGTTATCTCTCCGGTAGCGATGGGCTGCTCAAAGGAGGCACCCACGAAACTTTGGGCAGCCAAATTGTATATCTCGTCCGGTTGGGTGGACTTCATGGCATGGAACAGGGAGCTCTGGTCAAGGAGGTCCAACGGAAGCAGTTCGACATCGCTCAGAATGCCAAGATATTCGAGACGCTCGAAGTTTCGGGAGCTCGTGCGGCGAAAGGTGCCGAACACGCGGTAATCCCGCTCCAGCAAAAACTGAGCAAGATACGCGCCATCCTGCCCGGTGATTCCAGTCACCACTGCCGTTCTCTTTATCATAGAGTGAACCTCTCTCGATAAGAAACTGTTCAGTAAAGTCGGTTTCTACACCATTTATGGCACGCGCTTTTAGCGCTCGCGCGGCACAGAATGCTATTTCGGAGACGACTTCAGCACTTCGAGACGGAAAAACATTTCGTTAGCACGCAGCACGAAGGCAAAGAAATGCTCATACGCACGAGGAAATCGGTTGATGAGCCACTCGATTCCCAACAATTTCATAGGATTAAACTTTCGTTCCTCATCGGTATAGCATCGTGCCTGTACAAACGAGATACGCACTTCGCGCAGTCTGAATTGCCGGTCCGAGTACCTGTATTTCAGCGGCCGATCAACGCAAAAATAGTCCATGCTGCGATGACCGAAGAAAGCCCGCGTAGTGGGGTCGGTAAAGCAATTATCCGACGTGAAGTGGGGCGTAACCACTTCAACGGTCGCCCCGGGCCGCGCAATACGATGCAGCTCATCCATCGCTCGAACTACGTCATCGAGGTGAGGTAAAGAATGTCGACAGACGATTCGATCAAATGAGTCGTCCGGAAATGGCCAGGGATAACAATTTAAGTCATGAACCACGTCAACATTGGGCCAATTGCGCCGGTCGATACCTATTGCTCCAGATATCTTATACTCGCCGCAGCCTACGTCCAGTACGCGTTCAAGGCTGAAGGGAGCGGCGGCGGAGAGTTGGCGCTTGTCAGACACAATTACCTACCCTTGCTCAACATTCACGCAAGCATCCGAGAATAAACACCCGCTATGCTGTGGTGCTGATAGAAAACATGTAACAGGCTTCGCCGTCGGCGCGTGCTGCGCATGCCCTGGGCCGCTCGATTCGAGCCAGCTGAATGTTCTTTGCGGGATGTATAGATATAACAGGGCGTTACGTTGGCGGCCATACGCAGCAGTTTCTGGGGCAAATCGCTCCAGATGAACCCGTCAGCTCCCGATACTCGTGCTCTCTGCCATTCCAAAGTGATGCTCCTCATTTGCAGTTATAATTTTGCTTCTATCGGGGCCATGCCGTCCACCTCCTGCCGAGAGGAGGCCTCAGGAGCTGCAGGTGTTTTCGTCTTCCACAAAGCCCCCCAAACGTAAAAACTGGACAATAGAAACATCGCTAAGTAATAGATGAGATAGGCCGTGTACAGGACGGTGATTGCCTTCCATACGAAAAGCAATAGGAGCATGCCGACGAAGATGGCGGTGGACGCGATGCCAATCACTGCCAGCCGGCGAGTCCGTTTCTGGGCGGAGAGAAGGCTGGAGTTGATGCCATAGCAGTTAGCCAGGGTGAATGCCGCTGATAGGATCCAGAAGCCGCGGGACAGGCTGATACCTCCGAAGCGGGCGTAACAGAACGCGGCAACAGCGGTGCCGAGGGATCCAAACAGCAATAAGAGATAGTTGTCGATCAGATTCTGGCGAAGTTCCACTCCCTTGTTGAAATGAACCAACTCACAAAGCTTCTGGCTGTTATACATTCCGATGACGACGGAGAGGAACGACAGAGCGAATGAAAACTGGAAATCCAGCACATACTGAGAAAACACGCCGGACGAGAAGGCGCCGCGCGCGATCCACTTGTCAATGGTCAACGCCGAGAGCGCTACCAGTGTGTAAACCGTCAGCGGCCAGGAGTACCGCATCACATCAGCAGCAAATGTCTTGAACTGTGCCGCGGGAAAAAGGTTCAGTGGCTCCAGCCCGGCGCACCAGAAGTACAAAGCCGATTGCAATGCCAAGGCCACAAGATTGGCAAGAGTGAACAGGACAAGCTTCGGCCCAGGAAAATAGCGTAGCGAATAGATCAACGTTATCAGCACTGCCGAAGTTATGGCAGTTGACAAAAGAAAAGGAAGTTGCTTCAAGCGCAGCCGAAGGAGGTTCAAGGCCAGCGCATTGAGGTTATAGCAAACCGCGTAAATGAGTATGAGTGCGACTCCGACGGCGCGTCCGGCATCGAGGTGTGTGCGCTGCCATTCCAGACACAGTATGATCGCGATTGGCACAGAAAGCAGTGACTCGGCAATTCCCATCACTAACAACAGAGAACCCACAAGAGACTCTTTCCTGTTGCTTCCATACCAGAACGGCATGACGCTTTGCGCCAGACAAACACTGCCAATCACGCCAATCACCTGCACGAGCGTGAATAGCAGAATATATTGCGAATAGGCCGCTGCTCCGATCACCTTAATGGTAATCGGTATCACCAGGAAGGGCATGCCTTTTTGCAGGCAGAGTCCCAGCATGAAATACCGGTGCCGGATGAAGTCGGCAAGCTGCGAATTGCGAAGAAAACCTCGGTAAGTCATTCAGTGCCGCCCTTGGGTACAGACTTGTGGAAGTGAAGCGCCGGTCTAGCCAATTTGGCTCCAAGCAGGAGGCAGTGAAAGGCTCTTGCGGACACATTCTCGGTAGGCCCGGACGAAGGATCACAATAAGGAAGAGTTAGGGCAATAAGCACCGGATTGCCGATTACGCCGATCAAAACCTATACCTTGTAACCAAGAGTCTCCGAACCAAGCTGTTCAAAGCGAACTATCGTTTCAATGATAAAGGGCCGCTTTTAATGTCTCAAGGCGAGAGCTCAGCTCTGTACTCGAGAGCATTCTCTGTAACCCATCCCTGAGGAGTACATAGCCGATACTTCCCAAGAAAGTCAGCAGGGTAACCAAGGGTGGGATCAGAGCGGCTTTCGGTCTGGGCTTGACCTCCGCCTTGATAGCGGGATCGAGTACCTGAATGGCTGGCGCATCCTGCGCTTCCTCAAAGGAGCGAAGCGCGCGCAACTGAACTTCTTTGGCGGCAATCTGCACGCGAAGCATGGCCAAGGAGTCAATCATCGCTTTGGTTTGCCCATTCGGTTGGGTTTTACCGGAAGCTTGCCCCGTCTTGTTTAGCGCCTCATCCAAATTGGCCACGGCTTCCTTGGCTTGCAACAACTGCTGCTCAATGAAGAGCCGACGCTGCCCGGCATCGGTTGCCGCGAATTCTTGCGTAACCCGCCGCAGTTCTTCCCCATAGCCATTAGCCAAATCCACCGCGCGTTGTGGGTTCGCATCCTCCACCGAAATGGTAATTGCGCCACCTTCCTTGTCCAGTTCAACGGAACTCGCCTGTTCCAGATCCTTGCGCGCCTCTGGCATGTTCTGGTCGCGATACACTTTCAGCAAATCAAAGCGCCGAATTAGGGCATCCTTTATCGGGACGCTCTTCAGTACGTCGGCATACTCGCTTGGGTTCTTCGGCGCAAGACTATTCTGCGCAGCTGCATCCCCAAGGCCTATGGAACCCAGAAGTCCCATCGAAAACGGATCCGCCCATTGGTTCGATTTCGGCGGCAGGATCGTCGCTGTGGCGACAAAGTGTTTGGGAAGCAAGTGCGGCACTGCCAAAGCCAGCAAGGCTGCGGCCAGGGTGGTTAGCAGGATGAGCTTCTTCCCTCTGGCGATAACGGTCAGCAGCTCGAGCACATCCAGCTCGTCTGCTGACTCCTGCGTCGTCGTTTGGGCCGCTTCCGGGCAGACGTCGTTGACTTCCATGTGGTTCCTTGCTTGTACCCCAGGTCAGGCGAGAACTCTTGGAGCCAGGCAATTCTTTGCGGTTATCCGCTGTCGTCTTGCGGCCACAAGCGTCGCGTATCTCCCTTGAAACAATAAGGATACAGGAACCCAAGAGGTTATGCAACGTGGGAGACCCAGCAATCAGCGCGACACTAATAGCAGGTTGTGGCTGGTCATGGACGCGGGCACGGGAAGATATATTTGCTTAATGTAAGGCCCCCGAATCATGCCAGTAAGATGCAATCCGGCGTCATCGATTTGTCCCAGCAATCGGCTCAGCGGGGCGTAGGTGCGGGGAAATAAGCGTGAGGCATGCGTCCGACTGGCGCTCCCGAAGGTGGTGGAACTTGCGAGTGACTTGGCAAACCATACGCAGGTACGCGCGGCCAGGGGGTGCCAGTTCACATGTTGGACAATTAGCAACGAATCCCGGCGCATGCGATCATGGAATAGCCGCAACACGCGGGCGATCTCTTCGTCGGGTAGTACCTCCAGCACGCTAAGGCAGAGAATCAGTTCAAACTGCCTGGAGCTTTCAGTTTCAGAGAACATCTGAACGGCGGTAGTCTTGCTCAGTCGTTGCCGAGCAGCCGCAATGAGGTTGGAATCAACATCGTAGAGGTAAACGGTGGCACGCCTTGGCCGCAGGTATTCGGCGACTTTCTCCGCTCTTATGCCATGCCCACAACCGTAATCAAGCACTTCGATGTGGTCCCTCCCGGGAGACGCCCGGCGCACCGTCTCGGCGAGCTGCTGTTCCAGTCGCGTGTTGGCGACCATGTAGGGGTGCCATTGATAAGACTGCGGCATAGAAGTTTTCAACCTTTTAGCTGGGGCCGATTCTATATCTTTGGCCAAGAGTTGCGGGTACCCCAAAGCGGTGAGAAAATCATAGCCTCAGGGGGTAAGGCCGCCGGTTCTGTCTCCAGGTTCTCCTGTCTTCTTGAACCAGATGTTCTGTTCGTAGCTATAGCGGCGAACGGAAGGCAATATCATTTCGGACAGCCGGTCCACGGCCCTGGCGAGTGAAATTCCGCGCATGCCTGCCACATGGCTGACCTTCTGAAAAAACATCAAGTGGTCCGTCTGCGTGCACACATTTGAAAAATATTTCCGTAGCGCCGCCAGATCCTGACTGCTGAACATGCGTTCATTTGTTGTGCCACGGCGGGCAAAAAAACCGTAATTCTTGAAATTTCCATTCGCGTCCGTACGCGACATCGCATGATAAAAAAATGCCAAAATCGGGTTCCGGTCAGTATTTTCGTCCTCGAAAAACCCGACGCCTCCGTCTTTGAGCACGCGCCGGAACTCCGCACCTGCAATGTCGCAGTTCAGATGGTGAAGTATGGCGGAACCGTACACTGCGTCAAAACAATCGTCTAGAAACTCCAAGTGGTGAAGATCCATCACGCGCGCGTCGATACTCACCCGATTGAAAAGCGCCATTTTCCTGGCATTTTCCACTCCCACCGGGGAAAGGTCGACGGCGAACACTTCGGCGCCAGCATTGGCGGCACGCACCGGGTCAAATCCGGAGCCGCAGGAGCATATCAGAACCTTCTTGCCCGTCAAGCTGCCCATGCCCGGAATGCGAAGGCGTTCGGATATCGTCCTGGGCTGAACTCCAGCCCAAGCCTCGTCAAAATATGCTGCTTCTCTGATCGTATCCATGGAGGTTAGTAGCCTCTAAAAGCCAGCATCGGCTGGCTGTGGAGGGCGCAGCGAAGCGCCTCGATCCCCACCAATGGCTGTTCGGGACCATAGGCGCGTAGCCGGGATCTGAACCGCTGCTTTCAAGGCCAATAACGCGAAGCCATGTCGTTGTAGCGTTGCTCATTCCATTATACGGATGTTTCCAAGCCTCTGAAACGCGATAATGTCCGGAGTACCACCCGAGTTGTCAAACAGAATCCAGATTGAACGCTCGAAACGCCGCCGAACAACTTAAGAGCGCAGGGGTGACCACTCAAGCCTGCTGTTGGCTCGAGTAGGGCAGTTCTCGGTTGTGAGCTCGTCCAATTATCAAGTCTGTCAATCTTGGGGTCCATCTGTTCCTGCTGCAAAGCTTGGGACAAGGCTATGGCCAGCCCCATAAGGAACCAGAAGACGGTCATGACATCCGAGTCTCCTCCAATGTACTGAACCAGAGACATAACATTGAAGGCAACAAAGCCAGCATAGATTCCCAGGGTCAAACCGCGAGCGAAGGGGCGCTCAATGGCGGCGCGGGCGGTGCGGCGCAAGAGCACGAAGTAGGCTCCCAACAGCCAGAACCAAGCCGAGAGCGTCAAAAGCCCGCCATCAACCGCATACTCGATTGGGGTGGAGTGAAAATGACTCTTAAGTTGGTATAGTGGGCCATAGGCTTGTAAATGCCAATGGTCCGGGTGACGGACCACATTGTCGAATCCCACTCCCAGGAGCGGATGGCGAGCAATCAGCCTTAGACCATCATGCCATATTGTGAGACGGTATTGCGTGCTTACATCCGAGAGGGCGAACGACTCTGCCCCACGGGTCCGCCGGACCCACATTATGCCGAGCACCATCACGACAGCGGCCAGGACCAGAGTCAAAGCTCGAATTCTCCGTCCGGGGAGCTGCCACAGCGCCAGGAGACAGGCAAACGCCAGCGCTGCCGCAGCACTGCGCGTAACCGTCGTCAACAAACAAGCCACCAAGATGGAAAAGACACCGCCGAGGAGCCACCTCCGTCGATTCCGTGCAGTGAGGAAGAGTCCCCACGAAAGCGCACCGATCAAGGTCAGCAATTCGGAGAAAGGAATGTAACTTTGATAAAAACCTTTGGCGCGGATGGAGGTGGCATGGGCGAGGGCGATGGCACCGCTTCCAAAGTGGCGTTGCCAGAAGGACCAGGCAACGGCAATGAGGGCGGAGACCAGGAGAAGGGAAGTGAGTGCTTTCAGACGTTGCAGATTCGTGCAGGTCTCGCCGATCATCACGGCAAGCAGCAAGGCGGCGAACATACGAACCCGAGTCCAACTGGCAATTGGGTCGTAGGCAAAGCTACTGGCAAGTGCCACCGAGAAAAGCAGCGCCAGCATTGGCGCCGTCAAGGGCAGGTGGCGAACCGCGCGCCCGCGCACGATCAACTTGGTCACCCAAACCACTATGGCTGGAATGCCGAAGACGATCGCCTTGGGAGAGACCGCCGTGGCGAGGGCCAACACTCCCAACAGCGCCAATACAGTGCGGTCCAAGCACAACAGCACCCATTCCCGGCGAGGCGTTAGCTCGCTTGGCTTCGGCAAAAATGACCCCTTTTTCTAGAATCTTACCGAGATTATAAATTACCGTTTCAGAGTGGTATACATCTCCGCAAGCGTTGTCTGCGGAGAACACCATCGACCACTGGCACCCGGCAACGCGTTACGGAGCGGCGAGCGGACGCAAGCTGCCCCAGAATCAAGTGGCGTGTTCCGCACAGGCTCGCGCAGGAAACGAAGGCTTATGCTTCCAGCTTTTTCGTCACCAGTTCATTCAGCAAGGCGGGATTGGCCTGGCCCTTGGTGGCGCGCATCACTTGGCCGACGAAGAATCCGGCCAGGGTTTTCTTGCCTGCGCGATACTGCTCTACCTGCTTGGGATTGGCGGCAATGACCTCGTCAATAAGCTTCTCCAGAGCGCTGGAATCGGTGATCTGCTGCGGTTTTTCCTTCTCGTAGATCACCGGAAAGTCCACGCACTGTTCGAACGCCTTGTCGTACAGCTCCTTGAGGATTTTGCCGGAGATGGTGCCGGCCTCGACCAAATCGGCAGAAGCCGCGACCCCCTGCATCGAGATCGGCGACTGCTCGATGGAAAGCCCCTTGGCCTTCAGTCGGCCCATCAGTTCGCTCTGCACCAGGTTGGCGACCCGCTTGGGATTCTTGGCCGCGCGCGCCGCGGCTTCGAACTGGTCGGCCAGGGTCTTGGTGACGGTGAGCGTGTAGGCGTGGCTCTGGGTGATGCCGTAATCGCGGATCATGCGCTCGCGCCGCGCCTCGGGAAGCTCGGGCATACGGGTGTGGATCTCGGCCCGCCAAGCCTCGTCCACCACCAGCGGGAGCAGGTCGGGCTCGGGGAAGTAGCGATAGTCGTGGGCATGTTCCTTGCCGCGCATGCCATAGGTGCGGCCTTCGCTCGAGTTGAACAGGCGCGTCTCCTGGAGGATCTTGCCGCCGGCATCGATCACCCCGATGTGGCGCTCGATCTCGTACTCCAGCGCCTGGCGGACGAAGCGGAAGGAGTTGACGTTCTTGACCTCGGCCTTGGTGCCGAGTTCCTTCTGGCCGCGCGGCCGCACGCTGATATTCGCGTCGCAGCGCAGCGAGCCCTCTTCCATGTTGACGTCGCTGACGCCGGTGTAAAGGATGATCTCCTTCAGTCGCGTCAGGTATTCGTAGGCTTCGTCGGGAGTGGAGATTTCGGGATCGCTGACAATTTCGATCAGCGGCACGCCGGTGCGGTTGAGATCGACCTGGCTGCCTTCGCCAGCGCCCTCGTGCATGCTCTTGCCGGCGTCCTCTTCCATGTGGACGCGGGTGATGCCGATCTTCCTGCGGCCGCCGTCAGCGGTGGGCACTTCAATCCAGCCATGCTCGGCCAGCGGCTTGTCAAACTGAGAGATCTGGTAGCCCTTAGGCAGATCCGGATAGAAGTAGTTCTTGCGCGCGAAGATGGAGCGCTCGTTGATGCGGCAGTTGAGCGCCTCGGCGGCGAGCACGGCGAATTCGACCGCCTGCCGGTTCAGCACCGGCAGCGCCCCGGGAAGCCCCAGGCACACCGGGCAAACATTGGTATTTGGCGGATCGCCGAAGCGGGTCGAGCAGGAGCAGAAAATCTTGCTGGCCGTCAGCAATTGGACGTGCACTTCCAGGCCGATAACGGGTTCGTACTTGGCGCGAATCGATGCGCTGAGCTCGGGCGTGGTGACCATAAATAGGATTATAGCCAGTCCGCTCTCTCGAAAGTCATCCCACATCTGCCAAAGACGGACAGATGTGGGGCACCCTCGATTTTCATTGACCGAGGCCCATGTTTACCCCGGCAAGCGATCAGGCACGCAGAAGCGGGCTGGGAGCGCGCGACGCTGCCGACATCAGAACCCGGAGCTGAAAAACAACCCAACCCACAACTGCCAAAATCGGACAGATGTGGGGCACCGGGGTGGCATAAATGCCGCTTATCGGGGGCATAAAAAATATCAATTTCCCCGTCGGCTAACCCGGCCCCTATGCTGAAGGCCTTAGCTTCTCAAAGAGCGTGGTGAACGCGTATACTCGGGTGTTCAGTACCCCACCGCCAATTTAAGCCGTAAAAGTCCCGCCCCGCCGGAAAGGTCAGGGCGTTCAAGGAGTGTTTAATGTCTGATCCGAAGAAGGTCCTGGAGTTCGTGAAGCAGAATGACGTGAAGATGCTGGATCTGCGCTTTACGGATCTGCCCGGCCTGTGGCATCACGTTTCGTATCCGATTGAGGAACTCACCGAAGCTTCGTTCGAGGAAGGGTTCGGCATGGACGGCTCTTCGATCCGTGGCTGGCAAGCCATCCACGAATCCGACATGCTGCTGATGCCCGATCCCAGCACCTTCCTGCTCGATCCGTTCACCGAAGTATCGACGATGGTCATGATCTGCGACGCGGTCGATCCGGTCACCAAGCAGCGCTATGACCGCGACCCGCGCTACATCGCCAAGAAGGCGGAGATGTACTTGACTTCCTCCGCCGTCGCCGATACCTGCTACTTCGGCCCCGAGCTGGAGTTCTTCATCTTCGATAACGTGCGCTTCGACCAACGCGAGCAGCACGGCTTCTACTTCATCGACGCCGAGGAAGGCCGCTGGAATTCCGGCCGCAAGGAAAACAATCTCGGCTATCGCCCGCGTTTCAAGGAAGGCTACTTCCCGGTGCCGCCCACCGATCATTACCAGGACCTGCGCACCGAGATGATCATGACCATGCAGGAATGCGGAATCGCGGTGGAGTGCCACCATCATGAAGTGGCCACCGGCGGGCAGGCGGAAATCGACATGCGCTTTGCCCCGCTCCTCCGCATGGCGGACAACGTCCTGCTCTACAAGTATGTAGTGCGCAACGTGGCCAACCAGTACGGCAAGACGGTGACCTTCATGCCCAAGCCCCTGTTTGGGGACAACGGCAGCGGCATGCACTGCCACCAGTCGCTGTGGAAGGGCGGCAAGCCCCTGTTCGCCGGCGACGGCTATGCCGGATTCTCGCAGATGGGCCTGTGGTACATCGGCGGCCTGATCAAGCATGGCCCGGCGCTGTCTGCCATCATCGCCCCGACCACCAACTCCTACAAGCGCCTGGTCCCGGGCTTCGAAGCTCCGGTCAACCTGGCGTACTCGCGCCGCAACCGCTCGGCTGCCTGCCGTATCCCGATGTATTCGGCGTCGCCGAAGGCCAAGCGCGTCGAGTTCCGTCCTCCCGACCCGAGCGCCAACCCCTACCTGGCATTTGCGGCCATGCTGATGGCCGGGCTGGATGGCATCGAGAACAAGATCGATCCGGGTCAGCCTTTGGACAAGGATATTTACGATCTGGCTCCCGAGGAACTGGCCAAGGTGCCGTCGATGCCAGGCTCGCTGGAAGAGGCGCTGGACGCTCTGGAAGCCGATCATCAGTTCCTGCTCAAGGGCGACGTCTTCACCGAAGAGCTGCTGAAGACCTACATCGCCTACAAGCGCGAGAAGGAAGTCCAGGCGGTGAAGCTGCGTCCCCATCCTTACGAGTTCGCCCTGTACTACGACATTTAATCTGGCCGAAGTTGCCACTCAACCCAAAGGCCCGGCGAAAGCCGGGCCTTTTCTCTGCGGATTGTGGATTTTTATTCATGCGGAGGGTGCCCCACGTTCAGCGCGAAGCGCTTAACGTGGGACGCTCTGCACATCACGTGGAATGCGACGAAGACTTCTAGGCTTTTGTTCTCTCCTGAAGAATTTTCGCAACCGCCGACTTAAGCTCGGCCTGTTCCTTCAAAACAGAACTGATGCGATCTGCGAGTTCCGTCAGAACAATGCGGATGCTTTGCGCCAACTCAAGGCACTTCGAGTCATCCCGTTCATGGATTCCTCTGCTAAGTGCGGCGTGTAGCAGCTTAAGAGGATTGTGACCGTCAATGAGCAGCGATTCAGGGAGCGCGTCCTTGATTGAGTCAACGGCCTTCGAAAACTGATCCTCTGCCAGCGCAGCCTGGAGAGGATTAATGACTTCGTCGCTCGCATTCACCTTCTTGGCAACCCTGATTATTGCTTCAAGGATTCGATTCTTCTGGTTTTCGACACCGCGTCGGTAATAGACGAATGCACCAATTCCCAGACCTCTGTTTTCCGATTTTCTACCTTTGAGAAAGAGTTCCCTGTCAGGGCCAATGAGTGAGATCACTCTCGACGGCGTTGGCGGTCCAAATGCCGGAACTTCGCCTATTTTGAGCACAACCATCTCCAGCCCAGTCTCCGGCCTTATGATCAAGGCGAAATGTTTTTGCGCGTGTTGGCAATGACGGCACCTATAGACCATGATCCCGTAGCCAAGCGCGTCCGATCCCGCATACACGCGTCCTTCAACGTGATCGAACCACATCGTGGATTGGCATTCGGGCTGGTCACAATAAAGCTGAATCGGCTCAGTGCCTGGCCCAAACCGCCCTCCTGCGAACTCTACGATCGAATCATGAACATGAACCGGCACTTCTGGTGGAGTTTGCTCCAGAAACGCTTTCCACTTCACGGGCTGTTCAGCCTGGTTCTCCCGGTTGGTCTCCGGCTCAATTGCTCCATCCGCATCCATTCGTTATTTTCATCCTTTCCGGGCAGTAATTCTACGGCACTGAAGAGAACCCGAAGAAGCGGAAAGTCACTGTGCCGTTATCGTTTCCACTAGAGGCAGGTGGCCCAGTCTACGGTTCTCGTTCATCACCACTACCCGGTTGAGGCGCCCCCCATTCTATGAGGGTGCCGCGTCCTAGCCCGGGTTTGGCTGGGGCGGGTCTTTCAGGATCCGGGGGATCCCAGAACACCGCGACACGATGATACTGAGCTCTGTCATATGGCGGCAAATTTCCGCTGCGCAAAATGGTGAGCTACCCACCGGCCTCGCCAGCCCGCGGGCATTGGCGACGTGAATGTCGGGGGCATCCAAAAGGGAGGAAAACACCATCGAAGCGGCAATACACATGTTTGAGAGGGAGCCGTATGAATCGGAATCTCAAGAACGACCTGCTAGAGGACTTGAACGACGCGTCGGCGTCTTTGAATCGCTCCCAAGGGCGCTTGAAGACTGAAAGAGGGCTGTCAGTCCTTGAGTGTTTTGACGATATCGAAAAGGCTATACGGGCCGTGGAGAGCGTTCGGCTTGCGGTGCAAGAAGGTTCTTACGACCACAAATCCAACACAGCCTTCATCCCCGAACATATTCAGAAAGAAAACCTGCTCCAAGCAGAGGTCGTCACTCTGGCGCAGAACGTTCGTGCCGAGCGAAAGCCGAAAACTGGCGAGCCTGTCAGGCACATGCTCCGTAAGGCAGCTTGATGTTTGTACTCAGGAGTAGAGCTGGTGGCAAACCAGCCCTTTTCTGTTTATCTGGGCACCCTCAATTGTGTGGTGGTGGTGGTGGTGAGCGGGAACGGTAGGCTGGGCACCTGCGAGGACGCCCTACAATCCTTTGTTGATTGCTGGTGCCGGGAGGGGGAATCGAACCCCCAAGGACCGAAGTCCGGCGGATTTTGAGTCCGCTGCGTCTGCCAGTTCCGCCATCCCGGCTTGGGACTACTTGCGGTAGAGCAACTTCTGCCGACTAGCGGTGATTGCCTTTAGTTGCTCTCGATCACCGGGGCCAGTTCTGATCTCAGTTGCTCCATTCTGAGCACGGTTAGTATCGCACAACCACCGGACGGCTTCCAACTGGTGCGGCAGTGCATCGCCGCTGCGCCGCCGTCGATGATGCTGCGGGGGAGAGGCAGGCTAATTCAGGATCATGGCCAGCCCTTGTCATTGCCCTCTTCTAAGACAACATGGGCCAACTTCCGCAATAGGCGGCAATTTAGGACGCTATGGATCGCCACTGATGTATGCTGACCCGTGATGTCTGTGATGGCATTGACGGAATTGCTGGGCGCCGCGGTGATCGATTCAAACGGGGCCCACGCTGGCCGTGTGCATGAGGTGACGCTCTGCCCGCAGGACGATCCGGTCCGTGTCTCGTCCCTCGTGGTGCGAACCAAGCAGGGGGATCGCTTGGTCAGCGCGGCCGCCATTATCTCCGCCAACGCGCAAGTCCATATAGCCACGCCGCAAGCGGAGTGGGTGCAGTATGCCGGGGGCGAAGGTCTGCTGCTGCTCGGCCGCGATCTGCTGGATCAGCAGATCATCGACGTCCACGGGCGCAAGGTGGTCCGCGTTAACGACGTGGACCTGCTGCAAGACACCCTCGACCATCACCTGGTGCTGAAGGTCGGCGCGGTCGACGTTGGCTCGCGCGGCGCGCTCCGCCGCCTGCTCAAGGGCCTGCTTCCTGCCGGCACGCTTCGCCGCTTCCTGAATAGGTTCCCGGAGCACCCGATTCCGTGGGAGTTTGTGGATCTGATCGAGACTGACCCGGCGCGGCGCGTCAAGCTGAAGATCTCTCACGAACGGCTGGCCAAGCTGCACCCAGCCGATATTGCGGACATCGTCGAAGACCTCGCTCCCGCCGAGCGCGAAGCCGTCTTCGAGACCCTCGACGAGGAGGTTGCCGCCGAGGCGCTGGAGGAAATTCATCCCAAAGTGCAGGCTTCGATTCTCAGCTCGCTCGACTCCGACCGCGCGGCTGACATCGTCGAGGAGATGAACCCCGATGCTGCCGCCGACGTGCTCGGCGACCTGCCGCAGGAAACCAGCGACAACATTCTCGAGGAGATGGAACCCGAGCAGCGCGAGGATGTGGAAGAGCTGCTCGAGTTCCACGAGAACACCGCCGCCGGGCGCATGACCACCGATTTCCTTGCGCTCAGCGAAAGCTCCACAGTGCACGACGCGGTGGAGGCCATGCGCCAATTCGAAGGCGGGCTTGAGAACCTGAACACCGTGTTTCTGCTCGGTCCGGACAGCAAACTGACCGGCGCCGTCCACCTGCCGAATATCGTCCTGGCTACGCCCGATCAGCCATTGAAGCCGCTTGCCAGCGAACCGTTAATCTCGATTCATACCGGTGCGGACGAAAAAGAGATTGCCGAACTCTTTGACAAGTACAACCTGCTCACCCTGCCCGTGGTGGACGAAGAGGGCTGCCTGATCGGCGTGATCACCGCCGACGACATCATCAGCCTGCTGCGCGCCAAGCTGTGAGAATCTAGCTCAGAAGTTGATTGGCGCCGTAGCCGATGCGCGTAGCGGCGGCATTCGTTAGCCCAGCGCTTTAGCGCTGGGAAAGCACGGGAGCCTGACATGTCGCCGCTACGCGGCTCGCATCAGCCCAGTGCTTCAGATGTGAGGGGACTGTGATCTCGCCAGACTCGAGTGGGGTCAGACTCTTGGGCAACGCAGATTCGAGCCGCTTTCCACGTGCCCGTTCTGCGTCGGCCTGCCGGGTTGGATGTGGACCAGCATGAGCTTCTTCTCTTCCGCCCAGCCGATCAACCGTTCCAGCACACGGATCACGCGGCCACTGCCGAGCTGGTTGGCCGGCAGCAGCCGCGATCCGGAGCTGTTCTACTACGCTCTCCTGCGAGCCATACGCTTGATGTTGAGCAGGTTCGCGTAGCCTACGTTTTCGCTGGTGATGTTGCCGCCGCTTGAGCCGCAGCCCAAAGTCAGCGACGGGACATAGGCGTTGTACAGGGCGCCGATGCTGCCGTGAACCGAGGGATGGTTCCACATCACGCGGTTGGCATTCACCCTAAGGGCGAACTCCTGTGCCACGGCTTCGCTCTCGGTAAATACCGCTGCCGAGTGGCCGGCGCCGCCGAATTCAAGCTGAGCGCAGGCTGCCTTGATGGCCGCGTCCTTGCTCGGGGCGAGTAACCAGCCCAGAACCGGCGATAGCTTCTCGTGGCTCATCCAGTCTTCGCCGCTGGTGGAGTTCAGAGGAACCATCAGCAACTTCCGGTCTTCGGGGATCTTCAGGCCGGCCAGTGCGCCGATCACCTGCGCGCTCTTGCCCACGATGGCGATCGACGGAATGCCGCGCTCCTTGTCGAACATCACCTTTTCCAGCAGGGCCTTTTCCGCATCGGTGCACATGTAGGCGCCCTGCGCCTCAAACAGCTTCAGCGCCTTGTCGCAGGTGGCCTTATCGTCAAAGATCACCGACTGGTCGGAGGAGCAGATGGTGCCGTTATCGAAGGTCTTGGAGGCGATCACGTCGTCCACAGCCATCTTCAGGTTGGCGGTCTTTTCGATGTAGACCGGTACGTCCCCAGGTCCCACGCCCAGGGCGGGGTGGCCGGAGCTGTAAGCGGCCCGCACCATGGCACCGCCGCCGGTGGCGATGATGATGGAGACACCCGGGTGTTTCATCAGTGAGTCGGTGGCCTCCACGGAAGGCTGGGTGATCCACTGGATGCAGTCCTTCGGAGCGCCCGCAGCCACGGCGGCGTCAAGCATGATCTTGGCGGCTGCCGCGCTAGACTTCTGCGCACGGGGATGGAAGGCGAAGATGATCACGTTGCGCCCTTTGAGCGCAATCAGAGCCTTGAACATCGTGGTCGAAGTCGGGTTGGTGGTCGGAGTCACGGCCGCCACAACTCCGAACGGCTCGGCGATGGAGATGATGCCATCCTGTTCTCCGATGACGCCCACCGACTTTTTGCCCACCAGGTAGTCGTACACCACCTTGATGCCAAAGTGATTCTTGATGACTTTGTCTTCCACGTTGCCGATACCGGTCTCTTCAACGGCAAACTCGGCCAGATAACGCTCGTTGGCCACGCCGGCCTCCGCCATGGCCGTCATGATCTTGTCAACCTGCTCCTGGTTGAACGTCTTGAACACTTCCAGCGCCTTGAGCGCCTTGCCTGCCATTACATCGATTTCCTGCGCTGCCGACGTAACGTCTTTAGCCTCTTTAACCGCCGTTGCCATGTTTCAGCTCCTTGTGCGCCGGTAAAACCGGCGAGGTGTAGTGAATGGAAGTCTCATACAGTATTCTCATACAGTATAAGGAATAGCGAACCATACTGGCCCCGCCGCTCGCGAGGGCGGCGCTGAAGCGTTGACAGGGAAGGTGCGGACCAGTCCGTTTCGTAAATGCCGTTCAACGCCTCGACCGCCGCACGCTGGACGATCAAGTCTTCCAGCGCTTCAAGACCTGCATACGAGACCTGCGTCTGTTATCCATCCGCCGTACAACGTGCCCTTTCTTGAAAGCGCGCCGTTTGCACTGGCTGGGAACAATCTCTGTGATGTCGTGGCACAAGACAGACCCCTCGGCCTCGGCGACTTGGATTGTTTTCATTGACTTACTTCCCTGATGTCATGCATGACACAAGTTGTCGTATGTATGTGACACATTTTTAGGCGATTACCACACCCGTGGCTGTGACGAAGATCACGCTTCACTGTGCGCGTTACCGCTGAAAACGGCGGGTGGCGGGTGGCTCACTCAAGTCCGGTGTTGGCTTGAGTGGGGCTGTTTCCACGCTGTTCTGGAGGCCGATTAAGGCGATGCCAGACCCTTAGCCCAACTTCCCCACACAAGCAAAGGAAGCTTGTGTGGGCCGCCAGCCGGCAGGGCCCCGCACAGACGTAGCGCTGGCCTCCAGGCCGGCTGTCGCGGGGGCCTCCGGCCCGTGCTCGTTGCTGCCGGCATGGACGCCGCCAGGACAGCCGGGTGCCCCAGGTTTGCGCCGTGCTGTTCGGCGCTAACCTGGGATTGTTCTTACATCCAATCGCACAGAGCGACTCACGTTAAGCGCTTCGCGCTGAACGTGGGGCACCCTCTATCGATCCCCCTCCACCAAGACTGTTCTTTCCTTGAAGGCGGGGCGGTGTTCTTCATCACCGCGTCCGAATAACTCAGCACTATGCCGCCAATATGGCTACGCCGCCTGCTACGAGTAGAGCGGCGGCCACGCGGCGCCTGTCCACGTCTTCGTGCAGGAATATTTTGGCGGCCATGGTGGTGCTGATGAAGGTGAGGGAAGCCGAGGCGGGCACCACCAGGCTCACATCCGACCACGAGAGCGCAAACAGCAGGGTGAAATAACCGAGCGCCATGAAGAACACGCCGAACAGCATGGTGGTGTTCGTTAACACCGTCTTCACCGTGTACCACAACCCGCTGTGGTGGCGCACTTCGCCCAGGTCGCCAATGTTCTTCATGGCTCGCGCCATCAAAATATCGCCCGCGGTGGATTCCAGAACGAGAGCGACAATGGCGATCCAACTGTAGAGGGTGCCCACGAAGATTCCTATGGCGACGGAGTCCCGGACGGACCTGCGTGCTGGGGTGGCCGAACCGTTTCGGGCGTGACCGAGGGCCCGCCGGCCACAAAACCGACCCCGGCGGTGATCAGGGCTATTCCCAGCCAGCGCTTGGGAGTAACGGCTTCATGCAGCGCGTAGCGCGCGAGCAGGGCGGTGACGATGTAGCCGAACGCAGTGGCCGGCAGTACATAGGTCAGGTCGGCCCAAGAGAGCGCGTGCATGTACATCGCCATGAAGGCGATCAGCAGGAGGGTGCCGATCACTACCCAGGGATTGAAGAGCGCGGTGAAGGTGCTGGTCCAGTTTGCCAGAGTGATGTTGCCGATTTCCCGCATGCCGCGCGACAGCGCGACATCGCCGATCGAGCCGAAGAAGACGATCCCGGCAATAATCGAGCACTTGCGCGCGTCCATCAGGCGTTGACCGGTTCGGTCGAAGCTTCGGTTTCCGGTACGGTTGCGGGTACGGTTGCGGGCTGGGTCTTGGCCGGCTGCTGCGTGCGCTTCTCCGCGATATAGCGCTTGCGCTCGGCGCGAAGCTTCAGAAAGCCCTTGGCCTCCTTGTAAAGCCGCTTGCGCTCGGCGGAGTTGAAGATCGCCTTGCGGACGATGCGGAACGCCGCCTTGGGCCGGAAGTAATACTCGTCGTAAAAGCGGTGGACCGATTCCAGCACTTCCTCGGGCGAAATGCTCGGGTACTGGAGGTGGGCGATCTGATGTCCGCCGTCGTCCACCATGCGGCCGCCATTCACGATGAAGCCATTGGCGGCGGCGAAATCGTAAAGCTCGGTGCCGGGATAGGCGTGCGCCACCGAAACCTGGACGGTTTCCACGTCGAGTTCCTTGGCAAAATCGATGGTACGGCGAACGCTCTGGGGAGTTTCGCCGGGCAGCCCGAGGATGAAATCCCCGTGCACCAGCAGGCCCAGCTTGTGGCAGTCCTTGGTGAACTGGCGGGCGCGCTCGATGGTGGCGCCTTTCTTGATGTTCTTCAGGATCTGCTGATCGCCGGATTCGTAACCTACGATCAGCAACCGGCAACCGGCGTCGCGCATGGCCTTCAGCGCCTCGAAGTCGGTGGTGACGCGCGAGGTGCAGGACCAGGTCAGCTTCAGCGGCTTCAACTTGGCGCAGAGTTCGAGGGTGCGCGCCTTCTGGATGTTGAAGGTGTCATCGTCGAAGAAAAATTCCTTGACGTAGGGCCAGTATTCCTTGGCCTTGGCCATCTCACGGGCGACCGAGTCGGTGGAACGCTTGCGCCAAGCATGCCCGCTCAGGGTCTGGGGCCACAGGCAGAAGGTGCACTGCGCCGGGCAGCCACGAGTGGTGTAAAGAGCGACAAACGGATTTTTCAGGAACGGGACATTGTAACGGCGCACATCCAGGTCGCGATGATAGACGTCGGTCACGTCGGGCAGCGCGTCGAGGTCGGTGATCAGTGGTCGGTCGGGAGTGTGCACGATCTCGTTGCCCTTGCGGTAGGACACGCCGAGAATCTCCGACAACGGTTTGCCCTGCGCGAATTCGACCACCGCATACTCGAATTCACGACGCACGATGAAGTCGATGGCGCGGGATTGCTTCAGGGAATGATCCGGCAGTACGGTGACGTGGGGGCCGACGAAGGCGATCTTCAGCCGCGGATGGCTGTCTTTCATGGCCGCAGCTAGGCGAATGTCGCCGGGGAAGCCGGGGGTGCTGGTGAACAGCACGACAAACTCATAATCCTGCACGATCTTCAGGACATCTTCCGCAGTCACGCCGTGGGGAGGGGCATCGAGCAACCGGGCGCCGGGCAGCATACCCGCCGGATACGCCAGCCATACCGGATACCAGTACGATTCGATCTCTCGCGTCGCGGGCCAGCGGGAACCGGCGCCGCCGTCGAAATTCTCAAACGAGGGCGGGTTCAGAAAGAGCGTCTTTAACGGAGTCATTCACTCGTAATACTAGCATCCTGCAGCCGGGCAGAGATACTGGATTCGATTTCAGGTACACGCCTAAACACCTTGCTTTGCAATTGGATGCGCATAATTCCCGATCACTGGCATAAGACAACCGCTCAATGCTCGGCGGCTGCGAATAATTTCTTTTTGCCTTTGAAAGTGCAACACTCCAGAAGAGCAAAAGTTGCGTGGCTATTTCATCGCACTTGCGAGGCTGAATGCCCAACGTGCCGTTCTCCGTTCCCCGTTGCACCACGACAGGTCTGCGCTCACGCCTTTTGTTTTCATTTTGGTTGGCGACTTGACTTGGTGCTGATCCACAGCGGGGAGCGACAGCAGAGATCAGGCTTCATAACGGGAAACGGAGAACAGAGAACGGGAAACGAAGAACAAGCTTGTTATACTCGCCGGTAACTCCCTACAAGGTGACACGATGATAGTCAGGGCTCGTTTTGCGCGCGCACTCGGTTTCTTCGTCTTGGCGTTGGTCTCGGCCGTACAGGCGGGAGCCCAGCGGCTCCCGTTCCGTGACGCCGTTGATTTGGCGTTGGCACGCAGCACAGGGATGGGAATCGCCGTGGCCGATCTGGTTCGCGCCCACGAAGGTTACCTGGAGGCGCGCAATGCCTATATTCCTCAGGTGATATTCGGCTCAGGCTTGGCCAAGAGCTGGGGTTTCCCCATGAGCATTGAGGGCTCGGCGCCGTCGATCTTCAACATCAATTCGCAATCCTCGCTGTGGAACCCGGGGCAGCGAGATTTCATCAGGGCCGCCAGAACCGAGTGGCTTGCCAGCTCCATGCTCAGCACCGATCAGCGGGCACAAACCATCCTCGACACCGCGCTGGTTTATCTTCAGCTCGACAGCGCCGATGCCAAACTGACGGAATTGAGGAAAGCCTCGCAAACCGCGCAGAAGGTGCAGTACGTGACCCAGCAGCGCATCGAGGCCGGGGTGGACGCCAAGGTGGAGCTGACCCGCGCCAACCTGAATGCCGCCCGGATTCGCATGGCCATCGCCGTGGCCCAAAGCGACGCAGACCTGCTGCGGCAGCAGCTTTCGCAGTTGACCGGGTTTCCCATGGCCGAGCTTGAGACCATGGGCTCCTCGATTCCCGCTCTGCCCGAACTCTCCCTGCAGGACGATTTGGTGAAGCGGGCGGTGGAGAACAGTGCCGCGGTGAAGGCCGCCGAGGCGGAGGCGCAGGCGAAACAGTTGCGCGCCTCGGGCGAACGCAAGGCAGCACTCTATCCGGAGGTGGACCTGGTCGGTTCCTACGGATTGTTTACCAAGTACAATAACTTCGATTTGTATTTTCAGCGCTTCTCTCGCAACAACGCAACCTTCGGCGTGGCTATCCATTTTCCTTTCCTGAATTATCCGCAAAGGGCCCATGCAGCGGCCGCGGATGCGGAGGCGCTCCGCGCCAAAAGCGAAGCCGAACAGACGCGGAATAAGGTTTCCAACGAAACCCTGAAACTGCAGGAATCGATCCAGCAGCTACAGGCGGCACGGGACGTGGCACAACTGGAATACGAGCTGGCGCAGGCTAACGTTGACACCACTCAGGCCAAGCTCGACAACGGCCAGGCGAACTTGCGCGACGTGCAGAACGCGCAGATGGGCGTCAGCGACAAACTTAGCTCGGTGTTCGATGCTCGACTCGCATTGCAACGCGCCCAGTTGCAGTTAATGCGGGTCTCCGGCGACCTGGAGGAGTGGGCCAAGGCGGTGAAATAAGCCTCCCAAGCCGTCAGCTATCAGCTACCAGCAGCTTCAGTTGTTGGCATCAGCGATTCGCCATGGGCTTTCCGTGCGCAGCAGGTCAGTCGAGTGACAGCAATTCAGCCGCTTCAAAGCCAAAACCAACGGATTGTCATTCCGAGCGCCTGCTCTTGGCGCGAGGAATCTGCAGTTTCGCAAATGCAAGCTAAAGATGCAGATTCCTCGCTTCGCTCGGAATGACAATCCCTTTGTTGTCACATTATTGTGCAAGGCTCAATAGAAGCTGAAAGCCGAAAGCGGTGTTATCTTCATTCTTGTGAAGCTTACGATCAATGGTGAAGAACACGACTTCGTTACCGTGACTAGTCTGGCGGCACTGATCGAGCAACTGGGTATGAAGGCGGACCGAATCGCCATCGAGTTGAACCGCGACATTGTGTCCCGCGCGCGGTGGGCGGAGACCTCCGTGCAAGACGGCGATCGTCTGGAGATTGTGCACTTTGTCGGCGGCGGTTCTGCGCGGTAGGAACAACGGATTGACACGGATTTAGACGGATCAGAAGCTCTCAATCCCTTGCTGCTTGAATCCCCCGGAAAGACAAAAGCCTGACCGATCCCATCGGCCAGGCTTTGAACTTGGTTGGACAGGCTCGCTAGGTGCTGAACGAGGAGCCGCAGCCGCAGGTGCTCTTCACGTTCGGGTTCTCGAATTTGAAACCTGCGCCCTCCAGGGTCTCCAGATAATCGACGCTAGCGCCGGTCAGGTACATGACGGAGGTGGCGTCAACGAAGATCTTGAGCCCTTCGATTTCGTAGGTCTTATCCATCATGCCCGCCTCGTTTTCGAACGACATCGAGTACGAAAAGCCGGAGCAGCCGCCGCCAACGACGCCCACCCGCAGACCGCCGGGCACGGGATTCTGCTGCGCCAAAATCTCCTTCACCTTTTCGACGGCTTTGGGGGTAAAGGTAATTGGCGGCGCCTTGGTAGTGACTTCGGGTGTGGTTGCCATGCTGTCTCCTGTAGGGGATTTCCCAAATTATAGCAGAGGTCCGATCCGCCCTCCCCATCCATGTCTCGGTTTAAGGCTCCTCTTTGGCAGCTCCGGACTTGCCGTTCTTTGGATGTGCTGGTGGCCCCGTAGGTCGCAAGATCCATAACCTTATTTACTCGGCGGGTACCAGGAAAATCCACCACCGAGACACAGAGACACAGAGATAATCAGAATGACAGGAATTTGTAACTGGGCAATTTGTAATCGGGCAATTTCCGAGGGCAGGACGACTCCAGCAAATTACCAAATTACCAAAATGCAAATTCCCCGGTGGAACAGCTCGCAATTTCCGCGTTGCCGGGCGGCAGTGGAGCTATAATCTGCGCTCGGGCCCCATAGGCGCAACCTGTTGCTGCCGGTTGCAAATTTCCGTCCTCGGCTCTTGCGACAGGGATCGCCTCCTATTTGGATCGGGGTGACTTATGTCAATGTTAACGGGCTTGCTGGTCATCTGGGGTGTCGTAACCACTGTTCTGATTGTGCTCCTGATCTACCGCAGCACGGTCAGCATGCATGAAGACGATCAGCTCTTCCTCGACGATTCCGGTTCCCAGTTGCGGGAGGATCAGCAGTTGGTGATGAGCCGCCTTAACCGGCTGCAAATGCCCTTGCGGGTTATGGGCGCCGCGAGCGGCTTTCTCATCCTGGTGATCTTCGGGCTGTGGATCTGGCAAGGCTTGAACCAGATGTAAATTTGCGATGAAAAAGCATTAGCCACTGATCACCCTGATCAACGCTGATTCAGAGTAACGACAAGCCCTTGCTTTATCAGCGTGCATCAGCGTGCATCAGCGGCCGTTCCCCTTGCTGCGATTCGATGCGCACCACCGCCGCCCACTCCGCGCCGCGTCTCGCCTGATATACCAATCTTCCGCCGAGCAGTGCCGCCGCCACTTCTGGCGGCAGGTCGCGATGATAATCGAAGTATTTCTCCTGCATTTTCCGCCACCACAGCAAGGGCGCTGCCACGTCCGTAGCGGGCTCGTATTTGGTGCTGAAAAGAAGTGCGGTGTCGAAATTTGCGGAATCCTTAGCAGCGCCTCGCAACTGGGCCCCGGTGAAATTATCGATCCGCACTACCGGCATAGGCTGCTTGACATAGCCTAACCAGGGCCGCGTGAGTTCGTCGGTAGCGGGCCAGGAGGTGAGGATTCGAGCCTCTGGATAGTGCTCCACAAGGAAATCGGCTGTCTGCTTGTGCGCTTTTACGAAATCGACGTAGGTGAGATTGTCCTCCGGCGCAATGCGGTAAAGCGGCTGCAGGAACAGGGCGGAAATAAAGGTTGCGGCGCTCAAGACGACAATCCATGGCCACCAGGAAATGCGCCGCCGCAGCGTCGAGACGCAGAGCAGGATCACCAGGGGATACACCGGCAACAGATAGCGTGCCAGCACCGCCCCGCCGACCGCCGCCAGCATCAGCAGGTAGGCCGCGATCACGCTGAGAAACACTCCCTGGACCGGCAGCGATATCCGGGACCGCTCCTGGCCCTTATCGACGGCATCGACGAGCGGTGGATTCCGCATCGCCAGGGCGGCGGCTCCGGTCAGCACAAACAGATTGAGATAGCCGAACGCTTGCCACAGTCGTTCGATTAGCGCCAGTGCGAAGCGGAGCGGGGTAAGCGTGGCGCCGACGTTGTAGCGAAAATATTCCGGGTTGCCGAAGAAAAATCCGGTCCGCGCAAAGTGATAGACCAACCATGCCACGAGTGGCAGGAATGCCAGCAGCATCGCCGCTCCACGGCGGCGACCGGAGAGCGTAGGAAGGTGCCCCACATCTGCCCGATATTGGCAGATGTGGGTATCGTCCGGCTGGACGCTTGCGATCGAGGGCCGAATCAGCTCCCAGGCGCAAATCGCCATGGGCGCGACCATCGCAGTTTCTTTCGCCAAGCCTGCCAAGGCGAACCATAGGACAGAAGAGTTCAATTTCTGATTTCTGATTTCTGATTTCTGATTTTTCGCATCTGCCTGTAAATCAGAAATCGGAAATCGTAAATCGGAAATTGAACAAGGCGATCTCACTGAAGCTTGGAGCGGAACGTAGGCTGCCAGGCCCCAAAGTGTGAATGCCGCCGCCATCATGTCCAGGTGCGCCAGGGAACTCTGAGCAAAGAAGACCGGGAATAGCGCGGTCAAGAGCATGGTCGCGGCAGCGACTTGGAGATTGGCCACCCGCCGGGCGAGGGTAAAGACTCCCAGCAGCGCAAAGGCCGACACCAGCAGCATCGCGGTGCGCGTGACCGCCGCGCTGTAGGCGGAAAGTTTCCACCAAGCCGCCAGCCAGATCATCAACAGCGGGGGATGGGCGTTAGACAGGGTGGAGTGCGGAATCAGGTCTCCGGTGAGCAACAGGTCGCGGGCCGCGGGGATGTAGTATCCGGCTTCATCCCAGAAATACGGCAGCCGGAGCCATGGGGCATGGAGAAGAAACAAAGCCGAGAAGATCAACGCGTAGAGCAACGGAGCCGGCAACCTTGCAGGCGCGGTTTTCAATTTCCGATCGTCGAGCTCTGATTTTCGATTTCTGATGCCTGCCCCCGCCTGTCGATTGCAAACTACCGTGACATCGCTTTGCGCTTCCGCAGTCGCTTAACCCAGAAGGTTGTTCATCCCGAGCGTCAAATGGGTCTTCTGCGCAACCAAACGAATGAACATTTGCGACCAAGGGACGCCCGTGGATTTGTCATTCCGAGCGCCCGGTTTTGGCGCGAGGAATCTGCAGTTTCGCCCAAGTCAGCAGAAATGCAGATTCCTCCGCTTCGCTTCGCTCAGCGTCGGAATGACAACTCCGGGTTCTAATAACATTGTGCAAACCCCAATAGCCACGGGAAATCAGAAATCGCAAATCAGAAATTAATAGAGCGGTTCGGGATGCGATTCAGTGAATTGGCCCTTGCGGCATCTTGGCATCGAGCTTGATCTCGCCGAACGCGTTTTCGTACTGGATGATGTTCTGCTCCAGGATGCGAAGCAGCGCCTTGGCCTGCTGCGGACTCAGATAGATGGCTTGAAAGTTGTGGACTTCGACATCCTCCGGACCCTGCTGTTGCAAGGTGCCGAAGACCAGTTGGAAGTCCCATACGCTGACCCGGACCTGGACGCTGTTCGAATAGCCCTCGCGATAATCGGGGCCGTTGATGATGTGTACGGTTGGTTCGTTGGCCACGGACATACCCCCTCTTTCCTGACTGCACATTCTCCACAAAAGTCCACCACGAGGCGCCCTTCGACTTCGCTTCCGTGCTCTATGCCCCGGTGTCGCGGTGGTAGGTTTTAGCATTCATTTGGAGCTGCCGATAGTTTCTCATGCCAAACCCACCCTGGCCAAAAGCGGGCCTGTCCTGAACTGGTAGAAGGGATGGGCACCGGCAAAGAAAGTTCACCGCAGAGGGTGCCGAGGTGAGCGCAAATGTCGCGGAGGAAAATAGGAATCAATATTTCAATTGTTGATTGTTCATTTCTGTATTTCTTATGCTCTGTATGCTCTGTCTTGTTTTCTCGGTGTCCTCTGCGCTTACCTCGGCGTCCTCTGCGGTGAAAAGGTATTACCATACGAGCCGACGCTCCCGCTATGCCGGCGCTACAACCCTGTGGCGCTTAGGCGCGGCCTTCTCAGACTGAAACGGACCCCTGATCAAACCGATTCTCATTTCGTTACGCAGGATTACCGTTCGACCCCGTTCTGGGACTCCAAATTCCCTTATTGACAAAGGGCGTCCAAACGGTGGACGGCTCGTGTTTGCAATCATTTAGAGAGAATGGCTGACAGTTTCCGGCAGTTCGCTTTGACAATTTCTGTCAACCTCCCTAGCATGAGCCTCGAAGGCGCGCTCGCGGTCTGGAATTTGAGCGGAATAGTAGTTTGTAACTTTAGGAAAACAATGCACATCCATGCTGTTAGCGAAGAGTGCCTAGGAGCGCAAGGAGTTTGGCACCGCAGGTGCTCTAGGACAGGATGCTGGGCTTCCAAAGCAAAGATTTCTAGCTTCGCAAACAGAAACAAGGCCCGCCGGCACCCTTCGACTTCGCTCAGGGCAGGCGCTGGCGCCACAAAAGTTTTCCAGGCTGGGCAAAGTTCCCAGCAACGAGAGAGGAGATTTTAGAAATGCGCAAACAAAAGGGCTTCTCACTGATCGAACTGCTGATCGTCGTGGCGATCATCCTCATCATCGCCGCCATCGCTATCCCGAACCTGATGCGGGCCAAAATGTCCGCCAACCAAGCCTCGGCGGTGGGCTCTCTCCGTACGATCGTCACCGCTGAGACCGACTACGAGAAAAACTATCAAGCTGTGGGTTATTCTGCTGCGTTGATCGATATGGCTGGCGCGTACGGCGTTGCCACCGATGCGACCCATGCTCACTTGATCGACACGCAATTAGGTTCCGGAACGAAATCCGGCTACACGGTTACAGCTGTAGCTACAGGTGGTGCTGTCCCGACGACTGGCTTTTTTGCCAAGGCTATCCCGGTCACGGTTGGCACAACCGGCCAGCTCTCCTACTGCACCGACGAGAGCGGCGCGATTCGTTACCAGCTTACAGGGGCTGACATCGCCGATACTGCGGCCTGCGAAGCCCTGCCTGCTATCCAGTAGTCGGGGGTTGCAGTTCAGAGGTTGGCGAAGTACCCGGGGTAGGGTACGAGCCGGGGAGCAGCAAACTACCATTTGCTGCTCCCTCATTTTTTGTCCTCCGTTCTCCGTTTTACGTTCCCCGTTCGCTAAGCGTGACTAGTGATCAGCGATCAGAGCTGGTATGCATTTGGACTCGTGCCAATTGTTCGGCTTCCGCGATCATCGCCTCCAGGCTTACGCGGATGCCTTCAGTCCAGAAGGTCTCTTCCGTGGGAGCGATGCCAAACGGCTCCAGCAGCTCGACCACGCTTTTCGTCGCGCCGGATCGAAGCAGCTCGAGATACAGCGGCTCAAACCGGCTGCCAAGCCTCGCTTGCTGGGCGTACAGGCTTTGCGTCAAGAGCTCGCCGAACGCGTAGCCGTAAACATAGAAGGGATGATGGAAATGCGAAATATACGCCCAGAGATGGGCGGTGTTTTCGTAGGTGAACACGTTGCCCTCCTCTCCGTACAGCTCTTGCGCCGTGGCCAGCCACAAGGCATCAAGCTCCTCCACGGAAAGTTTCCTGGGCTCCTTCCACTGGGCATAGGCCGCATCCATCCCGTGCATGCGGCGTTCGAAATTCGAAAATCCGATCTGCCGCACGACGGTGTTCAGCATGCCTTCGATTTTCTGGGTGATGAGCGCCAGGAGCGCGCTGCTGTCTCCCTTTTCCGCGAGATTCTTTCGCAGGAAATTGAAGGTCGTCATCTCGCCGAAGACGGAAGCTGTTTCGCAGTAGGCGATCGGCGGATGGAACATGAGCGGCCCTTGCGCCTCGCCCGCCAGAATGCCGTGAACCCCGTGGCCGAGCTCGTGCGCGAGCGTCATGACGTCGTGATTGGAGCCGAGGTAATTCAAGAACGTGAACGATTGCGGACGGTTTCCCGGCAGCACGAAGGAAGAATTGAACGCCCCGCCGCGTTTGCCTTTGGTCGCGGGCGCGTCGATGCGCCGGGTTGAGATGAAATCCCGGATGATACCCGTGAGCGTGGGGCTGAAACTTTCGTAGGCCGCGAAGACGGCGCCCATGGCTTTGTCGAAAGGCACCACGGTGGTGTCGGCGAACGGCAACGGCGCGTTGCGGTCGCTCCACCGGAGCGTTTTCAGGCCCAGCAAGTCGGCCTTCAGGCGATAGTAGCGGCGGGCGAGCGGTCCGCCGACATGCTTAACGGCATTGTGCAGCGCGTCCACCACCGCATCGGGAATGCGGTTGTCCTTGTTACGCGCCTCCATGGGGTGGCGATAATTGCGCTCCTTCTGCTCCACCGCTCCTTTGCCCACGATGACATAGAGCGTCTGCGCCGAATACTTGGCGAAATACCCTCCCAGACCGTCATTGATGAGCTTCTGAACTTCCGCGCGCTCGCCGGCGTCCTTCGATCGCGTGAGGATGTCGAGCATCTCGGGGAGGTTCTTGCTCTCGCCTTGATGGTCGAATCGGAGATCCGCCTCGCACTCGTCAAAAAACTCGTCCCATGCGCCCGGGCCGAACGGAGAACGCTTGGTCAGCGCCGCTTCTACAGATTCGCTCAACAGGTGCGGTTTAAAAACCCGCTGATGCTCGATCCACGGACGGTGCCGCTTTGCAACTGTATCGCTTGCGTACCATCGCTCAAGCACCGCAGGGTCGAGAGCCACCAGCTCCAATTCGAAGAACGTCAGATACTCGCCCTGGAGCTGGCTCATGGTGTTTTGCGCTTCGGCTACCTTCGTCTTCACCGCCTCATTGGTTACATCCAAGCTCTGCAGGAGGGAAAGGTAGACCATGATCTTTCCCCCAAGCATCTCCAGTTCCGCGTAATCGGCAATCGCCCGGCCCAGCGTGTCGGCGAGCTTTCCTTTATGGTTCGCACGGAACGCCTTCGCCTGTTTCGCGAACTGTGCAAGATCCAGGTCGATTTGGGGGTCGTCAATGCCGGAGTACAGGGAAGTCAGGTCCCAGCGGACGTTGTCGTGAGCGAGATTATCGATAGGCATATTGGTATGGCTGCGGACTCGGAATGCCAAACCTGCCGATTCTAACAAAGCAGGAACATCCGCCACAGAGACACAGAGGCACAGAGAAAAACAGGTTCCTTCGCTCGGCTCAGGACAGGCTCTTCGCTCCGGTCAGGATGACAATTCTTTCTTTTCTCTGTGGCTCGGTGTCTCTGTGGCAGATGTTTGCGACCTGCTCCCTGACACCTGACACCTGTTACCCCACCGTCCTTTTCAACTGCCCGCACGCGGCGTAGATGTCACGCCCGCGGGGACGGCGGATGTAGGCGGGAATGCCGGCCGCGACCAGCACTTGTTGAAAGGCGAGGATGCGCTCCGGCTCCGGGCTGGTGAAGGGGATCTCCGGGCCGGGGTTGAAGGCGATCAGGTTGACCTTGGCGCGCAGGCCGCGCACTAGTTGGACCAGTTCGCGCGCATTCTGCGGCGCGTCGTTGACATCCTTGAGCAGAACGTATTCGAAGGTCAGGCGTTCGCGCGGGCGGAGAGGGAACTCGCGCGCCGCCGTCATCAGAGCCGCGAGGTTCCATTTGCGGTTGATGGGCATCATCCGCTGGCGGACCTCGTCATTGGAAGCGTTCAGCGAAATCGCCAACCGGGGCCGCACGGATTCCTGGCCGAAGTCGCGGATGCGCGGGAGGATGCCGGCGGTCGAGACGGTCATGCGGGACTCGCCAATGCCGACGCCCTCGACCAGCAGGCGCACCGCTTTCATGAAATTGCTGTAATTCAAGAAGGGCTCGCCCATGCCCATGAAGACCAGGTTGATCCGCCCCAGCAAGCGCAACTGCGGCGCTTGCTGGGGGCCCCGGCGGTCGCTCTCGGGCGACGTCCGATGGTCGCGCAGCACGGCAAGGATCTGGCCTACGATTTCCCCAGCGGTCAGGTGGCGTTTCAGCCCGAGCAGCGCGGTCATGCAGAATTGGCAATCGACGGCGCAACCCACCTGGCTCGAGACGCAGATGGTCGCCCGCTCAAAGCCGGGGGACCGACTCTCGTCTGCAGTGGTCACGGACTGGCCACTGCTGTCTTCGCCTGCGTTGCCGCCGTCGCCTTCCGGCATCCAGACCGCCTCGACACTCTGACCGTCGGCCAGTCCGATCAGGTAACGGATGGTCCCATCGGCCGAGGTGAACTTCTTCTCGATCCGCGGAAACTCGAGGGAGTAAGCCTCGCCGAGGGCGTGGCGGAACTCCAGCGGCAGGTTGGTGATATCCTCGACCGAGGTCTGCTGTTGCCGGTATAGTGCCTCGAAGAGCTGCCGCCCCCGGTACGAAGGCTGCCCGGAGCCCTGGGCAAGGTCCGTAAGTTCTTGCAAATCAAGGCCTAATAGTTCGAATTGGGAGGTCGGTGGCATGCATCCAATTAGCTGTTTACCAGTTTAGATTCATCTCGGCGCGATAGGAAGCTCGGCAGTGGCCACTACTCGGGCCACTGACCACTGGCCAATAGGGAGAGGAAGCGATCATGGTGGAAGAGGCACGCTATATCCATCGGACTGTCCTGCCCAACGGCCTGACCGTCCTGACCGAGCAAATGTCTCACCTGCGATCCGTCTCGGTCGGCATCTGGGTGAAGAGCGGCTCGCGCCATGAGGATGCCGAGTTCAACGGGATCACTCATTTCATTGAGCACATGGTCTTCAAGGGCACGCGCACCCGCAGCGCGGAGGCCATCGCCCGCCAAGTGGACTCGATTGGCGGCAACATGGATGCCTTCACCGCCAAAGAGTGCATTTGCTTCAACGTGAAGGTCCTGGACGAGCACCTGCCCATCGCCATGGACGTGCTCAGCGACCTGGTGCTCAACCCCGTCTTCGAACTCAAGGACATCACCCGCGAGCGCGGCGTGATCCTGGAAGAGATAAAGATGGACGAGGACAGTCCGGACTACCTGGTGCATGAAATTTTCACCCAGAATTTCTGGAAGGATCATCCGCTGGGCAAGCCGATCCTGGGCACCAAGGACACCGTCCGCCGCTTCGAGCAGCAGGTGGTCTTCGATTACTGGACCAAGCGCTTTTATCCCGGCAACCTGATGATTGCCGCCGCCGGCAACCTGGACCATGAGCGCTTCGTCGAGCTGGTTTCGCAGCACTTTCAGCATCTGGCCCCATACAAGAACGGTTTTCCGCAGTCTGTGCCTAAAACCATCTCGCGTATCGTGATGCGCAATAAGAAAGCGCTGGAGCAGGTGCAGATCTGCATCGGCGTGCCCTCGCACTCCATCTCGCACGAGAAGCGCTATGCGTCGTACATCCTGAACACCGTGCTGGGCGGCGGCATGAGTTCGCGCCTGTTCCAGAACATCCGCGAGCGGCAAGGGCTGGCCTACGCTATTTACAGCGAGTTGAACCCGTACAGCGACACGGGCTGCTTCTCGGTCTATGCCGGCTGCGGGCGCGAGAGCGTCACCACGCTGGTCCAATCGGTGGTCGCCGAATTCCGCAACCTGAAGACCGCGGCTATCCCGGAAGAGGAGATCCGTCGGGCCAAGGACCAGCTCAAGGGCAGCTTGATGCTGAGCCTGGAATCCTCGACCGCCCGCATGTCGAACCTGGCGCGGCAGGAAATGTACTTCGACCACTTCAGCACCTTGGACGAGATTATCGAGCGCATCGAGGCCGTCTCTGCCGATCACCTGATTGAACTGGCCAACGAGTATTTCCAGACCCCAGCCATTGCCGTCACCGTGCTCGGCAATTTGAACGGGCTCAAGATTCAACGCGAACTGCTGGGGTGTTGACGTCGGTGGCCAGTGGTGGGTGCAGTTGAGGCCGTTGCGTGTCGTCCCTACGGGACTTATTCCCAGGTGCAAGGCTCTAACTCCCAATCCCACTGACCGCTGACAGCTGACCACTGATTACCGATGTCTATCACGCTGCGTGACTTCCGCAACTTCGACTTCCAACAGCTCTGGCATCTCGACCAGGCCTGTTTTCCCGCCGGCATCGCCTATTCGCGAACGGAGCTAATGCACTACATGACCCGGAGCGGCGCGTTCACCCTGATCGCCGAAGATGCGTCTCCCCAAGCTAAGCTGGCCGAACGACGCCCTGACATCGTTGGTTTTCTGGTGGCGCAGGAAGATCGCCGGCAGCTGGGCCATATCATCACCATCGACGTTCACAAGGAGGCGCGCCGCAAAGGTGTGGGCGTCTTGCTGATGGAAGCGGCCGAAGCCCGGCTGCGGCAGCGTGGGTGCGTGGGCATGTATCTGGAAACCGCCGTCAATAACGATGCCGCGATTGCTTTCTACAAGCGCCTGGGTTACTCCGTTCTGCAGACCATCCCACACTATTACCAGGGCGATCTCGACGCCCTGCTGATGGGCAAACGTTTCTCCCGGAGTTCTGCGCCCAAGCCTCAGGTAGCGGGCGAGGCCAAAGACTGATTCGAAAGACTGATTCAGAGGCGCTGATACGCGCTGAGCAACGATCCTTCCTTCCAGCTACCGGTTCGCGGTGTTTGCAGCCGTCTGCAGCGGGGCCTCTTGCGAACAGGAGAGCCCCCGCTCGATGGCGGTGCCTTCTTCATAATCGTTCCAGGTGACGATCAGCAGGAAGGGCAGGGGATTGCTGCTGTTGTAATAACGGCGGTAGAGGCGCAAGGTGTCGTCGAAGGTCTTGCCGCAGCGGGCGGCCATGAAGCGGTGCCGCGTCCACGAAGCCCTGGAGTCGTCGAACCCGGGCCAGGCGGCGCCCACCGCAATCTTGTCCGGGTACTTGGTTCTCATGGTTGCGTAGAAGTCTTCCAGGTAGCCCTCGCCCCAGTTGCTGCCGTTGGGTCGCCAGCCCCCCCGGCCGGGCTCGACCCAGGCGTAAAAGCCGTCGAAGACGCTGGCCCACTTGGACGAGATGTCCTTATAGATAAGCAGCGGCCTCTCCGGCCATGAGTTTGTCGCCTGGCGCACCCGGTTCCAGTCGGTCTTGTCTCTCTTGGGGAAGATGAAAATCACCGGCCGGCCGTCATAGCGCAAGTAGCTGGTGCTCGGGATCTGCGCCTGCGGCCCGATGTAGTGGTCATAGGCATATTGCAGATCCGCCAGCACCGATTCGGTCTCCTGGCCTGGGTCGTCGACCGCCTCGTCGTACTGGATCGCAACCTGGAATTGGCGCTCGTTGGCGGTTTGTTGCAGCAGGGCATAGCTTTGGTCGGTAAACAACTTGTGCGGTCCGTACCAATTCACTACAAACCCGGCAATGCCGAGGTTTTTTGCCTGCTCGATTTGCTGGGCCAGCATCACGCGGTCGTGGGTCGAGTAGCCTACGTCCAGGTGCTCGCTGCTGCCGAACCACGGCTGATAAGCCGCCAGCAGTTGAGTCCCTCCACTGGGAAACTGAAAGTTGTTCTTTAAGGTTTGGCGCAGGTTGCTGCTGTGGCTGCAGGCGAGCATCGCAGCAAGCAAGGCAACGCCGATAGCCAGCAGCGGTGCGACACGCGCCGGAGGCGCATTCCGAAAATAGCCCTGGACGGAGTTCTGGGCAGGCGCATCCCTGCAAGGGAAGTGCCGAAGGCACGCCCGATTCTCGGTCCCACGTGACTTTCGACTAGCGGAGCGGATTCCAGGCAATTTCATGGAACGAGTTGTCCTGAGTCCTTTGGGCCCAGGGTTCTGCACTGCAGGTTTGATGGCGCGCGCCGGCCAAGTGTTGGCGGAAAGTGGCCAGTGGTCAGGGGTCAGTAGGCGTGCTCGGAGGTCCAGGCGGACGACGTTCTCGCTGGCCACTGTCCACTGGCCACTGATTCCTCGATTTCCCTTCGGTGCATGGTTTCAGCTAAGATGCTGCTCCGGCAGACATCTTCATTACCTGGGAGCGAATAATGCGTGGAAGCGAAAAGGTGATCGAGCAGTTGAACGCGGCCCTTGCCTCGGAACTGACGGCCATCGTGCAATACATGACGCAGTCGGAAATGTGCAACAACTGGGGATACAACCATCTGGGCGACCGAACCAAGGCGCGCGCCATCGAGGAGATGAAGCACGCGGAGGGACTGATCGAACGAATCATCTTTTTGGACGCCACGCCCACCCTGGAGGTCGGCTTGAAGCCGCAACTCGGCGCCAATGTGCAGCAGCAGATGGACATCAATCTCAAGGACGAGCACGATGCCGTGCTCCAGTACAACGCCGCCGTGAAGGTCTGCGAAGCGGAGAAAGATGAAGGCTCCCGGCTCCTCTTCGAGCACATGATCCAGGACGAAGAACGGCACGTCGATTACCTGGAGGCCCAGATTCACTCAATTGGGGAAGTGGGCATCGCCAACTATTTGTCGCAGCAGATGAAGGGCGGAGAATAGGCGCAGCTGCCTGGGTGTATTCGGTTGTTTTGGCGGCTGAGGGCCTGAGGGTGCCCCACATCTACCCGGTTTTGGCAGATGTGGGTAGGGACTTCTACGCCTGCGAAGGGCGAAGTGGCCCACTCAATCCCGGCTGAGTGGGCCACGCGCATGAGGAACTCGGTCGAGGCTGCGGCTGCTTTTTCAGTTTGAACGCCTGTGGCGGGACGTACCCTGTGGCCGTGACGGCCATGCAGTCCCAGTCACACCACCAACTTGATTCCGAACGCGAACCTTGGGGCACCCGGCTAGGGTGGGGCACCCCCACGTCCAACGCTTTTCGATGAATTGCAGTCCAATCAGTCATGCGGAATTCGGTCGAGGTTGCGGCGGCTTTTGGGCTGATTGAGGCCGCCTTATGGACTGCGGGCCCCTGGCAGCTTGCTTGCAGCCTGGCGGCGCTGCTGTTTGCCTGCGCCATGAGTGTGGCGGGACGTTGGCCGATCAGCGAGTTGGGCATCAGTTGGGGAAATCTACGCCGAGGCTGGTGGATCGTGCCGGCCGCCGCCGGACTGGCGCTGCTCATGATCCTGGCGGGCTACGTCTCCGGAACCCTGCACGATCCGGTGCGTTGGCATCATCCGCTGGTACATGCGGGCTTGTACACGACATGGGCCGTGCTTCAGCAATTCCTGCTGCTTTCCTTCTTCTACGTCCGGCTGCAGGCGGTCTTTGGATGGCCGGCTCTGCCGCTCACGGCCGGTCTCTTCTCGATCGTTCACCTTCCCAACGCGCTGCTCATGGCAGCTACCTTCCTGCTCAGCTTGTTCCTGATCGCTGCCTTCCGTAAGTACAGGAACATCCTGCCGATTGGCCTCGCCCACGCCGTGCTTGGCCTAGCGCTGGCCGTGTCCATGCCGGATTCGCTGGTACACAAGATGATGGTGGGCAGGGCTTATCTGCTGCACGGGATCAGTTGACGCGGCGGGCGCGCGGGGAAATAATGAATGTAAGTAACTACTTACATGGCAACTCCGCACGCTCGCATCAACTCCCGCATTACCTCCGAGGACCGGCGCCAGCAGATCCTGCAGGCGGCCACCGAACTATTTGCCAAGCAGGGCTTTGAGGGCACCACCACCCGGCAGATCGCGCTCCACGCCAAGGTCAACGAGGCTATTATCTTTCGCCACTTTCCCAGCAAAGAAGAGCTGTACTGGGCGGTGATCAGCCACAAGTGCGAGGTGGAAAACGGCAATCACCGCATGCGGGAGTTGCTGCACTCCGAAGGCACGCCGCAGGAGATCTTTGCGGCCCTTGCCGAGGACTTCCTGCGGCGCCGCGAAAAGGATCCTAGCCTGGGCCGCTTGCTGTTCTTTTCCGCGTTGGAGAACCATCGCCTTTCCAACCGCTTTTTTCAAACGCACATCGTGGCCTATTACGAGACCTTAACCGAATACATCCGCCAGCAGATTGAGGCAGGCAAGTTCCGTCACGTGGACCCGCTGCTCGCCGCACGTGGATTCCTGGGCTTGGTCGTCTATCACTACATGATCCAGGAGTTGTTCGGGGGCAAGAAGTACCAGAAGTTCGATATCCGGGAAGTGAGTCAGAGCCTGGCCGAAATGTGGTTGAACGGCATGCTGCCGCACGGCAGTGAGCGCGATGATGCCGGCTTCAGCACCAAGCACCAAGAGCCCGTGGCTGCGGCCAAGAAAAGTTCTCGCGGAGAAAGCGGCGGAAAAAACGAATGACACCTCAACGAAATGTAGCGCCGGCGTCTCGCCGGCGGGTCCCGCTTTGGAGACCACGGGTCACGGCATTACGGCAGGATGGCAGCGAGGTTGAGAGAACCCGCGGGCGAGACCCTTCGACTGCGCTCAGGGCAGGCTCTGGCGCGACAAGCCAACGCGGCATCGCGCTAGCCTGTGCTGTGTTCCTGACGACTTTGTTGCTGGCGTGCTCCAGCAAGAATCAGCAATCGCCACCAGCGCAGGGCAGGGGCATGGGAGCAGTGCCGGTCACCGTCGCACAGGTGTCGCAGAAGGATGTCCCGCTGCAGCTTCGCACCATCGGTTCGGTCGAGGCCTATCAGACGGTGCAAGTCAAGTCCATGATCGGCGGCCAGATCGACTCGGTGAACTTCAAGGAAGGCGACGACGTCCGTCGCGGACAACGGTTGTTCCAGATCGACCGCCGTCCGCTGGAGGCCGCCTTGCACCAGGCCGAGGCCCAGCTTGCCCGGGACGACGCGCAAGCGAAAGATGCGCGCTCCCAGGCCGTGCGTTACGCGGAACTGTTTAGCCAAGGAGTGGTGTCGAAAATCGATAATGATACCCGGCAGACCGCCGCCGAGGCCGATGAGGCCGCCGTGCAGGCTGACAAAGCGTCGGTGGAGAATGCTCGGGTCCAGTTGCAGTACACGACCATCGATTCACCGCTGGATGGCCGGACGGGCAATCTGGAGATTCATGCCGGCAACCTGATCAAGGCCAACGACACCCCATTTCTGGTCACGATCAACAAAATCCAGCCGATTTATGTCACCTTCACCTTGCCCGAGCAGCAATTGGCGGAGGTGAAGCGCTATATGTCGGGTGGACACAAGTTGGCCGTGACCACCGAGATTCCGAACGATCCCAAGCCAGCGAGCGGCACGCTGACCTTTATCGACAACGCCGTCGATCAGCAGACAGGCACTATCAAGTTGAAGGGCACCTTCGAGAACGCCGATCGCCGCCTGTGGCCAGGCCAGTTTGTGAACGTAGTGCTCACGCTGGCCAATCAGCCGAATGCCACGGTGGTGCCTGCCACCGCCGTGCAGACCGGACAGGCCGGATCTTATGTCTTCCTGGTCACGAAAGAGAACACGGCGGAATCACGTCCAATCAAGGTATTCCGTACCGTTGAGAACCTGGCGGTGGTGGAAGGCATCCAGCCGGGTGAGACGGTGGTAACCGACGGCCAGGTGCGTCTGACGCCGGGCGCGAAGGTGGAGATCAAGAACGCTGCCGGGTCGCCAACGAGTGCGCCGGGTTCGGGCACCGGCCAGAATGCGAAAGCTGCGAAGCAGGATTTGGGTTCATGAGCATCGCAGAGCTGTTTATCAAGCGGCCCATCATGACCACCCTGGTCATGATCGCCATTCTGCTGTTTGGCATCATGGGCTATCGCGCGCTGCCGGTGAGCGACCTGCCCAACGTGGACTTTCCCACCATCGCGGTGAGCGCCAGCCTGCCGGGAGCCAATCCCGACACCATGGCCTCGGCGGTGGCCATGCCGCTGGAAAAACAGTTCTCCACCATTGCCGGGGTGGACCAGATGACCTCGGTCAGCACGCTCGGCAGCACCTCCATTACCCTGACCTTCAGCCTGGACCGCAATCTCGACGCCGCCGCGCAGGACGTGCAGTCGATGATCTCCAAGGCGCAGCACGACCTGCCGCAAAACATGCCGTCGCCGCCTTCCTATCAGAAGGTGAACCCGGCCGACCAGCCCATCCTGTATCTCGCGCTGAGCTCGCCCACGTTGCGCCTGTCCGACGTGGACGAATACGCGGAAACCATGATGGCGCAGCAGATCTCGATGGTCAGCGGCGTGGCCCAGGTCAGCGTGTTCGGTTCGCAGAAGTACGCGGTGCGGGTGCAGCTCGATCCCAAGGCGATGGCCTCGCGCCAGATCGGCATCGACGAAGTCAATCAGGCGGTGCAGAACGGCAACGTCAATCTACCCACCGGCCGGCTGGACGGACGCCAGCAGGCGTTCGTACTCCAGGCCAACGGGCAGCTCTACAATGCCGCCCAGTATCAGCCGCTGATCGTCGCCTATCGCAACGGCGCTCCGGTGCGCCTGCAGGAGATCGGCCACGTTTACGACAGCGTGGAAGACGACAAGATCGCCAGCTGGTATGCCGGTCCCGATCACAAAATTTCCCGGGCCATCGTGCTCGCCGTGCAACGTCAGCCGGGCACCAACACGGTTGAAGTCGTTAACAACATCAAGAAGCTGCTGCCCGTATTTCGTGAGCGCATGCCGGCCTCGGTGGAGATGAACATCCTCTACGACCGCTCGGAGTCGATCCGCGACTCGGTCAACGACGTGAAGTTCACCCTGGTGCTGGCGCTGGGCCTGGTGGTGATGGTCATTTTCCTATTCCTGCGGAACGTTTCCGCGACCGTCATCCCCAGCCTCGCGCTGCCCTTCTCGCTGGTTGCGACCTTCGCGGTCATGTACCTGCTCGGCTACTCGGTGGACAATCTCTCGTTGATGGCGCTGACCCTGTCGGTGGGCTTTGTGGTGGACGACGCCATCGTCATGCTGGAGAACATCGTCCGCCACATGGAGATGGGCGAGAAGCCGATGCAGGCGGCGATGCGCGGTTCGCGCGAGATCGGCTTCACAATTATTTCCATGACGCTCTCGCTGGCCGCCGTGTTCATTCCGGTGCTCTTCATGGGCGGCATCCTGGGACGCCTGCTGCACGAGTTCGCGGTCACGATTGGCGTGGCCATCCTGGTTTCAGGCTTCGTTTCCCTTTCGCTGACGCCGATGATGTGCTCGCGCTTCCTGCGTCCGCCGAAGCCCAAGGCAGAGCAGGGCCGGCTGTTCCGCGCATCGGAGCGCGTCTTCGAAGGCATGCTCCACCTTTATGACTGGAGTCTGGTCAAGGTTATCCGCCATCGCCGGCTGACCATGGCTGTGTCGCTGGTCGTGATGGTCGCGACGGCGTGGGCCTTTGTGTCGATCCCCAAAGGATTTCTGCCTAACGGTGATCAAGGCATGATCTTCGCCTTCACCGAGGCGCAGCAGGGAATCTCGTTCGATAACATGGCGCAGCACCAGTTGGACTTGGCTAACGCGGTGCTGAACGCGCCCGACGGCAAGTTCGTCAATCGCATGTTCATCGCGCTGGGTGGCGGCGCAACCAACCAGGGCCGCATGTTCCTGCGCATGGTGGAGCGCGAAGACCGCCCGCATGTGGACCGCATGATCCAGGATTTGCGTCCCTATGTGGCGAAGGTTCCCGGAATCAACGCCTTCCTGCAGAACCCGCCGCCGATTCGCATCGGTGGCCAGTTGACCAAGAGCCAGTACCAGTTCACGCTGCAAAGCCCCGACACCGCGGAGTTGTACAAATACGCGCCGATGCTCGAGACCAAGATGCGCGCCATCCCCGGGCTGCAGGACGTTACCACGGATCTGCTGATCAAGACCCCGCAGATCAACATCGTGATTGATCGCGACAAAGCCGCGACCGTGGGCATCGGCGCCACACAAGTGGAAGACGCGCTCTACACCGCCTATGGCCAGCGGCAGATTTCGACGATTTACGAGCCCACGAATGCCTACCGCGTGGTCATGGAGTTGGAAGATCAGTACCAGCTCGATCCCGAAGTGCTGTCGATGCTTTACGTGCGCTCGACCACGGGCAAGCTGGTTCCGCTGAATGCCGTGGCCACCATCACCAAGAGCGTGGGACCGATGGTCGTCAATCACCTTGGACAGTTGCCGGCGGTCACCATCTCCTTCAACTTGCGGCCCGACGCTTCGCTCGGCGATGCCGTAATCGCGGTCAACAAGATCGCCGCCGAGATGCTTCCGGCCACCATCCAGATGAGCTTTCAGGGCACGGCGCAGGCGTTCCAGTCCTCCTTCCGGGGGCTGGGTATGTTATTGGTGATGGCCATTGCGGTCATCTACATCGTGTTGGGTATTCTGTACGAGAGCTTCATCCACCCGCTGACCATCCTGTCCGGTCTGCCTTCGGCGGGCTTCGGCGCACTGATCACGCTAATGATCTTCCGCTTGCCGGTCTTTCCCCTGGAATGGCGCGTGCCTGACTTGAACATCTATGGCTTTGTCGGACTGATCATGCTGGTGGGCATCGTGAAGAAGAATGCCATCATGATGATTGACTTTGCCCTGGAAGCGCAGCGCAAGGAAGGGAAGTCGCCGGCGGATGCGATCTACGAAGGCGCCTTGGTCCGCTTCCGCCCGATCATGATGACCACCATGGCCGCCCTGATGGGCACGCTGCCGATCGCGCTGGGAGCCGGCGCCGGTGCGGAGGCGCGGCGTCCTCTGGGCTTAGCGGTGGTCGGCGGCCTGCTGTTCTCGCAGTTGCTCACCCTCTACATCACGCCCGTCTATTACACCTACCTGGAGCAGTTCCAGAACTGGGTAAACCGAATCTTCGGCCGCAAGCCCAAGGCGCAGACGGAACTCGAACCGGAAGAACTGACCGCAAGCCGCGGGGATGACTAGGCTGCACTAGCCCGGTCGTCACGGAACGAACTTGGGGAAGGTGCCCCAGGTTCACCGCGAAGCGGTTAACCTGGGACTTGCCCACCCAGGTTAGCGCCGAACACTGCGGCGCTAACCTGGGGCACCCGGCACCCGGCTACCATCTTCCGCCCGCTTCGCGGGCTGCAACGCCGGAGTCCCGCCGGCGAGACGCCGGCGCTTCACCGTTCAGGGTGCCGCCTTTACTACCGGCGCCGCTTCAAAGAGGCTATCGGCGACCTCAAAGAGGTCCGGATCCACCTTGCGATTCTGGCCCAGGGCGGCTTCCAGCGGGACCGAGACCATCTTGGTTCCGTGCAGCGCGACCATCTGGCCGAACTTGCCTTGGTGGACAAAGTCGATGGCAGCCACCCCGTAACGCGTGGCCAGCACGCGGTCGAAGGCGCTGGGCGTGCCCCCGCGCTGGACGTGGCCCAGCACTACGGCGCGAGTCTCGAAACCAGTACGGCGTTCGATCTCCTTGGCGATGGCATTGCCGATCCCGCCCAGTCGGGGATGGCCGAACTCGTCCAGCGACGTATCCTGCAACACCGTGGAGCTGTTCTGGTTGGGGTTGGGGGCAAACTTGGCTCCCTCGGCGGCGACCACGATACTGAAGTTCTGGCCCCCGTTGTGACGGCGGCGCAGGATTTCCGCCACTACGTCGATATCAAAGGGGCGCTCGGGGGTGAGGATCACGTGGGCGCCGCCGGCGATACCCGAATACATGGCAATCCAGCCGGCATCCCGCCCCATGACTTCCACTACGATCACGCGGTTATGCGACTCGGCCGTGCTGTGCACGCGGTCGATGGCTTCGGTTGCGATCTCGACCGCGGTGTCGAAGCCGAAGCAGAGATCGGTGCCGCTGAGATCGTTGTCGATGGTCTTGGGCACCCCGATGACCGAATACCCGGCCTGATGCAGCTTTAGCGCGACCGACTGAGTGTCATCGCCACCGAGCGCGATCAGGGCATTGCAGCCGTGCTTCTTCAGGTTGTCGATACATTGCTGGATACCGTTGGGCTTCTTAGCGGGATTGGTGCGCGAGGTGCGCAGCATGGTGCCCCCGCGCGTCAGGATGCCCCGGATCGCTTCGCGGTCGAGCGGCTGAGTCTTGTCTTCCAGGACGCCGCGCCAGCCCTCGGAGAAGCCGAGGAACTCGTCCCCGTAGTGGAACATGCCCTTGCGCACGACGGCGCGGATCACTGCATTCAGGCCAGGGCAGTCGCCGCCGCCCGTTAGAACCCCGATCTTCATGATCTCTCCTTCACTCTCGCGTTCTCGGCAAGCGCGCTTGCCTGGGTTTGCCTTGCTTGAAAAATAGTTGAGAATTGCAAATTATACCTGCTCCTTGAAGCCGTGCAGCAGAAACTCCCGGTTGCCTTCCATGCCAAGGATGGGTGAGTCGATCGCCTCGATTGCGCGGCAGCCCAGCTCCGCGAGGCAGGCGCGCACGCGATCCACGGCCGCCAGTTGAGCTCTTTGATCGCGCACGATACCGCCCTTCTCCACGAACTCCCGGCCCGCCTCGAACTGCGGCTTCACCAGCACCACGGCCTCGTGTGTCTGCGACGCGGCAATCACGGCTGGCAACACCAGCGTCGCGGAAATGAAGGAGACATCCATCGCCAGGAAGTCCGCAGGCTCAACCTCGTCCGCTTTCAGGTAACGGGCGTTGGTCTTCTCCAGCAGTCGGACGCGCGAGTCCTGGCGCAAGCGATAGTCCATCTGCCCATAGCCGGTGTCGATGGCGATCACCCGCAGGGCGCCATGTTGCAGCAGGCAATCGGTGAAGCCGCCGGTGGAAGCGCCGACGTCCATGCAAATCCGGCCCACGACATCGATCTTCCAGTGCTCAAGCGCGCGCTCCAGCTTCAGACCGCCGCGGCTCACATACCTCAGGTCCTCGCCCAACATCCGGAGCGACGCGCCCTGCTCGACGCTGGTGCCGGCCTTCTCCACCTTCTGCTCGTTGACCAGCACCTTGCCGGCGAGGATCAGCGCCTGGGCCCGCTCCCGAGACTGCGCCAGGCCGCGCTCAACCAGCAGTTTGTCCAGCCGGATTTTCACCGCAACAGGGTAGCATCTATGCGTTCTCCGTTCCGCGTTTCCCGTTTTCCGCCCTCGCACGCAGCTATATCGCGGGGCCAAGAAATGGGAAACGAAGAACGGAATACGGAGAACGTTCGGGCGCATCATCTCTGGTGCAATGTGAGGAAACTTTAATCATTCCGCTCACTTCGGCCGCACTGGGACAGCATTTCCACAAACTTTCTCACACAGCTGTTGAAAACCGCGCCGACTGCAGTCCTTACGCGGGTTTCCTGGGACATGGTCTTAATCCGCCGCTAATGATCAATGACCCGGGGATCGAATGCGTGTGAGCTTGGAAAATTCCGCGTTTCCGGGCCATCTCAATTGTCCGTTCTGACTGAGAGATGCGATGCCTTAGAATGAATTTTCAATTCACACTAGTCTTCAAACTCAAGGCTCATCATGGCAACCAGAGACAAGCATCCGGCGGTTCGAACAAACGTAGAACCGCATCCACCCAAGGCCAAGGACAAGGACAGGGACGACAAGGACGACAAGAACAAAGACAAGCTGGATCGCAATAGCGCGCTGAAGTCCTCGCGCGCCCAGTGCGCCCCGCGTGCTGACGCAAGTTCAGGCGGCTTGGGAGAGAGCGGCCATCCGCCACTCGACACCAAAATCCTGAAGCGGCTGTACTACTCCATGTTGAAGTGCCGCATGGTCAAAGAGTGCATGCCTCTGCTTTTGCGCTCTGGCAAGCGCACCTCCGGGAGACCATCGTTGGGATTGGACGGGTGCGCGTCGGTCGGACTCGAGGCCGCCCAGGTTGGCGCCACCATGGATCTCGATCCTGCCGACACCATCGCGCCCTCGCACGGCAACCTGGTGACGCTCGTCATGAAAGGCACTCCGCTGAGGGTCATCTATGAGCAGTGGTTTGCCCTGCAAACTGGTCCCGGTCAAGGCCCTTCCTCACCAGTGTTGCCGAGCGTCGTTCCGCCAGCTTCCACGGTTGCCACGCAGTTGAGCGTCGCCACCGGGGTGGCTCTCGCTTGCAAGATGCAGCAGAAGGGCAACCTCGTGGTTGCGCTATGGGAAGGTGGTCCGGTCTTGCTTCCCGCAAGCGTGCCCCACAAGAGGGTCTCCGACAGAAGGGTGTCCGACAGGAGGGTGCCCCACATCTGCCCGCCTTTGGCAGATGTGGGTTTCCAGCTGTGCCACGAGGCGCTCCACTTCGCCGGCTGGCACAAACTACCGATCATTTACGTGCTAGAGAACAACGTGTCCGGATCGGCCCCGGGCCAGCGTAAGGCCGCTGTAACAGAACTGATCGCCAAGGCCCAGAGCTGCGGCATTCCGGCGATTGCGGTCGATGGCAACGACGTGGTTGCCTGTTACCGAGTCAACCAGGAAGCCCGTCTGCGCGCCCGTAACGGCGGGGGGCCGACGCTCATCGAGTGCCAGACATACCCTTGGGGTGCCCCACCCTTTCGCGAAGCGAAGGGTGGGGAAAATCACGGCGACTCCGAGACCGACATCTGCCAAAACCGGGCAGATGTGGGGTACCCGCGGCGGGGGTGCGATCCGCTGCTCCTGATGCAAGGCTACCTGGACCAGCACCAACTCTGGTCGGAGAAGTGGAAACAGAAGATCACCGAGGAGGTCCAGGCGCAGATCGAGGAAGCGTTTCAGAGAATTTAGATTCGAATAGGCCCGGTTTTGGCGAAGGATAAGGCAGTCTCTACCTCAGATTGTCGGTTTGCGGCTCGGTATGAATCAGGATGCGGAACAGCTTCGGTGCCTCCTGCTTGAAGCGCGCTTCCAGTTCGGTGGAGAGTTCATGCACCCGCGCCAGCGGCAGGTCATCCGCCATGGTGCAATGGCAGGAAACATAAAGGTGGGTGCGCACCCGTTTTATTTGCACCTCATGCACATCAATCACCTCGGGGAACTCCTTGCCGATGCGCTGCAGTAAGTGCTCCAGCGCCGGGTCGCGTTGCACCCCCCCGCCCATCTCGATGGTGGCCGTTTCACTCTCGATGTGGGTCAGGATGAATTCAATCTCGGGCAGCTCGCGCCGCATCTCGCACTCCAACTCGGTCACCTTGTCGTGCGCCTCCTTAAGGGTGAGCTTCTCGTCCAGTTCCATGTGCTGTTCCACGTAGAGCCGTCCGGCCAGATTCTGGATGCTGATGTCGTGCACGTGAAAATTGCTTCGCGCCGCGACCACGCGGATGCGATCGAACAGGTTCTCCTGGCGCGAGGCGCGCGGCACCGAGCTTACGACCACGTCCGCGTCCGGCAGGATCGCATGCACCGCGTTGGCCACGGCGGAAGCCACCTGCTCCGATCTTTGGAAAGTGACCGTGCGCGCCAGTCCGATGGAGAGGTCCACGAAATAGCGGCTGCCGCCCCGCCGGATTCGGGCCCGGCCCACCTCCAGCACTCCTTCTACTTTGTTGACCGCGTCGATGATCGAGTTACGCACCCCCGCCGGGGCCGCATCCAGCAGAGCGTCGATGGTCATCCGGCCCAGTCTTGAGCTCACCCACATCACCACGCCCGCCACAAACAGCGCCGCGACGGGGTCGGCGATGCGCAACCACGGACGGTGGAAGCTCCTTCCAGCCTGGACGGCGGCCAAGCCCAGGATCACCATGGTGCTGGACCAGATGTCGGTCCGGAAGTGCAAGGCGTCGGCAGCCAACGCCTGGCTGTCGTATTTATCGGCGATTCTTTTCAGGGCGCGGGAACGCCACCAGTCGGTGGCGATCGAAAAGAACATCACCAGGAAAGCGCCCACGCTGGGTTCGATTTCGACCGAGCGGAAGAAGAGCCGCTTCAGGGCCTCGTAGACGATCCAGACGCAGGTCAACGCCAGCAGGGAAGTTTCGATAAAAGCGGAAAAGTTCTCCACCTTGCCGTGGCCGAACTGATGGTCCGCATCCGCGGGTTTGTCGGAGACCTGCACCGAGAACAACGTCACCAGCGCGGCCAGCAAATCCAGCCCCGAATGGGCGGCTTCCGACAAGATGCCCAGCGAGCCGGTGGTGACCCCTACGATGCTCTTCAACAGGGTAATGGCAATCGCAGCCCAGACGGAGTTCTGCGCTACGCCGCGCTTCTCCGCCTGCATCTGCTCCCGGCCAAAATGTTCGTGGGCTGGCGTCATGGGCGAATTCCATTATCGTCGCGCGCCCACTAGCCAACAAGCAGCGAAGTTCTTCGTACCCAGTACTCAGAATGCACCTGTCAACTGAGTCCTGAGTACTTGCAGTTTGCGGTGTGCTGCTGCTCCTGCTAACCTTCGGGAAGACACTGGTAGTTCTTACGAAACGGAGATACCGCCGCTATGCGTTTTTGTTCCTTGATCCTGGTGCTGGCTTCCTGCCTCGCCCTGGCGCAGACCAAGACTAATCCACCTGCCGCCCCAGCCGCCGCCGGCGCTGCGGCCAATTCTTCTCCGGAAGCGAAAAAAGAGCTGGCGCCCGATGCTGCCGTGATTACCGTGAAAGGCCTCTGCACGAAGCAGCCGCCGGCGGGCGGGGAATGCAACACCATTATTACCAAGCAGCAATTCGACGTGCTTGCCGATGCCCTGTTCGGCACAAAGTTTCCACAAGGCGGAGTTCCGGACATGAGCAAGCGCAATCTGGCGAAGAACTGGGCCACGGTGCTGGTGCTCAGCAGCCTGGCGGAGAAAGACGGTCTGCTCAAGCAGCCGCGTACTCAGGCGCTCATCCAGTTCGGCCAACAGCAGGCAGAGGCGCAGGAAGAGGCGCGCACCCTGCAGAAGGGCTCCGTTCCGACCGACGCCGAGGTCCGCAAGGTCTACGACGGTAATAAGGACAAGCAGTTCTGGGAGACGCAAGTCGAGCGCATCGCCGTTCCCGCCAAGGGCGAAGGCGACAAGGGCGCCGACGAGGCCACCATGAAGGCTTTCACCCAGGAGATTCTGAAGCGCGCCAAGGCCGGCGAACCCTTCGAAAAGCTGCAAAAGGAGGCGTTCGACAAGGCGGGTCTGGAAAATCCTGTGCAGGTGAATCTGACCATCCACTCCGACATGCTTCCGCCCGAGATGGAGAAAAGCGTTCGGGATACCAAGGTGGGCGAGATCGGGACGACCAGCGATCCGAGTACCGGCACCCAGATCTTCAAGGTGATTAAGACGGAATACATCCCGTTCGAAAAAGTGGAGGACAAAGTCAGACATCAGTTGCAGCAGGAACGGACACAGCAATCGTTCGAATCGGTGATCAACGCGCACCCCGCGGATTTGAACCCGGATTACTTCGGTCCCGAACCTCCGCCCAGTCCGGCCGCGCCGATGGGCAGGTAATAGTAACTTCGGATTTTGCGATTTCTGATTTCTGATTTTGTGTCCTGCAAAGGTCCACCTGTGAAATCAGAAATCGCAAATCAGAAATCTAGAATTGAAGAACTCACTCCTTCGCCCTGGGCGCGCTCTTCCTTCGTCTTTCCGGCCCCGGGTACTCTTGTTTCAGCACGCGGTCGATCCGCTCCACGCTGGCTACCACCGCGGGGCCGTGCGTTTGGTCGTTGATCAGGTACCCGGCCGAGGTGATTACGTCCAAGGCGTTGCGGATGTTGTGATTCAGCCGCGCCGCCCGCTCCAACTCCTCACTTACGCGCAGCCGTCGCTCATGCGCAGCTTCCAGGACAAGCCAGCAGGAAAGTGAGGTAAGACCACTTACGATCAACCCGCGTATTAAGTACTTCGATACCAACGGAAGTGAGGTGGTATACCAGTTCAACACGGAGTCGAACACCCCCACCACCAAGCTAAAGGTGATCGCCACCCCGAGCCGCGTGCGCCAGTTATCAGTCGCCTTGCCGAGAATCTCTCCGAGCCGTTGCAGCGTTTGCATAGTCCGTGCGTGGCGACCACTGACCTTAGCTGCCCGCCCTGTCCTAATGAATGGTTCGCCCAAAAGGTTGCGCTAGAATGCGCGGCTTGCGAGTTGGGCGTCTCATCGTGAGATGCAAGCTGGGCAGGGGTACACTGCCCCCTTCGATTTTTTTCCTCCAGCCCGCTTCGATCGGTCCTCATGTTCTCTTGGCCGGAGGTTCGAGGACGCCTGCGAGCTGATACAATTTACCGGTCGGGCATCGGCCTCGCGCGACGTAATCCCGCCAACCCCGCCAGGTCCGGAAGGAAGCAACGGCAACGGGCTCGTACGTGTGCAGCGGGAAAACCGGTGTCCGGCTTTTTTCTGTTCCCTTGCCATTGTCCGCCGCTGGCTGCCGAATAGAACCGCACATCGCAAGTTAATGGACAGGGCCGGACGGAATGTTTCACAATGGTTCTTTCCTGACGGAGACGACGAATTGACCAGCCCTTTTCGCGCCAAGATCAGCGCCCTGGGAACCTATGTTCCGCCGCGCGTGCTCAGTAATGCCGACCTGGAGAAGATGGTCGACACCACAAACGACTGGATCATGGAACGTACGGGCATCCGCGAACGCCACATTGCCGACAAGGGGGTAGGCGCCAGCGACCTCGCCACCTGTGCCGCGCGACAGGCATTCAACCAGAGTGGCATCGATCCTCGCGAGATCGAGGCGGTGGTAGTCGGCACGGTCACGCCGGACATGATGTATCCCTCTACCGCCTGCCTGGTGCAGCACAAGCTGGGCTTGAAGAACGTGTGGGGATTCGACGTTTCGGCGGGCTGCTCGGGCTTTGTCTTTGCCCTTACGGCCGGCGCGCAGATGGTGCAGAGCGGCGTGCACAAGAAGGTTCTGGTCATCGGCACGGACGTGAATTCTTCCATGATCGACTACACCGATCGCGCGACCTGCATTATATTCGGCGACGGCGCCGGCGCGGTGATTGTGGAGCGTGCCGAGGACGGCGACGAGAACGTGATCCTCGATTATGTGCACGAGATCGATGGCGCCGGCGGCAAGTATCTCTACAAGCCGGGCGGCGGCAGTTTGAACCCCTCCTGGCGCGAAGACGTGACCCCGGAGATGCACTACGTCCACCAGGACGGCCAGCAGGTCTTCAAGTATGCCGTGCGCAAGATGGCGGAGGTGACCGAGACGTTGCTCAAGCGCAACGGCTTGACTGGCGCCGATGTCGACTGTTTCATCCCGCACCAGGCCAACCTGCGCATCATCAAGGCGACTGCCGACCGGCTCAAGCTCCCGCCGGAAAAATGCATCATCAACATCGAGATGTACGGCAACACCACCGCGGGCACCATCCCGCTGGCCATGGACACCGCCCGCCAGCAGGGCAGGCTCAAGAAGGGCGATACCGTGCTGCTGGCCGCCGTGGGCGCAGGCTTCACCAATGGCGCTACGCTGCTGAAGTGGGCAATTTGAAGGATCGTAATAGCGATTGAAAGGATTCAGATGCTTGACGGGTGCGAATTTGAGAGCCTTGCCGAGGCAAACACCCGTAGGAGAACATGGGTGCGGTAACAGCGGGTAGTCATGCTCAAATGTCGATTCTTTCCGCGGACATGCCGTTGTCCGCTCGACCTAGACCACTGGCACATTCTGGGCTATCCTTTCCCGGCCGACGAATCAAGAGTCGTCCTTTTGACGGTTCGACTCCGGCAATGGGTTGTTGTTCCGAGAAATACAAAATCGCAGTAGTGGCAGTTCGCGACAAAGGGGGCTGTCGTGGCTGAAACACTCTATCGCCTGCTGTGCACCAGCGTTTGGCGGCGCTGGGCGGCAAGCATCGTGGTCGGTTTACTGCTGGCTGCTATTACCCTCTTAACCTGGTGGGAGTTCCACGTTCCCGGTCCGCGCCACTTCCCGTTGTGGGTCTATGGGACACTTTTGAGCTTGATCACAGGCGGCAGTGGAGCCGGCGTCACCCACCTTTTACTGTGGCTCTGGTACGCGGAGCATGAGGTGTTGCGCCGCTGTCAAGCCTACCGGACCGAGCAGGTGACTGCTGTCCTGGAAATGAGCAACAACGTGCGCAACGCCCTGGATGTGATCAACCAGGCCGGTTGGCTGCCCAAGGATGCGGAGTTGTACGCCATGGTGCAGGACTCGGTTGCGCGCATCGAATCGGAGCTGCGCCAACTGGTGAAGGAGTGCGACCACGCGACCCACGAACCTCCCGGCCATGGCGTGCTCTGAGCCCTAGCGCAAGGCCTGCGGGACAGGCCCTATCCCATCCCGGCAATTTACTTGTCATTCTGAGCTCCTCTCCGTCGAATATCACCCACATCTGCCAACGACGGGCAGATGTGGGGCACCCTCCGATTTTCATCTCTGTGGGTGGGCCGAAGGCCCATGTGTCACTCAGGATGACAACTCTTGCTCACGGTTTGGGCAGCTCGGCGGCGTTCAGAACTTGCATGGTCGGGGGCGGCAACTTGTCTGCGTTCTTCAGCAGCAAGCTCACCTGCCACATCTCCTGATCGCCTAAGATCCTGTAGAACGAAGGCATGGCCGTCAGGCGGATGCCATTGGATACCTTCCAGTAGGTCTCGCCCGGAGGATCGTCGGTGACCATGTCTTTCTGCTCGAGCAACTGTGGCGGAGCGGGGTACTCCGCCCCATGCATCTTTGATTCGCGGTTCGGCAGGCCATGGCACAGCGCGCAGTGCTCGGCATAGACTTTGGCACCGGCGGTCAGGTTGGCCTCATCCGGCTGGATGGGCACGTTCTTGGGGGCGTTCTTGTCCGCCGCCACGTGGAGCGCGTGCATCGCCAACTTGGCCTCGAAGGGCATCGCCTTCGCATTTACTGTCACCGGCGCGAAGCCGAGCCAGAAGTACGCCCATAAGGCCACTCCCACCAGTACTGCTCCAATGATCACACCAAGAATGAATTTCATGTGGCAGCTCTCCGTTCTCAGCTCAGGCTGGCGCAGAAACTATACTCTCGTACACGCGAAGACTGTAGCCGTCATAATCGGATTCCAGGATTAATCGCCACCTATCTTCGCTGGGACGCTCCACATCGCCACGGCGGTCGGGGAACTCGGCGATCAGCAATAACAGACCGCTCTTCTCCGGAACCGTCACTCGGATCGCGCCCTCTTCGGTCAACTCCGCTCGACAGGTGCGCTCGCCATGCGAAACAACTCGTTTTCGCAGGCCGATCAGCTTGCTGTACCAATCGAGCATCTTGCGCTGCTCGGCTTGCCCCGCGCCACGCAATTTTGAGCGCTCGAAGGTTGCGGGATCCTGCGGATCGGGAACCTCCTGCCAGTCGAAATCCTTGAACTCCCTGCGCCGCCCCTCGCTGACTGCCCTCCGCAAGTCTGGGTCTCCGAAGTCGCAAAAGAACTGGAAGGGCGCCGCCTCGCGGTATTCCTCGCCCATGAACAGCAGCGGCGTTTCAGGCGCGAGCAAGAGCAAGGCCGCCGCCAATTTCTGCGCGCCGAGAGGAACAAGATGCGTTAACCGCTCCCCGGCCGCCCGGTTCCCAACCTGGTCATGGTTTTGTATACAGATCACGTGGGCCGCTGCCGGAGCCCCTAAGCTCGGAGTTCCACGCGCCTTGCCCCAGAAGGAAAAGTATTCGCCCTGATACGCGAAGCCTTCATTGAGCGCGCGGACGATCTGCTCTTTGCGGCCGAAATCCTGGTAATAGCCCTTGTTCTCGCCGGTGAGTACGGCGTGCACGGCGTGATGGAAATCATCGCTCCAGACGCCGTCCAGGCCCCATCCTACATCTGCTTTGGGGCGGATCATGTTGGCGTCGTTTTCATCTGTTTCGGCAATAACCCAAACCGTTCGGCCCAACACTTGAGCCAACTGCTTCACCGCATCGCGAATCTCGCTCACGATATGCTGCCCGGGGTCCCTGGCAAGCGCCGCTGTTGCGCTTGCTGGGGTAGAGGGCGAGTCATCCTTGATGGTCTGGATGGCATCCAGCCGCAGGCCATCCACGTGGTACTCGCGCACCCAGTACAGCGCGTTCTCGATGAAGTAGCGCCGCACCTGTTCGCGGCCAAGCTGGTCGTAATTGATCGCCGCTCCCCACGGCGTGTGGTGCTTGTCGGTGAAGTATGGGCCGAACCTGGAAAGATAATTTCCCTCCGGCCCGAGGTGGTTGTAGACGACGTCCACAACCACAGCCAACCCGGCGCGATGGGCTTCGTCCACCAGTTGCTTGAGCCCGTGCGGTCCTCCGTAGCTGGCCTGCACCGCATAGGGGGATGCGCCGTCGTAGCCCCAATCGCGCGCGCCGGGAAATGCCGCGACCGGCATCAGCTCGATGGCGGTCACGCCCAGTTCTTTCAAGTACCCAAGCCGCTTGATGATGCCGTCGAATGTGCCCTGCTGCGTAAATGTGCCGACGTGCAGCTCATAGAAGATGGCGTCGCGGAAATCCACTCCCCGCCATCGCTGCTCCTCGCTCGACCATGGGAACGCCTCGGGGTCGACGATCTCCGTCGGCCCGTGCACCCCTTCCGGCAACAGCCGTGAAACGGGATCGGGCAGCGGCTTGGTTCCATCCAGCACATACCAGTAGCGCGCGCCCGCACCTACGGGAAGGGTTGCGGAAAAAATGCCGCTTTCACCAGGCTTCATTGGGAATTCGTGGCCAGACCGTAGTTTGATACTGACGTACTGGGCGGCCGGAGCCCACACTCGGAAGTCTGTCGTGTTGCCGTTGACGATAGCGCCTAGCATGGGAAGTTGCGCTCCGAATCAGTCGTTGGCCGTTGGTCCGGACCTGCGCTGTGCGCTGGCCGGGGATTCCGCCTCCGCCTGAGGCCGCGCCGCGCGCAGTGTTACCAAGATGATCAACCCAGAAAGCTGGTTTTCCTCACGTCTCCTCTGATGTAAGGCGAATCTCTTCTTTTGTTTCGAGTTCCGCCCTTGTAGCCTGAAAAATGGAATTGTCATCCTGAGCGGAAGCGAAGGACCTGCTTTTTCGAGGAATGCACGAATGCTGACTGTCCTTCTGGCCGTACTGGCCGCCGTCGTCGCCGCAGCCGTGACTGTGCTGACCACGCGCTCGCAAGCCGCGACCGCTCGCGAACGTCTGGTCACTGCGGAGCAGGCACTCGCCGTGGCGCGCGCAGAATTAAACTCGCGAACCGAGGCAGTTGCAACCCTGCGCTCCGAAGCGAAAGCTCAGAGCCAAACGATCTCGACCTTGACCGCCGAAAAGGCCGGACTCGAGGCCACGCTCGAAGCCGAACGCAAGTCCGGCAACGAGAAGCTGGAAGTCCTCACCAGCGCGACCTTCGATCTGCGCAATGCCTTCCAGGCTTTGGCCGCCGACGCGCTCAAGAATAACAACCAGGCGTTCCTCGAGCTCGCCAAGTCAAACCTGGAAAAGTTTCAATCGGAAGCCAAGGGCGACCTCGACCAGCGCCACAAGGCACTGGAACAACTGGTAACGCCGATCCATCAATCGCTGGGCAAGGTGGACGAGCAGATCCGGCTGATCGAGAAGGAGCGCAGTGAAGCCTATGGCTCGCTGACCGCCCAAGTGCAATCGCTGATCTCCACCGAACAGGGCCTGCGCGACGAAACCACGCGCCTGGTGCAGGCGCTGCGCACGCCCCACGTGCGCGGCAACTGGGGCGAAATGCAGTTGCGCCGCGTGGTTGAAGTGGCGGACATGGTTCCCTACTGCGACTTTGTCGAGCAGCAGACCATTAACGGCAGCGACGGCCGGCTGCGTCCCGACCTGATCGTGCGTCTGCCGGGCGGCAAGCAGATCGTGGTGGACTCCAAAGCGCCGCTGCAGGCCTATCTGGAATCGGTGCAGGCCACCGATGAACAGCAACGCGCCCTGCGCATGGCGGCGCACGCCGCGCGCATCCGCGAGCATATGGCCGCGCTCGGTGCCAAGAGCTATTGGGAGCAACTCCACCCCAGCCCGGATTTCGTGGTGATGTTTCTTCCCGGCGAAGCGTTTTTTAGCGCCGCGCTCGAACAGGACACAGGCCTGCTGGAAGAAGGAGTAAAGCAACGAGTCATTCCCGCCTCGCCCACCACGCTGATCGCCTTGCTGCGCGCCGTCGCCTACGGCTGGCGCCAGGAACGGCTCGCCGAAAACGCGCAGAAAATCAGCGAGTTGGGCAAGGAACTGTATGACCGCCTGCGAACCATGGCTGGCTACGTGGATGGCGTCGGCACTCACCTTGGACGCGCCGTCGAGAGCTACAACAAGGCCGTGGGCTCGTTCGAAGGACGCGTGCTGGTCTCGGCGCGCAAGTTTGCCGAGCTGGGTGCCGCGGTGAAAGACGAAATCCCCGAACTCGAACCGGTGGACAAAGCCCCGCGTCCGGTGGCCGTGATTGAGGCGGTCGCGCTGGCAGCAAGCCAGTCAGCAAGGGAGTAGTTCGCCCGCGGAAAAACCTACCGCGTCGCCGCACGATCGAAAATCGAAAACGCCTAGACTTGTTCGTCTGCTGAGGGACCGTACAGCGCTGGCACGGGAACATCGTTCATCCGCAGATACATGGTCAGTTGTCCGCGATGGTGAATCAGGTGATTCATGAACGCGCTGCGCAGCACGGCTGCACGGGGCATGGTGAACATCACCTGATCGCCCCTGCGCAGTGTCCACGGCTGCATCAGGTGCTCGTCGCTGGTGTCCGCGATGGCGGCCCGGGTAGCGGTTACGAGTGCGTCAAACGCGCCCAGCAGTTCCTGCCGGGTTTTCGGTTGCGGCGGACGAGCAGCGGTCAAGATGTCCAGAGACTCAGTCTCCAATGCCGTCTTGCCCAGCCACGGAAGAGTGGCAACGTGTCCCGCCAGCCAGCCGAGCGTTCCTCCCTTGGGATGAAGCTTCCAGTCGGCCTTCTCCATGGGCACACGTTCCAGCGTCTTGCGCGTGTTGGCCATTTCGCGATCGAACTCGGGTAGCAGCGATTGAGCAATTGGCATCGCATCCTCCTTTTGCAGTCTTGCGGTTTATAGTTCGTAAACCCTGAAAAATCAGTTTACAGCCCGCGGTTTACCGGCTCTTTATTCTTGTAATCCGTGGCTGATACAGCTCACAGTCCCACTTCCATCCTCGCCCGCGGATCCAGATAGTCGCGGAGCCCGTCCCCGATAAAGTTAAACGCAAGCACGGCGAGCATCACCGCGCCGGCGGGGAACAGCACGAGGTGCGGAGCGTCGAACAAGTGCGAGCGGCCGTCGTTGAGCATCGAGCCCCAACTGGCGGTGGGCGGGGGCACGCCCAATCCGAGGAAGCTCATGGTGGCTTCGGCGAGCACCGCGCCTGCCATGCCGATGGCCGCCTGCACGATCACCGGCTGGATGATGTTCGGCAGGATGTGGCGCACGATAATTCTCCAGTCGCTTGCGCCCAGCGCCCGCGCGGCCTCCACAAACTCGCATTCGCGGACGGCCAGTACCAGAGCGCGGACCAGTCGCGCGTAACCGACCCAGCCGCCAATCGAGAGCGCCAGGATCAGGTTGAAGATCCCCGGCCCGAGAAAGGCCACAAAGGCGATCGCCAGCAGAATGCCGGGGAAGGACAGGAATGCGTTCATCACGATCACATTGACGAAGCAGTCCACGCGGCCCCCGTAATAGCCCGCTATGGAGCCGATCAGCAACCCCACCAGCAGCGAGGCCGCGACCACGCTGGCGCCCACCAGCATCGAGATGCGCGCGCCATAAATGATACGCGAGAGGATGTCCCGGCCGAGTTCGTCGGTGCCGAACCAGTGTGCCGCCGATGGCGGACTCAGCCGGTCCGCCAGTGCGATGTGTGCCGGGTTTTGGGGCGCTATCCACGGGGCGAAGATGGCGAAAGCCGTGAACACCACCACGAGCAGCCCGCCGGCCATAGCCAACGGGTTGTGCCGCAGGGCGCTCCATAGACGCACCGCGCCAGTAGGAACGGGCGCGCGCAGTTCGGGAGTGGCCGTGGCCGCCATGGGCGTTCATGATAATGGATCAGGAAACCGCTTTTGGCTGTATGCGGTCATTCGCAAACATCTGCCACAGAGACACAGAGCCACAGAGAAAGATCAGAAATCGGGGTTCCTCTGTGTCTCTGTGGCGAGTGTTCCTGCTCCATGCAGAGGGAACTTGCTCCCACTGCTACAATCTCGCTTGCATGTTGACCTTCCTGCTGTTGCGCGTGCTCGGGGTGCTGCTGCTGGTGGCGGCGAACGCCTTTTTTGTGGCCGCAGAGTTTGCCCTGGTCAGCATCCGCGACACCCGCGTGCAACAACTGATCGAGGCGCGCCGCATTGGCGCGCGCACGGTACAGAGGCTCCACCAGCGCATGGACCACGTCCTGGCGGCGGTCCAGTTGGGCGTGACCCTCAACAGCCTGGCCCTGGGTTGGGTCGGCGAAGCCACGGTGGCGGCGCTGCTGATGGGCGCCCTGCAGACCATCCCTCATGCGCACGTCTGGGCGCATGGCACGGCGATCGTACTTGCCTTCGTGCTAATCACCTACATGCACGTGACGCTGGGCGAGATCGTGCCGAAATCGGTGGCGCTGCAGCGCGGCGAGCGGGTGGCGCTAGCCGTCAGCGGCCCGTTGGAAGTCTTCATGACCGCCACCCGGCCGTTTCTGGCCATCATGAGCCGTAGCGCGCGCCTGGTGCTGCGGGTGATGGGCATGAGGCAGGTGCGGCAGGCGGGCGTGCACTCTCCGGAAGAGCTGAAGCTGATCGTGACCGCCAGCCGCCGCTTCGGTCTGGTCGAGCCCTTCCAGGAGCAGTTAATTCTGCACGCGCTGGAGTTGGACTCCATCACGGTGCGCGAGATCATGGTGCCCCGGCCAGATATTTTCAGCCTGCCCGCGAACCTGCCGCTGGCCGACGCGCTGACCCGGGTCGTCGAGGAGCAGCACTCGCGCGTGCCGGTGTACGATCCCGAACGCGGCCCGGAGCACATTGTCGGCCTGCTGTATTCCAAAGACTTGACCCGCTGGATGCGCCTGCGCCTGGTGCTGGGCGAGCGTGCCGGAGAGCGGCTCGGCGACCTGCAGGTGCGGCAGATCATGCGCGACGTGCTGGTGGTGCCGGAGACCAAGCCGCTGCCCGACCTGCTGCTGGAATTCAAGCTGCGCAAGCGGCATCTGGCGGTGGTGGTGGATGAGTTTGGCTCGACCGCCGGCGTGGTCACCGTCGAGGACGTGCTCGAGCAACTGGTGGGCGAGATCGAGGATGAGTTCGACATTGCCGCGCCCGTGCTCACCCCCGGCGCAACCACGATGGTGCTGGATGGCTCGACGCCGCTACGCGACCTGGAGACCCAACATCAGCTCCGCCTGCCGCGCGAGGAAGGTTACGAGACACTCGCGGGCTTCATGCTGGCGCGTCTGCAGAAGATTCCGAGCGTGGGAGACACGGTGGAGTTCGACGGCCGCCGCTACACGGTGACCGAAGTCGAAGGCCATCGCGTGGCGAAGGTGAAGATCGAAGTGGCGGAAGCATCCGGTGCTTCGCTGCCCGCGGCGAAGTGACAGAACCGCGGTTGGCTGTTGGCTGGGTGGCCCACACAAGCCAAAACAAGGCTTGAGTGGGCCACCCACCGGCCACTGACCACTGTCCACTGACCACTGAATGCTTCGCTATCTCCTAACCCGTCTGCTGTACATGCTGCCGGTGGTGTGGCTGGTGGTGTCGGTGGTGTTTCTGCTCATCCACCTGGTGCCCGGCGATCCGATCCAGCAGATGCTCGGCGAGGGCGCGGCGAGCGCCGACATCCAGGCCGCCAGGCATGCGTATGGGCTCGACCAGCCTCTTGGGATTCAATATGTGCATTACTGGCGAGGCGTTCTGCACGGCGACCTCGGCCAGTCGCTGCGCTTCAACCAGAATGTTACCCAGGTGATAGCGGCCCGCTATCCCTTCACCTTGCAACTAACCTTTGCCGCGCTGGCGGTCGCGGTGCTGCTCTCGATCCCGGCCGGCGTGCGCTCGGCGGTGCGTCGCAACCGCTGGGACGACCGCGCCTTGAGCTTCATCAGCCTGCTCGGCTTGTCGTTCCCGAATTTCGCCATGGGGCCGGTGCTGATCCTGTTCTTTGCCGTGAAGCTGGGATGGCTGCCGGTCTCGGGCTCCGGCGGGATCGAGTATCTGGTGCTACCGGCGCTCACGCTGGGCGGGGCGATGGCTGCAATCCTGACCCGCATGGTGCGCACGGCCATGCTGGAAGAGCTGGGCCAGGACTACATCCGGACGGCCCGCGCCAAAGGTTTGCCGGAGCGCACCGTGGTCTACCGGCACGCGCTGCGCAATGCCATGATCCCGGTCATCACCGTGCTGGGACTGCAGTTCGGCGCGCTGCTGGCGGGCGCAATTGTCACCGAGACCATCTTTTCCTGGCCTGGGATCGGCCGCCTGACCATCCAAGCCATCTCCAACCGCGATTATTACCTGGTGCAGGGCTGCATCCTGGCCATCGGCTTGACTTATGTAGCCGTGAACTTCTTCACCGACCTGATGTACTCGGCGTTGAACCCGCGCATACGGCAGTGAGGGCGCCGTTTTCCGTTCTCCGTTCTCCGTTTCCCGTTACGGAAGGCGTAATTCGGTCGGCGGAGGCCTGACCTGCTACCTGTTACCTGATACCCGATACCCAAGGAAGTTGACTTCGCCCGCGCTCCAAGCGTAGCTTCGGGCCGTGAACCCGATCATCACTTTTACCACCGATTTCGGCCAGCGCGAGCACTATGTCGGCACCATGAAAGGCGTGCTCCTGAGCATCAATCCCGCCGTGCAGCTCGTGGACATTTGCAATGATGTCTCATCCTTCGACCTGCTGGACGGCGCGCTTACCATCGCCCAGGCCTATTCGTACTACCCGGCGGACACGATCCACGTGGTCGTGGTCGATCCCGGGGTGGGCACCGCGCGCCGGCCGATTCTGGCAGTCACCTCCAAGCACCGGTTCGTCGCGCCGGACAACGGGGTGTTATCGCTCGTCTTCGAGCGGGAGGAGCGGGTGGCGGTGTACCACATCAACGCCACGCATTACTTCCTCCAGCCGGTCAGCAATACCTTCCACGGGCGCGACATCTTCGCGCCGATAGCCGCCTACCTGAGCAAAGGGGTCGAACCGGCCAAACTGGGCACAGAGATCCAGGATTATGTCCGCTTCACCATGCCGAAGCCAAAGCCGACCGCGAACGGACTGACTGGGGCCATTATCCGCGTGGATAAATTCGGCAACCTAGGCACGAACATCACCGCGGCGGATGCTCCGCAGCTATTCAACGGCCCGAGCCCGACTTTCCGCCTGCGCGTCGGCAAGGGCGAAGTCACTAAGCTGCAGAGTGCCTTTGCCCAAGGGGCGGCGGGGGAAGCCTTCGCCATCGTGGGCAGCATGGGGTACCTGGAGATCGCGGCCCATCGCGCCTCCGCCGCGCAGTTGCTCGCGGCTTCGCGCGGGAGCGAGGTGGTGGTGGAGTGGTGAGCACGGAGGAAGAATTGAGCCGCTGATTTGCGCTGATGAACGCTGATGGGGAAAGACATACGAATCTCTGGATCAGCGTTGATCGGCGGCTAATGGCTTGCGAACGACCGCCATCACAGCTCAAACGCCAGCGGGATCTCCTGCGGCGTCTCCGCCAGAACGTCGGGCGGGGAGATTTCGAGCGTGTGGGGCGACAGGCCGTAGGTCAGACCCACGGTGTACATCCCGCAGTTTCTGCCGGTGAGCACGTCGTTATTCGAATCGCCGATGACGGCTGCTTCCGACGGCTTCACCCCGGCCTCTTCACACAGCTTCAGCGCACCGAACGGATCGGGCTTTTTGGTTGGGAAGCTGTTGCCGCCATACACCTGAAAGAAGAATGGCTGCAGCCCAAGCGCCTCGACGATGCCACGCGAGGGGTTCACCGGCTTATTGCTCAGCACGGCCATCTTGCGCGGGACGCCGTTCGGCCCGTGGCGCAGCCGGTCCAGCGCTTCGGTTACGCCAGGGTAAACATAGGTATTGTCGAGTTTGTGCACGCGATAATAGGCGATGAAGAACTCCAGGCCGCCGGTGACCAAGTTTTCGTCCTCGGGATCGCCCAGAGCGCGACGCACCAGCATGCCTGCGCCATCGCCGATGTAGCTGGCCACCACGTCAACCGGCAACTCAGGCTGGCCGTAGTGGCGCAACATGGCATTGACGCCGTTTGCCAGGTCCACCCGGGAATCGACCAGGGTCCCATCCAGGTCAAAGATGAGCAGCTTAACCTTATCGCCCGGAATCGATCGATTTATTTTCAGCAATCGGCAGCCTCACTGCATCTGGAAAACATCAGCCTCGCGCAGTTCTAACCTCATCGGAGTTGCGCCCCGGCTTCCCTGACAGACACCAGGGTGCCAAAGGGCGCAATCGCGGAGTAGAAGCCGGTTTGCGCCTCCCGGTTGCATCTTAAGCCCCAACCATTTGCGCTGATTGGGATTGAGCGGCATCCAAAGTAGTGTGCGCCGCGCGGGGCCAGAATTCAGTATAAGTCTTGGCCCGGACCCGCAAGGCCTGGGGGAGCGTCGCCGCACCTACTCTGATCAGGGGGCGTCGATGGCCACGTTGAGGGTCGTCTCCAAGATGCCGAGTTCGATTACCGAAACTGAGATCAAATTCGCCGGGTTGACGCCGGAGCAACTCCTCGATTCGTACCGGCTGATGTATCTCTCGCGACGGCTCGATGACCGCGAGATCGTCCTCAAGCGCCAGCAAAGGGTCTTTTTCCAGATCTCCGGGGCGGGGCACGAAGCTCTGCTCCTCGCCGCCGGGCTGGTGCTCCGGGCCGGCCACGACTGGTTCTATCCCTATTACCGCGATCGCGCGCTCTGCCTGACCCTGGGCGTGACCCCGTACGAGATGCTGGCTCAAGCCGTGGGCGCGGCCGACGATCCCGCCTCGGGTGGCCGACAGATGCCCTCGCACTGGGGCAACCAGCGCCTGAACATCGTCACCCAATCGTCGCCTACCGGCAGCCAGTTCCTGCAGGCAGCCGGATGCGCCGACGCGGGCCGCTACCTCAACCGGCATCCCCAGGCCGCCAAGAAAGCATTCGGCGATTATCGACAGTTCAAAGACGTCAGCTTCCATTCGGATGAGGTGGTCTACGTCTCCGGCGGCGAAGGCGCGACCAGCGAGGGCGAGTTCTGGGAGATGATGAACCTCACCGCCAACCGCAAGCTGCCGTTGCTGGTCCTGATCGAGGACAACGAGTACGCGATCTCCGTGCCGGTCGAGGTCAACACCGCTGGCGGCAACATCTCGCAGTTGGTGCGGAACTTCCCCAATTTTCACTTCGCGGAGGTCGATGGCTGCGACCTGGTGGCCAGCTACGCGGCGCTGAAGGAAGCTGCCGAGTACGTCCGCGCCGGGAATGGACCGGCCTTTGTGCATGGACATGTCATCCGGCCCTACTCGCATTCGCTTTCCGATGACGAGCGCCTCTATCGCCCGCCGCTCGAGCGCGAGGCGCAGAAGGAGCGCGATCCCCTTATCCGGCTGCAGAATTTGCTGCTGAGCGAGGGCATCAGCGACGAGGACGGGATCCGCTCCATCGAGAAGCAAATCGAGGCGGAAATTCAGGAGGCCGCAGACCGGGCGCTGGCGGCCAGGATACCTTCCCGCGACACGGTGACGGACTTTGTCTATTCGCCCGACCTCGACCCGACCTCACGCGATTTCGCGACCGAACCGGTTTTCGCCAGCGCCAACGTGGCCGACGTCCAACCGGACGAGCACCCGGGCAAGGTGAAGCCCGCGACCCAAAAGACGATGGCCGACCTGATCAACGCCTGCCTGCGCGATGAGATGAAGCGCGATCCGCGCATCGTGCTGTTCGGCGAGGATGTGGCGGACTGCTCGCGCTCCGAGTACCTGGAACAGCACCTGATCAAGGGCAAGGGCGGAGTCTTCAAGCTGACCTCGGGACTGCAGTCGGACTTCGGCACCGAGCGCGTCTTCAACACTCCCTTGGCGGAAGCATCCATCGTGGGGCGCGCCATCGGCATGGGCACGCGCGGCCTGAAACCGGTGGTGGAGATCCAGTTCTTCGACTATATCTGGCCGGCCATGGAGCAGCTTCGCAACGAGATGCCGCTGATCCGTTGGCGCTCCAACAATGCTTTCTCGTGTCCGGCGGTGGTGCGGGTGGCCATCGGCGGCTACCTGACCGGCGGCTCCATCTACCACTCGCAGTGCGGCGAGAGCATCTTCACCCACACGCCGGGGGTGCGAGTCGTCTTCCCGTCGAATGCGCTGGACGCCAATGGCTTGCTGCGTACCGCCATCCGCTGCGACGATCCGGTGCTCTTCCTCGAACACAAGCGGCTGTACCGCGAGCCCTTCGCCCGCGCCCCCTACCCGGGACCGGAGTACATGATCCCCTTCGGCAAGGCACGGGTGGCGCAGAGCGGAACCGACTTGACGCTGATCACCTACGGTGCGCTGGTGCCGCGCTCGCTGCAGGCGGCGCAGCGCGCCGAGCGCGATTACGGGATCAAGGTCGAGCTGCTCGATCTGCGCACACTCAACCCGTATGACTGGGAGGCCATCGCCGAATCCGTCAGCAAGACCCACCGGGTGCTGATCGCCTACGAGGACATGCTGAGCTGGGGCTACGGCGCGGAGATCGCCGCTCGCATCGGTGCCGAACTGTTCGACGAACTTGATGCCCCGGTGCGCCGCATCGCGGCCAAAGACACCTTTGTCGCCTACCAGCCCGCGCTGGAAGATGCCATCTTGCCGCAGGCCAAGGATGTGTACGAGGCCATCGTTCAACTGGCGGAGTACTGAAGAAGTTGCAATAAAGTTGTCATCCTGAGCGCAGCGAAGGACCTGCTTTTCGCTCAAAGGAGCACAGAAGCAGGTCCTTCGCTTCGCTCAGGATGACAATTCCTCGCTAGCGCCGCTTCGCCCCGTGCCCTCCAAAGAACACATCCAGGCTGATCGATCCTGCGCCGAACCAGATGAGCAAAAAGCCGCTGGCGGCTATCAGCAGTGGCAGGTCAGCGGGGCCGCCGGGGCGGTCTCCATGGGGCCAATGGACCTTGCTGAGGGCCACGCACATCTCGATGCAAACCGCCAGCCCGACCAAGCGCGTCAGCAGCCCGACGATTAACAAGGCGCCGCCGACAAACTCCGTCCCGGCCGAGAGATACCCCAGCCACGCCGGCATGCCCATCGAGTGCACCAAGGCTATGTGCGCGTGCAAGCCGCCAAAGACTTTGCTCTTACCATGCGCCATCAGCACGACGCCAAGGACCACACGCAACACCAGCAAGCCCAACGGCTGCACGCGATTCAGAAAGCTCACTTACGCCCCCGCGATGATTGGTTTCGGTTCGTGGACCTCGTATTCCGGTTCGAGGCTGTATTGGACGCGTATGCCGCGGCTCTCCATGGCTTGCAGGAAGCGGTCCGCCGGCACATCCAGCTCCTGGAGCAGAGTGCCGCGCCGGGTGATGATGCCCGTCGCCATCATCTGGACCACGACCGACGCGGGCCATGCCGTGGTCCGCATCATCGCAGTCGTCTTCGTCTTTGGGTCGTAATGATCCACCAGGGTAAAGGCCGCGACCTTTTCTTTGTGGTGCGCCTCGATGCGCAGAACGGTCATATCCGGGGCGCTGCCGGCAAACTTCTCGCACATCAGTTGGCTCGTCAATGCGCGCGGCGCGATCTTCCCCTTGCCGACCTTCCGCTCCTTGCTGGAGAACAGGCCCAGGTCGTAGAGACTGCGGATCATGGCAAAGTGGCCGGGATAGCGCAGCGTCTTCTCAAAGCACTCGCGGACCTTTCCCGCGAAGCTTTCCGGTAGGGTGGAGACGCCGCCGGAGGTGTGGAAGGCCTCCAGCGGAGGAACGCCGCTCATGATGAAGGTCTCCACCTCGGTGAGCGGCTCGATGGTGGTGACCTTGCCCTTGCGTAGGATGCGAGCCGGTTCAACAAATTCGTTGATCAGGCCTTCGATGGAGAAGACCAGTTGATAGTTGAAGGGTGCCTTGGGCTTCTCCGGCAAGCCGCCGACGTAGATGCCGAGCAAATCGGCCTTGCCGCCGATGCGCCGCATCAGCTCGCCCGCCAGGATGGAGGCCATGCCCGGCGACAGTCCGCAATCCGGCGCTATCGCCACCCCGGCCTTGCGCGCCTTCTTGTCCAGCGCCAATTCCTGGCGGACCACCGTGTTGTTGCCGCCGAGGTCGGCGAAATGGCAGCCCGCATCAATCGCCGCTTTGGCCAAGCCTAGATTCAGGAAATACGGCACCGCGGACAATGCTGCGTCGTGGCCCTTCATCAGCCTGGTCGCGGCGCGCTGGTTCGCGGCGTCGACTTTGGCCGCTTGAACCTTCTTGCCGCGGGTCAATTTGTTGATCCGCGTGGCGGCGTCTTTGGCGAGGCGTGAATCCTGGTCGGCCAGCGTGACCGACTCAACCTCCGGCGCGCGTGCCATGTCGTAGGCCGCAGCCGAACCCATCATGCCCGACCCGATCACCAGCAGCTTCATGAGTGCTCTCCTCAGGAGGAGCAGATTAACCTAAAGGGCTGTCGGCTGTCAGCTTTTAGCTTTCAGTCGTCAGCCATCAGCTACCGGTCCTCACCTTTTTTCTGATGATCCCGCAGCTTCTCCCTCAGATGGCAACTATCGAGATCGTTCCGAAACGCAAGCAACCGGAAAACCGAGGACAACCCAGATTTTCCAGACGGCTGATGGCTGACGGCTGATGGCTATCCCATGGCCAAGTCTTCTGGCGATTCCAGCGGTGTGCCGCAAACTCGGCAGATCACCGCGGAGCAGTCGCCGCAGGTCAGCGGGTCGCTGACCTCGCGGGCACACGTAGGACAGTACAACAGCGACGCAGGTTGATTCGCCATCGCTTCCGGCGGTTCATCTGGAATCATAAGGGGCAAAAGATTAGCATACGAACCGAGAGCTATGCCCGACGCTGACGATCGCCTAAACGAAGAATTCAACCGCTGGGCCGAAGCGGGCTGCGGCGAAGAGATGGAGCGGCATCACGCCTCCATCGCCGAGCAGACCATGCGCTTGATGGAGCTCAAGACCGGCGACCGGGTGCTCGACCTGGGTTGCGGCACGGGATGGGCAACGCGTATCCTCGCCCGGCTGGTGGATGGCTCGCCGGAAGCCGGTCAGGTGATCGGCATCGACGTCTCCGACGAGATGATTCGCCGCGCCCGCGCCCACTCGCGCGATTTCGACAATGTGATGTACGTGTGGGGCACGGCCACCGAGATCCCGTGGGAGGAAAACTACTTCGATAAGGTGCTCTCCATCGAATCCTTCTACTACTACCCGGATCAGGATCGCGCTCTGTCCGAGCTGTTCCGCGTGCTGGCTCCTCGCGGGCGCCTGTTCATCCTGATCAATCTCTATCAGGAGAATCCCTTTTCCTTGCGCTGGGTGGAGCAACTGGAAGTTCCCGTCCAGGTGCGCTCCGAGGCCGAGTATCTGCAACTGTTCCGCGACCACGGATTCGCGTCGGTGGAGGCGCGCCGCATCCCCGACCACACCCCAACCCCCGACGAATACAGCGGCAAATGGTTCGCGAATGCGGAAGAGTTGCGCGAGTTCAAGCGCATCGGTGCTTTGCTGTTGATGGCGCAGAAACCTGAGATGATGTCGCCCCCGCCGGCAATCCTGCCGTATTAGGCAGCCTTGATGGGCTTGGCGTAGCGCACTGGCTGTGAGCCGGGTTGCCGCAGGAACTGTTGGCGTTCCAGTTCGAACTGCTCCATCTGCGCCTGAATGCGGTGCTCCGTCCATCCCAGGGCCACGCCAATTCGAGCAGCCGCGTAGCGTGTGCAGTCTTCCGACCAGCATGGACCCAGCGCCACGGGGACGCGCCGCAATAACATGTCCGCCAAGGTGACGGCCATCTCCGAGCGGCTTGCCTCCACGGCCTCGGCTACCAAGTGGTGCGTGTGAGGACACAGGGTCTGCCGCAGCAGGGGACTCTGGCGTGCCAGACGAGCCAACCGCAGCGCGCGGCCACCAAACCACTCGGCCATAGATCGCGCCGAGGCGGCACTGACTCCGGCCAGATCGCTCACCATCCGGGCCCAAGACTGCAATGCGCCTTCAACGCCGTCGCCTGGCGCGGGTACCACCAAGGCCGACGGAGGCTCGGCAACGATGACCCCAGTTTTGCGCGCGCATTCGCGGGCCAGGGCTGCGGCCGTCGTGAGCTTGCCGCCCAGCACGGAGATCACGCCCCTGGCGCCGTCTTCCGCGTGATCCCGCAGCACATGGCGGCGGGTAATCCCGGATAGCTCTTGCCCCGGTGAGTACGGCAGCGGCCGGATTCCCGAAAAAACGCAACTAACATCGTTCCACGATATGGCAGCGTGGGGGAAGCACCGGCAAAGGGACTCGAAAAGATAGGCAATCTCCTCGCGCTCGGGGCGGCTCATCGCGGGATCGCCCGAATCGCGCACCTCCGTGGTGCCGACCATCATTTGACCGTTCCACGGGATGACGAACATCGGACGGCCATCGAGGGCCTCGGTGTACACCGCCGCGTTTGGCGCGCCGGGGAAGCGTTGCATCAGCAGATGCGTGCCGCGCACCCCGCCGATCATGCGCTCGCCAGTGTCGATGTGCGAGCGCGCGCACACGATATCGCCCCACGGCCCGGTAGCATTGACGATCCAGTGTGCCTCCACCTGGGCTTCCTCGCCGGTCAGGCGATGGCGCAAGCGCACCCCGCGAGCCCTTCCGTCGCGCACGACGATCTCGAGCATCTCGGTGTAGTTGCGTGCCACGACCCCGGCCTCGACGGCCTCGAAGAGCCACTCGGCCACCAGACGCTCGGGAAACTCGCACTGCGCGTCCTGGTAGTGAAACAACGACCAGCGGCGGCCCTGATCGAGCAAGCGTTCCAGCCGCGCAATGTCCTTCTCTGGACTGCGCGCTCCCGTCTCGCCTGCCATTCTGCCGTACACCCACAGGGCAGCGCGGATCTCCAACGCGCTGTGCCGCACTCCGGCGCCATCGGCAGGCAGCGCCAAGAGGAAGTTCATTGGCCGCACGAGGTTCGAGTGCCGCGCCAGCAGGCGCTGCCGTTCCCGCAGCGACTGGCGCACCAAGCCGATTTCGCCATGCTCCAGATAGCGCAGCCCGCCATGGATGATGCGTGTCGACCGGCTGGTCGTGCCCCAGCCAAAATCGTGCTGCTCCACGATCAGCGTGCGCTTACCGGCCAGGGCGCACTCGCGGGCAATGGCGACGCCGTTGATTCCGCCGCCGATCACGACTACGTCATACCGCTGCCCAGCCTTTGCTTCGCGAAAGGGCTCACCCGGTTCCGGTACTTGCCTTTCCTGCAACTACTTGCCTCCTGCTTGGTTGGATGCACCATTTCCGCAACATGAGACGGAGCAGCGCCTCAACCCACAAATGCCGCTGATTGACGCTGATTCCGGGTACCAGGTACCAGGTAACAGGTACCCGCAGGCAGCGGCAAGGGATCACCCCGATACCTGCTACCTGATACCTGCTACCGAAATCATCAGCCTTTGTCAGTGCAATCAGCGGCTCCGGTGTTCCTCCTGTTACATTTAACTCATGTCAACCGGCGAACGTTTTGAGCGGGCGGTAGCCATCATGGCGCGGCTGCGGGCTCCGGGCGGCTGTCCCTGGGACCGCGAACAGACTTTCGACAGCATCAAGCCCTACACGCTGGAGGAAACCTACGAGGTCCTGGAGGCGATCGACAACCGCGACTGGGACGAACTCACGGCCGAGCTGGGCGATCTGCTCCTGCAAGTGCTCTTCTATGCCGAGATGGCCCAGGAGGCCGGCCATTTCGCTATTGACGATGTCCTCGACCGGCTGGCCAATAAGCTGATCAGCCGCCATCCCCATGTCTTTGGCGATGTCGTGGCGAACACGTCGGCGGAAGTGGTGCGCAACTGGGAGGCGATCAAGGCGCAGGAAAAGAAAAAAAGGCTGGCCGCGGGCGGCGGAAAGGCAGCCAAGGAACCCGAGCAGCCGGAATCCATACTGGCCGGGGTTTCTTCCGCCATGCCTGCTCTGCTGGAGGCGCACAAGCTGAGTTCCAAGGCGGCCCACGTGGGCTTCGAGTGGCCCGAGATTAGCGGACTCTTCGAAAAGCTGGAAGAAGAAGCTGACGAGTTGCGCGCCGAGTTGCAGAGCTATCCCGAACCCGGCCCGCGCCCACCGGCACGCGGCGTCGCCGGGGCAAATGAGCAATCGGTCTCCGCAGAGTTGCGGGCGCGCATGGAAGACGAGGTCGGCGACCTGCTGTTCGTCGTGGTCAACATCGCCCGTTATCTTGCGCTCGATCCGGAATCGGCGCTCAAGAAGACCAACCGCAAGTTCAAACGGCGCTTCCAGTGGATGGAGGCGCAGCTTGCCTCGCGCGGCGGCGACGTGCGCAAGTCCTCGCTCGACGAAATGGAATCGCTGTGGCAGGCGTCGAAGGCGGAAGAGAGATAACAACGGATCAAAACGGATGTAAACGGATTTTTAAGAAATGGGTATCAGGTACCAGGTAACAGCTACGACGCTCGTACCTGGAGCCTGCGACCTGTTACCTGATACCTGTTACCTCATTACCTGACGTCCCATTCTTATCCGTACCAATCCGTCTCAATCCGTTGTTATTCTCTTTCCATGGAACGGATCGAAATCCGGCGCTGTCGCAGTCTCGACGAGATGAACGCGGCGGTCCGGCTGCAAAAGGAAGTCTGGAACTTCACCGATAGCGAACTGGTGCCGCTGCGGCTGTTCGTGGTTGCGGATAAGGTCGGCGGGCAGGTGATCGGCGCCTTCGACCGTGGGGAGATGGTTGGATTCGTCCTGTCGGTGCCGGGCGTGCGCAATCGCCATCCCTATTTGCACTCTCACATGGCGGCGGTGCGCGCCGGTTATCGCGATCGCGGCCTGGGGCGCCGCCTCAAGCTCTTTCAGCGGGAAGATGCCCTGACACACGGCATTGAGTTGATTGAGTGGACCTTCGATCCGCTGGAAATCAAAAATGCCTGGCTCAACCTGGTTCGGCTCGGGGCCATCGCGCGACGCTATCACGCCAACCAGTATGGGATTACTTCCTCGCCGCTGCAGGGTGGCCTGCCCAGCGACCGCCTGGTTGCGGAATGGTGGCTGAAATCACGGCGAGTCGAGGCTTTGCTCGCCAATGGCAGCCCGCCGCAATCGGCGATTGAGCGTGCAATCGAAGTGCCAGCCGAGATCTACGCCTGGAAGGCGGACCCGGCCACGCGGGATCGAGCCTTCGAGGTGCAGCTTCGCAATCGCGAGCAGTTGCTCAAGGCCTTCGCGGAAGGCCTGTCGTGCCTGGGCTACGAGCGCGACGCGCAGGGCAACGGACGTTTCCTCCTCGGTCGTTGGGAAGAGGAGCTGGCGTATTGAGTGGCCAGTGGTCAGTGTCAGTGGCCAGCGAACCGCCTACCACGGATTTCTCGGATGGAAAGGGATTTACGCGGATCATTTACTTGAATTTAACTCCGTGTTGATCCGTGTTTTTTTCCGCGGTAATCCGCAGTATGGTTTTGGGCGGTACTGATCACCGGCCACTGCCCACTGACCACTTCTTATGAAGATTGAAGCCATCACGCTCCGCGAAATCCGCATGCCGCTGGTGCACTTTTTCGAGACCAGCTTCGGGCGCACCACCGAGCGGCGCATCCTGCTGGTTACAGTAAACACAGAAGGCGTCAATGGCTGGGGCGAGTGCGTCGCGGGCGAGCACCCTTTCTATAACGAGGAATCAATCGACACCGCGTGGCATGTTGTCGAGAACTATCTCGCGCCAGTGTTGCTTGGGCGCACACTGGAGCACGCCGGCGAGTGTGAAGCGCTCTTCGCGCGGGTTCGCGGCCATCGCATGGCGAAGGCGGCCCTGGAGAACGCGCTCTGGGATGCCGAGGCGCAACTCCGTAACCTCCCGCTCTGGCGGCTTCTTGGCGGCGCCCAGCGCGAGATCGCCTGCGGCGTTTCCATAGGGATTCAAGACAGCGTTGAACTACTGCTCGACAAGATCGCAGTCGAGCTGGCAGCCGGGTATCAGCGCATCAAGGTGAAGGTCAAGCCGGGCTGGGATATTAACGTTCTGGAGCGTATTCGCCAGCGCTGGCCTTCTATTCTGCTGTCGTGTGACGCGAACTCAGCGTACCGGCTCAATCGTGATGATCTGGAGCACCTTCGGCAATTCGATAGATTCGAGCTTCTTATGATCGAGCAGCCGCTCTGGCATGACGACATCTTCTTTCACGCGCGCCTGCAAAAAGAACTGAAGACCGCGATCTGCCTGGACGAATCGATCCACCACGCCCGCGATGCCCAGACCGCGCTGGAACTGGGCGCGTGCCGCATTCTCAACGTCAAGGTCGGGCGCGTGGGCGGCTTCAGCAGCGCCCTTGCGGTGCACCAGGTCGCGCGCGCCCTCAATGTCCCGGTTTGGTGCGGTGGCATGCTGGAGAGCGGCATCGGACGCGCCCACAACATCGCGCTCTCGACCCTGGAGGGTTTTTCCCTTCCTGGCGATGTTTCAGCCTCGAAACGCTATTGGAAGGAAGACATCATCGAACCTGCGGTGGAAGTAACCTCGCAAGGGATGATCCAGGTGCCGGACGTCCCAGGTCGCGGGTTCGAGGTGAAGGAGAAGTTGGTGGAAGAATTGACGGTGAGAAGCACTACGCTACAACCCCGGCAATTGTCATCCTGAGCGCAGCGAAGGATCTGTTTTTTCAAAAGAAGTTAACAGCAGGTCCTTCGCTGCGCTCAGGATGACAATTCAACCTAACCGTTCATTCTATTTACCTTCCCCTTTGTCTTCCCCGGCGTTGTTCTCCGCTACCTGATCGGGCGACTTCTTCAGCAGTTCGATCCCCTGGGCCAGGGTCAGGCCATTGGGCACCCGGTGGTAGTCGTTGGTGGTTTCCACCTCGCGCATATTGATGGTTTTGAAGAACAACACCTTTCCCGTGAACTGGATGTTGGTGTAGATCGGTTCCCAGTCATCGCCGCCGACTCGACCCTGCTCCACAAAGAAGTGGCCGCCCTTATCGAGATGGCCCAGGATGCCCCAGCCAAAGTTGACGTCGCGGAACAGCGTGGCTTCAATCTTCACCAGCCGCCGGCTGGTTTCGTCCACCAGCATGCTGCCATTCATGGCCCGATAGACCGAGGTCTCGCGCGAACTGGGAGAGTAATGGGGATTGGGCTGGAATTTCAGCCGGATCACCGGGCCGGATTTTCCCTCCTCCGTCCCGTCGTATTGGTAAATGAAGGCCTTCGGCAACTCGACAAACATCTTCTGGACGCGGTCTTCATCCTCTTTTTGCTCTTTGCGCTTGGCGGCCATTTTGGAAGGATCAGCGAGCAGTTCCTGCAGCCGCTGATCATCCTGAGCGCGCTGCTCGGGAGTAAGCGGCTTGCCGTTCACCGCGAGGGTGCGCGCTATCGTCCCGTCCTTGGTCTCGATCAGTTCCTTGAGGCTAGAACTGTCGGGAGTTTGCTTGAAATCCCGAAACATGTAGCTTCCGCTCTGCTTGGCGTTCACCTCATTGCGGACCACCTCTGCTACCAAGGCGTTGGGATCGAGCTGCGGAGCCGCCGTCGCAGGCTGTTGGGCCTGAGTGCCTGCGAAAGCTAAGCAGCTGACCAGGACCAGCAACCGAGAAGTTAGTCGGGCAATGGTTCTTGCCAAAATCATTTCGTCTCCGATGAAGCCACCTTAACACTTAGAGGCTGTTCCAACAGCCCGCAGTTGCACCGGAATACCCCTTCCACCAGCTACAGGGCTTACCGCGGATCAAACCGATTGAACACGGATTGCCGGGAATAGTTCTTCCAGATAGACCAGTGTTTGATGCAATCCGGGGTAAGTGCTTCAAGAAAATGGACCAGCAGTGTTCCTGGCGGAGCGCCGCTGGTCTGCTTGAAGGAGGAAGTGTGTACAGGTCAAAACTGTCGGCCCGTTCGGACGCAGTCCCATGAGCATGTAGCCACACGGGCGAGAGGACCGCTGTTCCCCTATCCGGTTCCCCTCGTTGGTGTGACACTCCCGACAGGGCCGACCCGCAGCCAGAATGCAACAGCGCTTCCAAAAGCCGGGCTTTCGCGGCAAGAAACGCCAACCCACGCCAGGCCACGTATTTTCAACGACTTATCTTGATAGACTCACAACCGGAGGTTTCGCACGTGGCGGCGTCTGAGTTCGTCCCGGGGTGGAGTGTACTAAATAGTAACATTGGAGTGCCACCGATCAGTACCTTTTTGCCTTCCCAAACCGGCCCACTTTCCCAATCCGCCACCCGGCGCATCCGATTTGCTGCCGCGCCTGCGCTTCGGTATAGTGCTGACGGGCTATACTTCTGACCAGGGCCACCAGTGTATCCTGGCGTGTGCTGGCGGATATGTCAGGCAAGCCATGCTGCGAGCCCGTTTGCCGGCCAGCCTGATCAACCCCGGCCAGCGTTGCGCGCGGCTGGGGCTCCGGAGTTTTGATATGTGGAAATGGAAGGAAGAGGAGAAGCCTACACCGGTGGCGCCGCCGGCACCCGGCACGGCACAGGTGCCTAACCCGATCAGCGCTCCGGTGGTTGCTCCCAAGGAGGTGCGTCCCGTGGAGACAAAACCCATGGACAGCGGTCGCCCAGAAATTGCCCATATTGGCAAGAACGTCATCATCAAGGGCGAGTTGTCCGGCAGTGAAGATCTGTATCTGGATGGCGAGGTGGAAGGCAGTATCGAACTTCGCGGCCATAGCGTGACCGTCGGCCCCAATGGCCGGGTGCGCGCCAACATTCACGCGCGGGAGGTCACCGTTCACGGCAAGGTGGATGGCAACATTAACGGCTCCGATCGCGTGGAACTGAAGAAGTCCGCCATTCTCGTGGGTGATATTGTGACTCAGCGCATCTCGATCGAAGACGGCGCCTACTTTAAGGGCGGCGTCGACATCGTCAAGAACGAAAAGGCCAAAGAGCCCGGAAGACCGGAAGCAAAGCAGGCTTCTGCGACAACCGCCGCGGCGGCCAACGTTCCGGCGCAAGCCTCGTTCGTCGAGAAGAAGTAGATCCGTTTCCCGTTCTCCGATTTCCGTCCCCCGTTTGCCACCGTGCTCCCGCGGAGAACGGAAAATCGGGGAACGGAAAACGGCAAACGGGAAAGTTTTCATGGCCAACATGCTTGACAGGTTGTTTCGGGGTTCGGGATCGCCTCTCGCCGCCGGCAAACCCGCTGCTGGCGAACACATTACCCGGCGCTGCACGGGATTGCAGGAACTTACCCGCGCGCTGCAACGCGAGGAGGCGGTGCGCGTCCTCGACCTCGGCCCGACCTCGCCGAAAAACATCACTCATTTCACCGGCCTGGGTCACCGCACCTACAGCGAAGACGTGCTGCTGGCATCGCGCGATCCGTCGCTGATTCTGGAAGGGGAAGGCGGTCCCATGATCGACGTCGACCGTTTCCTGCAGGAAAACCTGCGCTTCGAGCCGGAGATTTTCGACGCGATACTCTGCTGGGACCTGTTCGACTACCTGCACGCCGACCTGGTGAAACCCGTGGTCGGGCGCCTGCATAGCGCCATGCGGCCCGGTGGCCTGTTGCTGGGATTCTTCCACACGCGCGATGCCGGCCCGGACGCCCCCTACCACCGCTATCACATTGCCGGACCCGACTCGCTCGATCTGCAGCGCATCCCGGTTCCGCCGGATCACGCCGAGGGCGCGGGCCGTACTCCGTGGTTCCGCCTGCAGCGAGTCTTCAACAACCGCCACGTCGAGAACCTGTTCAAGGAGTTCCGCTCGATTAAGTTCTTCCTGGGACGCGACAATATCCGCGAAGTGCTGGTGGTGAGGTAGGCACAAACGTCCCTCACCCTGAAAAACCCTTACCGAGGATTGCATGGATGAAAACGGATTTTCGCGGAGGGATCTTTATGGATCTTCTCAGAGTCAATCCGTGTTGATCCGTGTTTTTTCCGTGTAATCCGCGGTAAGAAGTCGATGTTACCCGCCCGCTGTGCGCAGCTCGGCCACGATCTCATGTGCCGCTTGACGTGCTTGCTCGAACTTGCCGGGTTCAAAGGAGATAGCTCCCACCCGGGCATGGCCTCCGCCGCCATAGCGTTCGCAAACTTTGGCCAAATTGACCTTGGGCACCGCCGGTGCCCAAGGGTTCGAGCCGACCGAAACCTTCGTCCGGAAAGTGCTCTTGCTAAGGCCGACGCTATAGGTGCATTGCGGAAACAAATAGTAGGGGATGAACTTGTTGTAGCCTTCGAGTTCGTGATCGGTGACGTCGAAGTAGATCGTGCCGTCCTCGCAGGTCGCGCGCTCCCGCATGATCTCGATCGAGCGCTGGTGGCGCTCCATGAGCGGCGGCAGCAGGGGAGCGACGAAAGGAACTTCCAACAGCCCGGCAATCGGGGTCGACGTCATTAGCGGGATCAGGCGCGGCAGAAAGGTCGGATCCTGGCTGGCCTCGATCACCATGGTCAGACGCATGGCCGGTTCGCCCATCTCGACTGCGGCCTTCGCGCTGGGGTAGAGCGCGCCGTCCACGATGTCGGCCCATTCGATCAACTCGGCCACCGGCGCGGGATTGAAGCCGAAGCGCTGTTGCGCCACCGTGGCCAGGAACTTGGTGCAGGAGCGGAACCCCGGATCGTAGAACTTCTGGGTGCTCTGGTTGCGCTCGTAATGCGCGGCGTCCTCGGGCGTGAGGAAGGCGCTTTCATGATGGTCGAACCACCAGGTGATCTTGGGCGAAGGGCAGTACTTGAAGTCCACGATGGCGTTTTCATCGCCGGTGAATTTGGCTTCGTCGAACAGGGCGCCCGCCCGGTGGACCAGCCCGGAATAGATGAACTCGGCGTTTTCGCGCACACGCTCGCGATAGAAGCGCGTAAAGACGGCCGCCGAGGCTGAACCGTCAAAACATTTGTCGTGATAAAAGACGCGGACTCTCACCTTGGATTCTCCCTGCACAAAAAGCAATCAGGATCGCGCGTTGGGCCGGGTCGTGTCAAGGCAGAAACGTTTGCCCTGCGTTATCCGCTGATTCCGCTGAGGAACGCTGATCAGGAAAAGAATAACAGCGGATCGAGACGGATCAGGCATTGGTTGCAGCCCGTTTATAGGGCAGATGTGGGGCACCCTCGCACCCTCGGACTGAACGAGAATGGCCATTCCTTCGCTGGTCCTATCAGCGTTCATCAGCGAAATCAGCGGCTTAGACCTTCTCCGGATCCGTCTAAATCCGTTTCAATCCGTTGTTGTCTTTTTCACCGCTGCCCCCACTTCAGCTTGGATCGCAGGATGTCGAAGAACGTCTTGCGCATGCGCAGCAGTTTAACCTCGTGGCGCGAGCGGCGGCAGACGATGCGGTCGCCATCGTTCATGGGCATGCCGACCTGGCCGTCCACGCTGAGGAAGGCCTCCTCATTCTGCACGTGGGCGACGACCTCGATGGTCAGAGTGTCGCGCACCACCAGCGGGCGGTTGGTGAGCGAGTGCGGGCAGACCGGGGTGATGATGAAGGCGTCCACCGATGGCATCAGGATAGGGCCGCCGGCGGAAAGCGAGTATGCCGTGGAACCGGTTGGGGTGGAGACGATCAGGCCGTCGGCCTTATAGTTGGAGACGAACTCCTGTTCGATGTAGAGGTCGATGTTGATCAAGCGGGCGATGGAGCTCTTGTTGACCACCACCTCGTTCAGCGCGTCGTATTCGGTCGCGATCTTGCCCGCTCGCACGAGTTGGCAGTAGATCATGCGGCGCGTCTCGAAGCCGCAGCGGTTGGCAATGACCGCTCCCAGCGTGGGATACAACTCGGCCAGCGGCACCTCGGTGAGGAAGCCCAGCGAGCCCAGGTTCACGCCGAGGATGGGAATCCCGGCCACGGTCACCGCGCGCGTGGTGGCCAGCAAGGTGCCGTCGCCGCCCAGCACGATCACGAACTCCGGCGCGTGCTCGGCAACGTTCTCGCGGGCAACAGGTGTCTCGCGGGGGGCATAGACCGCGGTCTGCGGGTCCACCCACACATCGAACTGGCGCTGGCGCAGCCACTCGACCAGCGCCGGCACGATCTTGTGCAGCTCCGCCTTGTTCGGCTTCGAAATGATGGCGACCGATCTCATGTGATCTGCATTGTAAACAAAGGTCGCGGGCAGCAGATACCAATTCTCTGCGTTCTTCCTCGGCGCCCTCTGCGTACTCCGCGGTGAAAAAGGTTCATTACCCACTTGCAAGTTGAAACGCGAAATTCGAGACTAGATGCATGCGGGTACTTGGGATCGACTGCGGCGGCGAATACACCGGTTATGGCATCGTGGAGCAGCACCTGGACGGCAGACTGCAATCCATCGTTTGCGGCGCGATCAAGCTCCGGACCAAGGAGCCGCTGGCAACGAGGCTGCGCATCGTGTTCACGGAACTGTGCCAGCTCGCCGCCTTGCATCGCCCCGAAGCGGTCGCCATCGAAGAGGTGTTTTACTCGGTGAACCCCAAGTCCGCCTTGAAACTGGGCCAGGTGCGCGGGGTGGCCATGCTGGCGGCCGCTACCTGCGATCTGCCGGTATTCGAATACGCCGCTTTGAGCATCAAGTCGGCCGTGACGGGCTACGGCAGGGCGGAAAAGCATCAGGTGCAGGATATGGTGACCCGCCTGCTCCGACTGGAGCAGATCCCGCAACCGGCGGATGCCGCCGACGCCCTTGCCATCGCGATCTGCCATCTGCACACTTGGGCCACCCTGAGCCGGCAGGCTGACAGCCAATAACTGAGAGCTGATGGCTGATCGCTGAGGGCTGATTTACACTGATTGCTGTGAAGATTGGCCTGGCGCAGATTGACACCACCATCGGGGACTTCACCGGCAATTCCGCCAAGATCATTTCCTATGCCAAGCGCGCCCAAGAGGCAGGCGCCGGGTTGGTCATCTTCTCGGAGCTGGCGGTTTGCGGATATCCGCCGCGCGATCTGGTGGAAAAACCGGCGTTTGTCCGTCGGAACCAGGAAGTGCTATGCCAGATTGCTGAAGCAACGCGTGGCATTGCGGTGATCTGCGGGTTTGTCAGTCCCGCCAGGTACGAGGCCGGCAAGTCGGTGATGAATTCGGCCGCCCTGTTGCGCGATGACCAGATCGAGTTCGTGCAGTCCAAGCGCTTGCTTCCCACCTACGACGTCTTCGACGAGATGCGCAACTTCGCGCCGGCACTGGAGCAGCGCGTTTTCCCGATGTGCGGCCGCAAGGTGGCGCTGACCATCTGCGAGGACGCCTGGAACGACAAGCAATTCTGGAACCGGCAGCTATACCAGGTCGATCCGGTGGAAGAGCTGGTCCGGGGTGGAGCTAATTTCGTCCTCAACATTTCCGCCTCGCCGTTTTACGTGGGCAAGCAGGCGTTGCGCCGCGACATGCTGGCGGCCATCGCCAAGCGGCACAAGGTTCCCGTGCTAATGGCGAACCAAGTCGGGGGGAATGACAGCCTGGTGTTCGATGGCTCCAGCGTGGTGCTTTCGCCGGATGGCAGTGTGGTGGCGCAGGCGAAATCGTTCGAGGAAGACCTGATTTTCTACGACTCCGATACCGGCATCGGCGACATACACGAGCAGCCGGAAACCGACGAAGCTAACGCCTACGCCGCTTTGGTGCTTGGCACGCGCGACTACGTGCGCAAGTGCGGGTTCAAGCGGGTGCTGATAGGGCTGAGCGGCGGCATCGATTCGGCGCTCACCGCGACCATCGCCTGCGACGCGATTGGGCCGGAAAACGTCACCGGGATCGGCATGCCGGGGCCGTATTCCTCCCCAGGCAGTGTCGAGGATGCGCGCCAACTGGCGCAGAATCTGGGCATCCGATTCGAGCTGATCCGGATTACCGAAATCTATGAGGCCTACCTGCAGGCCTTGCATCCGGTGTTTGCCGGCAGGGAAGCGGATGTGACGGAAGAGAACATACAGGCACGGGTGCGCGGCAACCTGATGATGTCTTTGTCGAACAAGTTCGGGGCGCTGGTGCTGAGCACCGGCAATAAGTCGGAGCTGGCGGTCGGATACTGCACGCTCTACGGCGACATGGCGGGCGGGCTGGCGGTGATCTCGGACGTGCCGAAAACCATGGTGTATCGCCTTGCCGAGCACGCGAATGCACAGCGCCTGCGCATCCCGCGGGCCACCATCGAGAAGCCGCCCTCGGCCGAGTTGCGGCCGAACCAGACCGACCAGGACTCGCTGCCGCCGTACGAAGTGCTCGATGCCATCCTCGACGATTACATCGAGCATTACCGCACGGCCGAGGAGATCGCTCAGGCTCATGGCTACGAACTTGAGCTGGTGCGGGCGGTCGTCCGGCTGGTGGAGCGGGCCGAGTACAAGCGGCAGCAGGCCGCGCCCGGCTTGAAGATCACGGAAAAAGCGTTCGGCGTGGGACGACGATTTCCGATTGCCGCGCGCCACGAAGTGTAAGGACCTGGAAAATCCGGCCACGGAGCCACAGAGACACAGAGGTGCTCGTTTTCGGATCTTCTCGGTGGCTCTGTGGCAGATGTTATTGAAAGGGATCGAATGCGCCTCACTACTGCCGTCCTTTGCCTTTTCCTCGCAACGCTGGCGTTTTCCCAGACCAGCACAAAAGCCGCTGCCGGTGGCAAGACCGGCGCGGCTGCGGCTTCCGAGCCCGCTCCAGCCACCGCGTCCCAGGGCGGTCTGCCCAGCGAAGCGACCGTCAATTCCTTTTTCCAGCACATGTTCGGTTATGACCCGAACATCAGTTGGAAGATCGTGAAGATCGCCGAATCCGCCGCGCCTCCGCTGGCCGAGGCGGTGGTCGGCATGAAGAATGCGCAAGGGCAGGGCACGGTCCGCTTGTTCATGACGCCCGACGGCAAGCACGCTATTCTGGGCGAGATCATGCCGTTCGGGGCGGACCCGTTTGCCGCCAACCGCGCGCTTCTGGAAAAGGACGCCGATGGCCCCGCCAAGGGACCGGAAAAGGCGACGGTCACGATTGTCGAGTTTAGTGATCTGGAGTGCCCCAGTTGCAAGGCGGCGCAGCCGACCATCGAGAAGCTGATCGGAGATACACCCAACGCCAGATTTATCTTCCAGAATTTCCCGCTGGAGCAACTGCACCCCTGGGCGTTCAAAGCAGCGACCTATGCGGACTGCCTGGGAAGGGCGAATCCGGCCGCCTACTGGAAATTCATCTCAGACGCCTACGCCAGCCAGCAGGACATCACCAAGGAAAACGCGGACGAAAGACTGAAGGATCTGGCCACCAAAGACGGGGCGGACGGAGCGGCGACCGCAGCCTGTGCGGCGCAACCGGCCACCGCCGAGCACGTGCGCCAGTCGATCAAGTTAGGCGAATCGCTACAGGTGAACGGCACCCCGACCTTGTTCATCAACGGGCGCATAGTGGGAAACGTCACCGGGATACCCTACGAGGTGCTGAAATCGATCGTGGAGTTCGCGGCGAAGACGGAAGGGAAGTAAGATTTCAGTGGTCAGTAGTCGGCCGGGAGCGTTTATCCCGCGGCGGAACTGGGGGTGCCCCAGGTTCGCGGAGCTAACTGGGGATTTCCTTCACCCAGGTTAAGCGCTACGCGCTGAACCTGGGGCACCCGGCACCCGGCACCCGGCACCCGGCTTTTTCCCATTTTGGGATCGAGCTACTACAGCGGCCCTTGCGTTAGGTAGATGGGTGAAGCTCCCGTGTTCCCGGGGCTAACGATGAAGGGCGTGATGACGATCAGTAGCTCGCCATCTGTTACCTGCTTGGTCGTGGCGCCGGTGGCCAGGTTCAAAATCGGAATGCTGCCGATTCCGGGGAATCCCGAATAACTTCGGGATTCCGAATTTGTGACATAGCCGACCATGGCGGCCGTCTCGCCGTTCTTCAAGGTCACGGAGCCGTTGTATTCGCGGTTGCTGATGACCGGCACCCCATTCACCGACTGCGAGCCGAGGGTCTTGAACGACAATTCCAGCTTCAGGGTTACCTCGCTGTCGCCGTGCACCTGGGGCGTGGCTTTCAGCGTGAGTCCCAGGTCTTCGTAGTTGACCGAGGGAACCGGCGCGATATAGCTCTGGTTCCCCAGCACCTTGGAGATCGCAGCGCTGTTGTAGATCGGCGCATAGGTGGCGTTGATAACCGGGTAGCGCTCGCCGATCTGGAAGGTTGCCGCCGAACCCTGAGACGCCCGCAAAGTCATGCTCTCCAGGCTCTGAGCCCGGGACTCGTTCAAGGAGGCCTGCAAGGTTCCCGGCGAAACCCCGATTCCGAACAGCGTCAATCCTCCGCCGAAGGTCATCAACGGATTGGCCAAGAGCGCGGAACTCTGGGCCTGGCCCAGCGTCTGCGCGAGCAAGGCGGAGAGCGCCGACGTGTTCCCCTGATTGATGGCGCCGCCGGAAATCAGTTGATTGACCAGGTTCTGCAGGTTGGAGTTGCCGCCTCCAACCAAAGAGGTCAGCACCGAAGAGGGAAGATTGAAAATGCTGAACTGTGAGGGGAGATTCACCCCAAACACCCGCATCAACTGGTGGTTGATTTCGATTGCCTCGATGTGGAGCAGCACCTGGGGGCGGCGGGTCTGCAGCGAGTCGAAGAAGCTCTCCAGTGCTTGCATCGTGGGTTGCGGCGCTTTGACCGTCATCACGGAACTGTTCGGCGCGATGGCCACGCTCTTCACTTCGAAAATCGTGCGCACCAGGTTGACGATGTCGGTCATCTCCGCCGGAGTGGCGAAGGCCGTCATGTCGAAGGTGCGCAGCAGCAGGTGGTCCAGTTCCTTGTGCTTCTGTGGAGTGTCCGGCGCAAAGAAGAGCTGCTTGTCCGTCTTCGGAACGTAGAACGTGTGTGTGACCTGGAGGGTCACTGCCAGGGCCGTGGCGAAGTCCACGCTCGTCAGATTGATCTCGGCTATTTTCCCGGGAACGGCGGGATCGATCTCCGCTTGCAGGCCGTAGGATTGGGCGAGCGTGGTCAAGACCATCGAGATCGGCCCGCGGAGATGAAGATCTTTGCGGTCCGGCATCGGCTTCAGGTGCAGCTCATCGTCTCCTTCTTCCGACGCGAAGGAGGTGACGGCTTTGCTGGCTGGAAGCGCGTCGCGCAAACGCTGCTCGGCAAACTGATTGGTGGAATCCAGTGCCAGTGCCTGCTGGAATTCCACGGCTGCTTCCGCTTTCTGATGCTGTGCCATCTGGGCATTGCCGCGCTGCATGTGGATGGAGACTAGTTGCTGCGTCAAGCGGGCAAAGGCCAGAGCATATTGCCGCTCCGTCGGCACCAGCGATGACGCGCGCTTGTATGCAACTAAAGCATCCTCGTACTTATGGTTCTTCTCCAGTTCCACGCCACTCTGGTAGATCTTTTCGGCTTCCGCTAAATCCTGTGCTGAGGGTTGAGCAGGGTTCGCTTCGTTTGATACCGCCGGGGGAATGTTGGCGGGCATGCAGGGAGGACTCGAACAGAACACCTGATCGCGTGGATTCGGAGTTTCAACGGGTGCCGCTGCTGGCGGGGAGGATGGAGCCTGCGCCAGGGCAAGGCTGGCAGCCAGGCACAGCGCCGCGATCGGGAACAGCCGCATTCGCCTATTCTAGCTGAGATTCCGATCAGAGAAGGCTGAGCAAATCGGTGCAGCAGGGCACGCACAATTCCGGCTGGCACGCCTCCAGCGTGGGGACGTCGTAAATCCCGGTTGCGATCGCTATAACCGGCACGCCCACTTGGTGCGCGGCCTGGATGTCGGCGGGGGTGTCGCCCATGATGCAAACGGTGGCGTGCTCGCCCAGACGGTGGCGCGCCTCCGCAATCGCCCAGGTGAAGATGTCGCACCGGAGTTCGTGGCGGTCTGAGAAAGACCCGAAGGAGAAGAACTGGCGCAGTCCGGCCGCCTCTAGCTTGGCCCAGGCGATAGGTTCCAGGTTGCCGGAAGCTACGGCCAGCAGTCTGCCCGCATGGCGCAGAGCTTCAAGCAGTTCGCGGACTGAGGGGCAGACCTCCGGACGCATTTGCGCGGCGTTGCGGAGCACCTCATCGCACATGTGAGCGTGGACCCGAGGCCAACCGCGCTCGAAATCGGCGTCGGAGAGTCCTTCCCGGAGAACCACAGCCCGCAGGATGCCGATATCCGTGTTGCCATGCACGGGAACGCCGTCGATGTGCGAATTTATGCCGAACACGGCGCGCACCGCGTGGTGAAACGAATCGTGGTGCACGCCGTCTCTCGAGTTGAGCAGCGTGCCGTCGATGTCGAACAGATAGGCGTCGGCGCGAAGGGAGTTGGGCAGTGACGGCTGAGTGCTCATTAGCGCGTTGGCTGGGGCAGGCGGACCTCCTGCCGAACCTGGATCCGTTCTATGCTGGTGGCGCGGCCGGTCGCGGCTTCGCATTCGATCAAGGCCGCGCTCAGGCGCACGTCGTCGGTCGCGGGTTCGAAACGCACCGGCATGTTGGTCAGAAACTTCTGCAAGACCAGCTCCTTATTCACGCCAATCACACTTTCGAACGGCCCGGTCATGCCGACATCCGTCTGATACGCGGTGCCGTTGGGCAGCACGCGTTCATCGGCGGTGGGGACGTGCGTATGCGTACCCAGCACGGCAGTGACACGGCCGTCGAGATACCATCCCAGGGCGATCTTTTCCGAGGTGGCTTCGGCGTGAAAATCGATCAGCACCACCGGGGCCTGGATCTGCTTCAGCAGGTCGTCGGCAACGCGAAATGGGTCGTCGTTGCTGGTCATGAAGACGCGCCCTTGAAGGTTCACCACGGCGAAAGCCGCGCCGCTGCGTGTCGTGCCTTCGAACATTCCCCAACCCGGGCTGCCTGCGGGATAGTTCGCCGGGCGCAACAGGCGGCGCGCCGGGCTATACGGATTGCTATCGGCCCGGTGGTAGAAATCGATGATCTCGCGCTTATCCCAGATGTGGTTGCCGGTGGTGAGCACGTCGATGCCCTGCTCGAGCAACTCCTCGGTGAGCGCCGGCGTGATGCCGAAGCCCGCTGCCGCGTTCTCGGCGTTGGCAATGACAAGATCAATGCGGTGCTGCGCTACCAGCAAGGGCAGTTGTTCGCGCACGATCGTCCGCCCAGGACGGCCAAAGATGTCGCCGATGAAAAGAATCCGCACTCGCGCTCCTTGGTGAGCATAGGCTCCAACTAGCGCGAAGCGCTCGGAGCCATCATTAGGATGCTACCAGCAGGAGCGCGATGCGAGAAACGACGCAATGGAAAAACCTGCCACAGAGGCACAGAGGAAAAGTAGGTCCTTCGCTAGGTTCAGGAGAACAACTCATTTTTTCCTCTCTGTGTCTCTGTGGCAGGGGTTGATGGTTTTTACGCGGTGCAGCCCGCTCCGGTAAAGATGGGGCGTAGCGGCTGCGTCAGGCTCTTCATCACTTCTTGGAACTGCGAGAAGGTTAGCGATTGCGCTCCGTCGCTGAGGGCGCGCTCCGGGCAAGGATGCACTTCAATAATGGCGCCATCGGCTCCAAGCGCCAGCGCGGCACGCGATATCGGCCCGATCAGGCTGGTCTTGCCTGTCCCGTGGGAGGGATCGGCGATCACCGGCAGGTGCGAGAGCTGCTTGGCCAGGGCGATCGCTGCCAAGTCGATGGTATTGCGCATCTCGGAGCCGAAGCTCTTGATCCCGCGCTCGCAGAGCACCACGTTCGGATTGCCGCCGCTGAGCAGGTACTCGGCGGCCAGGAGCCACTCCTTGACCGTGGCCGAGGGGCCGCGCTTCAGCAGCACCGGCTTGTCCACCGTCGCGAGCGCCCGCAGCAGGGCGAAGTTCTGCATGTTGCGCGCGCCCACCTGGAGCATATCCACGTGATCGCAGATGAGGTCCACGTCTTCGGTGGACATCACTTCCGTGACCACGGCGAGCCCGGTGTGGCGGCGAACTTCATCGAGCAGCACCAGCGCCTCGGCGCCCAGACCCTGGAAGTCATAGGGCGAGGTGCGCGGCTTGTAGGCGCCGCCCCGTAGCATCACCGCCCCCGCGGCTTTGACCGCCTCGGCGGTCGAGAACAGTTGCTCGCGCGACTCGACCGAGCAGGGGCCGGCGATGACCACGAACTCGGGCCCGCCAATGCGCACGTTGTTTCCCACCTGAACCACGGTGCCGTGGGGTTTTACTTGCCGGCTGACCAGTTTGAAGGGCTGGGCGATGGCCACCACGGTGTCTACCCCGGGCGCGCTGGCCAGCGCTTCGAGTTCGTGGCGGCGTCCGCTGCCCACGGCGGCCACGATACAACGGGTGGTGCCGCGCGTGACGTGGGCCTGATAACCGGCCTCCTCGACGCGCGCAATGATGTGTTCGATTTCCTGTTCGGTGGCGCCGTCGGCCATGTTGATGATCATCGTTGCTCCTTTTCCTCGATACGGCTCTCAAAACAAAAGCCGCGAACCCTTTGGGTCCGCGGCTGCCTGGGAATCTGTGTTCTTGAGCTTTGCTCTTAAGCCTCTCGCACACGTTTCACCGGCGCCGCGGCCCGATAGGCGTACGCGGCATACCAATAAGTAAATCGAAACGAGCGCATCATGGCCTTTAGTCTATCAATTCCCGGGAAAGAGTCAATGGGCGTGGGATGGGCGCCAGGCACCGATCCCGTGTCCTCCGGATCGTCTTGTGGTCTCGTTGACCCCTGGCAGGTTTGTCTCTCCGCTATTTTCTATGTCGCTGCCGGGCTCAATCTGCATCTAATTTCCAAAGTAGCGGTAGCAAGGACCCATCTAGTTCATCCCATTGCGTGCTTTTTAAAGAGCCGAAAAGGAGAAGCAAATGCCCGTCGCAGAACGAGTGACAGAGGATGTGGAGCTATTGAAGTCGACGCTCAAACGGTGGCAACAAATCGAGAGGGGCAGCGTCGCCCACTGCACGGAAGTGATGGAAAAGACCAAGAATCCGCTGATTCGTTTGGTCATGGAGATCATTCGTCAGGATTCGGCGATGCACGAGAAGGTGGAGCAGGCGATCCTGGACAGCCTGGAGAAGCAGGCTTTTTCTCTCTCTCCGGAAGAGCTGGGCGAGATCTGGGATTCCATCGAAAAACACGCCGAAATGGAAAAGGAAGTCATCGAGCTTGGGGAGACGTGCCGGCGCAACTCCCGCGGCTTCGTCCAGCGTCACCTACTGAGCTATTTGATCGCCGACGAGCAGAAGCACGACCGGCTGTTGTCTCAACTGGAAGACTTCAAACGCAAGCTCTATCCCTATATCTAAGCCAGTCGAACCAGCGATCAATGAGGTTGTCATTCCGAGCGCCGGGTTTTCTGCCCCAAAACGCGCAGATTCGGCGCGTTTTGGGGGACCCCGAGGCGCGAGAAATCTGCAGTTTCGTCAACCCAACCAAAATGCAGATTCCTCGCTACGCTCGGAATGACAATCTCTTGGTTGTCCCAGTATTATGCGATCGTCGTTAGACGTGACAGCGTGATCCATTTCACCCGGGATTCCTTCCACCGAAGGAAGGGAGCGAAGCGCCCTTTCTTCGGCCCGGTTCGTGTTTCAGCTATTTCGGCAGACGTGAGAGCAGTGATTGCGCTCCCCGGAACCAGGGACGATCGTGCCGCCGCTGAAAACCCGGCATGCCCGCGCGCTTGGCAAGGATCCGTTCCGCCCACTGGCGAGCTTCGGCCGTGTTGCCCTGCGAGGCAAGAAACTCGGCATAGTGGACTTGCGTCTCGGTCAGGGTGGAAGCCTGCACGGTGCGCTGGAACAGTGCCTGGGCTTGCTCAGCATGACCCGTACGCGCGTAGGCCCAAGCCAGCAGTCCGGCGGCGCGATGAATGTCGTAGTTCGGCTCGGCCCGCACCACCCGCTCCAGATCCGCCATCGCGGCCGGGAAATCTTCCATCCCCAAAACAGCAATGGCGCGGCGATAAAAGGGATCCACTGAATCAGTTCGCTGGGCGATGGAATGGTCGAAGCAGGCGCGGGCTTTCTTCCACTGGCCGCTGTCGAGATAGAGCTGGCCAAGCTCTTCGTAATTTCCCGCAGAAGGATTCTGTCCGACGGCCGCTTCCAGTTCACGAATGCGCTGCGCCCGGCCCACGAACTTGAAGGCTCCCGGATCGCGCAACTCGGGCAGCGCCTCGACCGCCAAATAGATCAGTGCGCCCAACGGACCAAGAAAAAGGATGATCCACAGCCAATAGGAGTCTGGCCGGCGGCGCGAAAAATGAAACAACGCCGCCGCGATCACCGCCAGTCCCGGCAGCCCATAGCTAAAAAGTCCCAACATTCACATAGATAGTACCAGCGAGCACGCGGAAGTCGGGAAATACGGTCGGGCGTCCCCGTGACGGCTAATCCGCGCTGCTCTCCACCGCCGGCAGCCCCGGTACCTCTTCGCCGGCTCGGGTTTGGAGCTTGGCGCCGGTGACCAGGGCGACGGCGCAAATAACGATAACGCTGCCCGTCAGGATGTAGCCGGTGATGCGCTCGTGCAGCACCAGCCATCCGAGAAACACCGCGACGATGGGGTTCACGTAAGCATAGGTGGACACCTTGGACGTGGGCACATGCTTGAGCAGCCAGACGTACGCGCTGAAGCCGACCCACGAACCGAAGATGATGAGATAGACGACGGCGCCCCAGCCGCGCGCGGTCCATGTGCCGTGCGTCCAGTCGCCAACCAGAGTCCCGGCGGCGAGATTCACGATTCCGGCGAACATCATCTGGTATCCGCTCGCGGTGAAGGGATCGACCTCCATCTTCCAGCGCTTGGAGAGCACCGATCCCAGCGCCCAGGCGAGCGGTCCGAGAAGCAATCCTAGGCTGGCGAATAATTCGTGCCGGCCGACGTTCGAGGTGGCGCGCAACTGCGGCCACAGCAGCACCACGATGCCGGCGATGCCCAGCGCAATTCCGCTCAACGTGCGTCCTGAAAGGCGGTGCTCGCCGGGCAGCACCCACGTCTCTAGCACCAGAAACCAAATGGGCGTGACCGAGAGCATAAGGGACGCCAACCCGCTGGGCACCCACTGCTCGGCCCATACCACGATGACGTTGCAGATCGACAACAGAAGCACACCGATCAGCGCCAGCCGCAATGCCTCAGGAAGGGTCACGCGCACCCGATGTCCGGTGAGCGCGCAGTAAGCCAGCATCAGCGGCCCGGCAATGGCGAATCGCGCCCCGGCCATGAGCAGCGGCGGGATATGCTCCACCCCAATGCGAATCGCCAGGTAGGTCGAGCCCCAGAAGAAATACAGCAGGGCGAAGGCAACGACGACGTGAATACGATGTTGACGGCTGGCCGAGGTCATGAAGCAGTCTTCGATACACCATACCACCCACTGCCCCATCAACGCTTAGGGAATCTCTGATTAAGTTCTCTGCTTTCCACAGGGCCAATGTGTAGATTGAGTCCAGAGACTCTGAAAGCAGATGAGGCAGCAGACACTGGCGATGACGACTGGGTTCGAGCGGTACACAAAGAAGACGCGGCGTGCGATGTTTCTTGAAGAGATGGAGCAGGTCGTGCCGTGGCGCGAACTCTGCGCTCTGATCGAGCCTCATTATCCGAAGGCTGGTAATGGGCGTCGTCCCGTCGGACTGGAGCGCATGCTGCGCATCTACTTCCTCCAACACTGGTTCAACCTGTCGGACCCGGCGGTGGAAGAGGCGTTGTACGATTCGCCCGTGCTACGACAGTTTGCCGGAATCGACTTGGGGAGCGAGCCGGTGCCGGATGAGACCACGGTGTGCAAGTTCCGCCACTTGCTGGAAGAGCATCGACTGGGGGGCGAGATTCTGGAGACCGTGAACCTGTACTTGCAGCAGCGCGGTGTGCGCATTTCGACGGGTACTATTGTGGACGCGACCATCATTCACGCCCCGAGTTCGACGAAGAACCAGCAACAGAAGCGCGACCCGGAGATGCACCAGACCCGGAAAGGCAAGCAGTGGTATTTCGGGATGAAGGCGCATGTGGGCGTGGACAGCAAGACAAAGCTGGTGCATAGCGCAGTAGCCACGGCGGCCAACGTGTCCGACTCGACGGTATTGCCAGAGCTGTTGCATGGCGATGAGACCCACGTCTGGGGCGACCAAGCCTATCGCGGGCAGCGCGAGGTAATTCACGAATGCTCGCCGCGTGCCAAGGACTGCACCAACAAGCGCTATCGCTACAAAAACCGGATTGACCAAGTGGAGCGGGCCAAGAACCGGACGAAGTCGCGGGTGCGCTCGAAAGTCGAGCATGTATTTGGCGTGCTGAAGTTAAAATTCGGATTCGTGAAGGTACGCTACCGAGGCATGGCGAAGAATGCCAATCGGCTGTTCACCGCCTTCGCCCTGGTGAATCTGTTCATGGTTCGCAAGAGACTGCTGTGCCCAACGACGGCGTAGTGTTGCTCGGGGCGCAGCACGGCGCATTCGGGCACAGCAAACGCAAAACCCTCACCTGAAAACCGATCCAAAAGGCGGCTGAATCTGCCCTCCAGCTCACGCTGGTTCAAAAGCCCTGGTTGTTCAGAGCTTCCTTAGCTGCTGCGAGGAACACCTGCCACAGAGACACAGAGCCACAGAGAAAAATAGAACGGAGAAGAACAGAACTGGAATCAATTCCTCTGTGTCTCCGTGTCTCTGTGGTAGGTGTTTCTTAGCAAGAGTATGATTCTGCGCATCAGGAGCGGTTGATGTTTCGCAAGGTCCTGATTGCCAATCGCGGTGAGATTGCGGTGCGCATCCTTCGCGCGCTACGGGAAATGGGAATTGCCTCGGTAGCGGTCTACTCCGAGGTGGATCGCGCCGCGCTGCATGTGCGCAAGGCCGACGAGGCTTACCCCATCGGGCCGGCGGCGGCCAGCGAGTCCTATCTGAATATCCCCAAGATCATCGAAGTGGCCAAGCGCAGTGGTGCCGAGGCCATCCACCCCGGCTACGGTTTTCTCTCGGAGAACCCGCGCTTCGCCCGCGCCTGCAAGGAGGCGAGCATTAAGTTCATCGGTCCTCCGGCGGAGGCGATGGAGGCCATGGGCTCCAAAACTCGCGCCCGCCAAGCCATGGAGAAAGCCGGCGTCCCCTTTGTGCCGGGCACGGCGCGGGGCTTGGCCTCGCTGCAAGAGGCGCAGAAGATCGCGTCTGAGGTGGGCTTCCCGGTAATGCTGAAAGCCGCTGCCGGGGGCGGCGGCAAGGGTATGCGCCGGGTGTGCACGCCCGAGGAGTTGCACTCCGCCTTGGACCAGACCCGGAGCGAGGCGCTGCGCTCCTTCGGCGATGACGAAGTTTACATCGAGAAATTCATCGAGAACCCTCGCCACATCGAGATGCAGATCATGGCGGACGAGCACGGCAACTGTGTTTGGCTGGGCGAGCGCGAGTGCTCGGTGCAGCGCCGCCACCAGAAGGTGGTGGAAGAATCACCCTCGCCGCTGGTCACCCCCGCGATGCGCCAGCAGATGGGCGAGATCGCCGTGCGCGCCGCCCGCGCCTGCGGCTACACCAATGCGGGCACCATTGAATTTCTCTCCGACCAGGACCGCAACTTCTATTTCCTGGAGATGAATACGCGCCTGCAGGTGGAACATCCCGTGACCGAGTTGGTCACCGGCCTCGATCTGGTGCACCTGCAACTGCGGGTCGCGGCGGGCGAAGCGCTACCCTTCCGGCAGGAAGACATCAAGATGCGCGGCCATGCCATCGAGTGCCGCATCTATGCCGAAGATCCGGACAACAATTTCTTCCCGTCACCGGGAAAGATCAGCCTGCTGTTGGCGCCTTCGGGACCGGGCATCCGGCGCGATAGCGGCATGTACGAGGGCTACGAGGTTCCCATCGAATACGACCCGCTGCTGGCCAAGCTGATCGGCTACGGCGACACGCGGGAGCAGGCAATTCAGCGGCTGGAGCGAGCTTTTTCGGAATACTTTGTCGGGGGTATCAAGACTAACCTTTCGCTCTTCCGCCGGATTTTGGCCGAGCCCTGCTTCCGCGCCGGCCGCCTCGATACCGGGATCCTCGATCGCCTGCTGGCCAACGGCAAAGTAGCGGACCCCGGCGATGAGGAGGGCCGCAGGATTGCTGCCATCGCCGCTGGGTTGTTTACCGTCCTTGATAGCAGTATCCGCGAGAATGGCAATGCGGCCTCGAACGGCGCCGCAGCAAAACGGGAGAACACGAAGTCGAACTGGAAGGAAGCGGGACGACGCGAAGCGCTCCGGACATTGTGAATTGACGAGCCAGTCCCCGTTCGACGTCTTCCGTTTTCCAACGCGAAGGCGCTAAGACGCGAAGGAGAAATCATTTGAGGGACAATTGCTTTATCTGAAGGCAACAACGGTAGGGGAGCTGATACCTGTTACCTGACGCCTGAGAGCTGATTCTTCTGATGGCTGAGGGCTGACGGCTGAGGGCTTATGACGTACGACATCATCGTCGAGGACCAACAGCACCGCCTCGAACTAACCAAGGCGGGGCAGGGGTTCGTGTGCAAACTGGATGGCCAAGCGATCCAAGTCGACGCGGTTCTGGCCCGGCGCGACGTTCTGTCCCTGATCATCGACGGCAAGTCGTATGAGGTCAAGCGTGAGCAGGGGCACGAAGATCTTTACCTGTGGGTCCGGAATGCGCGCTACGCCGTTCGGCTGTGCGACCCACGTTCGCTGCGCAGCCGTCGCGCGACCGCAGGCGAGGCCGCTGGACCGCGCAAGCTCATCGCGCCCATGCCCGGCAAGGTGGTTCGCATCCTGGTCGAGGAAGGCGCGCCGGTCGAGGCCGGACAGGGCGTGCTGGTGGTCGAAGCCATGAAAATGCAGAACGAACTCAAATCGCCCAAGAGCGGACTGGTGCAGAAGATCATCGCTAAGGAAGGCGCCACGGTCAACGGAGGCGACCTGCTGGCGATTATCGAATAAGTGGCTGGTGTAACAGCGAAGGCGCTAAGGCGCTAAGGAACCTTTCTTGCTTCGCGTCTTGGCGCCTTCGCGTTGGACTCTTCACCTTACTTCGCGCTGGTCTTCAGCACCTGTTCCGCGTAGAAATTCTCCACCTTGGCTTGGTCATGCAAAACGGTGTAGTAGGCCGCTTTTAATAGCTGTTCGCGGCGCTCGCGCAGTTGGTCGCGGATCTGTTGCTGCACGCGCGGGTCGCTCAGTTCCCGTTGTCCGGCGGGTTCCTTGGAGATGAGCTGCACCACGCGATAGCCGAAGATGTGCCCCGGAGCGCCGACGGTGATCACCGGCGTGTGCTGTCCCGGCTTCAACTTCATGACGGTTTCCCGCGTGGTCGCGTCGGTGTTCTTCAGGCCCGATTCCGGGACGACGCCCAGCACGCCGCCATTGGGAGCGGTGTCCGGGTCTTCGGAGTAGTTCATGGCCACGGTTGCAAAGTTGTCGCCGCTGTCGAGCCGATTCACCAATTGTTCGATCTTCTTCTTTGCATCCGGCTCATTCTGCGCCTTATCGTTCTTCAGGTTGCGCACCTGTCCGGGCTGCGTGGTGACCAGAATCTGCGCCAGTTGATACTGCGGCTCGATGAGGTTGAAGTCGGCCTTGTGTGCGGAGTAGAAGCTGGCGATATCGATGTCTTTGACGTCGATCTTGGAGGTGATCTCTTTGTTGATGACTTTCTCCACCGTCAGTGAGCGGCGGATGTCTTCCTTCAGGTCGGCCAGCGTGCGGCCACTGTCCTTTATCCGCTTGTCGAACTCTTCCTGGGTGTAAGCCGACTTCAGTTCGTTCAGCTTTTGCTGGACTTCGTCGTCGGTGGCGAGCAGGCCGAGTTTCTCGGCGCGTTGGCGCAGGATCTCGTTGTCGATCAGCTCGCGCAGGATGTTCAGCCGCAGGCTGTCCGCCTGTTCCGCGCTACTCTGCTGCGCCTGCGGGCCCTTGGTCTGCTCGTTGTAAAAGCGCTCCACGTCGGCACGCAGGATCTTGCGCCCATTGACCTTCGCCATGACATCCGGCCCGGCCTGCGAATGCGAACAGCCGATCGCGAAGGTGAACGTAAGGACGACCAAAAAGAAGATGGCGGATGGTAGCCCAAACCGCACGTGATTGCTCAAGTGTTCTTCCTCCAGCACGGTGTCTGTGTTGTCCGTGCTTCGTGCAAGATGATAGCGGATTACCTGCCCGCGGCCGGCAGAGATGCCGTTGCCGGCGCTTCGACGTCCCTTAAAGCCTGGTCGATGATCGCTTTCAAGCTTTCGGCAGGCATGGCGCCATCGATCTTCTCGCCGTTGACAATGACCGTGGGTGTCGCTTCCACGCCGAGTTGCGTAGCTTCAGCCACCGAGGCGCGCACCCGGTCTTCGTTCTGCGCCTTGAGACAAGCATCCAGCTTGGCCGCATCCAGGTTGAACTTTTTCCCTTGTTCCTTCGCGGTATTGTCAACGTGGGCCAACTCATCCGGCAAGGGCGTGCCCCGCGGGCCGATGGCCGCGCCGTTCTGATGCACGTAGTCGGCGAAGGCCCAATAGGCATCGAAGTTCTGCTGCGCCAGACAGCCGGAATCAATCGCCGCCCGGTTGGCCCAGGGATGAATCTCGTACAGCGGAAAGTCTTTATAGACGATCTTGATACGGTCGCCATACTCAGGCGCGATTTCGTGCGCCAGGGTCTGATGCATGCGCCCGCAGAAAGGGCACTGGAAGTCGTCGTAGTTCACGATAACGACCTTGGCGTCCTTGCCGCCGCGGAAGGGCCGACCGCTGAGGTCGATCTTCTTCATTACTTCCGCATACGGGTCCTTGGAAAGATCCATCTTCTGCAGGCGCAGCAGTTCTCGGTTGTCCTTCGAGATCAGGCAATCGATCGTCTGCTTGTGATCGCCCATCGAGAGGTTGACGGTCAGCGCGTCATACCCGGCGAAATCGCTGTGCGTGCGCGCCCCCACCGCGATGTTCACCTGAGCGGGCAACTGCAGGTGCGCCCTCACCTGCCGCTCGATGCGCTGGTTCAGGTCCGCGGAGTTCTGGGAGGACTGGGCAGAGCACGCCAGGCACACTGCCACGACGAAAAGCAGAGAACGCTTCAACAGCGACACGTAAAACCGCCTGTTCATCAATTTGTAAACACCTGATTATCTCAGACTGCCGGGGGTCGGCCAACCACCCCAGCAACCCGCTGGATCGTAGGGGCAGCGATTGCCCCGCCGTACTTTTTGGGAACCTGCGCGTCCGCTACTGGGGCAGGATGCGTGTGGCGATTGTAAATCATGACGCCAGTGGCAGTGCGGTCTCGCCGACAACGTTGGCTGCGGGGCAGGACACCGCGGCGAGACGCGGTTACATAAGGCCTAATTTCAGCTTGGCGGCGTCGCTCATCTTCTCCATCGTCCACGGGGGATCGAAGACGATTTCCACCTGCACGTCGCGCACTCCGGGAACCAGCCGCAGCTTTCGTTCCACGTCACTTTGCAGGATATTACCCATGCCGCAGCCGGGGTTGGTCATGGTCATCTTGACCTTGATCACGTGACCGCCCCCTTCGAGCGACTCGGCGTCCCAGTCGTACACCAGTCCCAGATCAAGCACGTTAACCGGAATTTCCGGGTCGTAGATGGCCTTGAACGTGTCCCACACCAGCGTCGGATCCAGCGGAGCGTTAGGATCGATTGCTGGCGTTTCGGGGCTGCCGGCCTCGGCGTAGATTCCGACGGCATCCGCGTCCTTGCCCTCGATGCGAGCCAGGTAGCCCTGGTCGGTCATAATCGTGTAATCGCCGCCTAGCGCCTGGTGCAGCATGATGCTGCTGCCTTCCCGGAGCAGCACCGTGTTGCCCGTGGGAATGGTTACCGCCTGCACATCACGCTTCAGATTGATCCACTCATGATTCATGACAACTACTTTTCGATTGTCATTCCGAGCGAAGCAAGGAATCGCTCTTGCCGGTACCAAATAGAGGGATTCCTCGCGTCGCTCAAAATGACAAAATCTCGACGATTTTGCGATTTCCGATTTTCGGAAGAACTACTTACCGCGGATTTCACGGATTGGAACGGATCGACACGGATTTTTAAGAATGATCCGCGTTCATCCGTTTTCATCCGTGACATCCGTGGTAAACGATTCAGAAATCGCAAATCAGAAATTGAAAAACCAATTCGCTACTCGGTTGAAACGACCGCTTCTAGCTTTCCTTCCAGCACCGAGTGCACCGTGTGCCAGGCCAGGGTGGCGCACTTCACCCGCATCGGAAAGGCGCTGACCCCGCCAAACACGGCCATCTTGCCCAACTCCGGAGTGACGGCAGTCTTGCCGGTCACCAGGTCGTGGAACTGGTTGAACAGCGCCTCCGCCTGCTCTTTGTTCTTGCCTTTCAGGGTTTGCGTCATCACCGAGGCGGAGGCTTTGGAAATGGCGCAGCCGGAACCCTGGAAGCTGAGGTCTCGAATCACATCGCCTTCCATCTTGAGATAGACGGTGAAATGGTCGCCGCACAGGGGGTTGTAGGCGTCAATCGATATTGCGTCGTCCTGCTTGCGGAAGTTCCGCGGATGTTTGCTGTGCTCCAGGATGAGTTCCTGATACAGCTCGCGTAGCTCGGACATCAGGCGAAGACCTCCTGTGCTTTGCGGATGCCTTCGGCCAGACGATCCACTTCCTCTCGCGTGTTGTACAAGGCGAACGACGCCCTCGCGGTGGCCGGCACGCCGAAGCGTTCCATCACCGGCTGCGTGCAGTGATGTCCGGCGCGAATAGCAATGCCCTGTTGGTCGAGAATGGTGCCGATGTCGTGCGGATGAATATCGCCCAGCACGAAGGAGATCACCGCAGCTTTGTCGCGAGCCGTGCCGATGATGCGCAGGCCTGGGATCGCTTCCAGACGCTCAGTAGCATAGGTGAGCAGCTCCTGCTCATGGCTTCTGAAACTGTAGTTCAGCGCGGAAACGTAATCGATCGCCGCGCCCAGTCCGATTGCGCCCGCGATGTTCGGCGTGCCCGCCTCGAACTTGTAGGGCAAGTGGTTCCACGTGCTCTTCTCGAAGGTGACCGAGGCGATCATGTCGCCCCCGCCCTGGTAGGGAGGCATGGCATCCAGCAACGCGCGCTTCCCGTACAGAACGCCGATGCCGGTGGGCCCGAACAGCTTGTGTCCGCTGAGGGCGTAGAAATCCGCGTCAAGCGCCTGTACGTCAACCTTCATGTGTGCCACGGCTTGCGCGCCGTCGATCAGGACGGGAACGCCGTAGGTATGCGCCGCCTCGATCATGCGTTTCACCGGGTTAACCGTGCCCAGTGAGTTCGAGATGTGAACCAAGGAAACGAACTTCGTTCTTGGTCCAAGCATCTTCTCGTACTCTTCCAGGACCAGCTCGCCATCATCATTTACTGGAATCACGCGCAACTTGCTGCCGGTCTGCTCACACAGGATTTGCCAGGGCACGATGTTGGAGTGATGCTCGATGGTCGAGATAATGACCTCGTCGCCGGCGTGGATGTTCTTGCGGCCATAGCTGGCCGCGACCAGGTTGATGGCCTCGGTCGCGCCGCGCACGAAGATGATCTCGGATGCATCGGCAGCATTCAGGAAATGTTGTACCTTGGCGCGCGAACACTCGTAACACTCGGTGGCCCGCTCGCTGAGCTTGTGGACGGCGCGATGCACGTTAGCGCAGTCCTCGCAATAGAAGTGCTCCAGCGCGCGCAGGACCGATCGAGGCTTCTGCGTGGTCGCGGCGTTATCCAGATAGACAAGCTCGCAGCCATTCACCGACTGATGCAGGGCAGGGAAGTCGTTGCGCACCCGCTCCACGTCGAAGCCGCTCAGCGTCTGTTGGTTGACGAAACTTGACGCTGCGATGCTCATTTCACCTCTCCGGCCAGAACGGGCACGCCTGTATTGCCCTCGACTATACGGGGCGCCTGGGACTTGGGCAGCCAGCGCGGGACGAGTTGCCCCAACATCTGGCGTACGGGGACGCTTTTCATGCGCTGCAGGTTTTCGCTGGCAAAAGCGTAGAGCAACAACCCGCGCGCTTCCGCCTCGCTCAATCCTCGGGAACGCAGATAAAACAGCGCTTCTTCCTCGATCTGCCCAATGGTCGCCCCATGGGTGCACTTCACGTCGTCGGCGTAGATCTCCAGTTGCGGCTTGGTGTCGATCTGTGCGTTATCGCTGAGCAGCAGGTTGCGATTGGTCTGCTTGGCGTCGGTGCGCTGCGCGTTGGGATGAACGATGATGCGTCCATGGAACACGCCGCGCGCCGATTCATCGAGAATCCCGTTGTAGAACTGCCGGCTGTTACAGTGCGGAGCGACGTGCTCCACCTTCATGTAGTTGTCCATGTGCTGGCGGCCACGGCCGATGAACAGGCCATTGATCAGGCAATCTCCGCCTTCGCCGGCGAGCACCGGATGCACATTGTTGCGCACCAGCGCCCCGCCGAGCAGGACCGAATGCGACGCCACCACCGTGCTGCGCTCCTGCTGGATTCGCAAAGTGGAAATGTTGAGTGCCTGCTCATCCTCCCGCTCGATGAGATAGTGCTCCACGTTGGCGCCTTCCGCTGCCACGACTTCGGTCACCACGTTCGAGAAGAACTTGCCCGGCGCCAAGGTAACGTAGTCCTCGACAAACGCCACCTGGGAGTTCTCGCCGGCTACGAATAGGTTTCGCGGATGCGCCATCTGCGCCTCGTCGCCGCCGATCGCGATGTACAGCACGTAGATTGGCTTCTCAATGACCGTATTCCTGGGCACCTCGACAAAAGCACCGTCCTCAATGAATGCGGTGTTCAGGGCCGTGAAGGCATCGTCATGAAATGCTTCATAGCGGGCGAGGTGTGGCTCAACCAGTTCCGGCGAGTTGGCCAGTGCAGCGCGGATGCTCATCGCCATCACTGCCGGTGCCCCCGACACCGAAGAGCTGCTCAGCTCCGGCGCGAAATGCCCGTTTACAAAGACCAGCCGTGCGCCCACGTCCGGCAGCGCGTATCCGTCGAACTGGCGCGGAGAAACCCGTGCCTCGGCAGCCGGCATGAAAGTGGTGTGGGCGATCGGGGCCACGCTCGTGAAGCGCCAGTCTTCGTCTTTCAGCGTCGGAAGACCAAGCTGGCTGAAGCTCGCGAATGCCTCGCGGCGGATCGCGATCAACCACCGCGGCTGCGCCGAGCGGCTTGAGCTTCGTTCCGAGGCCTCAAAGTGGGCCAGCCAGGTTCCCAATTCTTGTGTGATCGTGCTCAAAGTAGCTCCGTCTCGTGTGTCGTCCCTATGGGACTCTCGCGTCCTTTGTCATTCCGAGCAAAGCGAGGAATCGCTATCATCGCTAGCACCCAAAGGGATTCCTCGCTGCGCTCGGAATGACAACCCTAAGGTCACTCGCGCCATTTATCCCGCCAGGGCGACCTCTTCCAACCAGCCGTAGCCCTTGTCTTCGAGTTCGAGCGCCAGCTCCTTGCCGCCGCTCTTGACGATTCTGCCGTTTAGCAACACGTGAACGTAGTCCGGCACGATATAGTCCAGCAGCCGCTGATAGTGGGTGACCACGATCATGGCGCGGTCCGGCGAGCGCATGGCATTCACGCCCTGGGCCACGATGCGCAGCGCGTCGATATCGAGGCCGCTGTCCGTCTCGTCGAGAAGGGCGAGCTTCGGTTCCAGCATCATCATCTGCAAGATTTCGTTGCGCTTCTTCTCACCGCCGCTGAAGCCCTCGTTCACCGAGCGCTGGACAAATTTCTCATCCATCTCCAGAAACTTCATGCGCTCGCGCAGCAGAGGCAGGAAATCCATTGCGTCCAGTTCGTCCTCGCCGTGGTACTTGTGGATCGCATTCATCGCCGAGCGCAGGAAGTAGGCGTTGGAAATGCCGGGGATTTCGACCGGGTACTGGAAGGCCAGGAACAGACCTTCGGCAGCGGCCTCTTCGGGCTTCATGGCCAACAGATCCCGGCCCTTGAATCGCACCTCGCCCTCGTTGACCTGATACGACTCGCGTCGCGCCAGCACCTGCGCCAGCGTGCTCTTGCCCGAACCGTTCGGCCCCATGATCGAGTGAACTTCGCCCTCGCCGATGCGCAAGTCGACCCCTTTGAGGATCTCGTTGCCGCCCACCGTGACATGCAGATTCTTGATTTCGAGAAGTGACATGCTTTCGTTTTCCGTTCCCCGTTTTCCGTTCCCCGTTCTCGTCGCTCGCCGCATTTGCGGGGAACGGAGAAGGGAAAACGGAAAACGATTTATCCCACGCTGCCTTCCAGGCTCACGCTCAGCAGCTTTTGCGCTTCCACCGCGAACTCCATGGGCAGTTCCTTGAACACCTGCTTGCAGAAGCCGTTGACGATCATGCTGACGGCGTCCTCGGTGCTCAGCCCTCGCTGCCGCAGATAGAACATCTGGTCCTCGCCGATCTTCGAAGTGGAGGCCTCGTGCTCCATGCGAGCGGAGGAGTTCTTCACCTCGATATACGGAAAGGTGTGCGCGCCGCACTTGTCGCCGATCAGCAGCGAATCGCATTGCGTGTAGTTGCGCGCGCCCTGAGCGCCCTGGCCAATCTTGATCAGGCCGCGGTAGGTGTTCTGGCCCATGCCGGCGGAGATCCCCTTCGACACCACCGTGCTCCTGGTGTTCTTGCCCAGGTGGATCATCTTGGTGCCGGTGTCCGCCTGCTGGAAGTGGTTGGTCAGCGCCACCGAGTAGAACTCGCCCACCGAGTTGTCGCCCTGCAGAATGCAGCTCGGATACTTCCAAGTGATGGCCGAGCCGGTCTCCACCTGGGTCCAACTGATCTTCGAATTCTTGCCCGCGCACTTGCCACGCTTGGTGACGAAGTTAAAGATCCCGCCCTTACCCGTCTTCGGGTCGCCGGGATACCAGTTCTGGACGGTCGAGTACTTGATGGTCGCGTTATCGAGCGCCACCAGCTCCACCACAGCCGCGTGGAGTTGATTCTTGTCGCGGATGGGCGCGGTACAGCCCTCCAGGTAACTGACGGATGCGCCTTCGTCGGCGATGATCAGCGTGCGCTCGAACTGGCCGGTCTCCGCCGCGTTGATGCGGAAATAGGTGGAGAGCTCCATGGGACAGCGCACGCCCTTGGGCACGTACACGAACGATCCGTCGCTGAACACCGCGGCGTTCAGTGCGGCGAAGAAGTTGTCACTATAAGGGACCACCGAGCCGAGATACTTCTGCACCAACTCGGGATGGTTCTTCGCCGCATCGGAGAACGAGCAGAAGATGATCCCCAACTCACCTAGCTTTTCCTTGAAGGTGGTGGCCACGGAGACGCTATCGAATACCGCGTCCACGGCCACTCCAGCGAGCTTGGCACGTTCGTGCAGCGGAATGCCGAGCTTGTCGTAGGTGCGCAGCAGCTCGGGATCGACTTCCTGCAGCGAGCTTGGCCCGTCGCCCTTCTGCTTGAGCGCGGCGTAGTAACGAATGTCCTGGTAGTCGATTGGATCGTACTTGATGTTCGCCCAGCGCGGCTCGGCTTCGGCTTTCTCCAGCTTCGACCAGTGGCGGAATGCCCTGAGCCGCCATTCCAGCATGAATTCGGGCTCGCCTTTCTTGGCCGAAATCAGCCGAACAACGTCCTCGTTCAACCCCTTGGGGATGACTTCCTGCTCGATGTCGGTGACAAACCCCCACTGATATTCGCGGTTCGCCAGTTCTTGGATCGTGTTTGCAGGCGTCGTCATTTATTGCGTTCTCCCGGATAGATTCAGCATGACCAGCCGCTGGCGCGCGACCATCATGGGCAGCGGAGCCAGCAGATCGGAAAGCGGCAGATTCTCCAGCGCGTCGCGCAGGGCCCGGCTGATAACGCGCCAGTTGTTCGACACCGGGCAGTGCAGCTCCAACTCGCACTGCTTGGGTGCGGCGCCGCACTCGGTAACCGCAATCGGCCCTTCCAGGGCCAGAATGATCTCGGCGACCGAGATCTCCTGTGGTGCCCGCGCCAGCGTGTAGCCGCCCTTGACCCCACGGGTCGAGACCAGCAGCCCGGCTTGCGAGAGCCCTTTCAGGATCTTGCTCACGGTGGGCAGCGGCACCCCCGACTCCCGGGCCAGATCGCGCGCGGTATGCAGGGAGCCGCCCTGCCCACGGGCCACCACCGTCATCAGCACAATGCCGTAATCCGTCAGCTTGGAAAGCCGGATCATGAACTCCCGCCGGGGCCGAATGCCCAACTAACTACATACAGTACCAATTCGGTACCACATAATGATGTTAGGTCCTAGGCCGGGCCCTGTCAATGTGGGACCGACTAGGTCCTATATAGCCTTAGATTGAGCGGCTCGGCATTCCGCTTCGAAAAAATACCGGCGGGAAAAGGGCTTGAGTGGCTTGGGCCATTCGAGTCAGTTGGACAAGAAATTCCTCAGTGGACAGCGCGCACAGTCAGGATTCTTCGCGGAACAAAAATTCTTCCCAACGCCCACAATCAGCGCGTGCATCTGGTTGAACACCTGCGCCCGTTCGCTTCGCGATCCGGCGCTGCGACGCGAGGGTGGATGCGCCGCGCCCCTGTACTCAATCTGAGAAATGTTGTCGCCTAGCTGGTAGCGCTGGCCTCCAGGCCGGGGTCCCCGGCAAGCCTGCTTTTGGCTTGCTGGGGTGGGAGGCCGGCTGTCGCGGGGGCCTCCGGCCCGCGCTTGTGCTGCCGGCGTGGACGCCGCCAGGACAGCCGGCCTGGAGGCCGGCGCTACCCTTTCCGGATGAACGCCGTCCAGCGCGTGCTCGAAGAGCTGTCGAATCTCGTCGTAGTCGGCGGTCGAGGGCAGGATGCGGTGCCGCTCAACCATGCGGCGTGTGTACGCGTCCACCACAAAGATATCGTGGTCGCCCGCATACAGCAGAATGGAGTCGGCGGTCTCGGGTCCGACCCCGTTGAGCGCCAGCAGTTCCGGGCGCAACTCTGATATCGGGCGCGCGAACATGCGCGGCAGCGAGCCGGCATAGTTGCTGTCGAGATAGTGAATAAAGGTCTTGAGCCGCTGCGCCTTTTGACGAAAGTAGCCGGCGGGTCGGACCAGTTGCTCCAGTTGCGCCAGCGGCGTGGAGCGGATTCCGGCAAGGGAAAGCACGCCGGCGCGGCGCAGGTTGGACATGGCACGCTCGACGTTGGTCCAGGCCGTGTTCTGCGTGAGGTAGGCGCCGACGATTACCTCGAAGCGCGACTGCGCCGGCCACCAGTGCTGCCGCCCCCAAGCCTGCTCCAGAGCACGAAAGAACTGGCGGATCAATTCCTCACTTGCGGCCGACGAATGCGGTCCACTGGTTGATGCATGAGGCTTGCGCGCCATGACAGCAGTGTAAACCGGGCGCTGCGCATGTCGCTCATCGTGGAACGTGACATCCCGAGCACTGGGTACTGAGTACTGGATCTGAGTACTACACAGCGGCGCGGCTGCCGTAGTGCGCGGCTCTTTGGCTCTGCCGCAGAAGCTGCACGAGCTCGCCGGGAGAGAGCGGGCCCTTCTTTCTGACGGCGTGTCCTCGAACTTCGACCAGCAGTGCGGAAGCTGTTTTGCGATCGACCTGAATCCCTTGGCCGGCCAGCGCCTGCATGATGGTGGCCGAGCCGGAATGTTTTCCGATTACGAAATCAGCGGGCACGCGGCCTACGTCTTCGGCCGCAAAAGGTTCATAGGTTCGACGGTCTTGGAGCAATCCGCTGCAGTGGATTCCAGATTCGTGCAGGAAGGCCGCAGTTCCCGTGACGGGCTTCTCCACCGGGATCGGACGGCCGGAGGCTTTCGCCACCAGCGCGCACAGCTCGCGCAGGCCGCGGGTATTGATTCCGCATTCCGTTTTGAGCGAGCAGCGCAGGGCCATGACAACTTGTTCCAGGGCCGCATTGCCGGCCCGCTCGCCGAGGCCGTTCACCGTCACGCTAACCGCGTCGGCACCCGCCTGGATGGCCGAAACAGCATTCGCCGTCGCCATGCCGAGATCGTTGTGGCCGTGGAATTCCAGGCGCAAGCCGGTGCGCTTACGCAACCGGCGGAAGAATTGTGCGGTCTGCAATGGATTCCAAATTCCCACCGTGTCGGCAATGCGGAGGCGATGAGCGCCATGCAGCTCAGCGAGCGCAACCATTTCTGCAATGAAGCGCGGCTCGGCCCGCGAGGCGTCCTGTGCGCCAATGGAGACCCAATCGAAATACTGACGTGCGGCGGCCAGCAGTTGCGGGATGCTGTCGAGCACCCACCTCTCGTCCTTGCCGATGGAGCACAGGGCGATAGGCGACGCCATGAAGGCGATGTGCACCGATTGCAGGCCGCAATGCCGGGCCTTTTCAAGGTCCACGAGGCGAGCGCGGCACCATCCGGTGAGCCGGACGGGAAGGCCAAGATCGGCAAGACCCCGGATGTCGTCGCACTCGGCGTCGCCCATGGCGGGGATGCCGCACTCAAGCTCGGGGACCCCAAGATCGGCCAGCGTGCGCGCGATGGCAAGTTTCTCGCTCCGTGAAAAGACCACGCCAGCCGTCTGCTCGCCGTCGCGCAGGGTGGTGTCGATGATCCGGATTGGGCCAGGCTTGTTCATGGCAAATCCCTTCTCAACGCTTGTTGGCAGTTTGCCGCTTATCGCGTGGCTTCGTGCTGCACGCAGGGCCCGCCGGCGAGACGCCGGCGCTACCAAACCGCCATCCGATCGTGCGATTAAACCAGCATCCCCTCTGCCGGCTGGCCTTCTTCTAACGCATCGAGGATCTCATCGATCTTCTCTTCGTTGACCTCGCCGTACCACAGCGCCTCGGGATAGACGACCAGCAGCGGTCCCTTTTCGCACAGATTCAGGCAGCCGGTGCTGGAAACCAGCACGTCGTCCATGCCGCGGTCCGAGATTTCGGTTTGCAGATATTGGATCAACCCGTTGGAGTCCTTGCGGTGGCAAATGCCCTTGGCTTCGCCGGCAACGCGGAAGCTGCCGCAAATGAAGATGTGGTGTTTTGGCTTCTGCATCGTGTTCTCCTCGTCGGTCGTTAGTCGTTCGTGGTTAGCCTGAGACATCGCGGCCGAAAAGCAGGTCCTTCGCTTCGCTCAGGATGACAATGTTCTTGGAACATGTTGAAGTCGTTCGCCGCTGGACATCGCGCCGCCCGCTAACGACCAGCGACTAACGACCAACGACAATGCTCATCCACAACCCACGCCCGAACCCTGGCATTCGGTGCCGCAGCTCTTAAAGTGCTTGCGCATGGTGCGGGGCACATCGCCGGTGCGGTACAGGCTGCTGATGCCTTCCGAAATCAGCCCGGCCATCTGCAGGACGCGGACACCCTCGCGCTCCAGGATCCGGCGCGGACTTGGTCCGACACCGCTGACCAGCAGCGCGCGGCAGTCCTGCAGCATTCCCGCCAACTCGTGCCAGCGCTGGGTTCCACTGCCTGGTTCCGGGGTTTCGCGGACGCCGATCAGCCGCGGACCTTCTGCGCTGTGCCCGTAGATCCACAAGCGCGAGGCCTCGCCCAAGTGTTGGTTCACTAGCACGCCCTCCATGCTGGCTACGGCAACGTACGGCCGTTCTTCACTTGCAATAGCACCGGTGGAACAGGCGAGCATCAGCTCGACCAATTCGACAGATTGCCCTTCGCCCAGCATGCCCGCGGCATCGGCGCGGCATCGGGTGCAGTGCTCCATCTGCGGCAAGTACTGAGCAACCTTTTGGCGTAGGGCGGCAATCTTGTCGGGACTGAGCTCCTCCCGGTTCTCGAAGGCGGCGCCCCGGACCGGATACATGGGAATGCAATTCATGATGTCGGCGCCGAGGCGGGACATCTGCTTGGCAATCTCCTCGATGTGATCCTCGTTCACGCCGGGCACCACGATGGTGTTGATCTTCACCGTGATGCCACGCTCCTTCAGCGCCGCCACCGCCCGCAGTTGCCGTTGCAGGAGCACGCAGGCAGCCGCGTCGCCCCGGTAAATCTTGTAGCCGTCGCGCACCCAGGCGTAGAGATTCGAGCCGATGGAGGGATCGACCGCGTTGATGGTGAGCGTGACGTGACTCACCTGCACTTCAGCCAATTGATCCGCGTAGGGCTGCACGTTCAAACCATTGCTGGCGACGCACAACAGCATGTCGGGATACTTCTCGCGCACGAGACGCATGGTTTCCAGGGTCTCTTCCGGGTTAGCGAAAGGATCACCCGGACCGGCGATGCCGACCACCGCCAAGTTGGGCATCTTCTCCACTGCTTTTTCCAAATAAATGAGTGCTTGCCGCGGAGAGAGCACCGCGCTCGTCACCCCAGGGCGGCTTTCGTTCATGCAATCGAACCGGCGGTTGCAGTAGTTGCACTGGATGTTGCACTTGGGGGCAACCGGCAGATGGATCCGGGCTGTCCGGTGTCTGGCGTCGGCGTTGAAACAAGGATGTAAGGTCAGATCCAGAGCCATTTTCTCCCTCCAGTGCTCGAAACCGAACAATGCTGTTTTTATCGTTCCCCGTTCCCCGTTTTTCCGTTGAACACCTTCGTTCTTCGCAACGAGAAACGGAGAACGAGCAACGGGAAACGTGATTTGTCACATGTAGCTGTAGCCGATCCCCAAAGATTCCTGTTTGCGCTCGATCAGCGTGTTCACCACCCGGTCGAACAGTTGCTGCGCCCCGCGATAGCCGAGGTGCAGAATGCGCTGGCCGCCAACGCGGTCGTGAATCGGGAATCCCACGCGCACCAGCGGAATGCCAAGCTGGCGGGCCAGCGATTGCCCCTTGCTGTTGCCGATCACCAGGTCGGGAGCAAGCCCGCCAGCTTCTTCCGTGACGGACATAAAGTCTGTGCCCTGGCGCACGGCAATTTCGCCGACGACGTCTTGCGTTACATCCGCGATGGCCTGCTTGAGCGAACCGCTTTCTCCTCCCGATGCGCACAACACCGGCACCATGCCGATCTCGCTGAGGAAGGCTGCAAGGCCGGTAACCAGATCCTCTTCGCCATAGACCACGGCACGCTTGCCGAATATGTACTTGTGGCCATCCACATAGGAGTCGATGAGCCGGCCGCGCTCCTGTTCGTGCTCTCGTGGGGTGAGGCGGCCGCTGATGCTCTCCAGCATTTGGAAGAATCGGTCGGTCTCCTGAACGCCAATGGGCAGACCCAAACTGTGGCAAGGAACGCCGAAGCGCTCGGTCAGCAAGCCTCCCGCCGTTGTCTTTTTGCTTGAGGACATGGCAAGCTCGCGGCCGAACTCGAGCGTCGCGCGGGCGCTTCCCATGGAGCGAATCGCCTCTAGCGGTGTCCCTCCCGCGGGAATCTTCTGATAGTTGTCCAGCGCGGGACCGTCGAGCGTCTCCGAGTAATCCGGCAGCATGACCGCAGGAATTCCGAAGTCGCGGAAGATCTCCTTCAAGTAACGCAGGTCGGCTGGAGAGACCATGCCGGGAAAAACGTTGATGTGATCCGACTGCGTTCCGCCTTCCGCCAGCGCGTCCACCACAGCCTTGACCGCCTCGTGGAATCCATCCATGTGCGTGCCGCGATAACTCGGGGTCGAGATGTGCACCAAGGCGGGACCGTCCGCGCCGTTGCGTGATTCTTCGTACTCGCGCAGATGCATGGCAACGTCATCGCCGATGGTTTCGCTCAGGCAGGTGGTGGCGATCCCGATCAGCGCGGGGTGGTACTGCAGGGTGACGTTGCGCAGCCCGGTGCGCAGGTTTTCACCGCCGCCGAAGATGGCGCTCGTCTCGCTGAAATTTGAAGCGGCGATATCCATCGGCTCTTTGAAGTGGCTGATGATGTAGCGCCGCATATAAGTGGCGCAGCCTTGCGACCCGTGCAGGAAGGGCAAGGCGCCTTCGATGCCGCGCACCACCAGGCAGGCCCCCAGCGGCGCGCACAGCTTGCACGCATTGCGGGTAGAAACGTAGTTCGGCTTCGGAGCCTTGATAACGGGTAACGTGCTCATGCTCGCTCCTCTCCGCCGCTAAGGCGTCGATGCCGTGGCGTTAGCTTCCAGACCGGACTCATGACCGTGGAGTAGACTTCGCGAGCGAAGTTCACCATCCCGGCGAAGCCCGCCAGCGCTTCCTTGCGTTCGTGGTTGTGATCGCAGAAACCCACGCCCAGCTTGTAGGCGATGGGCCGCTCCTTGACCCCGCCGATGAACAGGTCGACTTCCTTTTCCTGGAGAAAGCTGGCGAGTTCCAGGGGATTCGAGTCGTCCACGATGATGGTCCCCTCGTCGCACAGTTCGCGGAGCTGCTCGTAGTCCTTGCGGGTGCCGGTTTGCGAGCCGACGAGCACGCTCTTCATGCCAAGCAGGCGCAAGGCGCGGACCAGGGAGAAAGCCTTGAAGGCTCCGCCCACGTAGATCGCCGCCTTCTTGCCCTCCAGGGCGCGCCGGTACTCCGTGATTTGCGGCATGATGGCGTCAATTTCTTCTTTGACGATGGCCCGTGTGCGCTCCATCAGCGCCTCGTCTCGGAAGAAGCGCGCCACGTCGTAGAGCGCCTGCGCCATGTCCTCGATGCCGAAGTACGAGACGCGCAGGGATGGCGTGCCGTAGGTTTCTTCCAATCGCTTGGCGAGGTGCATCATCGAGCCGGAACACTGAACCACGTTGACCGCCGCGCCGTGCGCCCGGCGGATGTCGTCCACCCGGCCGTCACCGGTAATGCACGAGACGACCTCCACTCCCATGCGCCGGAAGTACTCGCGGATGATCCAGATCTCGCCCGCCAGGTTGAAATCGCCAAGGATGTTCAGGCTGAACGGGGTGATGCCCTCGGTGGGCGCGGTCCCGATCAGCTGGTACAGGGCCTCGCACGCCGCGCGATAGCCGTCTTTCTTGGTGCCCTTGAAACCCTCCGAGTGCACCGGCAGAACCGGAATGCCTTTCTCCTGGCTGACCCGCTTGCAGATGGCGTCCACGTCGTCGCCGATAATGCCGACGATGCATGTCGCGTAGATGAAAGCGGCTTTCGGCTTGTGCGCGTCGATCAGTTCGCAGAGCGCGGCGTACAGCTTCTTCTCTCCGCCGCGGATGACGTCCATTTCCCGCAGGTCCGTGGAGAAGCTGAGCCGGTGCAGTTGCGGACCCGAGGAGAGCGCGCCGCGAATGTCCCAGGTGTACGACGCGCAACCGATGGGGCCATGCACGATGTGCAGCGCGTCGGCGATGGGGTACAGCACCACGCGCGAACCGCAAAAGACGCAGGCGCGCTGGCTGACCGATCCGGCCACGCTGGGCTTGCCGCATTCGAGCTGATACGGCTGCTCGCCTTTGCGATAAACCTGATGCTCTCGTCCTTCCAGAATCTTCGTCATCGTGAGCCCTCCCCTGTCCAGTGGCCGCTGATTTCCGCTGATTGACGCTGATCAGATCGAATGAAGTCTTGACCAAAACACAACAATCATTTTCGGATCAGCGTTCATCAGCGTTGATCAGCGCCATCAGCGGCGACGCTTGCCGCACCTCCCCAACAAGCGCTTCGCCCTCCTTGGCCCCCAACTCCCGTGGCCGCTGGGGCTTCCCCGTACGAGCGCGAAGCGCTTGTTTGGGTTGTGCCTACATCACCAACTCGAAGCTCTCCTCCGGCGATTCGCGGTCCTTGCGGTCGAGGAATGCAGTTGAGGATTTTTTCCATCAACCGCATCGCCCCGCTGTAGCCGACAGTGGGGAAGTACGAATGCCCCACGCGGTCAAGGATGGGAAATCCGTGGCGCACGAAGGGGATGTTCTCGTCGCGCGCGATGTATTTGCCGTAGGTGTTGCCGATCAGCAGATCGACCCCCTCCTGCTTGATCCATTGGTGCAGCAGGAACATGTCGGCCTGCAATCCGCGCGCGATCTTGATCTCCGGCACGGCATCGCCGATCTCGCGTTTGATTCGGCTTTCGAACTTCGAAGTCGGTGTGCCGGTCACGACGTAAACCGGCTTCATGTCCAGCGCCACGAGGAACTGGGCAAGCGAGACCAGTTGATCGGGATCGCCGAACAGCGCCACCCGCTTGTTGTAAAAGTACTGGTGCATGTCGCCCATCATGTCGAGCAGGCGGCCGCGCTCGTCGGTGATGATGTCAGGCACCTTGACCCCGGCCATCACGCGCAAGGTGTCGATAAACTTGTCAGTCGCCTGTAGGCCGATCGGTAGTTCGAGCCGTTGCCGCGAAACGCCGCACTTTTCTTCCAGCGCATTGCCCGCCTTAGTGGAGGCCGACTTGCCCAGCGCCAGCGTGCCGATGCTGTCGCCAGAGGTACGAATCTGCTCGACCGTGGCGCCGCCCTTGGGGAAGAAGACGTGCTTGCCGGTCTGCGGCGCGTCGAGCACATCCGAGGTGTCCGGGTACATCACCACCTTCACGCCCATGCGGTGCGCCAGGCACTTGAGTTCGCGCATGTCGGCGGGTTCAACCCAGCCGGGAAGAATGTTGACCTGCTTCTTCTCCTGCTCAGTCGATTCGGCGAAGTAATCCACCAGGGCCTTGCACATGTTGGCGAAGCCGGTCACATGCGAGCCTACATAACTCGGCGTGTTGGCGTGGATCACGTGCTTGCCTTCGGGCACCTTGCCGTCAGCGCGCGCCTTGGAGATGATCTGCACCATGTCGTCGCCGATGGTCTCCGAGAGGCACGTGGTGTGCACGGCAATCACCTCCGGGTCATAGACCGTGAACATGGTCTCAATGGCCTGCAGAAGATTGGCCTGGCCGCCGAACACGGAGGCGCCTTCGGTAAAGGAGCTGGTGCCGGCCATCACCGGTTCTTTGTAATGCCGGGTCAGGGCGCTGCGATGATAGGCGCAGCATCCCTGGGAGCCATGGCTGTGCGGCAGACAACCGTGCAGTCCCAGCGACGCGTACATCGCCCCAATGGGCTGGCAAGTCTTGGCCGGATTAATGGTCAGCGCGGTGCGCGCCTTCACATCGCTGGTGGTATGTCGCAACAACATGGCCTTCTCCTTTGACTGAACCCGAACAGCTTGTAGTCAAATCTTTTTGTCATTCCGAGCAGAGCGAGGAATCCCTTTAGTTGCTAGTAGCGATAGCGATTCCTCGCTTCGCTCGGAATGACAAACTAGGCTCGCTCCGCGCTCGGGCTGACAACGTTATGGAACCCGCTTTTAATCGGCGGCGGCTTGCTCCGGCGGCGGAGTCTCCTGCTGCCAGGGCGCCTTGATGAAGGACCACACCTTCATATTCACCATGCGGTCGATCTCGCGATAGAAGTTGATGGCGCCCTTGAAGCCGGCATACGGCCCTCCGTAGTCATAGCTGTGCAGTTGCTTGCAGGAAATGCCCATCTTCTCCACGGCATACTTTTCCTTAATGCCGGCGCAGAAAATCGCGGGCTTGTAGATTTCCAGCAGGCGTTCGGTTTCGTAATGGCTGATGTCGTCGATGATCAGGCGTTCGTCCTCCATCTCGGGCATCATGCCGTAGTAGTCCTTGAACTCGAGCTCGGCTTCCGCCACCAGCTTCTCCAACTCCTCCGGGCTCTTGCGCGGCCGATAGCGAAGCTCGTCGGGGTGGACCTCAATTTCCTCAATGTTCTTGCTGTCGGCGTCCACCTTGACGCTCGGCAGAACCTTGCGGCCTTCGTAGTCGTCGCGGTGGGCGAATTCGTACCCGGCGGCCACGGTGTCCATGCCGATCTCCTTGAACAGCACCTGATAGTGGTGAGCGCGCGAGCCGCCGACGAACAGCATCGCGGTCTTGCCCTTGCAGCGGGCCTTCACCTCGCCACGCACCACCGCTACCGGCTTCATCTCCTCGGCGATCACCTTTTCCACCCGGGCGGTCAGCTCCGGGTCATTAAAGTATTCGGCGATTTTGCGCAGCGCCTTGGCGCAGGCTTCGGCGCCGGTGAAGTTGACCTTTAACCACGGAATGCCAAACTTCTTCTCCAGCATCTGGGCGACGTAGTTGATGGACCGGTGGCACATGACCACGTTCAGGTCGGCCATGTGGGAGCCGGCAAAAGCATCGTAGGTGGAGTTGCCGCTGAAAGTGGCAACCAGGGTGATGCCGCACTTTTCCAGCAGGTCCTCGATGACGAACGCGTCGCCGCCGATGTTGTACTCGCCCAGCATGTTGATCTTGAACTTGCCTTCGCGCGGGGTTTCGTTGGTCCCCACCACGTGCTTGAAGAGCTGGTTGTTGGCAATGTGGTGGCCGGCCGACTGGCTGACGCCGCGGTAGCCTTCGCAACTGAAGCCGAAGACGTTAATGCCGAGCTTGTCTTTCATCTCGCGGGCAACGGCGTGCACGTCATCGCCGATCAGGCCCACCGGACAGGTGGAAAATATGGCAATCGCTTTGGGATGGAAGGTCTCATACGCCTCCTCAATCGCTGCCTTCAGCAGCTTCTCGCCACCGAAGATGATGTGCTTGTCCTGCATGTCGGTGGACAGGCAGTAGGTGATGTAGTTCGGGTCCTCGGGAGTAGGCGGACGGGTCTGGTTGCGGCGCGTCAGCCAGCTATAGAACCCGCAGCCGATGGGGCCGTGCGTGATGCTCAGGATGTCCCGCGTGGGCCCGATGACCACACCCTTGCAACCGGCATAGGTGCATCCACGCTGGGTGATGATACCGGGCGAGGTGCGCACGTTCGCCTTGATCTCCGGCACCGACCCGTCCTCGCGGTGCTGGTTGACGACCATCTGCTCCGCGCGTTTCTTCCCCAACTTCTTCGGATAGATCTTTACCAGCTCGTCTTTTACTGCGTGTGGATCCACTGGCCCCGGTGCTGACATGGTTCACTCCTTACAAATGGATTTGTGTTTCCCATCCCAACCAGCGCCGTGCTGGTTGGGGGCGTGTTGACCGGTGCGCATCGCTTAGCGATAGGCTCCGCATCTGCTCGCCTTTCGCAGATGTGAGATTCTGGCGCCACCGCTCTATAGCGCGGCAGCCGCCGCTTGGGCGGGTGCAGCCGCGACCGGGATACTCGTCGGGTCTTCCGCCAAGCCGAAGTCGATGAGCAGCTTTTCCAGGGTGCTGATCGACAATGGCTTCGGGATGACGAACATCTTGTTCGCGTCAATGGCGCGGGCCAATTTGCGGTACTCGTCGGCCTGGGGCGCGGCGGGCTTCCAGTCGATCACCGTCTTGCGATTGATTTCCGCGCGCTGCACATCGTTGTCACGAGGGACGAAGTGGATCATCTGGGTGCCTAGCTGGCTCGCGAACTCTTCGATCATCTCCCGTTCGTTGTCGACCTTGCGGCTGTTGCAGATCAGTCCGCCCAAGCGCACGCCGCCGGCGTGAGCGAACTTCACGATGCCTTTGCAGATGTTGTTGGCGGCATACATCGCCATCATCTCGCCCGAGCACACGATGTAGATTTCCTGCGCCTTGCCTTCGCGGATGGGCATGGCGAAACCGCCGCAGACCACGTCGCCGAGCACGTCGTAAAAGACATAGTCCAGGTTCTCCGATTCCTTGTAGGCGCCCAGTTGCTCCAGCAAATTGATGGAGGTGATGATGCCGCGGCCGGCGCAGCCCACGCCCGGCTCCGGCCCGCCGGACTCGGTGCAATAGGTGTTGCCGAAGCCCCTCTTGCGGATGTCTTCCAGGTCCACCTCCTCGCCCTCGTCGCGCAGGGTGTCGAGCACCGTCCTCTGCGCCAAGCCGCCCAGCAGCAGGCGAGTGGAGTCAGCCTTCGGATCGCAGCCGACTACCATGACCTTCTTGCCCCATTCCGCTAGGGCGGCCACGGTGTTCTGAGTAGTGGTGGACTTGCCAATGCCGCCTTTTCCGTAGATCGCAACTTTCCTCATCGTCTTCAACCGTCCTTTTCCTTGATCTTGATGGAAGCTAATCTCAGTCCTGCCAGGCACTTAGCCTTGCCGGGGCACAACTCGCACAGCGACACACAGATTCCCTATGGGTTCCTGAAGGAACCTTGGTGCCAAGCGGCCATTGCCGCTTGAGTGGTAAGTTCGGGGGGGGCCACGCGGTTTGCCAGCCGCCCGAGAACGAGTGTTGATGCTTGTTGGGTTGTGCTCGGAACTGGGAGCATTACGGAGATGCGAAAGGGCTGCATCTCCGGATTCCCCGACGGCGCTTGTGCGCTTGCCGGATAGCAGTCGGGAGGGAGGAGGTCTGAGTCCCGCTACCCCGACGCCGTGGTCTTAAGAAAGGGTAGTTAATCCCGACGCAAGTAGAGAGTAGCCGGAATGCGGTCCCGAGTCCAATCGAAAGACTGAATGCAACCTATAACAAGCACCGATTGTTCATGCAATCTTAATATGTCGATACACGATACAGTGAGCTGCGGGAGCGCTCGGTTCCCCCCGGTTGCTATGCAACTCGATGCCACCGATAGAAACTTTCGATTGGACGCGCACGGCGCTCGCACCTTAGGCTCACAGCGGGTAGCTAGGCGTTGAGACAGTCGGGAAACGTGTAACCATATGGTCGAATCGAAATTGGGCGCCGGATTGTCTCAAGTCGCGCTGCTCCATCGCACCAGCAGCATCGTCAGCTCTGGCCTGACCCTGGACCAGATGTTGCAGGAACTCATCGGCATCGCGGTGGAAGTCACCGGTTGCGACGCCTGCCTGGTTTACCTGCCCGATATTGACACTGGGGAAGTGGTGCTGCGCGCCTCGCAGTTGCCGCACGACGCGGAAATTGGCAAGCTGCGCATGAAGTTCGGCGAGGGCGTTACCGGCTGGGTCGCCCAGTACAAATCGGTGGTCGCCATTGCTCAGCATGCTTGCGGCGACGCGCGCTTCAAGTCCTTTTCCTCGCTGGTCGAAGACACGTACGAAGCCTTCCTTTCCGTGCCCCTGGTCAGCGGCGGCGAGGTGATCGGCGTCATCAACGTTCATCACAAGGAGGCGCATGCCCATTCTCCGGACGAGATCGTGCTGCTGAGCTTCGTGGGCGAACAGATGGGCGCCGCCATTGCCATGTCGCGTCTGGTCGGGGAGAATGTGCGGCTGCAGGAAGAGGCGCAGGAGATGCGCCGCCAACTGGAGCTGCGCAAGCTGGTGGAGCGCGCCAAGGGCATTCTGCAGCAAAGGTACAACCTCACTGAGCAGGAAGCCTATCAGCGTCTGCGCAACGAGAGCCGCCGCTTGCGACGCCCAATCCGTGAACTGGTGGAAGCCGTTCTGCTGGCCGATTCGCTGGGGCAAGGCGAGATGTAGCTGTAGGCTGCGGCGCTCCAGTCACAACGCTAGTTGCACGTCTGCCAAACGGCCCAAGCCCACAACGAAGCCCCGCGAAGCCCGTTGAAATCCGGCGAAGCCGAACCTGATAGAAATGCTGCAACTCGATACACGTTCCCTTCATCCTAAGATCACGCAACCGATTCAAGAGAAGGAGCGTCAAGCAATGGCCGACGAAAAAGACAAGCCGTTAGGGAGACAAATTGAGCCGCAAGACTTAAGGAAGCCTGAGAATGTTGTGATTGGCTTCAAAGATAATGTTAATCACTACAAGAATATAACGATCGGGGATGACGCTTGGGGCAAATGCGCAAGTGAAAGTTCCGACCACAAGCAGTCAAGGAGACATATTGAGCATCAAGACTTAAGGAACCCTGAAAATGTTGTGATTGGCTTCAAAGATAATGTTCATCACAACAAATATACAACGCACGGGGATGACGCTTGGGGCGAATACGCGGCTTAGCCCGATTCCGCCCGATTGTCTTACTGTCATTACTGGGTGCTAGGGCCTGTTAACACTACTAGCCTGCACTATTCGTGAAGGTGCCGCGAGCGGTAGTCGGCGCCGCGATTTTGCGGCGAAGATGCGCGTTGCTGCGTGATGTTCGTTGGATCACCGGGGACGACGAGCTTGGGTGTGTGCGAAATGGGTATGGCGTGGCTTTTCGAGCAAAGCTTTCCCTCGTACGCCATTTTGCGCAACATTTGAAACTTATGTTTCGGGGCGTTGCGAGGCCGCGTTATCCGGGCGAGGCGCCCAGTGCCAGCGCCACTTGCCGGAAGGTGGGCAGGAACGGGAACGACGCGGGCAGGTGTACGACCACGCGGCGAACCGAAACCAGCACCCGGGCACCCAGTTTCAGCAACCGTTCCCGGAGGGTCCAGACCTGAGCTCGCGCACAGCTGGTGTGCGCGGCTTGCAGCCGTAGTTCCTGCATCAGGACGTAGGCGGCAGCGGTGAGCAGCACGCGGAGCTGGTTCGCCCAGAAGTCGCTGCAACTGGTGCGGTCGATCTGGAGATCGTGCAGTTCTTTTATTCGATTCTCTATTTCGCCACGCTGGCAGTACACCTTTTCATAGAGCCATTGCGGACTCTGCTTCATGTTGGTGATGACAAAGCGCGGATTATCTTTCGGCTTCTTACCCTCGGCACGCACCACCTCGGCCTTGATGATGATGCGACGTTGTTGCGGCCACGTTTGGGCCGCATAGTTGGCTTCGCCGTAAATGTGTTCGGTCTTTCCGCTCTGCCGCGAGAGCCGGCGGGCCTGCCGCATGGCTGGTTTGGCCTTGCGCTTCAACACCGCGTTTTTGGCCATCGCAATGACGTACTCAAGGTTGGGCTCTGCATCCAGGAAGTCGAGCAGATCGGGATGCGCGAAACCGCCGTCGAGGCGCACGCGGATCCGCGCACCCGGATCCGCGCACCCGGAAAGCAATAGTGGATCATATTCAGCAGGCGACGCAAAATTCCCATCGCTCCTACCACGGCGGTCACGTTGCCGGGACGCAGCACCGCCGCGCATAGGTACTGTTCGGCTTCGTCGTTGAAGCTCACACATCCCATCACCGGCAGGTAGCACCAGCTGTCATAGTGTCCGTTGAAGAACGATAGCTGCTGGGCGCCGTGGGTGGGGTCGTCGGTTGGATCCAGGTCGATGGTGACGCGGCGGGCGCGTCCGCGCAACCGCTGGGCATGGCGCCCGATCACGCTATCGGCCAGTGCTTCACCCAAACGGTAGAGTTCCCTTGGGCGAATGGCGTTTTCAAAGCGCGACAGGGTTGGCTGCGAAGCCAGATCGCGGCCCGCCACCGGATCGCGGTCGAGCAACATCTTGTGAATGGGGTCGGCAGACAGGCGGGCCGAGTCGTTGGCATCCGGATAGCCGCAGGCAATCGAGAACACGCGCTGTGCCAACAACTCGCGCAAAGAATGATCGACCTTGCCGGCTTGCCGCTTATCGCGCAGACATTCGGCCAAACTCCGGATCAATCCGTAGCGGCGGTCAGCCGCCTTCAGCAGGATGGCTCCGCCATCGGAACTGCCTTGCCGTTGATCGAACTGCAACGCGGCGGGCTTGGCAAAACTCTCAGCGAACAACAAACACTGTGTCGTGCTATCGTCGAACACGCAGAAGCCTTTCCTGTTACCACAAACACTGTCTCAGCAACATGTTTGTAGCAGAAGAGGCTTCTCGCGTCTTCAACTTCGCGAATTATCCGGGCTAGAGCTTCCACCTAGTAGTGTTAACAGGCCCTAGGCTCATCTCGCGGCTGAGGGGTGATATCCCTCAGCGGCTGAAGCCGCGCCCTTTCAATGCAGAACCAATGCGTGGGCCTAGGGAAGCTCTGAACAACCAGGGCTTTTGAACCAGCGTGAGCTGGAGGGCAGATTCAGCCGCCTTTTGGATCGGTTTTCAGGTGAGGGTTTTGCGTTTGCTGTGCCCGAATGCGCCGTGCTGCGCCCCGAGCAACACTACGCCGTCGTTGGGCACAGCAGTCTCTTGCGAACCATGAACAGATTCACCAGGGCGAAGGCGGTGAACAGCCGATTGGCATTCTTCGCCATGCCTCGGTAGCGTACCTTCACGAATCCGAATTTTAACTTCAGCACGCCAAATACATGCTCGACTTTCGAGCGCACCCGCGACTTCGTCCGGTTCTTGGCCCGCTCCACTTGGTCAATCCGGTTTTTGTAGCGATAGCGCTTGTTGGTGCAGTCCTTGGCACGCGGCGAGCATTCGTGAATTACCTCGCGCTGCCCGCGATAGGCTTGGTCGCCCCAGACGTGGGTCTCATCGCCATGCAACAGCTCTGGCAATACCGTCGAGTCGGACACGTTGGCCGCCGTGGCTACTGCGCTATGCACCAGCTTTGTCTTGCTGTCCACGCCCACATGCGCCTTCATCCCGAAATACCACTGCTTGCCTTTCCGGGTCTGGTGCATCTCCGGGTCGCGCTTCTGTTGCTGGTTCTTCGTCGAACTCGGGGCGTGAATGATGGTCGCGTCCACAATAGTACCCGTCGAAATGCGCACACCGCGCTGCTGCAAGTACAGGTTCACGGTCTCCAGAATCTCGCCCCCCAGTCGATGCTCTTCCAGCAAGTGGCGGAACTTGCACACCGTGGTCTCATCCGGCACCGGCTCGCTCCCCAAGTCGATTCCGGCAAACTGTCGTAGCACGGGCGAATCGTACAACGCCTCTTCCACCGCCGGGTCCGACAGGTTGAACCAGTGTTGGAGGAAGTAGATGCGCAGCATGCGCTCCAGTCCGACGGGACGACGCCCATTACCAGCCTTCGGATAATGAGGCTCGATCAGAGCGCAGAGTTCGCGCCACGGCACGACCTGCTCCATCTCTTCAAGAAACATCGCACGCCGCGTCTTCTTTGTGTACCGCTCGAACCCAGTCGTCATCGCCAGTGTCTGCTGCCTCATCTGCTTTCAGAGTCTCTGGACTCAATCTACACATTGGCCCTGTGGAAAGCAGAGAACTTAATCAGAGATTCCCTAGAGCTGCTTATCTGCATGACGCACTGCAATCGGTACTTTTCAGTTTCTTTTCGGATACCAGAAAATCGGATTGTCGTCTGGGGGCGAGCCCCGCACCACTGTTCGACACCACCGTGAATCGGCGGTCGAACGGGCTCTGGGCGTGCGCACTGCGGCGATTGCGTGATTGCGCCGTGACTGATGGTCACGTAGGATTAAAATAACTGGCCTAAATGAAACCCATTAGCCAGCGGTCGTCAGGGTCGCCACAAGCGCCTGCAGAATTGGAATATTGGAATGAAGCAGACCACGGATCGGTATGTCTCCTCGTTTCAAGCCATGCGTTTTTATAAGGAGAGGCGTTATCACTGGATGATTTGCCGGAGGCACAGGCCAAGCGAACTGGTATCGTGGGGACACGCCGATACGCAGGAACTGGCTGAAGCGGCGGCTCGGAAAGAGGTCAAAGACCTTTCATCCGGGCTGAGCAAAGGTGGGCGGGTGGTCAGCGCCTAGGGAGTGGGTAACAGCCGCGGCAACCGCCAACGTAGAAAGGGCCGCTACTTGGCAGCAGCGGCCCCGGGTCGTTCCCTAGGAGGTTTGCTCCTTGCGAAACTTCTTTCGCGCCCGCTTGCGGGCCAAAGCCTGCTTCACACGAGCCTTCTCCCCCGGTTTCAGGTAGTAGGAGTGACGCTTAACTTCCTTGATGATGTCTTCCTGCTGAACCTTGCGCTTAAACCGGCGCAGCGCATTCTCCAGCGACTCACCTTCTTGTAATCGAACCTCTGCCAAAGCGTATCACCTCCCCCCCAATTGGATGCACGATCCTAACCGTTTTCAGTATCGCCCATAGCCTCCGCCGCCGCCGCCGCGTCCGCCACGGCCTCCGCCGCCGCCACGCGAACCACCACCACCCTCGCGCTTTGGACGCGCTTCGTTCACGCTGAGGGCGCGTCCTCCCAGGGTTGCTCCGTTCAGGCCGGCAATCGCCTTGTCGCCCTCCGCATCATTGGCCATCTCAACAAAGGCAAAGCCACGGCGTTGACCCGTGTCCCGGTCTGTCACGATGGAAACCCTATCAACGCGTCCGTATGCCTCGAACGCCGCTCGTAATTCCTCTTCGGTACTGTGAAAGTCCAAATTTCCAACGTAGATATTCTTCATTCTTGTCTCACTGAAATTTTTAGTCTGTCTGTCTGTCGGTCTTCCTCGCAACGCGTGAGGCAGGAGCCTAGCGGCCCGCAGATGCCGGAAGCAGGTCGGGAAAAGGACATTCAAACGCAGATCAACACTAACACATTCGGACGAAACTGCGCTGCTTCGACCAGGGTTCCCGTCCCAAATCCAGACGTGACGGGGTTGCGTCCGGGCCCGGACCCCACCTGAGTACCTCCCCCACTACTCCCCCAAAAGCCGTGCCTCGCATAAAACTGTTGCATGGGCACCCGCGACTGCTCGGCAAAAAAGCACGCACAACTGGTCTCGGCGGCCGTGGACTGGCTCCGCCACAAGTACCGCTGTGGTGTTGTCTTGTCCGAGCAATATTGCGCGACTGGAGAGATTCCGGATGCCATCGGATGGAAGGGCCTGTGCCGCTCCGTGGTGGTCGAGTGCAAGGTTTCCCGTGCCGATTTTGTTGCCGATGCCGACAAGCCGTTTCGGGCGAATCCTGCCGAGGGTTTGGGCTGTGAGCGGTACTACCTGGCTGCGCCGGGTCTGATTGCGCCGGAGGAACTGCCGCCCGGCTGGGGCTTATTGGAATACCGGCGCGGCGAGGTGCGGGTTTTAGCGAAGGCCAGCAAGAAGAAGCTACGGGGCGAGGCCGGCCTGATGAAGGAAATGAACCTGCTGCTCGCCAGCCTGCGCCGGGTCGAGGTCAGGATCGAGCCCCAGACGATCACCGACTTCCTGAAGTGGAAGAACCGGATGGCGCACTACAACGGGGGCACGCTCCCGGTCGGACTGACCGCGCCCGAACAGGAAGACAACCCCCATCTGAACTGTGTGCGTCAGCCAAACAATTAGTGCAGCACAAAGGGAACTCTGTCTTTAGGAAAGCTTTAGGAGTGTAAGTTGTTGAAGTTGAATTTCTGGCGGAGAGGGGGGGATTCGAACCCCCGATACGGTTCCCCGTATGTCCGCTTTCGAGGCGGATCGTTTCAACCGCTCACGCACCTCTCCGCGTCGGACAAAATCGAATTTTTCGAGGCCTTTCGCTCGACTCATCATACCAGAGGCGGTGGGCGGAACCTCTAAATCGCCGAGCTGACAGTGAGGGCTGATGGCTACGTTTGCCCTTTGTCCTGCCGGGCGCCGCAACTACAATCGAAATCACCACGATGCCTGAATTCATCCACCTGCACCTGCACAGCGAGTACTCCCTTCTGGACGGCGCCACCGAGTTGGAAAAACTGGTGAGCCGGGCCAAAGATCTTGGTATGCCAGCAGTTGCCGTCACCGACCACGGCAACATTTTTGGCGCGGTACATTTCTTTGGCTACGCCAAGGCCAAGGGGATCAAGCCGATTCTCGGCTGCGAGTTGTACATCTGCAAGAAGGACGACCACCGCATCAGCCGCACCCCTCCCGAGGGTGACAGCTACAATCACCTGATCGTCCTGGCAGAAAACGCCGAGGGTTACAAGAATCTGGTGAAGATCGTCTCCGAGGCCTCACTGCACGGCATGTACTACAAGCCGCGCATCAGCAAGGCCTTCCTGGCGGAGCATGCGAAAGGCCTGATCGGCCTCTCGGCCTGCCTGAAAGGCGAGGTTGCCGAGAGCCTGATGGAGCAGCGCTACAACGACGCGCTCAAGGCCGCAGGCACATTCCGCGAGATATTTGGCGAGAACAACTTCTTTCTGGAGATCCAGGACCAAGGCTTGGAACAGGAGCGGGCCATCAACCCGCACCTGTTTCGGCTCGCGCAGCAGACCGGCATCCCGCTGGTGGCCACCAACGACAGCCACTATCTATGCCAGGACGACGCCCATGCCCATGACGCGCTGCTCTGCGTCCAGACCGGCAAGGGACTGAACGATCCCGGCCGGCTGAAGTTCACTGGAGACCAGTTCTTCGTGAAGAGCGCCGAAGAGATGGCGCGGGTCTTTGGCGATCATCCCGAGCTGCTGCAACGAACCGTCGGGATCGCCGAGCGCTGCAACGTCAAGATCGAACAGGTTAAGAATCCTTTCCCGGAATTCGCCGTCCCGCCCGGGTACACGGTCGATAGCTACTTCGAGCACGTTTGCCGCGAGGGTTTCGCCAGCCGCAAGGAAAACGAGATCCAGCTGCTCGGTGAGCAGGGCCGCCGGAAACACACGCTCAGCGAATACGAACAGCGCCTGGCCTACGAGATCGGGATCATCCACCAGATGAAGTACTCCGGCTACTTCCTGATTGTCTGGGACTTCATCCGCTACGCGCGCGAGAACAGTATTCCGGTGGGACCGGGCCGCGGCTCGGCGGCGGGATCGCTGGTCAGCTATGCCATGGGCATCACCAACATCGACCCGCTGCAGAACGAGCTGCTGTTCGAGCGCTTCCTCAACCCGGAGCGCGTCTCCATGCCGGATATCGACGTGGACTTCTGCATGAACCGGCGCGGCGAGGTGATCGACTACGTGACGCGCAAGTACGGGCGCGAGAATGTGGCCCAGATCATCACCTTTGGAAGCATGGCGGCCAAGGCGGCGATCAAGGACGTGGGCCGCGTGATGGACATGCCCTACGCCGACGTGGACCGCATCGCCAAGATGATCCCGGCCACGCTGAACATCACGCTGGACGCCGCGCTAAAAGACTCGGCACCGCTGCGGGAGGCCTACGAGACCAATCCGCAGATCCGGGAGCTGCTCGACACCGCGCGCAAGCTGGAGGGCATGGCGCGCAACGTCGGGGTGCACGCCGCCGGAGTGGTGATCTCGCCGCGCCCGCTGGATGAGCTGGTCCCGCTGCATAAGACTAAGAACGACGAAATCGTGGTCGCCTACGACATGAAGGCCATCGACAAGGTTGGCCTGCTGAAGATGGACTTCCTCGGGCTGACCACGTTGACCATCGTCGATGATTGCCTGAAGCTGATCGCGGCCAGCCGGGGTGAAAAAGTTGATCTGAGCACCATCCCGCTGGACGACGCCGTCACCTTCGAAAAGGTCTTCCATACCGCTCTGACCAGCGGCATCTTCCAGTTTGAATCCGGCGGCATGCGCGATGTGCTGCGCGGCTACAAGCCGAACAGCGTGGCAGGTCTCACCGCGTTGAACGCGCTCTATCGCCCGGGTCCGATCCAGGGCGGCATGATCACCGACTTCGTCGAGCGCCGATGGGGCCGCAGGAAGGTCGAGTACGATCTCGACGATTTGAAGCCGATCCTGGAAGAAACGCTGGGGGTGATCGTCTACCAGGAGCAGGTGATGCAGATCGCCAATAAACTCGCAGGCTATTCGCTGGGCGAGGCCGACCTGCTCCGCCGCGCCATGGGCAAGAAGAACCCCGAGGAGATGGCCAAGCAGCGCGACCGCTTCATGAGCGGCGCGGTCGAGCGCGGGTATGACAAAAAGAAGGCGGAAAAGATCTTCGACCTGATGGAGCAGTTTGCCGGATACGGCTTCAACAAGTCGCATTCGGCGGCCTACGCGCTGCTGGCTTATCAAACGGCGTACCTGAAGACGCACTACCCGATTGAGTTCATGGCGGCGCTGCTGACCTCCGTCACCGGCAGCACCGACGACGTGGTGAAGTACATCAACGAATGCCGCGACATGGGCATTGCGGTCGAGCCGCCGGACATCAATGTCAGCGAGGCCAACTTCACGCCGCACGGCAACGCCATCCGCTTCGGCCTGGCTGCGGTGAAAAACGTCGGGCACAATGCGATTGAATCGGTGGTGGCTGCGCGCAAGGAGGCCGGGAAGTTCACCTCCTTTTTCCAGTTCTGCGAGAAGGTCGATCTGCGGCTGCTGAACAAGCGGGTGCTGGAGTCGCTGATCAAGGCCGGCGCCATGGATACGTTGGGCCATCGCGCCCAGCTCATGGCGGTGCTGGATAAGGCCATCGAGCGCGCGCAGAAGTCACAGCGCGATGCCGACCTGGGCCAGCACGGTCTGTTCGGCGTATTCGACGACAGCCCCGCGGAGCAGAAGGATAACAACAAGCTGCCCGCCATCCCCGAGTGGGACCAAGCCGAGCGCCTGGCGGGCGAGAAGGAGATCCTGGGCTTCTTCATCACCGGCCATCCGCTGGAGAAGTATCTGGACAAGCTGGCCGACTTCGGCGCGCGCAATATTGAAGAGCTGCTGCGCATGCACCAGGGCACGGGCAAGGACGAGCTCTACGTGGGCGGCATCATGAGCGGCGTGCGCGTGGCCAAATCCAAGCGCGGCGACTTCTACGTGCAGGGCATGCTGGAAGACATGACCGGAGCAATCAACCTCTTTGTCTTTTCGAAGGAATACGCCAAGCTGGGCGACAAGGTGAAGCTGGAGGTGCCGGTGCTCATCCGCGGCGGGCTGATGGTGGAAGAGGGCGCCAATCCCAAGCTCAGTGTAGTGGAGATCACCCCGCTGGAAGATGCGCAGCCGCGTTTTGCGCGCGCCTTGCGCATCCGCATCCCGCTGGAAACGGCCACGCCGGAAACCGTCGACGCGCTGCACGCGCTCTGCTGCGAACGCAAGGGCGAGGCCAAAATTCTTATCGATCTGGAACGCGAAGGCGATTTCATGGTGGTCATGGAACCGCAAGGGTATAATGTTCAACCCGACCGGGTATTCATCAGGCAGGTCGAGGAATTGTGTGGCCGCGGCAGCGTGCGCTTGATCGACTAGTAACTGTGTAGGCAATTACGCAAGCACCACAAGAGTGTCATCCTGAGCGAGCCCGGCTGGTTTTGCCGGGCGAGTCGAAGGACCTTGCGGTTGCATTGATAAAACACAAGATGCTTCGACTCGCCGGATCGCAAAAACGCGCGCTCCGGTCTCGCTCAGCACGGATCCTCGACGGAAGAACGCAACTTATGGAAATCGCCAGCAAAGCGCAACAGCAACTGGAGAAGATCGAGCACCAGATCGAGCAACTGGAGAAGGTCGCCGGTTCCAACGATGAGGCTCGCCGCAACATTAACCGGCTGCAGGAACAGGTGAATGCGCTGCGCTCGCAGTTGAAGAAGTATGGCGGCGTCTGGGAGCGCATCGAACTGGCGCGGCATCCGCAGCGTCCCTATTTCCTGGACTACGTCGAGCGGATCTTCACCGACTGGAGCGAGATCCACGGCGACCGCGGCTTTGCCGACGATACCGCGATGCTGTGCGGCATGGCGCGCTTCCATGGCGAGGAGTGCCTCGTCCTCGGCCAGCAAAAAGGCCGCGACATGAAGCAGCGCATCTACCGCAACTTTGGCCAGTCCGGCCCGGAGGGCTATCGCAAGGTGCTGCGGGCCATGCGCATCGCGGAGAAGTTCGAGCGCCCCGTCTTTTGCCTGGTGGATACGCCCGGCGCCTACCCCGGCTTGGGCGCGGAAGAGCGCGGCCAGGCAGAAGCCATCGCGCGCAACCTGCTGGAAATGGCACGGCTGAAAGTCCCCATCATTGTCACCATCACCGGCGAGGGCGGCAGCGGCGGCGCGCTCGGCATTGCCATCGGCAACCGTGTATTGATGATGGAGAACGCGATTTATTCGGTGATCTCGCCGGAGGGATGCGCCTCGATCATGTGGCGCGACGCCAGCAAGCGTCAGGACGCCGCCAAGGCGCTGAAGATCACCGCCCCGGATCTGCTGTCCATGGGCCTGGTCGATCTCATCGTGCCGGAACCTCCGGGCGGCGCGCACGCCGATCACGCTGGCGCGGCCGCACTGCTCGACGAGGAACTGCAAAGGCAACTCGCCCAACTGAAAACCATGTCCCCCAAGGAACTGACCGACGACCGCTATCAAAAGTTCCGCACCATGGGGCCGTACTTCGTGGTCGAGTAGGCGCGCTGGGTCATAGGGCAGGCAAGCGGAAGCCGAAGAATAAGCCTCACTCTGCCTTGAGATTTGCGGGTGGAGCCGTATCGATGTGATGTACCTTCTTCCACTTGAGGAAAGACTCTCTCGCATCCATCAGCCACTGATCATGGGGCGTATCTGACTCGGTTTCCTCGAGTATGTACTCGCCCAAGGCTACGTATCGACCAAACCCGCTAGTCCATCCGTACCAAGCCCCATGCTCTTCGCCAAGCTGATTAACTATTGAGGTCACCTTCTCACGGTGTTGTTGCAAAGTCTTCTTCACTTGCCCATCCTTCTTCATTTGCCCATTTAGGTCAAGTCTTCTGGTATTCATCACGATACTCGATTAACTGCTTGACGATTTGCTCAGCTAACTCGATGGAGGAGGCACCGATAATCTCATCTTGGTTCACGTTCCATACGACCTCGCCGTCATTGCTTGAGAGCGTGAGTATCCACCGCAGATCAGGAGGCGTTTGCTTGCGCGAACCCATAGGAGTAGCCACCCACCCAAATACAACCAGGCAGTTCCTGGTCGCACCAACAAAGGGCGTCGATCTGAGTTCCTTGAATTGAGCGCCTACTGGTTCCAATTTCAAAAGCGGAGATAGACTCTTACCGAGCGGTGGCCCGTCATCCCATTCAAAAGGAATCCCATAATTCTCTCCGACGCGCTTAGCTGTAGCACACGTGACCTTAATCAGCCCCTTCCACATTGCAGTGCCGCGCTCGTTGGACAGTGGTGCTCCGCTCAATTCGGCCTCCACCATCGCGCCCTCCTGTCTTCGATCATGTCCACGTATAGATAGAAAGTCATCAAGGCTTTGCATATCTCGCTTAATCTCCTTTTCCGGCAGCAGAAAAGCAGGAATAATTCCCAGCTTTTCGCAATGCTTGTCATTCGGGCTCGTTTGTCCTGTTATGAGGTTGTGTGCCGTCTGGCGGGATACGCCCAAAGCGGCGGCCAGAGCACCTGCATTGCCGAATCTATTGAGCAGCCAAGCAGACAGGTCTGTGCGTTGCAGCATCTCCATGATGAGAAGATACAAGTTCACGTCATAAACGTCAAATGTCAAATGACATTTGACGTTATTCTCGTAAATAATGAAGAGATATTTCGCTTATTGGCGGGTGGCCCACCCTTTCGCCCGCTTTTGGCGAAGGGTGGGAACTTGGGAGCCATGCACATTTCCGAAGGGACGTGAATTTCCGGTCGGGCACCTAAGCGACCGCCCGGCGGGTGCGTATCTGAAATCGGACTCCTTCCTGCTGCTGAAGATACGCGACGATTCCAAACAGATTGCTGGCGGTAGGATTCCCCTTGGGCCCGAACATCTGGTGAAGGGTCTTAACGTGCAGCTTGGTATGCTCCGCCAGCTTTGGAAAGCCAACGGTCGCATTAATGTAATCGCGCAGTAGTTCCTTCCCAAGGGCAACCTCGCCGGCGAGAAGGGCTTCAACCGCATCGCGAAGCAGGCCTTTTCGAAACGCGGGATCGCGTCTTACGCGTGCCTGAACTGTTTCCCTAAAATCGCGGGTTAAAGCCATTTCATTTCTCCTCACGCTTCTGCTGCTTCGTCCTTCGTTTGTAATCTTCCCATCGACCAATTGCGAGCTTGATGTCTTTGTCTTGGCCGTGCTTCGTTCCGCCGCCAAGAAGGATCACGATGCGCTCGCCATGCTTCCCGAAATAGACCCGGTAACCGGGTCCAAAATCGATCCTGCACTCGAAAACTCCCGATCCAATGCCCTTTACAGTGGAGAAGTTTCCCAACCCGACTCGGTACAGGGCAGTGGTCACCTTGCGCGCCGCCTCTGCATTCAGCCAGTCGACCCACTCGCGAAACGGGCTATGATCTTCGCGGTCGTGGTATTCGAGAATCTCGATCACGGCTACATGGTAACATATATTATGCCATTGTCAGGCATGGATCGATTGCCGATTCTGAGAGCGGCGGGTGGCCCACTCAAGCTTCTTTTGCTTGAGTGGGGCAGTTCAGCTATCCCACTCAAGCCAAAACCGGGCTTGAGTGGGCCACCCGAGCCAGGAACCCCTCCTCCGCCCCGGACCCGCTCTGCCGTTTGCTCCTCGGATAATTCCCGCGACTTACGACCGCTTTTCGCATCTGGAATAGAGAGGGCCGTGTGCCCATGCCTACTCTGGACCGGCTCTCCGGATCATCGCCATCGATGACACGCGCTCTTAACGTTCTTTGTTGCCGGCGGGTGGCCCACTCAAGCTTCTTTTGCTTGAGTGGGGCAGTTCAGCTATCCCACTCAAGCCGGAACCGGGCTTGAGTGGGCCACCCGGGAGAAACAGAAAACGGACAACGGAGCACGACGAAAGGACAATTCATGGCCACCAGCGAATTGACTCTGCCTGCCGAGCACGGCATGTCCACCCCAACGACCGCTTCGCGCTCGTCGGGGACCCCGGCGGCAGAGGGCAAGCGCATTGTGAACGACATGAGCATTCAGGTTGCGACCGTCAACGGCAGCGGTTCGCAATCGGCCAACACCGTGTTGCTGCGCACGATTTTCCAGATGGGCGTGCCGGTCAGCGGCAAGAACCTGTTTCCCTCCAACATCGAGGGCCTGCCGACCTGGTACACCATCCGCGCCAGCAAAGACGGCTACATCGCCCGCAAAAAAGAGATCGATTTCCTGGTGGCGATGAACGCCCAGACCGGCCGCGAGGACGTGATGGCGCTGGCCCCCGGCGCGGTGGTGCTCTACGACGAGCCGCTGAACCTGAGTTCGCTGCGCAGTGACCTGGTGTTCTACGCCGTGCCGTTCGACAAGATCACCGCCAGCGTCTGCCACGACGCCAAGCTGCGCAAGCTGGTGAAGAACATGGTGTACGTCGGCGTGGTGGCGCGCCTGCTCGGGCTGGACGTGGCGCAGATGGAGATCGCCATCCGCAAGCAGTTCGGCAAGAAGGTGAAGGCGGCCGAGCTGAACGTGAATGCCGCGCACGCCGGCTACGATTACGCCGCCAATTCGCTCGCCAAGCATGATCCCTACTGGATTCGAGCCGATGGACGCAACCCGGGGCAAGATCATCATCGACGGCAACTCGGCAGCCGCTATGGGCGCGATGTTCGGCGGGGTCACGGTGGTGACTTGGTATCCGATTACTCCGTCTTCTTCGCTCTGCGAAACGCTGATCGAATATTTGAAGGAATATCGCGTCGGACCGGACGGCAAGGCCACGTTTGCCGTAGTGCAGGCCGAGGATGAATTAGCCGCGGTGGGGATGGTCATCGGGGCAGGCTGGGCGGGTGCTCGTGCCATGACCGCGACCTCCGGCCCGGGGATTTCGTTGATGGCCGAATTCACCGGCCTCGCCTACTTTGCCGAGGTCCCGGCAGTCATCTGGGACGTCCAGCGCGTGGGGCCCTCGACCGGCCTGCCGACACGCACCGCGCAAGGCGACATCCTGGCCAATGCCTACCTATCGCACGGCGACACGAAGCACATCCTGCTATTTCCCAGCTCGGTTTCGGAGTGCTTCGACTTCGGCATCGAGGCCTTTGAAATCGCCGAGCAGGTGCAGACGCCGGTGTTCGTGATGAGCGATCTGGATCTGGGCATGAACAACTGGATGAGCGATCCATTTTGCTATCCCGAGAAGCCGATCAGTCGCGGCAAGGTGCTGAGCAAGGATGACCTGGAGCGACTCGGCGGCTTTCAGCGCTACAGGGACGTGGACGGCGACGGCATCTGCTACCGCACGCTGCCGGGAACCGACGACCCGCGTGCCGCCTATTTTTGTCGCGGCACCGGTCACAACGAGCGGGCGGAGTACAGCGAGCGTTCTGCCGACTGGCAGAACAACATGGATCGCCTGCTGAGGAAGTTCGAGACCGCCAAGCGCTACGTCCCCAAGCCGGATATTCAGGGCAGCGGTTCGGGAGTCGGCATTCTTGCCTATGGCACAACCCACTGGGCCATCGTCGAGAGCCGCGATCAGTTGCGCAAGGAGCACAACCTCGACGCCGATTACCTGCGGGTGCGGGCGTTCCCGTTCACCCGAGAGGTGGAGGAGTTCATCCGCAACCACGAGCGCGTGTACGTGGTTGAGCAGAACCGCGACGCGCAGATGCTTAACCTGCTCAAAATCGAGCTGCCGGTTGAGCTGGCAACGCGGCTGCGCAGCATCGCTCATCTTGATGGGCTGCCCGTGGACGCGCGCTCGGTAACCGACGAGATCATGCGGAAGGAGAACGCACATGGCCACGACGCCGACCTCGCAGCCTAAAAGCAATCGCATTGGGCTGACCACGCTTGATTACAAGGGCGGCAAGAGCACGCTGTGCGCCGGCTGCGGGCATAATGCCATCTCGGAGCGCATCATCGACGCCATGTACGAGATGGGCATCAAGCCTGAACAGGTGATCAAGCCCTCGGGCATTGGCTGCTCGTCCAAGAGCCCGGCGTATTTCATGTCGCGCTCCCACAGCTTCAACGGCGTGCATGGACGCATGCCGTCGCTGGCCACGGGCGCGCTGCTGGCCAACCGCAAGCTGATTGCGCTGGGCGTCAGCGGCGACGGCGACACGGCGTCCATCGGCATCGGCCAGTTCGTCCACCTGATGCGCCGTAACATGCCGATCCTGTACATCATCGAAGACAACGGCGTGTATGGCCTGACCAAGGGCCAGTTCTCGGCGACCGCCGACGTCGGGTCCAGGCTGAAGACGGGAGTGGTCAACGATCTGCCCGCCATCGACACCTGTTCGCTGGCCATCATGCTGGGCGCGACGTTTGTGGGCCGCAGTTTCAGCGGCGACAAGCGCCAGTTGCTCACCATGCTGAAAGCCGCCATTGCGCACAACGGCACCGTCCTGCTGGACGTGATCTCGCCCTGCGTAACCTTCAACGACCACGAGGGCTCGACCAAGTCCTACAAGTTCATGAAGGACCACGACGAGCCCATCAACGAGCCGACTTTTGTCCCGGCGTTTCAGGACATCGAGGTCGATTACGAGCCCGGCACCGCCTTCGACGTGAAGATGCATGACGGTTCGCGCCTGCACCTGCGCAAGCTGGAGGAAGGCTACGATCCGTCGAACAAGGCCATCGCGTTGAAGCGGCTGGCGGAAGCAAAGGAAAAAGACGAGATGCTGACCGGCGTCTTCTACATCGATCCCGAGGCACCCAATTTTCTGGAGCTACTGAACCTGACCGACCACCCACTGGCCACCTTGCCGCAGGAGGTGACTCGTCCCTCGCGTGACGTGCTTCGGCAGTGCATGGAAGAGGTGATGTAGTCGTTGGTGTAGCGCCGGCGTCTCGCCGGCGGGCCCTATCAACGGCGAGGTGGTGCTGCTGTAAACGGAACCCGCCGGCGAGACGCCAGCGCTACAATTCCACGCATCGCAATTTCCCGTCCGGGCGGCCCAACGCGCTCTGATAAAATAGAAAAAATCCAGTGAGTCCCCGGGAGTGAGCATGCAGGCTATCCTTGCGCTCGAAGACGGTCGCGTCTTCCGCGGCAAAGGTTACGGAGCTAAAGGCGAGTGCTACGGGGAAGTCGTTTTTAATACCTCGATCACCGGGTACCAGGAGATTTTTACCGATCCGTCGTACGCCGGCCAGATTGTCGTCCTGACCAATCCCCAGATCGGCAACTACGGCACCAATCCTGAAGACAACGAGGCCACGCGACCCTACATCGAGGGCCTGATCGTGCGCGAATTCTCGGCCATGGCCAGCAACTGGCGCTCCGAGCAGGTCACCGACGAGTACCTGGAGCGTTACAGCGTCCCGGTGCTGGCGGATATCGACACCCGCGCCCTGGTGCGCCATCTGCGCGACAACGGTTCCAAGCGGGGCGTGATTTCCACGGTCGAAACTGATATCGAGAAGCTGATCGCAAAGGCGTGCGGTATCCGCTCCATGGCGGGATGCGACCTGGCCAGCGTGGTAACGACGAAGGAAGCCTACGACTGGAGCCGGCCTCCCGTCGGCCCGGGCGCCGTGCCCGGCGATCGCGTGGCCAAGCGTCACGTGGTGGCGTACGACTTCGGGATCAAGCAAAACATCCTGCGGATGCTGGTGGGCGAAGGCTGCCGGGTGACGGTTGTTCCGGCCACGACCTCCGCTGCCGACGTGCTGGCGATGAATCCCGATGGCGTGTTCCTGTCGAACGGGCCGGGCGATCCCGAGCCGGTGACTTACGCGCAGGAGAACATCCGCCGCCTGATGGGCAAGGTTCCGGTCTTCGGAATCTGCTTGGGCCATCAATTGATTGGATTGGCCCTGGGCGGCCGCACCTATAAGCTCAAGTTTGGACATCACGGCGGCAATCATCCGGTGAAGCAGCTCAGCACCGGTAAGATCGAGATCACGGCCCACAACCACAATTTCGCTGTCGCTCCGGAATCGCTGAAGCTGAGCGAGGTCGAGCTGACCCACATGGACCTGAACGACAACACGTTGGAGGGTATGCGCCACCGCTCGCTGCCGCTGTTCTCCGTGCAGTACCACCCGGAAGCCAGCCCTGGTCCGCATGATAGCCACTATTTGTTCAAGGATTTCGTGAAGATGATGGACGAGTGGAAGCGGCGATAATTCGCCGCTTTTTTCGGGCTTTAGAAGAAGATAAGCAGAAGTGTGGGAGTGGAAGTGTGGGACGGGTCTTCGACCCGTCCCAAGAATAGAGCGGGTCAAAGACCCGCCCCACACAAGCCGCCGTCGCAGCCTAATTCATACTGAGAACTGAGAACTTGCCCAAACGCACTGACATCTCGAAGATCCTGGTGATCGGCTCCGGGCCGATTGTGATCGGCCAGTCGGCCGAGTTCGATTACTCCGGCACCCAGGCCTGCAAGGCGCTGAAGGCCGAAGGCTACGAAGTGGTATTGGCCAACTCCAATCCGGCCACCATCATGACCGACCCGGAGTTTGCCGACCGCACCTACATCGAGCCGCTGACCCGCGAATACCTGGAAGAGATCATCCGCATCGAGGCGGAACTGCTCGAGGAGCAGTCACCTCGCCCGGACGGATCCAAGGGTATCTTCGCCCTGCTGCCCACGGTGGGCGGGCAGACGGCGCTCAATCTCGCCGTAGAACTCGCCGATGCCGGGGTGCTGGAAAAGTACGGGGTGCAGCTGATCGGCGCGCAGTTGGGAGCCATCAAGAAGGCCGAAGACCGCCTGCTGTTCAAAGACGCCATGCAGAGCATCGGTCTTGATGTGCCCCGCTCGGCGCTGGTCAACAATCTGAAAGAGGGTCTGGATTTCGCCATCAAGCTCGACTTCCCGGTCATCATAAGGCCTTCGTTTACGCTGGGAGGTTCCGGCGGCGGCATTGCCTACAACCGGGAAGAGCTGCTGGACATCCTGGCGCGTGGCTTGGATTTATCTCCAGTCCATGAAGTGTTACTTGAAGAATCGGTGCTGGGCTGGAAGGAGTTCGAGCTGGAGGTCATGCGCGACCGCGCCGACAACGTCATCATCATCTGCTCGATCGAAAACTTCGACCCCATGGGGGTGCACACCGGCGACTCGATCACGGTGGCCCCGGCGCAGACGCTCACCGACCGCGAGTACCAGTACATGCGCGATGCCGCCATACGGATCATCCGCGAGATTGGGGTCGAGACCGGAGGATCGAACATTCAATTCGCTGTGCACCCGACCACCGGGCGCATGACCGTGATTGAAATGAACCCGCGCGTCTCGCGCTCCTCGGCGCTGGCCAGCAAGGCCACCGGTTTCCCGATTGCGAAGATCGCCGCCCGGCTGGCGGTGGGCTACACCCTCGACGAGATTCCCAACGACATCACCCGCAAGACCCCCGCGTGCTTTGAGCCGACACTGGACTACGTGGTGGTCAAGATCCCCAAGTGGCAGTTCGAGAAATTTCCCGGCACTGACGAGACGCTCGGCCCGCAGATGAAGTCGGTGGGCGAGGTGATGGCCATCGGGCGCACCTTCAAGGAAGCGCTGCTTAAGGGCGTGCGCTCGCTGGAGACGGGTAAGAAAATCGATTCGGATCACATTGAGCCGCGCATCCTGACGCAACGGCTGGTTACCCCGCATCCGGAACGGCTCAGCTACGTGCGCTATGCGCTCAGCATAGGCAAGAGCCTGCAGGAGATTGCGCGGCTCACCGGCATCGACAAGTGGTTCCTGTCTCAGGTGAAGGAGATCGCCGATTTCGAGCAGCAGCTGGCGCATGCCGGTGCCGCTGGGCTGACGCCGGAATTGCTGCGCGAAACCAAGCGCATGGGCTATTCGGACACGCGGCTGGCCTCTGTGCTGGGTCTGGACTCGGCCACCAGCGCCATGGCGAAGCGCCAGGACTTTGGACTAAAGCCGGTCTACAAGCATGTGGACACCTGCGCCGCCGAGTTCGAGAGCTACACGCCCTACCTCTACTCGACCTACGAAGAGGAAGACGAGGCCGCGCCTACCGAGCGTAAGAAGGTAATCATCCTGGGCGCGGGTCCCAACCGCATCGGGCAGGGAATTGAGTTTGATTATTGTTGCTGCCATGCCTCGTTCGCGCTCCACGAGGACGGCTACGAGACCATCATGCTCAACTGCAATCCCGAGACGGTCTCGACCGACTACGACACCAGCGATCGCCTGTACTTCGAGCCGCTGACCTTGGAAGACGTGCTGGCCGTCTATGAGCACGAAACCCAGAACGGCGCTCCCGTCGGGGTGATCGTGCAGTATGGCGGCCAGACTCCACTGAACTTGTCGCTGCCGCTGCGGGCCGCCGGAGTGGACGTCATCGGCACCGCGCCGGAGTCGATCGACCTGGCGGAAGATCGCAAACGCTTTGGCAAGCTGCTCGACGAACTCGATATCCCGCAGCCTCCGGGAGGCACGGCGACCAGCATCGAAGAGGCCTTGAAGGTGGCCAACCGCATCGGCTATCCGGTCCTGGTGCGGCCCTCATACGTGCTCGGTGGACGGGCCATGGTCATTGCCTACGACGACGCCGGCGTGACGCAATACATGAAGCAGGCGGTCGAGTACTCGCAGGAGCGTCCGGTGCTGATCGACCACTTCCTGGAAGCGGCAGTAGAAGTTGACGTCGATTGCCTCAGCGATGGCGAAGACGTGGTGGTCGCGGCCATCATGCAGCATATAGAGGAAGCCGGCATCCACAGCGGCGACTCCAGTTGCGTGCTGCCGGCGGTAGATATTCCCGATCACTTGATGGCCACCATGCGCTCCCACACGCGCAAGCTGGCGCGGGCGCTGCACGTGGTCGGATTGATGAACGTGCAGTACGCCATCCAGCGCGACAAGGTGTTCGTGCTGGAGGTAAACCCGCGCGCCTCGCGCACCGTGCCCTACGTCTCCAAGGCGACCGGAGTGCCGCTGGCAAAGATTGCCGCGCGCCTGATGGTGGGGCGCAAGCTGCGTGAGTTCCTGCCGCAGAACGTAGAGCAGGAAACGGACCTCGACACGGGCAGCTTCTACTACGTGAAATCGCCGGTGTTCCCGTGGATCAAGTTCCCGGGCGCGGACACGGTGCTCGGCCCGGAGATGAAGTCCACCGGCGAGGTGATGGGCGTGGCACGAACCTTCGGCGAAGCCTTTGCCAAGGCGCAACTGGCCGCCGGGCAGTCGCTGCCCACGCGCGGATCGGTGTTCGTCAGCGTCAACGAACGCGACAAAGCCCAGATCGCGGAGGTCGCGCTAAAATTCGCCGAACTGGGATTCAAACTGGTGGCCACGCACGGCACCGCCGATATCCTGCAAGCTGCGGGCCTCGACGTGGAGCGCGTCTACAAGGTCAAGGAGGGACGGCCCAATGCGGTGGACCTGCTCAAAGGCGACAAGATCCAGTTGATCATCAACACGCCGCATGGCGCGGATCCCTACTTCGACGAGAGGGCCATCCGGCGGGCGGCGATTACCCATCGCATCCCGACCCTTTCAACCCTGGCGGCCGCCCGCGCCGCCGTCGAAGGCATCGCCGAACTGCAGCGCGGCGAAATCAACGTGTACGCCCTGCAGAACCTGCACGCGGAACGGGCCAAAGTGATGCAAACCACTTAACCCACGGGCGCAGAGGGCTCTGAGGAATCATTGGCCGGACCTTGTTGGTAAGGACCAACTTAGGATTTGAGAAAAAGTGGCGTGAAGGGCTGTTCACGCCAATTACGGACTGTCCCACATTCTGATGTCAGCACAGCTACAATTAATCAATAAAGGTGCAGACTGGAGGTGTAATTGTGGCAAGGCTCCGTGTTCTCGCGGTTTCCGCTCTCTTGATCTCCGTTTCCTGCCTCGCCAATGGACAAGATGACGAACCGACGGACCCAATCGTGTGGTTTCACACTAATCAAGAGGTCCGCATCGCCAATCTACCGTCGCTAACGGCTGCTTCGACTGACTCATCCGCGGTGCTCGCAACGGAGCTGGAGACAGTCCTCCAGGACCAAGCCGTGTGCTGCGGAAAATACTCTGCCCTTGGAGACGCGGTACTCTCAGAACCCCGGTCGTTGAAGGAACTCAGTGCCAAGTTGCAGGGACGGCATCTTTTGAGCGACGGCCTGCCCATCGGGGTTAGTGCGGAGTATGTTCCGCAAGACGCTATTTTTATCCCTGCTTTAATTGTCGGCGCTCTGCGGGACAAACATGCTTGCCTCGTCGAGTGGAAGTCGCACTTCTACGTTCTGTACGGAGCAATTGTCAACGAAACTGCCTATTACAGCGGAAGGCGGCAATATGTCATCCTCAAACTTTTACTGCTAGACCCGCGATTTTCCGACCAGCGAAGGGAAGTCGTATTCAACCGCGAAACCGACGATTGGGGAAAAGAGGTTCAGGGTCTTCTGGCACTAACGGTTATGCGGCAATAGCCCTGCAACTCGTCATTCGACATACCTGTTCCACAATGTTGTGAAATCCCCTTCTCACAAAGTATTCTCGATTTCTCAGCTTCGCAGGTATTGGCAGAAGCGCACAACGAAAGCCTATAAGCAACGGGCCGGGTAAACACCACCGATTTCGGTAGAACGCTTGGGAGTCTTGGTAAGAAAACCTGGTCACACTTCTGCTGCTTACCCCGGCAGTGGGGTACCAGACCAAATGGTCAGGCCCAATAAGGTTAAGCCGGGGGGGCTCTCTACCGATTAGGAAGCAGGACGACAGTACGCGTTCGGGCAAGTCCATTCTTTCGCCGCGCATTTGACTGTGATGTAGTTGGTTCATGACTGAACCGCAAGAGCAGAAAGTGAGACGTCGGCGGAGCCGGGAAGAGGCGGCGCGGCTGGTATCGGAGTATGAACAGAGCGGACTGGCGCGGCAGGCATTTTGCCGTCGGCATGGTCTTTCGTTAGCGACGCTGGACAACTACCGCAAGCGCATGCGTACCGCTGACGCGGCGGTTCCAGATGATGCGGCATCCTCACACAGCATTACATTCGTTCCGCTGGAACTGGTGGAGCAACCCGCGGTGGCACGGCCGGAGGCGCGCCAGGGAGCGACTCTATTTGTCGAGCTGACCGGCGGCCGCCGCATCGGCGTGGTCAGCGGCTTCGATACGCTGACGTTGATGCGTCTGATGGCAGTTCTGGAACAGGAGTAAGGCGGTGTTGGGATTGGGTGCGGCAACGCGCGTCTATGTCGCCACCGCTGCTACGGATATGCGTCTCGGCTTCGATGGTCTGTATGGTCTTGTTGTGGGCCAGTTGCAGGAGAATCCAGAAAGCGGCCATCTGTTCTTGTTTTCCAATAAACGAAGGGATCGCATGAAGATCCTTTTCTTCGATGGCAACAGCCTCTGGGTTTGCGCGCGGCGCATGGAGCAAGGCCGGCTGCACTGGCCCGTGTCCGAAAACGGGCGTGTGCAGTTAAGCCGCGAGGAGTTTGCGCTGTTGATCGGCGGTATCGATCTGACCGGAACGAAGCAGCGCAAGTGGTATCGCAAGCGCGTGGGAAGCGATCCGGAAAAAGCGCAAAAGACCGCATGAATACAGGCGATTCGATGACATATCCACAGCGTGATCTGCGATTATGTGAATAGATGAATCCAGCGTCCAAGTCGTCTCTGCCCGTGGTGCTTGATCCGGTTGCGGCCGCGATCATCGCGCAACTGCAGGAGCAGTTGGAAGCGAAAGATCAGCATCTTGCAACGAAAGAGACGCTGCTTGTGAGCAATCAGCAGGCGCTTGCAAGATCTGAGATGCTGGTGCTGAAGCTGAAAGAGGAGCTTCGCTTGGAGCGCATCCGGAAGTACGGCAAGCGCAGCGAGAAGCTCTCGGATCTTCAGTTGCAGATGCTGGATCTTGAGCCTGCGGTATCGAGCGAAGAAATCGAATCCGAGATCAACCGCGGCCCGTTGCCCGACAGCAGGCAGAACAGCGCGGAGGACGACAAGCCACGGCGCAAGAGGAAGCAGCATCCCGGCCGCAACCAATTGCCCGCCCATCTGGAACGTGTCGAGGAGATCATTGCCTGCACGCCGGAGCAGTGCAAGTGCGGCCTGTGCGGCGGCGAGACCGGCGTCATCGGTTACGAGGAGACCGAAGTGCTGGGCAAGAAGCCGGCCGTTCACTTCGTTCGCGTCATCAAGCGCGAGAAGCGTGCCTGTGCGGCGTGCGCCATGCACGGGGTTGCGACGGCTGCCGTACCTGAGCGCATCGCGCCCAAGTCGATCTTCTCCGACGAAGTGATCATCGACTTCGTTGTGAAAAAGTACTGTGATGCGTTACCGCTGTATCGCCAGCGGGCGATGCTCCTGCGCGATCTCGGCATCGAGGTGGCGCTGACCACGATCGACGATGCGGTGCTGCGCGTGGGCGAGTTGCTGGTCCCCGTGGTTGACCGGACGAAGCGCGATCTGCTTGCCGGCGATTACATCCAGGCAGACGAAACCTACGTCGGAGTGCAGACGCCGGAAAAGAAAGGCGAGAACCATAAAGCCTACTTCTGGCAGTACAGCTCGCCAGGCAAGGGCGTGGTCTTCGACTTCGAGATGACGCGCCGCGGCGAGGTGCCGAGAAAGGTCTTTCAAGATTATCGCGGCATATTACACACCGATGGGTATGCCGCATACGGCGAAAAGGTCGGTGCCGAAGGCATGATCCATGCGTGCTGCCTCGCTCACTCAAGAAGAAAGTTCATCGAAGCAGTCAAGGTGAATGCCAAGTCGAAGACCGACGTCGACTCGGCGCGCGTTGTCGTGCTTATGGACGCGTTGTTTGCAATCGATCGCGAGGCGCGCGAGCAAAACCTGTCGATCGCAGAGCGCGATGCGCTGCGGCAGGAGCGTGCGCCCGCTCGGCTTGACGAGTTGCATGCCCTGCTCCTGCAGATGAAGGATCGTGTGCTGCCGAAGTCTGCGGCGGGCAAGGCCGTCTCTTATACGCTTACACGCTGGGAAAAGCTGACGCGCTTCATGCAGCACCCGGTGATCGAACTCTCGACTAACTGGGCGGAGAACTCGATGCGCCCGATCGCGATTGGCCGTCGCAACTGGCTGCATCTGGGCAGCAAGGAAGCCGGCCCGAAAATCGCCGCCATCTTCAGCATCGTCGAGAGCTGCCGCAAACTCGGCATGCCCATCCGCCCGTACCTGGCTGACGTGCTGCCCGGCATGGCCGACCGCTCCATCCAATCCCTGGCCGACCTCACCCCCGCCGCCTACGCCGCAAAACCAGCGAACTAACTTATCCTCGGCTCGCCGAATCCGTCAACCCTGCAGTTGCTCGAATGGATACGGACGACAAGCTAATGGCCGCTGACATGAAACCCGTACCCTCACTCCAGAACGACTTCATCGTCAACGAACGCGAGTATCAGGCTTGCAAGGCTTGGCTGGCCGAGGCAGACGAAGAAACGATCCGCCATCCGCTGGAAGACCCCGAATTAGAGGTCCGGAGACGGCATATCAAGGGATTTGTCGATGAATACGAGCAGAACTGGCGGCACGGTACTTGCCGAGAATCTTCCACGGCGTGCCCTGACTAGAGCGTGTTTCATAAACAGCGCCTCAGCGTAATCCAGAAACAGGCAAGGTAGAAGAAGGCGCGGTAGGTGGAGAGCAGATGCTCATGACGAACCAGCAATCGGCGGAACTGGCCAAGCCATGCATTGGTTCGCTCCACTATCCAGCGGCGCAGGTATCGCCGCAGTTTACGGCCATCTTCGTAGCGCCGTTCCTTGTTGTTCTTGCGGTAAGGCGCAATCAGCTCGATGCCTCGCTTCTTCAGTCGCTCACGCAGCGGGTCGGAGTCATAACCACGGTCAGCGATTATGCGCTCGGGCTTTTGCCGCGGCCGTCCTTGCGGGCGCGGGACGCGGACTTCGGCGAGCGTGGCTTCCGCAAGCGTAACTTCTGCCGGAGAGGCACTTTCCAGCCGAACTCCCAGCGGAAGACCTTGACCGTCGACCAGTACCATCCACTTCGTTCCCTTGCCCCGCTTGGTTTTACCGACGGCAGCGCCCCTTTTTTTGCCGGCGCGAAGCTGCCATCCAGGAAGGTCTCGTCCCACTTGAGCAGCCCTTCCTCATCCAGCGCACCGAGCAAGGCGCGCCACGCATCCAGCCAGACGCCTTGGTCCTCCCACCGCTTCAGCCGCCGCCAACAGGTGGCGGGCGAGGGGAACTCGTCCGGCAGAAACCGCCATGCCGCTCCGGTTTGCAGAATCCACAGAATGCCTTCAAAACAGGCCCGGTTCGGTGCCCACGGTCGCCCCCGGTTGTCCCGTCGGCGCTTCGGTTCGGGAAGCAAAGGCTCAATCAGTTGCCACTGCTCGTCCGTCAACAGCTTCTGCCGCTTCTTCATGACAGAAGCTCATCAGTTCACCCGCTTTGTACGTAAGTATCTGAGTTGAGGCCGAACCCATTTATGAAACACGCTCTAGAGAGAAGCGTGTTCGACCTGACAACGGGACCTGGTTGAGGCATTGATTGCCGATTAACCGCTCAATGCCGCTTAGCTGGGTATCGGAAGCGTTGGAATACTGAACATGTGTGAAATACGTTCGTGTTGATATTTGTAGCAGATGAACGCTGAAGCGATTCACACACATCAGTCCTCCATCTCCCAGTCTCATCTGAATATTCAAAGCGCAAAAGATAATAGATAGTTCCTTTTGGACTCAGACTCAGGATTTCTTCGTCGGTAAACGTTCTCTCTATTGAGCCAAAGACGGGAGTATCGGGGACGAGGATGGAGGGAGATTTCTGCCGCAAGGTGCCCAGGTTCCAAGCTTCCTCAAATTGCCTGCTTAATTGAATCTGCACTTCTTTGTTGTCAGCTTGAGCAACATATATTTGCACTAACCCGGTTATGCCTGTAGCTGTCTGTGCTCCTCTGTTTACATAGTAATAGTTGAAGCCGTATGGTGTCTTCGCTTTGATTTCTGATGGCTTAGTACCAGCAAATTCAATCCGATCAAATCGTATTGCCGCATGGGGTCGTGTTTGGATGAGGGTCACATCTGCGGCTTTCAATGTCGATTGGATGCCATCAATTGCATTCGAAAGAGCCCCGGCGGTAACCTTGAAATCGGCGTCCTGTGCATCCCGAACTCCCTTGAAGGCGAGGTCTTGAGTTTGGCGCTCGGCCAATGCTCGCTTGTCGCTCTCTGCGCGATCGTTCGAGATCGAGCGCAATTCGATGATAAGTAGGCATCCTATGAGCATCATCCAAATGGCCTTCTGCCACCCGCGCATTTCGCCGTGGACGCTCATCACAGCAGCCACCCCGGCCAGGATCGCCACCGCCCATCCGGGATTAGGAAGATGCCGCCAAAGGAACCATGCCCAAACGAAGATCGATATTTGCACGAGTAAGAAAATCCGTTGCTGCCCCGAAAACTCGTGGAAATATTGTCGAAATCGCTGCCCGTAAAATCCCAAGCGGTGCTTTGGTCGTCCTTGCTGGGTCGGTAGATTGTCAGCCATGCCCGCACACACCTCCACCGCCCCTTGCATTGCGGCGTTGATCTGATTGCGGTTGGATTGTCTGGCACAAGAGGGATCACAGGATTATACCCCCTGCCTGTGGAAATCCAAACTGCACCACTACCGATTTTCCCGGTCCTGAAGTGCCTCGCGCCTATCCCTACGGGATCTACGATCTGGGGCGCAACGCCGGCTTCGTCAACGTGAAGTCGGCCCTCGCCAGCGGGGCTGTGTTTTTGATTTTCGGAAAAACGTGGCGGAGCTGTCTTGAAGCGCCTAGAATGCTAACCTGCTGTTCAGGAAGGACTTGGCTTGAAAGAGTCCCTTCTTCGGCACCAACCTTTTATTTAATCAATAGCTTAAACACCCCATGATACCGTGGGTGTGTCCGTTCCATCCCGCCCAGCATCCAAGAGCCATCAACCGCAGTGTGAATCTCACCGAAACAGCCTTCCGGTATCAGAAGATGCGTCCTGTGAGAGCAACTGTGGCCGTAGGCGTAACTCACCGGCAGCCGAGGTTAGCCATGTTCCGAACCGTTATCTCCGCAGCCGTGCTGCGTAGCCTCTTCAAGGATTGCTTTGATCACCGGATCCTCTGCCCGCAAATCTACGCCAGCGCACTTCATAAGGGCCAAAGCAATTTTGCCGCGGTCATCAATAAAACTTACCGCGTTAAGATCCGCGCAAACCGTCTTGCGTTCACCATGGCTGCGGATACTCTGCCAGACCCGTTCCAGCTCCTCCACCCATATGCCTTTCAATTTGCCTTCCAGTTTGAGTGTGACTTGCTTCGGCGACGCTTCGATCGTGATTCGTAGCATGGCGGTTACGCATAGTGCACGCCAGCTGCCGAATAATGGCTGATTGGGAAAACCTATACCCTAGGGTTGGGAGAAAACGATACAGGTCGAACGAAGAAGGTGCGTGGTGGCGAGAATTCGCCATACGTGGTGTTTATCCGTCACAGCGAGGCGCGGCTAATATCGAGTTTCCGCAGGCGCGAGTTTAGAGTGGTGCGGTTCATACCCAGGCGCGCCGCCGCCCCGGCCGGACCACCGATCATGCCGCCGCACTCGCGCAAGGCTTTCAGGATGAATTCCCGCTCCATCTCGGCCAGCGTAGTCGGCTCCGGCTTGACTGCTCCCTGCAATTCTCCCGTAGGGATGCGCAGCATGCCGTCCCGGGACAGAATTACCGCGCGCTCGACAAAATTCTCCAGTTCACGAACATTGCCCGGCCACTCCCAGCGTTGCAATTGCTCCAGAACCTCTGCTGGGATCTGGTCAATGCGCCGCCGTATCTTGCCTGCGTGCTTGTGGACGAAATAGCGCACCAGCGCGGGAATATCCTGCCGCCGCGCCCGCAGGGGCGGCACCACAATTGGAAATACGTTGAGGCGGTAATAGAGATCGTCGCGAAACTGCCGCTGCCCCACCATTTCCTGCAAATCGCGGTTCGTGGACGCAATCAGTCGAACGTCCACCTTGATGGTATGCCCGCTACCTAACCGTTCGAACTGTCGCTCCTGCAACGCCCGCAATAGCTTGGGTTGCAGTTCCAGGGGGATGTCGCCAATCTCATCCAGCAGCAGCGTGCCCTTATGAGCCAGTTCAAAGCGGCCGATTTGCTGCGAAATCGCGCCCGTAAAGGCGCCCTTTTCATGGCCGAACAATTCACTTTCCAGGAGACCGGTTGGCACAGCCGAACAATTCAGTTTCACGAAAGTCCGCTCGCGGCGCGGGCTCTGCTCGTGAAGGGCGCGAGCGATCAGTTCCTTGCCGGTGCCCGTCTCGCCGCGAATCAGGACCGTGGCATCGGTGGAGGCCACCGTCTCCACCTCCTCCAGAACCCGTTTCCATTCCAGGCTGTTGCCGACCATCTCCTCATAGTCGTAGTTGGCGCGAATCTCGTCTTCCAGATAACTCTTCTCTTTGGCCAGCCGGTTCTTAAGTTCCTTGATTTCCTCAAAAGCAAGGGCATTTTCTACCGCGATGGCCACCTGGCCGGCGACTTCGGTCAGCAACACCAGGCTTGCGTCGCACATGGCCGAGGGCCGGCGGTTGCCGATACACAACACGCCGAGACAGCGTTCGCCGTGGACCAGCGGTAGCCAGCACGCCGAGCGGATTCCCTCTGTCAGCAGCCGGCGGGTGGACTCGCTGGGGAACTGGCGCAGATTCAAATCCTCTACCCACAGCGCGGTGCGCTGGGTGAATGCCTCGCCTGCCGGGGAGCCTTCAATCCTGACCGGAAATTCCGTTAGGGTTAGGCCGACGCCGTGAGGGAAATCCCGGGCCAGCACGCGCAATTCGTTCAGCTTGGAGTTATAGAGAATCAGGCTGCAGTAATCGTGCCGTACTACTCTTTGCAGAGCACTGGAGATGGCGCCAAACAGGTCGGGCAGCCTGAGGGTGGAAACGAGCGCGTTGTTAATTTCGAGCAGCAGTTCCAGATAGCTGTCATCGCGCAACAACTGCTGCCGCTCGGCAAGGGGCGCCGGTTGGGGACTCATGTTCCCTCGTGCCAGTGCGGAGCTGGGACTAATCCGCACAGGCAGGGTAGCCTCCAATTTCGCCTTGGGCTGTGAGCATCATCACGGACGTGAGAGACGTAGCCACGAAGCAGCTGGCGGAATTTCGCCGCGCTCGCCGCGCGCCTAATACCCCGTCCGAAACCGATGTCCCCATCCCTTTGGAATAGCAGGACTTACGAGCCTTCCGCGAGGAAGAGCAGCTTTGGACGAAGGATTGCTTTAACAGAAGACGTGAGCCGATTTCAGTAATTCCCGGCTAGCGGGTGGCAAAAGGATCGGTACCCGTGGCGGCTCATACTCGGGACGGTCGCACCAATCGTCAACCGTGCCATATCTAGCACTGGGGTAGTGGGAGGCGCAATTCTATGCCGGAGTTATTCAACCTGAATTAGAGGGGAGCGTATGTCGAGGTTAGCAAAGCTATGTACAACGCTGTTCTTGCTGCTTCCGGTGCAGTTACTGGCGGAGGAAAAGGCCGACTTTATCATTCTGGTCGCCGACACCCGCAAACTTCACGGATGGCAAGCATGGTGGGCGAATCTTTACAACGAGGGACATCTTGTGTCTGCCATCGTCACGGTCATTTGCATACCGCTGGCGGGGGTCACCCTGGGCACCCTGGCTGATCAGGTGATGTCTCGTATCGGTATCGATTTGAAAAAGAGAAGCCTTTCCGAGCACTAAGGCTCGCGATCAGAACAGGAGACGGATATGGACTGGTTACACATATTGATGCCCATCGCTGGCGTCCCAATCTTCTGGCCAGGATTAATTATTCTCGGATTTGGGGTCGGCATCATCGGCGGTTTCTTTGGTCAAGGCGGGGCGTGGATGGTCACCCCGGGCCTGAACATCCTGGGGTTTCCCATGGCCTTTGCCATCGGTACGGATGTGACCCATATGGCCGGGAAATCGCTGATTTCCACGATGCGGCACTCCAAATTCGGCAACGTAGATTTCAAGCTCGGCTCCACCATGATTTTGGGCACAGTGGTGGGAATTGAAATCGGCGCCCAAGGCATTATGTGGCTGGAGCGACTCGGGAAGGTCAACCTCTACGTCCGCTCGGTCTACGTGGTGTTGCTGGCCCTGATCGCCTGGATGGTCTTCGCCGATATCGCCAAGCGTAGGAAGAAAGAGCGGGAGGCGCTGGCAAGCGGCCGCAAGCTCGACGGCATGGCGACGGGGATTGAATGGTACAAGAAGCTGCACGCGATCAACCTTCCACCCATGGTCACCTTTCCTACAGCCGGCGTCCACTGCTCACTTTGGCTGCCGGTTGCCGTCAGCGTGTGCACCGGATTGCTGGCGGGATTTCTTGGCATCGGCGGCGGCTTAATCTGCATGCCGGCCCTGATTTACCTGATCGGCTGTCCCACCCATGTCGCCGTTGGCACGGATCTCTTTAATGTGGCGGTAGCCGGACTCTATGGCGCAGCCACCTACGGCTACAAAGGCAGAGTTGAGTTGTTAGCGGCTCTGGTCATGCTGCTCGGCGCCGCAGTGGGAGCGCAAATCGGTACCGTAGCCACCAAGTACGTGAAGGGATACGGAATTCGCATCTTCTTCGGCGTGGCCGTTGTGGGCTGCGGATTATCCGTGATCTTGAAGCTGATCTCTGCCGCTTACAAGAGTATTGCGCCAGTGACAGACATGGTGGCGACTGTCCTGATTCTCGGGCTGGTCTCCGCTATCTCGTTCTACATCTTGATCGCTTTCCTCAAAGGCGCCAGCGAAGAACGCTCACGGCAGCGGGCCCTAAAAGCCCGAGCCTCGGTGGCTTATTAGAAGGAGCCCAAATCATGGCAATTCGCGCAAAAAGACTATGGCTGCTTCTGGGCTGTATCCCGGTACTGTGGCTGGCCGGATGTTCCAATTTCGGCAAGGTTGACCAGGGACGGGTGATCGCCTACGACAAACAGCAAGGAGTGGTCACCATCATTCGAGAGTCAACTACTGAACCGCCACAACCCAATGTGCTGCCTCCTTTGGCGATCCGGGTTCCACAGGACCCGAAAGAAATGGGTCCGGCGCCCGAGGCTGGCAAGCGGTTGCAGCTTGATACCAAGAACCACCAACTCGTGTTCTTCGATGTGCAATCGGAGACCATAAAAACCATCAACTACACGCCATTGTCCGTAGTGGCGGACGTGAGCTGGGATGATCCCCGGGTCAAGGGGGTATCATTTCCTGCGATCGACCGGCAGAAGAAGACGATCACTCTGTATTCCGGGCGAGAGAAGAAGCTGGTCACGCTCACCGTGGCGGATGAGTATTTCGCCCTGCCCGCTGATGTCTGGAAATCGGGTGACACCGTTCGCTATTACTATAAAGAACCAGGCCAGGCACTTCGGCTGATGAACGTCACCAAGACGAACATCATGAAGAGCTGAGCCACAGGAGGGCAGAACCTTCCTGCAGGACGACGCGCAAGGGAAATCGATGGCGTGGTGGCACAAACAGCAGCATCAAACCGAGGCGCCGGCGGCAGCTCAAGAGAGAATCCGCCGGCGCTTTAACAGTTTTCGCGAGCTTTTGGCACTCAATACCGACTGTCTGGAACTTCTGTCCGGAATCCAGGAGGACCTACAGTTTACGGTTCCTACCCGAGCCTTGCTGGATGCCCGGGTCGCATCGGTGTTCGAGAAGGCCAAAACGGTAGTAGCCAGACTGGAGGAGCTAACTGGCTACAGTTACAGCGACCTGACCAAGACGGTGGAAGCCCAGCGAGCGGAGGTGGAACGATACATCGCCACGCGTGAGGAGTTTCACAATCCGGATGTCTCGGCATCCCTGACTCAAGTTGACATGGGCGCGGTGGCCCAAGCAGGGTCGAAGGCCGCGGCCCTTGGCGAAATCAAGAACCGGCTGGGGCTGCCCGTACCGGAAGGATATGTCATCACCGCGGAGGCCTACCATCAGTTCTGCGGCAAGAGCTGTTGGGAACAGATCCGCGACTTGACGCGAAACATTGATTTGAACAATCCTGCCAGCCTGGCGGATGTCTCCGCCAAACTCACCGGGTTGGTTATGGGTCAGCCTGTCCCGCGCAATGTGGAGGTTGCTTTGACCGAACGCGGGCGCCAACTGGCGGCGAGCGGGGCCGCGATCGCGGTCCGGTCGAGTGCGGTAGGTGAGGGTGGCGAATACAGTTTTGCGGGACAGTTTGTCAGCCTTCTGAATGTTCCAGTGGACCAGATTGTTGAGGGCTATAAGAGGGTCGTAGCCGGTCGCTTCAGCGAACGCGCGCTCTTTTATCGTTTGTCGTCCGGCCTGTCGGAAATCGACTCCCCAATGGCAGCCCTGTGTCTTGCCGTGGTACCCGCGAAGGCGTCCGGAATCCTCTATTCCCACGATCCACAAGACGCCCGAAGCAACACGCTATGGGTTACGTCGACGCATGGCCTTGCACTCGACATCGCTGGAGGCCGTGCCCCGGCAGACCTCTTTGTGCTCTCGCGCAAGCGGCCCTACGCGGTGATTGACCAGAGCATCGCCCTTAAGAAGGAGGCGATTTCCCTTGCCTCATGGGGCGGGATCGAACGCAGGGCGCTTGACGATGCGCTGGCTACGGCGCCAAGCCTGAGCACCAGAGAACTGAGCGCCCTGGCGGAACTGGCGCTGCAAATCGAAAAGCATTTTGGAACTGCGCAGGATATCGAATGGGTTATCGATCACTCAGGACAAATATGGATCGTGCAGTCCCGGCCGCTGGTGCTGGCCGACTCACCCGTGTTGGCCAAAGGGCAGCCCAAGGGTGAACCGATTTTGACTGGTGGCCGAACCGTTTATCCGGGGCGAGTTTCGGGACCGGCATGCCTGGTAGAGGACCTCAACTCCTTGAGGGAGACTCCGTCGGGAGCCATTCTGTTTCTGCACAAGGCGTCGCCGGGCATCGTCAGCGTCTTTCCCAAGGTGGTGGGAGTAGTCACCGAGACGGGTAGCGTTGCCGGGCATGCCGCCGCTCTTTTACGGGAGGCGAGAATTGCTTCCGTGTTTGGTTTGAACGGTGCCTTTGAGCGCCTTCGAAACGGCGACCCGGTCAGTCTCGATGCGGTGCAACCGCGCGTCTATGCGGGGAACTTCTGGCCCACCCAAGTGATTGAGCCGATTATTCGTGAGCGTTATCGCGAGCGATCCGAGCATGCCGATCCCATCAATCGTCGGCTGCTGGTCCTTCATCTGCTCGATCCCGCGGCATCGGACTTTCGTCCGCGCGGCTGCCAGTCGGCCCACGACGTACTTCGCTTCTGCCACGAGAAGGGGGTGGAAGCCATGTTCGCCGTGAACGACATCGAGATGGAAAACAATGCCCAGTGTTCGAAGCGGCTGCTTGCCCAAGTGCCTATCAGGCTATATGTACTGGATTTGGGCGGAGGGCTCGCGCTTGAGGATCCGGCAAGCCCGGATGTGGCGCCAACTCAGATTGTGTCCCGGCCTTTTCAGGCGCTATGGCGCGGCCTTACTCATCCGGATGTAAGCTGGCGACGCGGTATGCCCGTCAGTCTCAGCGATGTGCATTCGGTCATGCAGAGTTCGATCGTGTCGCAATCGGCCGCCATGCGCGCTTTGGGAGACCGCAGCTACCTCCTAGTGGCGGACGAATACTTGAACTTGAACTCCCGGTTGGCCTATCACTTCACGCTTCTGGATACCTGTCTTTCCGATGTCGCCGGCCACAACTACATTTCGTTCCGGTTCGCCGGAGGAGGTTCTAACCAGGAGAGGCGTAACCTGAGGGCCTGCTTTATCGAGGCATGCCTGGCACATTATGGCTTTGTCGCCAACCGGCGCGGCGATGTGGTCAATGCGTGGTTCAAGAATGCGCCCGCGGAAGCTGTCGAGAGCCGGTTGGACATTCTGGGACGACTCATGGCCTGCGCCAGCCAGCTCGATATGTACATGTCCAGCCAGGCGATAATGCGCTCCTATGTGCAGCAGTTTGTGGAAGGCAATTACGCATCCTTTCTGCGGGAAACCAAAGCTCAGACGCAGAGCGTATGACTTGTTGCCTCTCGAAAAATTGGGTGCGGAAAACAGGGACGGTGCCCCACATCTACCCGCTTCTGGCAGATGTGGGTTCCTAAAATTCCCACATCTGCTAGGATCGCGTCCCGCAAATACGTTGAATAAGTATCGGTTGTCATCCTGACGCTGAGCGCATTGGCCCTCAGCCGATAAAGCGGCTGCGAATAACAACCGACTTACGGCGCGGCTGAAGCCGCGCCCTTTCAAACAAGCGCCCCGTTAATGTGCGGTATTTGTGACGCACTACACTAGCTTACATGCGAAAGTCACACACTCTTAGGCGTGAGAAACCCCGGCGCCTCGGTACTATACCGAGGCGCCCGCGAAGTTCTCACGCTACGAATCGTGCCATCTTCAGCGCGGAGCCGGTTTCTCGACGCCCAGTCCCACTGTTAGAACAGGGCAGGGTGCTTCGCATACCATGCGATAGGCTAAATGCAGGGCGGCGTCAGTTTCCCATTCCCCGGTCATGAGTGCGTTCACCGGCGCTCCCAATACCACTCGATATGCCAACTCCGTGAGGTGGCTCGGTATGATCGTCGGCCGGTCGACGCCGAGAACAATCAGGTCGGCCTGGCGCGCAGCCGCGGCATTGAGGATCTTTTGGAAGCGTTCTCCCGCCTGCACCAGCGTATCGGGTGGCTGGATCGTTTTGAATTCGGAAGCAATCAACTCCAGCATGGGCTTGGCGAGATCCGCGTCGGCGTTGGTTTCGGCTACGTGCATGAGGGTCAAGCGCGCATCCCGCTTCTGGGCCATTGAGGCGGCAAGAAGCTCCGCATAATGATTTCGAGAGTTCGGATCGATGGCACAAAGCAGATGCTTGAAATCACCATCGTGGTACGAGGGGACATTGGGGCCGATCGTCAGGACCGGACAAGGTGCACTCCGAAAAATAGACTCGGCCACGGAGCCCATCACGATTTTGCTGAGTCCGGTTCGCCCGTGCGTACCGATGATCACCAGGTCCATGCCCAGCTTCAGTACGAGTTCCCTTAAGACATGCCAAGCATCGCCGGTCTCGATCAGGGGGATATGCCGTAGACCTTGGAGATTCTCGTCGGATTCCAGATCCTCCATCTCATGCAACGCGATGCTTTCCGTGGATTCGACATTCGCTTCGAGCCCAACCGTTTCCGTGGGAATTACGTGCGCCAGAAACAGCGTAGAGTCATATTGCAGAGCCAGACTCCGCGCGTATGGCAGTACGGCCCGTGAACAAGCGGAAAAATCAGTTGCTATCAGAACGTTCTGAAATAAAATGCGAGATTGAGCTGCAATAGCCATAAGACCTCCTCATTTTCCGCAGACTAGGAGCCCTAGACCCTTCGCTCGCCTTGTTGGATACCTCGACTCACCGCCGTACTCCCGTAATTGACTAACCGGCATGGCGAATTACAGCCGTCTCCCGAACATCCCGGCACCGGTCTTTCCCTGCCCTCAACACAACAGCAAGACCTTGGTCATAGCTCGTGACAGGAAACTGCATGTTTCGTACCAAACCAATGCCGCTGTGGCCCTGCAAGCGCTCCCGGGAAGGCATCCGAATTTGAGAGCTCCGGGAGCACGCCTTCTCCCGATTCAGTTGCGCGCACGGCCCCGAATGTACCCGTGGACGGGTTTTTGGGTCGCGGATACGCTCTTGGAGAGGCTCGCGAGCCCTAAACCACCGGCTCTGCATGGGGATACTTACGAAATCGTAAGGTATGCATCACCAACTGAAGACGGACACTATGAGTTGAAAGCTTTGGCTACTCCTGTACCAACGCGGGCCACGCGACGAATCACCGTCACCGGTGGCGTATTTTCGTCAAGGCTAGTGCTGGCACGAAAAAGTCGTCTGCGGGGATGGCTGCACTCCGGCTCTTTGGCAGCCCGTGCAGCATCCAAATAAGCGCTAGCCTGCACTATTCGTGAAGGTGCCGCGAGCGGTAGTCGGCGCCGCGATTTTGCGGCGAAGATGCGCGTTGCTGCGTGATGTTCGTTGGATCACCGGGGACGACGAGCTTGGGTGTGTGCGAAATGGGTATGGCGTGGCTTTTCGAGCAAAGCTTTCCCTCGTACGCCATTTTGCGCAACATTTGAAACTTATGTTTCGGGGCGTTGCGAGGCCGCGTTATCCGGGCGAGGCGCCCAGTGCCAGCGCCACTTGCCGGAAGGTGGGCAGGAACGGGAACGACGCGGGCAGGTGTACGACCACGCGGCGAACCGAAACCAGCACCCGGGCACCCAGTTTCAGCAACCGTTCCCGGAGGGTCCAGACCTGAGCTCGCGCACAGCTGGTGTGCGCGGCTTGCAGCCGTAGTTCCTGCATCAGGACGTAGGCGGCAGCGGTGAGCAGCACGCGGAGCTGGTTCGCCCAGAAGTCGCTGCAACTGGTGCGGTCGATCTGGAGATCGTGCAGTTCTTTTATTCGATTCTCTATTTCGCCACGCTGGCAGTACACCTTTTCATAGAGCCATTGCGGACTCTGCTTCATGTTGGTGATGACAAAGCGCGGATTATCTTTCGGCTTCTTACCCTCGGCACGCACCACCTCGGCCTTGATGATGATGCGACGTTGTTGCGGCCACGTTTGGGCCGCATAGTTGGCTTCGCCGTAAATGTGTTCGGTCTTTCCGCTCTGCCGCGAGAGCCGGCGGGCCTGCCGCATGGCTGGTTTGGCCTTGCGCTTCAACACCGCGTTTTTGGCCATCGCAATGACGTACTCAAGGTTGGGCTCTGCATCCAGGAAGTCGAGCAGATCGGGATGCGCGAAACCGCCGTCGAGGCGCACGCGGATCCGCGCACCCGGAAAGCAATAGTGGATCATATTCAGCAGGCGACGCAAAATTCCCATCGCTCCTACCACGGCGGTCACGTTGCCGGGACGCAGCACCGCCGCGCATAGGTACTGTTCGGCTTCGTCGTTGAAGCTCACAAATCCCATCACCGGCAGGTAGCACCAGCTGTCATAGTGTCCGTTGAAGAACGATAGCTGCTGGGCGCCGTGGGTGGGGTCGTCGGTTGGATCCAGGTCGATGGTGACGCGGCGGGCGCGTCCGCGCAACCGCTGGGCATGGCGCCCGATCACGCTATCGGCCAGTGCTTCACCCAAACGGTAGAGTTCCCTTGGGCGAATGGCGTTTTCAAAGCGCGACAGGGTTGGCTGCGAAGCCAGATCGCGGCCCGCCACCGGATCGCGGTCGAGCAACATCTTGTGAATGGGGTCGGCAGACAGGCGGGCCGAGTCGTTGGCATCCGGATAGCCGCAGGCAATCGAGAACACGCGCTGTGCCAACAACTCGCGCAAAGAATGATCGACCTTGCCGGCTTGCCGCTTATCGCGCAGACATTCGGCCAAACTCCGGATCAATCCGTAGCGGCGGTCAGCCGCCTTCAGCAGGATGGCTCCGCCATCGGAACTGCCTTGCCGTTGATCGAACTGCAACGCGGCGGGCTTGGCAAAACTCTCAGCGAACAACAAACACTGTGTCGTGCTATCGTCGAACACGCAGAAGCCTTTCCTGTTACCACAAACACTGTCTCAGCAACATGTTTGTAGCAGAAGAGGCTTCTCGCGTCTTCAACTTCGCGAATTATCCGGGCTAGTGGGTCATATGGAGTAACCGTGTCAAGTTCTGCGACCCGCTAATAGGGTTGGTGGTCCTCTGTGTCCTCTGCTGTATAAAGGTTTTCTCTGGGCCTTTTGCGGTGAAAAGGATTCTTTCAAAATCTGTTTAGATCCGTTGTTGCCGCTATCGCTGCTGTGCCGTGGCCTGCTTTTGTAACCACTCCTCGATTTCCCGCAACGCCCGCTCGCACTGAAGCTGGTGTCGAAGTTTCTTATCGCGAATGCGTTGCTCCCACGCTGGCAGCAGGTCGAAGGTGATGTTGGCGGGCTGGAAGGTCTTTGCATCCGCGTGCGCCACATAGTGAGCGAGTGAGCCCAGCGCGGTGGCTCGTGGTGGCGCAACCGGCTCCGCGCCGCAGGCGAGGTCAGCAGCGTGGATACCCGCCATCAGGCCCGCCGCAATCGACTCGACATAGCCTTCCACCCCGCAAATCTGGCCGGCAAACAGCACCCGCGGGTGCGCCTTCATCTGCAACGTATCGGTGAGCAGCGCCGGGGCATTGAGGTAGGTGTTGCGGTGGATCTGGCCATAGCGCAGGAATTTTGCGTTCTCCAGGCCAGGGATCATGCGCAAGACGCGCTGCTGCTCGCCAAATTTCAAATGGTTCTGGAAGCCGACGATGTTGTAGGAGTCGGCGCGCAGGTTCTCCTGCCGCAGTTGGACAACGGCGTAAGGCGTCCGGTCAGTGCGCGGGTCGCGCAGACCGACCGGCTTCATGGGGCCGAAGCGCAGCGTGTCTCGCCCCCGGCGGGCGATCTCCTCGATCGGCAGGCAGGCTTCGAAGTAGTTCAGCTTCTCCCACTCCCGCGCCTCGACCGACTCGGCGGCAAGCAACGCGTCGATGAAGCGCTCGTACTCGTCTTTGGTAAACGGGCAGTTGATATAGTCCGCGGTGCCCTTGTCGTAGCGCGCGGCCAGGTACACGCGCTCGCGGTCGATCGAGTCGGCTTCGACGATGGGGCTGATCGAGTCGTAGAAATACAAGTGCGTCGAACTGCCGCACAGGCGCGCGATCTCAGTCGAAAGCGCGTCGGAGGTCAGTGGCCCGGTGGCAATCACGGTGATGCCGTCGTCCTCGTCGATGCGGGTGACCTCTTCGCGCACGATGCGGATGTGCGGATCGCTTTCGATAGCCTCGGTCACCTTGCGCGCAAACTCGAGGCGATCGACAGCGAGGGCATGCCCGGCGGGGACCGCGGTCGCATGCGCAATCTCGAGGAGCAGCGAACCGGCCCGGCGCATTTCTTCCTTCAAAAGCCAGGGCGCGGTGTTTTCGCTCTCCGATTTGAGCGAGTTGGAGCAGACCAGTTCGGCGAAGTCGCGGCTCTGGTGCGCTGGCGTGGAGCGCGCAGGACGCATCTCGTGGAGTTCGACTGCCAAGCCACGCTGCGCACACTGCCAGGCGGCTTCAGCGCCCGCGAGTCCGCCACCAATGATCTTGATCGTCATAAATTCAGCAAAACCTTTTCACCGCAGAGGACGCGGAGAAACCTCTGCGGTGAACGCTCGCTTCAGGATGACAGCTTTGGAGTTCTTGCGCTATCACTGGGACGGCGCACTAACATCCACCCAGCTCGGGCCATGCTCGGTTGCGCAAGATTGTTGCTTTGAAGAAGGCGATCCCGCACGGCCCGACGATGCTGGATCGATAAGGCGCTGTATCCGCACTCGAGTTCCGCCAGGAGCTTGCGCGCGGCTTCAAGCTGGTCATTGTTTTCGTCGTTTTCGTCTTCCATGGCTCCTCCTCTAAGAACGGCAAGGAATGTCGGCTCGGGCAATGGCAGTAATCGTCAAACGATGGCGGGGGTCCCGAAAATAAAAACGACCCACAGTGGAGGCCACCGTGGGTCGCGTATGAAGGAATGCGGTAGTGTGCTAGCTGTCCCTCATAAACCGGCCCCGGTGGCACCGTACATACTGGGTGGGCATGCACGAGGACTGGGCGGCAAGGAACTTGCGGAACAGCATCATCACACATCCAAGTTAACGCATGTGAGCTTGGCGGCCAAACGCAAAATCAAGATCAGTCGCATTCGGAAAACGCCCCGCCGCATAGGGCGCAATCCGGCTTTGGAGTCGGCCCCCAAAAAGCGGCTATAATTAGGCGCTTTGCGTTCAGGCAATCGGTCCAGTTTTCAGAGACAAAGAAATGCCCCCCCCGAGATGCGAGATTTAGCCCGGCGCCTTCTTGCTTACGAAGCTGTTGCTGGCACGAGCTCCGCGCCAGCGGAGTCTGCGGTTCTTCGCGTCTATGAGAAACTGCGCCGGAGTTTATGTGCGCTCGCGGGCATTGCCGGTTTTCGTTCGCTCGCTTCTCGTGCTCTGACGTTAGCCCGGTTGGAGGCTCCCAGCCTTAGCTCGGTGCAGATCACAGCGGAAGGAGACTTACAGGGTCTCGCTGACCTTGATCCGCCAATTGATCTTCGCATTGACGGGAATCGGGGTAACGAGTTGCCGCCAGATGCGCGGCCAGCCGTAGGCCCCGCGATTTTCTGCATAAGCGGCACGAATGTGGACCAGGAGCGCGTCGTCGCTCAAATGCCGGTGCTGGGCTATCTTCCGGCGCCGCGCCAGATGTGGTAGTAACCGGAGACGCTTACCCCGAGTACGTGGCATTGCACCCGGATCGGCCAGACCCGCTTGTGGCGTTGAATAAAGGCGTACTTCATTTCTGGCCCTTGGCGAAGAACGCCGTCGCTTTTTCCAGGATGTCGCGCTCCATCGTCACCCGCGCCAGTTCGGCCCGCAGACGACTGATCTCCATCTGCTCGGGGCTCACCTGCGGCTTGCCCCTGGCCCCCTTCAGCCTTCCGGCTCGATGCGCCTTGATCCAGTTGCCCAAGGTCTGCTCAACCACCCCCAGGCTACGCGCCACCGCCGCCATGCTCTGGCCCGACTCAACAAGTCGTACCGCCTCCTGCTTGAACTCAAGCGTGTAACGTCCCCGTTTCGCCTTTGTCATCTTCGTCCCATTTCGCTATTAAAGCAGCTCGCTAAGGGATACATTTTGCGGGGGCAAGGTCAAGGTGTTTGGCATGGTTCGTGCTGATGCGGTATTCTGATGCCTTCAAACATCATTATGCATTTGAAAATATGGCTGCTGCGCGTTAAGGTAGGAATGCTGAAGTTGCTCTTCCAATCCGTCGCCGCCCAGAGTGTTCGTGCATGTACTCAGGGTGCAATGTTCGCCTTCATCAAGGCTGGTTCATAACGGCCAGCTAGCAAGTTAATCAACTTACTCCTTGCGAACAGCCAACGTCGGCAACCACTGTGGGTCGTTGTCGTTGCCCTCCTTAAATACAATGTGGGTTCAAGCATTTGAGGCTGATCCTTTCAATGCAAATCCAGCGGTGAAACTTAGGCCCTGAACCGGTGGCTACATATGAATGATAATTTCGTCAAACGTTACCTTTTTGCCAGTGATTTCGACCAGACGCTCAGCTTCAACGACTCTGGTTATGTGCTCAGCGAGCTGCTTGAGATTCCCGTGGAGGAATTCAAGCGTAAGGCGAACGGCATGGCAGAGCTAAACTTGGTTCAGCAAGGCGCTGAGCTGGCATATTTACTCCTGCATGATCCGCAATTCCGCAGCCGTGTTCGCCGCGAGCATCTGCTCCAAGTCGGGAAGCTAATTCCTCTTAAACAGAACATCGAGCTGCTTTACAGGCTTCTCGATAACGGTATCGACGGATACCACTTCGATTTCTTCGTACTGTCTGCTGCGCCGGTGGAAATCGTCCAATCCGCCCTCGCGGGCATTGTGCCTGCGGACCACATCTTCGGGACCGAGTTCACATACAACGCCACCGGCGAAATTGAGACGATCGCTCGCACAACGGCTGGCTACGGCAAGGTCGCACGTCTCGACCAACTGCAGGAGGACTTGGCGATAGGTCCGGGGCACCTTATTTACGCCGGCGATGGTAGCTCTGATCTCCATGCCATGCTGCATGTGAACGGCGACGACGGACTAACTATCGCTGTGTCTGAGACGCGGAAGGTCACGCGAGTCGCGCAACGCACAGTACTGAGCTCGAACGCGCTCGCGATGCTCGTTCCGATTCTTGAAAAGGTCGTTGGCTGGGATCAATCGCAGGTTCGCGAATTCTTCGAGTCGAACGGATTTCTCGTCCAGGAGTGGACAAAAGTTCGAACAGACTGGTTAACGCTACGTCCGACAGAAACGGAAATAGAAACAGGATTAGTCGAGAGCGCACATGACAATGCTTAACTCGATAGGATGGATTGCAACCGCAGTGTTCTCAAGTTCCTATTTTTGCAGGCAAGCAACGACACTGCGAAGGATTCAGGCGGTAGCTGCTCTCATCTGGGTAGTTTACGGTTTCCTCATCGGTGCCATGCCCGTGGTGGTTGCGAACATTATTGTCGCGACGGCTGCCGTCTACTCTTCGTTCAGGGCATCCCAGAGCATTTCATGATCGCCATTGTCCTGGCGCTCGCTGGCATCGGATTGCTAATGAAATGGGAGTTCCCCCGGCTCTGCCGGGGAGGCACGCGAAGTTTGACAGATACGGGAGTCCATCCAAGAAACTCCTGGCGTGAGCCGCGAAGCACACGCAAAGGAGAAACTGGATGGACGAGTATGAAAGCTTAAGCCACTCGAAATGGGAGTGCAAATACCATGTGGTGTTTATCCCAAAGGGCCGGCGGAAAGCGTTGTATGGGGAGTTGCGGAAGTATTTGGGAGAGGTGTTCCGCAAACTGGCGGAGCAGAAGGAAAGCCGGATTGAGGAAGGGCATCTGCTGGCGGACCACGTGCACATGTTGATATCGATCCCGCCGAAGTACGCGGTGGCGCAGGTGGTTGGGTTTATGAAAGGGAAGAGTGCGATTCATCTGGCGCGAGTGTACGGAGGGCGGAAACAGAATTTTGTAGGGCAGAGTTTCTGGGCGCGGGGATACTTTGTGTCGACGGTCGGGCGGGACGAGACATCGATCCGAGAGTACATCCGCACGCAGGAGGAAGAGGACAAGCGCCTGGATCAGTTGAACATGTGGCGCTGAAGGGGCCACCTTCAGGTGGCCAAGAATGTCGGGGCCGCGTTAGCGACCCCGCTCAGCCGCTTTGAGCGGCTCACATCCTAAAGCCCCCGGCTCTGCCGGGGGATATTTACTCAGTGCGGTCTTCGTGATGAAAGAGAAGAGCAGCAACTCGCTCCAACTGGCTGCCAGACCTGTGTGCCATTACGGTACCCGAGGTAATACTGCCCTCCTCGTGGCATTCTGTGTTTCCATCCGGGGTTAGGATGACATGTGGCTTCAATTTGTTGTTGCTTGCGTAGGCGGGCTTGCAGTAGCGCCAAGAGCCGGAAGAGAGCCTGATGTATTTGTAAAGTGCAACTCGGGTGTTCGCCAATTTCGGTATCTCCTGCGAGTCAATACCGAGAAAAGCGAGAACTCAAGATTATGGAATTGCAGCACGCCCCCAAAAACGTTAGGACGGCTGTTAGGAAGCCGTCCATCCCGTTGATTCTAATATATTTGGTGCCGAAGAAGGGACTCGAACCCCCACGACCTTGCGGTCACATGGACCTGAACCATGCGCGTCTGCCAGTTCCGCCACTTCGGCTTCTGTCCCAACGACCGCTTCACGCCCGTTGGAACTCCAGGGAGCGCGTGTGCGCCAGCGGGGGAACGCCCGCCTGTTGGTGAAGGACTACTCGTTCATTGTATCGTGTGGAACGTATCTGTCAAACCCACCCTGCATTTACGGCACCGGGTCCCATTCGGGTCCTGCCAGCCGCCAGTTGCGAGCTTCAGAAATTCGTAATTTCCCGCTGCTTTCAACAACCGCGCTCCCGCCCTGCGCTTCTAAGAGAAAGAAGGGCTCCATTCGTTGATAAGAACCCCACTTTGGCCGGGATGAGCCGACAATTATTTTGATACGGATTCCAAACGTTATCGATGCAGGTTTCAACTGTTGAAGAGAGAAGGGAAGGCATGAAGCTGTCGAAACTGGTACTCACGGCGGCGCTCGCTTTGGCCGCCAGTTATGGCGTGGCGCAGATGGCGCCCGGCGGAACGCCCATGGGTGGCCAGCAGCCCGGCATGGGCCAGCCCGGTGGCATGCATCTGCCCGGCATGGGCGAGCCGGGGATGAGTGGTACCTCCACTACCACTCCCGGCATGGAACAGCCCCGGGGCGACGATCAGACTCTCGATCGCCAGATCTGCGAGGAGCTGCGCACCCAGTCCGAGATGAGCCACGTTCAGGCGCGCGTAGAGAACGGGGTGGTTTACCTGGAGGGCTCGGTTCCGCGCAAGGAAGATCGCAAACAAGCCGAGGAGCTCGTGCACGCGATTCCTGGCGTCCGTGGGGTGAAGGACAAGCTGAAAGTTGAACCGATCACTACGTCCGAGCTGACGGGTACCAGCCGGGAGTCCAGTACGGCAGGCAGCATCGCCGGCGACACGCAAGCCGAATCCGGCACAACCGTGGCGGGAGATGGCAACCCCGCCTCGAACCCTGGCAGGCAAGGCACCATGCCGCAGAGCAACCCTAACGCCTCGCCAGCATCAGCGGGAGGTACGGCGGGCGCTGCCGCACAGACCGCTGGAACCGGCGCAAACCAGGGCGCGTCGAGCCCAAGCGTTGGCGTCCCACCGGCGGCTCCTGCCGCTCGTTCGAATGAAGCCAGTTACGGCAGCCGGACGTCATCCCCGCAACTGCAGCAGATGATCGACAACGCCTTGCGCAACGAAGCCACGCTCGCTCACGATAGCCTCGCGGTAAACGTCAGCGACACAAGCATTGATCTGCAAGGCGCTGTACGCAGCGGGCAGGAAAAGCAGATCGCCATGCGCATTGCTCAGTCCTATGCCAGAAACAGGAAGGTGATCGACCACCTCACGGTCGCGGGCGGCACCAGTGGTACGAATAGTGTGAACTCCGGTGCAACCGGCACCGCAACCGGCGCGAATACCACTAATTCAACGCCGCGGCCATGATCGCGTCCAGCACCTTCGCCAATCTTAGAGAATTGTGTCTTTCCTCATTCCCCAACCAGCGCCTCCATCGCTTCTTCGCCGATCACCTTCACGCCGAGTTCGCGTGCTTTGTCGAGCTTGGAGCCGGCCTCCTCACCCGCGACAACATAATCCGTCTTCTTGCTCACCGCCCCGGAGACTTTTCCGCCCGCGTCCTCGATCAGCTTTTTTGCCTCTTCGCGCGTGTAGCGGGAGAGGGCACCAGTCAGAACGAAGGTCTTGCCCGCCAGCTTGGCCCCTCGTTGTTTCTTGCGGCCAGCAAGGGTCAACCCTTCCAGCTTAGCCTCGTCGCGTAACCGCTCCACGAGTTTTCGGTTACCGGGCTCCAGGAAGAACTCACGGATGCTGGCCGCAATTCTCGGGCCCACTTCCTCGACCTGCTGTAACTCCTCAATGCTCTGCGCATCATCGTCGCGGATGGCCGCCTCGATCAAAGCGTCCATGCTGCCGAAGTGCTGCGCCAGGAACTCTGCCGTGCGCTCCCCAACAAAGCGGATGCCCAGCCCAAAGATTACCCGCTCCAGCGGCAGCTTCTTCGATTGCGCGATTTCGTGGAGCACGTTTTGCGCGGACTTGTCGCCCATGCGCTCCAGTCCGAGCAGGTCTTCTTTCGTCAGCTTGTAGAGATCGGCGACGTTCCTCACCAGGCCTCGCTCGGTGAGTTGCGCAACCAGCACGTCGCCCAGGCCGTCGATGTTCATTACCGGGCGGGCGGCAAAGTGCAGGATGGTTTCCCGCAGCTTGGCCGGACAGTTGGCGTTGACGCAGCGGTGGTCCGCCTCGCCTTCGATCCGCACCACGTGGCCGCCGCATTCGGGGCAGGCCGGCGGCATGTGAAACTGACGCTCGTCGTTTGGTCGTGACACGACCTTTACCACCTTAGGGATGACGTCGCCGCCGCGCTCCACCAGCACCACGTCGCCGATCCTAACTCCAAGCCCCTCGACGAAGTCCATGTTGTGCAGTGTGGCGCGGGACACCGTCGTGCCGCCGATGGAAACTGGCTTCAGGACGGCAACCGGCGTCAGCTTGCCGGTGCGACCCACATTCACGGCAATGTCCTCGATGGTGGTTTCGCCCGAGCGCGCCGCGTACTTGTAGGCGATGGCCCAACGCGGCGCCTTGCCGGTGAAACCCAACTCGCCCCAGAGCCGTGTCTCGTTCACCTTGATCACGATGCCGTCGATCTCATAGGGAAGGGAATCGCGCTTCGCCTCCCATCGGGAAATGAACTGCCACACCTCGTCAATCGACTTCGCCAGGCTCCAATGCGGATTGACTTTGAACCCGGCGGTGGTCAGCGCCTCCAGTGCCTGTGCGTGGGTGGGGAACGCCTCGCGCCCGTTAGTCCGCACGAAATAGGAAAAGAAGTCGAGCCGCCGTTGCGCCGTGATGTTCGGCTCCAGGACGCGCACCGCGCCCGCCGCCGCATTGCGGGGATTGGCGAACTTCGCCAGGTTCTGCCGCTCGCGCTCTTCGTTCATCCGCTCGAAGGCGGTGAGTGGGATCAGCACCTCGCCACGCACCTCGAAATCGCGCGGCAGGCCGGCTTTCTTCAGCGCCTTGCCATGCACCACCAGCGGCACCGAGCGCACGGTGCGCAGGTTCGGCGTGACGTCCTCACCCACCGAGCCGTCGCCCCGGGTGATGGCAAGCTTCAGTCTCGATGCGCCCTCCTCGTGCTCGTCTTCGCCATAGCGCAAGGCCATGGAGAGCCCGTCCAGCTTCAACTCGCAGACGTAGGTGACGTGCTGGCGCCCCGCCAGTTCCAGGACTCGCCGATGCCAATCACGGAGCTCCTGCTCGTTGTAAGCGTTGTCCAGCGAAAGCATCGGCGTCGAATGCGGCTCCTTGCGAAAGCCTTCGCGCGGCTTGCCGCCCACCCGCTGGGTGGGAGAATCCGGCGTGACCAGCTCCGGATGCTGCGCCTCCAGACGCTTGAGCTCGTTTATCAGCGCGTCGAACTCGGCGTCACTGATTTCCGGCGAGTCCAGCACGTAATAGCGGTGTTCGTGATAGCGGATGGTCTCGCGCAGGCGCTCGATCCGGCTGACAACATCCGCGGTCGCGTGTTTGGCTGAGCTGGGCATGGCAAACGCATTATAGCCACCCCGCAAAACTGATTCACCGCAGAGTACGCAGAGGGCACGGAGGAAGAGCGCAGAGGAAGACACTTTCAACGCGAAGGCGCGAAGACGCTAAGTAATAAAAGAAGAACGAAAGCCGCACGAGGGTACACGACGCATGATCAGAACCACGAGATTTGGTGCCGTAGATCGTTCCTTCGCGCCTTCGCGGCTTCGCGTTGGACTCTTCTTTTGAATTCCTCTGCGCTCTTCCTCGGTGCCCTCTGCGTCCTCTGCGGTGAAGAGGTTTGTCCGGTCAGGGAAAGGGTTTAGACTCGCCTCAGTGTCGGATCAATCCCAATTCGACTTCAGCTTCAGCCCGCCGTCGCGGCGGATCTGGACGGTCCGCGACCTGGTCAGCGCGGTGCGCACGCACCTGGAGCGCGAATACAGCGACGTTTGGATCGAGGGCGAGATCTCCAATTTCCGCCCCGCTGACTCGGGCCATCTCTATTTCACGCTGAAGGACGACGCCGGCCAGATCCGCGCCGTGATGTTCCGCTCGCAGGCGCGGCTGCTGCGCTTCCGGCCCGACAACGGGCTTCAGGTGATTGCCCGCGGGCGCATTACGGTTTATGAGTCGCGCGGCGAGTTGCAGCTTTCCGCCGAATACCTGGAGCCCAAGGGCGCTGGCGCCCTGCAGATCGCCTTCGAGCAGTTGAAAGCCAAGCTCGCCGCCGAGGGCCTGTTCGAGAGCTCCCGCAAGCGCCCGATCCCGGCGCTGCCCCGGCGCATTGGGGTGATCACTTCGGCTCGCGGCGCCGCGCTGCGCGACATCCTAAACGTGCTGCACCGCCGGCACGAGTCGGTGAACGTGCTGATCTATCCCGCGCAGGTACAGGGCGAGGCTGCCCCGGTCGAGGTCAGCGCCGGGCTGCGCTACTTCAGCCGTGAGCGGAACGTCGATGTGATCATCGTGGCCCGTGGCGGCGGTTCCGTCGAAGACCTGGCCGCCTTCAATAACGAAGGTCTGGCACGGACCGTGGCCGCGTCGACAATCCCGGTTATTTCCGCCGTGGGGCACGAGACCGATTTCACCATCTTCGACTTCGTCGCCGACCTGCGCGCGCCCACGCCGTCGGCCGCCGCCGAGATCGTCATCCGCTCCAAGCACGACCTGGAAGAGCATGTGGAGAACCTGCACCGCCGCCTGGCGCGCGCGGCCCGCTATCACTTGCTCATCGGACGCCAATCGCTAACGCAGACGGCGCAGCACGGCGCATTCGCGCGCATGGCGGAGTTGATCAACCGCCGCCAGCAGCGCGTGGATGATCTGGTCCACCGGCTGGCGCGCGCCCAGCGCGAGTATCTGAGCCACTTCCGCCAGCGGCTGGATATCGCCTCCGCTCGCGTCCGCTACCATGACCTGCGCCGGCAACTGGCGGGCATGAGCCGCATCCTCAATGGCCAGGGAAGCGCGCTGGCGTCCGCGATGCGAGCGGTCACCTTGAACCGGCGGGTCGCGGCGGAACGGTTAACGGCGCGCCTTCAGGACCTATCCCCGCTTAACATCCTCGAGCGCGGCTATGCTCTGGTCTTCGACCGCGAGGGCAAGCTGGTGAAGTTTTCCGCGCAAGTCCGTGCCGGCGACCCGCTCCACATCCGTGTGGCGCATGGCGAGATCGATGCGACGGTGGAGAAGAGCGAGTGATTGTTTTTTCCCGATACTGCTGTCATCCCGAGCGAGCGCGAGGAGCGCGAGTCGAGGGACCTTGAGTTTCCATGCGAAGACCGCGAGGTCCTTCGACTCCGACCGCGCTTGCGTCAGGCCAAAAGCAGGCCTGACGCTTTTGGGCGCGGTCCTCGCTCAGGATGACAATTGTTAAGTGATTCTGGCTGATGGATAATGCAGGCTAGGGAGCGCTAGGGCCTCGATTGCTGAACACCGTCTTGTCGCCGGACCTTGCCAGTTCGAACCCCGGAGTCGAATAGCGGTTCAGTATCTTCGGCCCCTCCGCGTCATAGGTCACGAAAAATACGCGCTGAGGTCCGGTCCAAAGCTTTGCGAACGAGGCATCATCCTCAAAGACCTTGGGGCAGTCCGGGAACAGGGAACCGTACCAGAGATCGTTCTTGCGATTGTTCAGCAAATGGATTTGCCTGCCGGTGTAGAAATTAATCGTGGATGCGGCAGAGTACTCGGTATCCACTACGATCACATCCCCCGCCCGAATATCGTGTTTGATCTCCATGGCTAGCGCCTTCGATCCCAGGACCGGCAGGAAGGTGATGAGCGCGAGGTGGACCGCATAAACGACGAAAACCATCATCAGCGCCAGGGCTACGTTGGCTTGCCGGTGGCGCAGGCGGCGGCGCTGATACCAGCTCAAAATGGTGCCGATCAGGAAAGCCGTCCCGGTGATCAGCAGGGGGGTGCGGAAGGCGCCCATGGCTTGGGGCGTAAGATCGAAGAAGTGTCCGAACGAAAGCGCATACAGCTCCGGCCGCTTCCGCAGGGCATCGGCGAAATCCATTCCTGCGGGCAAAGGACGAGAAATCGCTGCGAGAGCCAGAAGGGCCACGCCCAGGATGCCCCCCGCGACAGCTCCAACGCGGGATGTGATTAGGCCCAGGCGGTAGGTCCCAGAATCGGGAGCGGAAGTGGCCTCGCGCGCCAGCCATATTCCAGTCAGGGCGGCAAACGCGGGCAAGGCGGGCAAAACGTAATATTCCTGTCGCGTGGAGAAACTGAAAAATACCAGGATGAACAATCCCCAGATGAGCAGCAGCAGGGTGGCGCGCTGCTCCCGGCTCATACCGGCGCGCAGGTTTCGCCAGCGCAACGGAAGCTGCCGGAGAGCCGCCACCACGTAACCGCTCCACGGGATCAGCCAAACCAGAATCAAGCTCCAAAAGACTGACAGCCGCACCTTGTCGTAGTCCCGCGGGATGCGTTTATCGAGGTAGCGGTTCAGGTGTTCGTTGATGAAGTAAAACCAGAAGAAGCCTTTTGCGGCCCCCTGCGCAGGGTTTCGCAATGTGGCCAGCACATGCCAAGGGGCGGCAATAGCAAGAAAGATGAGCGCGCTGGAACCCAGGCGCAGCTTGCGCAGATGGCCGAATTCGCCGGTGATGAGAATGTAAATCGCGAGGATGCCAATCGGGAACACGACCCCAATCAGTCCCTTGGTAAGGACATTGAGGGCCGTGGTCGCGGCGATCCCCCAACAGAGCCATACGGATGGCCGCTCCTGGTCGAAACTGCGAAACAGGAGATGAACTGTCAGGGTCAGCCACAGACCGACAATGAGGTCCGGAATCTGAAATCGCGTGTAGATATAGGGCCCGATTGCAGTTCCCAGGATCAATGCGGAGTACAATCCGGCCTCGTCACCGGCAATGTCGCGTGCCAGGAAAAAGACGGCAAGCACCGCAGCCAAAGCGAGCAGTGAAAGCGGCAAGCGGGTGGATAATTCAGAGAATCCGAAGATCTTATAGCTGGCCGCATTGAGCCAGTACGGGAGCGGCGCTTTCTCCAGATAGCGCACGCCGTTGGTGTGCAGGGTGACGTAATCTGACCGTTGCAGCATCTCCCGAGAGGCCTCCGCATGCACGGCATCAGCGTCGTCCATGAGCGGGGGAGACCACAGGCCAGGGCCGTAGACCGCAGCCCATAAAAGCACGATGGCGCAGACATAGAACAGAGTTCGGCGCGACGTTTTGAACTGAGGCTGGGACGGTACTTGCCTTCCACCGAGGCTGGCAGAAGCACACCCGTTCGCTACAATATCCGTGTGGGTCATGAGATTCCAATACAGGTGAAGGGCGCTCCTGTTCAAGTATCGGACACCGGTCAAAATGCCTTGAAACGGAAAAGAAGCTGATTCCTGATTGTAGTCTACTCGTGGTCTCATTGGGAGGGCGGCAAGACCATACATGCCGAGCGGGCGCGACCCAGCGAGGGAGCGCGAATCTTTCCTCGTGCCTTCGCGCGGAAAACTTTTCTCTGCGTTCTCCAGGAAAACTCCGCGGTCTCTACGGTCAGTTTTCCTTCAACTCGTTGCGCGGCGAGCGCAACACACGTTCCACGGAGTACGGCGTGCGGTGATTGTCCAGGTGATGGCGCACCTGCATCTCGCCGAGCAGGCCGAAGGCCAGCAGTTGCACGCCGGCCAGGATCAGTACCGCGGAAAAGATCAGCAGCGGGCCGTGGGCGGTCATAATGTGCGTGTGGAAGAGCAGCTTGGAAACCACCAACCAGAAAGCAACCAGGCCTCCAGACAGGATGGCCATCATGCCCGCGGTACCGAAGAAATGCAGCGGCCGCATCAGGTACTTCAGCAGGAAGCGAATGGTGATCAGGTCGAAGAATACGCGGAAGGTGCGGCCGATGCCGTAGTGCGACTTGCCCGCCGCGCGTTCGCCGCAGGTGATCGGGATCTCGCAGATCGAGGCGCCGTGCCACGAGGCGAGCGCGGGGATAAAGCGGTGCAACTCGCCGTAGAGCGGCACCTGCTCGATTAGTTCGCGCCGGTACGCTTTGAAGGTGGTGCCGAAGTCGTGGATGGGCACGCCGCTGAGCTTGGCCATGAGCCAGTTCGCGCAGCGCGACGGGATGCGGCGCAGCAGCAGGCTCTCCGGACGTGCCTGCCGCCAGCCGCTGACGATGTCAAAGCCCAAGTCTAGCTTCTTGACGAACTCGGGGATATCGCCGGGGTCGTGCTGAAGGTCGCCATCCATGGCAATCACGTACTCGCCGGAGGCGTGATCGAAACCGGCCGCCAAGGCCGAAGTCTGGCCGAAGTTGCGGCGGAGGCGGACCACCACCGCGCGGCTGTCCACGGCGGCGATGTCGCGCAACAAGCGAAAGGTGGCGTCGCGCGAGCCGTCGTCCACGAACACCATCTCGAACGGCTCGCCCACCGACTCCATCACTGTCTTCAGGCGATCATAGAGTTCGGTGACGTTCCCCTGCTCGTTGTGAAACGGTACGACAATTGAATATTTCAGCACAGCACTGATTATAGCCAGCTTCGGCATGGATTCTATACGGGTGTTCCACCCTAGCCCCTTTGGCTAGGGTGGGTGCGCGAAATTCTCAGGCTAGGCCAGTGTGCTTCGGATGGCCTCCGCGATCTGGTGCGCCACGCGGGACATCGTCGCTTCCGACTCCGCTTCCACCATGACGCGCGCCAGCGGTTCGGTGCCTGAATATCGCACCACGACCCTTCCGTTTCCGTCCAGCTCGGTCTCGGCCTGGCGGATCGAGGCCGCCACTTCCGGAACGCTCTCCAGTGGCTTCTTCTCCACGACTCGAACATTGACGATGATTTGCGGGAAGACCTTCAAATCGGAGACCGACTCGCCCAAGCTTTTTCCGCTGCGCGCCAGGTTCGTCAGGACTCGCAACGCGGTCAGCAGGCCGTCGCCGGTGGTGGAATCGCCATCGAGGAAGATAATGTGTCCGGACTGCTCGCCGCCCAGGGTTGCGCCCGATTTCTGCATCTCTTCGAGCACATATTTATCGCCCACCGGGGCTCGCAGCATGCGGATCCCCGAGCGGCGCAGCGCTGCCTCCAGGCCCATGTTGGACATGGTCGTCGCCACGATCAGATCGCCGCCCAGCGCACCCCGCTGCTGCATCTCGCGTCCACACAGGAGCAGCACGCCATCGCCGTTGACCACGTTGCCGCGCTCATCGGAAAACAGGGCGCGGTCGGCGTCCCCATCGAAGGTGATGCCCATCTCGAAACCCTGAGCGTCGCGAACCGCCTTGGCTACTACTTGGGGGTACAGCGCGCCGCAGTCCGCGTTGATGTTTCGTCCATCCGGCGCGTCGAAGAGGAAAGTGGCATCAACTCCGCATTGCCGGAACACCTCATGAACAATCGACACCGCCGCCCCGTGCGCGCAATCCACCATCACCTTCCTGCCGTTCAGAGCGCCGGCCGGGACCTTGTTCACCAGCCACTGCGCATAATCGGCGCACAGCTTGGGATTGCCCGGCAACGTCGGTTGCGGCAACGTCGGATTGGGAGCGATGTTCGTTTTCTTGAGATGTTCGAAGATCTCGCGCTCGATTTGGAGTTCGACCTCGTCAGGCAGCTTGTATCCGTCCCCTCCGAACACCTTGATGCCGTTGTCCCGCCACGGATTGTGCGAAGCGGACACGACGACTCCCGCGGCGAAACCGTGACTCCGCGCGAGGTAGGCCACGCCCGGCGTGGTGATTACGCCCGCGCTCTCGATCTGGACGCCATGCGACAACAACCCTAGCGCCAGCGAGTCGGCGATCCACGCGCTCGACTCGCGCGTGTCCTGGCCGATGACGACCCGCGGCTCTGCCCCGGCAGGCGCCGGGTTCCCGGAAGATTTCTTGTGCGCGTCTTTCTTATGCGCGTCGTGGAGGAAGTGCCCGAGGGCGCGTCCGATGTGATACGTGGTCGCTTCATCCAGCGGGTACTCACCCGCAATTCCGCGGATTCCATCCGTGCCGAACAGTTTTCTCATTGGTTTGACCAAATGACCATTTCAACCCGTGCCCCACATCTGCGAAAAACGCGCCGATGTGGGCGCCCTGCTGCGGGCAGGACCCGCCGGCGAGACGCCGGCGCTACAACTCGTTTCACCGGGTCCAATGCTTTTGGCCCTGGGCTTTCTCCGTGGTAACCGTGACCCGAACCGTCCCTGAGTTCACCACGCGCACCATGTCGTCCGGGACGTAAACATGGGATTGGAACGTGGCGTGGCCGACCACCCCGCTGGCGTCCACCGGATCGGTGACGGCGTTATCCAGTGCCTCCACGCGTTTTTTCGGGCCAATCACGGTCACAACCGTGGGTTCGACCGTGGCTTCGGTCAGGCGATAGCCGGAAGCGAAGGTGCCAAGGACGCGCGGGTGTATGGGCAGCTCGCGCATCACCCGCTGGTCGAAATTGAGGTGTACCTGGGTGGGCACCACTTGGACCACTTCGATCCCGCGCGGAGCATGGATCTGCTGGCCGCCCAGGTCATAGGTCCGTTCGCCGGGATGTGCCCCTTGCAGGTTGAGCACGGCGCGGATCTGTGAGGTCTCCATCTCGCGCAGGCGCCGGGCCGGTCCGCGCACGCGAATCTGCGCCTGCGGGATGTTTTCCGTGCTGATCTCCAGGCCGTCCGGAACATGCTGAAACTCAATGGGTGCGGTGATCACAATCTCCGCCGCCGGGTTGCGGGAGACCCCAATCCAAAGCAGCACGGCGGCCAGCAAAGCGATCACCTTCAGCCCGAAGTTGTGAAAAATATACTTCCGCAAAAAGCCCATCATGAATGGCGCTCCACTTGCGGCGAAGCCGTATTACCCGGAATCGGCGTGGGCAGGGTGGTTGGCGGCACGTAACGGTGTAGCAGTTCGGTCAGTCGCTCGCGCAGATACTCCGGGGTGACGTCCCGCTCGATGTTGCCGGCCACCGCTAAACTGATGGCCCCGGTCTCTTCGGAAACGATTACGGCGATCGAATCCGTCTCTTCCGTAATGCCGATGCCGGCGCGGTGCCGCGTGCCCAGCTGGATGGAAAGCACCGGATTCATCGAGAGCGGCAGGAAGCAGGCTGCGGCCGCGATGCGATCTTTTTGCACGATGACGGCGCCATCGTGGAGCGGCGCGCTGGGACGGAATATCGTTGCCAGCAGGTCGTAGGAGAGTCGGGCATCCAGGGGCACGCCGCTTTCGATGTAGGTCCGCAGCCCGATTTCCCGCTCGATTATGATCAGCGCGCCGGTCTGGTTCTGGGCGAATAGATTGGCCGCCAGCACGATGTCGTCATAGGCCTCCGACACCTCGGCCGAAACTCCTTGCGACCAGGTGATCTTCCGCCCCAGTTTGGCGAGCGCCTGCCGGATCTCGGCCGCAAAGATGACAATCAACGCGAAGATCACATAGGGCAGCACCGTGCCCATCAGCCAGTCGAGGGTGGTGAGATTGGTGATGTGCGCGATGTAGAAAGCGACGCCCAGGGTCGCCACCCCCAACAGCATGGGCGTGGCCCGGGTGCCGCGGATCAGAACCAGAAACTGGTAGATGAGTGCCGCGACCAAAATGATGTCGATCACCGACACCATGGTCAGCTCGGGCCATCGCTCCAGAATACGGGTCAGGGGATGCAAGCGGTTCCTCATCCGCCGCTTAACCGGCAACAACGGCTTCTTGGTTATCGGGTGCCCAAAACAAGGTACAGCGGCTTGACGTGATTGTAATCTACTATTTTGCCCACCCGGGGCGGCACACAAAGCTGCAATAACTTTCAGCACATCACGGGACGAAAATCCAGCCCAGGCGGCTCCTGCATCTCAACAGCACGGAAGGGCAATTCCCAATAAAATCGATCTACATGCTGACCGATCCAAGACAACCTGAACTGCCGGCGTGGTTGCGCGAGGCTTATCCTTTTCCGACGCGGTTGCTGCAGCTAGGAAAGCTCCGCATGAGCTTCGTGGACGCAGGCCCCACCACCGCCCCAACGCTGCTTCTGCTGCATGGGAACCCGACCTGGTCGTTTCTGTTTCGCCACGTGATCCGGCGTGTGCTTGGCGACACCGAGGGGGACATGGAGTTGCGGAAGGATTCGGCAGCAACATCCTTCCGGGTGATCGCGCCGGATCTGCTCGGCTTTGGGCTTTCGGACAAGCCTGCCGGCCCGGGCTATCACACCCTGGAGCGTCACATCGAGAACTTCTCGCGACTGGTCGAGGTCCTGGAGTTGCGCAACGTCACGCTAGTCGCGCATGGCTGGGGCGGCCCCATCGCACTCGGGTACGCGGTTGCCCATCCCGCAAACCTCTCCCGTCTGGTGCTGGCCGATACCTTCGCTTTCCCCGTGCCCAACCTCGACCGCATCCCTCGCCCGCGCGCCTGGCGCATTGCCGAGTTCGGACCGATCGGCCGCTGGCTCGACTCCTGGCTGAACCTGACCGTGACCTCCAGCTTTGCCCATCGCACTCGCACGCCGCTCTCGGACTGGACCTTCGAGGCTTACAAGTACCCCTTCCAAACCCCGGCCTCGCAAATTGCGCCGCGTGTCTTCTCCGAGATGTTCTTCCAGCCGGACCCGGCCACGCGCGCAACCCTGGAGCGCATCGAGCAGGGATTGAAGGAGATCAGCGCGCCGGTGGACATCCTGTGGGGTGCGCATGATCCGGTGCTCACCCGCTTGTGCGCCTATCTGCTGCGGGATCGTTTCCAACACGCCGGCGAGCCGGTGTTCTTCCCCGATTCAGGCCACTATCTGCCCGAGGAGGCCCCGGAAGCCTTTGCCGCTCACGTCCTGGAACCGCCGGCGCGCGCTTCGGCTCCCTCGGTGTACGAGGATGTATTTAGAATCATATCGTGAGGAGACTATTGGAGGCTGCAGAGTATGTACCAACCAAGAGTGGTTGTCATTCCGAGCGCAGCGAGGAATCTGCATTTCCGTTGAACTGGCAAAACTGCAGATTCCTCGCGCCAACCCCGGGCGCTCGGAATGACAACCGCCTTGGATGGATTGCTGCTGGACGAGCGAAGTGACGTCACGATAACCTGCAACTTTTCATGCCGTCATGAAGCAACAACTTGAGAAGAACATCGTAATTCGCCCGGACGACCAAGTCTTCGTCCTGACCGGCGCCGGCATAAGCGCCGAAAGCGGGCTGCCGACCTTCCGTGACGTCAACGGCTTGTGGCGCGGGCGTCGCCCGGAGGAGGTCGCCACGCCTGAGGCTTGGGCCCAAGACGCGGCGCTGGTCTGGACCTTTTACTCCGAGCGTCGCGCCAAAGCGGCGCAGGTCAAGCCCAACCCGGCCCATCTCGCTCTTGCCGATCTCGGCCAACGGCTCGGCGAGCGCTTCTTCCTTTGCACGCAAAACGTAGACAACCTGCACGAGCAGGCTGGTTCACAAGGCGTCGTTCACATGCACGGGCAGCTCTTCCAGAGCCGCTGTGAGCGCTGCGACCGACAGCCCTTCCCCGATGACCGCAGCTACTTCTCCGCTGCCGAGATCGCGCGCTGCGAGTGCGGAGGCCGCATCCGCCCGCACATCTGCTGGTTCGGCGAAACGCCCTTCGATCTCGACCTGATCTTCACCCGCCTGGCAAGGTGCACGGTGTTTGTGGCCATCGGCAGCTCCGGCCTGGTGCAGCCGGCAGCGAGTTTCCCCGCGTTGGCCGGCCAGCAAACCCCGCAAGCTGGCGCGCGCTGCTACTACATCGGCCTGGAACAGCCGGAGAACGCGATGTACTTTGACGAAGTGTTTCTGGGGAAGGCCGCGACGTTGGTGCCGCGCGGGTTCGTGTTAGAAAGCTAGGGCTGGTGGTGCTACTCCAGATCCCGCCAGTTCGGTCCCACCCCGATCTCCACCAGCAGGGGAACGCGCAGAGGATGCACGTTCTCCATGACCTCGCGCACCAGCGAGCGCATCGCCTCCAGTTCATCTTCTTCCTGCGCGACTTCGAACACCAACTCATCGTGGACCTGCAACGTCATGCGCGAGCGCAAGCCGCGCTCGCGGATCGCCGCATCCAGCCGGATCATCGCCAACTTAATGAGGTCCGCCGCCGTGCCCTGCAGAGGCGAGTTGACCGCTGTGCGCTCGGCGAAGCCGCGCAGGTTGGCATTCTTGCTGTTGATGTCCGGAATCGGACGCACGCGGCCAAACAGGGTCGAGACCTTCTGCTCTTCCCGGGCGCGCTGCCGCGTGGCTTCGAGCCAGGCGCTCACCCCGGCGTACTTTTCGAAATACGCGGTGATAAATTGCTTGGCGTCGCCGGTCTCGATTCCCAACTGCTGCGCTAATCCGAACGGCGACAGGCCATAGGGAATGCCGAAGTTGATCGCCTTCGCCCGTCGCCGGTGCTCGGCCGTTACCATCAAGGGCGGTACATTGAAGACTCGCGCGGCGGTGATGGTGTGAATGTCGTCGCCGCGCTGAAAGGCCTCCAGCAGCAGCGGATCCTCGGAAAAGTGCGCCAGCAATCGAAGCTCGACTTGCGAATAATCCGCCGAAAGCAGGATGAATCCTGGCTCGGCCACGAAGGCGGCGCGAATCTCGCGTCCCAGCTCGGTGCGGATGGGAATGTTCTGCAGGTTGGGGTTCTTCGACGACAGCCGCCCGGTCGCGGTGTTGGTCTGATCAAACGTGGTATGCAAGCGCAGCGTGCCGTGGTTCAGCAGTAGGGGAAGCGCATCCACGTAGGTGGACTTCAACTTAGATAATTGCCGGTATTCAAGCACCAGCCGCGGGACCTCGTGTTGCAGCGCCAGTCCTTCCAGCACATCCACCGCAGTCGAGATTGTCTTGCCCTTGCCGTACTTGACCGGCTTCGGGAGGTTCAGCCTCTCGAACAGGATTTTGCCAAGCTGCTTGGGCGAGTTGATGTTGAACTCTTCTCCTGCGGAGTCGTAGATCTCGCGCGCCTTCAGCTCGCACTCGCGTTGCAGCCGGTAAGACATCTTCTGCAGTGCATCGCAGTCGATTTTCACCCCGGCCTGCTCCATGCGTGCCAATACCGGCACCAGCGGCAGGTCGATTTCTTCATACACGCGCAACAGGCCGGCTTCTTCCACCTCTCGCCGCAGCGTCGTGGCCAGCCGGCCGGTGATGTCCGCCGCCTCGGCGAGTCCACCACCAAGTTTCAGATTGAAGCGGCGTAGCGCCACCTCAGGCAAAGTGTGCGACGAGTACGTGGGATCGAGCAGGTAGGAGTAGAGCATCGGATCGTGGCGAACGCCGGCAATCGTCATTCCCACATCTGCGAAAGTCGCGCAGGTGTGGGGCGCCGCCTCCATCGCGTGGATGACGGCCTTGTAGTCGTGGATCGCCTTGGGCACATTCTCATCCGCCAGCGCCTTCTTGAGTCGCTCACCAGCTTCGCCTTCCCCCGTCTTGCATTCGAATGACACGGACAACGCAGTACCGACCTTCGCGGAGATCGCCGCCTTTCTCGGAGCGGCTTGAGCAGCCGCCACGGGCGCTGCCGCAGTCAGGCTCAACTGTTCCGGTCCTTCCGCATTGCCATTAACTTCCTCATCCACTTCGCCCGGTGCGGCGGTTGTGGCAAGATCGAACGCCACCGCCAACGTGCCACCCTGCGCCGCCTGCAGCACGCGCTCCACATCGGCAGCCGATTTTGCTTCCCTGTACTCGACCGTGCTCACCTCGATCGACGGCAGAAAATCTTTAAGCAGCGAGGTGAACTCAAGTTCGGTGAACAGTTCGCGCGCAGCGTCGGCATCCGGCGCACGCGAGATCATGGTCTGAGGCTCAAACTCAACCGGGACGTTGCACTCGATCGTGGCCATCTCCTTGCTGAACATGACCGCCTCGCGGTTGTTCAGCAGCGATTCGCGATAGGTCTTTTTCTGCACCTCCGACGCCCGGTCCAGCGCCGCCTCGACCGACCCGAACTGGCGGATCAGCTCCACCGCGCCCTTGTCACCGATCCCCGGCGCACCCGGGATGTTGTCGATGGCGTCCCCGCGCAACGCCATTACGTCGATGACCTGCTCCGGCGGCACGCCGAGGATCTCCTCCACCTTGGCGCGATCGCAGATCAGGTTGTCCTTGGGAGGGTTCAGCACGCAGACGCGCTCGTTCACCAGTTGCAACATGTCCTTGTCGCTGGAGGCGATGTACACGGGATAGCCCTCGGCCGCGGCTTTCCTGGCCAGGGTGCCGATCACGTCGTCGGCCTCGAAACCTTCGGCCTGAAGGATCGGAATGCGATACACATCGAGCGCCCGGCGGATATAAGGGACCTGCTGCGCCAGCTCGGGCGGCATCTCCGCACGATTGGCCTTGTAGCCGCCGTAGGCGACCTCCTGGAACTGTTGGGTTTTGATGTCGAACTTGCGGATGGTCGCCAGCTCCAGCCCCCGGTCGTCGCGGAAGGTCCTGCCGACATCGAAGACCGCCGCGATGTACTCAGGATGGAAATCCGCCACCAGCTTGCGCAGCATGTTGACGAATACGTAGGTCGCGCTGGTCGGGACTCCGGTGCGCGTGCTCATGGGTCGCTGCCGGGCCATGGCATGGTAGGCGCGGAAGATGAAGGAAAAGGCGTCGATCAGGAAGATGCGGCCCTTCCCCGGCGCTCCCTGCGGCAGTTCGGCTTTCAGCGGCGCGGCTGGCTCGGCGACGGCGGAGACTTCGGGCGATTTGGCTTTCTTGGCGGGCACGGGAAGAGTTTAGCAGCCGTCAGCCGGCTCTCAGCTATCGGTTCCGGGGGTTAACAGTCAGCGGGAGGGTGCCCCACATCTGCGCGTCTTTCGCAGATGTAGGTCTTTTCTGTTCATTTAACCCACATCTGCCAAAACCGGGCAGATGTGGGGCACCGTCGGCAGGCTAGTGGTAGCAGTAAAGGACAGCCGTGTCCGAAACCGTTTGCCCGTTGATAGTCGTGGTCGCGTGGATGGTTGCGGGATCGACCACGGGAATCCAAAGGCCGTGGACAGGCGCTACATCGAGGCAGACTGCATCCGCTTGTAGTGTAGAGGTTCCGTCAACGACATCGACCTGCACCCACCACCCCTCACTACTCCAGCTGACTTGGGCATCGAGCGCCCCGCTAGTGCCGTCGCTGTAAACGCCGACTGCTGTGAACACCTGGTCTGGCCATGCTGTGACTGAAGAAGGCTGCACCCTAATCCCGGTCAAACTCGGGTGTGAGCCTCCGCCGCAGCTTGCAAAAAGAGCAGAGATCCCGGCGAGCAGTACTGAGCCAAGTACCTTGCGCATAACCCATCCTTATGAGAGCTAACCGCCGTTGCTCCCTAGCGACGCGATAAAGAGGAGGGCCCTAGAAACCCAGGATTCTACAGCACGTGAGCTGGTTGGCAAGCTGTTTGTTGGCTGTTTCTTGGGTTCTGCGCAGCGATCTGAAAAACCCGTGGATGACTGGATTTCGGATATCGACCCACATCTGCCCCGCAAATCTGGAGCGACTCTGACGGCTACTCCACCAACATGCAATCTCCATAGGAAAAGAACCTGTACTTCTCCCGCACCGCATGTTCGTAGGCGGCCAGCACGCGCTCCCGTTTGGCGAAGGCGGCGACCAGCATCAGCAGCGTGGATTTCGGCAGATGGAAGTTGGTCAGCATGGCACCGACCACGCGGAACTGGAATCCCGGATATATGAAGAGATCAGCCTCGCCGCTCCCGGCGACCACCTTTGCGTGCTCACGGGCCACATATTCCAGGGTGCGCACGCTGGTGGTGCCCACCGCGACCACCCGCCGCCCGGCCGCAAGCGCCTCGTTAATTGCCTGCGCCGCCTCCTCCGAAACGTGGTATGACTCGCGATGAAGCTTGTGCTCTTCGACCCTTTCGACGTGAACCGGCTGGAAGGTTCCCAGTCCCACGTGCAGCGTGACCTGAGCAGTCTGGATGCCGCGCTGCCTCAGTTGCTCCAAAATCTCCGGCGTAAAGTGCAGGCCGGCGGTGGGCGCCGCCACCGAACCCCGCTCCCGGGCATAAACCGTCTGATAGCGCTCGCGGTCACCGGGCTTGTCCGCGCGCGCGATGTAGGGCGGCAGCGGCACATGTCCCAGCCGTTCTATAAGCGCGAAGAAATCTTCGACCGGCTCGAAGCGCAGGGTGCGCTCGCCGAATTCGCCCCGCGCCCGCACCTCCGCCACGAGCTCGTCTTCGCCGAAGTACAAGTGTTCGCCGACGCCGATCTTCCGCCCAGGGCGGACCAGCGCCGCCCACTCCCAGGGCCCGATCTGTTTCGTCAACAGGGCCTCTACCTTGCCCCGCAGAAAGTCGCGCATGGCAGGGTTATGAGGGCTAAGGAGCTGCGCTCGCGCGCCTCCCCGTTTGCCGTAGAGCCGCGCCGGTAGCACCTTGGTGTTGTTGAACACGATCAGGTCGCCGCTGCGCAGCAGATGGGGCAGCTCGCGAAAGCAGCGGTCCTCGATCGCGCCCGTGCTCCGGTCCAGGTGCAGCAGGCGCGAGGCCGAGCGGTCCGCCAGAGGCTCCTGCGCGATCAGCTCCTCGGGCAAATGGAAGTCGAAGTCGGAAACCAGCATTGACCCTCAATTACAGATTACAAAATCGTCAATTACAAATCGCGCCGATTGCCTCTGTTGTGTGAGTACGGTACGATAAGCCGGTAGGTACCCTCCGGCTTTCAGTCAGATCCATGACCAGTGAACAACATTATCGGGAAGAGATGGTGCGTTTCGGCAGACTGCTGCACCAGCGCGGTTACGTGGCGGCCACCGACGGCAACCTGTCCGCGCGCCTGGAAGACGGCACCATCCTGGTTACTCCCACCGGCATGAGCAAAGGCATGATGCAGCCGGAAGACATGGTGCTGGTCGATCTTCAGGGCCGCAAGGTCTCCGGGCATCGCCAGGTTTCGACGGAACTCGAGATGCACCGGCTGATCTACCACCTGCGCCCCGAGATTAAGGGAATCGTGCACGCACATCCGACCACAGCCACCGGGTTCGCTGCCGCCGGCATTGCCTTGAATAAGGCGCTGGTTTCGGAAGTGGTGCTGGAACTGCGCCGCATCCCGCTGGCGCGCTATGCCACCCCCGGAACGCGCGACCTATGCGAGGCGCTGGAGCCTTTGGTCGCCGGACACGACGCCATCCTCATGGCCAATCACGGCGTGGTTACCTATGGCGATTCATTGATGAAGGCGTACATGCGGATGGAAACCGTCGAGCACTTCGCCAAGATCGCGCTCGTTACCCACCTGCTCGGCCATCAGCAACCGCTCAGCGAAGACGACGTCGAGAAACTGGTGGCCAGCGCCCGCGACCGCGAGCTGAGCTAACGGGACAAGAACTCACCGCGGATTGACGCGGATTAGAAGCCCCTCAAGAATCCGTCTGGGTCCGCGTCAATCCGCGGCAAGCCTTTCTTTCTTGCTCCACACGATTGAGACTTAGCACGGATGCACACGGATTAATCACGGATTCATACGGATCAGAAGGACTCTTGGAGAATCCGTCTAGACCGTGTCAATCCGCGGTAAGCCTTTTCCAAGCCCACCTCCGGCTAGATGCTGACACCCAGTTCTCGTTCCGCGTCCAGGCGAGCGCGGTCGAGCGCCGCTTGCATCTCCTCACGCTTACGCTCCAGGCCGCCGCTGTCCGCGTCGGACTCGACGAGGATAGGGCGGGAGAAGCGCACCATCACCCGCGAGAATGGCTTCGGGATCATGAAGCGGTCCCATGAGTTCAAGACCCAGGCGTTTCCGCAGGCGAGGTGAAAAGCAATGATGGGAACTTGCGTGTTGCGCGCGAGCAGGGCGGGTCCGGGTTTGGCCACGTAACGCGGTCCGCGCGGGCCGTCGATGGTGAAGGCAACCGAGTGTCCCTGCTCCACTACGGAGTGCATTCCCAGCAGAGCGCGCACCCCGCCTTTCGAACTGGAGCCGCGTACCGCCTGGAAGCCAAAGCGCTCGATGATTCGAGCAATGTACTCGCCGTCGTAACTGCGGCTGGTCATCACCGCGATGCCCAGCTTGCGGTAGATCCAGGCTGCGGCGAAGACACAGCGGTGCCAGAACACGCCCACGGCCGGCTGCTCGGGATCGAAGCCGCGCGCGCCTTCCTCCAGCGAAACCGTCACTCGAAGGGTAGGCCCGATTAGCGCGATGGCTATAAATCCGAGCCAACTGACCAGCCAGAGCGCCAGACGCTGTGCGAGCGTGAACGTCTGCTCTTGTTGCTGCCCGGGTATCGCCGATGTGGTGCTGGAATTCACTACCAGGATTGTACTAAGACCCGGGTTCGCCGGGGGCAGGCTTGTCGTGGGGGCGATGGGCGCAACTTCTCGCTGCTGCCAGGGTCAGTACATCGGTTCGAGACTCGGGTTTATCAGAACTACTTACCGCGGATTACACGGAGTTCGCATCCTTCCAATCCACGGTAAGGGATTCCCGTCAGACTAGGCCTAGTCCTTCTTGGCCCCCGAGTCCTTCTTGGGCCCTGAGTCCTTCTTGGGTCCTGAGTCCGTCTTGGGCCCTGAGTCCGCCTTGGGCCCTGAGTCCGCCTTACTTTCCGCTTTCGCCTCCGGCTTCTTCTCTGAGTTCGCACCATTGCCGTTGGAGCCCTTGGCCGCGGGGCTCTTGCCGGCGTAGTCGGTCACGTACCAGCCGGATCCCTTGAAACGAATCGCCGGGGCGGAAATCAATTGCGATACCGGCCCGCCACACGCGGGGCAAACACTCGCCGGGGGCGCGGAGAAGAGCTGAATCCGCTCAAAGCGATGTTGACACTTGCTGCATTCGTACTCGTAAAGGGGCAAAACTACTCCTACAACCTGCGATGTTTTCTGGGTTGTTTCTGGTGCTTTTATTCTAGGTTGGAGAGGAACTCAGGTCAAACCTGGGCAGCAGATCCAATAGCCACTGATTCGCGCTGATCAACGCTGATGACCAGAGGCGTTCCGGGTCTGTTAAGTAATCAGCATCGATCAGCGGCTTCAAAATTCGTGGAGGATGCCCCAACTCTGCCTGCCGTTGCCCATTTGGGATAACTTTCGGCGGAGCTCATCGTTGTCACGTTCCGCCGCAAAGGTTCAGCGTCCGCGCTGCTTCGGGTTGCCGAACAACCATGCGCCCAGGGCACCGCCCAGCGCTCCCGTGACGATGAACATGACGGCGAAGAACACCATCCCGATGGCGATCAGGGCGGCAATGCCGCTCGGCGTGTTCATCTGCTGCAGCATTGCCTGGGTTCGCGGATCGGCGTTGGAGGAGATCGCCTGTTCGAGAGCCTGCTGCATCTGTTGGCGGACTTGCCGCCCGCCGCTGCCCAGCATGGTGGCGGCGGCCAGCAGGCCGAAAATGCCGAAGCCCAGCAGGCCGGAAATGGCCCCGATGCGCGCTGCCAGTCCGGCGGTCAAGGCCACACTCCGGCGGCGCTGATAGAGCACCACCGCTACTGCCCCCGCCATCAGCATCCACAACCCGATTCGGGCCACGGGAAATAGCCACGCCACCGCGATCAGCAGGCCGGCCAAGCCTGCGCCCGGCAGCGCCTCCCGCCATTCAATACTCGTGGCAACCGGCAGCGGCGCCCGATGGAGGGGCGGGGCTGGCTCGCCAGCATCTGCCGGGTCATCTCCCCGGATGAGCGCTTCGCGCTCGGACTCCTCATCGCCCGGCGAGGTCCCGGGTGAAAGCTGACTTTGCCTTTGCTCGGATGAAACACCTTGCCATGATCCTGGGTTGGGAGTCCCCTGTTCGCTTTCACTGCGAACCCGAATTTGCGGCGCATTGCACACCGGACAAAACGCCACGCCATCTTCGACCAGCGTGCGACATTGCTCACAAGGATGTTCCACAGCTTGAAGTTACCGCAGGCCGAGCCGTGGCTGCAAATGCGCTAACGCCCAACAGCTGTGACCTGCTACCTGCTACCTGGTACCTGACTGGTTCCCTCCCGTCACCTTGCACTTTTGCCCTCCGGCGAGGACAATCCCAGTCGTGAATGTTTCCGCCAATTCGAGTGGGCCGTTTCGTGCCGGAACGGTGGTGCTGATCAGCTTGCGGGATCCGCGCGAGAAGTTCTGGGGCGCGCTGCGGGAACTCAGTGTTGCTGGAGTCAGTGTTTACGGCATCGATCTGAACTCGCTGGACGACTTTGCCGCGCAGGTGCGTGCCGGCGACCTAGTCGGGCCCAGCGAGGTGTTCTTTCCCATGCACCGGGTGGAGCGCATCGGCCTGGACGCTCCCTATGGCATCTTGCCCTCGTTCTCGCAACAGGTGGAGCAGCGAACCGGCAAGAGCGCGGCAGAGATTTTGGGCGTGGGGAGCGTGCCCGCGTGAAGGATTTCCTCACGGCGCCGAATCAGCTAACCCTGATGCGGCTGATTTTCGTGCCCTTCATCGTGATTTGCATCATGGACCGGCACTGGGGCTGGGCGCTGGCGTTGTTCATCCTGGCGGGCATCAGTGACGGGCTGGACGGGGTGCTGGCGCGGGCCCTGCACCAGCGCACGCAATTGGGCGAATATCTTGACCCGATTGCCGACAAGCTGTTGCTAAGTTCACTATTTCTGGTGCTGGCGTTTCGTAGGCAGATTCCCTGGAAGTTCACGGTTCTGGTATTTTCGCGGGATTTCTGTATCCTGATCACCAGCGCGGTGCTCTATGCGGTGGTTGGGCTGCGCAATTTTCGCCCCAGTATCTTTGGCAAGGCGAATACTTTTGCCCAGGTTGGGGCGCTGTTCTTCGTGTTGCTGCATCAGGTGACGCCGGCGCCAGCGGTTGCGGTCGTCGAGCAGGTGTTTCTGTGGAGCACTTTCGCGCTGACGCTGTTTTCCGGGGTCCATTACGTGTTTCTTGCGGGTCATCGCATGAAGAGCGGCGAGCGGGTAAGCCACACCGCCGCCGGCTAACTTAACCAACGAGCGCTTCTCCATTCCCGGGCGTGTGGTACGGGGCACCCACGGAGGGCCTTATGGCGGCTACTACGATCCTGCGATCCGAGCACGAAGCTATCCTGCGCATGGTCGAGGCGATTGAAGTCCTGGCACGGCGCATTCAGCACGGCCGACCGGTTCCGCCGGCGGCGATCGCCGCGGCCACCGAGTGGTTCTCGACCGTCGCTCATCGCATCCATCGCGACAAAGAAGAAGAGATCCTCTTTCCGGCGCTTTCCGCAAAAGGCCTGCGCGAAGGGCCGGGCTGCATTGGCGCGCTGCTGGCCTTCCATGAGGATGGCCGCGAGGCCTTCAAGCGCATGCTGGTCAGCATGGCGGAGGGCGACTGCGAGTCGTGGGCGCAAGCCGTATGGGCCTATGCCGAGATGATGCGCCTGCACATCCGGCGCGAAGACGACGTCATCTTCGGGTTGGCCGACTCCCTGCTTGGCGAGCAAGAGCAGATGGTGCTGGCACAAGGTTTCGCCGCTATTGATGAGAAAGCCCGGCTGAGCCAACTGGATGAGCGCATGCGCGAGGCCGAGCGCCTGGTCCAGCGAACCATCGAAGGCGGCATGGCGGCGTAGTCGACTGCCACTACCCAATTCCCTGGACTCCATGTCCTGTTGCGCTGTCGTCCCGGGTGAGCCCGGCTGAGCGAGTCAAAGGATTTTATGTCGTAATGTGAAGGGCGCAGGCTGCTTCGACTCGTCCTCGCCGCGCTCGGGCATCGCACTTACACCTGTATCTGGATCCCCGTATGGGTGAGGTCGTACTGCAATTCGCGGACAACATGCCGCAGGGCGGCCATGTTGAACACGATCTCCCGCCCCCAGCGCCCCCGACATCACCCCGATCATAGTAAGAAAGATCCGCAGCTTGTTGGAGCGGAGGGCCTCGATGGCCAGCTTCACTGCTTCCGAGTGAATCATTCTGTACGGGTATTTCTGTGGAACCGGTCGGTTCGGAGGATTGGCCGCCATGCCCGACGTCAATGCAGGCTAGTCGCTACCGGAGTTTCTTACCCCATGCTTTTTTGTTCAGAGATGCGGTCGGCTCCAACCCCTTTCATTTCAAAATGACCAACATCATACCTTTGGTCCTCGGCGCGGCCATGCCGCCCGTTTCTCCATTGGCTGCATGCATAAGCTACGAGGATCGTGATTAACGGATCGATTGGGTGCCGATACCGAATGTGAGGCCGGGTGAAGTAGTAGATCGAAGGGAAGCTTGCCAGCACGGTTGCATAAATCCAACGGACCTGCGAGTGCTCCATAAACGCTCGGTAAAGGCCGTAAAGCGCCAAGCCCGTTAAGGCTGTGCAAAACGCGATGTGAGCAGGATCGAATGCTTCCTCAGGATCAAATTGCTCCCAAATCCGGTGCTGCGGCAGGCTCCAAAAGCCGGTCCAGGTATATGTGAACCGCCGCAGGGTCTGAATGACGAACCATTTCGGGTGGCCTTTGATAAAAGTGAGTGCTTCTCGCCGCTTCTGCTCCATATATCGGATTTCGCCAAGTGTCACAAGTTCTCTGGCTTCGTCTGCATTCCAAATTGGATGGGGAGTTTGATGGCTCCAAAAGGACGTGTCGCCGTTGTTGCCGATCCACATCTCCAACCAGAAGTTGTCCCGCAGCGGGACAAAGCGCCCAAAGGTTTGTTGGTTTCTTACTTCCCAGGGGAGAAGCACGACGATGACGGCCAGCATACTGGCGAGAGCCGGGACTGCCCAGGCGCGCCTGTCCCGAGATCGACGAAAGCAGATCCAGCCTAACAGAAATGGTAGCAGAATGAGGACTGCTGGGTTGGCCAGGGCGGTAATTCCATAAAGCAGACCCCAGCCCATCCATGCGCCGAGGCCTGTGGACTCCTCCATGTGAAGGGCCCACCAAAAGAGCAGGCACAGTAAGAACGTGGTTAGACAGGTCTCCCAGATCATGGAAGCCGAAAGGAGAATTGCATAAGGAAAAAAAACCCAGATCCAGGCTGCGGTATTGGCCGTGCGTCGCCCAAAGCTTCGTTGGGCAATAAAATAGATCGGCACGCACGTCAGAGCGGAAAACAGGCTGTTAAGGGAAAGTAGGACGATGGCCGAAGCCTTGCTGTAAATGCCCAACAGTTCAAAAGTCGCAGCTACCAAATAGGGGTAGACCGGGGTCAGCATAGCTGTGGGGCCGGTGTACATCGGCAGGGGATTGCCGAAGCCGTGTCCCGAAGCAATAGAATGGGCGACTTTGCCAATCTCGTATCCGAAGGACCAATGATCGAGTCGCGGGCCCAATTGCTCGGTATACAGAAAAGCCACCACTATTAAACGCAAAGCCAGCCCGACGAGGACGGCCCAAACTAACGAGCGCCGTTGAGAACCAGTTTCTTGCGGCGTGACACGTCGGAGAGCGGTGAGGCGTGCCCTCACAGGTGCTCCACGGTGGCGGGGAGTTCAGCGATCGTGGCAGAGAGGGTCTTCTCCACATTTTGGCCAGGCAACACCAGCGCGATGGATTTGTCGTTGATCATGGACAGAGTAGCTGCTGCGATTATGTCAGCCGCAGAAGGGATTTGGCAACGCCGCGGATGGGTCCGCTGGAGCGCCGGGGCCAACTCCGTGCACAGTCGAAGGGTCTCGTCTGCGGCTCGCAAGAATTATCACCCGCGCTGGGATAAAATTCAGGCCATGAAGAAGCTTACGCTGTGTGCCGTGCTGCTGGTGCTGGCGCTGGGCGCGCTGGCCGGCGACAAGAAATCCGGGCAGCTATCCGAGCTGAAGTTCACGGTAGTCAAGGCGGACAATGGCAAACCGGTGCGCAACGCCAGCGTGATCCTCCACGCCGTCGATGAAAAAGGACGCCAGGAGCGCAGCGGACTGCAACTGAAGACGGATGAGGAAGGGAAGACATCGTTCGATGCCGTGCCCTACGGCAAGTTGCGGGTGCAGGTGATCGCCCCAGGATTTCAGACCTTCGGCGAGGATTACCAGATCAATAAGCCAAACGACGAGATCGTCATCCAACTTAGGCGTCCCCAAGAGCAGTACTCGATCTACAAATAAGGTGCCGAAGAGCAGCCCACTTCGAAGGAGAAAAAGAACGCCGTCGCGGCAGGTTCGGGGTCCAGGGGAGGAGATACGACCGCGACGGCGCTTGGAATGTGCTTGCTGCTAGGTTCGACGAAGAGGATCGAAATCGGTTAGCAGGGACCCAAAAATCTCCGCAGATAAAACCGGGCGCTCAGCGCCCGGGATCTTCATTCCCAGAGCGAATTATCCGGCGCCCGGCAGAGAAGATTAGGGTGCAGCCGGTTGCACCGTTTCGGATACAATAAGCCTTCCAACCCAAGCAGGCGGGACTCAATGCCCTCAGAGCGGATTCTGGTTGTTGACGACGAAGAACCCATCCGGGAGATCGTCTGTTCGATGTTGATGATGGCCGGTTACTCCTGTGCTTCCGCGCCCTCGGGGCTGGCCGCCATGCAGGTGCTGGAGATGGGGGAGACGTTTGCCCTCTTGCTCTCGGACCTCGTCATGCCTGAGTTGGACGGTATTGGTCTGCTGGAGCGCGCCAAGGAGCGCTGTCCCGATATGCCCGTGATCCTGGTGACCGCGGTGCACGACATCAGCGTGGCCTTGGCTGCCATCCGCAACGGAGCCTACGACTATCTGCTCAAACCGTTTGAACGGGAGCAACTGCTGGCGGTCATCCGCCGGGCGCTGGAGCACCGGCGCCTGCGGCTGGAGAACCGGGCTTACCAGGTTAATCTGGAAACCCTGGTGGAGGCGCGCACCAAGCAATTGAATCAGGCCATAGCGGATCTGGAGCGCTCCTACGACATCACACTGGAAGCCTTGGGGGACGCCCTCGACCTGAGGGACGCCGAGACCGAGGGCCATTCCAAGCGGGTGACCGCCTTCACCATTGCCATTGCCCGGGCCATGGGTCTGTCTCAGGACCGCATCCGGGTGATCGCCCGGGGCGCCTTCCTGCACGATGTGGGCAAGATGGCGGTGCCGGATTCCATCCTGCGCAAAGCCGCGGAACTTTCTGGCGAGGAGCGCCAAGTCATGGAACGGCACGCGGAGTATGGCTACCAGATGCTACGCAAGATCCCGTTTCTGGCCGAGCCCGCCGAGATCGTCTATGCGCACCAGGAGAGCTGGGACGGGAGCGGCTATCCGCGGGGCTTGAAAGGCGAGCAAATCCCCCTCGGGGCGCGCATTTTCGCCTTGGCCGACACGCTGGATGCCATGTGCTCCGACCGCCCCTACCGGCCGGCGCAAACCTTCGACGTGGCCAGACAGGAGATCCTCCGCTTCTCTGGCCAGCAATTCGATCCGGAGATCGTGAAGGTCTTTCTGTGCATCCCGGAAATCGTCTGGTCTGGGCTGCGCCAGGAGATCGATGCCGAGCAGTACCAGTTTTCTAGTTCCAAGAACTGCTGTTCAAAGGAAGTGACTAGAGACTAGTGGTCATTGGCCAGCTCAGCCCCGAAAGGGGTGGAAGACAGTAGCCCAGAGCGTAAGCCCTGGGTAAAAGCGCAAATTCCGATCCTAGTCCCGTAGGGACGGCACTCTCGCGCATGGTGCCGCGACCAAGGCAGATATGGGGCACCCTCCGATTTTCATCTGCGTGGGTGGGCCGGGCTCTGCCGCACGGACCCAGCACCCAACGCACACTCACTCTCGGAAAAAAGCCAAGATACTGGCATAATTAGAATATTCCGTCTTTTGGAGAATCCATGCTGCGAGTTGGACTTATTGGTTGGAGAGGTATGGTCGGAAGCGTTCTCATGCAGAGAATGCGCGAGGAAAACGATTTTCAGGGCATTGAGCCTGTCTTTTTCACCACCTCCGCGGTGGGTGGCGCCGGCCCGAAAGAGGCTGGCGGGGCCGCGTTGATCGATGCCCGCGATCTGAAGCAATTGACGGCTTGCGATGTCCTCATCAGTTGCCAGGGCGGGGACTACACGACCGCTGTGTACGCCTCTCTACGAAAAGATGGCTTCAAGGGCTACTGGATCGACGCCGCCTCTACGCTCCGCATGAGCGATGAATCCATCATCATTCTCGACCCAGTGAACGACCCCATTATCCAGGAGGGCCTGGGCAAGGGGGGGCGCTGCTACGTGGGCGGCAACTGCACGGTCAGCCTCATGCTGATGGCGGTGGCTCCGCTGTTTCAGGCCGGGCTGATCGAGTGGCTGACCTCGATGACTTACCAGGCCGCCTCCGGCGCCGGCGCCGCCAAGATGCTGGAGTTGGTGAAGCAGATGCGCTGCCTGACCGACCCAACCGCCAAAGCGCCATCCGAAAATGCCCTTGAAGTCGACCGCATGGTGATCGAGGCGCAGCGCGCCCCATCGCTCCCGACTGCCGAGTTCGGTGTGCCCCTGGCCGGCAGCCTGATCCCCTGGATCGACAAGGAAATGCCTGAAGGCCAGACCAAAGAAGAGTGGAAAGGCATGGCGGAGACCAACAAGATCATGGGCCTGAACCCGCCCGTGCCCGTCGACGGCATCTGCGCTCGCGTCGGCACCATGCGCTGTCACAGCCAGGGCCTTTGCATCAAGCTGACCAAGGACGTTCCCGTCCCTGAGATCGAGCAGATGTTGGCCGCCGGCAATCAGTGGGTGCGCGTGATCCCCAACAACAAGGACGCCAGCATCCGTTGCCTTACGCCCACCGCCGTTTCGGGCACCCTCATGGTTCCCATCGGACGCCTGCACAAACTCAAGATGGGTCCGACCTACCTGGGAGCCTTCACCGTGGGTGACCAGTTGCTCTGGGGCGCGGCCGAACCGCTTCGCCGCATGCTCAATCTGGTGCGCGCGCACGTGAACGCGTAAGCAACGGCTTACCGCGGATCACACGGATCGGGCACGGATTTACACGGATCAAGAATTAAGGATGGGTGGCCCACTCAAGCCCGGGGTTGGCTTGAGTGGGTTGCGGGTATTGTGGCGACGGATTTTCGGGTATGGGGCGACGCCATCCCAGGCCGGTGGTTATGCGAGCGCGCGAAGCGTGCGGCAGAAGGTAGCCCCAGGCGTAAGCCTGGGGAGCCGTGCGCATTGGATCTGGAGCCCCGGAGGCGCGATAGATTTCTTACGCCCATTCCGGGGCTGGGTATCGAATAGGCCTGAAAACCCATGGCTTGCGCCATGGGCTACCTTCTTTCGCACCTGCGGCGCTGGAACCTCGGCGATTGCGATGTCCCAGCCTTCGCCAATGTAGAATTGAAGTTCCCACCCTTCGCCAAAAGCGGGCGAAAGGGTGCCCCCTCAGGGAAGGAGGAATTGAAGGGATGAGCGCAATACCCCCGTCAGTGTGGATACTGCCGATGGTTTCCGAGGTGTTCTCTTTTAGAGATAAGAGCATCGGAAACATGCAGCGAGAGTATTTTCTCAACAAGATGGTGGAAATAGATCCAATAACCACGAAGCCATACAACGAGGAGGGTTGGTTCCTGTACCACAAACATTTCAGAAATATGGAGCGTGGCACCGTCGTGCTATTTCAGTACCAAGGCACGGCATCCCGCACCCACATAATTGCCAGTGCGTGTTTATGTAGGGTTGTGCTGCTCAAGCCGCCGGTGGAAGGCTACGAATTGGCATATGTTTTTGACGTGAAATCTATTAGGGTGTTTGATCCGGTCGACGCGGAGGATCTCTGCAAGATTTGGCCGTCACCATTTAAGGGATTATCACGTGCGCAGAAGCTTGATGAAACAAGATATCCGGAATTTGAAAAGAGTCTGACAAGTGTTACGACACCCAGGACGGGTGGGCCATCCTTTCGCGAAGCGAAGGGTGGGGTCGCGAACGAAACGCCCAAAAGTAATCCGTGTTGATCCGTGTTCTTTCCGCGAAAATCCGCGGTAAGCAGTTGTGGTCCTCGGGTAAGCAATCCCTCCTTGCGCCCGCCCCGGCCCGGGACTAACATGCTGCGGTCATGGCGGTCGAAACAGAAATCACTAGCGCTTATGTCCCGCAGCGCGCGCCGCGCGGCAGCCAGATCTCCTGCAAGGGATGGCAGCAGGAAGCGGCGATGCGCATGTTGATGAACAACCTCGACGAGGAGGTGGGCGAGCGCCCGCGCGACCTCGTGGTCTATGGCGGCACCGGGCGGGCGGCGCGCAACTGGGAGTGCTTTCACGCCATCGTGCGCTCGCTCCGGTCGCTGGAGAGCGACGAGACGCTGCTGGTGCAATCGGGCAAGCCGGTCGGCGTCTTCCGCACCCACGAGTACGCGCCCCGCGTGCTCATCTGCAACGCCAACCTGGTGGGCCACTGGTCGAACTGGGATACCTTCAACGAACTGGAGCGCGCCGGCCTGACCATGTTCGGCCAGATGACCGCCGGCTCGTGGATTTACATCGGCACCCAAGGCATCATCCAGGGCACATTCGAGACCTTTGCCGCCGCCGGAGAAAAGCATTTCGGCGGCGATCTCAGCGGCCGATTGATCGTCAGCGGCGGCATGGGCGGCATGGGCGGAGCCCAACCACTGGCAGCTACGATGGCCGGCGCGGCCTTCCTCGGCATCGAGGCCGATCCCGAGCGCATCCAGAAGCGGCTCAAGACCGGCTATTGCGACTTCATGGCCACCTCGCTCGACGAGGCGCTTCGCATCTTGCAGTACGCCGGACCCACATCTCCGCCCCAGCGAGCGCAAGAGCTGCGCTCGCTGGGGACCCCTGCCAAAACCGGGCACGGGAAGATGCAGGGCACCGTCAAGAACGTGAATATTAAGAACGTCTCGGTCGGGCTGGTGGGTAATTGCGCGGACATCATTCCCGAGCTGGCCGAGCGTGGCATCGTTCCGGACATCCTCACCGATCAGACCTCGGCGCACGATCCGCTGAACGGCTACATCGCCCGCGGCATGACGCTCGACGAGGTCCACGAGATGCGCCAGCGCGATCCCAAGGGCTACCAGGAGCGCTCGCTCGACTCCATCGCGCGCCACGTGGAAGGCATGCTCGCGCTGCAAAAGATGGGCGCTGTGACCTTCGACTATGGCAACAACATCCGCACCTTCGCCTTTCAGCGCGGGGTGAAGAACGCCTACGACTTCCCCGGCTTCGTGCCCGCGTATATTCGCCCGCTGTTCTGCGAAGGACGCGGCCCATTCCGCTGGGTGGCGCTTAGCGGCGAACCGAGCGACATCCACGCCACCGACGATCTGGTGCTGGAGATGTTCCCCGAAAACCGCAGCCTGAGCCGCTGGATCGGGTTGGCGCGACAGCGGATCAAGTTCCAGGGACTGCCCGCGCGCATCTGCTGGCTGGGCTACGGCGAGCGCGCGCAGTTCGGGCTGGCCATCAACGATCTGGTGAAGAAAGGCAAGCTGAAGGCGCCCATCGTCATGGGCCGCGACCATCTCGACTGCGGCAGCGTGGCCTCGCCCTTCCGCGAAACCGAGAGCATGAAGGACGGATCGGACGCCATCGCCGACTGGCCGCTGCTCAACGCCCTGCTGAACACGGCCAGCGGCGCCTCGTGGGTGTCGATCCACAACGGAGGCGGCGTGGGGATCGGCTATGCGCAGCACGCGGGCCAGGTGACCGTCGCCGACGGCACCGACGCCATGGCCAAGCGCATCGAACGCGTGCTGACGAACGATCCCGGCATCGGAGTGGCGCGTCATGCGGACGCGGGCTACGAGGAAGCAATCAAGTTTGCGGAGGGGAAAGGGATCAAGATCCCGATGCGAAGCTGATGTTCAATTTACGATTGTTGATTTCTGACTTTATCGGGTGCCGCGTTGCCAGGTTCTCCACGATTCCGCCAGGTGCCCCACCTTTCGCGCAGCCAACGGACCGGTGGCCCACTCGAGCCTGTTGTTGGCTTGAATGCGCCCGCTAACGACGCCGCGAAGCGGCGGCGGGAATCCTAGCCGGGGGTGAGGGTCGCCGCGGCCCGTAACCCCCGGAACCGGCATCATGATGCGTCGCGCCCCGGCAGGGACGCGGAGAATATCACGAAAGCGGCATCGAGCACGACGAACGATATCTGTGGTGGTTCCCGCGCCGCTGTCGCGGCGCACCGCCCTGTTGCAACTCTCCGGGGGTTAGGCCCGCCCAAGACAGCGGGCCTAACCCCCCGGCTAGGATTCTCGACACCGCTCCGCGGCGTGCTCTTGACAAATCCCACCCTTCGCCAAAGGCGGGCGAAAGGGTGGGCCACCCGCTTTTGGCGAAGGCGGGGCGCTTGAGAAGTATTGGTTCTGCTCCAAATGCCATAAAGACGAGCTGTCATTGGATGGGGAACCGCTAGGCGTTTTGCTATTTTTCCCCGCTCAAGAAATTCTCATTTTGCGTTGGCAACAACTCACAAACGGTGGCCTGTTCGGGTTTTGAAAAGGACTCCTTTTTGGCAGACATCTGAAGGGCTCGTAGCGCTCCTAGAGCGTGTTTCATAAACAGCGCCTCAGCGTAATCCAGAAACAGGCAAGGTAGAAGAAGGCGCGGTAGGTGGAGAGCAGATGCTCATGACGAACCAGCAATCGGCGGAACTGGCCAAGCCATGCATTGGTTCGCTCCACGATCCAGCGACGCAGATACCGCCGCAGTTTACGGCCATCTTCGTAGCGCCGTTCCTTGTTGTTCTTGCGGTAGGGCGCAATCAGCTCGATGCCTCGCTTCTTCAGTCGCTCACGCAGCGGGTCGGAGTCATAACCACGGTCAGCGATTATGCGCTCGGGCTTTTGCCGCGGCCGTCCTTTCGGGCGCGGGACGCGGACTTCGGCGAGCGTGGCTTCCGCAAGCGTAACTTCTGCCGGAGAGGCACTTTCCAGCCGAACTCCCAGCGGAAGACCTTGACCGTCGACCAGTACCATCCACTTCGTTCCCTTGCCCCGCTTGGTTTTACCGACGGCAGCGCCCCTTTTTTTGCCGGCGCGAAGCTGCCGTCCAGGAAGGTCTCGTCCCACTGGAGCAGCCCTTCCTCATCCAGCGCACCGAGCAAGGCGCGCCACGCATTCAGCCAGACGCCTTCATCTTCCCATTGCTTCAACCGCCGCCAGCAGGTCGCGGGTGAGGGGAACTCGTCCGGCAGAAACCGCCATGCCGCTCCGGTTTGCAGAATCCACAGAATGCCTTCAAAACAGGCCCGGTTCGGTGCCCACGGTCGCCCCCGGTTGTCCCGCCGGCGCTTCGGTTCGGGAAGCAAAGGTTCAATCAGTTGCCACTGCTCGTCCGTCAACAGCTTCTGCCGCTTCTTCATGACAGAAGCTCATCAGTTCACCCGCCTCGTACGTAAGTACCTAAGCTGAGGCCGAACCTATTTATGAAACACGCTCTAGGAACCACCACACCGCAAGACACCCCAACGGGACTTTCACAATAATGCTGACGTGCGTTCCAAATATCACGTAAGCGGCCACCGAACATAGCGCCCCAAAGAAAAGGGACCCTAAAAAGTATGCAGAAGATTTCGCTAAGTACACAGGTGATCCTGAGACAGGATGCGCACTTGGTGCCTCAAGTGTGCCGTGAACTCGGAAACTCTCAGACCACCTCTTCACATCATGGTATGAACCAATGTCAACATTCGAGTCCCGCATAGCTTGCAATATCTGCCGCTTCGCGTGCTCAAATGCCTCCTCCTTGCTGAGGCCCTGCTGTTCGAGTTCCCATGCCGATTGAGTTTGCAGCTCACCCAGGAGAACGTGAATTGCCACTTTATCGAGTTTCCGTGTTACTAGCACCTGTCGTCCCCTCTGCTCACGGACATACGCCACTTGCGTCTATACCGGCAGCCGGATTCCTATACCACCAGCTCTGACCCGGATGTTTTTTGCAAAACTTCTTGACCCAATGATTAGCCCGCATACCGGCAATGGCACTGCCCAAGTTTTGCCCCATCTCATACCCCTGTTGTAGGCCCTGTTGTACGCTAGGTGTGGTGTCCGATGTACACGTCGCCTGCCCGGTTGCGTATGTACCCTGTCCGACGGGAACTGAAGTCACGGTTCCTTGGCAATTTGTTGTTTGCGTCTGCGTCATTGCAGAGATGGAGAAAAGCAAAATCAACAGCACCATTCTTCGCATTTTGTGCTTACCCGATTTCGTTAATTGTTACCCACAATTTCGTCCCCCGATAGGTTTCCAAATCCGGCGAGAGCTGTCGCGCCAACCGATTCTGAGACGAATCACGGAACTGGGCAAGCAAAACGCAGTACGTGTAGTTACTGAGGTCACTGCGGGGAACAGATTCGCGTGTCAAGTTCCACCCAAAACGGTAGCGGTGCAATTTCGATTTCCGCAGGGTAGCGTCCGGATTCTCTCGGGCGTACTCTGTGGGCATGGCAAAACGGCAATTGCAGCGATACGCAACCAAAGAGGCGGTAGGCTGGTTCTGCTCTGGCTGCGGATGGGCACGACCGCTTCCCCGATTTATTCAAGGCGACAATCCAGATGAAGAAATGCAGCGTGAATTTGACGCTCACGATTGCGGTGACTACCCCAAAAAGAAAAGCCGCGAGGATGTGAACCAGGCGGCTTTCAGGATCGTGAAAACAGTGACGGAGAAGGATTAGTTCTGGAGATCAGCGTCGTCTTCGGGAATGGTATTTCCAGTGCGCGCCCGACGGTGGCACACCCTTTCGCGCAGCGAAGGGTGGTTTCGCGAATTCTACGCCAAGCTAATCAAGCTGCTGCTCTGCCGGAAGCGCGGCACGAATGGCCTTGACGTGATCTGGCCGCCGAACTTTGCGTCCCAGCGGCCGGGCAAGGGCTTTCCACACTTGGGACACGCGCCCTCGGCGGTGAGCCGGTAGGAGCGGATGAAATAGCCGTAGCGCTCGATCAGCAGCTCGCCGCACTGCGAGCAGCGGGTGTTCTCGGCGTCGCCGACCTCGCCTGGCAGGTTGCCGGGATAGATGTAGCGCAACCCCGCCTGACGGCCGATTTTCGCCGCTTTCAGCAGGTCTTCCGCCGTCGTGCTGCGGACGTCATTCATCTTGTAATCCGCGTGGAAGGCGGTCACGTGCCACGGCATGTCCACCGAGACGCCGGCCAGGAACTTGGTCATGCGCTTCAGCTCATCCGGGTCGTCGTTGAAGCCGGGGATCAGCAGGGTGACGATCTCCACCCAGAAGTCCATCGCCACCAGCCGCCGGATGGTGTCCAGGATCGGCTGCAGCCGCCCGCCGAGCTGCCGGTAGTGGCGGTCGTCGAACGACTTCAGATCGACCTTGTACAGGTCCACCCACGGCCGCAGGAATTCGATTACCTGCCGCGTGCCGTTGCCATTGGAGACGAATCCGGTGGCGAGCCCGGCGGCGCGCGCAACTTTGAAGATTTCGACTGCCCACTCGCTGGTGATCAGCGGCTCATTGTAGGTGCTGACCAAAACCCGCGCGCCCTGATTCAGCGCGTCCTGCACCAGCGCTTCCGGCGTGGCTTGCAGGGGAGGCGAGACCGCTTCGGGATCGCGCAGCGCCTGCGAGGTCACCCAGTTCTGGCAATAGGAGCAATGCAGGTCGCAGCCCAGCATGCCGAAGCTGTAGGCCAGCGCTCCGGAATAGGCGTGGAAGAAGGGTTTCTTCTCGATGGGATCGCACTGCACCCCGCCCACGTAGCCCCAGGGAACGTAGAGTTTGCCGCCCTGGTTGAAGCGAACTTTGCAGACGCCCGATTGGCCCTCGACGACCGGGCACTCATGCCCGCACGAGTAGCAGCGGATGCGATTGCGGTCCAGGGTTTCGACCAGCTCGGGCGCAGCCTCGTGAACATTCTGATCGAGGATTTGCTTGAGGGTTGCCATGGGAAACCGCTTAGATATGGCCTCCTATTGTAGTCCCGTGGCGAGGGTAAGATCCCGTTCGGCGCCAAAATCTACCACGGAGGCACCCTTGATAAAGTCTGGCCGGCCGTCACCGGGCGTTGTGACGAATGTCATGGTGTTTTTGCAGGCCAGACAACACACTCTAAAATGGAAGTTGGACTTGCCAAAGCGTGCCCATGCAGTGCGTTTTGGGGTGGAACTGCCCGCGCTGGCGGGGACTCGATGCGCAATGAGCTGGACAGCGGAGTACAAAAGCAAGCGGATGGCGGCGAGCGACGCGTTGCGTTGCGTCGAGTCCGGCATGCGGGTGTACATCCAGGCGGGCTGCGCCGAACCGGAGGCCCTGGTTGAGGCGCTGACCGAGCGCGCTCCCTTCGTGCGCGATGTCGAGATCGTGCACCTGACGACCATGGGATGCGCCCCCTATGTGGCGCCGGAGTTGGCCGGGCACTTCCGGCACAACGCCCTGTTTATCGGCCCCAACGTCCGCGAGGCGATCCATGAAGGCCGCGCCGACTGCACTCCCATTTCCATCAGCGAAATCGAAGAACTGTTCGAAAGCGGGCAGATGCCCATCGACGTGGCTCTGATCCATGTTTCTGTGCCGGATGCCCACGGGTTTTGTTCTCTAGGCATCAGCATCGATGTCACCATGACCGCCGCCAAGCGGGCCAAGCGCCTTGTGGCCCAGGTCAATGACCAGATGCCGCGGACCCTGGGCGACAGCTTCCTTCACCTCAGTGAATTCGACGCCATCGTGGAAAGCTCACGTCCCTTGGTGGAGGCACCCACGCCGGAAATCTCCGAGGTGCACCGGGCCATCGGCCAGAACATCGCCGGCCTGATTGAGGATGGCGCCTGTCTGCAGACCGGCATCGGCAGCATCCCGGACGCGGTGCTGCATTATCTGGCGGACCGCAAGGACCTAGGCATCCACTCGGAGATGGTTTCCGATGGCGTGATTCCCCTGATCGAGGCGGGAGTGATCAACGGCGCGCGCAAAAACTACCTACCCCGCAAGATCGTGCTGGGCTTCTGCTTGGGCTCGCGGCGCTTGTTCGATTTTGTGAATGACAATCCGCTGTTCGACTTCCGCCCCAACCGCTTCATCAACGATCCGGAGCGGATTGCCCGCAATGACAACATGGTGGCGATCAACTCTGCGTTGCAGGTCGACCTTACCGGCCAAGTCTGTTCGGATTCGATCGGTCAGTACTTTTATAGCGGCTTCGGCGGGCAGGCGGACTTTATGTATGGCGCCGCGCGCTCCAAGGGCGGCAAGCCGGTGATTGCCATTCCCTCGACCGTGCAGGGTGGCACGGTGTCGCGCATCGTACCGATGCTGAGCCCCGGCGCCGGGGTGGTCACCTCCCGCGCCCTGGTGCGCTACGTTGTCACCGAGTACGGCGTCGCCTACCTGCACGGCAAGACCGTCCGGCAGCGCGCCGAAGCCCTCATTCAGGTGGCCCACCCGAAATTTCGGGAAGAACTGTATGAATTCTGCGAGCGCGCCAAATGGCTGCAACGCGAAGCCCGGACGGCGCTGGCGCAAACGGTAAGGTAGGACAGGACATTAGGACCTAAGTATGGCTGGACCACGCGGTAGTGTGAAGATCGACCAGGACGAGTGCAAAGGCTGCGGCCTGTGCGTGGAGTCGTGTCCGCCCAAGTGTCTGGAGTTGGAACCGGCGCTGAACCACTACGGCGTGCATCCGGCTTTCTACAAGGGCGACGCCTGTACCGGCTGTGGCCTTTGCTTTTATTGCTGCCCGGAACCGGGAGCGATCACCGTCTATCGCGCGATTACGGCGAAGAACCCAGAACCCCAGCAAGCGCAAGTTGGGGAGCCCCACGAGCGCGCAGCGCTGGTGGGAGCTGAGCAGCGCATGCCGGAGACACGAGACCCGGAGGTGGCCAGTGCGGCAACTGTGCAAGGGTAATGTGGCCATCGTCAAGGGGGCCGTGCTGGCGGGCTGCCGCGCGTTTTATGGCTACCCGATCACGCCGGCCAGTGAAATCGCCGAGTACGCCGCGCTCTACCTGCCGCAGGTAGGCGGCACCTTCGTGCAGGCGGAAAGCGAAGTGGCCTCCATCAATATGGTGTTCGGGGGCGCGGCCGCCGGCCAGCGCTGCATGACGGCTTCCTCCGGTCCCGGAATGAGCCTGATGCAGGAGGGCCTCAGTTATCTAGCCGGCGCTGAGCTGCCCTGCGTGGTGGCCGACATCATGCGAGGCGGGCCGGGCCTGGGCAACATTGCCCCGGAGCAGAGCGATTATTTTCAGATTGTGAAGGGTGGCGGGCACGGCTGCTATCGCAACATTGTGCTGGCGCCAGCGTCGGTGCAGGAGATGTGCGATCTCACCATCCTGGCCTTTGAACTGGCGGACAAGTACCGCAATCCGGCAATCGTGCTGACCGACGGTTTCGTCGGCCAGATGATGGAGCCGCTGGACATTGAAGTGCGCGAGATCGCGATCCCGCCCAAGCCCTGGGCGGTGAGGGGCACCGAAGAGACGCGCGGCAACCTGATCAACTCGCTGTACCTGGATCCGGACGAGCTAGAAGCCCACGTGCGCGGCCTGGAAGCGAAATACAAGCGCTGCCAGGAACTGGAGACACGCTACGAACTGTACCGGGCGGAAGATGCCGAGGTGTTGCTGGTGGGCTACGGCATCGTGGCGCGCGTGCTGCGCAGCGCAGTGGACGAAGCCCGCGCCCGCGGTCTCCGCGCCGGCCTGTTCCGCCCGATTACGCTATGGCCATATCCCTCGCAGGCGCTGGCCGAGGTCTCCGCGCGCTGCCAGGGGATTCTCACTGTCGAACTGAGCACCGGACAGATGGTCGAGGACGTGCGTCTCGCGGTTGAGGGCAAAGTGCCGGTGGAGTTTTACGGCCGCGTGGGTGGTAACGTGCCGACCACGGAAGAGATCGTCGTGCAGTTGCTCAACCCCAGCAAGCGTTGTGCGCCGGCGAGCGCGGGAGCGCGGGGCTGACGTGAGTGTTGGTTGGCCGTCACAACTTAGGAGCAGAAGGTGATCGAATACGAAGTAACCCACGCACGGCCCGCTGGCTTCTACGACAGCTTTGAGCGCAAGTCGGAAAACCGGCACCAGACGCACTTCTGTCCCGGTTGCGGCCACGGGGTGGCGCATAAGCTAATCGCCGAGGCCATCGCCGAGTTGGGCCTTCAAAACGATACCATTATGGTCGGTCCGGTCGGCTGCTCGGTGTTCACCTTCCACTACTTCGACGTGGGCAACATCTCGGCATCGCACGGACGCGCCCCGGCGGTCGCTACCGGCGTAAAGCGCGCCAACCCGGATAAAATTGTCCTTGCCTATCAGGGAGACGGCGACTTGGCCGCCATTGGCACGGCGGAGATCATCCACGCGGCCAATCGCGGCGAGAAGATCGGGGTCTTCTTCCTGAACAATGCAATTTATGGCATGACCGGCGGACAACTGGCTCCGACCACGCTGGTCGGCCAGACCAGCACTACCAGTCCCTGGGGACGGCGTCCGGAGAACGACGGCATGCCGCTGCACGTCTGCGAGCTGCTGGCTCAGCTTGATATGCCGGTCTACATCGAGCGAGTGGCGTTGAGCGATGCCAAGAACATCCTGAAGGCGCGCAAGGCGGTGCGCAAAGCGCTCGAACTGCAGAAGCAGCAGGCAGGATTTACTCTGATCGAGATTCTTTCGCCGTGCCCCACAATCTGGAAGAAGGACCCGGTCAAGGCGCGCCAGTTCGTCGCGGAAACGATGATCCCCGCCTTCCCGCTGGGCGTTTATCGCGACAAACCGCACAATGCGCACGGTTTAGTACCTGCGCCGCCGCAGGCCAGCGTGGCCAAAGTCTTGGGCATTGAGCAGCAAGCCGTTCCGAAGAATGGATCTAGCAATCCCGCACTAGAGCCTGCCCTGAGCTTGTCGAGGGGACGAGGCACACCCGCGAAAGCCCTGAACGTCAAGATCGCAGGCTTCGGTGGACAGGGTGTAATGCTTCTGGGGCAATTCATAGCGGAGATGGCTATGCGCGAAGGCATGGAGGTGTCCTGGTTGCCGAGCTATGGCCCGGAGATGCGCGGCGGCCATGCCAACTGCCACGTGTGCCTGTCGCCGGAGCGCATCGGTTCGCCGCTGGTGAACCGGCCCGATGTGCTGATCGCCATGAACGAGCCTTCGCTGCATAAGTTCGCGCCTGAGGTCGCCACCGGCGGCCTGCTGATCTATAACGACATAGCGCTGCCGGGAGGTTTTTCGCTCTCGCGGGCGCGCGTTCTGTGTGTTCCCGCCGTGGAACTCGCCGACCTGATCGGCTCCGCCAAGGTGAGCAACTTCGTGATGCTCGGCGCGCTTTGCGCCGAAACCGGCTGCCTGCCCCCGGAGCGAGCAATCGAGGTGCTTCAGGAGCTGGTCAAGAATGAGAAACTGCTCGATCTGGACCGCAAGGCGTTGCAGGCGGGGATCGATTACGTCCGGCAGAAGGTCAGCGAAGGCCCGGTCAGCCAGCCGGACGGGTTCGCGTTCTAGCACGGCACCCTTGGCCATCCTAAAGGCCGACCTTGACGGGCTGCACGCCCGGAGGGCGGCAGGGATTTAGCCCCGGGCGCCAGCCCGGGGTAGAGTTGCGTTAACACAACGCCGGAGCCCCTTCAGGGGCGACTGATCAGATATCCAAAGTCAAGCCGATCATCATCGCGTCAGTGGGTCAATCTCCGGATCGCCGACCACCCCCACCCCGGCATCAATACGGATCGTCGGTCAGGCGTTGCGGGAGGATTTCGGCGCGCTGAAGCGATCCGGATCAGCATGATCGCGCCGTAGCGGTGCGGGCAGCGGACACACCAGACTTAAGTGTAGAATACGTCTACAGAATTCCTCCGTTTGCGGGGTGCCAATGTCTGCCGCACTGTTTTATCGTCGGCTTTATGCTGCACTGGCAATCGTCGTCATAGCCGCCGTATTCATCGCATTATCGTCGCTCAGCACGATTCGCAGCCTGCGCCGCAGCTCGGAAGAGTTCGCCACGGTGCACGCAAGACAGTTGATCCTCGCCCAGCGTTTGGAGTACTTGAACGAGCGCTCGGCTTCGACCGCAAGAGGCTTCCTGCTTAGTGGCGACCAGGTCTTTCGAGACCGAATGTTGAAAGCTCGTGAGGAAGCCGAGGCGGTGCTCACGGAGCTTCAGGGCAACGTGACCAGCGCGGAAGGCCAGAAGCTTCTACACCGGATTTCTGAGAGCCAGGATGAATACGAGAAAGCTGGCGACCAGGCGATCGGCTTGCGGGCCTCCGGTGTCGCGCTTCCCAAGGTGGTTCAACACTGGCAGCTTCATGCTTCCGTGAAGCGCGAAGAAGTCGCCGCCCTCCTTGCGCAACTTCGGGAACGTCAACAGGTGTTGATGGAGCAGGCACTCGCGACGAATAACGGAGAAGCACACCGCGCCACGACTTTGGTGATCGTCATCAGTTCGTGTTCGTTGGCGCTGGCCATCATGCTGGGCTTCGTCCTGGCACGCACTCTGGTCAGGATGTACAACTCCGAAGCGTCTGCGCGAGCAGCTGCGCACGAAGCTCGCGAGTGGTTTGCCACGACCCTTACCAGCATCGGTGATGCTGTGATTGCCACCGACGAGCAAGGCCGAATCCGATTCTTGAATGCCGTGGCCGAGACGCTCACCGGCTGGCGGGCCTCAGACGCGTTCGCCAAGCCCATCCGGACGGTGTTCAATATCGTTAACGAGGACACCCTTCAGCCCGCAGAAGATCCGGTCGAGAAAGTGCTTCGCACGGGCATGATTGCAGAGTTGGCGAATCACACCGCTCTAGTCTCCCGAACCGGAATCCAGACACCAATTGCTGATAGTGCCGCCCCGATCCATGATCGGGACGGGCGGACCACCGGAGTGGTGTTGGTCTTCCGCGACGTCAGCAAGGAGCGTCGCGCCGACGCCGAGATTCGCGCCAGCCAGCAATGGTTTGCGACCACCCTGCACAGCGTTGGTGACGCCGTGATCGCATCCGATCCAAACGGTCGTATCACTTTGCTGAATCCCGTGGCCGAGAAGCTTACCGGCTGGACGGCGAAGGAAGCAGTTGGGGCTCCGGTTGATGCCGTGTTTCGTATCGTCAACGAGGAAACGCGCAAGATTGTCGAGAGTCCGGTAAAGAAAGTGTTGGAAACTGGGACGATCGTTGCGCTGGCGAACCACACCATCTTGATCGCCAAAGACGGTACCGAATGGCCGCTCGACGACAGTGGAGCGCCGATCCGCGACGCAGCCGGCAATATCACGGGCGTTGTAGTCGTGTTCCGCGAAGTAACCGCGCGCCGGGAGGCGGAGCGCAAGATTCAAGAGAATGAAGCGCGGCTTCGCTCGATCTATGAATCGGCTGCCGTGGGCCTCGTGCAGGTCGCGCTCGATGGTTCACTGTTGATGGTTAACGACACTTTGTGTCGGATGCTGGGCTACACGAAAAACGAGTTCCTCAGCAAGACCTACGAACAAATCACTCATCCGGACGATCGCGAACGCGAGAGCAATGTGTTAGCTCAACTGCTGCGGGGCGAGATCCCGTCGTACGACATCGAAAAGCGCTGCATGCACCAAGACGATAGCGAGGTCTGGGTTCGACTTACTGGTTCGCTGGTCACCGACTCTATTGGCAACCCGCTCTACCGCGTGTCTGTTGTGCAGGATATACGCGCTCTCAGAGCGGCAGAGTCCGCGTTGATCCGCAGCGAGAAGCTGGCTGCCGCCGGACGGCTTGCTGCCACCGTGGCGCATGAGATCAACAACCCGCTCGAAGCGGCCCTGATGGCGTTGTACCTGGTGGAGTCTGATCCGGAGCTCAAGCCCGAAGTGCTCGAGAGGCTGCGAATCGCCGAGTCGGAGCTGATGAGGGTCAGCGATATCACTCGTCAGACGCTCGGGTTCTACCGTGGCTCGGGGGTAAAGGCTGAAGTGGATATCGATCAGATCCTCGACGAGGTCGCCGCAGTGTACGGTCCGAAGATCGCGCGTTCCGGCGCGACTCTTGTCAAAGAGCAGTGTTCCGGCATCAAGCTGACCACCGATCCCGGCGAACTGCGTCAAATGCTCTCCAACCTCATTGCCAACAGTACCGACGCGATCGCCGCCGGAGGCATGATCATCGTGCGGGCGCGGCAATTGGGTCTTAACGGGACACGGCGGGTTCGCTTGACCATCGCTGATAATGGCCATGGAATTGACCGCGAGCACCTCGACAGCATCTTCGACGCGTTTTTTACGACGAGGCGAGACGTCGGAACCGGTCTCGGTCTGTGGGTGACCCGCGAGCTGGTGAAAAAGCACAGCGGCTCAATCCGGGTGCGAAGTAAGCCCGGCCGGGGCACGGTGATCACGCTCTGTTTTCCGATCCCCCATGAAGCGCGCGCTGCGAGAGCCGCGGGGGCTGGCGCTTGATCAATGCCTGCCGACAAACTCCTTCTGGCACAGGGGTTTCAAAGAGGTTAGGCTGTTACGGACATGAAGCGGGGGTGAGCATCCGCGAGATGTGCGCAATCAGTATAGGTGGGGGAAACGGCTTCGCCAAAGTCTCGAAATTGAAACCTTTTACCCGTGCCTGCGCCAGAATGTCCATCGTAGAAGCCTGACCGGACATCATCAGCACTTTGCAATCTGGTTTAGATTCCAGAATCTTTATGACGGCATCGACACCGTTCATGCCGCCCATCGCAACATCACTCAACACGAGATCTGGCGCGTAGGACGAGGCGGCCTGAATGGCCTCTTCGCCACTGTATGCGACGATCACATCGAAGCCTGCTTGTCTTAGGATAATTCCGCATAACGAGGCTAAGACTCGTTGGTCATCGACCACGAGAACCTTAGGTCTTGCGCGAGACATATTCGCCGCCTTCCGTAACCATCGGAAAATACACCCGAACAGCGCCCGGCCAAAACATTATGGGTTGAGTCGATAGTATACCCTGCCCCATTTCAGTCCAATTAGATCGACGAGAACCTTGGTTGCCTTGAGTCTCTCGTGCGCCAAATTGCGCACGCGGGCCGGAGGAATTCGGGAGCGGCATGTCAATGTCCTCCGAAGTCTCGATGTAGGAAGTTAGTCTTCAATCGTGGGCGGGTGACGGGCCATCCGGAAGCTGACCCACTAGTACACTCGCAGGCGCAGCTTTCAGGAAGAGTTCGTCGCATCCTCGGAGAGCATCTTCTCAAGCAGGAGTGTATTTGGTCCACCCGCCCCTGAAGGGGCTCCGCCTTCTGGGCTACCACGGCCCGGGCTGGCGCCCCGGGGCTAAATTCCTGCCGCCCTCCGGGTGAAGAAGCGCCCCTCTCCCGTAGAACCGCGCCGTCTTGTATTCTTCTCTTATGCAGGTGCGAGTACTTCTGTTCGGGATTCTGCAAGAGATCGCCGGCCTGCGCCAAGAGAGTCTGGAACTGCCGGCCAACGCCAAGGTGGCGGATGTCCTGGAGCATTACCGGGCGCGGTCGCCGCGCTTTGAGCCCTATCTGGCTTCGCTTGCCACCAGCATTAACCAGAGCTTCGCCTCGCGCGATGCGGTTCTCAAGGAGGGCGACGAGGTTGGCCTGTTGCCGCCGGTCAGCGGCGGCACTACCTCGACCAGCGTTACCTCATCGGCGACCCCGGTTCCGGTACGCGCCCGGCTCACCCGGGAGGTGATTGATCCGCAGGCGATCCTGAATTCCATCAAGCAGCCCTCCGATGGCGCGGTGACGGTCTTCGACGGAATCGTGCGCGACAACAGCCGCGGCCGCCGCACCCTGTTTCTCGATTACGACGCTTACGAAACTATGGCGCTGCTGGAGATGGAGAAGCTGATCGAGGAGGCGCTGCGCCGTTTCCCGATCCGCGAGGCCCGCATCGTCCACCGGCTCGGGCACCTGGAGATCGGCGAAAGCAGCGTGTTGATCGCGGTCGCCTCGGCGCATCGCACGGCCGCATTTGAGGCCTGCCGCTGGATCATCGACACCCTCAAGCGCACCGTGCCCATCTGGAAGAAGGAACATTTCGAAGATGGCGCGGTATGGGCCGATGGCGAACCTTTTCCGCCCGCGATTACCGGCGGTGCTGGAAAATGATTGCGGGTGCCCCACATCTGCCCGGTTTTGGCAGATGTGGGTGGCGGTAAGGAGCAACTTCGCCGCTGATCCGCGGCTGATCAACGCTGATTTTGTCCCGGGTTGGAATCAGCTTCGCTCAGCGTTCCTCAGCGGCTGCAGCTTTTCCCGTAAGGACGAGTCACAGGTGCTGCTCGATCTGATGCAACGAAACGGTATCCGATGAAACTGTCCCTGTTGGCCATAGTCGGCGCGTTTGCACTGCTGGCGGCCCACTCGGTTGCCCAGTCGCGCTCGGCTTCTTCTAGCCAAAGCGTCTGGGATGCGGCGCGCCCGGGCTCCGCCGCCCAGGCGCAGAGCGACAACACTGAGATCCCAACCTTCAGGGCCGACGTCAAACTGGTCAACCTGTTCGTCACCGTGCTCGACCGCTACGGCGCTCCGGTTACCAATCTGAAGCAGGACGATTTTCAGCTCTTCGAAGACGGCAATCCGGAAAAGATCGCCGTCTTTCATCGCGAATCGGAGCTTCCTCTCTCCATCGTGCTGGCCATCGACAGCAGCCTGAGCACCAAGAAGGACCTGAAGCTGGAGTTGGAGTCGGCGCGTCGCTTCTCCCATTCCATCCTGCGCCCGGTGGACTCGCTCACTGTGTTCCAATTCAACGAGCTGGTCGATCAGTTGGTGCCGTTCACGCCTGATCTGCGCCGCATCGACCGCGCCATCGACCAGGTGCGCGTGGGCTCGGCGACGGCGCTCTACGACGCGCTCTATCTGGGTGCCCAGGCGCTGGAGCAGCGGCAGGGAAGAAAGGTGTTGGTCGTCATCACCGACGGCGGGGACACCATGAGCAAGCTGAGCTATGCCGAGGCCTTACGCGAAGCGCAGGAAGCCGAGGCCCTTGTTTACAGCATAATCGTGGTCCCGATTGAGAATGAGGCCGGGCGCGATATCGGCGGCGAACACGCCCTGATCCAGATTTCGCATGACACCGGCGGCAAGTACTTCTACGCCGACGGGCTTGAACAGCTCGACTCGGCCTTCCGCAAGATCAGTGACGAGCTGCGCACCCAGTATCTGCTGGCCTATTACCCCAGTCGGCGCGTGGCCGCCTCGGACTTCCGCCGGTTCACGGTCCAAGTGCGAAGGTCCCCGGACGACCTGACGGTTCGCTACCGCGCGGGATACTACACTACGAAATCGCAGTAGCGATACTACGATGGCTCCTCGGGAGGGCGCCACCTTTTGAGCGCTGCGGGCGAGCTTTCACCCGCTCCCGAGCCCTGCGCTGAGGCGAACGGAAAGATCCCGCGCGGATTGCCGCAACCCCAAGAGATTATGATTTTGCATATCAGGGTCCGGTATTACTTCCAAAAAACACATCTTAGAATCGCTGCTGCAAGCACAACCATAGCTAATTCAATAACTTAGACGTGAAGCTCTGCTGGAACGCCAATTGCCCTACATAAGCTCGAAGATTTAAGTACGTTTTGAACTCCACTCAGCGCGCCGGAAACGGCGCACTGGAATGTTTAACCCGTATTTTCTTCCCCGTGTGCGGTCCCCGAGCTGGTTTTTGGGGCCGCTTTTTTTGCCGCGGAGTGTGGGGCACCCTCAAATCAGCCCTTCAAATCTCCCAAGGTTCCTCTGCTGCCGCTGCCGGAATGGATGCTAGAATCGGGACATGGCTTTCCGAGCACCGGGATCCGGTCCCGTCAGCAAGCAGAGTACTAAGGGCAAGACGCCGCCGCCGGAGGAGACGTTCCAGGAGGCCGCCTTCCTGAAGTCCTTGGGCGAGAAGCAGAAGCCGGTCAGCATCAAGCTGCTGGACGGCGAGGTGGTGCGCGGCTGGATCGAATATTACGACAAGAACATGATCCGGCTGACCCGTGAGGGCGCTCCCAACCTATTCATCTTCAAGCACGAGATCCTATACATCGCCGAAGAGCAGGGCCGCGCGCGGGCGCAGCGGGCGTGATCGAATATCTGGAGCCCATCGCACGCGAGGCGGGCGCGCTGCTGATGGATTTCTTCCGCCGCCGCATCGGCTACGAATACAAGGGCGACGTTGATCTGGTCACCGAGGCCGACCGGGCCTCGGAGAAGCTGATCGTCTCCCGCCTGAGCGAGCGCTGGTCCGACTATGGACTGATCGGCGAGGAGGGCGCGCGCACTGAGTCCGCCAGCGAGTACCGCTGGTATGTCGATCCGCTGGACGGCACCACGAACTTTGCCCACGGCTTCCCCGTGTTTTGCGTTTCCATCGGGCTGGTGAAGGGCGATGAGCCGGTCGTGGGGGTGCTTTACGATCCCACCCGCGACGAGCTGTTTGCCGCCGAAAAGGGCAGTGGCGCGACCTTAAACGGCGCGCAAATTCACGTTTCCACGACCAAGAACCTGATGGAATCGCTGCTGGCCACGGGCTTCCCCAGCCACAAGCGCCACAAAAACCCGAATATCCACTTCTACCATGAGTTGACGCGGCGCTCGCACGGCCTTCGCCGCGTCGGCTCGGCAGCCCTGGATTTGGCGTGCGTCGCCTGTGGCCGCTACGACGGCTTCTGGGAGTTCAACCTGAATACCTGGGACACTGCAGCTGGCGTCCTGCTGGTGCGCGAAGCAGGCGGAGTAGTTACGCGCGTGGACGGCACCCCCTGGCGATTGGACAGCAAGGAGACGATGGCCTCCAACCTCCTCATCCACGAGCAGTTGCGCCGGGCATTTGTGGACATCTTCGAGGGCCGGGTGGACCAGTTGCCGGACGTGGCAGCCTACTATCGCAGCCGGTAGCTGTCGAGAAATTGTCATCCTGAGTGGCCTGCGGCCCACACACAGGAATGAACATCACGAAAGCCCGCGAAGCGGGCGACTGATTTTAGCCCCGGGCGTTAGCCCGGGGTGGTAGGGCCAAAGATTTGGGGAGCCCCTTCAGGGGCGATTGGTACGTGATGTTCGACGGAGCGGAGCGGCTCCAGGCCGCCGAGCGAAGGAACCTGCTGTTTCTTCCGTAAATAGAAAAACAGGTCCTTCGCTGCGCTCAGGATGACAATTCTTCGGCTAACGGCTAACGACTAACGACCAACGGCGCTCTCCGCATCTAATCCGGCGATGAGCACCCTGCTGGATCGCAAGATTGAAAAACGTCCTGACCGCGTTCGCCTCTCCGGCCGCATCCTGTTCCTCACCGAAGATCCGGAGCTGATCAAGCAGCAGCTTGCCGGGGTCGATCTCCTGTGGGACACGGCCCATCCCGAGCTCAATCCCAAGCTGCGCGACGACATATCGACCGACGAGATCACTCCCGCTCACATTTGCTTCTTCTTTGACGAGACCCTGGGCGAGTTCCCCTATGTTGGCCTGAAAGCCGGCGGCGAGCTGCCGATCAAACGTGGAGATGTGAAGCGCGGCGGCTTCGTGGCGGCAGTCAGTGGTAAGCGGCGCGGCAAGGGATCGAGCCGCGAGCAGTCCCCTTATGCCGAGCGTTGCGCCGGAATTCAACTGGTGATTGCCGAGAACATCGAGCGCATCTACCAGCAGAACTGCCAGAACCTGGGGGTGCTGACCTCGACCGACTTCAGCCTGATCGACAGAATTCGCGCTGGGGAGGAAATCCCGCTGCGCCAATTCACCGAGGGAGAAGACGAGATCACGCGCCAGATCGTCGAGTGCGGCGGGCTGTTCCCATTCAACGTGGCGCGCATGCAAGGGAAGGTGTTCCTCCCGGCGATTCACACTAAGCCGCGCCCCATGACCATCGCCGAAAAGATCTTCGCCCGGCACATGGTGTGTGGGACGGGTCTTCGACCCGTCGCTGAATTGGGGCGGATCGAAGATTCGCCCCACACAGAGCCGCCCCCCGCGGTTAAGCCGGGCGACTCAGGCTTCCTGCGCGCCGACTTGCGGTTCAGCCACGAATACGTCACGCCTATGGCGGCGATCTTCTTCGACTACTTTGTCGGGAAGGACGAGCCGGTCAACGATCCGCAATCCATCCTCTTCTTCCGCGACCACCTGACGTTTCTCGACGAGGTGCTCTCGGAGGAAAAGAAGAAGATGGGCCTGCTGGACCTCGCCACTCAGCTCAAGCTGAAGCAGCAGGATTTCGCCAAGCAGCACGGCATCCGGCTGCACGGAGAGCTCGCGGATCGCAAGGGGAGCGAGGGCATCTGCCACTCCATCATACTGGAAAGCTATGCCTTGCCGGGGCAGGTGGTGGTCGGCTCCGACTCGCACACGCCGCATTCGGGAGCCATCGGCGCGGTGGCGCTCGGCATCGGCACCACGGACGTGTTCAATGCCTGGCTTACCCGGGACGTACGAGTCCGGGTGCCGGAATCGGTAAAGGTCGTAATACGAGGCAAGCGCAAGCCGAACGTTACGGCCAAAGACTTCATTCTGGCGCTGCTTCGGATGGACTACATCCGCAGCGGAAAAGCCTTGGCGAAGCTGATCGAGTACACGGGCGAGGCGATGGAGGAGCTCAGTGTTGACGAGCGCGCCACCATGACCAACATGGCCGCGGAGATTGGCGGCTTTACCGGCATTGTTGCCCCGGACGAGAAGGTGGTCGAGTTCCTGATGGAGCGGCGCGGGATGCCGCGCGCCGAGGCGGAGAAGCTGATCGAGGGCGTTTTCAGCGATCCGGATGCCGAGTACGCGCATGTCATCGAACTGGACGCCGGCGAGTTGTCGCCCATGATCGCCACCCCGGGAGATCCCGGCAATGGCATGTTTGTGCGCGAGCTGAGCGCACCCGTTCCGGTTGACATCGCCTATGGCGGGACCTGCACCGCCGGCAAGAACGAAGATATGGATATGTATGCGCGGGTGCTCGCTGACGCTCTGGCGCGAGGTAAGCGCGTGGCCGACTCGTGCCAGTTTTATCTCCAGTTCGGATCCCAGCAGACGCGCGAGTACTGCGTCCGCAAGGGATACCTCGAGATCTTTCAACGCGCTGGGGCCCACGTCATCGAACCCAGTTGCGGGGCCTGCATCAATGCCGGGCCGGGTGTCTCCAAGAGCGCCCAACAGGTGGTAATCAGCGCGCAGAACCGCAATTTCCCGGGGCGAAGCGGACCGGGACAGATGTATCTGGCGAGCCCGCTGACGGTTGCCGCCAGCGCGGTGGCAGGCTACATCGTCGAGTACGAACCTGCCGAACAGAGAGAACTGGCGGCGGCGTAGCCATCTGGTCGTTAGCTGTTGGTCGTTGGTCCTTGGCCATAAAGCCAGTGGTGCCTGCTAACAAACGACCAACGACAAACGACCGGCAAAATCGGACTTAGCTTTCTTGCTAAAATATGGTGTTGTGAATGACGCGTTTGGAGTGACTGATGGCGTACATCATTGCAGAACCCTGCATCAACACCAAGGACACGGCCTGTGTTGATGCCTGCCCGGTGGATTGCATCCACCCGCGGAAGGACGAGGAGACGTTCGCGAAGGTAGACATGCTGTATATCGACCCGGTCGAGTGCATCGACTGCGGCGCCTGCGTTCCCGTGTGTCCGGTGTCGGCGATCTTCGCGCTGGACGATCTGCCGGAAAAGTGGAAGGCGTTTGCCGAGACGAACGCCAAGTATTTCGGCCGTGAGACCCCGTAGCTTCTCAAAGCTGTGATTCTCCGCGCGCACGAACCCACGTGCGCGCTGGTTTACCGATTTTCCCGTTCCCCGTGGAAAGTCCTACTTCCCCCCCGCTAGGGACTACGTTAGAATACTCGCCAGCTTGTCTTCCACCGCGCCGATCTAGGGGTATTGACGTACGCAACCAGCTCTCGCGCTGGCTGCGGTTTCTAGGCTCCTCGACTCTTTGAAAACGTGTGCGCAGCGGAAGGAAGTGTCGGCGCGGCTGGACCTATGCCTCTGAAGCGCTCCGAAGCCATCGTGCTTCGCAGTTATCCGCTCCACGAAGCGGATTTGCTGGTGACGTTTTTTACGCGCGCGGAAGGCAAGGTGCGTGGGGTAGCCAAGTCCGCGAAGAGGTCAAAGAAGCGCTTCGGCGGGGCGTTGGAGCCGCTGACGCGGGTCGTCGTTTACTACGAGGATCGCGAGCGGCGCGAGCTGGCGCGGATCGATTCCTGCGAGGTGCTGGAATCGCCGCTCACTTCGAGCGTTGATTATCCGCGGGCGGTCGCGTTGGGGCATGTGGCCGAGTTGCTGGACGGGCTCTTGCCCGACCGCGAGGCCAACGATGCGGTCTTCCGGCTGGCGGCGGCGGTGCTGGCGAACATGCCGGCGGGCGCAGTCTGGATGCCGGTGACGTACTTTGACTTGTGGATCGCGCGCCTGACCGGGGTGCTGCCGGAGATGAGCGAGTGCATCGTCTGCGGGCGGCCGCTGAATGGTGCTCGGGCTTGGTTTCACGCGCTGGCGGACGGCCTGATGTGCGTGGACGACCGAAGGCTGGCGTCGTCGGAGATGTCGGTGGAATCGCGGGCGCTGGCCGCTGAGATGTTCCGCTCGCCGGTGACAAGTTTTAAGGATTTGCCCTGGCCCCGGGAACGGGCGGCTGACTTGCGAAAATTCCTGGTGCAGACCATCGAACGCCACCTGGAACGAAAGCTGGTTACCGCGGGGATGTTGGAAAAAGTTTAGGACAAGATATTAAAGACGCTTCTGGCTGTCGAGGGTGCCCCACATCTGCGAAAGACGCGCAGATGTGGGGCACCCTGCCATTGGCTTTTGGCTTTGTCGTGGCTCTTGGATTGTGGTGCTAATCGCCAAGAACGAATTTTGTGAACGGGCATAGTGTGTGACGACACCGCTGACCTATCAGGAACTGATCCTTCGCCTGAGCCAGTTCTGGGCCGATCGGGGCTGCGTCTTGCAGCAGCCGTTCGATCTGGAAGTGGGCGCGGGCACCATGGCGCCGGAGACCTTCCTCCGCGTGCTCGGGCCGAAGCCGTATCACGTGGCCTACATCCAGCCCTCGCGGCGTCCCGCTGACGGCCGCTACGGCGAGAATCCCAATCGCCTGTACAAGCACACGCAGATGCAGGTGATCCTGAAGCCTCCGCCGGACAACATCCAGGAACTCTACCTGGAGTCGCTGGGCGCGATCGGCATCGACCTGCGCAAGCACGACATTAAGTTCGAAGAGGACAACTGGGAGTCGCCCACTCTGGGTGCCTGGGGCATCGGTTGGCAGGTGATGCTCGATGGACTCGAGATCACGCAGTTCACTTACTTCCAGCAATGCGGCGGCGTGGACCTGGATCCCATCGCGGTCGAGTTGACCTATGGCATGGAGCGCATTGCGGCGTTTCTGCAGGATGTGGATTCGATTTACGACATCGTGTGGACCTATGACCTTGCGACCCGGCAACCGGTGACCTATGGCGACGTGCGGCTGGCCGACGAGTTGCAAATGTCGGTCTACAACTTCGAGATGGCGGATGTCGCCAACCTGTGGGAGCACTTCCGGCGGTACGAGTCGGAGTGCCAGGCGTTGGTCGATCGTTACGACAAGCTGGAATATGCCGTCGAGAAGAATCGCTTTCCCCTGTTGGGTGCCTACGAGTTGTGCCTGAAGTGCTCGCACCTGTTTAACTTGCTGGACGCGCGCGGCGCCATCTCGGTGACCGAGCGCGTGGGCGTGATTGCCCGCATCCGCAAGCTGGCGGTGGGTGTGGCGACGTCGTGGGTGGATCAGCAACAGGCGGGCGCGGCGAAAGCGGAAGAAACACTCGCGGCGGATCAACGGGGCTGATCGGGCGATCGGGTGATGGACCGGGTCCGCGGGTGATCGAGGAATCTGCAGTTCAATCGATTTTGCCGGAACTGCGAACGGAACTGCAGATTCCTCGCTTCGCTCGGAATGACAAGGTCCACGAGTTTTGGAATAGCAGCGAGCCATCCGGCTGCTGAAAGCTGAGAGCTGAGAGCGCTTTTACCTGACGGCTGACGACTGACGGCTGACGACTGACGGCTAACTTAAGAAATGTCGAATTTCCTTTTCGAGATCGGAACCGAAGAAATCCCGGCGCGCATGATCGATCCGGCGCGCGAGGAGCTGGCGCGTCGCGTGACCGACCTGCTCGCCCGCGAGCGTTTGTCGAACGGCGGCAGCGTGGAGGCGTATTCGACCCCGCGCCGCTTGGCCGTGCTGGCGCGTGACATTCACCCGGCGCAGGCCGACGTCGAAGAGCAGATGATGGGGCCGGCGGCCTCTATAGCTGCAAAGAACCCGAAAGCGGCGGAGGCATTCGCCAAGAAGGCCGGCGTCCCGGTGGATCGGCTCGATCGGGTGAAGACGCCCAAGGGTGAATATCTTTCGGCAACGGTGGTAAAGAAGGGCCGTTCGGCGGTGGAGATTCTGGCTGAAGCGCTGCCCAAGGAAGTCGCCGGCCTGTACTGGGCGAAGAACATGTATTGGTCGGTGAAAACCGAGCGCTTTGTGCGTCCGCTACGCTGGGTTGTGGCGCTGCTCGACGGCGAGGTCGTCCCGGTGCAGGTGTACGGCATCGGCGCGGGCGCGAGCACACGCGGTCATCGTCTGCTGGCGAGCGATAACGTCCACATTGCCCGAGCTGAGCAGTACTCCGAAGCGCTTGCCTTGGCCAAGGTGCTGCCGCAGGCCGAGCGCGAGCACGTGATTCGCAAGGCTCTGGACGCCGCCGCGCGCAAGGCTGCCGGCCGCTGGCGCGAGGACAAGGACTTGCTGGACACGGTCGTCAATTTGACCGAATTTCCCTCTATCATCTTGGGCAGCTTTGAGCATGAGTTCCTGTCGCTGCCGGAAGAAGCGCTGGTCACGGTGATGCGCGACCATCAAAAGTACTTCGCGCTGGAGGACTCCAGCGGCAAGTTAATGCCGTATTTCCTGGCGGTGCTGAATACCGATAGCGATCCCGAGGGGCTGATTCGTCACGGCAACGAGCGCGTGCTGCGGGCCCGCTTCCGCGACGCGCGCTTTTTCTGGGACACCGACCAGAAGACGCCGCTCACCCAGCGTGTCGAAATGCTGCGCAGCGTGACCTTCCAGAAGGATCTGGGCAGCTACTACGCCAAGGCGGAGCGCGTCATGGCGCTGGTGGAGCGGGCGAGCTGCCTGGAAAAGAAGGGCTTTGCCTTCAACTCCAAAGCCGCAGTACTCGCGGCACGGCTGGCGAAGACCGATCTCACGACCGAGCTGGTGAAGGAATTCACCGAACTGCAGGGCATCGTGGGCGGGCTGTACGCGAAGGCACAGGGACTGGACGAGGCGGTTAGCAAGGCAATTTACGATCAGTACAAGCCGGAGGCGATGGACGACTCGGTGCCGCGGACTATTGAAGGCGCAATGGTTTCTATCGCCGACAAGGCCGATACCATCGCGGGCATGTTTGCGCTCGGCTTGCAGCCCACCGGTTCGAAGGACCCGTTCGCTCTGCGCCGCCAGGCCAATGGAATCGTGAAGATCATCGCCGAGCACCGGCTGCCGGTGATCCTGTCTGCGCTGTTCGGCGACGCTTTGCGCGGGTACACGGGCAGCGAGGCGGAAGCGAAGTTCGCGAAGGGCGTTGATGTCAGCGGCACGTTGGCGGCATTCTTCCGCGAGCGCCTGGAGTTCTATCTGCGCGATGTTCTCGGCTACGCCTACGACGTGGTGAACGCCGTATTGACCGCGGGCGCAAACGATGTGGTGGATGCCGTCGAGCGCGCCAAGGCCCTGGCGGGCGTGCGCGAGGCGGAGGATTTCGAGCATATCTCGGTGGCGTTCAAGCGGATGAAGAACATCCTGCGGCAGGCCAGCGAGACCAGCAAGCTGGTTGCCGCGCAGTTGGACGCGAGTGCGTTGCAGGAGCCGGTGGAGAAAGAACTGGCTTCGCAGATCCCGGCCGTGGCTGCCGCTGTGAAAGGTTTCCGCGCCGAAAGCAACTACTCGGCCGCGCTGGCCGAGATTGCGAAGCTGCGCAGCCCGATCGACACCTTCTTCGATAAGGTCATGGTGATGGTCGAGGATGAGCGCGTCCGCGCCAACCGCCTGGCGCTGTTGCAGACATTGCTGAACGAGTTCTCCACGATTGCGGATTTTTCGGAGATCGTGACGGAAAAGAAGTAGCACCGGCGTTTCGCTGGCGCTAAGTTGATGGACCAACGGGTGGTGCAAATGTCATCCTGAGCGAGCCCGGCAGGGGTTGCCGGGCGAGTCGAAGGATCTTGCGGTTCCATCTGTAAAACGCAAGGTGCTTCGACTCGCCGGATCGCGTGCGATCCGGCTCGCTCAGCAGGACAACGATATCGCCGGGGCAGCCTCCTAGTTTCTGATAGCTGACGGCTGATGACTGACGGCTGACGGCAGGTTTGGGGCACTACGATTTCTAATCATGATAGGGGATGAGATGGCAACTTCAGCACAAGTCGGGGTGAAATACGTTTACTCGTTCGGCGCTGGGCACGCCGACGGGAACGGCAAAATGAAGGATGAGCTGGGCGGCAAGGGCGCCGGTCTGGCCGAAATGACTAACGCGGGCCTGCCGGTCCCGCCGGGCTTCACCATCCAGACGGAAGCCTGCCGCGAGTACATGCGCACGGGGGGCCTGTCCGCTGAGGTGGACAAGGAAATGTACGAGGCGCTGGTCTGGCTGGAAGAGTTGCAGGGCCAGAAGCTGGGCGCGGGCGAGAGCCCGCTGCTGGTCAGCGTCCGTTCCGGCGCAAAGTTCTCGATGCCGGGCATGATGGACACCATCCTGAACCTCGGCCTGAACGATCAGAGCGTCGAGGCTCTGGCAAAAAGAAGCAACAACCCGCGCTTCGCTTTCGATTCCTACCGCCGCCTGATTCAGATGTTCGGCAACGTGGTGATGGACATTCCGAAGCACGCCTTCGACGAAGTGTTCGACGCCAAGAAGAAGCAGAAGAAGGTGAAGCTCGACACCGAGCTGGACGCCAAGGCGCTGAAGGAAGTGGCCGAGGAATACAAGAAGGTCGTCAAGAAGCACGCCAAGCGCGAGTTTCCGCAGGAGCCGCAGGAGCAGCTTGTGATGGCGCGTGACGCAGTGTTCCGCAGCTGGGACAATGACCGCGCCAAGCACTACCGCCGCATCAACAACATCGACGACATGCTGGGCACCGCGGTCAACGTGCAGGCCATGGTGTTCGGCAACCTGGGCGAGACCAGCGGCACCGGCGTGGGCTTCACCCGCAATCCTGCCACCGGCGACAAGGAGTTCTACGGCGAGTTCCTGATGAACGCGCAGGGCGAGGACGTGGTCGCCGGCATCCGCACGCCGATCCCCATCTCCGAGCTGCAGAAGATCATGCCTGACGTGTACGACCAGTTGCGCGAGATCACCACGCGCCTGGAACGGCACTACAAGGACATGCAGGACTTCGAGTTCACCATCCAGGAAGGCAAGCTCTACATGCTGCAGACGCGCAACGGGAAACGTACCGGGCGCGCGGCAGTGCGGGTTGCTCTCCAGATGGTGGAGGAAGGCCTGATCACCAAGGAAGACGCCTTCATGCGCGTCGAACCCAACCAGCTCTATGACTTTCTGGTGCCGCAGCCTGGAAGAGAAGGGCGTCAAGATCGAGGTGCTGACCAAAGGCTTGCCGGCCTCGCCGGGCGCGGCCGTGGGGCAGATCGTATTCACCGCCGATGATGCGGTCAAAGCCGCCAACAAGGACAAGAAGGCATCGATCATCCTGGTGCGCGCCGAGACCACGCCGGAAGACATTCACGGCATGGAAGTGGCCAAGGGCATTCTGACCTCGCGCGGCGGCATGACCAGCCACGCGGCGGTGGTCACGCGCGGCATGGGCAAGTGCTGCGTGGCCGGCGCGGGCGAAATCCATGTGGACGAGAAGACGCCGCACCATGACGGTGAAAGGCTATAGTGCTTCAAGGAAGGCGACTGGATTTCGCTGGACGGCACCACCGGGCGCGTGATCAAGGGCAAGCTGAACACGGTGCCCGCCAAGGCCGACGATCCCGAGCTGATGAAAGTCATGAGCTGGGCCGAGCCCTTCCGCAAGATGGGCGTGCGCGCCAATGCGGACATTCCCCGCGACGCCATCCAGGCGCGGGCTGTTCGGCGCCGAAGGCATCGGCCTGTGCCGCACCGAGCACATGTTCTTCGGCGAGGACCGCATCGAGCACGTGCGCGCCATGATTCTGGCGAGCGATGAAAAGACGCGCCGCGCCGCGCTGAAGAAGCTGCTGCCCATGCAGCGCTCGGACTTTACCGGCGTGTTCAAGGCGATGGACGGACATGCCGGTTACCATCCGCACGCTGGATCCGCCGCTGCACGAGTTCCTGCCCAGCCGCGAGCAGTTGATGGTCGATATCGCCGTGCTGGAGGCGACCAAGCCCAAGTCGCCCAAGCTGAAAGATCTGAAGGCGCTGCTGAAGCGGGTCAACGACCTGCATGAGCTGAACCCCATGCTCGGCCATCGCGGCTGCCGTCTCGGCATCACCTATCCGGAGATCACCGAGATGCAGGCGCGCGCCATCTTCGAGGCGGCGATTGCCGTCCAGAAGCAGGGCGGCAAGGTAAAGCCGGAGGTCATGATCCCGCTGACCGGCACGCTGAAGGAAATGGCCAACCAGGCCGCCATGGTGCGCCGCGTCGCTGAAGAGGTATTCGCCGAGAAGGAAGTGCGGGTGGAGTACATGGTGGGCACCATGATCGAGCTGCCGCGCGCCGCGCTGGTGGCGGATCAGATCGCCCAGGAAGCCGAGTTCTTCAGCTTCGGCACCAACGACCTGACGCAGACCACCTTCGGCTTCTCGCGCGACGACATCAACAAGTTCCTGCCGACCTATCTCGCGGAAGGCATCCTGAAACAGGACCCGTTCGCCGTGCTCGACCGCGACGGCGTGGGACAACTGGTCAAGATGGGCGTCGAAAAGGGCCGCAAGACCCGTCCGACGCTCAAGATCGGCATCTGCGGCGAACACGGCGGCGAGCCGTCGTCGGTGGAGTTCTGCGCCAACAACGGCTTCAACTACGTGTCGTGCTCGCCCTTCCGCGTGCTCACGGCGCGGCTGGCCGCGGCCCAGGCGCAGTACATAATGGACCACTCGGGCTCGGAGGCGGGGAGAACGAAGTAGCCATCAGCCGTCAGTTAGCTTTCAGCAAATCGCTGTTGGCTCTTGGCGGTTGGCTCCCGGTTGATAGGCGGCATTAGCAAGGTCAGATGGTTGTGTGGGGCGGGTCTTAGACCCGCCCTTATTTTTGGTTTCTGGCCTGTTCAGCAGAATGCGTTGGCGGATTCTGGTTAGGCATTCACCGTCCGGGGCATGGATGGTACAAGCGCACTTCACGCTCGGGCGCGGGGCCTCGGATTCGGGCTAGCGTGATCCCAGCCGGTTGGCGTGACCAGCGCCATAATGTCGCGATATCGTAGCCATAGAGGCTACAGACCGGGAGGATATGAAAAATGAAGTTCTTGAGCACACGCGAGTTGCGGAATCGGCCGGGATGCGTTCGCGATCTGGTCCAAAAAGACGATCTGGTGCTGACGACGAATGGCAAGCCGATCGCGATCCTCCTCGGAATTAAGGAAAACGAGCTTGAAGAAACCGCCCGCGCCATCCGCCAAGCGAAGGCACAACTGGCGCTCTCTCGTCTGCGCAAACAGGAAACACGCCGAGGGGCCGATCGCATGTCGGCCTCCGCTGTTGAGGCCGAAATTCGCGCCGTTCGTTCCAGGCGCAAGTCGGCATGAGAGTCGTGATCGATACGAATGTGATGGTTTTGGGAGTCCTAAATCCTCACGGCCCCCCGGGGCGCATCGTCAATGCCCTCCTGTCAGAGACCATCATTGTGCTGTACGACGACCGTATTCTGTCGGAGTACCGCGAAGCTCTGTTGCGCCCAACCTTTCATTTTCCGCGCGCGGACGTGGAAGTACTGCTTGATTATTTGGAATCGACGGGAGAGCACGTCAGTGCCGCGCCACTTTCGCTGGTCTTGCCCAACTCGAACGATTTGCCGTTTCTGGAAGTCGCAACCAGCGGCGGCGCTGACGTGTTGATTACCGGCAACATCAAGCACTTCAAACCGCGGCGCGGTCAACTGCAAGAGAATGTCGTGCGCGCCGGGGATGTCGGCCAACTCATCCTTGAACATCTGCGAGAGTAGCCAAGCACCTCGGTCCACTTCTGAAACGGCCTTCATGACAGGAGTGTTGGGGAGTGGGCGCTAGCAGAATTTGGCGCTACAGGGCCTGTGCCGCGTTGGCGGAGTTTGCGTAGGCATCCACGACCGGCAGCGGAACGAGGCTTGTGGCCATCGAATAAACGCCGAGTTCGCCTCGTTCGAACAGCGCCATCAAAGCGGCGGTCACCACCGGATCGAACTTGGTTCCGGAGAGCGAGTTGACCATGCGCACCACGTATTCCGGGTCCATAGCGGCTTGGTAAGGGCGATTGGTGGTCATGGCATCGAAGGTGTCGGCCACCATGATGATGCGGGCCATCTGCGGGATATCCCCGCCCTTCAACCCGTAAGGATAGCCGTGTCCGTCCAGCGACTCGTGATGCAGCTCGATGCCGGGGATCATGTCCGTCAGTTGCGCTACCGAGCGCAGGATGTTGGCGCCCTTGGTGGTGTGCGCCTTCATGAGTTCGAATTCGTCCGGGGTGAGCGCGCTCGGCTTCTTGAGCACGCGGTCCTCGATGCCGATCTTGCCCACGTCGTGCAATTGCGCCGCGATGCGGACTTTGTCGATCTCCTCGGGCGCAAGGCCCATCTCCGTGGCGAGGACCACTGAGTAGCGGGTGACGCGGTCGGAATGGCCGCGGGTGTAAGGATCTTTTTCGTCGACCGCGCCGGCCAGCATCTGGATGGAGTTCAGGAACAGCTCGCGATTCTCCTCCGCCGCCCGCTTCAGATCGGCCACGAAGCGCTCCAGATTCTCCGTCATGACATTGAAGGTGGAGGCCAGTTCGCCGATCTCGGTAAAATCGTGGACTTCGACGCGCTGCGACAGGTCACCGCCGGCGATGGCGCGGCTGGTCTCGGTAAGCACCTGGAGAGGGCTGATCAGCCAGCGCGCCGCGTAATAGCTGATGAGAATGCTAAGCAACACCGCCAGGATCGCCAGTTCGGTAGCAGTGCGCTGCATCTCGCTTATGCCCCGATAGGCATCCGCTTGCGTCTTCTGCGCCACTACCGCCCAGCCCAGACTCGAAACCGGGCTATAGGTGCCCAGCATTGCCAGCGACTGCTTGCCTTCCCCAAGGTTGAATTCCTCGGTGGTGGAAAAGCGCGCCTTGCCAGCCTGCTCGACGAAATCCTTCACCAGTTGGTTCTGGCTCATGTCCTGGCCGGTGGCGTATTCGGAAGTACCACCCACGACGAGGCGTCCCTGGCCATCGACCACATACATCGTCATTCCGCCCTGGCTCGCGGATCTTAGATAATTGGCCAGATCCTTCAGGTCCACGAAGGCGGCCGTCATGCCGGCAAACTGCCCGCCGGCGAGAATCGGGGTGGCAAACAGCATCATGGTATGGGTATCATGGCCACCGCCGAGGGCGAGCGGCTTGCCATTGTAAGTCCGGCCGTCACGGACAGCGGTGAAGGCGCGCTCCAGGTCCAGGGTCATAAAGGCGTCCGGCGCAATCCGGCCCGCGGAGATGCCCTTCGACTCCCGGTTGACGAGCGTGGCGTAAGCAATATCTCCGGAGCCGGAGACAAACCGTTCCACGGAAGAGCGCAGCCCGGGGAACTGCATGTCGCCTCCCAGCCTGCCGCCGCTGGAGACCTCGATGGCCGCCGAAAAATTCGACAGCATGGTCCACACGTTGCGCTGCCGTTGGCCGAGATCTTCGGCCAGGGAGCGAGTGACGGTGTTCTGCAACAGCTGCTCGTTGGTCTTGAGTTGGTCGCGGTTAATGGCCACCACTCGCGTGGAGTAGAAGTACATCGGCACCACGCTGATCACGACGAGCACCGCCAACAGCAGGTACAGGATGCGAATTCGTGACGGCATCTGCATGCAAACACTCACCGGCTCGCCCCCCTTTCCGAGTACGATTGTGCCGCATTTTAAGGGGAACTATGCTGGTAACTTGCGGAAAACACACGGTCGGCACGTTACGGAAGGATTGCGCCCCCTGCGGCAAGAGCTGGTCGGTATTTGCGAAAAGGAATTGGAAATTTGTAATTTGTAATTTGTAATTTCAGGTCGGCCCAGCAGACACGCAAATTACAAATCGCAAATTACCAATTACAAATTACACTTGGCTTCCACTGTGAACGACACTCTTAACTTTGCGGGCCCCTTAATCCCGGCGTTCCTATTCCTGTTCGGGCTTGTCTTCGGCAGCTTTCTGAACGTCTGCATCTATCGCTTGCCCCGGGAAAAGTCCGTGGTGCGCCCGGGCTCGGCGTGTCCGGCGTGCGGGCATGCGGTGCGATGGTATGACAACGTCCCGGTGCTGAGCTGGTTGCTGCTGGGCGGAAAATGCCGCGATTGCCACAGCCGCATCTCGCCACGCTATCTGGTGATCGAAGTGGCGACCGGCTTGCTCTTCCTCGCCTGCTATTTCGAGTTTGGCTTCACCTTGGCCACGCTGAAATACTGTGTCTTCTCGTTTTTGCTGCTTGGCCTCATCTTCACCGACGCGGAAACCAAGCTGCTGCCGGATGCCATGACCCTGCCCGGCTTTGCCGTTGGCCTGCTCTTCAGCCTGTTCGTGCCGGTGAATGACCTGCTGACCCGCTTCGCGCCGGAATGGCTGCACCTGACCGAACCCAACTGGCGCTGGCTCTCGCTGGCCGACTCGCTGCTGGGGGCGGTGGTGGGCGCGGGCTTTATGTATGGGGTTGGCGCCGCCTACCTGATCGTGCGCCGAGTCGAGGGCATGGGCTTCGGCGACGTGAAGTTGATGGCCTTGATCGGCGCCTTCCTGGGCCTCAAGCTGACCATGCTCACCATCTTCGGTGGCTCTTTGCTGGGCGCGATCTTCGGCCTGGCGATGATTCCCTTGGTCTGGGTGAAGCGGACCCGCCGCAGGATCAGGAAAAACAAAGAGCCGCTCGCCGTGGCCCGGCGGCGAGCCTGGGAGTCGGCCAGAACGGTGTACCGCTTTTATGCCATGCCCTTCGGTGTGTTTCTGGGCAGCGTGGCTCTTCTCTGGGTGTTTTTCGGCAATGCATTACTGCGGTGGTATTGGAACATGTTCCTTGGATAGTTGGCTTTTGGCAGATTCGGGCTAAAATACGCTCCAGTAAAGCGTCGTGAGTCGTTGGCCGTTATCAAGAAAGTCGTTAGTCGGTTGTCGTTAGTTGTTAGCCGTGACATTGACCTGCCCTGCTAACGACCAACGACTATCGACCAACGACCAGGGATGGCTAACGACTAACGACCAACGACTTGGGGGTACGGATGAAACGGCTCCTCTTGATTCTCGGTATATTTGCAGTTCTGAGCTGCGTGGCAGCAGCGCAGACCACCGGCCAGTCTCTGGGCGATGTGGCGCGCCAGCTCCGCTCTCACAAAGGCCCTGCCGCCGGCAAGGTGTATACCAACGATAATCTGCCGACCAACGCGCCCATAACCATCCTGGGCACGGCCCCTGCCCCCGAAGAGACTGACAAGACAAAAGCCGCGAGTGCGGGCGGCGAAGCCAAAGGCGCCACGGCGAAGTCCCCGGACGACAATGCAAAGGCGCAGGACTTGCAGCAGTCGCTCATCGCGGAAGAGAAGAAACTTGAGTTCAGCCAGCGCGAGCTGAACGTCCTGGAAGGCGAGCAGAAGCTCCAGGCGTCCCAGTATTACAACGACGCCGGTGCCCGCCTGCGCGACCCCAAGGCCTACGAGGATGAAGCCAGGAAATATCAGGAATCGATCGCGGCCAAAAAGCAGGAAATCGCGGCGGAACAGCAGCGGATCGACGATCTGCAGGAAGCGATACGCAAGGCGGGCCTGACGCTGCCCCAAGTCGAAGCTGGCACGGCTTCCGCTGGGTCCGGAACCAGCACCTCCGCCACGCAGGCTAACGACACGCCTGCACCCGCGGCCGGCACCAGCGCCCCGGAAAATCCTAGCAGCGGGGCTGCCCAGCCACAGTCGCCGCGCGAGTAACGCCGGAACCCTGCAACTCTCGGTAGGACCAGGTTTACTGCCGCCCGGCCACGGACGCATGGATAGGCGGGCTCTGGCCTGGGTAGTGCTGGCTGCGGATCGTCCGGGGCTTCACCACCTTTACGTCGAACTCCACGGGCAGCTTCTTGGGCGGAAAGCACTGGCGATTGTCGCAGGCCTGATATCGCAAGGTGCCGCGGACACGGGACGTACCCAGCTCCACTTCCTTTGCCGGAGTAATCTGCGCGCTGATGTCGAAGCCGCCGTTGTACACGCTGAGCGGGCCTTCGGTCATCCACTCGACTTGATAGTCCTGGCCCGGCGGATAGCTCACCTTGCCGATCATCATGTCGTTCGGCGCCTCCAGGGTGAGCGTGGTGGGCACCAGCGAGTCGGACTTGGGCTGGTTGGAGTTGATATGAAAACCGCTGTTGACCGTGAAATGAAGCACCACTTTGCCGGCATGGTCGCGCACCACCACCACCGGCGCGACGGCGGCTACCGTGACACTCGGCCGCGTCAGCCAAGCGAACTCATCGGAAGCCCTTGCGGCTAAGGCCGCAAAAGCCGAGATCAACACCAGGAGCGGGAATGCCCGGCGCCTCACCGCGACACCTCCGTCCCGGCCGGCTGCGCCAAAGCAATCCGGGAATTGCCTTCCCGCAGAGCCGCCTTGATGTTCTGTTCCACCTCTTCGTGGCTGAGCAGACCAAAGACGCGGTTCACAATCCGGCCGTCGCGCCCGATGTAAAAGGTGGTCGGCAACGCATCCACGCTGCCGTACTGGTTCGATACGGCATCGGTGCCGAGCAGCACCGGATAGTTAATGCTCATCTGGTTGGCGAATTTGGCGATCTCCTGCCGGCCGGAATCGTCCATTGCGACTCCCAGCACGACGAGTCCCTGCGTCCCATAGCGCTGCTGCAGCTCGACAAACCACGGGATCTCTTCCTTGCAGGGCGGGCACCAGGTCGCCCAGAAGTTCAGCAGGACCGCCTTACCCTTGTAGTCGGAGAGGCGCACGGCCTTGCCCGAGCGCACCTCGGTCAGGGTGAAGTCGGGGGCGGCTTTGCCTCGGACTTCTCCGGCCATGGTTGCGGCCGCGGTGACGCCGCTACCGCGCGACTGCCGGAGATCGGTCCATACCATCACGCCCAGGACGGCAACCATGATTCCGATGATGATGTAATTACGCTTCAATCCGCCTTCCTTCGTCCGTGCTTTTGATTGGTAATTTGTGATTTGTAATTTGAATCGGCACTCTCTGAGGGGAACTGCCGCTCTGCCAATCACTTTCCAAATTACAAATTGCAAATTACCAATCTCAAGTCTCTAAAGTGAAAACCGGCTCAGGAACCCGAGATACCCCGACAGCATGGTGAAATGGCGCGTCAGCACCAGGGCGCCGATCGCGATCAGCAACACGCCACTGGCGACCTCCACGGTATGGAGATGACGCCGGAAGCGGCCGTAGAAGCCAAGAAACCGGTCGATCCCCAACGAGGTCAGCACAAACGGCACGGCCAGCCCCAGCGAGTATAAGGCCAGCAACCAGGTGCCCTTCAGCACGGTATCCTGGGAAGCAGCAAACGCCAGGATGGTCGCCAGAATTGGGCCGATGCACGGAGTCCAGCCGAACGCGAAGGCGAATCCAACGATAAAGGCGCCCCAGGGTGTGCTATCGCCCTTTACCTGATGCATCCGCTTGTCGGCGTATAGCGCCTTGATCTTGAGCACGCCCGTCAGGTGCAATCCGAAGACGATAATCACCGCCCCCGCCACCCGGGTGAGCAGCGGATAGTACTCCCGAGTCAACTGGCCGACCCCGGTGGCTACCGCTCCCAGCGCGATAAACACCAGGCTGAAGCCCAGGATGAACATGAGCGAGCTAGCCATCACGCGCGACCGCCGCCGCTCCGGCGCTTGCAAGGCGTCCACGCTGGTTCCCGAGATCAGCGACACATAGCCCGGCACCAGCGGCAGCACGCACGGGGACAAGAACGACAGCAACCCTGCCGTAAAAGCAGCCAAGGGTAGAGGAACGCTCGACATGCACACCTATTGTACGGGATTCAGAACGCCACAGCCGTACACCTGAAATGATGCACGCCGGGGAGGAATGTTACAAGAATTGGGTCATCGGGCGATCCAGAAACTGCTTACCGCGGATTTGACGGATGAGAGATGAGAACGGATTCACGCGGATCTTAAACAGGACGAAAAGCAGGTCCTTCGACTCGGACCGCGCGTGCGTCAGGCGGGCCTGACGCACGCGCGGTCCTCGCTCCGGATGACAATATTTTCCAAACTCTAAGAAATCCGTGTCGATCCGTCCAATCAGTGAAATCCGCGGTAAGCTTTGACGTTCAGAACCTGAGGCCGCTCCAGCCCTCGGCAATGACAATGGAATTGCCGGGATTGTGCGGATCGTACTTGATCGAGGCCGGCAGCCCCAGCCGGCAGGTCTGCAGGTCGAGCAGCAGCCGGGTGACGTCCTGCGCCGCCTCATAACAGACGCCGGCAACGTCATAGGTGTAAATCAGCACCTGATACTCGCGGCCCTCGGTGGTATGCTCCTGGACCTCGATCACCGAGCCGTCGGTGATGCGGCCAGCGGCGCTTAGGCGTGTGCGCCGCTCTTGCTCAAGTTGCTCCGGGCTCTTGCGCCGGCTGCGTAAAATCGAGGCGAGCGCCAACCCGACGGCAGCCATGCCGCCAAGAAGGAACGGAAGCAGATGCAGGGGTCTCATGACGAAGGGCAGAATTAACTTACTACCACCGTGGCCGTTCGCGCATCAGGCCATTGCCTTACCTGAGTGGGCCAATGGTTCATCAGGAGAACGACCGACTGCACATCCGGGAAAACTACTTACCGCGAATTTCACGGATTGGAACGGGATTCAATTTCTGATTGTCGATTTCTGATTTCTGATTGCCAGGTCTGCGGACAAATCAGAAATCGCAAATCAGAAATCAAAAATTGAAAATCCGTGACATCCGCGGTGGCCGGTCTTCCCGTATGAGCCGATGGCCCGATCATCCGAGGTTGGCCTTCTCCCAGTCCTTCAGGAACGCGGCCAAGCCTTTGTCGGTTAGCGGGTGATTGAACATCTGATCGATCACCTTGGCGGGAATGGTGGCCACGTGCGCGCCGGCCAGGGCCGCTTCTACCACGTGCATGGGGTGGCGGATGGAAGCCACCAGCACCTGGGTCTTGTAGCCGTAATTGTCATAGATCCGGACGATGTTGCGGATCAGGTCCATGCCGTTTTCGCTAATGTCGTCCAGCCGGCCGACAAACGGGCTGACGTAGGTGGCGCCCGCCTTGGCCACCAGCAGCGCCTGGTTGGCGGAGAAGCACAGGGTCAGGTTGGTTTTTATGTCCGCGTTGCTCAGCGCCTTGCAGGCCTTCACCCCTTCGCGCGTGGTGGGCAATTTGACGACGACGTTGTGAGCCCAACCCGCGTACTCGTGCGCTTGCCGCAGCATCCCGGAGCACTCGAGTTCCGTGACCTCAACACTGACCGGACCGGGGACAAGATTGACGATCTCGAGGATGGTCTCCTTGAACGGCTTTCCGGTCTTCGCGATCAGCGAAGGGTTGGTGGTCACGCCGTCGAGGATGCCCAGGTCGTGAGCCTCGCGGATCTCGTTCACATCAGCGGTGTCGATGAAGAATTTCATAAGCCCCCTATGGCTGCGCTGCCGGAGTCCCCAGCACACTCGCGGCCTGGGAAGACTCGACGGTGTCGTCGGCCACCGGGTTGCGCAGCGTGCCCACGCCTTCCACCGTGATCTCGACCACATCGCCCGCCAGCAGCGGACTGACGCCCGCCGGCGTGCCGGTGGCGATCACGTCGCCGGGAAGCAGGGTCATGACACGGGAAATGTAGCGGATTATAGCATCCAGCGGAAAGATGAAATCCCGCGTCGTCCCTTGTTGCTTCAGCTCGCCGTTGACGCGGGTCTCGACCTGCACCCCCGCCCAGGGATCCAATTCGTCGTTGACCAGCGGACCCAGGGGACAAAAGGTGTCGAAGCCCTTGGCGCGGGTCCACTGGTTGTCCTTCCATTGCAGGTCGCGTGCGGTGACGTCGTTGAGGCAGGTGTAGCCGCGGATGTACGGGCGCACGTCTTCATCGTCGCCCACGTGACGGCAGCGCTGGCCGATGATCACTCCCAGCTCGCCCTCGTGGTCCACCCGCTGCGAGTCCGCCGGACGCAAGATGCGGTCGCCGGGGTTGGTGAGGGTCGAAACCGGCTTTTCAAAGATGAGCAACTCGGTGGGCGGCTCGCTGCCCAGCTCGCGCGCATGCTCGCGAATGTTCTTTCCCACACAGATAATCTTGGAGGGCACTGCTGGCGCCAGCAGCCGAGCCGCATCGAAGGCCACCGCTTCGATCTTGCGTGTGGGCAAATCGTCCATGGCGGCCTCGGAACCGGCGGGCACCAGCAGAAGACGCGTGATCATCACACGGCCAGCCACCGACTCAACCAGGCCGTAGTGAGCTTCGTTGTTGTGCACAAACCGACAATGTTTCATTTAAAAGTCCTTTTAACGCGAAGGCGCTAAGGCGCGAAGCCTTCTGGAGGAACATAACCATTGACGATTCGCCGGATCCCTTGGCGCATCTGGCTGACTTTGAAATTCAGCAGTAAACCAATTGGCTTCTGGCTCAACCGGAGATAAGACAGCAATTGCGCACAATGCACGGGCAAGATGGCATCGACGACCTTCAATTCAACGACAACAAGCTCTTCGACCAGCATGTCCATTCGATAGCCCACATCGAGTGTGATTCCCCTATAGTGTAAAGGCAAGTCGAGTTGGCATCGCACGCTAAGGCCCGATTGGCGCAGTTCGTACGCAAGACAGGCTTCGTAGGCGTTCTCCAGAAGTCCCGGGCCCAGTTCCGTGTGGACTCGTATGGCAGCGCCAATGACCTGTGGGGTGATTGGATCCTGATCCATTTCTTCTTCGCGCCTTCGCGCCTTCGCGTTGAAAAAACAGCACTACGGTACAGCCTCGTTCGTCTCCGCGGATTTGGCGCTCTGGTTGCCGCGCACATCCATGGAGGTCACGGCATAGGTGTACGCATGTCCCCGCTGGACGTTGTTGTCGCGATAGGAGGGCGTGGTCACCAGGGTTGTGTTCAGCTTCGCCCACTGTTCCGAGCCCTCATGACGATAGACGTTATAACCCGCCAGATCGGCATCAGTATCCGGTGCCCAGGTAAGGTCCACGAAGGGCGCCTGTCCCACGCCGGAGGCGACCGCCTCCACGCCGGCGGGCACGGCGGGCGGGAAAATATCGTGCGCCAGGACGGGAACCGGCTCGGAATCGTCCCCCTCGACCTCCGCCACCTTCTGCCCTTTCTTGAACACCGCCGTGACCGTGGTCGCGCGATACGAGTAAGCCTTCTCCCATTCGACGTTGCGGTCCAGAATTTGCGGCTTCGGGTCCGAAGCCAGGGGAATGTCGCCCACGGCAGTGTCCACCGGAGGCGGCTGCGCGCCTTTCCCGGTTGGTTGCGGCGCCGGGCCTTCGGGGTGGCGCAGAACCCGCACGGAGAACTTCAGATCCGCCGTGTCGCGCGACTGGCTCCAAGCAGGAAACGAGATCACCACGCCCTCATCTGTGATCTGCACTCGCAGACCTTGCGGCGCGGGCATAGTTTCCGCCAGCGGCACCTGCACCGGATTGGACAGCCCCGCCGTGCGGCCACTGCGGTTCACGCCCTCGACGGCATAGGTCGCCGTACCGGTCGGGTTCGCCGCAATCAGCTGGGCGGATAGGGTCTCGGTATACTCAAGCTTCTGGTCCTGCTTGGGGATCGCGGCCGGCAACTCGTCCCCTGTCAGCACGCAATCCGTCACGGGAGAGGAGTTCACAGCCCGGCAGATACGTTCCACGACGGGTTTGTGCACCAGGGTGCCGTCGGTGTTCTGGATCGGCTGCGTCCAGACAAGGTGGACCTTATCGCCCTTGCGGGCCGCCGCCAGGTCTTGTGGTGGCCGCGGCAGTTGCAAAGAGGGCGGCAGAGGTGGGTTCACCGTGCCACAAGCGACCAGCGCGCCGAGGGCGGCGGCAATCAGGAGATGAAATTGTAAGCGCTTCATGAGCGCTTTCAGGGTAGCAGAAGTAAGCTTGCGCGGGCCGGTTCTTGTGTGGGACGAGTTCTTGTGTGGGACACACATCAAAGGCCGATCGGCTTACATGATCAACAAGGAACTTGGACGGCATGGTCCCGTGTGGCAGGACGAACATTTCGATCATGTGCTGCGCTCGAACGACAGCTTGGCTGAGAAGGTCGAGTATTTGGCAGAGAATCCAGTGAGAGCTGGGCTAGTAAGCACAGCAGACAGCTATCCCTGGTCGTGGCGCGGATCAATTCCTGTTCTCTAATCAATCTCCGCAGCTTCGCTGCGGCAGAAAGGACGGGTCAAAGACCCGTCCCACACGTATCTGGCCTCTACAAGATGTACCTCGACAGGTCCTGGTCCTTTACGATATCGGTCAGCATTTTCTTGACGTACTCGGCATCCACGGTGACGTTTTTCTCCTCGCGGTCCGGGGCCTCGAAGCTGATCTCGTCGAGCACGCGCTCCATGATGGTGTGCAACCGGCGCGCGCCGATATTTTCCGTGCCCTCATTCACCCGGAAGGCGAAGTGGGCGATCTCATCCAGTGCGTCGCGGGTGAACTCCAGTTTCAAGCCTTCGGTCTCCAGCAACGCCGTGTACTGCTTCACCAGCGAGGACTTGGGCTCGGTGAGGATCTTGATGAAATCCTCCATGGTGAGCGACTGCAGCTCCACTCGGATCGGGAAGCGGCCCTGCAGTTCCGGGATCAGATCGCTCGGCTTGGAGACATGGAAGGCGCCCGCCGCGATAAACAGGATGTGGTCGGTGCGTACCATGCCGTAGCGCGTGTTGATGGTAGTGCCTTCCACAATGGGCAGGATGTCGCGCTGCACGCCTTCGCGGGAGACGTCGGGGCCGTGGCCGCTTTCGCGCCCGGCGATTTTGTCGATCTCGTCCAGAAAGATGATGCCCGACTGCTCCACGCGATCCACTGCCACGCGCGTGACCTGATCCATGTCGATCAGGCGCTGTTCCTCTTCCTGGATCAGGTAGTCGAAGGCTTCGCTGACCTTCATCTTCCGCTTCTTGGTGCGCTGGCCGAAGATGTTGGGCAGCATGTCCTTCATGTTGATGTCCATCTCCTCCACGCCCTGATTGGAGATGATCTCAAACGCGGGAAACGACTTCTCGCGGACATCCACTTCCACCAGCCGGTCGTCGAGTTTGCCCTCGCGCAATTGTTGGCGCAGCTTGTCCCGGGTGCGAACCTGCGAATCGGCGGGCTCGATGGCGGCGCTAAATCCGACGTTATCGCTGCTGGCCGCCGGCCGCGGTCCGGTGGCCACCGGCAACAGAAGGTCCAGCAGGCGCTCCTCGGCGTTGAGCTCGGCTCGGTCGGAAACGTCTTCCAGCTTCTCTTCCCGAACCATGTCGATGGCCACCTCGACGAGATCGCGAATCATGGATTCCACATCCCGCCCGACGTAGCCGACCTCGGTGAACTTCGACGCCTCGACCTTCAGGAAGGGCGAGTTGGTCAGCTTCGCCAGACGGCGCGCGATCTCGGTTTTGCCCACGCCGGTGGGGCCGATCATGATGATGTTCTTAGGAATGACCTCTTCGGCCAGTTCCGGCGACAGCTTCTGCCGCCGCATGCGATTGCGCAAAGCGATGGCTACGGCCCGCTTGGCCGCGTTCTGGCCGACGACGTGCTTGTCCAGTTCGGCAACAATTTCGCGGGGAGTCAGCTCATCCAGCGCAAGCTGCTCTTCTTCCGCGGTAACAGGGAGATAAAGTGCCATGGATTACTCTCAATTGTCGTTGGTTGTTTGTCCTTAGCCCGCTTGAGAAACGGTACCGGCTTTACGATGAACAACTGCTGGCTAACGACCGCTGACGGCCAACGACTGACGGCCAACGACTAACTACGGCTCAAAGCTCTTCGATCGTGAGCGTCTCGTTCGTGTAGATGCACATACGCCCGGCGATGTGCAGGGACTTTTCCGCGATTTCGCGCGCCGGGAGTTCCGTATTCTGGAGCAGAGCCTCGGCCGCGGCCTGCGCGTAAGGACCGCCGCTGCCGATGGCCGCGATGCCGGTCTCGGGTTCGATCACATCGCCCGCTCCGCTGATCAGGTAGGTCTGGCCGGGATCGGCCACCACCAGCAAGGCCTCCAGATGCCGCAGCATCTTATCGGTGCGCCAGTCCTTCGCCAGTTCCACGGCGGCGCGGCTCAGGTTGCCGTGGTACTGCTCCAGCTTGGCTTCAAAGCGCGCAAACAAAGAGAAGGCGTCCGCAGTGGACCCGGCAAAGCCCGCCAGGATCTTGTCCTGGTACAGGCGGCGGATCTTCTTCGCATTGTGCTTGATAACCCCTTCGCCGAGGGTCACCTGTCCGTCAGCGGCCATCACTACCTTGCCGTTCTTGCGAACGCACAAAACTGTCGTGGAACGTATTAAGACTTTCTTCATCGGTCTGCATTGGATTATACGCGGAGCCCACGAAACCCGGCCACGGAGGGCACAGGACTAAAGATGTCAGCCCAAGTCGGGCGCGAAGCTGCCCCGCAGCGCGTGCGCTACGCCAAAATCATCCCCCATCTGCCAACGGCAGGCAGATGTGGGGCACCCTCCGAACTTCATCCGCGGGAAATGTCTGCAGCTCGGCTCGCGCAGGGGTTCCCGCTTCGCTATTCTCCCCCAACGCCAGTTGTTCTATGCTCTGGCTAAGCCGCAAGCTGTGGGAAACACGGGAGACTGAGTACTGCGTACCGGGTACCGACTATGAAAGCCGTGCGCAATCTGGAGCTGATCGCCGCCGCGCTGCTGGTGTTGTGCGCTATCGGGGTGGCCGGGTTCCACTACATCGAGGGCTGGTCCTGGTTCGACGGCCTCTACATGGTGCTGACCACATTCACCACCATTGGCTATGGCGAGGTGCATCCGCTCTCGCACGTGGGCCGCATCTACAACAGCTTCCTGATTGTCAGCGGCGTGCTGCTGGTATTTCTGCTGATCGGGTCGATCACCCAGGTTGTCCTGGAGTTCGAGCTGGGCAGTTTCTTCGGAAGGCGAAAAATGGAGCGCGAAATCAGCCGCCTGAAAGACCACTACATCATCTGCGGCGCCGGACGGGTGGGGCGGAGGGTGGCCAGCGAACTGACCCACAGCTCGGTGCCGTTCGTGATCATCGAGAGCAATTTGCAGAAGCTGGCAAACATCCCCGAGACCTGGCTGACGATGATCGGGGACGCCGCGCAGGAGGCGACCCTGCGCAGCGCCGGCATCGAGCGGGCCGCGGGGTTGGTGGCCGCCACGACCACCGACGCTACGAACGTCTACGTGGTGCTGACCGCGCGCGCCATGAATCCGACGATTAAGATCGTGGCCCGCGCCAGTGAGGAGGCCGCGGAGAAGCACCTGCTGACCGCGGGCGCGAACAGCGTTATCTCACCGTACAATTTTGCCGGGCACCGGATCGCCCAGGCGTTCCTGCGTCCGCACGTGCTGGACTTCCTGGATTCCGCCACCGTGCACTTGGGCGTGCCCCTGGAGATCACCCAGGCGAAGGTGGAGGCCGGCTCGGTGTATGTCGGCAAGACGCTGGCGGCGTCGCGGATTCGTCATGACCCCGGCGTGATCGTGCTGGCCATCAAGCGGGGGGACATCATGAACGTCGGCCCGACCAAGGACGACACCATGGAAGCCGGCGATTACCTGATCGCGATGGGCGAACCGGGGGCGTTGCGCAAGCTGGAAGAAGTCGCGTCCGCGGCGGTGAAAATCTAGCCATGCGGATCACGACTGCGGGCGAGATGCGCAACATCGACCGGGTGACCAGCGAGCGCTTCGGGGTGCCGTCGCTCACGCTGATGGAGAACGCGGGCAGCGCGGTAGCCAAGGTCGCGGCGGAACTCTGGCCGCAGGCGCGCCGCGTGCTGGTGGTCTGCGGCAAGGGCAATAATGGCGGGGATGGGTTTGTTGCCGCGCGCAAGCTGCGCGATACGGGTCGCGAAGTACAGGTGCTCTTGCTGGCGGACGTTGCGGATCTACGCGGCGATGCGGCGGCAATGTTTGAGCGGATGCGGATGCCGGTCGAACCGGTGCGCACTTCGGAGGAGCTTCGCCGGATAGATGAGGGAGCCTTTCGGCAGGCGGACCTCGTCATCGACGCAATCCTGGGAACCGGCGTTCGTCCGCCGGTTACGGGCCTGTACGCGGAGGCCATTTCCGCGATGAATGCGTCCGGGTCGCCGGTGCTGGCGGTGGATATTCCCTCCGGCGCCGATTCCGATGCTTTTGCCCCCGACACGGCCAACCTGCGGGCGCGGGCCGATGCCATTGTCACCTTCACCGCCCCGCGTCCGGCGCATATCTTTGGCCAACTGACCAGCGGGCCTATTCTGGTGGCGCCGATTGGCTCGCCGGAGAAGGCCATTGTCTCCGAACTCAATCTGGAGGTGATTACCGCGCGCGACATCGCTCCCCTGCTGGCGCCGCGCGCCGTGGACGCCAACAAGGGCCGCTTCGGCCACGTGTTGACCTTCGGCGGGTCGGTGGGGAAATCAGGCGCCGCGGCCATGGCGGGCATGGCGGCCTTACGGGTTGGCGCAGGCCTTTCCACCGTGGCAACTGCGAAATCGGCGCTGCCGATGGTGGCCAGCTTCGCGCCAGAACTGATGACGGAAGCCTTGCCGGAGACCGAAGCCGGAACCCTTGAGTGTATGGACGTATCGGCCCTTCTGGAAGGCAAGAGCGTGGTCGCTGTCGGCCCGGGAATCTCGCGCAATCCGGAAACCGCGGCTTTTGTGCGCGGGCTGGTGCGGGACTCGAAGCAGGCCACGGTTGTCGATGCCGACGGCCTGAACGCCTTCGAAGGGGCTGCTGAACTGCTTCGTGCTGGGGCATCGGCAGAGCGGCTGCTGGTGCTGACGCCGCATCCGGGGGAGATGGCGCGGCTGACCGGCTTGACCGTGCCGCAGATCCAGCGCGACCGCCTTGGCGTGGCACGGAATTTTGCCCGGGATCATCAGCTTGTGCTGGTGCTGAAGGGACATCGCACGGTGGTGGCGCTGCCGGACGGCACGGCTTGGATCAACCCCACGGGCAATCCCGGCATGGCCAAGGGCGGTAGCGGCGACGTGCTAACCGGGATGGTGGCGGGGTTTCTTTCCCAGTTCGGGAAGGACGCCCCCCGCGCCGTATGCGCGGCAGTCTACCTGCACGGCCTGGCAGGCGACATTGCGCGAGAGCAGGTTGGGGAGCTGTCGATGACCGCGACCGACTTGCTGAATGCTGTCCCGGAGGCGGTCCGCCGGGCGCGGGCATGGGCGAGCGAGGCGATGGTGCGCGTCGGATAGGCTTGGGGACTTGGCGGTTATGTAGCGCCCGCGTCTCGCCGGTCCGGCCGCACGATTCATGTCTTCCCGCGTGGAATGGCGGCATATCGAACTTTTTGGCCGCGCATTGAACTTTTTGGCCCGCATGCCGATAGGAAGGGATACTACCATCCTGATACCCCACAGACGCCAGCAGAGCAGCGCTGGCGTTTCCTCTTTTCAGTACCCACAGCCCCAAGAATTGTCATTCCGAGCGCTGCATGGATCTTCGGCCCACCCACAGAGATGAAAATCAGAGGGTGCCCCACATCTGCCCGGTTTTGGCAGATGTGGGATGATTTTCGACGGAGCGCCCGGTTTTGGCGCGAGGAATCTGCAGTTTTGTAAACTCAACGAAACTGCTGATTCTTCGCTACGCGACAAACAATTGGTTGTCACAAGATCACTCGACCATCAATAATTCTGATGAGCATGAAACAGTTCACCACCCATTCGGCGGAGGAGACGATCGCGCTCGGGAGCGCGCTGGCGGAGAAGCTGACGCCGCCGAAGTTGGTGCTGCTACGCGGGGATCTCGGGGCAGGAAAGACGACCCTGGTGAAAGGTATTGCCGAGGCATTCGACGCGGCTTCTCAAGATGACGTCACCAGCCCCACGTTTACCCTCATCCACGAGTACCACGGGCCGAGCACGACCGTCTATCACGTCGATTTATATCGTATTGAGACGGAGCGGGAACTTTACACATTGGGGTTGGACGAACTTCTCGAGGATGCGAGCAACGTGGTGCTGATCGAGTGGGGCGAAAAGTTTCCGCGGTTGCTGCGCGAGCGCGACGTGGAAATTGCGATTGAGAGAATGGGTGAAACGGAGCGGCGGATCACACTAATATGTAATGGGTAATTTGTAATTTGTAATTTGAAGAGCGGTGCCGATGCGAAACACTGCGCTTCAGGCCAACGCTTTACAAATTACAAATCACACTTCCTCAGAACCCCATGATGTTGTAGCCGCAATCGACGTAGAGCGTCTCGCCGGTGATGCCAGTGGAGAGGTCGGAGGCCAGGAACAGGGCGGCGGCGCCGACTTCGTCCAATTCCACATTGCGGCGCAGCGGCGCCTTCTCGGCGTGGAGAGTGAGCATGTCGCTCATGCCGGTGATGCCGCGGGCGGCCAGAGTCTTCAGCGGCCCGGCGGAGATGGCGTTCACCCGGATCTTCTTCGGACCCAGCTCATACGCGAGATAGCGCACACTAGCCTCGAGAGCGGCCTTGGCGACGCCCATGAGGTTGTACCTGGGCACCACCTTCTCCGCTCCGTAATAGCTGAGGGTGAGAATGCTGCCGCCGTCCGTCATCAGCGGAGTTGCGGCGCGCGCCAGGGCAATCAGCGAATAAACGCTGATGTCGTGCGCGATGCGGAAGCCCTCCCGCGAGGTGTTGAGGAAGTCGCCCTTCAGGTCCTCGGCGGGGGCGTAGGCGACGCTGTGCACCAGGGTATTCAGCTTCCCATAACGCTCCCGAAGGGTGGCGAACAAGGCGTCGATTTCATCGTCCTGCGATACGTCGCATTGGAAGGCTTCAGCGCCGGGCAGGGAAGTGATGAGTTCTTCCGCCTGATCTTTGAGGCGTTCGCTCTGATAGGTGACCGCCAGGCGCGCCCCGGCCGCGTGCAGGCGCTGCGTGATGGCCCACGCAATGCTGCGCTTATTGGCTACCCCAAAGACAACTGCCGTCCTGCCTTCAAGACTCATCGACATGCGTTTGCTCGTTTCAGGGCATTGATATCAGGCATCGGGTAACAGGTACCAGGTCGCAGACAACAGGCGTCAGACATTAGGAAGCAGCCGCTACCTGACACCTGACACCCGTTGCCTGGTACCTGATACCTGTTACCTGCTACCCGATACCCACAACTCTGGAATCCCAGAATATCAGCTTACCCGCGAGGTGTGGCCGTTGGTCGGCGGGAGATGCCTGAAGGGCATCCAACTTCAGTGCGTGCAGATCCGCAGCCGCGATGGGTAGAATGGTTCTCAGTCGTCATTTCACGCACCCCAGGAGACTTTGTCTGCAGGCTGCCGGCAAACATTTACAACAACCCCTTCGCGCTGGTTGGGACCTTCCAAGAAAGCGGCTGATCGGTTGTGCGCTGGTTTGCGGGGCGACCATTGCCGTATCCCTTGCAGCCGCGGGGCTGGTGCCGTGGTCCAGAAATACAAATGAAACCGCCTACTTCGATGGCAAAGAGATCGAGTACCGGCCGGCGAGCGCGCATCGCGGGGAAAAGCCTTTTCGCATCGGCAGGTTGGAACTTGGCCCGAAGGTGGCCAGTCAGCAGAAGAACGACAAGCGTCCGAACCTCTACGTGGTGGTTCCCGGTAGGGGCAGCGAGGATCGCGAGGCACTCGCCGGGACTAGTACGCGCTCTGCCCAGACCGCGCCGGATTACAACCTGGTCGTTAGCGCCGTGCCGGACGATGAACCGGCGGAGTTCGACGTGTTCTGGGCGGTGATACTCGATCCCGACCTCAAGGAGGACATTCGTGCCGAAACTCAGCTTGTGCTCGCCGCACAAGAGGCGTTTACACCCGACGAGCACTTCCAGTTCAGCCAGATCCCTTCCCAGGTGTTCCTGCGTAACGTTCTGCACATCGAATCGCTCGATCAACTCGCCGACTCCAGGCGCCCCGACGGTACCTTTCCTAAAATTGCCATCATTCCCGCCAGATTCGCCGTGAGAGCGAAGGTGAGTGGCGCGCCGGACCAGCCGTAGCTTGTTATAGCGGCCGGCGTTTTGCTGGCGGGCCTCGGCGCGGTGGGGATGCGAACGAACCCGACGGCGGGACGCAGACGCCCAACCCTGCGGCCCAAGGGGCGGATGCACGTCGCGTCGATCTTTGATGGCGCCGTTGGGTTGTCGACTACCCCGCGGACCGAATAGGATAGGGTTCCAAGCAGGCAGGACATGTCGATCTCAAGACTGTTTCGGAAAAAAGAGAAGCAAGAGCACCGCATCATGCGTCAGGTGCTGGAGCGCGGAGATGCGTTGCAGCCCGAGTACCACCGCGCCACCCCCGAGTGTCCGCATCCGGAGCGCTGGAGTATGTATGACTCTATGACCGCGGAGTTCGAGGTCGTGGAATTTCTTAAGACCCTGGTCACCACGATCAAGCCGCGCCTGATAGTAGAAACGGGAAGCTTTTTGGGGGTGAGCACGCTTTGGATGGCCCGCGGTCTGCGGGAGAACGGGTTTGGGCGAATTGTAAGCTGTGAGTTGGATGAGGCGGTTTTCCTGCAGGCGCGCCAGCGCATGGAAGCCAGCGAGTTGCGCGATTGGATCGATCTGCGCTGCGAGTCCAGCCTCAGCATGCAGGTGGAGGGCGAGATTGACTTGCTCTTCTGCGATAGCGACATGGAGGTTCGCGAGCAGGAGGTGCGGCGCTATCTGCCGCAGCTTAGTCCTTTCGGACTCATCCTCGTGCACGATGCCAGCTCACATCTGAAGAAAGTTCGGGAGGCGGCCTTTGCACTGGAGCGCGAGGGCCTGATTTCGGTTGTTTTTCTGCCCACGCCGCGCGGGTTGGTATTGGCCCAGAAACGGGAAGGGCGACGGTAGAGCGGGCGAGCCTTCCGTCCCGGCCCGGTTCCTTGGCCTCGCTTCAGCGAGGTGGGGACTTCCTAGAGCGTGTTTCATAAATAGGTTCGGCCTCAGCTTAGGTACTTACGTACGAGGCGGGTGAACTGATGAGCTTCTGTCATGAAGAAGCGGCAGAAGCTGTTGACGGACGAGCAGTGGCAACTGATTGAACCTTTGCTTCCCGAACCGAAGCGCCGGCGGGACAACCGGGGGCGACCGTGGGCACCGAACCGGGCCTGTTTTGAAGGCATTCTGTGGATTCTGCAAACCGGAGCGGCATGGCGGTTTCTGCCGGACGAGTTCCCCTCACCCGCGACCTGCTGGCGGCGGTTGAAGCAATGGGAAGATGAAGGCGTCTGGCTGAATGCGTGGCGCGCCTTGCTCGGTGCGCTGGATGAGGAAGGGCTGCTCCAGTGGGACGAGACCTTCCTGGACGGCAGCTTCGCGCCGGCAAAAAAAGGGGCGCTGCCGTCGGTAAAACCAAGCGGGGCAAGGGAACGAAGTGGATGGTACTGGTCGACGGTCAAGGTCTTCCGCTGGGAGTTCGGCTGGAAAGTGCCTCTCCGGCAGAAGTTACGCTTGCGGAAGCCACGCTCGCCGAAGTCCGCGTCCCGCGCCCGAAAGGACGGCCGCGGCAAAAGCCCGAGCGCATAATCGCTGACCGTGGTTATGACTCCGACCCGCTGCGTGAGCGACTGAAGAAGCGAGGCATCGAGCTGATTGCGCCCTACCGCAAGAACAACAAGGAACGGCGCTACGAAGATGGCCGTAAACTGCGGCGGTATCTGCGTCGCTGGATCGTGGAGCGAACCAATGCATGGCTTGGCCAGTTCCGCCGATTGCTGGTTCGTCATGAGCATCTGCTCTCCACCTACCGCGCCTTCTTCTACCTTGCCTGTTTCTGGATTACGCTGAGGCGCTGTTTATGAAACACGCTCTAAGGAATTGCGGATCTTGTCAGGGATGCGGGATTAACACGACGGTTCTTTACTGTTGTTGGTATCGTTGCCGTGACCAGCGCGCCATGCTTTAACGTACTTCCAGTGGATATAGACAGAATGATTAAGATGCAACAGCAGGCCTTCGTGTCCGTCCAGGAATCCGAGACGAAACACGTAGTTATAGATGAAGGTGGCTGTCGGGTTTAAGATAGTGTTCCACAGGAAGGCGATTCCAGAACGACTATCTTTTCCCGCCTTGAGCAGCAAGGGAGAGAGGTCGGAACTGTACCGGTTCATATGCTCAATGTACATATCCAGGTCCGGATATGCGTAATGGAGCATGTCGTTTTTCAATTTTCCAGTTCGACCGTGGAACTGGGGAGTACTGTGCGGGCCCACTCCTTCCTTCAGGCGGGCTGTACCCCGCTTAAAGAGCCGCAATTTGCGATCGGGATAGAATCCGCCATGGCGCATCCAGCGGCCGAAAATAAGATTGCTCCTGGGTATCCAATACGCTTCATACCGCGGTTGCTCTGAAAGCGTCTCTTGTATTTCTTTGGCCAGGCCAGGACTGAGGACCTCATCTGCGTCAAGCAACAAAATCCAATCGCAACTACATTTGTCTAATGCAACATTCTTTTGCTCGCCATGTCCACGAAATGGCTCAAAGAATGTTCGTGCACCAAAAGAATGTGCGATTTCGAGGGTGCGGTCTTTAGAGCCGGAATCTACAATCACAATTTCATCTGCCCAACGAACGCTGTCGAGGGTTCGCGGGAGATTGGCTTCCTCGTTTAAGGTTATCATCGCAACTGAGAGCGTTGCCTGCATATTGCTTACGAGCCTAAATGATTTACCGGCAGGTGTCGATGCATCAACGCCGTTGTGGCAGACATCTGGCAACAGGAAGTATCGTAGGCGCACCATGATGCCTACGACTAGCGACCGCCCCCATCCCAAGCTAGAGCCCGACGGAGACCGGCGGTCCAATGGAAAGCATCACTCTACTAACGAACTTATCCTGCTAAAATTGTCCTAAGCAATTGAAATCACACCGTTAGCTTGAGTCAAGCGCAGCTGACCGATGAAAGTTCTGCTCACTGGCGCGAATGGGCAATTGGCCCGCGATATTCAGAACTGCTGGATCGCCCACGACGTGGCCGGATTCAGCCGTGAGGTTCTGGACATCTGTTGCGCCGAGCGAGTCAACGACGTTATGCAGCAACTTCGGCCGGACTGCGTCGTCAACACCGCCGCCTTTCACCTGGTGGACCAGTGCGAGGAGCGCTGGGAGGACGCCTTCCGGGTGAATGTGATTGGCGTGGCCAATCTCGCGCGCGCCGCGCAAGAACTGGGCGCCATGTTCGTACAATTCAGTACCGACTACGTATTCGACGGCGCTAAGCGTTCGCCATACACGGAATCCGATCCTGCCGGACCGCTTTCGACCTATGCAGAATCGCGTCTGGCGGGAGAGTGGATGGCGCAGCATTACTGCGAGCGGGCTTACGTGATCCGCACCTGCGGACTCTACGGCCTCGGCGGATCTACTACCAGGGCGGGAAACTTTGTGGAAACCATGCTTCGGCTAGCCCGGGCCGGCAAGTCGATTCGCGTGGTGGACGACCAGATCGTAACCCCGACCAGTACCCGCGAACTCGCGCAGAAGCTGGCGGAACTGGTTCCCGCCGCTCCTTTCGGCCTGTATCACATGAGCAATACGGGGCAGTGCTCCTGGTACGAATTCGCGCGTGAGGTGTTCCGCCTGTTTGCCTTGTGCCCCACGCTCGAACCCATCAGCTCCGCTGAATACGGCGCACCCGCGCGTCGCCCGGCGTACTCGGTTCTGGACAACTCGCGGCTACGGGGCGAAGGTTATGCCGATTTCCGGCCATGGCAGGAGGCGTTGGCAGAGTACGCAAACGACCGCGAGTAGCTCCTTCCGCCGCCTGTCAATGCGCGTGAGCCGCGGGCACATCGGCGTACGACTGGAACCCGTTCGGGTGTGCTACTCTACGGCCAATGTCTCCACAAGTTTTTGACGGCTGCTGCAAAGAAGTCAGCAGTAAGTCCGATGCCGGCTTGCCGGAGCGAACCCTGCTGCACTCAACTGCGTTTATTGTGATTGTCGCGCTACTGCTGAGGCTGGCGGTCATCACGATCGGCCATACGTATAGGTTCACTCCACGCCAAGAACACTTCCAGTTCGGCTGGGAGATGGGACGCATCGCCCGTTCTATCGCGCAGGGACACGGCTACGCTTCGCCTCTGCTCGGTGCGGCCACCGGGCCCACGGCTTGGGCCCCGCCCGTCTATCCTTACATTCTTGCCGGCGTGTTCAAGCTGTTCGGGGTGTACACGGCTGCATCCGCCTGGATCATTCTCGCGATCAACAGCATTTTTTCCGCGCTCACATGTTTGACCGTTTACCGGATCGGTGCGCGCCTGATGGGAACAACACCAGCGCGTTGGGCTGCTTGGACATGGGCGCTCTTCCCCTATGAGGTGTACTGGCCTAGCCGCGTGGTGTGGGAGACGTGTCTCTCCGCCTTTCTGCTCTCGCTGGCATTGCTGCTTGCCTTGTGCCTGGATGATCCCGATCCGGGGGAAAGGTCTTTGCGTGCCGCCCCGGCGGAAGCGAAATTGCAGAATTGGCTCGGGTTCGGATTGCTCTGGGGTGTAATCGCTCTAACGAATACGACCATGATGTCCTTTCTGCCGTTCTCGTTGCTATGGATATGGTGGCGAACCAAACGACGAGGCGTCACCATGGTGAATGCCACCGCGGCCATGCTGGTATGCGCTGCCGTGATCGCGCCCTGGCTGGTGCGGAATCAGCGGACGTTCGGGCACGTGTTCTTCATCCGCGACAATCTTGGGCTGGAGATGCAGGTGGCCAATAACGACGTGTCGAAGGGATTTTGGGGACGCTCCGAGCATCCCTCCAATGATCCCGCCCAACTGCGCCGCTATCTCGAACTTGGTGAACTTGGATACATGCAGGAGAAGCAACAGCAGGCGAACGATTGGATCCGCGCTCATCCGCTTACCTTTGTGTATTTCGCGACGCGGCGCGCTGTCTATTTCTGGATCGGCAAGCCCCAAGACACCCAATTGGGCAACCTTAATATGGTACCGGCCCGGCACATAGCATTTGGACTCTCGGCGATCGGCGCATTCGCCGGACTCTTCTTAGCTTGGCGCAACCGCATCCATGGCACCTTCCTGTTTGCTGCACTTGTCCTGGTTTTCCCCCTGCCTTACTGCCTTGCGCATCCCGCGCCTCGCTACCGGAATGCGATAGAACCCGAGATCGTGCTGCTGATCGTTTACGCCCTTTACCTGGCCCGCGGGAAATCAGTTCGCTGGCCAGGGAAGCTCAAACTGCAGGAAGAATCCGCCGTACAGCTGTAGGTGAATCCCAGCACGGTAACAGATAGGTAGGGTCCCCCGGCCCTTTTCCCTGGTCCCTGATACCTGATACCTTTCTACCTAGGATGCGCTTCGTTTCGCTCATTTGGCTTCTCTTGCTCGCCATTGGCGCGGCGGCGCAGGCCAAGCTCGCGTCGCCGCCGGCCATTACCGATCCTCTGCAAGTCGAGAGCAAGAAGCGCGAAGTCCCGGACATCCCCGCCGAGAAGGTTTTCGCCACGCGCGATATTGCTGGCGCGGCGCTCTCGCCGGACGGCAAGACGGTAGCGTTTTCCACCAATATCAGTGGCCGGCTGAATATCTGGACTGTTCCTGTTGAAGGCGGATGGCCCACGCAACTGACCGTCAGCGACCAGCGCCAGATCAACCCGTTGTGGTCGCCGAGCGGGAAGTTCATCGCCTATCAGCAGGACAAGGACGGCGACGAGCAGTGGGACATGTACATCGTCTCCGCCTCGGATGGCCAAGTTACGAATCTGACGAATACCCCAGCCATTGCCGAGCAGGACGCATCCTGGTCGCCGAACAGCCGCTATCTTGTCTGGGTCGCAAAACCGAAGACCGGCTCGGTGTACGAGGTGGAGGTCTTCGACATGCTCCTGCGGCGCCGCAAGCCGCTCACGAAAGACACGCCCGTGGGCCTCACGAACGAGCACCCGGTCTGGTCGAAGGATGGCAAGTGGATCGCCTTCACCCAGGCAAACGCGGACGACACAGATGCCAACGTCTTCGTGGCGGAGGTGGCGACCGGCAAAATCGAGAAACTGACGCAGCATGAAGGCAAGCAAAGCTTCCGCGTCGCCGCGTGGTCGCCGGACGGCAAGAAGCTGCTGATCTCCTCCAACGGCAAGAACGGCTACCAGAACATCGCGCTGCTCGACGTTCCCACCAGGAAGGTCGATTGGATCACAGAGGACCTGTGGGAACTCGAACCTGGATCATTCTCCCCCGACGGAAAACTGCTCACCTTCACCGCCAACGTGGACGGCTACCGCGACCTATGCGTCTATAACATCGCCGCCAAGCGTGCAGAAGTATTGGATCTGCCCAAGGGGCAGAACGATATCGCGCAACCGGATACGGCCTTCACCAAAGACGGCTCCCACCTGCTCTATCGCCACTCCGGTCCGCGCATGCCGCCCGACGTCTGGGTGTACGACATGGCTTCGCACAGCTCGCGGCAGGTAACGCATGCCTGGACGGGCGCCATCAATCCGGACGACCTGGTCGAGCCACAGTTGGTCCACTATCCATCGCGCGACGGCAAGTACACCCTCTCGGCGTTGGTCTACGCGCCCTACAACCAATCGCGCGACCAGAAGGCGCCGGCGATCATGTGGGTCCACGGTGGGCCAAGCTCGCAGAGCGTAGCCGACTTTAATCGCGGCACGCAGTTTCTGATCAACAAAGGTTACTTTGTCGTGCAGCCAAATTACCGGGGTTCAACCGGTTACGGCACAAACTTCATGGAATCCAACAGGAACGACCTGGGCGGCGGGGATGCCCAGGACGTTCTGGCCGCCGCTGATTGGATCCGCAAGTCCGGCTTCATCGATCCGAAAAAGCTGGTCGTCTTGGGCGGCAGCTATGGCGGCTACATGACCCTGTGGGAATTGGGCAAGTTCCCCGACGAATGGGCTGCCGGGGTCGCCCTGGTTCCAGTGGTGAACTGGGTCACGCTGGCCAAGAGCACCGATCCCCGCATCAACCAGTACCTCGTTGCCCTGCTGGGCGATCCCGAGAAGAACCTCCCGCTCTACCGCGAGCGCTCGCCCATCGCCAACGCGGACCATATCAAGGCGCCTCTGCTGCTACTGGCCGGAGGCAAAGATCCGCGCTGCCCGCCCAGCGAAGCCCAACAGATCGTTGATTCGGTGCGCCAGCGCGGCGGCACCGTTGAGTACAAGGTTTACGAAAACGAGGGGCACGGCTTCTCAAGGGTCGAGGACCAGATCGACTCATTCAAACGCATCGCCGATTTCCTGAAGTTCCACGTGCCGGCACCGGGGTGCGGGTGCTCGCTGGAGGAGTAAGAATGCTTACCGCGGATTACACGGATGGAAACGGATTTACACGGATAACCCCTTAGAGAATCCGTGCTGATCCGATTCCATCCGTGTAATCCGCGGTAGCAGTCCTTGCCCCTTCCACAGTGCAGAGCTTGGCGCGCTACTTCGCCGCGAAGTGCTCGATGATGGCTTTGATTAAGCCAGGGATGGTGTATTCGGCTGCTTTGATCTGGACCGGGAAGTTCAGCTCCTGCAGCGTCGCGGTGGTAATCGGGCCGATGGAGGCAAAGTTGATCCCATCCAACAGGCCGGAACAAGCCACCTCCGGACCGATCAGGTCCAGAAAATTCCTTGCCGTGGAAGAACTGGTGAAGGTGATCACGTCCGGGCGCTTCTTCGGATCGTTCAGCGCCGCGATTAAACTAGTACGTGAGCGTTTCGGCGCAACTGTCTCATAACCCTCGACTACATCAACCGTCGAAGCAATCTTTAGCAACTCGCAGGGAATGACGTCGCGGGCCACTTTCGCACGCGCCAGCAGCACCCGCTTTCCAACCACGACGTCCTTTAGGCTTTCGACGACGGACTCGGCCACGTACTCCTTTGGAATAATGTCTACCGCAAACCCATGCGTCTCGATGGACTTCTTAGTCGCGGGACCAATGGCGGCGATCTTCAGTTGACGCAACGCCGCGTCATCCGCGCCCAGCTTCGCCATGCGCTCGAACAGCGCCTGAACCCCGTTGGCGCTGGTCAGGATGAGCCAATCGTAAGTGGAGAGACCGCGGATCGCGGTGTCGAGCGCCCGGTACGAGCGCGGCTTGCGAATCTGGATAAAGGGAATCTCCAGCACCTGCGCGCCCGCCGCCTTCAGGCCGGCGGACAAGACGCTCGCCTGCGCCTTGGCGCGGCTCACCAGGATGCGGCGACCGGCCAACGGGAGGTCGCGTGGTTGCGGACTCGGGGCTGTACTCATAGTTATTGAGGGTGCCCCACATCTGCGCGTCTTTCGCAGATGTGGGTCTTTGTCGTTCTGGTTAACCCACATCTGCCAAAACCGGGCAGATGTGGGGCACCATCAACCCGATGTGGGGCACCATCGATCATGGCTGCTGGGGAGCTACCGCCGTCTTCCCATAAACTTCGTCCAGGATGGCGTCGCCGCCACGGCTGAGCAAGATTTTGCCAACCTTCTCGCCCAGCGCAACAGGATCGGTTCCCTCCTGCACCTCGCGAAGGATGGTGGTGCCGTCGGGGCGCGCGACCAAGCCGTGCAAGCGTATCTTCCCCGCGATTACCTCGGCATAGGCGCCGATCGGAACTTGGCAGCCGCCGCCAAGCTGGTTCAGCAGCGCGCGTTCGCAAGTGGTGGCAATGCGGGCATCCTTGTCGTCGAGAAAGGCGAGCAGCTCGCGCAGGGGCGTGTCGCCCTCGCGAATCTCGATCCCGAGCGCGCCTTGTCCGGCGGCAGGACACAGGACATCAATATCAATCACTGTCTTGACGTGTTCGGTCTTGCCCAACCGGTTCAGACCGGCACTGGCCAGGATGATGGCGTCATAGTCGCCCTGCTCCAGCTTGCGGATGCGGGTATCGACGTTGCCGCGCAGGGGATGAACGTCCAAGTCGGGCCGCAGGACCTTGAGCTGGGCTTGGCGCCGCAGCGAGCTGGTGCCCACTCGCGCTTCCTGCGGCAGTTCCTCAATACTGTCGTACTTCAACGAAAGAAAGGCGTCGCGCGGGTTCTCGCGGATGGTGATAGCGGCCATCTCAAAGCCAGGCGGCAGTTCGGTGGGCAGATCCTTCAAGCTGTGGACCGCCAAGTCCACCCGGCCTTCCGCCAGGGCCTCTTCGATTTCCTTGGTGAACATGCCCTTGGTGCCGACTTGCGCCAAGGCTACGTCGAGGATCTTATCGCCGGTGGTCTTAATAATTTCAAGTGAGACTTCGTGACCCCGTTCCCGCAGCCGCGCCGATATATAGTTGGCCTGCCACAGCGCCAACTGCGAGCCGCGCGACCCGATTCTGAGTTTCGCCATGAATTCTCCGCTCCGCTGCTCTAATCCTCTGCTTCGCTGTTGTCTTTTTCCGTTCCTTGGGCCGAGGCCACCTTCGTCGGGTCATCGTGCAGGCCAAACAGCCGCCGAATCAGCTCGACCACGGTGGTCGCCCCCTGCTCGCGCGCGGCGCTCTTCAAGGTGACGATCGGGGTATGCATGATCTTGTTGACAATGCCTCGCGAGAGCGCCTCCACGGCCATCTCCTGCTCGGGCGACAGGCTGCCCAGGCGGCCGCGCACGCGGTCGATCTCCGCCTGCCGGATGGTCTCCAGGTGTTCCTGCAGGGAGACGATGGTCGGCACCACGGTCAGCGTGTGCATGCGGGCGGCGAAGCGCTCAACCTCCTCCGCCACTAACTGTTCAGCCAGCTCCGCCTCGCGGCCACGGTTGGCCATGTTGCTGCCGACCACCTGCTGGAGGTCATCAACGTCGTAGACGAAGATGCCGTCCAGATCGTTCATCGCCGGATCAACGTCTCGCGGGACGGCGATGTCGATGAAGAACATGGGACGGTTCCTGCGGTGCTTGAGAAAGGCTGCGCCGTGCTCGCGGCGGAAGACGAAATCCGGCGCCCCCGTCGAACTGATAATGACGTCGGCCCGCTCCACCGTCTGATAGAGCTGATCCCACGGCTTCGGCTCGCCGTTGAATTTCTCGGCCAGCTTCACCGCGCGCTCGTAGGTGCGATTGGATACGAAAAGGCGATCTGCCCCGTTGGCCAGCAGGTGACGGGCGGCCAGCTCGCACATCTTGCCGGCGCCCACCAGGTAAACGCTTCTGCCGGTCAGGGTGCCAAAAATCTTCTTCGCCAGATCGACCGCAACCGAGGCCACCGAGACCGCCGAAGAACCCACTTGCGTCTCATTCCGCACCCGCTTGGCGACAGCGAAGGCGCGGGTCAACAGCGCATCGAGCTGCGAGGTGCAGGTGCCCACGGCGCGCGCCGTGGCATACGCCTCCTTCACTTGGCCAAGAATCTGCGGCTCGCCCACTACCATCGAGTCCAGACTGGAGGCCACCCGAAAGAGGTGGCGCACGGCCTCCTTCTCGCGGTGCTCGTAGGTGTAACGGCGAATCTCCTGCGCCGACATCTGAAAATACTGCGCCAGGAAGCCGTCCAGGTCGGCGGTGCCGTTGCGGGTGCGGGCCAGGAATTCCACCCGGTTGCAGGTCGAGATAATCAGGGCTTCGTCCACGCCCGGATGCTGTGCCAGCCGCTGCAGGGCCTCCGGCAGCTTGGTTTCGGGGACGGCAAAGCGTTCCCGCACATCCACCGGCGCACTCTTGTGGTTTAGGCCTTTGAGCAGGAAATTCATGGCAACAGCTTGTGCACCCGGGTAAAGTAATTCGCCGCCCATGCCCCCAGAGCGGCGACAAAGGCACAGGTCGCCAGGTAGGCCGCCCGGCGGCCGCGCCAGCCTGAGTTCCACCGCGTGTACAGCAGCACCACGTAGACCGCCCACATCAACAGCGAAAGCATTACCTTGGGATAGTGGAAGTAGATCGGACCGTACTTGTTCTGCGCCACCACCGCGCCCGCCACCAGGCCCAGGGTCATGAACGGGAAGCCCAGCAGCAGCGACTTGTAGCCGATCTCGTCGATGACCTCCAGCGCCGGAAGTCGGCTGAGCAGCCAACCGGTATTGCCTTTCTTAGCCTTCAAATTCTTTGATTGCATGAGGTACAGCACGCTGGCGCCAAAACTCAAGAACAAGGCCGCATAACCGGTAAAGATCAGGGCAATATGTCCGAACAGCCACCCGCTACGCATCGCGGAGGAGGCGAAAGCCGGCGGACGCTGCGCGATGGCCGAAGCAAAGCTCAGCAGAAAGACCAGGGGAAAGACGAAGATGCCCGGGGAAGTCGTCTTATACCGGACCCGCACCACCATAAACAGAAACATGATGATGAAGGCCAGTAGGGATTCCGAGTAGTGGATCGAGGCGAAGGTCACGTGCTCCAGCATGGCCGCTTCCAGCAGCGACACGAACTGGAACACCATGCCCATGCTGACTGCGGGCACGATGATTCGGGAGAACTTCTCCGCTCGCGGGTTCAGCAGCGTGAGAGCGTACAGCAGGCCGACCGCATAGAAGCCGACGGCAACTCGCAACCATAGCAACGGCATAAAGAAACTGGCCGCAAGGAATTCGGGAGCGTTACCCGTGGCAACCACTCCGGTTCAGCGCGGAAGTAATGATTATACAAGCTGCTGGCGGGAGAAGGGGCCGGGGCGGCGACAAATTATGCCACGAGGGTCGGAGGGATTCCACCGCCCGACATGAGTTCCTGGGCGCAAGAGTGCCGTCCCTACGGGACTCGGGAGGCTCCTCCTCTGCCACCCAGCGCTGAAGCGCTGGGCTAACGAATGTCGCCACTACGTGGCTCGGATTCGCTGGCGGTTCCCAAAGACTTTTGAGCCTCTGGCCGCTGAAAGCTGAGAGCCAAAAGCCAATCGCGACTTCAACAACGCTGCACGCTATTCCGACAAGTGCCAATGCTTAAACACGCGCTCGCCGCGGCGATAGCTGGCCACGATGTGGCCGTCGCCGAAGAGCTTGTACTTGTATGTGGTGAGTCCTTCGAGGCCGACCGGCCCGCGGGCGTGCAGCTTGGCGGTGCTGATGCCCACCTCGGCGCCCAGGCCGTAGCGGTAGCCATCGGCAAAGCGGGTGGAGGCGTTCTGATAAACCCCGGCCGCGTCCACCCGGTCCATGAAGCGCGCCGCGGCCTGCGCATCTTCGGTGACAATGCAGTCGGTGTGCTTCGAGCCGTAGCGGTTGATGTGGGCGATCGCCTCGTCGAGGCCAGCGACGACCTTCACCGCGATCACCAGGTCCGAGTACTCGGTGGACCAATCCTCGTCGGTCGCTGATTCAACCCACATCTGCTTCGCAGATGTGGGGCACCCAGCACCCGCCGGCGAAAGGCTGGCGCTACCCGCGATATCCATAGTTCTCGGGCAACCGCGAACTTTGACGCCGGCGTTGGCGTAAGCAGTCAACATTCTGGGCAGGAAGCTGGGCGCGATGGCTTGGTCAACCAGCAGGGTTTCCACCGCATTGCAGGCGGCGGGGTAATCGATCTTGGAATCGAGCGCCACGGCAACCGCCTTGTCGAGGTCGGCGGCACGATCCACGTACACGTGGCAAATGCCTTCGCCATGTCCGAGCACCGGGATGCGCGTGTTGCTGGAGATGAAGTTCACGAACTGATTGGAGCCGCGCGGGATGATGAGATCGATGGCATGGTGCAGCGCAAGAAGCTGATGCACGTCTTCGCGGCTGTGCAGGAGTTGGGCGGCATCGGCGGGAACCTCGCTGAATCCGGTCATCGCGCCGCGCCATACGTCGCTGAGGCATGTGTTGGTTTCGTCCGCTTCGGCCCCACCCTTGAGCAGCACGGCATTGCCGGATCGCAGCGCCAGAGAGGCGATCTGCGGAAACACCTCGGGACGCGCCTCGAACACCACCGCGATCACGCCCAGAGGACACGACACTTTGTGCAGCACCAGCCGGTCGTCAAGCATGGTGACGGCTAGGTCGCGGCCTAGCGGGTCGGGTAGCGCAGCGACCTCTTTAATGCGGTCAGCCATCTCGCGCACGCCTTGCTCGCTGGTCTGCAGGCGCTTAAAGAGCGCCTTGGACATCTTGCCGCTCTCCACGGCGGGGCGGGCGCGCTCGCAATCGCGCCGGTTGGCGGCCACGATCTCATCGCTGTGGGCAAGGATGGCGTCAGCGGCCGCGAACAGCGCGTCGCGCCGGAGGTTATCCGGCAGCGCGGCCAGTTGCAGGGCCGCCGCGCGGGCGGCCTCCGCCATGGCGGATACGGTGATCAGAGCGGGCGAAGAGGACATGATTGTTTATTCCTGCGCCAGGAAGGCGAGGTTCTCACGCGAAACCAGAGGCTTGGCGGCGGGCCGGCCGTCGCCGCCCCGCATGATGCGCTCCGCTTCCAGGTGGCTGAAATTGGCGATGCCGCGGGCAAACTCATGGCCATCGTTGGTGACAATGCTAATTACGTCGCGGCGATCAAATGGATTATCGATGCAGGTAACGCCCGCGCACAGCAGGCTGGCCTTGCCGGTCAGCAGGGCGTCGTGCGCGCCGCGGTTCACGGTCACGCGTCCGCGAACGTCGGCGGCATACATGATCCAGCGGCGCTTGCCGACCACCCGCGCAATGGGCGCGAAGACGGTGCCGACTTCGTCTCCGGCAAAGATTCGGTCAAGGATGCCGGCGCTCTTGCCGTTGGCAATGATGACGATGCCGCCGGCGCGGGTAGCAATCTCGGCCGCCTCGAGTTTCGTCACCATGCCGCCGCGACCGCCAGCCGAAGGTCCGCTCACGATGCTGCGCAACTCGGGCGTGATCTGAGTAACGAGTGGAATGACCTCTGCGGCAGCGCCTTCGCCTTTGCGCAACAGAATGCCGTCCACGTTGGAGAGCAGCACCAGGGCATCGGCCTCGATGCGGCTCATGACCAACGCGGCCAGCCGGTCGTTGTCGCTGAAAACACGGGTGGAGCGTGCGCTCTCCTCGTCGCCGGCAGCTGTGCTGGAGGCCCGGAATTCCAGCTCGGCGGTCGAGACGGTGTCGTTTTCGTTGACGATGGGCACTACCCCCAGCTTAAGCAGCTTCTCGATTGTGTGCCGCAGGTTAGCGCAACGCTGGCGGTCGGTGAAATCGCTCTCGGTCAGCAGCACCTGTGCCACCGGCAAGCCATGCCCCGTGAACAACTCCTCGTAGGCGCTCATCAGAAGGACTTGACCCACCGCTGCGCATGCCTGTCGGGTGACCAGATCGCGCGCCCGCGCCCCATCCAACTGCAGCCTATTGCGCCCCAAACCCACCGCGCCGGAAGAGACAATGACGATCTGCCGGCCGCCGCCCCGCAAGCGCTCCACCGAGGCAGCCAGGGCTTCCAACCGGTCGCGATGAATCCCGCCCTCATTGTCCGCCACCACATTGGTGCCAAGCTTCAGGACGATGCGTCGTGCCGCCAGCAGCGCGCTACGCTCGGCGGAAAGGCTGGCACGGCCTTCTTTGGAATCTCGGGGCATTAGAGGGCAGAATACCCTATTTGCTGCAGGTCGGAGAAGGGCAGCTCCAGCCTGCAGACTCCATCGCGGCAGCCCTGTGGACGTGCTGGTGGCGGAGTTCACCACCGGGGACCCGACACACGAAAAAGAAGACGCAAGGACGAAGCCGCCGATTTCGCAGATGAACGCTGATGATTTTGGATTGGCGAAAAGGGATCAGCGTCAATCAGCGGCGAACTACTTCAGATATTTCAACAATTCCTTGAAGGCCGGGGTGCCGCTCTGGCGCAGCAGTTCGTACATCATCATCTCGGTGGAGGAGATCACCGCGCCGGCGGTCTTCATGCGCTCCAGGCCGACCTTCCAGTTCCACTCGCTGCGCGAGCTGACCGCGTCCGAGGCGACATGCACCAGGTAGCCTTGCCCCAGCGCGCCCAGAACGGTTTGCGCTACGCAAATGTGCGCCTCCATCCCGCACACCAGGACCGTGTTGCGCTTCCCGGGCAAGGATTTCATGGCGTCACAGAAGGCAGAGTTCCCGAAGCAGGAGAATTCAACCTTCTCATGGATCGGGGCCTGCTCAAGCAGTGAGGCGATCTCGGGCACCACCGGGCCCAGTCCTTGGGGATACTGCGCCGTCGCTATCACCGGCAATCCGAGGAGGTTCGCGGTGCGGATAAGCAGTTGCGAGTTGCGCAGCACGCGCTCAGCCTCGAAGATGGGCGGCAACAGCTTCTCCTGGATGTCCACTACGACGAGCGCGCACTGCTCCGCCACGAGCGAACGCCGCGCCAGTCCGCTGTAGTTAGTGTCAAGATCCGCCACGTCGCTGGTCGCCATCGGGATTCTCCTTTCACCTGAAGCCCCGCCATGTACCCTAACAAGGCGAGACCCTGGCTTCCACCCCCAAACAGGGCAAATTCAACCCCCGCTTTCGGGTTGCCTGACTCCACTCCACCTGAAATCGCGCTCCGCTGGGAACCCCGCCTGAAATCGCGCATAATATCCCGGCGCCACGCACCCTGCCGATGGACAAGCGCGGCACCTCTTGGGGGTCACAGTGGCTACGCGCGAAGCGATGCCGCCTTCTACGGCATCTACTATAATTCTAATCGTTGTTCTGCGCGACGCGCTTGAATCGATCAGCACCAAACTTTCGTACCTGGTCCGCCTTCTCACCGATCCCACCTTCCTAGTTGAATTCTTGATATCGAGAAACGATCAGAAATCGAGAAGTGATCCGGATAGGCTGGGTTGACGGACTCTTGGCGCGGCCCATAGAATCAACTCGGTGCCGCTCAGCGCCCCGCTCTTGTAGCGAGCGTGCCTCGCTGCCCCCTCGTTCAATGGTAGGACAGCTGACTCTGGATCAGCATATCGGGGTTCGAATCCCTGGGGGGCAGCCAAATCACGAACTTCCCTGAATTTTCCCGCACATCGACGAACTCTCGCGTACAACAATAAGTTCGATTTCCCCAATATATTCCTGCATTTTGGCGTTCATGGCCGTTCGGGGACGTGTGTCGACAGCCATTCGGAAAGTGGGGTACGAATTGGGGTATAATTCGCCTGAAAATGGGGTATGACCAAATTCGGCCTCTTGGAGTTGGGAAAATTGCCGCTCTCGGATACTGCGATTCGGACACTGAAGCTGCGCGTAAAGCCCTACAAGATGTACGACCGCGATGGCCTGTTTCTGCTGGTTAATCCCGGCGGGTCCAAGCTGTGGCGCTGGCGCTATCGCTTCACGGGCAAGGAAAAGTTGATGGCGCTGGGGGAATATCCGATGGTGAGTCTCGCGCGAGCGCGCGAACGTCACTTTACTGCACGCAAGTTGCTGGCCGCAGGGGTTGATCCAATGGCTGAACGCAAAGCCGAAGCGGAGGCCAAACACAGGGAAGCTGAAGCACGGGAGCATGAAGCAGAAAACAGCTTTGAGAACGTCGCCCGGAAATGGTGGGGATGGTGGGCCGCCGGCAAGTCGCCGCGCCATACCGATTACGTTTTGCGGCGCCTGGAAGCTGATGTCTTCCCAGCCTTCGGTCACAAATTCATTGGCAATGTGACCGCCGCTGACATTCGGAAACTCATGCTTGCAATCGAGGGTCGCGGAGCAAGAGACGTAGCCAAACGCGCCCACGAAACTACAGGCCAGATTTTCCGCTATGCGATCGCCCATGGAATCGCCAGCCGGAATCCCGCCGCTGATTTCAAACCCAAGGATATTCTGGCCGAAGCCAAGGAAGAGAACTTCTCGCGCGTGGATGCCAAAGAACTACCCACGCTGCTTGCGAGCATGGTCAGCTACGATGGCGACGCGATTACGCGCCTTGCGATGCGACTCATGGCCTATACGTTCGTGCGCACATCCGAACTCATCGAATCCGAATGGGCGGAATTTGACCTGGACGAGGCTCGTTGGGATATTCCGGCCGAGCACATGAAAATGGACAGGCCGCATATCGTTCCCTTGTCGCGGCAATCCGTGGACGTTCTACGCGCTCTCAAGTTGTTGACTGGGAAGGACAGGTTCGTTTTCCCTGGCGCGCACGATAAAAGCAAACCGATGAGCAACAATACGATCTTATTTGCGCTCTATCGCCTTGGCTACAAAGGCCGGATGACTGGCCATGGCTTTCGCGGACTAGCATCGACGATCTTGCATGAGAACAACTTCGCCGACGAACACATTGAATTGCAACTTGCTCATCTGAAGCGCAACAAGGTGGCCGCTGCTTACAATCATGCAAAATATCTGAGCCAGCGAGCAGCGATGATGCAGTGGTGGGCCGATTATCTGGACGCTCAATTAGCCAAGGCCGAGGACAGCGCTAGCAGCGCGGGGGCAGAAGCGCGCGCCGCAAACTCGACAGCCCGTGTAAATTTGCGCAGCCGAGTCAAGCGGCCGATCGTGACCCATGTACGCGCTCTTGAGCCCATTGCCTGACTTCGGATTCTACCCACGCAACTGCGCGCGACGCCAGGCGGACGGGCGCAGGAAAGCTCTTGTCCCGGATTAACTCGTAAATGCTTGTTTTCCCCAGGCCCGTAATCGCTTTCACTTCTGGTAGACGCAGGAATCTCACTTCGTCCGATGCCTCTGTGCGAGTTGTGAGTAGCCTATCTTGGGTGGGAATCACCGCTCGCGCGAGCGGTGCCGGTTTTACATTCTTTTCTTTGCGCTTTGGTCTGCGGCGTTCCTGAGTATCGCGGTTTTGCTGCTCCAGCGCCTTGCCAGAGGAGCACCGGGGGAGCGAGGCCTGTACGCCGTCGCCACGTCCATTTGGAGGAGAACTCGGCGAAGCCTCGGCTTCGGTCCGAAGGGGCAGCAACAGTTGGCCCGCGTCAATCTCTTTCAGGTGTTGGCGGGGAGGGGATGAACGACGCAACGGATACCTCGCCGCTCTTGCATCGCTTGCCAGTACTGCCGATTGGATCTAGAGACAAGTCCTATCGTACGCAGAGGTCCGTGGCTCAAAAGGGCCACACGAAGCTCCGATCCCAAAATCAGCAGCCGTTTGGAGCTGCCAGAGCAATATTCTGAGATGCTGCTGCACTGGAATTGGTTCACCAAACCGGAGATTCAGGTGGCCGTCAGAAACCGAAGAGAGGGGAACCCGCTAAGCGCAATTGTTAGCGTTCCTCCGGATGTCATACCCAGAAGCAAGCCCCAACGCCGAAATATGTCGCACGCCTACATGCCGATTCCTTGCTCCTGCGATTGTCCAATCTTTTGCGCTTCGATCTTCCCCGCCGCCCGCTCCGGCCCGTGCTCCTGCTGAATCGCCGTACGCTTGGATGAGTCGCGGCTGAGGTCGTGCGCAAGCTCGTTTCGATCATTCGTGTAAATCTGCGCGTCGTAGCGCCCGCGCGAGATTGATACGTACGCCATACGGCTGTTCACCAAATGCTGACCGTGGTCCGTATCGACGTGAACCAGCACGCGGTCTGCTGTCTGCCCCTGGCTGCTGTGGCTGGTCACCGCGTAGCCGTAATCCAGGTGCGGGTGCTGGCGGATATTGAATTCGACCGAGCGGCCGGAGTCCGTGCGAACTTTCATGTCGCCATTGGACTCGATCTTTTCGACGGTGCCGAGCTCGCGGTTGGCTACATGCAAATCCCGTGAAGGAGCGGTGAACTGCACCCGCTCACCTTCGCTGATCGCACGTTCGCTCTGGCGGTACACCGTCACGCCTTGCAGACGGCGCGGATCGTAGGTCTGCCGTTCACCGGTATCGCGTTCGATGGTGATCAGATTCCGCGTGTGGTCGACGTCAGCGACACGGGCATACTCGCCCGGTTCAATGCCGAGGGGTTTGCTGCCTCGTGCATAACGCACAACATCCCCAACTTGGTACTGACCAGCCCATTGCCGGTCTGCCCCAGTCATGTCCTGACGGGTCTCAAGTACTCTCACCTGGTATTCATCTTTACTTGTGTGACCGCGGCCCTGCAGTTCCGAATGGATGAGCGTATTGAGTTCGCGCCGTGTTTGGTTATCGGGGGACACGACGAGCGTGGCTGCCGGCTCCGCAGCATAGTCACGGACTATGGCCGCTAAGCGCTCCTGCCGACTTTCGATCTCATGCACGCGGCCTTGGCGGTCCAGATTTCTGACTGCGTCATGGATGTCTCCACGAGCAAGTTGTTCGACAGCTTCCTTTAATGCCGGGTCCTTCTGGCGGACGATCTCATCCAGGCGCGACGTGTGCATGCCTGCTTCCTGTAGCTGGTGATACGGCCGTCCCGCCTCCACAGCCTCATGTTGGCGTGTGTCGCCCACCAGCAACACACGGTCATCGTGGTCGAGCCTATGCAAGAATTCATTCACCTGTTTCGTGCTCGCCAAGCTGGCTTCATCGATTATGTACAGGTGCCTGCCTTCAACGCGGCTTTCTTCAGGATGGGCGAGATGGTGTTGGAGTGTGGTGGCCCTTACGCCCGACTCATCCAGCTTGTGTGCGGCCCGGGATGTGGGTGCGAAGCCTTGCACCGTGTACCCTTCGTGCTCGGCGGCTTCGCGGATCGTTGCTAGAGACGTGGTCTTGCCCGCACCGGCCGCCCCTTCCAATGCGATTACCTGGTCGCGGCTGCTCAGAATCTGATCCACCACCGAGCGCTGGCTGGCGCTCAAGTGCGAATGCCCGCTCTCGATCTGCTGGCGAGTGGCGAAGGTCACCACCTCCTCGTGTCGGCCCTGGCCGGAACGCATCACATTGATGGTGTCGCGCTCTTGCTCGATCATTTCGGGGGTTGTGTAGGCGCGGCCCATTGGCGATTTGTACCGATCGATTTCGATGAACTCTCCCGCGTCTATTCGATTCCTGAAGTGCACCAGCACTTGTCCGAGCGAGGCTTCGCCCATAGAACGCTTGAGAGCATCGCGCACCAGTTCCCGTTCGTCAGCGACCGCCTGCCGCTCCAAATTGCGTTCTCGGGCATAGTCCAGCGCTGCATCGATGCTTTCTTGTTTATGTTCGGGAGCGGACTCCTGAGCGTGCTGACGCGCGTACGCCTCTTCTACAACCCGTTGTGGTTGGTTGCCGAATTGTGCGGCCAGTTCCCGGTGCCGCTGTTGCATCTCCGCGTGCGAGATGTCCTGCTTGGCCTCGCGCGTCTGATGCGCTGCAATCTGCGCCGCCCCGGCGCCACGGATGCCCACTTCCTCAAGATGTGCCTTGATCTGCCGGCTTCGTGGACTGCTGGCCTCGATGTATTCGCGCGTGTAGCCCTTAATCTCCGGCTGCCCGCTTCGGCCCTGCTCGATCTCATAGCCCAGCGCCCTCAAACGCAAGGCCAGCTCCGAACGGTACACTGCGGTAGCGTACTGTTGCGTACGATACAGTTCCTGAGGTTGTAACGCGCGCGTCTCGCCGTTTGCCCGCTCCGTGATGTTGAAGAACACCACGTGCGTATGCAGTTGCGGCGCTGCATAGCCGTTCACGGGACGCGCGCTGTCGTGTTCGAATTTGGCGGCGACCCACTTTCCCGTGGTCTCGGGTTCGTGGCTGCCGCCGATGCGTGCCTGAATGTATTTCTCCAGTTCGTTTAGCGCAACCTGTACGCTTTCGCGATGCGCCTGGCGTACCTGTTCATCTCCGCCAACCAGTGCGGTCAGACTCACTGTTTTGGGCGCGCTGAATGTAGCATCCCAGCCGGCGCGGTGCTCCATGCTCTGGACCTTGTCGCCGCGCTCGTTGGTGTACTCGCGTGCCGCTTGATGCCTGACCAACTGTTCTCCGGTGAAAGGATGCTGTCCTTGCGCGAGTCGGGAGAAGTGCTCCTCCTCGACCTCGCCTACTAATCCCCATTGCGCGGCCAGCTTGCCGTGCCATTCACCGCGTATATTTTCACCTTCGCTGTAGTAGTTTTCCCGTGCGTTCTGGAATTCCTCACGGTGGTAGGTCTGGACCTGGCCTGCGCTCAGCGGCTTGGAGATCGTCAGCATGGTTATTTAAAGAAGAAGGGCTCTTGGGCGGGTCCGTCGGTGCCAGTTGCGGGTTGCGGCTCCGGCTTCAGTTCCTGTTGCACGGGGAGCCGCGGGCGGCGTGCTTTTGCGGGCGGCTTGTCCGTGATCGGCTGAACACGTCGGGGATGCGTGTCCTGGGGGCGTTCAATGAAGCTCGGCTGAATCTTTGCCAATTCGATGTACGGGAAGCTGAATGGCACTACCAGATTGTCCACCTTCAGCAACGCGTGTAATCGTGGTAGGCCACTGATCTCTGAGGGCAAAACCAGCGGTTCCACACGCCGCTCTGTGTGATAGCTTTTTGATCGGCGAAAACGCGGGAACGTATCGTGGCTGGTGGCCTCCTTCATGCGCTCCACCTCCACCTCTCCGATGGTATCGGAGATCCATTTGGCTGCCCGCGGCTCGCTGGTGTGCAAGAAAAGCTTAATGGCCGGTTGCGATAACATCGCTTCGGCCTCGTGCCCGTACCGTACTTCCAATTGGCTGCGTCCCTGGAAGCCAATCACCACTGGGTTGTTAGATTTGCGGTTCTCCGTCAGTGCTGTATGCAATTGCGGCAAGCGCTGAAGGCTCGCCAGTTCATCCAACACAAACCATACTGCGCGCTGGTTCTGGCCGCCCTGGTTCATTAACCGCAGCACTAGCGTGTCCAGCCATAAGCTGGTGAGCGGCAACAACCGTTCCCGAAACCGCGGTACAGAAGTCAGAAAGAGCCAGCCTTGCCGACGCTGTGCCCATTCCACCGAAGACCACCGCTGCTTCGATTGGTCCTCGCTGGGCAACAACCGCAGACTGTCTGCGACCATATTCAATGCTCCCAGCACGCCGCCCCGCTGCGGTCCGGCGCCGCGGTAGACAAATGCTGCCAGCTCAGTGTCTTTTACTAGTTGATCGAGTTCGTCTTCGCGGCTCATCCACCACACCAGCTTTTCAGGAGTCGGCTTAAAGGTCAGGAGATAGGCGAAGATTTTGCGGGGGCCATCGACGAAGAACGTGTTCTCTCGTGGCTTGTCGGGGAACAGAGAGGTAGCCAGCGTCAGCGCTTCGGCCTCATGCGTCACCTCGTCCCCGGGCGACCAGTATGGGCAGCGCGTGTCCAGTGGATTCAGGATTAGATCGCCGCGCGCCTCGTCATAGAACTGCGGAGTGTATTCCAATGCGGGGTCGTATACGATGGCGGTTTCGCCGCGCTCGGCGATTTGCATCAGGACCTGGCGCAATAGGGCGCTCTTGCCTGTGCCGCTGTCGCCCATCACCATCATGTGGCTGCTCTCTAACGAATGCGGCATCGAGAGCATTTCGCCCCGCCTGGTCGTTGCAAAACCGATGCCATCGGCCCGGCTCCAGCGGTTGAACTGTTCCACCGTCACCTTTTGGGGGCCCTTCAGCCTGCGCCCCTGCTCCAGCATCTGCTGGCGTGCCCGCTTGCGCTGGATCGCCCCGACCGCTCCGAACACGAACATGCCGAGCGCCCCTAACCACGCCGGCGCCGCCATCTCCATGACGGATCGGTCCTGGTAGAACGTATGACCGAGTAACTGATGCGCTTGCGAGGCGTCGTACCGTGCGGAGTCCACAACCAGGGCTGTCAGTCCGCGCTGTCGCGCCTCGCCCGATAAGGCAAACGGGATCAGTTGGGGCCCTTGCTTGACCACCACCGGTACAAGATCAGCATCGGCAGCAAGTCGTCGCTGTCCGCGGCGGTCTACAACCTGGAGCAAGCGGAAGTTCCCCACGCCCCGGTACGTTTCGCTGTTCAGGTACTGCCCCCAGTAGTACCGCTGCAGAGGCGTCCATAGTTGACCTTGGCAGAAGATCCAGATGCATATCCCGGATACGACCGACAAGGCCATGGCTCCAATGATTGAGATCGGCAACCTCGACGACCACCGGCGGGTGGGTCCCGCAAACTGCATACATCATCTCCCTGTTTTGGCCGCGAAGTGCTCGGCCGCCCGCTGGGTCTTATCAGCGTCGGCACGGCTGATCAACTGCTGCATCGCCTCGACCGTGAGCCGCTCGCCGTTCGCTATCTTGTAAAGCACGTTCAGCAGGATGGTGCGCACCGCGATCAGTTCACCCATGAGGGCCACCTCCACCGGGCGTGGTGCGCTTGGCTTCAAGAGCTCCTCTCGCATCCACTCGCTCAGCGTCTTGTTGCCCGCCCGGCGCTCCAAGGCGGCGTATTCCTCCGCGCTCAGCTTGGTGGCCAGGGTCTTGGTGCGCGCGGGCTTCGCCATGAAGCACCTCCTTGGATTGGGTCTTTGGCGCCAGCAGCAGAGTTGCCGCTCTTACAGAGATGAATGCCCGCTCAGAGTAGTTGCTGCGTTTTCAACAAGTTTACGAACGTAAACCGGGCGTTTACTGCCGTAAACTCCCGGCCAGCATCTCGCGTAGATTCAACACGTTAACGAACATCAAGCTCGGTTTACCTGCAGCAACCCATCGGGGGTGACGTGTCATGACAAACAGCCGGTGCCGAAGGCACCGCTCGAAAACAGAGGGGAGGAAAGTATCCAAGATTGGGAGAGCGCCGACGGGAGCTAACTCAGTCGGCTACTATGTTCAGTGCACTGGCCCATACTGCCACCACTCGAGATCAAGCTGTCAGCTCAAGAATGACCAGGATCATCCGATGAAGCGCAGTGACTCACAAACGCGAGGGACCGCCGGCATGATTCACTCCGACCCTGAAATCCTGCAGGGCACGCCGGTGTTCCGTGGAACCAGAATACCTGTCCATCTGATCGCCGACGTGGTGGCGCAAGGCACGCCAATTAGAGAAATCCTCGAAGGCTATCCCTCTCTAACAAATGGTTGCAATCGCCTGCGCAGCAACGCACCCAAGCGGTGGCCAGCCACCAGTTCCGCCATGGTCAGGGAGGAACCCTGTGGGGCGCAAGAGGAGCAAACTGCGCCCCGTCGATTAAGGCGTGTTTGCAACCCGTCCCCGCGTAACAGTCGTCATCGGCTTGGCACCGCTACCAAAGTCATTCCAGCAGCATCTCACAATAATGCCAGCGGGATCCCTTCCGAGACTATGGCCTGGGGGATACCGTTCCGCGACTGCGACAGCTACACGCAAGGAGAAAGTCCTACGAATATGGAGTTAACGGCGTTCCAGGATCTGGCTGCAAGGATCAAACTCCCATTGCAAGAATTGTTCACCTTCACGCTGCCTGGTCGGTGCAGTGTGCTGCCAGTTAGCCAGGACAAGCAGGGCCAGTATTGGCTGCTCTCCTGCGTGCTGTTCGAGGAATCGCCGGGCGACGACATTATCCCGGCGGCCTTTGAGGATTTCAAGACATTGCGTCTTCCGCTCTTCTGCGTACAGACGGACACTGCCCGGTTACGCTCAGTTCAGGATATAACCGGCTTTTTTGAAGAGAACGACGCCCTCTTCGAGGAGCTGTTAGCCGCAGACGAGAGCAATCAGTTGGACTCAATCCGATCCATCCTGGGCCCGGCATTTATCGAGATCCAGTCTCAGTACTGCGTCGTTAACGGAGTAGGTGACGCTTTGAGGCGGGAGGATGTGTGCCTGATCGAGGAGTCATGCATCAGTTGTATGCAAAACGAGCGCCAGTGGGTCCGCGTATCCACCCCTTCGGGGTTTGCCTACCACCGCCTGCCGTTTGACAAGGTTTCCTTGGTCCCCGGTGCGGTCCGAGTTCGCCGTCTGCGGAATCGCCACGTCAAGGCTGCCAAGAGCGCCTAAATCGGCGGCGAGCAGAACAACCTCTTCCTTCCAGAGCGACTCCTTCCCGGGTGCAGTCGCTCTGGAAGGCGGACCGTATCTCATCCCGGTGTTCCCAGTAAAACTCCAGTGCTGCCAGGCGGATTCCCTCGTGACAACCCGCTTGCTGCGTTTCGGACTGGCGCCAGCCGGCAATTTTGGTCGGCGACGTGGCCAAATGTTCGGCAATCGCCTTTTCGAATTCGCCGGTGTCGCCGATTCCGTTTGCAAATCGTGATTGAAGCCGGGCGCGGGTGATGTTGTATCCCTCAATGCGTGCGAGTCGATACTGCCGTAATTCATGATTCACCTGTTTTTCTCCTTTGCTCTGTCCGCGCCGAGCTGATCCCGTGCGGAACGCGTCTGGTTTTCTGGTGGGGTGGCGTGGAGGGGTGCTCCCCTCCACAAGATATGGGCGGCCAAGCCGCCCTGGGTCCCGCCACGCGCTAGTTCGGAATCAGCGGAGAAGGCCCATGACCGACAAAACCGGCGGCCTTGAGTGCGTCACTTCTCGGCCGGCGCGTGGTGGGGAAGACCGGCCAGAAGGGCCGCACCTTTGGCGCAGTTCGATCCGACCCGCGAAAATGTTGCGGGGCACGTCGTTAGCACGTACCCCGTTCGTGAGCACTGGAAGGCGGCTGCCTTTAGCGGCGTTGGAACAGTTTCCCGTCTGGATTGAAGACTTCCCGCAGACGTGAAGTATCGCAAGGTCCCGTAAGTCAGGGTACGTAACAGGTAGCGGCGAAAGCCGTCTTCGTCTGTACCGCAAACTTCGCCATGCTGGAACATTTCAATGACGAGGCTCACGGCACCGTCATACATGACCTCAAGCCGCCACTCCGAAGGATGCAAGAACCGTGCCGCACGGCGGCGGGCGGCTCTCTCGGCCAGGGGCAACACGCAGGCGAGAAACAAGTCCAAGCCGTGGCGATGCCCGCGCTCATAACGGAACACCACTTCCGCAACTCGTATGCGGAGTGAGGATGAGGCTTGGTGAAACATATGGTGCAGGAGAGCCGACATTTCTTGCGGCTCTAAGGCAGGGATTTTCTTGCTGGTGAGTGCGGACTCTAGCGCACCCGGCAGAAAATCGACCGCGTCTTTGTTGTTGTTCTGGCTATCTTCCAACCTCATTGTTTTTTCCTTTTCCGCCGTCACCGGCTGTTTTTGTTCTTCACTGGCCGCGAATGCGGACAAAAACAGCCGGGGCGGTGAAAAGGACAGAACGGAGCCCGGAGGGAGGGTGGCAGGGCGCGAGTGCGAGCGCGGTGAGTGCCAAACACGCTTCACCGTTTGGCGCGAAACCGGCGCGGTCCGAAGCGCCCGCCCGAGCCGCGGCCAAGCGGCGTCCACCCGGAAGAGTGCGCAGTGGAGAAAGGGTGCGGAAGCCACCCTATCCCTTATCTGGGCTAGATTTTCATGCAACGCTGGACCGGCTAGGGTTATGAACAACTTCAGAACTTTGAGCAGGGCTGGTCGTCAATCGGTAAGGTAAGTGCATACACCGACTTGCGACCGTTACTGCAGATCGCGAGGCCAGGAGGCTGGTAAGTCTGCCGCGACTGGATGATTTAGAGCTTCAGCCAGCGCCGCACCGTTTTGTGCCCTGAGGAAGATAGCTGCCGGTAGGATACGAGGACAGAAGTGATGCCGTTGGAAGGAAGGACTGGGCTAGAACGTACAATGGCCTGAGCGATAACCATGCCACGTATTTCGGCAAATGAATTGGCCAGAGATTGGGGACATGCGCGATGCACGACAAGAGGAATTTTCACACCGAGCACAGTTCACTATGCACGTTGAAACCAATCGCGCATGTGCATCCGGACGATGCGCAGATCGTCCATCCTCTCGAAGAACATCTGTCCGCTGTCGCACAGATGGCTGCGACGATGGCTGCGGATTTCGGCGCGGAAGAGTGGGGACAGCTGGCTGGCCACTGGCATGATCTGGGAAAGTACAGTGGGGCATTCCAGCAATACATCCGTAGCGCCAGTGGATATGAGGCGCATCTTGTCGACGTCGTCTCTGGCAAAGTGAACCACTCTAGTGCGGGCGCTCTCCACGCCAAAGGAGAGTTTGGGGATTTAGGGCTGCCACTTGCATATCTCATCGCAGGTCATCATGCAGGCCTGGCCGACTGGTACGGAGACTCGGGCGGTGCATCTTCGCTCGAAAACAGGCTGAATGGCAAAGAGGCGGAAGGCTTGCTTCAGAAGGCAACGGGGCGCGCTCCTGAACAACTACTGAGGATGCCACGCCCGGCATTGAATCCGGCTGGATTCGGAAAGTCGAAGGGGTTGCACCTGTGGGTCCGCATGCTCTTTTCCTGTCTGACGGATGCGGACTTTCTGGATACCGAAGCCTTCATGGATGCGAAGAAGAGCAAGGCGCGTGGAGTCTACCCGGCACTTGCTACGCTACTCCCGCAATTCAACCGGGCAATGGAGGACAAAACGCAGCAGGCGCCAACGTCTGTGCTCAACCGGCTCCGCGCCGATGTACTGCGGCAATGCCGCGAGAAAGCCGAAGGGCCGCCGGGGCTCTACACACTGACCGTGCCCACCGGTGGCGGCAAGACTCTTTCTAGCCTCGCCTTCGCGCTCGAACATGCAAGGCGCCACGGCAAGTGCCGCGTCATTTATGCCATTCCCTACACCAGCATCATCGAGCAGACGGCCAATGTCTTCCGCGAAATCTTCGGTGATGCCGTGCTCGAACACCATAGCAACCTGGATGCGGAGAAGGAGACGATCCCGAGCCGCCTGGCATCCGAGAATTGGGACGCTCCGCTCATTGTCACCACGAACGTGCAGATATTTGAGTCGCTCTTTGCGGCGCGGACCAGCCGCTGCCGCAAACTACACAGTATGGTAAATAGCGTCATTCTTCTCGACGAAGCGCAGTTGCTGCCGCCAGAATTCCTGCAGCCACTGCTTGACGTCATGCGTCTGTTGACGGAACACTACGGCGTCACGTTTGTGCTCTGCACGGCGACGCAACCGGCGCTGGGCACGCGCCAGGATAGTTTCGGGCGAACATTGTTGCGCGGTGCCGGCGATGCCACGGAGATCGTCTCCGGCACGGAGGAACTGTATCGCCAATTAGAGCGTGTGACGGTGAGCTTACCAGAGGATTTGACAACGCCGGGGAACTGGGATGAACTTGCCGCCGCGATAGCCTGTCATCCGTCCGTGCTGGCCATTGTGAACACGCGTGCCGATTGCCGCGAATTGCATCGCCGTATGCCGCCGGGAACGGTACATCTCTCCGCGCTCATGTGTGGCGAGCATCGCAGTTTCGTTATCGACCAGTTCAAACAGAAATTGGTACGCGGCGAACCGGTGCGCGTCGTCAGTACGCAGCTTATCGAAGCAGGTGTCGACGTGGATTTCCCAGTCGTTTATCGCGCGCTTGCCGGTCTGGACTCAATTGCGCAGGCAGCCGGGCGCTGCAACCGGGAAGGCAAGCAAGCAGGAAAGGGACAGGTAATCGTATTCGTTTCGCCCAAGCCAGCGCCTCTTGGTCTGCTGCGTTTCGGCGAAGATACCTGCAAAGCGATTCTGAACGAACGTCCGGAGAAACCCCTAACACCTGAACAGTTCACCCGCTATTTCACTCATTATTACTGCAAAGTGGGCCGCGAGGGACTGGATAAACACGGCATCGAGGAACTTCTGACCAAGGATGCGGAGCAATGCAGGATTCAGTTCCGCACGGCCGCTGAGCGTTTCCAGTTGATCGACGAAGACGGCAGCGTTCCGGTGATTGTTCCCTACGCGACTCCGGAGGGTCCACGCCGCGATAGCCGTCCGCTCATCGCGCGGCTACGCTCGGGAGAGATGCATCGCGGGCTGCTGCGCGAGCTACAGCGGTTCACCGTTACGGTTCGCAAACACGACTTTCATACTCTCTTCAATGCTGGCGACCTCGATGAAATCGCGCCCGAGCTTTGGGTCTTGAAAAACGAAACTGCCTACCGTCACGACCGTGGCCTGCTTGTGGCGGGGAGCGATAATCCCGATCCACGGGAACTCTATGCGGGCTGATTCGCCAGCGTCTCGATAAGAGGTGTTGATTCAATACTTTGGCGCCTACGGCCGGCGGCCGAGGCGCGAGGCACGCACCCCTGATCCAGGGCGTTCGTATTGCTCAAGTGTGTACCCAATTCCAGGTTCAGGTTGCGAAACTGCACTCGGAAGGAGTTTAGTTCTTCTTCCAGAGTCTCCACAGAAAATCGATCAGGAGGCGCAATGCCTGCCCGCTTTTGTTTGGAAATCAGCGGAGATTTCGCCTGTTTTACCCGTCCGGAGATGAAGGTCGAGCGGGTAAGTTACGAGATCATCACGCCGTCTGCGGTACGAGCCGTCTTCGAATCCATTCTGTGGAAGCCTGCCATTCGTTGGCAGCCGGAGAGGGTTGAAGTGCTTGCGCCCATCCGCTGGACGACACTCCGGCGTAATGAAGTGGGGAGCAAGCTCTCTACCGCGCAGGTGAAGAGCGCCATGCAGCGCGGGGCTGGCGCTGTGGCGCTCTATGTGGAGGAGGAGCGGCAACAGCGCGCCAGTCTACTGCTGCGCGATGTGCGTTACCGCGTCACGGCAAGCTTCTCCATGACCAGCCGAGCAGGCGCCGAAGAGAACACGCGAAAGTTCGCTGAGATGTTCGCGCGCCGCGCGGCCAAAGGACAGTGCATCAACCAGCCGTATCTCGGTTGCCGCGAATTCGCCTGCGACTTTCGCCTGATCGATCCGGAGACGGAACCGGGGCAACGAAACCCGCCGAGTTGCGCGGGGAACGGCAACTGGGCTGGATGCTTTACGACCTCGACTTCCGCGATGCAGCCTCGCCCCAGCCGCGCTTCTTTCAGGCACGGATGAAAGATGGCGTCGTGAACATTCCGTCGTGGGAGAGCGAGGAGGTGCGGGGATGATCCTCCAGGAATTGACCCGGTACTACGAGCGCAAGGCCAACGACCCGGAGACGGCGCTGGCGCCCGAGGGCTTTGAGCAAAAGGAGATTCCTTTTCTCATCGTCCTCGATGCCAACGGGCAATTCGTGCAGATCGACGATACGCGCACGATGGCAGGCAAGAAGAAACGCGCCCGCTCCTTTCTCGTTCCACAAGGGATTAAGAAGACCTCGGGCGTAGCGGCAAACCTGCTTTGGGACACTGCGGAATACGTGCTTGGCGTCGATACCAAGGGAAAGCCGGAGCGCGTTGTCAGCCAGCACGCGGACTTCCTGACGCGATTGGCCGAGTTGCCTGCGGACGATGTGGGCGTGCGCGCTGTTCGCGCCTTTCTCGCCAACGCGCCGCTTGCGCAGCTTGAACGGTCTCCGTCCTGGGAGGAGATTCGAACCACGAATCCCATCCTTACCTTTCAGCTCGCCAGCGATACGGAGTTGGTCTGCGAGCGGGCTGCGGTCATTGCCAGACTGCGGGCCACAGCGGCGAACGCGTCTGCGGAAACATCGAGCGCCGCGCGGGGCATCTGCCTCATCACCGGGCAGGATGCTGAGATCGAGCGCCTGCATCCGGCGATCAAAGGAGTGTGGGGCGCACAGACCTCTGGCGCGAATATCGTCTCCTTCAACCTGCGCGCCTTCGAATCTTACGGTAAGGAGCAAAAGCAGGGAGAAAACGCGCCTGTAAGCAAACGTGCTGCGTTTGCCTATACCACGGCGCTCAATCATCTGCTCGGCAAAGACTCGACCCAGCGCATTCAGGTTGGCGATGCTTCCACCGTCTTCTGGGCCGAGACGCCATGTCTGCTGGAAGACTCCTTTGCCAGCCTGCTCGGTGAACCGCCGAAGGATGATCCCGACCAGGGCACACGTGCTATCGCCGCGCTGTATCGTTCCGTCGAACAGGGAAGCCAAAACGTCAACGAAGATGCACCGCGGTTCTTCGTTCTTGGCCTTGCCCCGAATGCTGCGCGCATCTCAATCCGCTTCTGGCTTACTGGAACCGTCCGGGAGTTTTCGCAGCGCATTGTGCGCCACTTTGCCGATATCGCCATCGATCATGCGCCGTATGAGCCGGCGTATCTCTCACTCTTCCGCCTGCTGGCCTGCACAGCACTCCAGGGGAAGGCAGAGAATATCCCTCCCAACCTTGGCGGCGACACGATGCGGGCGATCCTCTCGGGGCTTCCGTATCCGGAGACGCTGCTGTTGGGTGCTATTCGTCGCATACGCGCAGAGCAAGAGGTGAACTATCCTCGCGCCGCGCTGATCAAAGCCTGCCTCAACCGTAAGACTCGCGGGGAGAATCCCGCACTCGAGGAGGAACTGCACGTGTCTCTCGACCTTGCGAACACCAATGTTGGCTATCGCCTGGGAAGGCTCTTCGCCGCGCTTGAAAAGGTGCAGGAGGAGGCCAGTCCCGGGCTCAACGCCACCATTCGCGACCGTTTCTATGGCGCGGCGTCTTCCACGCCAATCACTGTATTTTCAAACCTGCTCAAGCTCAAGAATCATCATCTGGCCAAGATCGAGAACCGAGGGCGGGTCGTGAATTTCGAAAGGCTATTCGGGGAAATCGCCGATGCCATCGACGGCGACAAGAGTTTTCCCAATCATCTGTCGATTGCCGACCAGGGCCGCTTCGCCATTGGCTATTATCACCAGAAACAGGCGTTCTACACCAGGAAGACAGAACCCGCTGAAGGAGAAGAAGCATGACTACGCTGCAGAATCGCTATGACTTTGTGCTGCTGTTTGATGTGAAGGATGGCAATCCTAACGGCGATCCGGATGCGGGCAATCTGCCGCGTGTGGATGCAGAGAGCGGGCGCGGTCTTGTCACCGACGTTTGCCTTAAACGTAAGGTGCGCAACTATGTAGGTGTTGCAAAAGGTGAGACGGCTCCCTATGAGATATACGTCAAGGAAAAGGCAATTCTCAACAAGCAACACGAACGTGCCTACATCGGCATCGGTGCTGCTGAGTTGTTAAGTGGCGAGGATAAGAAGCGCAAGGGCGGCGACAGAGTGGACGATGCGCGCCGCTGGATGTGTCAGAATTTCTTCGATGTGCGCACCTTTGGCGCCGTGATGTCGACAGGCGTCAATTGCGGCCAGGTGCGCGGGCCGGTGCAGTTGACCTTCGGACGTTCGGTGGACCCCATCGTTTCACTCGAACACTCCATCACGCGCATGGCTGTAGCGACCGAAGCAGAGGCTGAGAAACAAGGCGGCGACAATCGCACCATGGGCCGCAAGTTCACTGTCCCCTATGGCCTCTATGTGGCGCACGGCTTTGTCTCCGCGCATCTGGCCGCGCAGACTGGCTTCTCCGAAGAGGATCTCCAGCTCTTCTGGGAGGCGCTGGTAAACATGTTCGAGCATGATCGCTCGGCTGCGCGCGGCGAGATGACTACACGCGGCCTCTACATCTTCAAGCACACGAGTGAACTCGGGAACGCTCCGGCGCACACGCTATTCAAGCGTATTCAGCCAAAACTTAGAAACGGCGTTCCGCGCGATTGGGAAGACTACAACGTGGCAGTGAACCGAGAAGACCTGCCCCAAGGCGTCGAACTGCAAATCCTGGGCGTGTAACCTGAACCCATTTGCCCGCCGCGAGCTCCTTTTGCGCAGAGGACTGTATGGAGCAGGACGAGTTCATTCTGCTGTCCGCGCTGCAGCACTACAGCTATTGCCCGCGCCAGTGCGCCCTGATCCATGAGGAGCAGAGTTTCGCCGCAAATGTACACACGGCGCGCGGCGATGCGGTACACACGCGGGTCGATCTGGAGGGCTACGAGCTGCGTGCGGGCGGGCGCATCGAGCGGGCACTGCCTCTGGTCTGTGAACGGCTCGGCCTGATTGGCAAGGCCGATATTGTCGAATTCCTTCGGGACGGCACACCCTATCCCGTCGAATACAAGCATGGTCCGCGCCGCCAGCGAACGCACGATGACCTTCAACTGGCCGCTCAGGCGCTCTGCCTGGAAGAAATGACCGGCTGTCCCGTTCCGCTCGGTGCCATCTATCACGCCAGCAGCCACCGGCGGCGTGAGGTTGCAATTACGCCAGATCTGCGCCAGCTTGTGGCGAGCACGGCTCTTGCGATCCGCGCCATGCTGCAGGCAAGACATATGCCTCCTGCCGTCAACGATGCCCGCTGCCGCGAATGCTCGTTGGTCGATCTCTGCCAACCGCAGATGCTTGCTGGACAGGCAAGGAGGCGCGCTCTGCGCGCGCGCCTGTTCGATGCGGAGAATTGATGCAAACGCTACTCAATACGCTCTATCTCACGCTGTCCGGCTATCTGCACCTCGACAACGATACCCTGCGTTTTGATGTGGAGCGCGAAACCCGCCTGCGCGTTCCGCTGCATCACATCGGCAGCGTCGTCTGCTTGGGGGATGTGCTGGTTTCGCCTGCCGTCATGGGCCGGTTAGCCGAGGAAGGGAAGGCACTGGTTCTTCTCGACCGCAACGGGCGTTTCAGGGCCCGTCTTGAGGGTCCCATCAGCGGAAATATACTGCTCCGCCAAGCGCAGTTCGCGCGCGCCGACTCGCCGGAGTTTTCGCTCGCTCACGCCCGAGCCTGCATCGCCGGCAAACTCAAGAACAGCCGCTATGTGCTGCTGCGCGGCGCCCGCGACGCGAATGACGAACTGGATGCGGAACGCCTGCGCGCAACCGCCGAAGCGCTGGCCAGCAATCTGCGCCATCTGGAATCCTCTCCCACGCTGGATGTCGTGCGTGGGCTCGAAGGCGAATCCGCACGCCGCTACTTTGCCGTCTTCCCGTGTCTGATTCGCAGCGACCAACGTGCCGCCTTCACTCCGGATGGCCGCAGCCGCCGTCCCCCGCGTGATCGCATGAACGCGCTACTCTCTTTCCTCTACAGCATGTTGATGAATGATTGCCGTACGGCGCTGGAATCGGTGGGACTCGACCCGCAGCTTGGCTACCTGCATACCATTCGTCCCGGTCGCGCCGCGCTGGCCTTGGACCTGATGGAAGAGTTCCGCTCCATACTTGCGGATCGTCTGGCACTGACACTCGTGAATCGCAAACAACTCAATGCTGGCGATTTTGAAGAACGCCCTGGAGGCGCAGTCCAACTGCACGATGCCGCGCGCAAAACACTGATCCTCGCCTACCAGGAACGCAAACAGGAGCTCACCACCCACCCGCTGCTCGATCAGAAGCTGGCAATTGGACTGCTGCCGCAGATCCAGGCTCGGCTGCTGGCGCGCGTCATCCGCGGTGAAGCTGAAGACTACCTTCCCTACCTGGAGCGTTAGCCGTGCTCATCCTCGTCTGTTACGACGTATCGACGGAAACGCCTCAGGGACGCAGACGCTTGCGCCGCGTGGCCAAAGCCTGCGAAGCCATCGGACAACGCGTGCAGAAATCGGTCTTCGAATGCCGCGTGGATCGCATGCAATACGAACAACTCGAACGAGCGTTGCTTGCAGAAATCGACCCGGAAGAAGATTGCCTTCGCGTGTACAGGCTCACCGAGCCGTCCAATCAATACGTCAAGGAATATGGTAAATTCAGGGCAATCGATTTTGACGGGCCGCTGGTGGTATAGCAGCAGCCGCGAACCTCTAGCTCCCGCCAAAACCGGTGAGCTTCGCGCCATGCATAACCCGATCATTCCACACCAGATAGCTTCGGCACCCTGCTGCCAGCCGTCTCGGAACCGCCCTCCTCAAAACAGGTTCGCGCATTCCGTGCGGTACAACCATGATCGGCAAGGGTTTGTACGCGAGGAGCTTCACCCGGCAGCGATGCCGGGTGCGGATTGAAACAAGCTCTGGAGCAAAGCAACGTGCCAACCCGTGGGCTTCACCCGGCAGCGATGCCGGGTGCGGATTGAAACCCATATGATGTACCTATCATATAGGTGATGAACCGCTTCACCCGGCAGCGATGCCGGGTGCGGATTGAAACCGCGTATCCCTGGCGCTCCAGATACTTGGCCAGCGCTTCACCCGGCAGCGATGCCGGGTGCGGATTGAAACATAAACCGTACTCGAATCTAGTACGGGCAAGATGGCTTCACCCGGCAGCGATGCCGGGTGCGGATTGAAACAAGAAGGGCATTATAAAACAGCCGGTAAATGTGGCTTCACCCGGCAGCGATGCCGGGTGCGGATTGAAACAACGATGTTCGCCCGGGAATATCCGTCCATCACCCGCTTCACCCGGCAGCGATGCCGGGTGCGGATTGAAACATCTGCTGCTTGATGTCTTCGGCAATCTTGATGGCGCTTCACCCGGCAGCGATGCCGGGTGCGGATTGAAACCTTATTGGGTCTGCGCTCATTTCTGCTCCTTGCTCGCTTCACCCGGCAGCGATGCCGGGTGCGGATTGAAACCCCCATCTCAGCAACCCGACGCCTAAGCAGCCCTCGCTTCACCCGGCAGCGATGCCGGGTGCGGATTGAAACCTATGTTTGATTCCCTGTTGACTCAGGGCCGCTGCTTCACCCGGCAGCGATGCCGGGTGCGGATTGAAACCAGTAGTAACAATGATGTCACGCGATGGACGGTAGCTTCACCCGGCAGCGATGCCGGGTGCGGATTGAAACCGGCAAGCAAGTAACTGACATCGAAATGGAGGCAGCTTCACCCGGCAGCGATGCCGGGTGCGGATTGAAACACACTAAACCCCAATGGTAGAACGAAGCATCTCGCTTCACCCGGCAGCGATGCCGGGTGCGGATTGAAACCTTGAACGATTTACGCGACCAGAAAACCATCGAGCTTCACCCGGCAGCGATGCCGGGTGCGGATTGAAACTTTATTGCGGCAAAACATTCACTGGTGGTGCTACGCTTCACCCGGCAGCGATGCCGGGTGCGGATTGAAACTGAAAATCGCCCGTAAGTATAGGCGAGCATAAACGCTTCACCCGGCAGCGATGCCGGGTGCGGATTGAAACACGCATTCATCACCATTGAAAACGGCGTAGAGTTGCTTCACCCGGCAGCGATGCCGGGTGCGGATTGAAACCCAATCGCAGCAAAGTTGCCCGCCAATTGCTGTAGCTTCACCCGGCAGCGATGCCGGGTGCGGATTGAAACCAGGGCTGGCATGGTATTCCAGCATGGACGATATGCTTCACCCGGCAGCGATGCCGGGTGCGGATTGAAACCCTTTGATGTTCCGTCCCCTACCCTAGATCAGATGCTTCACCCGGCAGCGATGCCGGGTGCGGATTGAAACCGACCCACGGGTCCGTGACTGCATTTTGGTAGCTGCTTCACCCGGCAGCGATGCCGGGTGCGGATTGAAACTGCATCGCGGTGGCAGCCCGCTTCTGCGACACGCCGCTTCACCCGGCAGCGATGCCGGGTGCGGATTGAAACCAGTCGTGACGCTCAGCACGTCGCTAATGTCGAAGGCTTCACCCGGCAGCGATGCCGGGTGCGGATTGAAACTGGCATGCGCTCCAAGTTTGGCCGCGGAAAGCACTGCTTCACCCGGCAGCGATGCCGGGTGCGGATTGAAACAAGCCATTCCGCCGCTTCGCGGGCCAAAATACGCAACGCTTCACCCGGCAGCGATGCCGGGTGCGGATTGAAACCCCCAAGTGCTCCGCGATGAGATGGAGTCTTGCCGCGCTTCACCCGGCAGCGATGCCGGGTGCGGATTGAAACATTCAGTGTCCAGCCGGCTGATTATATCGACTTGCTTCACCCGGCAGCGATGCCGGGTGCGGATTGAAACCAGTCAGTCAAGGCTTCGGAGTGAGCATCCACCGGCTTCACCCGGCAGCGATGCCGGGTGCGGATTGAAACTTCGGCCGCAGCTTGCCGGCGTACCACTTGCGCGCTTCACCCGGCAGCGATGCCGGGTGCGGATTGAAACTTCTGCGCTTTGCGCCTTGGTGGTCACTTCCGCCGCTTCACCCGGCAGCGATGCCGGGTGCGGATTGAAACCTTCAAGCGTAGGTGATCGAGTTCGCCATCTTGGCTTCACCCGGCAGCGATGCCGGGTGCGGATTGAAACGCTACCGTGCGATAGCTTGGCATCTCGGACGCGCGGCTTCACCCGGCAGCGATGCCGGGTGCGGATTGAAACAGGACATCCGAACCCTTGTCACCAGCGTGAAAGCGCTTCACCCGGCAGCGATGCCGGGTGCGGATTGAAACTCAGGTAGCCGAGCCGGGCAACTGTATGCTCTCTCGCTTCACCCGGCAGCGATGCCGGGTGCGGATTGAAACACGCCGGGCTGCCGCCACTTCCGCCGCCGCACCAGTGCTTCACCCGGCAGCGATGCCGGGTGCGGATTGAAACCCGTAGATCACCCCAAGGCGGCGGACACTCCCGGCGCTTCACCCGGCAGCGATGCCGGGTGCGGATTGAAACAGTATCCCGTCAATCGCGGTAATGGCTTTAGCCAGCGCTTCACCCGGCAGCGATGCCGGGTGCGGATTGAAACCCGTGATGCCAGAGGCGCTTACCGGCGGTTGCTGGCTTCACCCGGCAGCGATGCCGGGTGCGGATTGAAACCGGCTCGGGTGGCTCATGCAGTCGCCGTCCGGTGCTTCACCCGGCAGCGATGCCGGGTGCGGATTGAAACAGCACGTCGAGCACTTCCGCATCAAAGGCCTTATCGCTTCACCCGGCAGCGATGCCGGGTGCGGATTGAAACATCCGAAGATCGAAGGTGTAATCCCCTATGTGGGGCTTCACCCGGCAGCGATGCCGGGTGCGGATTGAAACCAGCACGTTAGCCGGATCTTGCTCACCGGTTGCTCGCTTCACCCGGCAGCGATGCCGGGTGCGGATTGAAACTTACCAAACAGCCATACCTCTCGATGACTTACAATGCTTCACCCGGCAGCGATGCCGGGTGCGGATTGAAACCATATCGGAAAAGTCCATCTCTTTGGCGCTAGGAGCTTCACCCGGCAGCGATGCCGGGTGCGGATTGAAACGCATCGACCGCCGTCGAGGCTAGCTGGCATCCTTGGTGCTTCACCCGGCAGCGATGCCGGGTGCGGATTGAAACTGAACTGCCTTGTTAATCGCGTCCTGGAAGAGTTGCTTCACCCGGCAGCGATGCCGGGTGCGGATTGAAACCAGAATCCATGTGAGTGTGGCTCGAAATCACTCCAGCTTCACCCGGCAGCGATGCCGGGTGCGGATTGAAACCAGGTTTAGCCTTGCGTTGCATCAGGTTCCTCCGCTTCACCCGGCAGCGATGCCGGGTGCGGATTGAAACCAGGTTTAGCCTTGCGTTGCATCAGGTTCCTCCGCTTCACCCGGCAGCGATGCCGGGTGCGGATTGAAACCCGTTTGCCGGGGATTACCGCACCGGCGCGGAACTGCTTCACCCGGCAGCGATGCCGGGTGCGGATTGAAACCCCGGTCCGCAGCCAGTCGCGCCAGGAATGTATCGCTTCACCCGGCAGCGATGCCGGGTGCGGATTGAAACAGGATTTGCGTACTCTGGTGGTCAGCGCGCAGGCGTTTCACCCGGCAGCGATGCCGGGTGCGGATTGAAACCAGACGTAGGACCTCGCCGCCAGCACCGGGCGCGGCTTCACCCGGCAGCGATGCCGGGTGCGGATTGAAACGCCTCCTTGGGGGATGACAGACGGCGGCGCGGCCCGCTTCACCCGGCAGCGATGCCGGGTGCGGATTGAAACAATTATCCCAGCGGCGGAATCACCAGCGAGTTCGGCTTCACCCGGCAGCGATGCCGGGTGCGGATTGAAACAATTATCCCAGCGGCGGAATCACCAGCGAGTTCGGCTTCACCCGGCAGCGATGCCGGGTGCGGATTGAAACCCAAGGACGGACAATTGGGGCCGGACGAAACTCTGGCTTCACCCGGCAGCGATGCCGGGTGCGGATTGAAACTCGCAGGCCCGCATCAGCGCCCGCTTGTGGGCCTGCTTCACCCGGCAGCGATGCCGGGTGCGGATTGAAACCGTCCGGGCCAAGAAAGGATGCGCCAGGAAAGCTGGCGCTTCACCCGGCAGCGATGCCGGGTGCGGATTGAAACACAGATGGTTGTGCGCTCGGATAACACGTCAATGCTTCACCCGGCAGCGATGCCGGGTGCGGATTGAAACCCCGAAGGCTACTATAGCTTGCCGCTGGCGCTGTGCTTCACCCGGCAGCGATGCCGGGTGCGGATTGAAACGGATAGGCGGCATTGACCCACGCTTGCGGCAACGCTTCACCCGGCAGCGATGCCGGGTGCGGATTGAAACTGATACCTCGCGGGCGAAGGTGCAAACCTGCACGGCTTCACCCGGCAGCGATGCCGGGTGCGGATTGAAACAGGGTATAACGGCGGCAGCGATCCGGGCGCAAGCGCTTCACCCGGCAGCGATGCCGGGTGCGGATTGAAACCGGCGCCAAGGCTCAGGCGCGCACACGGAAAAATGCTTCACCCGGCAGCGATGCCGGGTGCGGATTGAAACAGTGGCGGCAGCCCACTGAACACGCGGGGAAGCCGCTTCACCCGGCAGCGATGCCGGGTGCGGATTGAAACTTTGACGCGCCGCCGCCCAAACGTCGCCACTGTAAAGCTTCACCCGGCAGCGATGCCGGGTGCGGATTGAAACCCACATCCAACCCCGCCGAAAGCAACGACCGTGGCTTCACCCGGCAGCGATGCCGGGTGCGGATTGAAACCTTCCGGGGTGTGGCACTTCGGCAAAGTGTACGACGCTTCACCCGGCAGCGATGCCGGGTGCGGATTGAAACAACGCATCCAGCTCTCCAACGGAAAGATGCGGGCGGCGCTTCACCCGGCAGCGATGCCGGGTGCGGATTGAAACCAGGAGCGCGTGATCTCATCGTCGGGGTGAAAGGCTTCACCCGGCAGCGATGCCGGGTGCGGATTGAAACGTCGCGCCATGGAGTTGTGGTCAAATCCTGGTGACGCTTCACCCGGCAGCGATGCCGGGTGCGGATTGAAACATCGCGTTGGATGCTGGCTTTGCATGATTTCCGACGCTTCACCCGGCAGCGATGCCGGGTGCGGATTGAAACCTGTGGCCGCATCCTCCGTGCTCGCCAGATGGCGCTTCACCCGGCAGCGATGCCGGGTGCGGATTGAAACTCGGTTTCAGCATTTCATTCTCCTCTATCGCGTGCTTCACCCGGCAGCGATGCCGGGTGCGGATTGAAACACTTCGCGGGTGGTGACGCGGCGGACGCGGCGCCCGCTTCACCCGGCAGCGATGCCGGGTGCGGATTGAAACCAGTCTGGTCGATGCCGGTCACGTATCCGCTGGCGCTTCACCCGGCAGCGATGCCGGGTGCGGATTGAAACCGTTCTGGGCCTCGGCCCGCGCCGATGGGTATTGCTGTTCGGCCGGCGCGGTCCGCGGGAACAGCAGGTTCTCGATGGCTTCCTCATCCTGCCCCTCCGGCAACGGCCAACCTAAACCGGCCGCCCGCGCCCGCTCCAGGTATTCGTGGACGGTGGACTGGGCCAGTTGCGCACAGCGGGCAATCTCCCGCTGCCCCAGATGAACCTCGTGGTACAGACGTAGAACTTCCTTGATCTTGCTCATGGACTTTCTCCTTGCGGGCAACTGGCTCCCCTTTCCGAAGGTCCAGTGTGCCCGCTGGTGTCCAGCGCGCTGTACTCAGTTTTTCCGGATTCCGATCAGAATTTTTCCAAATCCCCCAAAAGTGATCGGGATCAGGAAGAATCGCTGATCGGCTTCGCGAAAACTACTGATCGGATTCGTGAAAATTCGTGATCGGAATCAGGAATAATCAGTGATCGGCTTGGTGAAAATTCCCCACCACCAGAGCGGATTTCGGGAAGTCGCTCATCGTTCCGGAGGGAAGCCGATCTTGGGTTGGACACGTTAGTGACGTTCCTCAATGCGCCATTTGGGGCATTTCCGCCTGGGCCCGTCGATCAGCCTAGCTGGCTATTGTTTCCGGCATGCTCGGTTTAAGCTCAGCAAGCAGACCCCGAAGAGCATTCAGAACGTCGGGGTGATGTTTTTCCAGATATTTCTCGATTCGGCGGTTCTGAAGCAACTTACGCAAATAGCCGCTGGACACGGCAAGCGACAGGATGTCTGTGCCGTAAGAGGCCTCCACATCCTTCAAGTTGCGAACAATAGAATCCGTTTCCTCTTGTAGCAACGCATGATTCTCGGCCGACTTTGTTCTGTTCTTGCGATTCGCGGGTACGTCCACGAGGAGTTCTGGCGGTGTCATCTCCAGCAAAGCCATCGCGAATGTAAGGGAGTACTTTGCTGACGCAACCATATGTTCTGAAGCCTCGATTTGGCGAAAAGGTTTCATCTTTCGCAACACAGAAAACACAGGGGGTGAAAGACGCTTGTCTCTTAAGATTTCGATTACCTCTGAACAGACGCCATCCAGCATCGTGCGATTCCGGCGAATCACGCCTATATCTACGTTCAATGCCGCGGCCAAGCGCTCTTCGGTCAAGCCTTTCGAGATCGCCTTGAGAAGCATGTAATGCTGCGCAATTGGAGGCAGATGGTTCACCCGCTTGTTATAGGTGTAGGCCTCATCATCGGTTGCGACGATACACTCCGCCTCGGACCAGCCGAGCTGCTGAATTACATCGAGACGGAGATGACCATCCAGAAGGAGATACTGATGGCTGGACTGCGGGTAAACAATCAGAGCCTGGATCATACCTACTTCTTTGATTGACGAAGCGATCTGCTTGTACGTACGAGTGGCGCGGAGCGCAGCAGCGGTTTCCCTCTGCGGCACAATACAGGTGATCGGCACGGTCAAGACTTTGATCTCGAATCCGTTCTTAACAGGCGTTCCCATGGACCCCCTTTAATTGAGCCGCAACGCCAGCTGTTCTGGCATTTCCGCGAGCCCTTCCCTGTGCAGTAAACTTACAAAGTGTTCGTCATTCAGGAGGCGTTTCACGGCTGAGGATAATAAGAGTAGGCGATCTCGCGTCATCGCGGCTTTTTTAATCAGTGCTTTCTGCTCGCGTACCTGCTGCTGATACTCTCGAACGAGACTGTCTCTCGTAACTTCTCGTTTCGCATGCGGGCCTTTGCCAGTTTGCTGTTGCTTGGCAACTCTCTTTGCCACCAAGTTTCGAGCTACCCTCAGCTTTTCACCTCTGAGTTCTCCGCGTTCATACGCTTCAGACAACGCTCGTTGCATGGCATGGCTCGTACCCGCAGCTATTTCAACGGCAACACTAACCGGCAAACGCTCAGCTTCAACGGCTGCGACCAGAGAGTCTTCTCCATGCTCGATTAGCCGGACAATGCCGTAAATGTACGTACGGTCCAGACCAATCTTCTCCGCAATCTGTTCAGGCGTATATCCGCGTTCCCGCAGAGCTCGCGTCTCTCGGAGCAGCCCTGAGTTGGAGGGCGGGCGTCGAGCGATGTTTTCAACTAGGCTCATTAGGTAGTGGTCTTCTTGCAACGCATCGGTGATGATGGCCGGAATCGCGGTTTCTCCAAGCTTCACAAAAGCTTCAAGTCGCCCCTGTCCACAGACGAGGTCGTACAATGTTCCGTCCGGCGCGGCATCCCTTCTGGCAACGGTAATGGGTCGCTTCAGTCCAAGGGTGGCGATACTGGTTACAATTGCTTCAAACTTGATCTTGTTGCGTGTTCGCGGATTGACGACTCGAATCTCAGAGATTGGGACCCTCACAATTTCCGTAACGCTCATGCGGCCTCTTCAATCTGCATGCGCCTTGCCATTGCAAAGAAGAAATTCAGATTCTCAAAACGATAGACATCGAGAACCGTGCCGTTCTCAGGGGCGAGGCGCAGCTTGGGCACGAGGACGTCTATAGCTGGTAGAAGGTAGTAGTCGAGGATTTCCACGTTGCCCGGCATGAGGCGTGCCGCCACCGTAACGTCCGGCTGGAGGGACGTTTCAAGACGTATTAACCAACGGCAGGTGCCGGTATAACTCTGGTGACAACGTGCGAGGATAAGTGAAGCAGTGAAATCATGATTGACCGTCAGCAATCCAGAGCGTTCATCCTGTTCTATATCAGCGCCGAGTGCCTTCAGCTCAGCATTAACAGATGCGCATATAGCCCGATGCCGCTCCCGCAAAATCCGGTTGATCTCGATGTAGCTGTAATCTCGGAGCGGCGTGTATCCGATGAGGGCGTAGGCTCGTACCAGGCTGCCAAATCTGCTCCTGTAGCAGGCAACGGACGGCATGTCCTCCGCTACGTTGATCAGGATGCCTGACAGCATCCCTTCATGTGCCAGCAAGTCGCGCAGGCGAGTGAGAAGCTCCTCATCTGAGAACTGGCGATGGCAGGCATCAATAATTGCAGCCGCCTCGGCGAACTGCTCAATCGGCACAATCGGCTCGAATGCGCCGTTACGGCGGATCCACATCTCCGGAGGATTCCTGACTCGCTTCTGCTTTAGCTTGAATGAAGTACGATTGAAAACGTTGTCCCCAACGTACTTCGGATTTATTAGGACTTGGTGCACGGTTTCACGCGTCCATGCTCGGTTAAAATCCGTGCGAACTCCTCGTCCGTTCAGCAGGTCTGCAATCTGCTGTTCAGTCTTCCTCAGTTTAGTAAAGAGGTCGTATATCTCCCTGACTATAGCGATCTCTTGATCCGGGACCCGGCACGAGGATGACGCGATCTGTTTGGAGGCTCTTGCGATCACCGCGCCCCAAGAGTTCCTTCGGGCTGCGATCCTGGTCAACCAGGAGTCGACGCAGGCCGTATCCAGCCGACCCACCCTGGCGAAACCCCAATTCGATAAGGTGCCCTTGGCCCTGGAAGACTTTCACCGACAGCTCACGGCTATACTCCCCGGCCATGACCCGCTTAACCGTCTTTAGGACGGCGGTAGACATGCTCCCGTCATTCTCAAACTGCTCAGCACAGTAGTGAACCTGAACGTTGGAGCGCCTACACACGAATTCGTAGTACGCGCTCTCATCCGCATCCTGAAAGCGCCCCCACCGGCTCACGTCATAGACAAGGACGATGCTGAAATCTGCCTGACCAGTCTCGATATCATGCAATAACGCCCGCAATCCTTTACGGCCTTCCAGATTCAGGCCGGTCTTGCCATCATCTTCATATGTGCGGACAACTTCTATGCCACGCAACTCGGCATAGCGACGAATGATTTCAGCTTGGTTCTCGGTGGAATACCGCTGGTGCTCTGTGGACATGCGCACGTATTGCGCGGCACGAATCGGGTTGGACACATGCGTCGGGACGCGATCACTCATGGCCCCTCCGGGAGGGCAGCACGCCCCGACAGGGATACCGCCGACCTGATCGCCGATTATTCGGAGGCCAGAGTTGTTTTGTCATCATCTTCATACGTGCGAGCGAGGTCGATGCCACGCGACTCGGCATAGCGACAAATGATCTCAGCTTGGTTCTCGATGGAATACCGCTGGTGCTCTGCGGACATGCACACGTCTTTCGCGGCACGAATCGGGTTTGACACATGCGTCGGGGCGCGATCACTCATAGGCCCTCCAGGAGGGCAGCACGCCCCGAACAGGGATGCCGCCGACCTGATCGTCGATCATACGCTGCTCTTTAAAGGCCAGGGTTACCGCCCGTATGAAATGAATAATCGTTTTTTCGTTGGCACAGAATCAGAAAATGGCGGCAAGGGCTGAGACTTGAAGGCAACCTGTCAGATTGCGTCCTCGATCGAGGTGGACACGGAAGCGCGAGCGAGTTTTGGGAAGGGTAGGCAGAATGGCTGAAGGATTTATGTCAAGTATATGTGCAATAAAACTTGACATTTAAGTGCTCATTTCCAATACTTTGGAGCATGAAAACCGCCGCCAGAGTCCCACCAAAGTCCCGGCGCGTCACGGGGCTGATCCGCAAGCGCATTGAACGCGGCGGCGAACGATTGTGGCGGCTTGAGGACTTCCGCGATCTACCGTTCTCCGCGGTCGCGCAGGCCCTTTCTCGCCTGGCACGAGGTGGGACCGTCGAGCGGTTGAGCAAGGGCGTCTATTACCGCCATCGCGAGACGGCTCTGGGTAAAAGTCGGCCTAATCCGGCCACCATCCGGGGCCTGGTATCACGGCGGAAGATCGTTTTCCCCTCTGGTCTCGCTGCCGCCAACTTGCTTGGGTTCACCACCCAGATGGGAAGGCAGGGTGAGATTGCAACGAGTGCTCTCAGCCTTCCCAGAAAACTTGTCGGTGACGATACCGTTATTCACACCCGCCGACCAGAGGCCTGGGGTGGACTGTCGGAGAAGGACGCAGCATTGCTCGATTTTCTCCGGCAGAAGGGCAAATACAGTGAGCTGACACCGGATGAGACAATTCGCAAGACGTTGGGCCTGCTCTCAGAGCAGGGACGCATTGATCGCCTCCTCAAAATAGCCGGCTCAGAGCCGCCCCGTGTCCGCGCCATGCTGGGGGCGCTGGGCGAGCAGCTTGGAGCGAATCCAAAAACATTGCGCCAGTTGCGAACCACTCTGAATCCATTCTCGCGATTCGACTTTGGCTTATTAGGAGGCTTGCCGAACGCACGCTCCTGGCTGGCAAAGGAGCGTCACAAGTGAAATTGTTCGAGCATCCCGATTTTGAGCAGGCTATTCTCCGGGCGGCGGAACATTTTCGTGAGCGAAAGCTGCGTCCGGCAATTATCGAAAAGGACTACTACGTCACCGAGGCGTTGCGCGTCATCGCGAACACTGCCGGCACCAAGGTCATCTTCAAAGGCGGAACGAGTCTGGCCAAGGGCTGGAACTTGATCGAGCGCTTTTCCGAAGATATCGATATCTTCCTCGATCCCATCGCATTCAAACCTGCACTGGGAAAGAATGCGATTAACCGTGAGCTGAAAAGGCTGCGCGATGCGCTGGCAGGACATCCGGCGTTTACCTTCGAAGCTGCCGAAGGCAAAACCATCGGGGGATTCGGCAGAAACGACAGCTTTTCCTTTCAGCAACGCTTCGGTGGCCCCGGCGAAGTCGCCAATCGCGTGTTAGTCGAGGCAGGCGCCGCCAGCGGGCGTGAACCGTCCAAGGTGGTTCCGCTGCGGTCTTACGTGAGCACGTTTTTTGAGGAGAATGGCCTGTCCCTTGGCGCTGAGGACGAAGGACCTTTTTCAATGCGGCTTTTGCATTTTCGGCGAACGTTCGTGGAAAAGATGTTCGCCATTCACAGCAAGGTCGAGCTGTTGAAACGAGACAAGCAGCCACTCGGGAGCTACGCCCGGCATTACTACGACCTTTTTCAACTTTTGCGCTGTCCAGAGGTGGAGGCCATGCTCCGGTCCGACGAATACGCCGCAATTCGGAATGACTACGATCAGATCAGCAGAGAACACTTTCCGAAGAGCTACTTTTGCCCTGAAGGCATGTCTTTCGCGCGTAGCGACGCCCTGTTTCCGCCATCTGAACTTGCGGCCATAATCGCAGAGGCGTACGAAGCGCAGTGCAAAATGCTCTGCTACGGACCGTACCCGTCATGGGCAGAAGTGCAGACCCGCTTAGCGGAGCTGCGTGAGTTGCTGTAGTCGGGTCATTGATGCCGCGGTGTCGTCAAGTTTTTCTGTTGTAAAACTTGACGACGGACACTTGCGGGTATCTTAGGACACGTATGCGGCGAGTGCTCCTGCGTACACCTTCGCAATCGCGTCTTTCGATTGCACGCCTTTCGCATTACCGGTTCTTTCGCCTGAGGAGGTGCTGGCTTTCGTCAGCCAGGGTTCCAGTCCCTACAAGGACTGAAAGCACGTTCGAAATCGTCCGTTTACGTGCGAAGTCATCCAGAAGAGTGAAGGGGTACGAAAAGGGGTATCGCTGGGCCTCTTGCCGGTAAACACTTTGGAAACAATAGATGCGGCTCCCTGGGGGGCAGCCAATTTAGAATCAAGCACTTACCTCTCCGGACTTCCCCAAAAAACGGCCAGTGGTAACAGTTAGTGGTAACATTTTGGTTCGCGTACACCCCGGAATACTGAACGACGCCGCTGAAAACGCCGGCAACAGTTTCTCCCAATAGCGCGAACTAGCCCACGGCCGTTTGACGAAAAGCGTGACCCGTGGGAAAAACGTCACGCTATGAAGGCGAAGAAAACCAAACTTCCCCGCGGCCTGCGCTGGCATCGCAAATCAAGAGCGAACGCGCCAAGGTAAGGATTCGCGGTTCACGCCGGTTGTGCGCCAAGCACGCTTGCTGCCAACTCGCGCTGGGCGTACGACCCTCCTTCGGGTGCGGAGGCGTCGTAACCTGCATGGTTGAACCTTGCCCGCTGCCGGTTTGCCATCGGCACCGGGAAACGGCAAGACCCAGGTGGTTTTGACAAGCACGCAATGATTTCAGCGAGTGGTGTGGCGGAGGCCAGACCGAAGAGTCCACGGTTGCGCGACTGAGGCCACAATTGTTGTTTCGGCGGGAAGGCACTAGATTAACAGGTGCCTCCCGCTGAGACTCAGCGAGGAGGCGGCGACGTTGGCGATGCTGAGCCCGTTGAGTCGAGAGGCCAGCGTGGGGATGTTGTTCACCAAGGCCACCCACGAGAAGTCGCTCGAGTACGGCCAGGCCGCCGAGGATGGCCATGTTGTTCGCGCCCGCATTGCGCACGGCCAGCAGGAGCGAGGCCATGTCGGCGACCTTGTAGACGTTGCCCAACGCCGCGTTGCCGGTGAGGCGGGATTTAACGTAACGTACCTTCGCAGACGTTCGGAAATACGCTGAGCGCAGCTAAATTAGGTGCGAGAGTTGGAGCTGTACATGAAAAGGCCCGTCCCGGTGAGATCCGCCTCTGCATTAATCGACGAGAAGATCAAGGAACTTGGGGATTGGCGCGGGAAGACGCTCGCGAAAGTGCGCGAAATCATACACGAGGCAGACCCTGAGATCGTCGAAGAGTGGAAGTGGATGGGGACTCCCGTCTGGTCCCACGGCGGTCTCGTCTGCACGGGAGAGACGTACAAGAACGTCGTCAAGATGACATTTTCCAAGGGAGCTGCGTTGAAGGACCCTTCAGTTCTATTCAACTCCAGCCTCGACGGGAATGCCAGGCGCGCCATCGACATCCACGAAGGCGACAAGGTCGATGAGGCGGCCTTGAAGGATCTCATCCGCGCTGCAGTGGCGCTCAATCTCAAGGGCAAGAGCAAGCCGAAGCCCCGGCGAGCGAGCAGCAAGCCGGCCGACTTCGGCTTGGCGGCGGGGACGCACCGCCGGCGTGGTGCAGGGCTTGACCCCGCGTCGGCGCGGTCCGCGTTCGCGGCGGAGCCCCGAGCAAGACGAGATTCAGCGCCTGCAGCGCGAAAACCAACGCTTCACGGAACGACTCCGTAAGGCGGAGATCATCATCGACGTTCAAAAAAAGTGGCTGCGCTATTGGGGCATCCGATTCCGGAGATCGACCAGGAGAAGGAGTCCTGATGCAAATCGCCACCGAGTTGTCGTAAGTGGTCGGGGTGAAAGCGGCCTGTGACTCGCTTATTAAGTAGATTGGATCTGCTGACCGACACTTTGTATGGCTACGTGTCCAAGGTATGCGCGCATTTCAATTGAAGCAAGCCATTCTAATTCAATAGCATGCGGATTCCTTCCAGGAGTAAATATCCCCCGGCAGAGCCGGGGGCTTTAGGATGTGAGCCGCTCAAAGCGGCTGAGCGGGGTCGCTAACGCGGCCCCGACATTCTTGGCCACCTGAAGGTGGCCCCTTCAGCGCCACATGTTCAACTGATCCAGGCGCTTGTCCTCTTCCTCCTGCGTGCGGATGTACTCTCGGATCGATGTCTCGTCCCGCCCGACCGTCGACACAAAGTATCCCCGCGCCCAGAAACTCTGCCCTACAAAATTCTGTTTCCGCCCTCCGTACACTCGCGCCAGATGAATCGCACTCTTCCCTTTCATAAACCCAACCACCTGCGCCACCGCGTACTTCGGCGGGATCGATATCAACATGTGCACGTGGTCCGCCAGCAGATGCCCTTCCTCAATCCGGCTTTCCTTCTGCTCCGCCAGTTTGCGGAACACCTCTCCCAAATACTTCCGCAACTCCCCATACAACGCTTTCCGCCGGCCCTTTGGGATAAACACCACATGGTATTTGCACTCCCATTTCGAGTGGCTTAAGCTTTCATACTCGTCCATCCAGTTTCTCCTTTGCGTGTGCTTCGCGGCTCACGCCAGGAGTTTCTTGGATGGACTCCCGTATCTGTCAAACTTCGCGTGCCTCCCCGGCAGAGCCGGGGGAACTCCCATTTCATTAGTACCGAGAAACGGTGCGTCCAGCGAAGGCTGGCATGATCAGTGGGTGCAAGTCCCACCGGGGTAAGAGTCCAGGCCCCGTAGCTTGCATAGCAGGAAGGAAGGATGAGCAGCCGACAAGGCTGAGAATCTAGCAGGGTGAAAGTCCTTGTGCCGTCAATTACCTGTATTCGGACGGTTAGCATATCCGGTGCGTGCAGAGGTAACGAAGCACGTTCTGCCCGGAAGTAAAAGTCTCGGCTGCCCTGCGGCAGTACAGCAGCGGTAGGAACGATCTGGGAAACGAGCAAACTTGGAGGCCTGAACATAAAGAAATATCTGCAGCCCCGAAATCCTGCCTCGTGGAAAGTCGTGTTCGCGAGAAACTGCGGAAGCCGACCCGTTTCCTTCTTGGGGGAAGGCCGATGCCACAGAGGAAGAAACAGGTACAAGCACTTTGTGGAACCGCCGGGGTATGGGATCAAGCATCCAAGGAAAGATTCACAGAGATAACGTCGGGAAGAACCCGTTGGCAGCAGGGGCTGGGAGCGACCTGCAAAGACTCCTCGAACGAGGCTAAAAACCGAAGGAGGGGAGAGCCAGGCGGGTTTGGCGCATGAGTCCGTAGGAGCGATGATGGAGGGGCAACGCCCTCCTAAGAGGTGGGACACGCCTCTCCAGTGGAGGTAACGCAAAGCTGGGCAAAGGGACTCAGGACACTTGGTGGTTTTCATCGCCAGTGAGGTGGCCGGCTTGATAAAGCCGGCGCAACGCCGGTGCTGGTCTGGAAACTAGGCTGTGGGCAAACCACCGACGTAGGGGCGTACGCGAACCAGCGCTTAAACCTCGCGGAAGAGGGGAAGGCTCACGACGGATATGCCAAGGTTTCAAACCGGACCCGGGAAATCTGGCCGTCCGGGATTATAGGGGGGCTTCGGGAAACGCGGCCATGGTGGAACTGTGAACCCACCTCGCAATCGAAAGAGCGAGACTGGTAACCTCCCACCTAAAGTTGGCGCGCCTGATTTCTATCCCAACAACTGAGCATCCTGAAGCCTATTGACGAAGCCATCTACAAGGATGGTGAGCGAGTCACCGGGCCGTAATGCAGTAAACCCATATGGCCCCGAAAGTACTGAAACCCGAAGGCCGAGCCTCCCGTTTTCGGGCGAAGGCAGCATGGAGCGTCGCAAGGACTGATGCGGCGCAACACTTCGGCGGGGTTGGTAGGGACAGCACGGTGACAAGGTCATGCTAAGCAACTGGAGAAACCCTCCTCGCCCCGTTGAGAAATCGGCGGAGCAGGGAAGCCGTATAACCGGTGACCCCGGGAAGTCGGCGGACGGCGAGAGGGATTCGGCCGGGTCTGTAGTAGCGAGGAAGCGGAGCAATGTCCGTGGAGCAAAGAGGCCCTGCTGTTTGTAATGGCTCTAACAAAACGGGAGGCAAGGGTGAGATGACAAAAGCGCCCATCAGTTTGCAGGACCTGAGAAGGAGTCTATATGTCAAGGCGAAGGCAGAACCGTCTTGGCGTTTCTGGGGACTATACGTCCATGTCTGCAAGATGGAGACTTTGCGGGAAGCCTACCAGATGGCGAGCAGTAATGACGGGGCTCCGGGTATTGACGGGGTCACGTTTGAAGCCATCGAGGAAAGCGGAGCAGAGAATTTTCTCGTGCAGATTCGGGATGAATTAGTTACCAACACGTATCGGCCCATGCAGGCGCGGAAGAAAGAGATTCCAAAGGACGGGGGAAAGAAAATCCGCGTCCTTTCGATTCCAACAATCCGTGATCGAGTGGTCCAGGGGGCATTGAAGCTCATCCTGGAGCCGATCTTCGAAGCTGACTTCCAAGCAGGGTCGTTTGGATATCGACCGAAGCGGACGGCGCATGAAGCCGTAGCCCGGGTAGCCAGAGCGATCGTCGAAGAGAAGACGCGCGTCATTGATTTGGATCTCGCCTCCTATTTTGATAACGTGCAGCACTCTCTGCTGTTAGAGAAAGTGGCTCGGCGGGTCCGGGATGATGCGGTCATGCATTTGCTTAAGATGATTCTGAAGGCGACCGGAAAGAAAGGCGTTCCTCAAGGCGGTGTGATTTCACCTTTGCTCAGTAACCTCTATCTGAATGAGGTAGACCGGATGCTGGAGAAGGCGGTGGATACCACGCGAAGGGGCAAGTCAACCAACGTTCAGTACGCACGTTTTGCGGACGACCTGGTGATCTTGATCGACGCCGAACGGCGGAGTGACTGGCTCGTAAAGGCGATAGACAGACGGTTGCGCGAGGAGTTCGCGAAGCTCCGCGTTCAGATCAATGAGGACAAGAGTCGGATGATGGACCTGAAGAAGGGAGAGAGCTTCACTTTCCTGGGTTTTGAATATCGGCGTGTACTAACCCGGATAATTCGCGAAGTTGAAGACGCGAGAAGCCTCTTCTGCTACAAACATGTTGCTGAGACAGTGTTTGTGGTAACAGGAAAGGCTTCTGCGTGTTCGACGATAGCACGACACAGTGTTTGTTGTTCGCTGAGAGTTTTGCCAAGCCCGCCGCGTTGCAGTTCGATCAACGGCAAGGCAGTTCCGATGGCGGAGCCATCCTGCTGAAGGCGGCTGACCGCCGCTACGGATTGATCCGGAGTTTGGCCGAATGTCTGCGCGATAAGCGGCAAGCCGGCAAGGTCGATCATTCTTTGCGCGAGTTGTTGGCACAGCGCGTGTTCTCGATTGCCTGCGGCTATCCGGATGCCAACGACTCGGCCCGCCTGTCTGCCGACCCCATTCACAAGATGTTGCTCGACCGCGATCCGGTGGCGGGCCGCGATCTGGCTTCGCAGCCAACCCTGTCGCGCTTTGAAAACGCCATTCGCCCAAGGGAACTCTACCGTTTGGGTGAAGCACTGGCCGATAGCGTGATCGGGCGCCATGCCCAGCGGTTGCGCGGACGCGCCCGCCGCGTCACCATCGACCTGGATCCAACCGACGACCCCACCCACGGCGCCCAGCAGCTATCGTTCTTCAACGGACACTATGACAGCTGGTGCTACCTGCCGGTGATGGGATTTGTGAGCTTCAACGACGAAGCCGAACAGTACCTATGCGCGGCGGTGCTGCGTCCCGGCAACGTGACCGCCGTGGTAGGAGCGATGGGAATTTTGCGTCGCCTGCTGAATATGATCCACTATTGCTTTCCGGGTGCGCGGATCCGCGTGCGCCTCGACGGCGGTTTCGCGCATCCCGATCTGCTCGACTTCCTGGATGCAGAGCCCAACCTTGAGTACGTCATTGCGATGGCCAAAAACGCGGTGTTGAAGCGCAAGGCCAAACCAGCCATGCGGCAGGCCCGCCGGCTCTCGCGGCAGAGCGGAAAGACCGAACACATTTACGGCGAAGCCAACTATGCGGCCCAAACGTGGCCGCAACAACGTCGCATCATCATCAAGGCCGAGGTGGTGCGTGCCGAGGGTAAGAAGCCGAAAGATAATCCGCGCTTTGTCATCACCAACATGAAGCAGAGTCCGCAATGGCTCTATGAAAAGGTGTACTGCCAGCGTGGCGAAATAGAGAATCGAATAAAAGAACTGCACGATCTCCAGATCGACCGCACCAGTTGCAGCGACTTCTGGGCGAACCAGCTCCGCGTGCTGCTCACCGCTGCCGCCTACGTCCTGATGCAGGAACTACGGCTGCAAGCCGCGCACACCAGCTGTGCGCGAGCTCAGGTCTGGACCCTCCGGGAACGGTTGCTGAAACTGGGTGCCCGGGTGCTGGTTTCGGTTCGCCGCGTGGTCGTACACCTGCCCGCGTCGTTCCCGTTCCTGCCCACCTTCCGGCAAGTGGCGCTGGCACTGGGCGCCTCGCCCGGATAACGCGGCCTCGCAACGCCCCGAAACATAAGTTTCAAATGTTGCGCAAAATGGCGTACGAGGGAAAGCTTTGCTCGAAAAGCCACGCCATACCCATTTCGCACACACCCAAGCTCGTCGTCCCCGGTGATCCAACGAACATCACGCAGCAACGCGCATCTTCGCCGCAAAATCGCGGCGCCGACTACCGCTCGCGGCACCTTCACGAATAGTGCAGGCTAAGTCTTCAATGGAAGTGGCGGCCCTGCTATGCGCCCAAGCTGAAGAAGCGGACAGCGCTGTTTGAAAAGCTCAGGGAGGTCTTCCGCAAGCATGTCAGCTGGCCCGTCGAGATTGTGATTGCGAAAATCAATCCGATTCTGCGTGGCTGGGTGAACTACTTTCGGGTCGGTCATTCGAGTTCCTGTTTCTCAATGGTTAAACGTTGGGTAGAAATGAAGGTCCGGAAACATCTGATACGTGCCCGGGGGCGCAAAGGCTCTGGCGGGAAGCGGTGGAGTAGTGAATGGCTATATGACGGGTTAGGTTTGTTTAACGCTTACCAGCTTCGTCGATGGTCAGGTGCGAAAGTCGCCCCAGCACGATAGGCCCCATAAACCCTGGCACGAAGCAAACAGGTGCGCCCAGTGCGGGAAATCCGCACGCTGGGTGCGATGTGGCGGGGGCTGGAAACGGATTCACGGTTTGGCTACTGAGGCACTCCCAGAGGAAACGGGGAGAAACGGCTAGGCTGGGCCTTCGGAACACCGCGCCAGCCCTCGACCCGACCCGATTTCACCGGCGACCATCTCACCGGCGATACGGCCCCGGAAGTCTGGATCTCCGTCAGGAATCAGAAGTCATCCACGTCGGGAATGGATGTGAACGAGATTCGCGTTGGGGCGGAGTCAAGCACCGAGTGAATTCCGCCGAAGTACACGGCGTTCTGCCCATACCGCTGGTTTAACTCGTCGACGACCGTGCTGATCCTGAATCGCTTTTCGTCGTCCTCGAACAACGAAAGCGTGTGCAGTTCATCCGGCACGAGATTGAAGAGCCAGACGCCGACCTGCAAGGGCAAGGGCTCCTGCGCCGGACAGGAATCCCACAACTTCGTCAGGTGGCGCTGGAGGATCACGGTGTCCCGGCACTCGTAAATTCGCATGTGAGCTTTCCATGCGGGGACAACCGAGCCTTGGTCGCCGAATCTCGCTGGGCGCTTCCTCAAAAACTCCACGACTACCCCAATGCCGCCAGCCCACATCTTCAACTTGCGCAGGTTTGCGGCTGAGATGTGCAGCAGCTTCAGCGCCACGCAAAACGCCTGTTCCCGCGTACGGTACTTGGGAGCAAGAACGTGCTGCTTGCCGAGGCTCTTCCGCTTGAACTCCGGGTCGTGGAAATCGGCTCCGCGCAGCCAATGCCAGAGCCGCTCTCCCAGGATGCTGTTCCATATCCCCCGCATCTGCTCCGGCAAAAGCCGACACAATTGCTCGACCGTGGTTATCCCGTTGTCGCGAATGCGCTTCTCCATGGCGTGGCCGATGCCGACCAAGTCCGACAGCTTCAGGCAATAGAGAGCTTGCGGCAAATCTTGGAGCAGGAAGACCGTCAGCCCATCCGGCTTGCACAGATCGGAGGCGATCTTCGCCAGGTAGCGGTTGGGAGCCAGCCCGACTGAGCAGCGCAGCGTATCGCCTACGGCGCGGAGAGCCTGCTTGACGTCGACCGCGATAGTCGTGGCGTTGGGAAGAGCGCGTTCCCTCCCCATCAGCCGGCACGCCATCTCGTCCACCGACATGACATGGGTGACCGGGATACAGGAGTTGACCGCCTCGACGATGCGGTGGTGATACTCGACGTAGAGTTTGGGCCGGGCCTCGACCAGTTGAACATGCGGGCATCGCTGCTTGGCCTCCTCCACGTTGGTGCCCGTCTTCACGCCGTAGGCCTTGGCTTCGTAGGAGGCGGCGATACAGCAGGTGTGCTCCGTGATGAGGGGGACAATGCCGATAGTACGGCCCCGCAGTTCCGGGCGCTCCTGTTGCTCGACGGAGGCGAAATACGAGTTCAGGTCAAGGAAGAGCCACTCCACGGTGGGAGCCGAACCTTCGGCGAATGCGGGCAGGAGCCTCACGGCGTATGATTGTAATTCCATGGCGAACAAAAGGCGAATATCGAACGGCGAAAAGAGGTACAATCTGGTGCCATGTGCGGACGCTACCGTCTATCCCGGCACAAGGAGTTCATCGCCGAACGCTTCGGCATCGAGCCCGACGACGATTGGGTGCCCCGCTACAACATCGCCCCGACGCAGAGCGTCCCGGTGATCCGCCAGCATCCGCAAGAACCCAAGCGCCTCGGCTCCCGCATGCACTGGGGGCTGATCCCGTCCTGGGCGAAGGACGCCAGCATCGGGTACAGGATGATCAACGCCCGAGCGGAGACGGTTGCCACGAAACCAGCGTTCCGGGATTCGTTCAACAATCACCGATGCCTGATCCCTGCGGACGGATTTTACGAGTGGGTGCGAAACGGCAAGACCAAAACTCCGTTCTGCTTCACTATGGTGAACGACTCGCTGTTTGCGTTCGCTGGGCTTTGGGATTCATGGCGCAGCCCCGAGGGGCAGGCGGTCGAAACCTGCACGATCATCACCACGACCCCGAACTCGTTGTGCGCCGACGTTCACGACCGGATGCCAGTGATCCTGCCGAACGACGCCTATGACTTATGGCTTGATCCTGGCTTTCAGAATTCAGACGCCGTCTGCGACATGCTGAGGCCGTTCCACGCCGAGCTGATGCGGCGATATGAAGTGAGCGGCAGGGTCAATCTCATCAAGAATGACGACGCGGCGTGTGCGGAGCCTGTGGTGAGGGCGGTTTGCGGCGGCAACTGACTGATAGACGTTCACGTTGGCTAGAAATCTGATTGATGAGGAACGATGCTTTACACAGCAGAGATAGACCCCGAGCTTCGAGACTGGCTGCGTTTCGAATTAGGAGACGACAGCGATTTCGTACGTCCTCTCGCCGAGTTGGCAATGAAGGCTGATGTTGCGGAATACTCCCTACTGCGACCAATATTGGTCGCCCTCCGTTCTCACAATAGGCTTCTCTCAGCAGGCGACACACGCCTGTGTGACCTCAATCATAGATAGCGCGCGATTCTCAGAATACAACATATGCTTACGAGCTTAAACAAGCTTTCGGTGGGAGTAGCGTCTTTGGTTGCCACGATTCGACACAGTAATAGGGCGGAAGTTGCAGTCACGAGATCAAGCGCATTGCTCAACTCGTAATGGCGACTTCTCACATTGGCGGTGACAGGGCCGGACTGGTTTGTGGCGCGAGAATACCCGGTGCCTGCGGCAATGGGACCGAGCGGCTTACAAATGGATCGCTCTGAAGGCGAACAACGAATGCGCCTTGAGGCCGTGTCAAAGGAACTTCTATGAGAAAACTGCAGGTGTTGGTATTGGATGACGAGCCCCTTGTCGGCGAACGCCTGAAACCGCTGTTGGAGAGGATAGGATGCGATGTTGAGGCATTTGACGACCCCAGCAACGCTTGCCACAGGATAAACGAGAAAGAATTTGACGTCGTCATATCAGATCTCGTGATGAAGGGAATCGACGGCATTCAGGTACTCGAATTGGTTCGGGAACGCAGTTTGCGCACCAAAGTTATTATGATTACTGGCTGGGTGAGAATGGCGAAGGTCAGGAGCGCCACGGAGAAAGGGGCTTTTGATTTCCTTGCCAAGCCATTCGAATCGTGGGAGTTGCGCCGCATGATGGCGCGCGCAGCGGCGGAACTAGGGGTTCCCCTGCCAATGGAACCAGAACCGGAGTCGGGTGCTTGAGCGGCGAAGGGACACCAGAATAATCGCATGAATCGAATCGTGGTCGGGGAAAAGCCCTCTCCAGCGATAGATCTGCTCGACCCTGCCGAGGTCGAGGCGGCCCGCCCGTACCTCGCGGGGCCCGGCGCGGCAAGGCTCCGCCGCACGGTGGTGCTCGCGACGGCGGCCGTGTCCCTCGTGCCGCTCCTGATTATTTCCTTCTTCTATTACGACCAGTACGAGCGCTCGCTCCGCAGCCAGACCATCGAGGGCGTGTCGCGCCAGGTGACCAACAATAAGCGAGCGCTGGAGTTTTTCCTCACGGAGCGACGCTCGGCGCTGAGCTTCATCGTCCAGGACCGTTCGTTCACGGAACTGTGCGACGAAAAGACACTCTCGCGCCTCATGAAGCACATGAACGACACCTTCGCGCTGGGCTCATTCGCCGACCTGGGCCTCATCGATGCCGGCGGGAAGCAACTCTGCTACACGGGCCCCTACGACCTCAAGGGGCGGGACTACCACGACCAGGACTGGTTCTACCGTGTGAGCCGGCGCGGCGTCTTCGTTAGCGACGCCTTCCTTGGCTATCGTCACTCGCCCCACTTCGCCATCGCCACTAAGCACGAGCGCGAGAGCGGCGACTACTACATCCTGCGCGCTACCGTCAACGCTGAGGTGCTCGCCGAGAAGATCCTGACTGACGGGCTCACTCCGGACGACGACGTCTTCCTGGTGAACAAGGACGGCGTGCTCCAGTCGCCCTCGCGGCGCTACGGGGCGGTGCTGAATACCGTCCCCATCCCCATCCCGCACGCGACCGGCGAGGTTCACGTGCTCGAGCAGGAGGACGAGCAGCACCGGCGTATCGTCATCGGTTGTGCCCAGGTTGCCGACTCCCCATTCGTCCTCGTCTACATCGGGCCCTACGTTCAGTCCCAAAGCGCGGGCCTCTCCCTCCCACGGCTGCTCATGTTCCTCATAGTGAGCAGCGCCTTCATCCTTGGCGTTATCCTCTGGGGAAGCGGCCAGTTGGTCGCCAGTTTGCGCGCCCACAACCTTAAGCGTGCCGAGCTGATGCACAAGGTGGAGTATGCCAACAAGCTCGCCACCATCGGCCGCCTCGCCGCCGGCGTGGCCCACGAGATCAACAACCCGCTGACCATCATCAACGAGAAAGCCGGGCTGCTGCAGGACATCGTTAAGCTCCAAGGCGAGTTCCCTCGACGCGACAAGGTGCTCGGCATCGTCGAGTCCATCACGGGATCGGTCGCGCGTTGCCGGAAAGTCACGCATCGGCTGCTGGGCTTCGCGAAGCACATGGACGTCGGGAGCGAGACCATCGCCGTGGAGGAGTTGCTGAAGGAGGCCATCAGCTTCCTGGGCAAGGAGGCCGAGTCCCGCAACGTCGCCATCACGGTCGAGGCCGAGCCGGGGGTGCGCAACGTCGAGAGCGACCGAGGCCAGCTCCAGCAAGTGTTCCTGAACATTCTCAATAACGCCGAGGCCGCGGTGAAGGACGGTGGCCACATCGACATTCGTGTGCGCACGGCCGGGGAACGGCGGGTAGCCGTATCCATCGCCGATGACGGGATCGGCATTCCCAAGGAGAACCTGGACCGCATCTTCGAGCCTTTCTTCACGACCAAGGAGGGTTCGGGGACGGGCCTCGGTCTGTCGATCACCTACGGCATCATCCAGAAGCTCGGCGGCGAGATCACCGTACAGAGCGAGGTCGGCAAGGGCACTTGCTTCACGGTGCTGCTGCCGGTCCGAAGAGGTTAGACCATGGCGGCGCTACGAGTGCTGTTCGTCGACGACGAGGAGGAGTTGGTCTCGACGGTGGTCGAGCGACTCGACCTCCGGGGGATCGACGCAACTGGCGCGCTGAGCGGCGAGGAGGCCCTAACCCGAATCGAGGAGCAACCCTTCGATGTCGTTGTGCTCGACGTGCGCATGCCGGGGTTGGGGGGCTTCGACGTGATCAAGCGTATCAAGCAGTCGCATCCCGAGCTGGAGGTGATCTTCCTCTCCGGCCACGGCGCCAAGGACGACGCCGAGACGGGCCTTCGCCTAGGGGCCTTTGACTATCTTCAGAAACCAGTCGACCTGGAGGATCTCATCGCGATCCTCCACCGCGCGACCGGCCGGGGGTGAGCGTGGCCGTCGGCAGTCTCAACGAGAACCGCATGCGAGAGCGGGAGTTACGATACTTCGGTCGCGTGCTGGCCGGACAGTGCCACGAGTTGGTCAATACCCTCAATATCGCGCACGAGCTCTGCGGCCTACAAGAGGACACCCTCCCGCGCGCCCTCGAGGGGCACGTCGACGCGGTGGAGAAGCTCGGTAGTCTTGCGCGCCGCATGCAGACACAGATCGCGCGCTGCCATGCGATGCTTCGGGTCCTCAGCCGCTTCGCTCACTCCCCGGACGAACTGGAGGGGGCGTGCGATGCCCGAGAGATCGTGGAACGGGCCGTCTTTCTGGCCGCGCGCCAAGCACGCCTGCGGCAGACCGAATTGCATGCCGTCCTACCCCAAGGCGATGTCCCGTTGGTGGACTGCAGTCCCTTCCGGCTCCAGCAGGCGATCCATGAGGGCATCGAGTTACTTCTTGAGGGGGGCGTCCACCCCAGCAACCGCTACGCGCTTGCTGGGGACCCCGGCGCGCAGGGCCGCCGCATCACGGCGAGTCTCACACCGGATCCCCTCGGTGCAGTGATAACCCTTGAGAGCGGCGATCCCCTCTGGTGCCCCGAGGCTGCTGTCGAACGGCTCGCCGCGGTCACTGCGCCGGTACAGGCTGCCGGGGGCGAGGTACGCGAGACCCCCGAGGAAGGCGGCCGCCTTGTGTTTTTCATCCCGTATGGCCGACGCGACGCCATCTCGCCCGATTCGGACAAGGTGGTGCCCGGCGGCGCTGATGGAGGTTGCTGATGTTGACGGACCGAGTACTCCTGATTGACGACGAAGTAGAGTTTGTTGATATCCTCGCCGAGCGCTTGCGCGCCCGCGGCCTTGAGGTCGATGTCGCCTATTCCGGCATGGACGGTGTAAGCAAGTCCCAGGTCACAAAGTTCGACGCCGTGGTACTCGATCTCGCCATGCCGGGCATGGACGGCGTCGCCACACTCAAGGCGCTCCTGGCAGGCACCCCGGACCTCCAGGTCATGCTCCTCACAGGGCAGGCAACAATCAAGACGGCCATGGATGCCACCCGCCTCGGTGCGGTGGACATCCTTGAGAAGCCAATGGACATTACCACACTTATAGAGAAGATCCGTGATGCGCGCAAACGCTACGTGGCGCGGGCTGCGGAGCGCGTCCGCCAGCAGACGCAGGTAGCACCGAAGCCCTGAGGCGAGCGGTTAGCGCCTACGAGGTCGCCGCCTGAGTTAAAGGGGCCTCGACCACCATGCGCAGCGGGCAAGTCTCCTCCCTGGCCTCGCTGTGGGCCTCTTCGTACAAAGCCTCCAGCGCCCGCGCCTGCGTCGGGAAGAACGATGCCTTGGCCCGACCAGCGCTAGCGGCCCGCTGCAGTATGTCGGACACCTCGTCACGGAGACCACTGACCGCTACCAGCACCTGGCGCTCGGAGAGACGCTGGAAAAGCGCCAGCAGTTCCTCTGCGGCCTCGGGGTCGAGGCGGTCGATCGTGTGCCCAGCGAGCAGCACGTAGTGCGCCTCCGGTCGGCGCGCGAGACAGTCGTTAAGCTGCTCCTCGAAGATGCGGATTGTGGCGAAGTTGAGCGGCGCGTCGAAGCGGACCGCTACCATCCGCGAGCAGAGCGCCAGCTTGTGCCGATGGGCGTCGCGCAGCGAGCCGTCGGCATGCAGCGCCAGTTCGACGACCTGCGGGACTAGGGTGCGGAAGGGACAGTCGGGCTCGTTGAGCCCTTCGTGGGCTGCGGCATGCAGGTTAGTGATGGCGAGGTACTCCGAGGCCACGATGGAGTCCAGGCCGATGGTGTCGGCGAGGCCGCTGCGGCCGAGAGTCTCCAACGCCTCGTCAGTGACGCTCGCGAGCAGAACGCGGTAGCCGGCCTCGCGCGCTTCAGAGATTAGCGATACCAAGTTATCGGCTTCGCCTTTCTCCAGCCGATACAGAGTGCTTGCGACGAAAATCACGCTGCGCACGCTCGGCCGACCTTTGGCCCAGCGGATGAACTCAGACTGAATGCCGCGGCGGCTGCCGAGCGGCAGTGGTCCATCGAAGCGCAGCACACCGATGGCCCGGCAGACACGAAGCTGCTGGTGACGGGCATCGTGGAGGGTCCCGTCAGGATGCAGCGATAGCTCGGTCAGACGTGGCGCCAGCGGCTCTAGCGGGCAGTGCTCCTCCGACGAGCCGGTGTGCGCGCGGGCGTAGATGCCGGCGATCGCGGCGGCCTGGGTCGGGTACATGTTCTCCTCGCCTACCATGCTGGCGACTTTGGTGCGCTCGAAGACCGTCCGCACCTCGTCGTTCGCGCCGCTGAAGGACACCGCGAACCCGTCTGCACGCAGCTTTCGCACCAGCTCTCCCAGCTTCTGCGCCGCCACCTCGTCAACGCCGCTGACTCCGTGGATGACGAGGAGTATATGACGCAAGGTGGGGCGGTCGGCGATGCGGGTGCGGATCTCCTGCTCCAGGAAAGCGGTGTTCGCGAAGCTCAAGGGAGCATCGAAGCGGAACGCGGCGATATGGCGGCAGCAGGCGAGGCCATGATGGTCGGCTGCGCGCAGTGAACCGTCACGGTGCAGGGATAACTCCACCACCGACGGCATGGCTTGCTGGAAGGGGCAGTCGGGCTCGTTGCTTCCCGCGTGCGCGTCAGTGTAGAGCTCACTCAGCGCCAGGGCACGTGTCGCAAAGAAGTGGGAGGGCCCGATATGCTGGTAGAGGCGCGACCTGCGGAGCACGTCGAGGACGGCATCGGGCAGACCGGAGAAGGACACCTCGCAGCCGCCGCTATGGAGATTGTCGACGATGTGGTGCAGGGTCTCCTCACCTGACGCATCCATTTCGCTGATTCCGTTGCCCGCGATGAGCATCTGCCGCAGGCCCGGCTTGTCCGCAACGCGGGCCAGAATCTCGTCCTCAAGGTATGCGGCGCTCGCGAAGTTCAGCGGCCCCTCGAAGCTGACCACGCCCAGATGGCGGCAGGTGCGCAACTCGTAGCGGCGGGCATCCCGCAGCGCGCCGTCGGGGTGGGGCGCCAGCTCCAACACCCGCGGTCGCATGGTTCGGTAGAGGTACGCTCCCAGCGACAGGATCACGCCCGTTGCGATCCCCCACTCAAGCTCGGGCGCGAGCACCAGGGTGACCACGAAGGTGAGCACGCCCACTACGCCGTCGAGGCGGTTGGTGCGCCAGGCCTCCACAAAGCTGCGAAAGTTCAGGAGCTTGAGCACCGCAAGGATGATCATCGCCGCCAGCATTGCCTGCGGAAGGTAATAGAGCCAGCGGGAAAGGAAGAGGAGCACCACCAGCACCATCAGTCCCGAGACGACGTTGCCGATACCGGTCTTGGCACCCGACTGGTAGGCGACCGCCGAGCGCGAAAACGAGCCCGACACCGGGTAACTGAGACTCATCGATCCGACCAGATTCGCCAGTCCTTGCCCCACCAGTTCCTGGTTAACGTCCAGCTTTTGTCTGGTACGGGCGGCCAAGACCTTGGCAATCGAGATCGCCTCCATGAAGCCGAGCAGAGAGATCATGAGCGCCGTCGGCAGCAAGCGGAGAAGCACGCGAACGTCGAGCTTGGGTAGGCGCAAGCGGGGAACGCCCTGCGGCACCTTCCCGACAACGGCGCCGCCGCCCTGCAGCTTGATTGCGGCAGGGACGAGCGGACCGTTGCCTACCTTGAGCCGCCACGTCCCGTGCTGGACCGTGACGCCGGATGGAACCGCGTCGGCCAGGTGAAATTTTCCATCGCTGCCACGAAGGAGGTGAAACGACTGTAATTCCGCGCGCTGTGCATCGATGTTCTCGCGCGCTTCGGCGAGACGCTCGGCGAGCAGTCCGGACAGGTCGTGCAGTGCGAGCACAGACCCGGGCCTTGCCGGCGGCAATCCCGCGCCCAGTGACGTCACCAAACGAGCCACGTCCCGGGGCTCGTGGCAGCGCTGGCACACGGTGCTGTTGCCCGTCCCCAGCTCGCTGTGCGCGACCTGACTTTCCGCCTTGGTACGATCGAACGAGTCCTTCAGCGCTAACGCGTCGTTGTAAGCGGCTATCGTTGCCAACACACGCGGCGAGTCGATCGCCTGCTGTGGAACGGCCGCATTGCGTTCGAAGCCGACGGCCCAAGCCAGCAGCGTCGTCAACACTGCGGCCACGAGCACGTTCGGGAGTCGTGGCCATAAGCGCTTAATCCCAAGCATCACAACGACGGACAGCGCCGCCATCCCGAGAGTCGGCCAATGCGTCTCCGTCATCGCGGCGCGGACCACGCGGTAGACAATTTCGTACTGATGATGCGCTTTGTATTCGTTGACTCCGAAAATCTTGGGCAGCTGGGAGGTCGCGATAATCAGGGCACCGGCGTTCGTGAAGCCGTTGACGACCGGGTGGGACAGGAAATTCACCACCATCCCGAGCCGCAGCAGCCCGAGAAGGAGCTCTACGACGCCGACCAGCAGTGAGAGTAGCACCGCGTAGGCCACGAACTGAGTGCTGCCGGCGGTGGCGAGCGGTTCGAGCGCTGTCGCGGTCAGGAGCGACACGAGCGCCACCGGCCCGGTGGCAAGCTGGCGGCTGGAGCCAAATAACGCCCCTATGATCGGCGGCAGGAAACCCGCATACAGGCCGTAGTAGGCGGGGAGCCCGGCAAGCTGCGCGTAGGCCATCGACTGCGGCACGAGCACCAACGCCAGGGTGACGCCGGCGAGAAGGTCGGCGCGCAACGCCGCCTTATCGTAGCCCTTGAACCAATTGAGAAAGGGAAAGATGCGATATAGTATGGCCATAGTGATACTTGATCAGCCCTATAGCTAGAGTGCGCAGCGAGCTTTTATCAGGGTTAGCGGATTATGCGGGGGTTGTGAAGCAGCTGACGGTGACTCACATCACGGTCCAAAGTGCGCTCCCACATAGCTGGCTATCAGAAGGCGAAGGTCCCCCAGGGGCTGAGCTCCTACGATTGTTGGCCGTCTTTAGTCCTGAAGGCCTGCTCTACCAATTCATGGTGGGCGTCGAGATGTGGACAGACTCGGCCATTTGTGCCTTGTCGCCGACCTCCATCGTCACTTTCCCGTCGACGTCAACACGCACGATGTCGGGAGCGATCCCACCTCCGACCGCCAGGGTGCCAAAGACGCCCATCCACGTCTCTGCGTGGGAAAAACCGTGGGCGCGCTGGCGTAGCTCTGCGCCAACAGTGATTCATATCACGCTCCAACGTGCGATACGGCCTAAACCCGCCAGATTCTATTGCTTTTCCGATATGTCCACTGTACTCTGCGGCGGAGAACAGCCACTGTAGTGCCGGATTTCGCAGCGATGGGAACCGCATCGCACGTAGTTTTGTGAAACGGCGTCCCTTCTGCTAGCCAAAGTATTGGCACGTTTACCGGCGGCAAGAGCTAGCGGAGTGTCTGAGGGAGCAACTGAAATATCCCTGCATCAGCCGCGAAGTGCTGGCGGAAGCGGGAGAGCAACATGGAGTCTCGGAAGCGGCTTTGAGCGCCGCGCTCAGCCAGGCACCTCCCTGTTCAACCGTTTGACGCGCGACCGTGACCTCTACCTTGCGTATATTCGCGCCGCTTTGTGCAAACAGGCTTTGCAAGGCAGTTTTATCTATCACGGCCAGCAGGGCATCACCTGCTTGCTGGCAGTGTCGAAGGGGCGGTTCGCATCGTGAACCGCGTGAGCGAATGACGAGCTTTGGAGTCTCGGGATGAGTGTAGCGGCGGATCAGCCTTCGGAAGCACGGCGGACACCGCCAGTTTCTAGCGTGGCGAGCGTGGCCGATGAGGACCTGCGGCTTCTTGCCGACGCAGAGCGAGCGCTTTCCGGACGGCCGAACATCAGCATGACTTTGCGAATCGGCGTGAGCATGCTGCTGTGTTTCCTTTTAGTGGCTGGCGTAGTTCTGGCTTCCCTGGTTGTGACTTCTCACGTCGGCAAGCAACAGGAATTCCTGGATAAGGTAAATACCTACGCCCTCGAAGTAGAGCAAGCCCGACGTTATGAAAAGAACTTCCTGCTTTACGGCACCGGACTGGACGAAGCGCTGACCCAGGTGCAGGCGGCACACCAACAGTTGCTCAGCGCTAAGAACAACATTGTCGAGCAAGCCGGTCCAAAGGTGTTCGGCCGTATGCAGGACAACCTGGAACAGTACGGTCACTTGCTGGAGCAGTTAGGCAAGCTATCCAGAGAGCCGCAGGCGGAGATACAGGAAGAAAGGAGGGGAGTCGAGCGGGAACTCAGGCGGCATGGTGCTCAACTCATTGCCGACGCGACGGATTTGATCGACCAGGAGCGGCTGCGATTGTACACTGCGATCCACACCGCCTGGATGATGGCGGGCGCGTCGTTGCTGTTCATCATGTTGACGATGGTCGCGGTGACTTATGTGCTAACTCGTCAAGTTGGCGCTCCGCTTATGCGCTTTGTCGGCTACACGGAGCGCATTGCGGACGGCGATTTCTCACCGATTTTGCCCTCGCGGCGCTACCGCGACGAGTTCTCCCGTCTGGCCGTGGCCATCAATCGCATGGCTTTCCGGCTCAAGGACCGCGAAGTACAACTCGCGCGCACCAGCCGCATCGCCGCGGTCGGAACGCTTACTGCCGGTATTGCCCACGAGCTTAACAACCCGCTGAACAACATCAGTCTGACCGCGGAGGCATTGCACGACGGAGGAATCAATTACTCGGACCAGCAAAAGGCCCAGATGTTGGGCGACATCCGCACCCAGGTCCGACGGGCAAGCGCAACGGTGCGGAATCTGCTCGATTTCACACGAGTGGAGACGCCGGTGCTAAGCACGCTTTCCATTGAAGATGTGGTCCGCGAGGCGCGCCGTATGGTGGCCAATGAGGCAAAGATTGGAGGCGTGGATTTTCACCTGCAACTGCCCAGCGACCTTCCGAAGATCCGAGGTAATCTACGGGAACTCCAGCAGGTTTTTCTCAATTTATTTCTCAATGCCATCCAGGCAATGCCGAACGGAGGGTTGCTTACGGTTCAAGGCAAAACCACTGGTGACGGATTCCTGGAAGTTGACGTAACCGACACCGGCGTCGGCATTCCTGAAGAGAATATCGGTTCGGTGTTTGATGCTTTTTTTACTACGAAAGAAGTTGGAGTAGGAACGGGACTCGGTCTTTTCGTGAGCTTTGGGATTGTGGAGCAGCATCACGGGAGCCTCACCTTGCGCAGCAAGGTGGGCGAAGGTACCACGTTTGTGGTGCGCTTGCCCGTAATCGCGGCCTCCCGCTCTGGCCAACCGGCGATTCCTCCTGCCAGGAAGGAGGGCTAGTGCACCTCTATGTGCCCATTGCCCTGCCCTGACCTCCTGGATCCGTCCAAAACCAACCATGATTCTTATGGGGATGCGGCAACCACCGAGATGGCGGAAGCGAAAGGCAAGATCGTCGGATTACGACTTCCAGAGCCAGAGTCAGCCCACAGATTCTGCTGAGGAGCTCCGACACCGCCGCGCTCGGGGGACCAGGTGGGATACATCCAGTATGGCAACGAGGTGGCAGGTGAGGAACATTCCGACAAGTTATACAGGAGAGTGTCGGGTCGTGCTCGGGAGTCTGCTGATTCGACGTCGATGATTGAGCGCGACGGTCAACAAGAGCACCGGGGGGCCAGCGGAGGCAGCAGCCCATGGATAGTCGCGCCCAGTGCTCGACGCCTGCACCTGGAAGCGGTGCGGCAGTGGGTACAGGCTCACGCTCGCCATCCATCCAGACGGATTAAACAAGTGGGCGGCCGTCTATGCAGTGGTGATGACCGCCCGCCAAGAACTCAGGGTAAATATCCCCCGGCAGAGCCGGGGGCTTTAGGATGTGAGCCGCTCAAAGCGGCTGAGCG
>CAWINY010000005.1:0-280270 GCA_963837635.1 uncultured Acidobacteriota bacterium
TTTTGTTTGTCGTCCTCCTCGATCCCCGCTTTCAGAATGTGCCCGCCGTACTCGCTGGCGGCCTGCCGGCCAGCGATGCGGCGTCGGTTAGCGACTCTGCCACCACGTGCTTGACCGCGCCCGCCGTGTCGTAGAAGGGAATGGCCTCAATGCGGGGATGGTCTTTCAGAAAGTCGCGGCATTGCTGCAGCGCGACCGGATGCGAATAGACGCGGCGCAACTGGGCCAGGCGAACTCCCGGGGCGGCGATCAGGGTGTGAACAATGCGCAGGCGGAACTCGCGCTCGACAAATACCGGGTTGGCGAGCGGCGGGTCGAAGGTGCTCAATGACCGGGCCGGCCAGCGAGTTCTCCACCGGGATGAGCGCGGCGTCCACCTGGCCCTTGACCACGCGCGTGAATACCTCGCGCGACGCCGGACAGGGCACGATCGCCGCTTTCGGCAGCCACTTGAGTGCAGCCTCGTGGCTGAAAGAACCAGCTTCACCTTGGATCGCGATCTTCATAGTCAGCTATCAGCTATCAGCCATCAGCCGTCGGGAACCAGGTTCGGCCAAGTTATCAGCAGCTATCAGCTGTCGGCTATCAGGAAATAGCCAACGACCAGCTCGAACAGAATACCCGGATGGGGTCGCAGAATACCCCGAATTTGGTGCTGCTGACGACTGATGGCTGATGGCTGACGGCTGGCCTGCAACTTGCGATTCCTTGCAACCTCGACCTTGAGTCCCGAACCTAACATAACAGGCAAGGCAACGAGTTAGAGGGCTAACCGCGATGCTTTGGACATTGTTTGTGGTTTTGTTGACTCTGTGGTTGCTGGGGGTGGTCAGCAGCTACACCTTGGGCGGGTTCGTCCATCTGCTGCTGGTGCTGGCCCTGCTGGCCCTGATTTTGCAGCTTCTGACCAGCCACAGCAGCGCAATCTGAAACCCTGGTCGCATAGAGGGGAGGGCTGACATGGATAAGGACAAAATGAAGGGCAAGGTGACGGATATCAGCGGGCGAATCAAGCGCCAAACCGGTGAATGGACGGGCGACAAGGAACTGCAAGCGGAAGGCGCCGCCGAGCAGATTAAGGGCAAGGCGCAAAAGGGCGTCGGCGCGGCGAAAGAGGTGGTTCGCGAGATGAAGCAGCAGGTCGAGCGCGCTTTACAACCCAAAGGCAAAGAGACAAAAGAGATCAGACGCCAAGAGATTAAACGCGAGAAGAAGGACGTGGCCTGAGGTACGCCGTCCCTACCGGGACTCGGGCCAGATTTGTGCGCTCACCCAGGGCTTACCGACCTGGGCTATTTTCTGTTGTCCAAGCAGACTGGCCACCCTGTTGCATCACCATTCCGAGTAGGCGGTGCCGTCGCTTCCAACGGCCTCTGAACCGCTGTGGACGTCGTCGATCCCAGCCTGGGTCTGATCGGGGGATGCGATTACATCTTCCTCCTGGTTCACTACCCAGGTGCTGTTCGATTGAGTGATCGGGTCCTTTGGGATTTGCTTGATGTAGCCGGCGCTCACCAGATCATCGAGTGACTGGGGAGCCTGCTGCTTGTCCTGGGTATATTGGCTGATGAGCGAGCGCAACTGGAACAGGTCGTCGCGCAGCACGGCCTCGCGGGCGCGCAAAATGGATGCGGAGTACATAGGTATCGCAATCGAGATGAGGATGAGCAGAATGCTCATCACAATCATCAACTCGATCAGGGTGAAGCCGCGTTTTGCTTTGCTCACCATTTCTTGTACTTTGTGCCGTCCAGGGCCGTGCCCTCCGACTTGGTATTGACGTCGAATACGCTGTTCCCGTCCCAGGAATCTGAATCGGGATCGTCCTGCATGGAGCGCATTCCCCACTCCGCCTTCCCCGTCATTGGATCTACCGGGATGCGGCGAAGAAACTTAAGTTTTTTCCCGCCGACATCCACCCCGTTCACCAGAGTGTCGAGGTCCGGGGGATAGCCATCACTGCCAACCTTGGTCCGGAACCGCGGAGGCTGGGCGGCCGCCGCGTCGTAATAGCGGTCGATGGCGTCGCGCATCTCCCAGAGATCGCGGCGCAACTCCCGCTCTTTTGCTCGCTTGACGGTGATGCGCCCCATGGGAACGGCCATGCCGGTCAGGATCAAGAGGACCGTGATAGCCACGATCAGCTCGACCATGGTTAAGCCTTGGGCCCCCTGGGCCCTCGGCAAGCGGCGGTCTTGCGCTTGCTGGAGTCGATGGCGCGAGCCTTTGGCTGAAGCCAACTGCATACCGGTATTCTACCCGTTTACCACTGTCATCCTGACGCTGAGTGCAGCGAAGCGGAAGGATCTATGTATTTCTTCTGTGAACAATACACAGATTCTTCGCTCGCCGCACTCGCTCCGTCGAACATCACGTACCAGTCGCCCCTGAAGGGGCTCCACGGAGCTTTTTCTGCCTACCCCGGGCTTACGCCCGGGGCTAACTTCAGTCGCCCGCCTCGCGGGCTCGTGATGTTCATCCCTGTGGGTGGGCCGCAGGCCCATGTGTCACTCAGAATGACAACCCCGGGGGACCAAAAGCCGCTCCATGTTCCTACTTCACCACGATTTGCGCGCTGGTCCCGGCGGCGGAGATGGCTTGCATATTGCCGTCCTTCACTCCTGCCCGGGATATGGCAATCTGTCCTTCTCCCGCGGCCTTCGCCATGAAGGTCACGGTAAACACATGGCCCTGCCCCGAGACCCCGGGAGCGTTGGGAGGCCGGGTAGCCGTGATCTGCAGCGTGCCCGTGGAAGCGTCATCGCGATGGACAATGGCCACTGCCTGCCCGTCCTGACCCAGGAACGAGCCGTTGGAAACGTTCACCACCTGCAGCATCTGCGGGTTGTACTGCACCATCAGCGGCACTGAATAGACGTTCTGTGCGCCGGCAATGTCCACATTGACCGGGAAGGTCGATCCGACCGGCTGCGTGATTTGCGGCGGATCAAACGACAGCACCAGACCCTGCGCCGCGGGCTGCGCGGCTTGCGCCGGCGGCGTTGGCGCCGGTGCGCCATTGCTACCGGGAGCCACGGCCTGAGCCTGCGGCGTGCCCTGCGGCCCTCGATTAGGTGCTGGCGCCGGTTGGCCCGGTTGAACCGGGTTCGGCGCGCCCGCAGGCGGGCCGGGGGCTGCCGGGGCCGGAGTCGCAGGCTTGCCCGAAGTGGAGCGCCGCAGGTCGATGGCATTCGCGGTGCCGATGTCGATCGGCTTGAGGTTGAGCGCAGTGAGTTCCTGGCCGCGCACGATATGCGGGATCAGCACGAAGACAATCTCATTCTGCCGGTGGTCGATATTCTCGTTGCTGAAGAAGTACTTGAAGAAGGGAATATTGGCCAGCCAGGGAATGCCGGCGATCGTCTTGATATCGTCGTCTTCCAGAATGCCGCCCAGCAGACTGACTTCGCCTTCCTTGAGGCGGATCTCATGATCCACCTTGCGCTGGCCAATGACCGGTTGCGAGATGCCGCCGATATTCGCATTGCTGGTCACGGAAGAGACATCCAGCACCAGCTTCAGCGTGACCTCCCGGCCAGCGTGCACGCGCGGCGTGATTTCGATATTCACGCCGACGTCGATGTACTGGAACTGGGTATTGACCAGCGGGTTGATGCCCACGCCGCCGATGCCCGGCTGGAACGAACCGGTGGCCACCGGCACGCGATCGCCGATTTTTAGCGTGGCTTTTTGTCCATCCAGCGCGCGGATCTGCGGGTTCTGCAGAATCTTGGTATCGGAGTTGGAAAGCGATGCGGTAAGCGATGCCTGCGGTATGGTGATCGAGAAATCCTTGGCCGTCAGGTTCCCGATGGTGTTCAGGTTGATCGTGCCGCTGGTGCCTGACGTGGTGCCGGTGGTGGTGCCAGTCGTGCTCGAACTCGAACTGTTGACGTTGCCGTTCAAAGCCACCGTGGCGCTGGTTGGAGGATTGACGCCGAGGTTGCGGATCCTCTCCCGGCTGATCTGCATGATGGCGACATCGATGACCACTTCCGACTTGGCCTTGTCGAGATCACCGATCAGCTTTTCCGCCAGCGCCACTTGGTCCGGAGTGCCGCGCACCACGATCGCCGATTGGGTCGGGATCTGGGTGACGCGGCTAACATCCAGAATGGTGCGCATGGTGTTCACGACGTCCTGCAACTCGGTGGGCTGGGCCAGATTGGAAAGATAAAAAGTGCGGATGACGTTCTGCTCGATCTCTTTGCGTTTGGCCGGGGTGTCGGCGGCGACAAAAATCGTGTTGGGGGTGACCGGGCGCCAGAAGGTCTTCGACTCCAGCGCCGCTAGCTCCAAAGCATCCATCAGGGTAACGTTATTCAGCTCGACGTGGATCCTCTTCGCGGTGTAGTCCGGATCGAAGAGCACGTTGATCCCGGCCAGCTTGCCGATGGTGTCGAAAACGACCTTGGCATCTTCGGTCAGCTTCAGCGTGATCGGGGTGTCGGAAACCGGCTGCAAATCGACCGGTCCCCCCGCGGCTTCGATCCTTTTACTCAGGACGTTGGGACCGGGTCCGCCCTGGGTCCCCTTATCCTGTTCCGACTCCATCATCACCTGCGTGCGGCGAATTTCCTGCTCGGCGATGAAGCTGGAGGGATCGATGGCCAGCGCGCGCTGGAATTCGGTCACGGCGTCTTGCAACATGCCGGCATCGCGCGCCTGCTGGCCCCGCTTGAGATGCACGGCAGCGGCCTGGATGCGTGTCCGCTCCATGGAGGCGCGATAGGAAAGATTCTTCGGCTTGAGCTTATAGGCCTGAGCGTAGTCCAGGTAGGCAGTGTCGTAGTCCTGGCGTGCTTCCGCTTCCTGCCCTTTGGAATACAGCCCACCGGCCGAATCGGCCCACAGCGGCGCTACGTTCAGCAAAACGGCGAAAAAAACTACCAACACCTGCGCGCGTGCTCTCATTCGACTCCTTAGACGTGCGGCAACCCACGGGGTCAACCCCTGGGGATTACATCGTCAACAACGTTCCCACGGATGAGGCCCGCTTTCCCTACTCGTGCTCTCAACCAGACGCCACTCGCAAACACTAACCACCGCGCCGCGGGAATCCCGCGTTTCCAACCCCAAGCGCGCAACTCACGTTGGCCCGAGACGTTGGCCAGGGACTCTGAAAGTGGTGCTCTGAAACGAGGTGAATTATACAACCCGGGCAGCTAAGTAGCACTATTCCTATGTGTTAGGATTGGTTTTATTACGTTTTCATGACCCGCCAACTCCATTCGCTCGAACCCGAGAAACCCAGGAACCCGAAGCGCGACCCGGTCGCCGCGGGGGAGCGTGATGTGACTGTCAATCGGCAGGCGGCGCATAACTACCTGCTGATGGAGAAATTTGAAGCCGGCATCGTGCTGACCGGCACCGAGGTCAAGGCGGCCCGCGCCGGCCTCGTCAACCTGCGCGACGCCTATGGACTGGTCAAAAATGGCGAACTCTGGCTGTTGAACGCTCACATCGGCGAGTATAGCCATGGGAATATCTGCAACCATGCCCCGCTGCGCACCCGCAAACTCCTGGTTCATAAGAACGAGGTGGATAAACTGCTGGGCAAGACGAAGCTGAAGGGCCTGACGCTCATCCCCACCCGCATGTACTTCAAGACTGGCAAGCTGAAAGTGGAATTGGCGTTGGCCAAGGGCAAGCAGCTTTGGGACAAACGCGAGACCGAGCGCCGCCGCACCGCCGACAAAGAGGCGCGTGAGGCCATTGCACGAAGCAGAAAGACGTAGCCGGCGCCTCGCCGGCGGGTCAGAAACGCCTTAGAGCAGACGTAGAACAGAGGCAGATCGCACGATGAATATCCAGCTCTCCTATGTATCCCCCGCTGAAGTGGAAACCGAGTGTCTTGTTGTGCCGGTGCTCGATGCCGGTGAGAAAGACCAGCCGCGGCCCAAGGTTGCCGCTGATCCCGCCGTTGAGAAGGCAGCCGCGGATGTCATTGCCTCCGGTGAAGTCACCGGCAAGGCGTACGAGTCCGTGCTCATTCACCGGCCACAGGGACTCAAGGCCAAGCGCCTGCTCCTGGTCGGCGGCGGCAAGGAAGCGAACTTCTCGACCGCCGAGTTGCGCAAGATTGCCGGTGCCGCGGTGCGCTTTCTGAAACCGAAGACCATCCGCAGCCTTGCCATCGTCGCGCCAACGCTAAGTTCCGCCGCGGACTGCGTGCGCTCCATCGCGGAAGGTGCTTTCGTCGGCAACTTCGATCCGGACACCTACAAGAGTGACCGCAAGGACCAGAAGATCGATTCGCTGACCATCCTCGCGGATAAGGCCAGCCAAGCGCTCGATCAGGCGGTGAACGAAGCCCGCATTCTTGGCGAGTCGCAGAACTTCACCCGCGAGCTGGTGAACGAGCCCAGCAACCGCATGACCCCCTCCATGCTGGCCGACCGTGCGAAGAAGATGGCGGAGGAAGTCGGTCTGAAGTGCGAAGTGTACGGCCCGGAGAAGCTGCACGAACTGAAGATGGGCGCGTTCTGGAGCGTGGCCCAGGGCTCCGACGAAGAGCCGAGATTAATCGTGATGCGATATGAACCCGCGGGTGCGCCGGAACAGCCGGTGCTCGGCCTCGTCGGCAAGGGCGTTACCTTTGACAGCGGCGGCATCTCGATCAAGCCCTCCGACGGCATGGAGAAGATGAAGTACGACATGGCCGGCGGGGCCACCATGATCGGAGCCATGCGCGCCATTGCGCTGCTCAAGCCGAAGGTGAAGGTCATCGCCGTGGTCTGCGCCACGGAGAACATGCCGTCGGGCAAGGCGCAGAAGCCCGGGGACGTGCAGATCGCGATGTCCGGCAAATCAATCGAGATCATCAACACCGACGCCGAAGGCCGCCTGGTGCTGGCCGACGGCTTGCACTACGCGCGCCAGCTTGGCTGTACCCACCTGATCGACGCCGCCACGCTCACCGGTGCCTGCGTGGTGGCGCTGGGCTACATCAATGTCGGGGTTTTCGCGAACAACGACGCGCTGTACGAGCGCTTCCGCCAGGCCAACCTGCGCGCCGGCGAGAAGATGTGGCGCCTGCCGCTCGATGCCGAGTACAGCGAGCAAATTCGCAGCCAGATCGCCGACATGCAGAACACCGGCGGACGCTGGGGCGGCGCGGTGACGGCGGCCATGTTCCTCAAGGAATTCGTGGAGGAGACGCCGTGGATTCACCTCGACATCGCGGGCACGGCGTGGATCGAAGACAACAAGGCGTGGATCGCCAAAGGACCCAGCGGAGTCGCGGTGCGCTCGCTGGTGGAATTTGTGGAGGACGCCGCGAAGAATCCGCAAGGCCTTTCCAGCGGAGATGGCGCCAGCGGAACGTAGAAGCGCAGTTGATGGTGGCGCGAAGCAGTGATTCTCGTTCTCCGTTTTCCGTGCTCCGTATAGTGCCGCGTGACATGAAACGGAGAACGGAGAACGCGGAACGGAGAACGTTTTCGAGGAGAACATGACGGAACGGCCAGAAAAGAATTCGGCCCCGCGCTCGTGGGTGGTCCAAGGACTGGTGCTGGTGGAAGATGTGATTTACACCGGCCTGGGAGTTCTGCTGTCCGTCTCCGCCGTTGCGCTGCTGGCCTCGGGCTTCAAGAGTTTCATCGTCGCCATTGCCCACCATGCTTTAGGCAGCCAGTTCATTGGCTTGCTGGACCAGATCCTTTTGGTCCTGCTGGTCATCGAGTTGCTCTACACGGTACAGGTTTCGTTTCGCGAGCACGGACTGGTGGCCGAGCCATTCTTCGTCGTGGCGCTCATCGCCGTGATCCGCAGAATCCTGATTCTGGCCGCCCAGCTCCCGGAGCTGCCACAAGCGAGTGAAGCTGTGTTCCGGCGCGCCATTATTGAACTGGGCCTGCTGGCCTTCATGATCGTGGTGCTGGTCGGATCGCTGATCCAGTTGCAGAAACACAAGCCAGAGTGAGAAGCCATGATGCCATGCGTCGACTTGCTGACGGCTGATGGCTGATGGCTGACTTCTACATTACCGGCGGCACGCTGATGCCCATGGTGTCCAGCACGCGCAGCAACTCACGGCGCACCACGGCGGCGGTGGCCAGCAGGAATTTCTTCCGGCCGGGGTCGGCTTCGGTCAGGATGTGGTGCCGGTGGTAGAAGTTGTTGAACAGTTGCGCCAACTGGAAGGCGTGCTTGGCGGCAAACGCCGGCTCGGTTGAGGCGATACACTGTTCCACTACCCACGACGTCTTGGCCGCGGTCAGCCACAGCTCCCAGAGCTCGTTGCTGTCCAGATACTTGCCGAGATCCATCTCCTCTTCTAGCGCCTGCTCGGGCTGCACCTCGGCTTTGCGGAAGATGTTGGTCGCGCGCACCACGGCATATTGCGCGTAGGGACCGGTTTCGCCCTCGAAGCTCAGCGCCTCTTTGAAGTCGAATGCAATCACCGACTGTTTTGTGAACTTGAGCATGAAGTAGCGCAGCGCGCCGATGGCGATCTGGGTGGCGATCTCGCGGCGTACGGCTTCGCTCAGCTCGGGATGGCGTGCCTCCACTTCCTTCAGCGCGGAGGCGATGAGCTGGTCGATCAGGTCGTCGGCCTTGACGCCGAAGCCGCGCCGGCCGCTGACTTCGATGTAGCTCTTGCCCCACTCGTCCTCGCTGAGCTGGTAACCCAGTTCGGTGGCGCAGCGCGGCGTCAGGGCCACCATCTCGTAGGAAAAATGCGTGTAGTGATCGGACTGATCGTTGTACCCGAGCGCGCGCAGCGCCTCGATGACTGTGTTTTGCGGCTCCGCCTGGCGGGCGTCGATCACGTTGTAGATGGCCGACACGCTGCCAAAGTGTGGATGGCCGGGCTCACTCTGCTCGGCGGAGATCCAGCAGTCCTTGCCTTCTGGATAGCGGAAAAAACGGACGTAGCCAAAGTCCTTGCCCAGCAGGCCAAACTTCCACAGGTGATAGGCGATGTCCTTGCCCACATAGCCCACAGTGCCGTTGGAGCGCACGATGACCTTGGTGTCGTCATCGGTCTGCTCCTCGGGCGGTTTGCCTGCGGCGCTGGGACGCTTCATCACCCAACAGCCGGCGTTCTTGCCCTGGGTCTCGTGGTAGAGCACGCCTTTTTCCTTGAGCTGGCCGAACGCCGCGTCCCAGAAGTGCAGGCGCAGGATCTCGCTCTCGCGGGGCAGGAAGTCGTACTCGATGTCCAGGCGCAGCATCGTCTCAAGATGTCTTCGCAGGACGGTTGTGGAGATCAGCTCGGCAATCTCCGCCAGCTCGTTGCCCCCGGTCTCGATGGCATGCAGCGCGTTCAGGCGCATCTCCAGATGTTGCTTGTCCTCCTCATACCACTGCGACACACGCGCGTAGAGGTCCCAGCAAAGATAGTCAAACCGGGGCTCATGCGCGATCAGCTCGCGGATTTGCTCCTTATTCTTTCCTTCCAGGTGAACGAACCCGACCACCACGTCGGCAACCTGCACGCCGGTGTTATCGATGTAGTTCTGCACGTCCACCTGGCGCTTGCCCTGGCGCAGCAGGCGCACGAAGCTGTCGCCGAGAATGGCGTTGCGCAGGTGGCCGATATGCGCCGCCTTGTTGGGGTTGATGGACGTGTGTTCGACCAGGATCTTGCGCCCGCTGAGATCGTCGCGCGCGGGATGCCTCTGATTGTGCTGAATGGCCTTGGCCGCCTCCGCGCGGCTCAGGCGCGCATTGATATAGCCGGCTCCGGCGACCTCGAACCGCTCGAACCCTTCCAGGGCGCCGAGGTTGGCCACGATCTCTTCCGCGATCTTGCGTGGCGGCTTGCGCAACCGCTTGGCCAGCTCGAACGGGAGCGGCAGCGCATACTCGCCCAGCTCGACCTTGGGCGGTTGCTCGACCACAATGCGGGGCAGCTCGAGGTCGTATTGGCGGCGCAGGAACTCGCGCACATGATCGATCAGGCGGCGTTGCAACAGGGCGTACAAGGAATCCCCTTCAGGACAGAGTGGAATCTGGAATCATAACAAAGCGGCGCCCCCGTTTGACGCTCCCAAGGTGGTTTCCTATGATGAACGATTGTGTTGCGATCTTCAGCGGCCCCGAACGGGCGCGCTACTCGGCGTCCGCAATTATGCGGGATAGATCCTGGGTGTCATCCTGAGCGAAGCGAAGGATCTATGTATTTGGTTTTCAAGATACATAGATTCTCCGCTCCCTTCGGTCGCTCAGAATGACAACGCGGGCAGAGAGACTCCATGCGCATCGCTTACCTCGATTGTTTCTCCGGCATCAGCGGCGACATGTTCCTGGGCGCGCTGGTGGACGCGGGCGTGTCTCCGCGCCTGCTCGAAGAAACGGTCGCGGCACTCGACCTCGACGCGCGGCTGGAGATCGGCCGTGTGCGCCGCGCCGGCATCTCGGCTACTAAGGTGGACGTGGTGGTTCACGGCCGTAAAGACCTCCCCATCGACGAAACTCTGGCCGGCCACAGCAGCGAGAAAAGAACCCACCCTTCGCTTCGCGAAAGGGTGGGTCACCCACGCGACGAATCCCACATCTGCGAAAACCGCGCAGATGTGGTGCACCCTCATGATCGAGCTCACGGCTATCACCCGCATCGCGGGCTTGGCGAAATTCGCGCCATCATTGATCGTGCGCCGATCAGCAACACCGCCCGAGAGCGAGCCCTGGCCATGTTCGAAGCGCTGGGCCGCGCCGAAGCCAAGATTCACGAAACCGAGCTCGATCAAGTCCGTTTCCACGAAGTTGGGGGCGAAGACGCAATTGTGGACATCGTCTGTGCCGCGGTCGGTTCCGAGGCATTGGGAATCGACGAATGGATCTGCTCGCCGTTGAATGTCGGCAGCGGGAGCGTGCGGTGTGCCCACGGAACGCTGCCGGTCCCCGCGCCCGCAACCCTGGAAATTCTGAAAGAGTGCGGCGCGCCAATCTATTCGGGCGAGGTGCGTAAGGAGCTGGTCACGCCCACGGGCGCGGCTATCGTGAGCGTGCTGGCGAAGCGGTTTGAGAGCATGCCGAAACTTAAGCTTGATCGCATTGGTTACGGTGCCGGATTCCGTGACTTTGAGGAGCAGCCGAACGTGCTTCGCCTGCTCACCGGCGAAGCAGCGATCCCTGCGGTGAACGCGGAAACCGAGTCAATTACGATCCTGGAAACCAATATCGATGATCTCAATCCGCAGGTCTTCGGTTACGTCATCGAGCGCGCGCTGGCAATCGGCGCACTCGACGTCTTCGGCCTGCCGGTGCAGATGAAGAAAGATCGTCCGGGCACGCTGCTTACGGTGCTGTGCAAGCCCGAACAGGCTCCTGAGCTCACGCGACTGCTTTTTGCCGAGACCAGCACGCTCGGCGTCCGCACGCGAACCGAACAAAGATACGTGCTCGAGCGGCGCCACGTTAGCGTGCAAACGCACTGGGGAGAGGTGGGCATCAAGCTGGGCAGTCTGAATGGTACGATTACCAACTACGCGCCCGAGTACGAAGATTGCCGGCGTCTGGCAAGCGAGCATGGCGTGCCATTGAAATCCGTAATGCAGGAAGCCATCCGTCTTTATCTGGAACGTAAACATGACTGAGCCATCCAAGTTCTACCTGACAACGCCCATCTACTACGTGAATGCGCGCCCGCACCTGGGGCACACCTACACCACGGTGGTGTGCGACACCATTGCCCGGCGCAAGCGCATGCATGGCGTGGACACCTGCTTCCTCACCGGCACCGATGAGCACGGCCAGAAGATCGAGCGCTCCGCGCAGGCCGCCGGCAAGACGCCCAAGCAACTGGCCGACGAAGTTTCCGCCAGCTTCCGCTCGCTGTGGGACCGCATGGGCATCCGCTACGACGCCTTCATGCGCACCACCGACCCGCGCCACGAGCACGCGGTGCAGCACCTGTTCACCACCCTGCTCGAGCGCGGCTTCCTGTACAAAGGTTCGTACACTGGCCAGTACTGCGTCTTCGACGAGCTCTACGTGGACGCCGGCGCCGGCGCTCCCTGTCCCGACTGCGGCCGGCCCACCGAGACCGTCACCGAGGAGAATTATTTCTTCAAACTCTCGGCCTTCGAAGACAAGCTGCTGCGCTTGTTTGAAGAGCAGCCGGATTTCATCCGTCCTGAAACCCGCCGCAACGAGGTGATCTCCTTTGTGCGCGGCGGGCTGCGCGATCTGAGCGTGAGCCGCGGCACCCTCAAGTGGGGCATCCCGGTACCCGGCGATCCCGAGCAGGTGATGTACGTCTGGCTGGACGCGCTGTGCACCTACATGAGCGGCATCGGCTACGCCTCCGAGGAGGCCAGCGAGCGCAAGCGCTTCGAGCGCTACTGGCCCGCCGACGTGCACATGATCGGCAAGGAGATTGTGCGCTTCCACTGCGTCTACTGGCCGGCCTTCCTGATGGCCGCCGGGCTGCCGCTGCCCAAGCACATCGTGGCCCATGGATGGCTGCTCTTCGAGCAGGACAAGATGTCCAAGTCCAAGGGCAACATCGTGCGCGCCGAAACCATTCTCGAGGTGCTCGGGGCCGACGCCCTGCGCTACTTCCTGCTGCGCGAGGTCGTATTCGGTCAGGATGGCTCCTTTAGCTTCGACGCGCTGGTGCAGCGCTACAACGCCGACTTGGCCAACGATCTCGGCAACCTCGCCAGCCGCACCTTGACGATGATCATCAAGTACTTCCGCGGCGAGGTTCCCTATCCCGCCGGATCAGCCTCGCTCCACGAGGGTGACCACGCCATCGCGAAGGTGGCGGGCGAAGCCATCGCGAACTTCAACGCCTGCTTCGAGGACTACCAGTTCTCAAAGGCGCTGGAAGCTGCGTGGGGGCTGGTCGGGGCGGTGAATAAGTACATCGTTGAGAACGAGCCGTGGGCCTTGGCCGAGCGCCAGGATGAGGTCAGCCGCACTCGCCTCGCCACTACCCTTTACACTTCCGCCGAGGCGTTGCGCATTGTCACCGCGCTGGCGCACCCGGTGATGCCGGAGGCCACGGCGCGCATCTGGACGCAGCTTGGCCTGGGCAACATCGAGAAGTTCAAGCTCGCCGACTTGAAGTGGGGACAGCTGCCGCTGGGCACCAAGCTGGGCCAGGTGCAGGGCGTCTTCCCCCGCGCCGACAAGAGCGCCGTGCAAAAGATGCAAGACATCGAACAACAAAACAACAGACCCGTTGAAGCTCCAGCTACAACCAAGGCCGCCCCGGCAGTGGACGCGCCTGAAGTTTCCTCCACACAAGCGGCGGCGCAGCTGCCGACAACGACCCCGGCTGCCGGAACCGGCGCGCAAGCACAACAACCGGCCACCCAAGCTGTCGGGCCGGCGGAGGTGATCGCAGGCCCTGTCGCTACGGGGTCTGCCGCGCCAGCTTCCACCACGGCGCCCGCCCCCGTTGTCGGCAGCACGGTCGAAACAGCCCTGCACCCCGAGTCGCCCAAGATCACGATCGACGACTTCGCCAAGGTCGATCTCCGCGTGGCGCAGGTCAAGGTCGCCGAACGCGTGAAGGGCGCGGACAAACTGCTGCGCCTGGAAGTGGACCTCGGCGACCACACTCGCCAGATCCTGGCGGGCATCGCCTTGGCCTACGAACCCGAACAGTTGGTCGGCCGCAAGATCGTGGTCGTGACCAACCTGCCACCGCGCAAGATGCGCGGGCTGGAGTCGCAGGGCATGTTGCTGGCCGCTTCGCTCGAAGGCGGCAAGCCAGTGCTGGCAGGATTCCTCGAGGATGTGCCGCTGGGCGCAAAGCTGAAGTAGCGCCGGCGTCTCGCCGGCGGGCTCAACATGTTCGTTGACAGTCACTGCCACCTCGAAGGTCCCAAGTACGACGCCGATCGCGCCGCAGTCCTCGAACGCGCGCGCCAAGCCGGCGTCACGGCCCTGCTGGCCATCGGTAATGGCAATGGCCCATACGAGGCCGACTGCGGGATCAAGCTGGCTGAAGAGTTTGATTCCGATCCGGAAGGGACCCGCCGGCGAGACCCTTCGACTCCGCTCAAGGCAGGCTCTGGCGCTACAAGACCGGCGCACAGCCTGCGCATCTATGCCAGCATCGGCCTTCATCCGCACGAGGCCAAGCTGGCCGACGATGCGGCCTTGGCGCATCTGGAGAAGCTGGCGCGGCACCCGCGCATTGTCGCCTGGGGCGAAATCGGGCTGGACTATTGGTACGACTTCTCCCCGCGGGACGTGCAGCGCTGGGCGTTTCACAAGCAACTGGAGTTGGCACAGGCGGCCAAGAAACCCATCATCATCCATTGCCGCACCTCGAAGGACTCGACCGACGCCTGGGACGACCTGTTCGACATCCTGCGCAAGCACTGGGCGCGGCACGGGCTGGGCGGCATCATGCATTGCTTCGGCGGCACGCTGGAACAGGCCCGCGCCTCGCTCGACATGGGATTTCTCATCTCCTTCGCCGGGAATGTCACCTTTCCCAAAGCCGAGGACATCCGCGTCGCTGCCCGCGAGGTGCCGCTCGACCGCATGCTCATTGAGACTGACTCGCCCTATCTTGCGCCGGTGCCCCACCGCGGCAAGCGCAACGAACCGGCGTTCGTGACCGAGGTCGCCCGTTGCATCGGCGAGCTGCGAAGCCTGCCGCCCGAGGAGGTCGGCGAACTGACCTCCGCCAACTTCTTCCGTTTCTTCCGATAAGAGCGTTTTACCGCAGAGGGCGCTGAGGTTCGCGCAGAGGACGCGGAGGAGTGCTTTCAACGCGAAGGCGCGAAGTCGAGGCGATGGGCGGGCGTCTGAGCCCGCCGCCGAGATCCTGAGCGAAGCGAAGGACCTGATGGTGAATCGAGCACGACAGCAGGTCCTTCGCTACGCGGCAAGGCTGCTCCGCTCCGTCGAAAATCACCCCTGTCAATCACGCGTCTGCTGGAACAGGGCTGAGGACAACGTTGTAGCCGAGGCGGCGAAGGGCTCGCGCCAGGGTGCGAGCGCGTTGCTGTCGGGCCAGTACTGCGCCGTCGATTCCATCACTGCTTCTTCCACCCCTTGCTCCCGCAGCCACCCCGCCAACCGCTGCAACTCCGCCGTGGTGGTTGCGCAGCGCCGCCGCTGAGTTCTCCATTCTTGGCTGTCGCTTTCGACTTCCACCACCACCACCATCAGCACTTTCTTGTGCACGTCAATCCCTGCTACCCTATGCGTCATTGCTTTCTCCCGGCGTGGATGCGGTAGAAAGCGCGGAAAAAGACGTTACGCACCGTCACGCGCTACCACCCTTCCCGCCGGGTGGCGTCACACTTATCGGTCCAGCACGCACCTTCCAGGTCACACTCAGGAACGGCCTCGACTCATCCAGAGCGGCAACGACCTTTACCGTTCCACGCCCGATTCAGCGTACCTGTCCTGACCGATTTTCATCTCTGTGGGTGGGCCGAAGGCCCATGTGTCACTCAGGATGACAGCTCCTATCCTTACTTGCGCTCTTGACTTGCGCTCTTGCCGGGACGGTTCACAAATCTCCAATTCCGATTCGCCCCGGTTTGCCAACACCCCACCTATTACCTGATACCTGATACCTGTTATCCTGCTTTCGAACTCACAAATCATCCCTTTGAGGAGGCATTTTGAGCCGCGGAAAACGCATCCTGATTGTCGGCGGAGTGGCGGGAGGCGCATCCTGCGCTGCCCGGGCGAGGCGCCTCGACGAAGAGGCCGAGATCATCGTCTTTGAGCGCGGACCGTATGTCTCCTTTGCCAATTGCGGCCTGCCCTACTACGTCGGCCAGGTGATCCAGGAGGAGAAAAAGCTGCTGGTCTCCTCGCCGGAACTCTTTCAAAAGTGGTTCCGAATCGAGGTCCGCGCCGAGAACGAAGTCCTGGCGATCGACCGCGAGCGCTGCGAAATTGAAGTCAAACGGGGCCAAACGGGCGAAGTGTATCGCGAGCACTATGACGCCCTGGTGCTTTCGCCGGGCGCGGCGCCGATCCGGCCGGCCCTTCCCGGGATCGACTTGCCCGGCATCTTTGTGCTTCGCAATATTCCGGACAGCCGGCATATCAAATCGTGGATCGAAGGGCGCAAGGTCGAGCGCGCCGTGGTAGTGGGCGGAGGCTTGGTCGGGCTGGAGATGGCGGAGAACCTCGCGCTCCGCGGCATTCATGTAACTGTGGTCGAGATGTTGGACCAAGTGATGCCGCCGCTCGATCCGGAAATGGCCGAGCCCGTTCAGCAGCACCTCACGAAACAGGGCGTCTCGCTTCATCTGCGGGAAGCAGTGTCCGGCTTCGAGCCGGCGGCTGAAGGTGGCCTAGCCGTGCGCACGCAGTCCGGGGCGAAATTCCCGGCGGATCTGGTGATCCTGTCCATCGGCGTGCGGCCGGAAACCAAGCTGGCAAAAGAGGCGGGGTTGGAGATCGGGGACCGGGGCGGCATCCGCGTCGATGATGCCATGCGCACCAACGACCCGCGCATCTGGGCGGTGGGCGACGCCGTCGAAATCCGGGACGTTGTCACCGGCGAATGGAACCTGGTTCCACTGGCAGGTCCGGCGAACCGCCAGGGGCGCGTGGCCGCCGATTCCATCTGCGGCCGTTCCGCGCATTTTCGCGGCGTGCAATCGACCGTGGTTTGCGGCGTCTTCGGCCTGACAATCGCTGCTACCGGCGCAAACGAGAAGGCGCTGCGCCGCGCCGGAATCGCGTACGAGAAGATATATCTCCATCCCGCGCAGCATGTCGGCTATTACCCCGGGGCCAAGCCCATCCACATGAAATTGCTGTTCTCGGGGAAAGATGGCCGCGTGCTCGGCGCCCAGGCGGTCGGGGAGCAAGGGGCTGAAAAGCGCATCGACGTGATTGCCATGGCGATCCAGAAACAGGCCACGGTTTTCGATCTGGAAGAAGCCGAGCTTTGCTACGCGCCGCAATACGGCGCCGCTAAAGACCCGGTCAACATGGCCGGCATGATCGCCGCCAATGTAGTGCGCGGTGACGTCCCGCTAACGACCTGGGAGGCTCTGCCCGGGACCGACGCCATGATCCTCGATGTGCGCGAACCCTCCGAGTTCGCCAAGGGAAACATTGAAGGCGCGACCAACATCCCGTTGCCGCAGCTTCGCGACCGGCTGGCCGAGTTGCCGCGCGACCGTGAGATCTGGCTCCATTGCGGCGTTGGGCAGCGCTCCTACTACGCCTTGCGCATCCTGCTGCAGAACGGCTTCAAGGCCAAGAACCTGCCCGGGGGCTTCATCACCTACCAGCAATTCCGCTCCCGCCTGAGCGCAAAGACCGTCAGCAGTGGAAAGAGCTGATAGACCGTCTTACCGCAGAGGACTCGGAGGGATCGCAGAGGGCAGAGAGAAAAAATAACTTTTGACAGGCGAATTACCCCAGCAATCGAGGGTGCCCGTCTCCTTTAACGGCGTGTTAACAGAGCCGGAATATACTGCATGTCCAGCGATAGCTGTCGGCGCCATCCTCTGTGAGCCGCATAGGAGTTCCACATGAAGCCCCAAGTCCTGTTTCTCTGCACCGGGAATTCAGCCCGAAGCCAGATGGCCGAAGGTTATCTGCGGTCTGTGGCGTCGGACCGCTTCACCGCGATGAGTGCTGGTATTGAACCGAAGGGGTTGAATCCGCTGGCCGTTGAGGCCATGGCCGAAATCGGCATCGACATCTCTCGGCAGACCTCGAAGGACGTGGTCAGCCTCCTTGGGCAAACAATTCCTTACATCGTTACGGTCTGCGACAACGCCAAGGAAAGATGTCCGATTTTCCCCGGCACTTGGAAGTTTTTGCACTGGAGTTTTGAAGACCCTGCTGCCGCGCAAGGGACACAGGAAGAGCGGATGAGCATCTTCCGGCGAGTGCGCGAGCAAATCATCGAGCATATCGACCGGGAGTTTGTGAACAAGGACACCTTCGTGAAACCTGCTTGAGAAAAGTCCCGATAGGGCACGGTGCCCACTGACCACTGGCCACTGGCCACTGACCACTGGTTCGCTCACACCGGCAAAGTGAACGAAAAAACCGAGCCCCGTCCGACCTGGCTGGTCACAGCGAGCGTTCCGCCGTGCAGCTCGACAATTGCCTTGGCAATGGCTAAGCCCATCCCGGTCCCCTGGATAAGCACCCGCTGGTCGCGCCCGCGATAGAACTTCTCGAAGATCATCGTCTGTTCGACGTCGTCTATACCAGGGCCGTGATCGGCGACACTGGTGACCACGGTCGAATCGCGCAGCTCTGCTGTGATGTGGATCGGGGCCTCCGGGGGCGAGTACTTGCCGGCATTTTCCAGCAATTGGCAGAGCACCTCTTGGATGCGGTCGAGGTCCATGCGAACCATGGGTATCTTTTCCGCTACCATGACCTCGACGGGATGTGGCTGCAGGTGCTGCCGCGAGTTCTGAAGGGCGCCATCGATGGCCTCGCGGATGTGGTGCGGCGCGAGCGTAAGTTCGACACTGCCGGCATCCAGCCTGGCGACCTCGGTCGCCTCTCCGATCAGATGATTCAGCCGGTCACTCTCTTCGTTGATGACCGTCAGCAGTTCCTTCTGTTGCTCGGGATTGAGCGTGACTCCGGCGCCGTTCAGCAGGGTTTCCGCCGATGCTTTGATGGCAGTCAGCGGGGTGCGAAACTCATGGGTGACGGCATCCAGCAGGGCGTTGCGCAGGCGATCGCTCTCCCGGCCCGCTTCGGCTTTGGTCAGTTTCTCCACCGTGTTAGCGCGCTCGATGGCAATGGCCGCCAGGCTGCCGATCGCCTCCAGGGTTTCACGCGAGAGCTCGCCACCCGTCAGACCAATGCTTCCCACGGAGCGGACTCCGATCCGCAACGGCATGAAGGAGATGCCGGAATCCCGCTGCAACACGGGCTCGCCACGACTGCTCACCGCCTTCATCTGTTCCGGCGTGAAGAACGAGCGGCTGGCCACGTCGGAGTAGTACATCTGGTCCTTGGCATCCAGGAACATGGCCGCCCCAACGCCGCCGAAGGTTTCGAGGAGATGGCGTGGGATGCTGTTCAACAGTTCGAGCACGTGGTCGGTCACCAGCAAACGCTGGCTGAACTCGTAGAGCCGCTCCACCTCCCGCCGCCGCTGACGGGAGTGGGACGCCTCGCGCCGCGCGCGCGCCGCCAATTGGCTGGCCACCACCGCCGTCACCAGAAAGGTGAAAAGAGCGATCCAGTTCTGGGGATCGGCTATGGTCCATTTGAAGATGGGCGGCAGAAAAAAGAAGTTGTAGGCGAGCGTCGCCAATAGCGCCATGATGGTGGCGGAAACCAAGCCCCACACGGTCGAGACAACGAGGATCGCCAGCAGGAAGGTGAAACCAACCGTCGCCTGATTCGCATGCAGAAACTTGAAATAGACTAGGGTAATCACGCACACTGCTGCCGCGGTGCCGGCGGAGCGTATGATTTGCCTGGGTACGGGATGATTCACGCGCCCGATTGTAGTCCAATCCGCGGCTTTCTCGTGAGGAGCTCGAAGAGATCCGATGGCGAAGACGCCCGAACAATGGCTGGAAGAAACCGCGCCCGAGAAGAAAGCCGGGATTTTCAAGCTCTTCCTCGGTTATGCCCCTGGGGTTGGCAAGACCTACAACATGCTCAGTGAGGGCATTCGGCGAAATAGCCGGGGCGAAGAGGTAGTCCTTGGTTTGGTCGAGACGCATGGGCGCAGGGGAATCGCCGAGCTGGCGTCCCAGTTGGAAGCCGTGCCCCGGCGCCAGATGAAGTACAAAGGCGCCAACTTCGAAGAGATGGACGTGGACGCCATCCTGGCGCGCAAGCCGCAAGTCGTGCTGGTGGACGAGCTGGCGCATACCAACATCGAAGGCAGCAAGCACCCCAAGCGCTACGAAGATGTCATGGAGCTGCTCGATGCCAAGATCGATGTGATCTCGACCATGAACGTGCAACACGTCGAGAGCGTCACCCCGCTGGTTTACAACATTACCGGGGTCCGGGTGCGCGAAACCGTTCCCGACTGGGTGATGCAGCGGGTGAACGAGATTGTGCTGACCGACTTGACCCCGGAGGCACTGCAAACGCGCATGCGGCGCGGCGACATCTACCCGGTGGATCGCGCCGAAAAAGCCTTGGGCCATTTTTTCCGGCCGGCGAACCTGATGGCCCTGCGCGAGTTGGCGCTGCAACAGGTCACCAGGGCGGTCGATCGCAGCCTGGAATCGGCGCTGGAAACGGAACACTTCGCCCATCCGGTGGCCATTCATGAGCGCTTCGGCGTCTGCATCAGTTCCAATCCGGCGGCCCAATACCTGATTGCCCGCGCCGCCCGAATGGCGCAACGCACCGATGCCGAGTTGTACGTGATCTATGTGGATATCGGGGTGGACGAGACTCCCGAGCGGCAGCGCTCGCTGGCCCAGAATGTCCGCTTTGCCGAGGATCTGGGCGCGCACGTGGTCCGCACCCAGGGCAAAGCTGTGGCCGCGGCGGTGGCGCAGGTGGTGCGGGAGAAGCACATCACCCAGGTGGTCTTCGGGCGCTCCGCGCAGACCGGGTGGAAAAGGTATCTTTATCTTTCCGCGATCCACCGCTTCCTGCGGGACGCGCCGCCGGTGGACGTCCACATCGTGACCCAAGAGGTAAAGTAGAGCACCATGCCGGCCAGCACGGACAAACGCAATATCCTGATCGTCGATGACGAGCCGCAGATTACTCGCGTGCTGAAGACGACCCTGTCCGGCCACGGCTTCGCGGTGCGCACGGCAAGGGATGGCGAAGAGGCACTGCATACCTATCGCGAGTGGACGCCGGACCTTGTTATTACCGACCTGCACATGCCCGGTATGGATGGCTTGGCGCTCTGCCGCGAGATTCGCAAGAAGTCGGCCGTGCCCATCATTGTTCTGTCGGTCAAAGGCGAGGAGCAGATCAAGGTGGAAGCGCTCGATGCGGGCGCCGACGATTACGTTACCAAACCCTTCAGCGTGAACGAGTTGCTGGCCCGGGTGCGGGCCGCGCTGCGGCGCTCGGCGGCGCCGGCGGAACCGGAATCGGACACTATCGCCATCGGGGATTTCCGGATCGACCTGCAGGCTCACAGCGTGCACCTGAACGATCAGGAAGTGCGCCTCACGCCCAAGGAGTTCGAGCTGCTGGTCTGCCTGGCGCGGCGCCCAGGACGTGTGATTACCCATCGTGCGTTGCTGGCCTCGGTCTGGGGAGAAAACAGCGTATGCCAGCCGGAGTATCTGCGGGTGTTCGTCGGCCACCTCCGGAAGAAGCTGGAGCCCGAGCAGAGTTCCAAACGCTATATCCTCACCGAACCCTGGGTCGGCTACCGCTTCGAGCCGGGCGAGTAGGGCGCCGGAAACACCTGCCACAGAGCCACAGAGGCACCGAGAAGAAAAACAAATCCTCTGTGTCTCTGTGGCAGGTTTCACCTTTTCCTGCCTAGCACTTCTGCAGCTCCCAAGAGGTCGAATTTTCAATCTATATATCGTTAAACGATATAAAAGCTCTTTATCCCCCTGATAATCGCAATTTCTGAGAGGAAAGGCGATGCTTCCCATGGAAACTCTGCGTTGGACTGAGCTCTACTAGAAACGTACTCTGCTTGGAAAGCCGGACTGATAATAGTGTCGGCCTATATGGTCGGGAGGAACCAAGATTGATGACCAGAAAACTCATTGCCGTGGTTGCGTTAATAACTCTATTGTGTCCGCTGGCTCTGTTCGCGCAGACGGCGGATGTCGATCAGCGCATTCAGGCGCTGCAAACCGAGATTGAGAAGCTGAATGCCGAAGTCGCCGCCCTGAAGGCGCCGGCTGCGGCCCCGGCCGCTGCGGCGGCTGCACCAGGCGCGCCCGCGGCGCCCGCCAAGCCCGATCCGCTGGCCGGCATTTCCAGCGTGCTGAGTGGCGCTACCGTCACCGGGCTGGTAGATGGCTACTATGGCTATAACATTAACCACCCGGACTTTAGCCAACCTTTGGGCCGCAGTACCGCATTGCGTCTGTTCGATGCGCGCAGCAATCAGTTCGCCCTGAACCTGATCGAGATGGGCGTGGTCAAGGCGCCGGACGCCGACAATCGCCTGGGCTACAAAGTCATCTTCGGTTTCGGCGATGCCATGAACGTGGTCAACACCGTCAGCGGCGGCGACCCGACATTCTTACAGCACGTCAAGGAAGCATATTTTTCCTATCTGGCCCCCGTGGGCAAGGGCCTGCAGATCAATGTGGGCAAGTTCGTAACCCCGAATGGCGCCGAGGTCATTGAGACCAATGGCAACTGGAACTATTCGCGCAGCCTGCTGTTTAACTATGCCATTCCCTTCTACCACTATGGCCTGAGTGCCGCGTACACGTTCAATCCGAAAGTTTCAGTGACCGGTTATGTGGTCAACGGCTGGAATGACGTTATTCACGACTCCTCTACTGGCTACAACAATAGCGGAAAGACGGGCGGTGTGACCTTCGTCTATACCGCTACGAAGAAGCTGGCGGTCACGGAGAACTGGATGGGCGGCCCGGGCGCGGTGCAAGCTGACGGCAGTCACTGGCGCAACCTGTTCGACACTGTGATCACCTATAACCCCACCGCCAAGCTGTCCCTGATGGCCAATGGCGATTACGGCCGGGTGGAAGGCACGCTGGCGCAAGACTTGGCGGGTGTGCCCAACAAGTCGGTCGAATGGTGGGGCGGAGCGGGATACATCAAGTACCAGTTCAACCCGAAATGGGCGGTAGCCACGCGCTATGAGTACTACAACGATCCGGACGGCTACACGATTGGCGCCCTAGCGTTCAATAACAGCCTCCCCAATGGCGTCGGGTTGATTGGCGCGCCGGGACCGCAGCACGTGCAGGAAGTCACGGCGACTCTGGAGCGGCGCATTGCGACCCACCTGATCACGCGGCTGGAATACCGTCACGATCAATCGAACCGGGAATTCTTCCCCACGGGGGCTAGCCGGTTCGAAAAGGGTCAAAACACGATAGCGGCCGGGGTGGTCTTCGTCCTGGAACCGCAGAACTAAATAGAGAGCACGTAGAACACATCGCGGGGCCGGGGATGCTGAATTGCCCCAACAAGCGCTTCCCGCTTGTTGGGGACCCCACATCCCCGACTCCGGACTATCAGGACTACAGCTTGGGTACAGGTTTAGGGACCCGAGTTCCCACGCTGTAGGCCACCATACCTCAAAACTTCGTTAAAAGTGAAGAAGGAGCTTATCCCGTGGCCGAGAACAATGCGGTTGAAATGAAACCGACCCTGGGACTGACCGGGCTGACGATGAACGCCATGGCGCTCATCGCCCCTGGGGCTTTCCTATGGCTGACCTTTTACATCCAGGCGACAACTGGCGCCACTTCCCCGGCCATGTGGCTGGGCATCTTCCTGGCGTTGTTGCTCTGCCTGGCAACGGCGGTAAGTTACGCGGAACTGGCCAAGTTGTATCCCGGGCCGGGAAGCTCCTATTACTTCGCCGAGCAATCTTTTCTGAACCACGATAAGGCGTGGCGCTATGCCCGGCTGGCCAAGTTCATCATTGGCTGGGGCTCGCACCTTTACTACTGGATCTATCCGGGCGTGATGGTGGCGGTCATGGGCATCCTGTGCGGCTACCTGGCCGGGACGCTGTGGCCCAACTTCATGAGCGCCTCGAATCCGGGCACGATGTTCATGATGGCGGTGTGCGTGGTGTTCTCCTTCGCGGTGGCCTACATCGCCTATCGCGGTGTGAGCGGGTCCACGGGCGTGGCCATCGGCATCAACGTCATTCAGATTACGGCGTTGATCGTGTTCTCCGTCATCGCCTTGGGCTACCGCATGAACCATCCGCCGGGCAGCGTGGCCTTCCAGTTCGACTCGACCACCAGCGCGGCGTACACCTACGAGTTTGCTACCCAGACGACCAAGGGGCCCGATGGCAAGGATACCGACACCATCGTGCGCGACAGCAATCAAGTGCCGCAGCCGAAGTTGGACGCGGCCGGCAAGCCGGTGCCGTTCAAGATCAGCTATCCGACGGCGGACGACAGCGGCAAGTTCCTCTCCCACGAGAACGCGCACTCGGTGATCGGCGCGCACAACTGGGGCTGGGTATTCGTGCAGGCCACGGTGGCCATCCTGATCCTGGTGGGCTTTGAGTCCTGCACCTCACTGGGCGGGGAAGCCAAGAATGCGAAGCGCGACATCCCCATCGCGGTGATTACATCGTTGCTTGTGCAGGGCGCCTTCTGTTACCTGATCGAGTACTTTGCGGCTAACTACTTCCTCAATAGCGGTTACACCATGCAGAGCGCGGCGGGATCGGCCGCCCCGATCGGCGACATGATGATCGTGGTGGGCGACGCGCTGTTCGGCATCGGCCGCGGCCGCATCTTCATGCTGGTGGAAGCCTTTACCGTGTTCCTGGCGATCATCGGCACCACGCTGTCGTGCATGAACACCGGCGCGCGCGTTACCTACGCCATGGGCAAGGATGCGGAAGTGCCTGAGCACTTCGGCCTGTTGCACGGCAAGAACCTGACGCCGCACAAGGCGATCTGGACGCTGGCGGTGATCTCGGCCGTCATCGGCTGCATCGGCGTATGCCTGGCCTTCGGCGATGCCGGCGCTCCGGCCGACGCTGCCATCCAGGCGCTACCGCACGGCTTCTGGTCCAGCGTCGGCTACACCACGCACGACAAAATGGCGGCCCTGCCGAATTCATTGCTGACGGTTACGCTGGCCTCGAACTTCGGCACCTTCCTGCTTTACATGTTGAGCTGCTTTGTCTGCATGGTGGCCTATCACAAGCACCCGAACTTCAGCGTCTTGAAGCACGTGCTGATCCCGCTGTTCGGCTTGGTGGCCAACTTGGCCTGCATGGCGTTCTATCTGATCGGTCCGTTCATGGGCTATGGCACCAAGATGGAGCCACTGCTGGCGCTGGGCATCGCGGCAGTGTGGGCCATCTATGGCGGGATTTACTTCATCCGCTCCAGCAAGAGTAGCGGGCGGACCACGCTGGTCTCGGCGCGGCCAACCGCGATCCTGTAACGGCACGGCAACCGGGACGGGTGCATGCCTGTCCCGGACTTTTTCAACTGTAATGAGGTGCGCGCCCCTCGGCGGCTATTGAGATGTAATCTCCAAAAAATGAACACCTGCCACAGAGGCACCGAGACACAGAGAAAGAAATTGAATTGTCATCCTGAGCGAAGCGAAGGACCTGTTCTTCTCTGTGTCTCGGTGCCTCTGTGGCAGGTGTTTCTTAGGGGAGATTGACGCGTGGATGGGAAGCTAACTTTTCGGAGCTGATCATGTTCGAACGCCGTAACATAGTTGGTCGGCAGCACTCTTCCGTTGACGACCGATTGCGCGCGCCGCAACCTTCTATGCTGAAGCTTGAATTTGCCGAACTTTCCGACGTGGGCCGCGTCCGCGAGCAGAACGAGGACTATTGCGGCCATGCCGTGCCCGCCGATGAGAAGCAGGCGCGCAGCCGGGGTTGGATGTTTGTGCTCGCCGACGGCGTGGGCGGTCACGATTACGGCGAGGTGGCCTCGCGTACGGCGGTGGAGAGCATCCTTGCGGGCTTCAGCAGCACCGCTCCCGGCGAGCCTTTGCCGACGCTGCTCTCCAATCTGGTACAGCAGGCCAACGCGGACGTTTACGAGGCGGGGCACAACGGCAGCACGGGACCACTCAGAGGGGCGGCGATGGCGACCACCATCGTGGCCTGCGCTCTGCGTTTCGACCGGGCGGTCATCGCTCATGTCGGAGATTCTCGCTGCTACCTGATCCGCCATGGAAAGGCATCGCTCCTTACGCGGGATCACACGGTCGCCAACGATCAGTTCCGCATGGGCGTGCTGTCGTCGCGCGAAGCGGAGAAATCCGCCGCGCGCCACATGCTGAGCCGGTCGGTGGGACACGACCTGTTCGTCGCGGTCGACACCACGGAAACCCTGCTCAGCACCGGCGACGTTCTGTTGCTCTGTTCCGATGGCCTGCACGGCGCGATTCCCGACAGCGAGATGGCCCGCGTGCTCAGTCGCCAAACCGACCTGAATCTGGCGGCGCGCGAACTGGTGCAGCTTGCGAACGAGAGCGACGGCGGGGATAATGTCACGGTTCAGTTGATCCGGGTCAAGGGCGTGGAGCGCGTGGGCATGTATCGTGGCAAGCCGTATCGGATCCAGTGATCCTGGTCGTTGGTCGGTGGTCGTTTGTCGTTAGCAAACGGCTTCGGCGATTGCGGCTGCTGAGAACACCCTTGTCATTCCGAGCGAAGCGAGGAATCGCTTTATTTCCTAGCTGTGAAAGGGATTCCTCGCTTCGCTCGGAATGACAAACCGGATCAGCGTGAATCAGCGGTTATCAGCGGCTAAAGGTTTGCCAACGACGAACGACCAACAACGAACGACCATTCAATGAACTCACTACACGTCGGCGAGCAACTCGATCATTACCTCATCGAAGCCTTGGTCGCTCGCAGCGGCATGGCCTCGATTTTCCGCGCCAAGGATCTGAACACCGGTCGCGACGTCGCCATCAAGCTCCCTCATCCCGAGATGGAGAGCGACACCATCTTCTACGAACGCTTCCAGCGCGAAGAAACCATCGGCGAGAAGCTGGATCATCCCGGAATCGTTAAAGTGTTCACCGACGCGGACCGCAGCCGGTTGTACATGGTGCAGGAGTGGGTCGAAGGCCGGCTTCTGCGCAAGCTCATGCACGAGGAGAAGAAGCTGCCGCCGGAGCGGGCGGTGCGCATTGCCCTGGAAATTTGCGGAGCGCTCGCCTACATCCACTCGCAGGGGGTGGTGCACCGCGACCTGAAGCCGGAAAACATCATGGTGGATGCCGACGACCACATCAAGCTGATCGATTTCGGCATCGCGGGCAGCGATGCCGCGCGGCGCATCACCTTCGCCAAGCTGTCGAACACGCTGGGCACGCCCGACTACATCTCGCCGGAGCAGGTCAAAGGCAAGCGCGGCGATGCCCGCAGCGACTTGTACGCGCTCGGGGTGATGCTCTACGAGATGCTCACCGGGGAGGCGCCCTTCCGCGGCCCCAACGCCTTCGCCATCATGAACGACCGGCTGTTGAACAACCCCGTTCCACCGCGGGAGCTGAATCCCGAGATTTCACCGGAGCTGCAGGAGATCATCTACCGCGCCCTGGAACGGGAACCGCGCAACCGCTACCCCAATGCGAGAGAGTTCGCCAGGGACCTGGAGCATCCCGAGCAGGTGGGAGTGGCCGACCGGGAGGAGATGCACAACTGGAAGAGCCGCCGCTCGCCGCTGTCACGGAGAATCGCTTTCTACGCCATGCTCGCGCTCATTCCCGTGGTGATTTTCGCGTTTCTTTTCTATGTCGCGCGGCACACCTAGGCGATTCGCTGGTTTGCTGAGGGCTCGGTGCTTTCCTTATAATCGTTTCATCGTGAAAGCCTACGTCTACGTTTCGTTGAAGAAAAGCGTGCTCGATCCGCAGGGCAAGACCATTCACAACGCCTTAAAGAAAATGGGCTATCGTGGCGTGGGCGATGTGCGCCAGGGTAAATATTTCGAGTTGACGGTCGACGGCGAACTCGATCGCCAGCAAGCACAGGCCGAGGTGGAGCGCATTGCGCGCGAGGTGCTTACCAATCCGGTCATCGAGGAATTCAGCTACAAGCTGGAGGAGTAGATACTGGGAGCTTTTCCCTCCCCGGGGTGCCCAAAACGTTACGTTACGTTGGTACGTTTTGAGGCGAGAAATGGTCGTCCGGCAGCACAAAACCCGCTATTCTACAGTAATCATTTAGCCTGTATCCCCTGCTTTCCGCAGGCGAGAGGTGAACCGTGTGCGGCATTGTTGGCTACGTTGGTAAGAAGCGGGTCGTCCCCGTCATCCTGGACGGACTGAAGCGGCTGGAATATCGCGGTTATGATTCGGCGGGCATTGCCGTGGCCGGAAACGGCGATGGTCTGCAGATCCGGCGCGCCGAGGGCAAGCTGCGCAATCTGGAAGAGGTGATCCGCCTCAAGCCGCTGGATGGGACCTACGGCATCGGCCACACCCGTTGGGCCACGCACGGCCGCCCCAGCGAAGAGAATGCGCATCCTCACCGCGATTGCACTGGCCGCATCGTCGTGGTGCATAACGGCATCGTCGAAAACTACGTGCAACTCAAGCGCAAGCTACGCGAGCAAGGCCACACCTTTTCGACGGAAACCGACACCGAGGTCATCGCCCACCTGGTCGAGGAATACTTCCTGAAAAGCCCCGACGGCAAGCGGCCTTCGCTGGAAGAGGCCGTCCGCCAGACCGTGAAGCAGTTGACGGGCGTCTTCGCGCTCGCGGTCATCGCGATCGACGAGCCCAACAAGATCGTGGCCGCGCGCAATGGTCCGCCGGCGGTGATCGGCCTGGGCAAAGATGAATACTTTGTCGCCTCCGATGTGCCGGCCATCCTGTATCACACGCGCGACCTGTTCTTCATGGCCGACGGCGATCTCGCCGTCATCACGCCGGACGGCGTGCAGGTAACCGATTTCGACGGACACCCCATCGCCCGCCAGGTGCAGCACATCACCTGGGACCCGATCATGGCGGAGAAGGGCGGCTTCAAGCACTTCATGCTCAAGGAAATCTACGAGCAGCCGCGAGCCGTGCGCGATACCACCATGGGGCGCGTTTCGCTGGACACGGGCAGGGTTTTCCTGGATGAGATGGAGATCGCCGACGACGAATTCCGCGAGCTGAAGAAGATCAACATCGCCGCCTGCGGCACCAGTTGGCATGCCGGGCTGGCCGGCAAATTCATGATCGAGCGGCTGGCCCGGGTTCCGGTCGAAGTGGACTACGCCAGCGAGTACCGCTATCGCGATCCCGATTCTCACGCCGCACGAGTTGACCCTGCTGATCACCCAATCGGGCGAGACCGCGGACACCATCGCGGCGCAGCGCGAGTCGAAGAGCAAGGGAGTCAAGACGCTGGCCATCTGCAACGTGGTCGGCTCGATGGTGACGCGGGAGGCGCACGGCACCATCTATACCCATGCCGGTCCGGAGATCGGCGTGGCCTCCACCAAGGCATTCACCGGCCAACTAACCGCGCTGTTTCTGCTGGCGCTCTATCTGGCGGAGAAGCGCGGCACGCTCCCCAGCGACCAGATCTGCCGCTACATTGACGAACTGAACCGCATTCCCGGCAAGCTGGAATCGATTCTCGCTCATGAAGAGGAATACGAGGACCTGGCCAAGGCCTACAGTCGCGCGCAGGACTTCCTCTTTCTGGGTCGCGGCGTCCATTACCCGATCGCGCTGGAAGGCGCACTCAAGTTGAAGGAAATCTCCTACATCCACGCCGAAGGCTACCCCGCCGGGGAGATGAAGCACGGGCCCAACGCGCTGATCGACGAGAATCTACCGGTGGTGATCCTGGCCACGCACGATGAGCACGACGCCGCTTCGCTCCAGCGCTACGAAAAGACGCTTTCCAACCTGAAAGAGGTGAAGGCGCGCTCGGGCAAGGTGATCGCCGTGGCCACCGAAGGCGACGAGGAGATCCGCGAGGCTGCCGATCATGTCGTCTTCGTGCCCCCCGCGCCGGAGTTGCTCAGCTCGATCCTGGAGATCGTGCCCCTGCAACTGTTGGCCTATCACATCGCCGTGCGCCGTGGCTGCGATGTAGACCAGCCGCGCAACTTGGCGAAGTCGGTGACCGTGGAATAGAAGTTGCCGCTGATTGAGTGAGTGTGCGGAGGCAAATAATAATTCCGCCTACTGGCTAATCTATTCGCCTCCTGAATAGATATTGTGCCTACTGTTTATCGAGATTCTGCTTGGCCAGACGGGGCAATGCCGGGCAAGGCTTTTAGCCAGTCCCAAGTGCTCGTCATCAGTACTAAGCTCCCCAGGCGCTACCGCCGCTCAAAAGAAAACGCCAATGGCGCGGTTAGCCCCCAAGCATGGCAACCAGCGCTGGCCGGTTGCGAATAACCAGGTTGGCGCCTTTGATGTAGGCGAGTTGTTCGGTGCGAAACTCCCCCAGAGTGCGCGTGACGGTCTCCCGCGAGGTGCCGATCACCTGCGCGATTTCCTCGTGTGTCATCGCCACCTTCACCCGGGTCCCTTCTGCAGTGTTCTCCCCGCCAATGGCCGCCCATTCGAGCAGGACGCCGGCCAGCTTTTCGCGGGCCGAGTGGCACAGGCCCAGTGACCGAATCTGCTCATAGGCAGCTTGGCAACTGGAACTCAGGTGCTTAGCGGCTTGCAGGCATCCGTCGATGTGCTCGCGGAGAAACTTCATGAAGTCTTCGCGACGGACGAAGTTAACTTGGCTGGGATGAAGGGTCTCAGCCGTCATCTCGTAAGGGGTGCCGGAGACGCTGGCATGCAGGCCCAGCATCTCGCCAGGTTTGGCTATCCTCAAGATGAGCGTCTTGCCATCGGAGGCAGTAATCGAGAGTTTTGCGCTGCCCTTGCAGAGCAGGAAAACGCCGCGCGGCTTCTGGCCTTGGGAAAACAGCATGGCGCCACTTGGGTACGAGGCGGGGAACGTGATGGCTTGGAACGCCTCCAGGCTGGGCTTGGGGAGGTCGCAGAAGAAGCCCTTGTCGCGCAACGTGCAAGTCGTGCAATTGTCGACGATTTCCAGTCCGTAAGGTGCGCTCATTTGATTCGCTCCTGAGTACAACGTTCTTACTATATCACTAGAGCGTGTGACGTGGATCACAAGCAAGAAAATATCTGGAGGGACGCGAATGGGTCCTTAAGACAATCTCAATGATGTGTCGATATGCTCATCGAGCACCATCCCACAAGCTGGCGGCAGTGGAACGGCTCATTGAGAGCCGCAGCCCCTCAGGAAACATCAACTGACACCAAAACTGGCACTAGCGCGGTTACCCGTACTGACTCAGCGTGCTCGAATGTGGTACAAGTGATTTAGCAGTAGCAACTTACCCCGATATGCCCGGGTGGCGAAACTGGCAGACGCACGGGACTTAAAATCCCGAGTCCCGCAAGGGACGTGTCGGTTCGATTCCGACCCCGGGCACCATTTGTAAGATCCTTCCGCTACGCGTCAGGATTTCGGCTGCGGGCTCCCGTAGGGTTTTTCCGTGGTTGTGTCCCAATCGACACAGGCCCCTGTACCGCTCCAGATCTAAAGTGTAGCCGTCTTATTGTCAGACACTTGCGCCAGGAAACAGTTGAATTTCGCCTAAGTGCCTGATTTTCCACAGAGTTTCCCATTGCAGAGGCTCGATTTTCGGGGTAGAATAAAGCGTTTCTGGGGCATTCCTCACTCGGCCCTGCGGGGCCTCGGATGTTTATAGAGTCGTTTTGAATCCATCCGGAGCGGTGAGGAATCGAAGAATCAATCCGCACGAAATAGAACATACTTTTAAAGGATGTAACTGATGGCACGTCGACGTGGCAATCCCAACTGGGGTAAACCGGAGCCGATTGGTCCGGTGACTCCAACAATCACGGAATTCGAGCAAGTGGTTCGCGAGTTCAAGCTCCTGCCGGACCAGTATGTGCGTTCTACCCGCCTGCGGGAGTGGGCGCGGCGCAACAAGAATTCGAAGTACATCCCCGAGCCGCTTTTGGAAGCCTGGGGTTTTGAAATCGAGTCCACCTTGTAGATGCTGTGCAGCGAGACGCTAGGCCGCCGGATACGGCGGCCTTATTTTTTGGTGTGCTATTCCGTTCTCCGTTCTCCGTCGCTGGTGATGGTGAACGGGAAACGAGACGGAAGACGGGAAACGGGAAACGATACAAGTTCGCTACTCTTACCGGCGAGCTTTCACCCTGCTGCAAACGGGGAACTGATATGCTCGATGTTTGGAGCGCTCAGAGCCCAAACTGGAGAGAGCGTTCGCCGGGCTTGTGTTTCGCGATCCGCAGCAGGCCGCGGCGAACCTGGCGCTGATCGGCCAGCGCGTGCCGGAAGGCGTTGCGAAGCTAGTGTCTCTGCTGGCCTCGGATTTGCCCGATCCGGACTCGGCGCTCAACCTCTTCGAGCAGCTCACCTCGGCGGCCCGGGATATCGTCTCCCGCTTCGACGAACATAAGTTCCTGATCCATTACGCGCTGGTGATCTTCGGCTATAGCCAGTTTCTCGGCCAGACCTTGATTCACAACCCCGAGCTGTTCCAAGGCTTGTTACGAGACAAGGGTCTGGATCGAAGCCGCTCCCGGGAAGAGATTCAGCAGTCCTTCGCCCGCTTCCGGTCGCGCTCGCTGGAGAACGACACCTCGGTGCTGCTGGCGCGCTTCAAGCGCCGCGAGTATGTCCGCATTCTGTTGCGCGATGTGCTGGGCATCGCCACCCTGGCCGAGACCACGGCGGAGATTTCGGCGCTGGCGGACGTGTTGATCGAGGAGGCATACCGCGAGGCCGAATCCGCCCTGCGGAATCGTTATGGCACTCCCCAGCACACGGATGTCGATGGCCGCCTGCTCGATACGCCGTTCACCGTGCTCTCCATGGGCAAGCTCGGAGGAAACGAGCTGAACTACTCGTCGGACATCGACCTGCTGTTCTTGTATTCCGAGGACGGCGAAACCTCGGGCGGCATGTCGAACCGCGAGTTCTTCGTGCGGCTGGCGCAGCAGATTACGGAGATGCTCTCGCGGCACACGCACGAGGGCGCCGCCTTCCGCGTGGACCTGCGGCTGCGGCCGCAGGGCGGCGAAGGGGAACCGGCTGTGGGGCTGGCGCACGCCATCCAGTATTACGCCGTTCGCGCCCAGGACTGGGAGCGGCAGGCGCTGATCAAGGTCCGCCATTCCGCCGGCGATCAGCAATTGGCGCGCGGCTTCATCCGCCGGGTTCAGCCTTACGTGTACACGGCACGGCTGAACTTTGGCGCCATCGAGACGGCCATTCGCGCACTCGACAGAATTGGCAGCCACCGCCGCTTTCGCGCGACGGTCCACAAGGAGACCGGCATCGACGTCAAACTCGATCGCGGTGGCATCCGCGATATCGAGTTCCTGGTGCAATGCCTGCAACGCGTGTACGGCGGCACAGAGCTATGGCTGCGTTCCGGCGGGACGTTGTTTTCGCTGCAGAAGCTGCACGACAAGGGCCACATCAGCGGCAAAGAATACCAGGCGCTGAGCACCGGATACGAGTTCCTCCGCAAAGTCGAGCATCGCCTGCAGATTCGCCGGGGCCAGCAGACCCATCGCCTGCCGGCAGACGAAGACGAACTCCGCAACTTGTATCGCGCGATGGGCGACGATGAGTCGCGGCGATACCTGCCGCATGATTTTGTCGCTCTGGTGCAGCAGCACATGGCGCGAGTGGCGGAGGTTTATGCCGGCATTCTGGATCAGCAGCAGCTCCAGCAGGAGCAATCCCAGCAGGAGGCCAGGCCCGCGACATCATCCTCTGCGCAAGCACCAGAGGTGCCGGCCATAGCGCTTCCGGAGATCTCTCTAAACTCCGGCTATGCGCTGGCTGGGGTCGAGTCCGCGAGCAGGGAAGACCCGCATCAGCAAATGATGGCGCGACTGGCGGTCGATTCGCCGGCCCTGCACAGGACACTGCAGGAACGCACCGCCGAGGCGCACACGCATCGCAACCTCGCGCGCTTCCTCGACGCCGCCTTTACCAGTTCGGAGCGCTATGCGGCGGTGGCTCGCAATCCGGAAGCCATGCAGCGGGCGCTGCAACTGTTCGCTGTCAGCGACCTGTTGACCGACATCCTCGTCCGTCATCCGGAAGAGATTGAGACCCTGGCCGCCCTCTCTGAAACGCCCCTGTGCAACGCCGAACTGTTTTCCGGCGCCGAGAATCCAGCCGGGATCTGCAGCGAACTGATGGCGCAGCTTGAGGCGGCCGACAGCTATTCGGGTAAGCTGGCGGCCTTGCGACAACACCATCGCCGGCGCACCTTCGCCAGCGGCGCCCGAGACGTCCTGCAGCCGCGGGATGTGTTCGCGTCGCTGGGCGAGACGACGGCCGCTGCCGAGGAGGCCATCGCCGCTGCCGTTCGCATCGTTGCGCCCCCCGCTCAGTTCGCCGTGCTTGCCCTGGGACGCCTCGGCAGCGAGGAGACCGACGTGCTCTCCGACGCCGATCTGATCTTCGTGCGCGGCGCGGAGCTGGAATCCGTCCCCGCGACCAAGGCGGCCGAACAGATCGTTGGCGTGCTCTCGGCCTATACCCAGGAAGGGTCGGTGTTTCCCGTCGACGCCCGCCTGCGGCCACGCGGCAAGGAGGGCGAACTGGTGGTCACGCCTGCCTACCTGCGGGACTATTTTGCCTCCGACGCGCAAGCCTGGGAGGCGGTGACCTACGCCAAACTGCGCTATATCGCCGGATCGGCCGAGATTGCGCGGCAGGCCATCGAGGCCACCGCGATGTTGGTTCAACGCTTCGCAGCACAAGCGGCGTTCGCCGGCGAACTGCGCGACATGCGCTCACGGCTGGCAGCCAACGGCCCGGAGGGCCTCAACCTCAATCTCAATCTAAAGACCGCTCCCGGCGGCATCTACGACATTGATTTCCTGGCCGGATTTCTGAAGGTTCGCCATGACGTAAGCTTGCGTGGAAACTTGCGCGACCGGGTGCGCGAACTGGCTGCTCGTGGCCTGATCCCGAGCCGCGACGCAGCAGAGCTGGAACGCGCCGCAGAATTTCTTCGTGCCGTGGAACACGCGATTCGTCTGGCGGTGGGGCGCGCGCGCAAGGCGCTGCCGGTAGGCGGACAGGCGCGGCAGGCGGTCGGCGTGCTCGTCGCGCGTGCGCTCGGCAGGGAAGCGGTGCTCGAGGAGGAATTGGCCGCCACCCTGGCCAAGGTCCGCCGCATCTACAAGCGGCTGCTGAGCTAATGAAATGGGAGTTCCCCCGGCTCTGCCGGGGAGGCACGCGAAGTTTGACAGATACGGGAGTCCATCCAAGAAACTCCTGGCGTGAGCCGCGAAGCACACGCAAAGGAGAAACTGGATGGACGAGTATGAAAGCTTAAGCCACTCGAAATGGGAGTGCAAATACCATGTGGTGTTTATCCCAAAGGGCCGGCGGAAAGCGTTGTATGGGGAGTTGCGGAAGTATTTGGGAGAGGTGTTCCGCAAACTGGCGGAGCAGAAGGAAAGCCGGATTGAGGAAGGGCATCTGCTGGCGGACCACGTGCACATGTTGATATCGATCCCGCCGAAGTACGCGGTGGCGCAGGTGGTTGGGTTTATGAAAGGGAAGAGTGCGATTCATCTGGCGCGAGTGTACGGAGGGCGGAAACAGAATTTTGTAGGGCAGAGTTTCTGGGCGCGGGGATACTTTGTGTCGACGGTCGGGCGGGACGAGACATCGATCCGAGAGTACATCCGCACGCAGGAGGAAGAGGACAAGCGCCTGGATCAGTTGAACATGTGGCGCTGAAGGGGCCACCTTCAGGTGGCCAAGAATGTCGGGGCCGCGTTAGCGACCCCGCTCAGCCGCTTTGAGCGGCTCACATCCTAAAGCCCCCGGCTCTGCCGGGGGATATTTACTTTTGTAATTTGGCAATTTGGGTCGGGCTAAGAGCCAAGAGAAAGCGACCTTAACTCACCGTTTCAGCCACAAACCTCATCCCAAGCACGGCGATTTATCACTGCTTGCGCCCGAAGATTTGCGCTACAATATCAAAATCTGACCGACGGATGGAAGAGTCCGCCGGGCGGCCTGCAATCAGCTTTCCGCCACGGCCCCTCGCCTGATGCCAGGCGAAAGCAATAGGACTGTGGGCCCATTCAGCTTGGGAATTTTATATACCTTAAGGACTTAAACCGACTACGGGGACGCAAGATATTCGCGTATCTCAGGGCGGATATACGTCGTGCCACGACCTAATGGCTCGGGCGTCCGCCTCACACAGGCAACCGGGAGGATTTTCGATGGCGGTGTACAACGGCATTCCTGTTCCTGACGACAAAGGCGCCAGGATTCAATACAAGGACGGCAATTGGACCGTTCCTGATAACCCGATCATCCCCTTTATCGAGGGTGACGGCACGGGCCGTGACATCTGGAAGGCTTCGGTGCGGGTCTTCGACGCCGCGGTCCAGAAAGCTTACGGCGGCAAGCGCAAGATTGTTTGGTATGAGATCTTCGCCGGCGAAAAAGCCATGGCCAAGTTCAAGTCCTGGCTGCCGGACGGCACCATTGATGCCCTGAAGGATCTACGCGTCGGCATCAAGGGCCCCCTCACCACCCCCGTGGGCGGCGGCATTCGCTCCCTGAACGTCGCTCTGCGCCAGATTCTGGAACTGTATTGCTGCGTTCGTCCGGTCAAGCACTACGGCGCGCCCAGTCCGGTGAAGCACCCCGAGCGCATGAACCTGGTGATCTACCGTGAAAACACGGAAGACGTTTATGCCGGAATCGAATGGCAGCAGGGAACCGAGAAGGTCAAGAAGCTCATCGACTTCCTCAATAACGACATGCTGGCCGGCACCGGCAAGCGCATCCGCGAGGACAGTGGCGTGGGCATCAAGCCGATCTCCGTCACCGGCACCAAGCGTCTGGTGCGCATGGCCCTGAAGTATGCTTTGTCCAGCAAGCGCAAGAGCCTCACCCTGGTGCACAAGGGCAACATTCAGAAGTTCACCGAAGGCGGCTTCCGCAGCTGGGGTTACGAGCTGGCCACCACCGAGTTCCGCGACAAGGTGATCACCGAGCGCGAGAGCTGGATCCTGGACAATAAGGACAAGGACCCCAACCTCAGCGTCGAACAGAACGCCAACCTCATCGAGCCGGGCTTGGAATTCGCCACGCCTGAGTTCCGCCAGAACGTGTACAACGAAGTGAAGAGCACGCTCGACGCGATCTACGCCACCCACGGCAAGGGCGCCTGGAAGCAGAAGCTGTTGATCAACGATCGTATTGCGGACTCCATCTTCCAGCAGGTTGTCACCCGCGCCGACGAATACCAGGTGCTGGCCACCACCAACCTGAACGGCGACTACATCAGTGATGCGTGCGCCGCGCAGGTAGGCGGCCTGGGCATCGCCCCCGGCGCCAACATTGGCGACGGTTTCGCCATCTTTGAAGCGACCCACGGCACAGCTCCGAAGTATGCCGACTTGGACGTGATCAACCCTGGCTCTCTGATGCTTTCGGGTGTGATGATGTTCGACTTCCTCGGTTGGAAGGAAGCGGCGAACCTCATCGAGGACGGGATCAAGCGCGCCATCGAGCAGAAGAAGGTCACCTACGACTTCGCCCGCATGATGGAAGGCGCGACCAAGGTCAAGTGCTCGGAGTTTGCCACCTGCATTATCGAAAACATGAACGCCGCCGCTGCCGCCGCGAAGTAAGCGAGCGCCCAACTGCGCAACATAGCGCAGTTGGGATCGAGCGTGTGTTCTCCCGGCGAGCGCAGGATATGCGCTTGCTGGGAATTATCTTGATGAATTTCATATAAGGAGACGGCTTATGAAGTTTCTTACCGATGAGAAGATTGTGATCGTAGGCGCGGCGGGCGCGATTGGGTCCAATATGGCCCAGACCGCCATCATGATGGGGCTCAGCTCTAATATCTGTTTGTTTGATCCCTTTGTCGCCGGCGTGGAAGGCGCGGCGGAAGAGATGTACCACTGCGGATTCGACGAGGTGAACATCACCTGGACCGCGGACCCCAAGACCGCCTTCACCGGCGCAAAGTACGTGGTTTCCTCCGGCGGGGCCCCACGCAAAGCCGGCATGACTCGCGAGGATCTACTGAAGGGCAATGCGGAAATCGCTGCCCAACTCGGCAAGGACATCAAGGCATATTGCCCGGACGTGAAGCACGTCATCATCATCTTCAATCCCGCCGACATCACCGGCTTGGTTACTCTGTTGTTCGCCGGCATCGCCCCGTCGAAGCTCACCACTTTGGCCGCGCTGGACAGCACCCGCCTGCAGACCGAACTGGCGAAGCACTTTGGCATCTCCCGGAGCAAGGTTACGAATTGCCGCACCTACGGTGGCCACGGCGAGCAGATGGCGGTGTTCGCTTCCACAGCTTCTGTGGATGGCAAACCGCTTACCAGCCTGATTGGGACCGATAAGCTGACCGCCGAACAGTGGAAGACGATTCAGGGAAAGGTGACTGGAGGCGGCAAGAGGATCATCGACCTCCGCGGCCGCTCTTCCTTCCAGAGCCCGTCTTATGTGTCGATCGAGATGCTGCAGGCTGTGATCGGCGGCGCATCTTTCCGTTGGCCGGCAGGCGCGTACGTCAACAATGGAAAGTTCAACAACATCATGATGGGCTGGGAAACGAAGCTGTCGAAGGACGGCGTCACCCTGCTCGAACTCAAGGGAACGGCCGAGGAACAAGCTGCCATTGAAAACAGCTACAAGCACCTCTGCAAGCTGAGAGATGAAGTCATCGGCATGGGCGTGATCCCGCCGGTTGACAAGTGGGGCGAGTTGAACCCGAACATGGTGAAGACTAGTGCCCAGAAAGCGTAAGACATTCTGACGTAAGACTTATGATCCCGCCTCGCAAGGGGCGGGATTTTTTTAACCCGTTTTACCGCAGAGGAACGCAGAGGTGATCGCAGAGGGCGCTGAGGAAGAGAAAGCCTCGGAACGCGAAGGCGCGAAGCCTCGAAGGAATGAAGGAGTTTTCCGCCGCTTTTGGCCTGTTACTCTGTTACTCACGCTAAGGCGATTTTTCGCCAATCATGTCGCAGCGAGTGTCTTTGGCGATGCCGAAAAGTGCTTCATCACCCCTTGTGCTGATTTCACCCCAAGCCACGCGACAAAGATGCAGGTAAAACCCGCCACGGCTGAAAGCACGTCCGAAGGACATTGGATGAGTACGATTGGCGTTACGCCAACTAGCAAAGGCAACCAACATCTTCCCCGACAGAGGCTCCCAACCAGCATCCCGACGAGTAGCGAAGCTAACGGCGAAAGGACGAACTCGTGAATGCGAACCCATTTGGTCATGAAGGCGATGCAGTCGTCGAAACGGCAAGTGGGTCTACCTTTCACTGCCCACTCCCGCATGAAGGTACCGTTCTCGGTGTAGCGCAATTCCAGATACAGGAACAGACTAATCAGCAATAGTCCGAGCACTGCCGCTGCGATACCGACGACTATGTTTCGCCTCATCGCGTGTTAGATTAGCAAGTGACGCAGCTACTGCAAGTTACCAACGTGCTTCAACTCGAAAACCGGATAATTGGCGCTAACAGGGGCATAGCACACGCAATCCCGAAACGGGAACGCCGGACCGAATCTTTTCTTCCTCTGCGCTCTCTGCGATCACCTCTGCGTTCCTCTGCGGTAAAACGGGATCATCCGATCAAGTCCGGGCGACGCTGGCTGACGTTGGGCGCCAACTGGGCGCGGATCTCATAGATTTCTTCCAGGTGGTCGAGCGCGCCGCTGAGGATTCCCTGCAGGTCATAGCGGCGCACGATCAGCAATTCCGTGCCGATCACCGTATCCCAGCCTTCATCTTTCATTGCCTGCTCCAGGCCGCGCGGGGTGCAGACGTGCATCGAGTTGTGGAACTTCTGCTCGCTCTCGGTATCTAGCAGGTCAACGAAGAGCTCGTCATAGAACACGGCGGGATCGGGCGGACCGGTTGCGGTATCTGTGTGGCGGAAGTAGTAGCGGGTGACCTGAAGGCCTGAGCCGGCGCCCAGCGCGGCAGCCGTTGGTGCATCGGTGGAGTGGATGAGGTAGCGCACCTCCGGTCCGCCGCGCTCCTGACGTCTCTCGCGTATGCGGCGCACGATCAGCACCAGCAGCAACGCGCCGAGAATGACGCCGACCCAGATGCCTTCTTGCGACACGCTACACTCGCTCGATCACGACCGCCTTCAGGGTGATCTCCTTCACCGGCTTGTCGCCGCTGGTGCGCGGCGCCTTGGAAATCTTGTCGGCTACATCCTGTCCTTCCACCACCTCGCCGAAGATGGTGTGATTGCCGGTGAGCCACGGGGTAGCCGCCACGGTGATGAAAAACTGCGAGCCGTTGGTATTCGGTCCGGCATTGGCCATGGCTAGTTTGCCGGGCTGATCGAAGCGATGAGCCGAGCCTTTGGTCTCGTCCTCGAACTTGTAGCCGGGGCCGCCAAAGCCGGTGCCGGCGGGGTCGCCCGCCTGGATCATGAAATTGGGGATGACGCGGTGGAAGACGGTGCCGTCGTAGAGTTTGTCGCTGCTCTTCTTGCGGCTGACGGGGTGGGTCCACTCGCGCTTGCCCTCGGCGAGCTCGACGAAATTGGCGACGGTCTTGGGAGCGACGCCGTCAAACAGTCGGCAGACGATATTTCCTTCGCTGGTCTCCAGCGTGGCGTACAGTCCGGGTTGACGAGGAGCCATGGTTCTTCTTTCTCCGGTGTCAGATGACAAATAACTAGATTAACAGGTCGGAAGGGACGTCGGGCATCAGGTGACCGGTAACAGGGATCAGGTCATTGAGGGTTGAAGGAGATGGTGGCAATCAGAGTTTGTCATTCCGAGCGAAGCGAGGAATCGCTATTGCCGGCTACCCAGTAGAGGGATTCCTCGCTCTGCTCGGAATGACAAGCTCTCTCGCACTTCCTACTTACCCGTGAGCATCGGGTGCTGCTCGATCACGATGTGATTGATGCGCACCGGGGTGAGGGGCTTGTCATTGTGGTCGCGCGGCACCAGGGCGATCTTCTGCACCACATCGAGCTCGTAACACTGGCCAAAGATGGTGTGATGATGGTTCAAATGCGGCGTGGGGGCGTCAGTAATAAAGAACTGGCTGCCGTTGGTGTTGGGACCGGAGTTGGCCATGGCCAAGCGTCCCGGCTGGTCGAAGGTCAGGTCGCTGAACTCGTCTTTGAACTTATAGCCGGGATCGCCGGTGCCGGTGCCGAGCGGGTCGCCGCCCTGGATCATGAACCCCGGTATGACCCGATGGAAGATAGTTCCGTCGTAGAGCGACTTGTTGTGCTCTTTCTTGCCGGTGGCGGGATTGATCCAGTCCTTGTTGCCAAGAGCCAAAGCGACGAAGTTGTCGACGGTCATCGGTGCCTTGTCCGGAAACAGGGTGCAGGTGAGCTTGCCCATGGTCGTATTCATTACCGCTACCGGCTGCGTACCGGCGGGTTTGGGCCCTTGCTGAGCCGCGAGCGACAACGATGCAACCAGGATCATGAGGATTGCGATCATCGAGGCAAATCTGCGCATTCAATTCCTCCAGAGAATCCACTGAGGGTGCCCCACGTCTGCGCGTGTCTTTCGCAGACGTGGGATGCTAACGCCGCCCACATCTGCCAATAGCGGGCAGATGTGGGGCACCCGTGCCAGAAAGAGCTGCGACAAACCTGGGTCAGGTTGCACCGGCGATTACAAGAGAGACACTGGTACGAAAGGAGCTGGAAAATGGCCCGGGAAAATACACACCGGAGCAGATTATCGGGATTCTGCGTCAGAGCATTGATAACCGGCCGGCAGTTTATGCTACCTATCCTTTAACATAAGGACTTCAGGTACTCCCTGTTAAGACGGGCGATGAACATTACACTGATCCCCTTGGGGCACGCTGCCTGGCACTCGTAGTGGTTGGAGCAGTTTCCGAAGCCGCAGTCTTGCATCTCCTTGAGCATGTTGGCGACCCGTTCGGCCGCCTCGACCTGCCCCTGCGGCAGAGCCGCCAACTGGGAAACCTTGGCCCCCGTGAACAGCATTGCCGAGCCGTTCGGGCAGGCCGCCACGCACGCCCCGCATCCGATGCATTCGGCCGCATCCATTGCGTATTCGGCGTCAGGCTTGGGGATGAGGTTCGCGTTGGCGTCGGGGGTCCCGCCGGTATGCACGGAAGTGTAGCCGCCGGCCTGGATGATCCTGTCGAGTGCGCCGCGGTTCACCATCAGGTCTTTAATGATAGGGAACGCTCTGGCGCGCCACGGCTCGATGTAGATCGTGTCGCCGTCCTTGAACAGCCGCATGTGGAGCTGGCAGACCGTGGTCCGTTCGTGCCCGCCGTGGGGGACGCCGTTGATGACCTGCGAACAGACCCCGCAGATTCCTTCCCGGCAATCATGGTCGAAGACGATCGGCTCCTTGCCTTCCTTTATCAGTTCCTCGTTTACCACGTCGAGCATCTCAAGGAAAGAATGGTGGTCGGTTATGTTCTTCGCGATATAGGTTTCGAAGCGGCCAGGTTTGTCCGGTCCCGCCTGTCTCCAGACGATCAGCTTCAGAGTTTTCGTCTTTTCTTCGCTGTGTCCACTCATTATTTGTAGCTCCTTACCGCTGGCTTGATCAGGTTGAACTCGAGCGGCTCCTTGTGGAGCTCGGGCGGAACGCCGTCCCCCTTGAATCCCCAGGCGGATACGTAGGAGAAGTTCTCATCGTTCCGCTTCGCCTCCCCGTCAGGGAGCTGGTGTTCCACGCGGAAGTGCGCGCCACACGACTCGTCGCGGTTCAAGGCGTCGCGGCAAAGCAGCTCAGCGAACTCAATGAAGTCGATCGTTCGACCGGCATTCTCAAGCTGCTGGTTGACGTCAAGTTCGGTTCCGGAGACCTTAAGGTTTTTCCAAAATTCCTCCCGGATTACCGGGATCTTGGCGAGCGCCTCGGTGAGGCTCTCTTTGCTCCGTCCCATGCCGATGTTGTTCCACGTAACGTTTCCCAACTTCCGCATGAATTCGGCGGGAGTCTCCTTTCCGTTAATCAAGAGGAGCTTCTTGACGTGCGCCTTTACGTCCTCGATCGATTTTTTACACTCAGCATGGTCTTCCTTCGCCTTCCCCGGCTTGCTGGATGCCAGGTAGGGAGCCACAGTGTAGGGTATGACGAAGTAACCGTCGGCCAGACCCTGCATCAGGGCGCTCGCCCCGAGACGATTGGCGCCGTGTACGGAGAAGTTCGCCTCTCCTAAGACGAAGAGGCCCGGGATATTGCTCATGAGATTGTAGTCAACCCAGAGCCCCCCCATGGCATAGTGGGATGCCGGGTAGATCCTCATCGGCACCTTGTAGGCGTTTTCCCCGGTGATCCGTTCGTACATCTCGAAGAGGTTGCCGTACCGTGCCCGAATCACGTGTTCGCCAAGACGTTTAATAGAATCGCGGAAATCGAGGAAGACGCCTCTTCCGCCGGGGCCGACGCCGCGGCCGTCGTCGCAAGCTTCCTTGGCCGACCGTGACGAGATGTCACGGGGTGCGAGATTCCCGAAGCTCGGGTACTTCCTCTCGAGGTAGTAGTCGCGATCGGCTTCTGGTATGTCGTTGGGGGCCCGGTTATCTCCCTTGTTCTTCGGGACCCAGATTCTGCCGTCGTTGCGGAGAGATTCCGACATGAGCGTCAGCTTGGACTGGTAGTCGCCAGCCTGCGGGATGCAGGTCGGGTGGATCTGCGTGAAGCAGGGGTTGGCGAAAAAGGCGCCCTTCCGGTAGGCCTTCCAGATTGCGGTAACGCTGCAACCCCTGGCGTTCGTGGAAAGGTTGAATACGTTCGCGTACCCGCCGGTGCAAAGTAGGACGGCATCTCCTACGTGGACTCGGATTTCTCCGGTGACCAGGTCGCGAATCGTGATCCCCTTGGCCTCCCCGTCGATGAGGATTAGGTCGAGCATCTCGGTCCGGGGGAACAACTTCACCGTCTTCAGCTTGATCTGGCGGGAGAGCGCCGAGTAGGCACCGAGCAAAAGCTGCTGCCCCGTTTGCCCGCGCGCGTAAAAAGTGCGGGACACCTGGGCGCCGCCGAAAGATCGGTTATCCAGGTACCCGGCGTAATCACGGGCGAAAGGAACTCCCTGAGCCACACACTGGTCGATGATCTCGTTGCTGACTTGGGCGAGCCGCCACACGTCGGCCTCACGGGAGCGGAAGTCGCCTCCCTTTATGGTGTCGTAATAAAGACGCATAATGCTGTCGCCGTCGTTCGGATAGTTCTTGGCGGCGTTGATCCCCCCCTGCGCGGCGATGCTGTGCGCGCGTCGAGGGCTATCCTGGTAGCAGAAAGACTCCACATTGTATCCAAGCTCGCCCAGCGATGCGGCGGCGGAGGCGCCGGCAAGGCCCGTACCCACCACCAGGATCTTGTACTTCCGCTTGTTCGACGGGTTTACCAGCTTCATGTCGAACCGGTGCTTGTCCCATGTTTTTTCAATCGGTCCTGTCGGACATTTCCCATCGAGTATCAACTGGAACCCCCTATTTTTTCAAAATGCCGGCGAGGATGAACACCGGAATGGCGCTGTAACCCACCAGGAAAAGCACGCTGATCAGCTTGCCGACCATCGTCACCTTTGGAAGCGTATTGTCATTGCTGCACCCGACGGTCTGGAACAAACTCTGGATCCCGTGGCTCAAATGAAAGAATAAGGTCACCATGGCTGCCACGTAAACCAAAGAGATAGTGGTGATCCGGAAGCTGCCGAGCAGCATCCCGTAAACGTCGCCGGGGCGGTTGGCGACCGCGGCCGGCACAATGTCCGGCGTGACGCGGAACGTAAACTGCAGGAGGTGGTAGACGACGAAGGCGAGGATCAGGATTCCCGTCCAGATCATTGTCTGACTTGCGAACGTGGCCTTGAGCTTATTACTCTTGGCGTACTTCGACGGGTTCGCCGCGCTGTTCTCCAGGGTCAGGGTGATGCCGAAAAAAAGATGCACCGCCAACATCAGGAACATGAAGCCGCGAAAGATCCAGACCAGTGGGCCCAGGCTGTGCAAATGCTCGGCGTATGAGTTCAATGCGCTTGGGCCGATAAAGATCGAGGAGTTTCCCATCAGGTGCACTGTGATGAAGAACAACATGAAGAAGCCCGTGATCGCCATCAGCACCTTACGTCCCACACTGCTCGACAGGAATTGCATGACGCTTTCCTTCCTACACTGATTTTGCTAGCCGACACAAAGATTGCATTCTCTGCGACATTGTCTCGTTCGAAAACGATTTGTCAGGAATCTTTTTCCAGCTCTGGATGGCTGAAATTGTACTGCTCGGAAGCGAGTTTCGCCGCGTCATTCGGAGAGAGGCAGCCCCAAATTATGTTTGTTGAAAACACTGAGTTCAAGTGTCTTAAGAGGATTTCACCCCTAGTATAACCATTGCAAGTTGGATCATCACGTCTTGATGTGATGTATAACCATTTCTTCTTCGGGCAGCGATGAAAACCACGCAAGAAACTTGCGCAATGCCTGGCCGCGATGGCTGACTTGGCCCTTCTCCTCAGCCGACAGCTCGGCAAAAGTTTTCTGCAGCGGGGCGTAATAGAAGAGAGGATCGTAACCGAAGCCGTTGTGGCCTTGGGGCTGCTTCAGAATGGTTCCTCGGACTTCGCCGTGAAAACACGCCTGCAATCTGCCTTTGCGCGCGACCGCGATCGAGCAGACGAACCGGGCGCCGCGTTGCTCCTGGGTCGCGCCCTCGAGTTTCCTCAACAGGCGCGCGTTGTTGCTTTCATCGCTGGCGTTGGCAACCTCAGCCTCCGCTGCAGGAGTGTCAGAGGCGCCACCTTGGGGCGGCAGCGCGGCAAAGCGCGCCGAATGCACCCCCGGAGCCCCACCCAGGAAATCAACCACCAGGCCGGAGTCGTCCGCGAGCACGTATTCATCCTTCGCGTACCCGCTATATTGCTCGGCTTTCTTGCAGGCGTTGGCCTCGAACGTGGGTGCGTCCTCGCGCGCGGGCGGCAGCACGTCAAATCCAGGCACCGGTTCCACCTGCACGTTGAATTCGGCCGCCGCTGCGGCGAAGTCGCGAAGCTTGCCCGGGTTGGAGGTGGCGATCAGAATAGTTCGCATTTCGCTTCTTCTCGTTCGACTGCCTACCGCAAGGTTCGGCTGTCGATTGTAGCGCCGATCACGCGGATCGACACCGATCAATTCTGGAATGAAGAGCATCAGCGTTCATCCGTGCAATCGGCGGCGGATTGGTTTCCGCAAATTACAGAATTACCAATTGCCAAATTACAAATTACAAATCGGGCGTTTCGCCCAGCAGATGCGACCATCCCATGCCGAACAGAATGCGCGGCAGCATGCGGTAACCACGGTCGCGTAGGCCGGCATAGCTTTGGGTGCCGGCAAACAGATCGCGCAGCAATTCGCAGAAGGCCGCACTGGAGGCGGCGAAGCGCACCAGGCGCTCGCACGCCGGCGCGCCCATGAAATCTCCAACAAAGAAGCGCCGGGCGAGCGAGGCTGCGGTAATCAATTCGTGAAGGAAGTCGGCGCGCACAGCGGGCTCGTATCCTTCGGGGCGGCCTTGAAGCAGAGCGGTAGCCAGCAGATCGCCGGAGCGAAAGGCGTAATACAGCCCCTCCCCGGTAATGGGATCGATCAATCCGGCGGCGTCGCCCACCATGGCCCAACCGTCGCCGGAAATGGGCGTGGTTTCCAGCATTTCTCGCGAAGGCGCGGGCAGCACGTGTCCATAAAGCTCGGCGGCGGAGAAGTCGAAGCCCTCCTCAGCTAAGAAGTTCTCCAGCAGCTGACGCAGGCCGGCCGTGTTGGGGGAGTTGATTTTTCCACAAATTCCAGCGGAAAAGTGGTCGCAGCGGGGGAAGGTCCAAATGTAACCTTCGATGCCCGGCAGGAAGCGGATCTGCATGCGAGCGCTGCTCCCCGGGATGAAATAGCCAGCGGTGACCATCAGGTCCGCGGAGCTGAAGGCACGCGAAAACTGAGCCCGGAACTGGCTGCGCGCGCCGGCCGCCAGTACCAGGAAGGAGGCGTCGATCACCCCCGAGTCGCGCGTCGTCAAGCGCCAGGCGCCGGCGGGGCCGTCGATGCGGACTACGCGGTCGCATACGATCTCCGCGCCGGCAGCCCTCGCGCGCTCAAGCATCAGGCTGTTGAGCACCTTGCGCGAGAAGATCGCGATGGCCGGCTGAAGTTCGAACTCGAAACGCACGCCGGAGGGGCTGATCAGTTGGCAGCAGCCCACGTTGTTGCGCGGGACTTCGGCGTCGTTCAGGAATGGATACAATCGAAGCGCCTTAGCGGTCACTCCCCCGCCGCAGGGTTTCTCCCAAGCCAGCTTCTCGTCAATCAGGACTACGCTGCGCCCTTTGGCGGCGAGCGCGGCTGCGGCCATCGACCCTGCTGGGCCCGCTCCTACGATCGCGATCCGCTCCGCGTTCATACCTCATGGAGGATACCCGATTCGTCGCGCTTGTCGTAGCGCCAGAGCCTGCCCTGAGTGCAGTCGAAGGATCTCCGGCGCGCCTCGGTGCCGTAATGAAAATCATTCCACATCTGCAGGTGCCCCACATCTGCCTGCCGTTGGCAGATGTGGGAGGTAAAGAGAGTGTTTCAGAAGGGAAGAGCAAGACGGGAATTGGAGTTGCCACAAATGGAAAGGGACGGCTTGCGCCGTCCCTTTGAAGTAATCGCGGTGCGCCAGGTATAATCCAACCCGCGCTGTCGCGCGTCATGTCGAAGCTCGATCTTTCACCTGACGACCAACAACCAAGTTGTTCATTAGCGGCCGTATCCGCCACGGTCGCGGCCACCACCACCACCACCGCCGCCACCGCCGCGATTGCCGTAGCCACCGCGCCCGCCGCCGCCGCCACTGCGGCTCCGGCCGAAGCCGCCGCCCGCGCCGCCAAAGGCGCGAGGCTCACGCGGACGAGCTTCGTTGACGTTGAGCGTGCGGCCGTCCAGACTCATGCCATTGGTCGCGGCGATGGCCCGCTCAGCCTCCCCATCGTTCTCCATCTCGACAAAGCCAAAGCCCCGCGGCTGGCCGGTTTCCCGGTCGCGCACCAGGCTCACGCGTTCCACCTTGCCATAGGTCTCGAAAGCGGCGCGTACCGCCTCCTCGCTGGTGTTGAAAGCTAGGTTGCCCACATAGATGTTCTTCATTGCCTACCTCGGCGGTTGGGCTGTTTGATTGTCATCAGCGGTCGGACGTTGGGCACAAGAGAATGGCGCTCTCGCAATGCCGAAGGCAGGTCTCGAACACAGGACATCCAAACGCGGCAGAAACATTAACACGGAATCCAGATACACGCACAGCGCGTGTCTCCACTTTATAAACATTGGGATGCAAAAACGGGAACTCACGTCGCTTTGGTAAGAGGTAAGAGGTAAGAGAAAAATCCACTTGATCGAGAGCTGGTCGCCGTCATACACCCGGCATCCCCGACCCCTCGTGTTATATTTATTCGGGCACGCGCCCTTAGCTCAGTTGGATAGAGCGTCTGGCTACGAACCAGAAGGTCGGGAGTTCGAATCTCTCAGGGCGCGCCATAGAATCAATAAGTTAGGGGCGCTCGATGGCGGGTGCCCCCTTTGCTTAGGCGTGTTTTTACCTGCGCCGCCTACGGCAAGGGACCGAATACCGCGAGTTCCGACTCACCTGCTACATAGACTTTTCCATTCACCACCGTAGGCACCGTAAAGCGTACTGCGACTCCGAAATGGTCGCGGCTGCCGGCCTGCTGGCTGTTGTAGAGTTCCCGCGCCACGCTGGTTGCGTCGTAGGCATGCAAAACATTGGCGCCGCCGGCCTCGATCGCCCAGACTATGCCATTCTGCGAACCGTTAGCCGAGAGGCTCATGTTCGCGCCCGGAAATCCGTAGATGTGAGTGCCCATGGAAACGGGCGCGCTGGACAGCACCCCGTTGGTCAGCGCAAATTGCTTGATTACGTCTTCACTGGCCGCAAAATAGACGTTTCCTTGCCAGTACATCGCGGTACTGAAGTTGTGGTCATTCGTTGTGGTTAAACTTCCAAGCGCTTCGGGGATGGACTGCACGATCTGGCTATCGGTGTCCGCATGAAATTTCCCCATATCATCCCGGTTAAGCAAATAGATTGTGCCTTCTTTCCCCGCACTCACGGCGAGATGGGGAAGAGGACCGGGTTGGTTGGGGAGAAGGGTGAGCCCGCTGGAACCTGTATCCACGTCTTCATCACTCAAGAGTAGTTCATTGAATGGGCTGAAATAGTCACTGACGTTGAGGGTCTTGGGGGTCAGCTTAAAGTAGCTCTGCCCATAGTTGCTGCCTCCAACGTCCGCATCGAAGGTGCCGTTTGCCGTGACACCGTAAATATTGCCGGCCGAATCGATCGATAAGGCAGCACCCGCCTGCCAGATCGCACCCTCACCTCCGTTGGGAGTCGTGTTCCAGACCGCGACTTGATTCAAGTTGGAGGTGTCGTACGCCATGATCCACCCGTGATAGGGCGTCCAATCGCTAAAGGATCCGAAGCAGAGATAGACCACGCCGTCCGCTAAAAGCAATCCGGGGCGCTGAAGCTGGAACTTGCTGTTGAACGCGCCGCCGGCCTGAATGACGACGGGTCCGCCAAATTCTTCCTTTCCCGAAGTGATGTCGAGCGCGTGCAGGCGATGCACATACGAGCCGTTTTCTTTGGTGGCAGCGACCACATACAAGGTGCCGCTGTTGCCGTCGATCACCGGAGTCCCGGTGATGCCAATTTCCGGGGTGATGGGGCTACCGCCGACGCTGGCGGCCAGATCGCCTGCCGGAACCGTGGTGACGCCAGCCGCAGGGTTGGTAAAGTTGACCGTCCAGAGCGTTCTTTTGCCATCCGCGTCCAAGGCATACACGCTGTCGTGCTCGGTGGCCACAAAAACCACATTATGCGTGCTTCCTTGAATCGGCACATCCGAGACGTACAGCGGCTGCGCGAAGGCTTGGCCATCGATCGCATAGGAAAAGAGCTTGCCGAACTGGCTTGCGTTTACCTCGGCCGGGGTGAGCGTGGTTTCATTCAGATTCTGCCCGGTGATGCCTTCGTCGTTGTGGTAACGGAGCATGCCGGTGTAGCCGGACACTCTGACAGCCGCGATGCCGGACGATGCCGAATTGGCGACACTGGCCGCGCCGATCGAAATGGAACCGGAAGGAACTCTGCCCGGCGCCGTGTACAAACCTGTCGCGGAGATCGTGCCCACGGACGCGTTGCCGCCGGCCACGCCGTTTACCGTCCAGTTGACAGCCGGGCTGCTCCCGTTCGTCGTCAAAGCGGAGAACTGCTGAGTCTGGCTGATTTTCACCGTGGCTGTCGAAGGAATGATCGTGATCCCCGAAATCGTGATCCCCGAGGGTGATGGGTTGTTTGCTGTGCTTGGCGATCCACTTACACCTTGGCAGCCCAGGGCAGCCATGCACAACGAAAGCCCAAGCAGTAGACAAAATGATCGGATCCAACGGCCCATTGCGCCCCCAGCAGAGCAGACGCAAGCTCCGGGTCGCGAGTTGCCAGCCTGCTGCTTTGGAGGCCAATCGAATCTTCTTTATTTCTGGCCGCTCTTGTCCGGCCGTGAAGTAAAACTTTCCTATTGCCGGCAAAAGCTACACCCATGGCTGCTTCGCGCACAGATTTGCTGTGCGCTAAGTTATTGAAGATACAGCAGAAATAGGTTGGCACTAGGGGTGCAATAGGGTAGGACAGACGAAGTGGCGCGCAACAGGGGGCGCTTCCAGGGGAACGAGTCGGCCAGAGTCGTTCGGAAGCGTCCCTTTTGCATTTCCTGCTAGTCGTTAGTCATTAGCCTGGGAGCGCAGAATCTTCGGCAAAGGATCAAACGAGAACCAACGGCATCATTAACCCAGAGCGCCAGCCCTGGGTCCGCTGCTCACCAAGTACTTATTTCTGCAGATGGTTTTACTTCCGTCCCCCCGTGAGGCGCGCTTCTCCGCGTTTGAATTAAGCCAACGGCACGCAGCAGACTTGGCTAGCGGCCCGCTGCCGCCGCCTCCTGCATGGCCAGTCCGGCGTGGCGAAGCAGGCGGGCGATATCACTCAGCCTCAGGCGCGTGCTGTCGTATTCCACGGTCACCGTGCGCTCCTTCTCGTCGAATTCAATCCGGCGAATGCCATAAACCTCGCGCACCTTGCTGATGGCGAGCATCTCGGATTCCTCCGGGAGATTGAGATAACGGAAGACAGCTTCCACAGCAACCATGGGGCACCTCATTATTTGTTGATTGAAACGGATTGCATCGCAACCGCATATATATTGTAGCGGGTTTCGCAGCAAAGGACGGAGTAGAAGATGAAAGATCCGGTGCACAACGGCACCACGGTCAAGGATCCGGTGTGCGGCATGGACGTGGACCCCTCCCGGGCGAGCGCTACGGCCGAACACGCCGGCAAAACGTACTACTTTTGCTGTCAGCGCTGTGCGGAGAGGTTCAAAGCTAATCCTGAGCAGTTCCTGAACGGCGGCCCATTCGGCATGGAGCCAAAGCCGGGCTTGACCACCTTGGGGGCAGCCAAGCCCAAGTCTGCTCCTGGCCTAACCGTTATCGGAAGCCCCGAGAAGTCCGCGAAGGCCGCTGCTTCGGTCAAAGATCCGGTGTGCGGGATGAGCGTCGATCCCGCGAAAGCCGCCGCCACGGCCGAGCACAAAGGCAAGTCGTATCACTTCTGCTGCGCCGGATGCGCCACCAAGTTTCAGGCTGATCCCGAGAAGTATCTCCAAGGCGGTATGGGAGGCGGCGGGATGCTGGTCATGCCGGGTGCGACGAAACCCAGTCCGCCACCGTCGCCTGGCCAAGCGCGCGGTCAGAAGGACGAACGCCGGTACATCTGCCCGATGTGTCCCGAGGTGAGCAGCATCGGTCCAGCGCCGTGTCCCAAGTGCGGCATGGCGCTGGAGCCAGAGGTGGCGCTGCCTCTCACGCGCACTCAGTGGACATGTCCCATGCACCCGGAGATCGTCCGCGAGGAGCCGGGCTCATGCCCCATCTGCGGCATGGCCCTGGAGCCGAAGACGGTCACGGCGGAGGAGGAGAATCCGGAGCTGCGCGAGATGACGAGGCGCTTCTGGATCAGCCTCATCTTTACGGTTCCCCTGCTCGGCTTGGCCATGGCGCACATGGCGGGTCCGTTGCAAGACGCGTTGGCCAAGCCTTGGATGCCTTGGGAGCAACTGCTGCTTGCCGCCCCGGTCGTGCTCTGGGGAGGAGCGCCATTCTTCCAGCGAGGATGGGCCTCGATCGTGAATCGCAGCCCCAACATGTTTACCCTGATCGGAATTGGCGTCGGCGTGGCTTTTTTGTACAGCACCTTTGCCACGCTCGCGCCTGGGCTGCTGCCATCCTCATCGCTCGAACACGGAATACCCAAGATCTATTTTGAAGCAGCGGCGGCGATCATCGTCCTGGTGCTGCTCGGACAGATGCTGGAGTTACGCGCGCGCAGCCGCACCAGCAGCGCCATTCGCGCGCTGCTCGACCTCAGCCCGAAGAGGGCGCGCATCCTCCGCCCCGACGGCTCAGAGCAGGACATCGCTCTCGAACAGGTGCATCCTGGAGACCGTCTGCGGGTGCGTCCGGGAGAGAATGTGCCGGTGGATGGCGTGGTGCTGGAGGGCGCCAGCGCGGTCGATGAGTCGATGATTACCGGCGAATCGATTCCAGTGGAGAAGCGGCCTGGAGATCGCGTGATCGGCGCGACCGTGAACGGAACCGGCACCTTCATCATGGAAGCGCAGCACGTGGGCAGCGAGACCTTGCTGGCGCAGATCGTCAAGCTGGTGAGCGAGGCGCAACGCAGCCGCGCACCCATCCAGCGGCTGGCGGACAAGGTGGCGGGCGTCTTCGTGCCCGCGGTGGTTGCGGTTGCAGCGGTCACCTTTGTGACATGGCTGCTGCTCGGCCCGGAGCCGCGCTTTGCCAACGCCATCGTGAACGCGGTCGCGGTGCTGATCATCGCTTGCCCCTGCGCGCTGGGCCTGGCCACGCCCATGGCCATCATGGTCGGCACTGGCCGCGGCGCCCATGCCGGTGTGCTGATCAAGAACGCCGAGGCGCTCGAAATCCTGGAGAAGGTCAACACCCTGGTTATCGATAAGACCGGCACGCTGACCGAAGGGAAGCCGCGGCTGGTGGCGATCCATGCGATCCCGTCCTCCATAAACGCGACGGTGCCCCACATCTCCCCGCCTTTGGGAGATGTGGGTGAAAAGCACAATGAAAATCAGAGGGTGCCCCACATCTCCCCGCTTTTGGGAGATGTGGGTTCCAGACAAGCCGAGGATGCCATGCTAGGCGCCGTGGCCAGCCTGGAACGCGGCAGCGAACATCCGCTGGCCGAGGCGATGGTGGCCGGGGCGCAGGAGCGTGGGTTGAAGCTTACCTCGACGAGTGACTTCCGTTCACTCACCGGACGCGGCGTGGTAGGCCGCGTCGAAGGACGAGAAATTGCAACAGGCAATGAGGCACTGATGTCGGAGCTAAACGTGGATGTTGAGGAACTTCGTGCGCCGGTCGAACGGATGCGCAACGAGGGGCAGTCCGTCGTGCTGGTCGCGATTGACGGCAAAGCTGCCGGCGCGATTGGCGTGGCCGACCCCATCAAGCCCTCAGCCAAGCAGGCGCTCGAAGAGCTTCGTCGCGAGGGAATGCAGGTGGTCATGATCACCGGCGACAACCGGACGACGGCGGCAGCGGTGGCGCGACAACTTGGCATCAGCGACTTCGAGGCCGAGGTGCTGCCCGAGAGGAAATCGGAGGTCGTAAAGCGCTTCCAGCAGCAGGGACGCGTGGTGGCCATGGCCGGTGACGGCATCAACGACGCGCCCGCGCTGGCGCAGGCCGACGTCGGCATCGCCATGAGCACGGGTGCGGACGTGGCCATCGAAAGTGGCGGCGTAACCCTGCTGCGGGGCGATTTGCGAGGCATCGTCAGTGCGCGGCGGTTGAGCCGTGCCACCATGCGCAACATCCGGCAAAACCTGTTCTTTGCCTTCGTCTATAACTCGGTCGGCGTGCCGATCGCGGCGGGCGTGCTCTATCCCTTCCTGGGAGTGCTGCTAAGCCCCATCATCGCGGCAGCCGCCATGAGCTTTAGTTCGGTGTCGGTGATTTCGAATTCGCTGCGGCTGAGGAAGGCTAGGATTTAACCGGGGGATGGCCCAGACTGGTTTTCATGCTTGGTTGTGACCGGAAACGGTCATGGGAAGCTGTTTACGACAATTAGCGCCCATTTTCGGAGTATGTGTATGTGTGGAAATACTCGAACTCATGGGAAGGATTCACATCCGTGTGTCCGAACACTCTCACTATCAACGCATGAGGGGATGTCCAGCGCACTGCGGCCCAGTAGATATGCATGCTGTCCCGGAGGCTCGCTATTTCTTTTGAGTTCCTGAGGGTACTCTGCAATGCATCACCGACGTTCTGCGGTGGGCTGCTGTTTTGGGTGGAGAACACCACACATTCTGCGACGTTGCTGCCAGCATAATCGGTCACTGCGAACAATGTGCTGTTCGGATTCCAAAGCACCTCAACGTGTCGCCCGTAGTCCAGCAGTTTGCGCCGTGTTTTCGTGTGGCGGTTTTCCAGAAAAAGTGCACTGTGGTACGGTTCCGCATCGGAATCCACGTTGATGACTGCAAATGATCCATTAGGCGAGATTGCCTCGGTCTGCGTTGAAGGGAATGAAACCGGCTTGGCGTTTCCGCGCGAAGCGGCTGCGCCTGATGCGGCAAATGCGATAAGAACGACAACAAAATCCAACAGCCGATTTCTTTTCATTTTGTGGATGTTACGCCTGAGTCGGGGTAAAGAGAACCCCGTAGTTGACGTGAAATCGCCATCTCACCAATAGTCGCCGGTTGCCCCACCCTTTCGCCCGCTTTGGCGAAGGGTGGGGGTGCAAAATTCACGGCTTCGCGGCTTTGACCGCCTTGGTTTTGCCGGTCAACTCATCGGCCAGTGCGTCAGCGCCGTAGATATGGCGGAGCGCCTCCATGATGCCGCGCGAATCGACGTGCAGCGAGCGGCCGATCTTGTCCTCGTACACGAAGTTCCAAGGCAGCGACTGGATGTTGCCGTCGAAGATGATGCCCACCACTTCGCCCGCCTGGTTGACCACCGGGCTGCCGGAATTGCCGCCGATAATGTCCGGGGTACTGACGGTATTGAGCGGCGTGGAAAGATCGAGCTTTGACTTGTTCTTGAGCCAGCTCTCGGGCAGGTTGTAGGGCGGCTGGTTCTTGTGCTCCGCGGCATGCTGGAAGGCACCGCCGATGGTGGCGAAAGAGGGCAGTTTAGTGCCCGCGGGGACGATGCCACGCCCGTCTTCGGTGTAGCCGCGCACCGCGCCATAGCTGAGGCGAAGGGTGAAGGTCGCATCGGGAGGAGTGTTCAAGCCCTGCTGCGCAAATTGAATCTTCGCGATGTTGGCTCCCTGTACGCGCTCCACGGCGTCGATCTTATCGTCGTACTGCTTGCGCAGATCGCGGGCTTCGGGATCAATGGCGCGCATCAGCACGATCAGCTGATCGCTGCTCGCCTTGATGGCCGCCTCTCCGCCCTGATAGAGCTGCTTGCGCGTAGCGGGATCGTTGAGCTTGGTATTGGCGATCAGTTGCTTGGCGGCTTCCGCCGGGCTGCGGCCGTTGAGCGCCGCTTTTAATGCGGCATCGTTGGGTAGCTTTTTCTGGAAACGTTCCAGCGAAAGGGTGAGCAAAGCCGTATCCAGCGATTTGTAAACCGGGGTGGCGGAGAACAGGTGCTGCTCCAGCGAGGGCAGGTTGGACTCGCGATACTCTCGCAGCCGCTCCGGATTGGGCTTCTGCTTCTCCGCAACCACGCGCACCAGGGTGCGGGCGTAGCCGGGCAGATCCCCGCGGAAGCCGGCCATGCGCTCCACAAATGATAGCGGCAAATAGATATTCTTCTGCACCTTCATTGCATCGGCGATGGCAGTCCAGGGATCGCCGAACTCCTGCTTCTTTTTAGGATCGGACTCGATCTGCTTGCGCGTCTGTTCTTCCTGGGCGGCCTTTTTCGCCATCAGCTCCTTGTCGAGCAGGCCCGACTGATAGCCGTCGATTGCCTTATACGAGTTCTGCAAGCCGAAGAACATCTCCTGGGCAATGCGGGCGTTTTCCGGCGACTCGGAGGAGAACTTATCCAGCGTTCCAATGTAGTTCTTCAGCGCATCCAGGGCGAGCGGGTAAGACGTGTCGCGCAGGAATTCCAGTTGGGACATGGTATTCAAACGGCCCGTGGAGCCTGGATGGCCCGAGACGAACACCAACTCGTTATCCTTGACCCCGGTGGTGGACCACTTGAAGTAGTTGTCCAGGTGCACCGGCTTGTTGTTCTCGTAGATGCGGAAGAAAGTAATGTCCAGGTCGTAGCGCGGATACTCGAAGTTATCGGGATCGCCGCCAAAGAAGGCGGCGTCGAACTCAGGCGCGAACACCAGGCGCACGTCGGTGTACTTCTTATATTGGTAGAGCTGGAACATGCCGCCCGCGTAGAGAGTGACGACATCGCAGCGCAGACCGGTCGACTTGGCACACGCGGCCTCCAGATTGGACATGTTGGCGCGCTGCTTGGTGCCCGCGTCGGCCGCGGCCATCTTCGGCGTGATCCCGGCGTTCACCTTGCTGGTGACGTCCTCCATGCCCACGAGTACGTTCAGTTCGAGATCCGGGCACTTGGCCTCTTCGGCCTGCGTTTTGGCATAAAAGCCGGTCTTGTAGAGATCGCGTTCTTTGGTGGAAAGGCCATAAAGACAGGTTTGCGCCACGTGATGATTGGTGAAAGTCAGACCGTTGGGAGAGACGAACGAGCCGGAACCGCCGTTGTTGAAACGCACCGACGACAGCCGGGTGTGGTCCAGCCAGGGTCGCGTCAGTTCGAAGCCGTACTTCTCTTTCACCTGCTTGGTCGGCGGGTGATCGAAAAGCCACATGCCTTCGTCGGCGGTTGCGCTGGCGCTCCACGCCAGTGCCAGGCAAAGTACGCAAAGCCAGCGTTTCATTTCGTGCTCTCCTTACGGTTACTGAGGCGACCCGGGATATTACCTGACACCCGTTACCTGATGCGCGCCGCGGGCGTTCGCAAAACAGCTGAATATACAGGGGCGGAACGCCGCCGGGCAAATCATTCAGAGTCGCAGAACCAGGGAACGGGTTGCAGAAGGGCACAGACGAACCGGGTTGCGGGTCAGCGCCGCCCCTGCTCCGAAGGAAGCGCATAGACGTAGCCCACGCCGCGAATTGTCCGGATGTACTGCTCGCCCACTTTACGCCGGAGTTTGCTGATGTGCATATCGATGCTCCGGTCATAGGGCATGAACTTGCGGCCAAGTACATCGTGGGCGATCTGTTCGCGGGTGACCACCTGTCCGGCGGCGCGCATCAGCGCTTCGAGCACGTCGAATTCGACCGAGGTCAACTCCAGCGGTTCGCCATCGCGCAGGACGGCGCGGGCCGCAGGATCGAGCTGCACCTCTCCCACTACAAGCTTTTCCGGGGCTTTGGCTGTGCCGGGTTGTGCCGACGCCGAACGGCGCAGGATGGCGCGCATGCGGGCCACCAGTTCACGGGGATTGAAAGGCTTGGGCAGGTAGTCGTCGGCGCCGAGTTCGAGGCCCAAGACGCGGTCCGCGTCCTCGCCGCGGGCGGTGAGCATGAGCACGGGCACACGCATCTGCTTGCGCAGCTCGCGAACGAGGTCGAGACCGTTCATGCCGGGCAGCATCACATCCACGATGACCAGCGTATGCTCGCCGGCCAGGGCGCGGGCCAGCCCGGCTCTGCCCTCGTGCACCGCTTCGACTTCGAAGCCCTCGGCTTTCAGGTACTCGCCGAGCAACTCCGTGAGCTCGGTGTCGTCGTCGACGATCAGGATTCGTTCCATGGTTATCGGCCACAACAGGGTAACACTGGAATTTAGCCATTCGTTCTCCGTTCTCCGTTTCCCGTTCGCCGTTGCAGAGGAAAACGCCAGCGGGAAACGGAGAACGGGGAACGGAGAACGTAGCTGATGGCTTTTACAAAACTTTACGCGCGTTTAACCGACTCTTTACCGTGGAGTTCACGCGTTCAGTGTTTCACTGTATGGGGACGGAAGACGAACCATCCCCGACAAGGAGCAATCAATGTCGAAGCGAATTGCATGGATCGCAATCGGGGTCGTGCTCGCGGGAGCGCTGGCGTTTGCCGCCGCGCATGGCCCGATGTGTCACGGGGGAAGGCATGGGTTTGGGCGGATCGCGCAATATCTCAATCTGACCGACGCCCAGAAGAGTCAGGTCCAGACTATGTGGCAGGCGGAGAAGCCGACGATGCAGCCCCTGTTGCAGCAGCTTGCGGACAATCGCAAGGCGATGCTGGCGGCCACCGCCAACGGCAAGTTCGACGAAGCCGCCGTGCGCACCATTGCCACCCAGCAGGCGAATGTGATGGCGCAACTGGCGGTGGAGCGCGAACGCCTGATCTCCCAGGTTTACAACCAGGTGCTGACGCCCGAGCAGCGGACCAAGGCCGATCAGTTCCGGCAGAAGCGGGCCGACCGCATGAACGGGTGGCTGCAGAAGATGGAGAATAGTCCTCTACAGCAGATGGAGAACAGTCCTTCTCAGCAGTGAGGGGTGAAGCGTTTTCCGTTCTCCGTTCCCCCAAAATACGGGTGCCGCGCATCTGCCCGGTGTGGTAGATGTGAGTGGGTAAGGATCCCACATCTGCGAAAGGCGCAGATGCGGGACACCTTGCGACTCCTGCACCTCAATCGGCGCGGGCCCGCTCTCCGCTGAAGGCGCTTCCTTTTTAGCGTAGGATAGCGGGTGGCCCGTGGCCCGTGGTCAGTCGCCAATCGTCACTCTGCGCCCGTCCTCGGTGCGCGACTGATCACCGACCACTGTCCACTGCCCACTAGCAAAGAGGCGTGCATGGGTTCAACGACCATTCCGCAAGTCAGTTACGACTTCAGCCTGCTCAGCGACTTCGATCTGCACCTGTTCAATGAAGGTGCGCACAATCGGCTCTACGAGAAGCTGGGCGCGCATCCGGTCGTTGTCGAAGGGCGCGCCGGTACTTATTTCGCGGTTTGGGCGCCGGATGCCTCCACCGTCTGCGTCGTAGGCGACTTCAACCAGTGGAACAAGCGCTCGCACCCGCTGCGCCCGCGCGGTAGCTCGGGCATATGGGAGGGCTGGATCCCGGGCCTGGCCCCTGGCGAGGTGTACAAGTACCACGTCGCCTCGCGCTTTCACGGTTATCAGGTGGACAAGGCTGATCCCTTCGCCTTCTGGAACGAGCAGCCGCCCAAGACGGCTTCGGTGGTGCGCGACCTCGATTACACCTGGGGCGATGCCGCGTGGATGGGCGAGCGAGCCCAGCCCAATTCCCTCAACGCGCCGCTCTCGATTTACGAGATGCACATCGGCTCCTGGATGCGCGTGCCGGAGGAAGATAACCGCCCGCTGACCTATCGCGAGCTTGCGGACAAGCTGTGCGACTACGTTGTCAAGATGGGCTTCACCCATGTCGAGTTCCTGCCCATCATGGAGCACCCGTTTTACGGATCGTGGGGCTATCAGGTGACGGGGTTCTTTGCCCCCACCTCCCGCTACGGGTCGCCGCAGGATCTGATGTACCTGATCGACCGGCTGCATCAATGCGGGGTTGGTGTCCTGCTGGATTGGGTGCCGTCGCATTTTCCGACCGACGAGCACGGGCTGGCGTATTTCGACGGCACGCACCTGTACGAGCACGCGGACATGCGGCAGGGCTACCAGCCGGATTGGGGCAGCTACGTTTTCAACTACGGGCGCACCGAGGTGCGCAGCTTCCTGCTCTCCAGCGCCATGTTCTGGCTGGACCGCTATCACCTGGACGGGCTGCGCGTGGATGCCGTGGCCAGCATGTTGTATCTCGACTACTCGCGCAAGGAGAGCGAGTGGATCCCCAACAAGTACGGCGGGCGCGAGAACCTGGACGCCATTTCCTTCCTGCAGCGCATGAACCACGACGTGTACTCGGCGCACCCTGATACTCAGACCATCGCCGAGGAATCCACCGCGTGGCCTTCGGTGTCGAAACCGCCCTATCTCGGCGGGCTCGGCTTCGGGATGAAGTGGGACATGGGGTGGATGCACGACACCCTCAAGTACATGCAGCACGACCCCATCCACCGTAAATACCATCACAACAAGCTCACCTTCCGCGGCCTGTACATGTTCACCGAGAACTACGTGCTGCCGCTGTCGCACGATGAGGTCGTCCACGGCAAGGGCTCGCTGATCGGCAAAATGCCCGGTGATGCGTGGCAGCAGTTCGCCGGCTTGCGCCTGCTGTATGGCTACATGTGGTCGCAGCCCGGCAAGAAGCTGTTGTTCATGGGCGGCGAAATCGCGCAAAGGCCGGAGTGGAATCACGAGTCGGCGATTGAGTGGTTTGTCCTCGAACGTGAGGACCATGCCGGGGTCCAGAAGTGGGTGGCCGATCTGAACGCCGCCTATCGCGCCGAACCGGCCTTGCATGCCGGCGACTTCGATCCCGAGGGCTTCGGCTGGATCGATGCCAACGACTCGGATACCAGCGTGCTCACCTATCTGCGTCGTCACGGCGAAGACATCATTGTCATCGCGCTGAACTTCACCCCGGTGGTGCGGACCAAGTATCGCGTCGGCGTGCCCGCCTGCGGCTGGTGGCGGGAGATGCTGAACAGCGACTCAAGCCTCTATGGCGGCACCAATGTCGGAAACGGCGGCGGCGTGCAGACCGTAGACGAACCATGGCATGGGCAGCCGTGTTCTCTGGAGCTGACCTTGCCGCCGCTGGGCGCGCTGTTCCTGAAGCTGAGCCGGTAAGTTTCGCAATCTTTGGCCCCGAGGGCGCGGCGAGCGGCCCGCTCAAGCCCGCTGTCGTGTCTGGTCTCACGACATACCACCGCGGCAGTACCAAAACTCATCGAACATCTCGTTGAAGTAAAACGACACGGCTAGAGCTGGATGCCTTCGAGGAATCCTTGTCGGTGCGCAACCCTACCACAATGAATGATTCGAGATCGCAAGTGGGATCATCTTAGAAAGGTAGGACTGCTTTGGTGCGGTTCATCTGGCTGGAGTTCAACGCCCATGTGGAGCAGCAACGGCTCCAGTCAAATCCGCCTGAGAAGAGTTGATGAACGTGCTCGCATTTACCGCCCTGCTGGGCATGGGGTCGATCATTGCCGGTTTCCTCGGCGCCCTTACCGGTCTGGGCGGTGGCGTGGTTATCGTGCCCCTGCTTACGTTGCTGTTTGGCGTCGACATCCGCTATGCCATCGGTGCCTCGCTGGTATCGGTGATTGCAACCTCCTCGGGCGCGGCTGCCGCGTACGTCAAAGATGGGTTTTCAAACATCCGCATCGGAATGTTCTTGGAGGTTGCCACCACTCTCGGCGCGCTATTTGGAGCATTTCTTGCCATTCGGGTCCCGACGGCAGCCATTGCCGTGATTTTTGGGCTGGTGCTGCTCTGCGCCGCATACCTGTCGGGGAGGCGCCAGCCGGAAGAGCTTGGGGATGGTCCGCCCGACCGCTTGGCCAGTCTGCTGCGAATGAACGGTAGCTTCCCCAGCCACGGCGGCTGGGAGTCCTACAGCGTTCATCGAGTACCCACCGGATTTAGCCTGATGTTCGGGGCGGGGACACTCTCCGGATTGCTGGGCATCGGCTCTGGAGCGGTGAAGGTGCTTGCCATGGACCAAGCGATGCGAATTCCGTTTAAGGTCTCCACGACCACCAGCAACTTCATGATCGGGGTTACAGCCGCAGCCAGCGCCGGCGTGTATCTCAGCCGAGGATACATCGACCCGGGCGTAGCCATGCCGGTGATGCTCGGGGTGCTGGCCGGCTCGCTGCTGGGCAGCCGCACGCTCATCCATGCAAACGTGCGCGTTCTGCGCTACGTCTTCAGCGCGGTTATTGTTCTGCTCGGAGTCGAGATGATTTATCACGGTGTGACGGGGACCCTATGAAGATGCAGGCTAGTTCGTTCAATGACCAGCGGGTTGAGGAGATCGTCGGGAACGTGTTGCGTTTCGGGGTGTTGATCGCGGCAGCGGTTGTGCTGCTGGGCGCGATGCTTTTCCTGTTCCACAACGGACATACGAAACCCAACTATGGATTGTTCCGGGGCGAGCCCGGCGATCTGCGCGACGTGCCGGGTGTGGTTCACGATGCCTTGGCGCTTCGTGGCCGCGGCATGATTCAATTTGGGCTGTTGTTGCTGATTGCCACGCCCATTGCGCGCGTTGCCTTTTCCGCCATTGCCTTTGCCTTGCAACGGGACCGACTCTATGTTTTCGTCACCCTGCTGGTGCTCGCCATTCTGGTGCTCAGCCTCAGCGGACGCGCGCCATAATCCCGCCTCACCACGGCCGATCGACTAGGCAGGGTCGCTGGAAAAATCTACAATCGGTTGTCGAGTTTCTACCGCTCGCGGTGTACTATCTCGCGCATGAGGCGTCTGGTGCTTATGCTTGCACTCCTGGCCGGCGTCGCGTGGGCGCAGGTGCCTGCACCCCAGCAATCGAAACAGGAACCGCCGACAAACCTCCCACTGACCATTTCCACGGCGGAACTGCCGCGGGCGGTGGCTCAATTCCCTTACAACGAAGCGTTGCAGGCCAATGGCGGAACTCCTCCGTACCGCTGGCGTCTGGACGGCGGCACGCTGCCCGCGGGAATGGCAATCGATCCCGCTGGGTACATCGCTGGAACTCCGGTCAGCGCGGGGGATTACCGTATCCGTGTACGCATCCGCGACTCGGCGGAAGTTCCGCAAACCGAGGCAAGGGAGTTTGTGTTGCGCGTCTTCCCGCCGCTTGTGGCCGAGTGGAAGAAACCGGCGCGGGTACAGGGCGATGGCATTTACGGCAGCGTCCGCGTGATCAATAACAGTCCGGACGCACTCGATTTGACCCTCATCATTGTGGCGGTGAACGAGATTGGCAAGGCGTTTGCCTTGGGATATCAGAGGCTCACGATGCCGGCGGACATGAACCTGCCGGGAATTCCGTTTGGCGCCAGCCTGCCTGCGGGACAGTACGTTGTCCACGTGGACGCGGTGGGCGAGGACCCGCCCCCCGTGAAGATCTTTCGCTCGCGGTTGGAGACGGCGCAGCCCTTACGTGTGCAGTGACGTATCGTCGCTCAAAACGCTTATCGCGGATTTCACGGATGAAAACGGATTTACGGATGGAAAATGGATCACGCAGATCCCCCCTGAAAAGAAATCCGCGCCAATCCGTTCTCATCCGCAAAATCCGCGGTAAGCAGTTTCAAAACGCTCGTGCCGCGCGGCGGGCCTCGTAGTCGGAGATGGCCTGTTCGTGTCGCATGGTGAGGCCGATATCGTCCAAGCCTTCCAGCAGGCACTTGCGGCGGAAGCTGTCGATCGCGAACGTCGCCTGGAAACCGCTCTCATCGCGCACTTCGCATTTCTTCAGGTCGATCGTCAGCTGGTAGCCCGGCTGCTGAGATCGTTTGAGCAGTTCCTTGACCTGCGGCTCCGGCAAAACGACCGTCAACAGGCCGTTCTTGCCGCAGTTGTTGCTGAAGATATCGGCGAACGATGGCGCGACGATAGCGCGAAAACCGTAGTCGCCCAGCGCCCAAGGGGCATGCTCGCGCGAGGAGCCGCAGCCAAAGTTCTTGGCCGCGACCAGAATGCTCGCGCCCGCGTACTGCGGCTGGTTGAGCACGAACGAGGGCTCCTGGCGCCAGTCATAGAACAGGAACTGGCCGAAGCCGGTACGTTCGATGCGCTTTAAGAACTGCTTGGGGATGATCTGGTCCGTGTCGACGTTCACGCGGTCGAGCGGGGCAACAAGGCCGGTATGAATGGTGAATGGCTGCATGTCGATCGAATCCTTTTACTAGTTACCGCAGATTTCACCGAGAACGCTGACGCCGATGAACGGCTTGAAATTGTCATCCTGAGCGAAGCGAAGGATGACAATTTACTTCAGCGGATCAACGCGGATTCGTTTTGAAAAAGCTATCTGCGTGATCCGTCTCGTTCCGCGCCAATCCGCGGTAAGGTTTCTATTTAAAATCCCAGCGGCGAACATCCACGAACTGGCCCTTGATGGCTGCCGCGGCTGCCATGGCCGGACTCACCAGATGAGTGCGTCCGCCGCGTCCCTGGCGTCCTTCGAAGTTGCGGTTGCTGGTGGAGGCGCAACGCTCGCCCGGCTGCAGGATATCCGGGTTCATGGCCAGGCACATGGAGCAGCCCGGCTCACGCCACTCGAATCCGGCATCGCGGAAAACCTGGTCGAGCCCTTCGCGCTCCGCCTGGAACTTCACCAGTTGCGATCCCGGAACCACCATCGCCTGCACCCGTGGGTGGACATGGTAACCGCGCGCGACTTTAGCCGCCGCGCGCAGGTCTTCCAGCCGCGAGTTGGTGCAGGAGCCGATGAAAACCCGGTCAACGGGGATGTCCTCGATTGCGGTGCCGGCCTTTAGATCCATGTATTCGAGGGCGCGCTGGCAGGCGCTGCGCTCGGCTTCGTTTGCCGCCTGTTGCGGATCGGGCACGCGGGCGCTGATCGGAAGCACCATGCCGGGACTGGTGCCCCAGGTGACGTAGGGTTCGAGTTTGCTCGCGTCCACCTCAACCAAGGTATCGAATTTCGCGCCTGGGTCGGTGGGCAGCGTGCGCCAGTAGGCGACGGCTTCATCCCACGCAGCGCCCTTTGGCGCATAGCGACGTTCTTCCAGGTAGGCGAACGTCTTGTCATCCGGCGCAATCATGCCGGCGCGCGCTCCCCCCTCGATCGTCAGGTTGCAGAGGGTCATGCGGCCCTCCATGCTCAGATCACGCACGGCCTTACCGGTGTATTCGATGACGTGCTCGGTGCCGCCATCGGTGCCGATCTGCCCGATGATGGCGAGCGCCAGATCCTTCGCGCTGACGCCCTCGCCGAGCGCGCCGTTGACCCGCACCTCCATGGTGCGCGGCTTCTTCTGGGGCAGGCACTGGGTCGCCAGCACGTGCTCGACCTCCGAGGTGCCGATGCCGAAGGCCAGCGCGCCAAAGGCGCCATGGGTGCTGGTGTGGCTATCGCCGCAGACGATCGTCTTGCCGGGTTGCGTCAGGCCAAGCTCCGGGCCGATGACGTGCACGATGCCTTGCTCGGGCGAATCCATTCCGAACAGGGTGATGCCGAACTCGGCGCAGTTCCGGTCCAGGGTGTGAATCTGCTGGCGCGCGATATCGTCCGAGATGGGCCGATGGTTGGGAGTGGTCGGGACGTTGTGATCCTCGGTGGCGAAGGTGCGCTCGGTCCGGCGCACTTTGCGGCCGGCTACGCGCAACCCCTCAAAGGCCTGCGGCGAAGTGACCTCATGCAGCAGGTGCAGATCGATATAGAGCACCGCGGGTTCGTCTTCCGGTTGGCAGACCACGTGCTCGTTCCAGATTTTTTCGAAGAGCGTTTTGCTCAAGGACTGATCCCTCAGCGGCTGCGGCCGCCTATGTTCTTACAGAATAATAATGAATGGTGGCGCCAAATTTTCGTTGTTTCTACGATATTAACAGGGATCGAAAAAGCCGTGCCTCGTTCGCTGGGCGCGTGTCGTCCCTACGGGACTCGGGTTCTGCTTCACTACTACCCAGCGCTGAAGCGCTGGGCTAAGGAATGTCGCCGCTACGCGGCTCGGATCACTGTTGTTGTCGGTCAGTAGCGGGGGCCAGTATAACCAACAGCGGCTTCAGATGGATTTAGACGGATCAGAAAAAAGCACCAAAAAAAGGATTCCTGGGTTTTTCTCGGATCCGTTTCAATCCGTCTTAATCCGTTGTTGCTCTATAGTCCTAGCCAGCCGCATTCTCCATGGCAAACTTGTTGGGGAACGCGTTTTGGGCGATCTCAATCAGGTGACGGTCGTTGACGACCTTAATCCGGTCGGCTAGATCCACAAATTGGCGGTAGGCCTGATCCAATTCGCGGCGGTCCAGGGTCACTCCCAATTGGGTGTAGCGCAGGCTGAGCGCGTGGCGTCCGGAATGCTTGCCCAGCACCAGCGTGCTGTCCGGCACGCCCACCGAATGCGGAGTCATGATTTCGTAGGTGAGGCGATTCTTGATCATGCCGTCCTGGTGGATGCCGGCTTCGTGCGCAAAGGCATTGCGCCCCACAACCGCCTTATTCGGCTGCACCGCGACTCCTGTCAACTCTGTCAATAACTGGCTGGAAGGGAAGAGCTCCTCGGTGGCGATGCTGGTCTCCAACTTCATCACGTCACTGCGAATTTTGAGCGCCATGACGATCTCTTCCAAGGCGGCATTGCCGGCGCGCTCGCCGATACCGTTGATGGTGCACTCCACCTGGCGCGCGCCCGCCTGCACCGCGGCGATCGAGTTAGCGGCCGCCAATCCGAGATCGTTGTGGCAGTGAGTCGAGATGATGGCGTCCGGATAGCTGCTCGCCGCTCGGCGGCAGATTTCACCGAAAATCCGCGTCATCTCGCTGGGGACGTTGTAGCCCACGGTGTCGGGCAGATTGACGGTATGTGCCCCCGCCTTGATTACGCCTTCGGTGACTGCCCAGAGGAATCCGATCTCGGTGCGGGTGGCGTCCTCGGCGGAGAACTCCACATCGGGGCACAACTGGTGCGCATACGCCACGGCTTCGATGGACCGCTTCAGGCACTCCTCGCGGGACAGTTTGAGCTTGTATTCAAGATGGATGTCGCTGGTGGCGAGGAAAACGTGCAGGGTGGGTCGCGCCGCATGCCGCAGCGCATCCCAGGCGCGATCGATGTCTTCTTTACGGGCGCGTGCCAATCCGGCAATGCGCGGGCGGCGGATTTCTTTGGCGATGGCGGCGACCGCCTGGTAATCGCCGTCGGATGCGATGGGGAACCCGGCCTCGAGAAGATCCACCCCGAGCTTGTCGAGCTGTCTCGCCATCCGCAGCTTCTCCGCAAGATTCATGCTGCATCCGGGTGACTGCTCGCCATCACGCAACGTGGTGTCAAAAATTACTACATTCGAGTCCGCCATTTCTCTTTATTCCTCCAAAACGTGCCCGGCTCCGAAACCGCCCGAGCTGAAAATTGCAAATCGCTTTCTGACTGCTAACAGGTTCAGGGAAGGACCCCCAATAACGCAAGCTTATAATTATACTATTCGTGATAAGTGTATCTTATGATATAAGCTTTGCTTGAGGTGAGCATGCGATTCCCTTTGGGCAACGCAGTTCACCGGCCGGCGAGAGCCCGGCGCTCCAGTGTCTCGGAGAAGGGAACAATGGAGCGCGGGGAACGCCAAGCATGAACTATGGAACTCTTCCAACTGGAAACGTTTCTCGCCGTGGCCGAAGAGGGCAGCTTTTCGCGTGCGGCGCGTAAACTGTACCGCACTCAACCGGCCATCAGCCAGACCATCCACAAGCTCGAGAAGGAACTGGGCGAGTCGCTGTTCGATCGCTCTTCGCGGGAAGGCATCCTGACCGATGCCGGCCGCGTACTGCGCGACTACGCGGAAAAGCTGCTGAATATGCGCAACGAGGCCCAGCGCTCGCTGCAGGAACTTCGCCAACTGGCGCAGGGCAGGCTTTCGATTGCCGCCAACGAGTTCACGACCCTGTATCTGTTGCCCATGCTGGATGAGTTCCGGCGGCTTTATCCGGGAATCCATGTTTCGGTGCAGCGCGCTTTCGCCAGCAAGATCCCGGATGATTTGCTGAATCACAGCGTGGAACTCGGGATCCTCACCTTTCGCGCGGCCGATCCGTCGTTGCGCTCGGTGGTGGTGTACAAAGACGAGCTGACGCTTGTGGTTCCCCCTCGACATCCGCTGGCGCGATCCAAGGAAGTCCGCATCAAGCAGCTCGGGGCACAGAATTTCGTCGCTCACGACGTCCCGTCTCCGTATCGCGCGCGCGTGTTGGAAACCTTCCGCAAGCGTAAGGTGCCGCTGAACATGGACGTGGAGTTGCCCTCGATCGAGGCGATCAAGAAATTCGTGGGCATGGGCAACGGGGTGGCCCTGATTCCCGCCATTTGCGTGGAGGCGGAGGTGGCGCGCGGGGAACTGGTCAGCGTCGCGGTGCCGGAACTTGCCTTCGAGCGCAGGTTGCGCATCGTTTATCGCAAGGGCGTAAGCCTGTCGCATGCGGCGCGTGCATTTCTGAAAGTGGCGCAGAGCTTCGCCGAGCGCGGCGGGCGCTGGTCGTTCCTGCCGGAACGTTGAAACTGCTCACCGCGGATTGGACGGATGGAAACGGATTTACGCGGATGATTTTATAAGTTCGTTCTATCCGTTCTAATCCGTTAAATCTGCGGTACGTAGTTCGCGACCGTTCAACTCTCACGCTCTAGAGTGACCGGCATCACACCATTTCCGGGCATAACCGGCGAATAATCTTATTACTGCGGAGTAGACCGCTCGACTAGCCACAAACTAGGAAAACCGCTTAGGACCGCAAGGTCTCGGAGCGCTGCGATCCACGCTGCAAATCTGCCTCAGATTGGTGCGATTCACCGAGGAAGGTTAGATGGCTAAAGGTGCCGTTTCCATCGTCGTGGAGCGATGCAAAGCCTGCGGGTTCTGCGTCGAGTTCTGTCCCACGAAAGTTCTGGAATTATCCTCTGCGTTTAATTCTAAGGGGTATCACATGCCCCAAGTAGTCAAGCCCGAGAAGTGCAGTGGTTGCGATCTGTGCGGCATGTACTGCCCGGATTTTGCAATTTTCGGTTACCGGACTGACGAGCCGAAAAAGGAGGAAGCCCATGCAGGCTGATCCGGCCGGAGTATTAACCGGCATTCATTTCCTTGATGGCGATCACGCCTGCTGCGAAGGTTGTCTGGCGGGTGGCGCGCGCTTCGCTTCGGGATATCCCATTACACCGTCAACCGAAGTGGTCGAGCGCTTCGCAGCGCGCATTCCCACCGTGGGCGGCGTGTTCATCCAGATGGAAGACGAGTTGGCCGCCTCCATCACTATGCAGGGCGCCGTGTGGGCGGGCTGCAGAGCTTTTACGGTCACGTCCGGCCCTGGCTTCTCCCTGATGATGGAGCACATCGGTCTCGCGGCTATTACCGAGACGCCGTGCGTCTTCGTCGACGTGCAGCGCGGCGGGCCCTCCACCGGACTCCCCACCCTGCCCTCGCAGGGCGACATGATGCAGTGCCGCTGGGGTTCGCACGGCGACTACATGATCATCGCCCTGTGTCCGAGCTCTCCGCAGGAAGCCTTCGACCTCACGATCCGAGGCTTCAACCTGGCCGAGAAGTATCGCGTTCCGGTGATGATCATGCTGGATGAGTGTGTCGGCCACATGACGGAGAAGGTGGTCATTCCCGAGGCGAAGGACATCTACATCGAGCCGCGCAAGCACACCACCAAAAAGCCCGAAGACTTCAAGCTGTATGCCACCGATGACAGCATGGTCCCGGAGATGGTACACGCCGGCGAAGGCTATAACGTCCACGTGACCGGCCTGACCCACGACGAGCGCGGCTATCCCAACATGTCGGTCGGGATGCAGGACAAGCTGATCAAGCGCCTGGTCAATAAGATCAATGCGCACGTCGATGACATCGTGCAGTTCGAGCAGGTCGATTGCGAAGACGCCGATGTGGTGGTGGTCTGCTACGGCATCACCTCGCGCGTGGCCCAGCGCGCCATTGACATGGCTAAAGCCAAAGGCCTGAAGGTCGGCAAGTTCCGCCTCATCACCGCTTGGCCGTTCCCGGAGAAACAGATCCGCGCCATGGCCGGGAAGGTGAAGGCGTTCGTGGTTCCGGAGCTCAACTTAGGCCAGATGGTCAACGAAGTTGAGCGCTGCGCGGGGGGCAAGTGCAAGACGCTCCTCGTCCCGCACGCCGGCGGCACGGTCCACAATCCGGAGGTCATCCTGAAGGCCATCGAGGAGGCGATCCGATGAGCACTACCGCAATCGAAATCTGCAATCCGGCCGAGCCGTTTCTGCGGAGTGAGCGCATGCCTTCCATCTGGTGTCCAGGCTGCGGCATTGGCACCACGGTGAACTGCTTCACCCGCGCGCTGCTCGACTCCAAGCTCGACCTGAAGAACACATCCATCGTCAGCGGCATCGGCTGCACCGGCCGCGTCGCCGGCTACATGAAGTTGGACTCGTTCCACACCACCCACGGTCGCGCCATCCCCTTCGCCACCGGCCTGAAGATGGCCAACCCCAAGCTGAACGTGATCGTGTATTCGGGGGACGGCGACTTGAGCGGGATCGGCGGCAATCACCTGATCCACGCCGCCCGCCGCAACATTGACCTCAAGGTGATCTGCGTCAACAACATGATCTACGGCATGACCGGCGGCCAGACTTCGCCGGCCACACCGGAAGACATCATCACCTCGACTGCCCCCTACGGCTGCTACGATCCGAATTTCAACCTGCCGCAGTTGGTCGAGGCCGCCGGCGCGGTGTATGTCGCGCGCTGGACGGTGTTCCACGTCAAGCAGATTGCCCGCGCCATGTCGGAAGCCTTCGCCAAGAAGGGCTTCACCTTCATCGAGATCATCTCGCCCTGCCCGACGCTGTATCAGCGGCGCAACAAGATGGGCGACGGTCTGGCCGCGCTGAAGTTCTACAAGCAGGTCAGTAAGATTAAGAATGGCGCGCCGACCAGCGAATGTGGCATGACCCGCACGGGCGAAATCGTCGTCGGCAAGTTCGTGGACCGGCATCGTCCCGACCTGACCGAGCTGATGAGAGCCCAATTCCATGAGACGCTGGGCGATAGATACCGCGACTACTCGGATGATAGGGAAGGCCTGGAGTCGCACACCTGTTGCGGCGGGGAAGAGGAGGTCGAAGCATGTCAAAGCTAACGGAAGTCCGAATTGCCGGGTATGGCGGCCAGGGCGTGATCCTGTCGGCCATCGTCATCGGTAAGGCTGCCGCGGTGAACGAGGGTAACTTCGCCACCATGACCCAGGCCTTCGGTCCGGAAGCCCGTGGCGGCGCCTGCAGCGCTCAGGTTGTCCTTTCGGACGAGCCGGTGCTGTATCCCTACGTCACCCGCCCCGATGTGTTGGTCGTGATGTCGAAAGAGGCGTACGCCAAGTTCGCTCCCGAAGTGAAGGAAGGCGGCATGCTGCTGGTCGAGGAGACCCTGGTTGAGGTGTCCGACATCTCGGCCGGCCGCAAGATCTACGGTTGTCCGGCCACGGTCATCGCCGAGGAACTCGGCAAGCGTATGGTGGTGAACATCGTGATGACCGGCTTCTTCGCCGCCATCACCAAGTTGGTCAGCCGCGATGCTCTGCGCAAAGCGGTCGCCGATTCGGTTCCGGCGGCTTTCCAGGAGCTGAACCTCAAGGCCTTCGACCGAGGCTACGAGTGCGGATTGGAGCAGCTGAACGAGACAGCGGCTGCCACCACGGCCCGCTAACATAACCCAAGGAACGACGTACTATGGCCCGGGGCGACCTGGGCCTTTTTTCGTTAGCCCATAATGTGCCGAGTGCGATAGAGAACATCTAACGCGAAGCCGCGAAGGCGCGAAGCAATCTTGACCTCTTCGCGTCCTCGCGACTTCGCGTTAAACGTGTTGAACCCTTCGCGGAACTTCCGGGCAGCTCACGCATCCAATCCGCTATGCCGAGTGAGACAGCAATTTTTGGCGGCGGCTGCTTCTGGTGCATCGAAGCCGTATTTGAACGCGTAACCGGGGTGCAGTCGGTGGATTCCGGCTACATGGGCGGGCAGGTTGCCGGTCCCACCTACCAGCAGGTCTGCACTGGTGTGACCGGGCACGCCGAGGTGGCCCGCATCATCTTCGATCCCGCGCAGGTCAGCTATCACGAACTCCTCGACGTCTTCTTCGCGGTCCACGATCCGACAACCCTGAACCGCCAGGGGAACGACTTCGGATCGCAATACCGATCGGTGATCTTCTATACGTCTGAGCAGCAAAAGCGGGAGGCGGAACAGGCCATCACCGAACTGGGCGGCTCGCACCAGTACGACGATCTTGTGGTGACCACCGTCGAGCCCGCAGGGGAATTCTATCCGGCCGAGGACTATCACCAGGATTACTACTCGCAACATTCCTCTGCGCCGTATTGTCAGTTTGTCATCGCCCCCAAAGTGCAGAAGTTCGACAAGCTCTTTGGGGGCAAACTGAAGGCGTCGTGATGCCTACTGTGGCGCTGAATAGGCGCAGATTGTAGCGCCGGCGTCTCGCCGGCGGGCCCTCTGCACCGTGGCATTGCGAACGGAACCCGCCGGCGAGACGCCGGCGCTACGACAGGCCGATGTTCCACTCTGGAGTGACCGATGTCGAACCGAGCCCTTATTGAAAGTGTGCGCGCCGCCCTGCCCGCCCTGCCTCTTACCATCGAAGGCGCCGCCGTGCTTCACCAGATGATGCGCTTCCGCTGGTCGGAGTGGCGCAAGCGCAGCGACGTGGAGCGCGCCAGTCTGGTGAATGAAGCGGTCGAGAAGCTTGCTCCGGCTGAGGCGGAAGGCCACAGCGCGGTGTTCTCGCTGCTGGGGCACAAGGGCGACCTCCTGTTTGTCCACTTCCGCGATTCCTTCGAGGAACTTACCGGAGCGCAGCTTGCGATCAGCACGCTGGGGCTTGGGGATTTCCTGGAGCCGGTTGCGTCTTATGTCTCGGTGGTGGAACTCGGGCTGTACGAATCGACCGTCAAGCTCTATCGTTCGCTCGCCGAACGCGGCGTGGCTGAGCATTCGGAGGAGTGGAACCGGGAAGTGCAGGAACTTCTAGGCCGGCAGCGTGCAGCCATGCGCCCACGGCTGTTTCCGAAGATTCCGAACACCGGGTATCTGTGTTTCTATCCCATGGACCGCAAGCGCGGTGAAGACAAGAACTGGTATACGTTGCCGATCGAGGAGCGCCAGCGGCAGATGGAGCAGCACGGCAGCGTCGGCCGGCGCTACGCGGGCAAAGTGCAGCAGATCATCTCCGGCTCCATCGGCTTCGATGACTGGGAGTGGGGCGTGGATCTGTTCGGCAACGATCCCGTGATCTTCAAGCAACTGATCTACGAGATGCGCTTCGACGAGGTCAGCGGCGTGTACTCGAATTTCGGCACCTTCTACATCGCACAGCGCTGCCTGCTGGCGCAGCTCGGGGAATTACTCGGCGGCAAGGCGCCAAAGAAAGCCTGACGGCCCCCAAACCCCTTACCGCGGATTTCACGGATTTGGAGCGGATCGACACGGATTCTTAGGGAATATCCGCACAATCCGCTTTTCATCCGTCAAATCCGCGGTAAGCAGTTTTCGGACGCTTCGTCTGAGATCACCCGATAACCGGATCGCCCGATCACCCGATCGTCCGTTGAATATTGACTCCGCCTCCTGCCTCTCCGTATGCTGGAACTTCACCATGGCCGTTAAGAGCATTCAACAGGGACAGGTCTGGCGCCACGACCAGAGCATGCAAAACTTCCTCGTGACCAAGCTGTACGACGAGGTGTTCACGCAGTACGCGATTCTGCGTCCGGCAGATGCTGGCGCCGCCAGCGCCGAAACCACCCGCGTCAAGGTCCAAAAGACTGGCGACGGGGCGACCCTGCCGGGGTACACCTTTACTCAGGACGCGCAGGAGTTCTGAAGGACCATGCGTGGCCCATGTGATGGCGTAGCCTCTACCTGCAGATTGTCATCCTGAGCGGAGCGCAGCGGAGTCGAAGGACCTTGTGGTGCAACGTGGAAAACGCGAGGTGCTTCGACTCGACGGATCGCAAACATCTCGCGATCCATCTCGCTCAACATGACAATCGAAAATGTCGAGTCCCCGGCAACGAAAGCCGAAGAACCGGCCACGGGAATCTGGAAGCTCTTAACGAATGTCCAAAATCATCTCCGTCCTTAGCGTCTTCGTCATTTCCGTGATCTCAGCAAGCGGATATCTCGGCATCCTCCTGCTGATGAGCATCGAATCGGCCTGCATTCCGTTACCGTCGGAAGTCATCATGCCGTTCTCGGGCTATTTGGTGTTCACCGGGCGTTTCAGCCTGTGGTGGGTGGCCACGGTGGGGGCGCTGGGCTGCAACCTGGGCTCGCTGGTCGCCTATGAGATTGGCTATTACGGCGGCCGCCCCCTGGTGGAGCGCTACGGCTCTTACATCCTGCTCAGCCGCAACGAACTGGATCTGGCCGACCGCTTCTTCGCAAGATATGGCAGCGCCACCGTATTCTTCAGCCGCCTGTTGCCGGTCGTCCGCACCTTCATTGCGCTACCGGCTGGGGTGGCGCGCATGCCCCGGCTGCGCTTTCACATCTACACCTTCGCCGGATCCTGGCCATGGTGTCTGGGTCTGGCCTGGATCGGCATGAAACTAGGTGAGCAGTGGGACACCGATCCGCGCCTGAAGATCTGGTTCCACCGGTTTGATGCGATCATCGGCGGCTTCCTGGTTTTTGGGATGATCTGGTTCCTCTGGTCGCGCTGGCAGCATCGCATTCGGCCGGCTTGAGAGGCACGTGAATTGTGAGGGTGCCCCACATCTGCGAAAGGCGCGCAGATGTGGGGCACCCTTGCCCGCCGGCGTCTCGCCGGCGCAACCCTTCCCTATCTTGGTTTGTGGCGGGGAGGAGTCGTTGTGGTGCGGGCCGGTGCTCCGACCAGCGTGCCCTGGTCCATGCTGATCAGGAACGGCTGAGTGGTGAAGCTGACCGGGACAGCCTGCACCTGGATCATGGCGCCCACCTTGGGCATCCGGGTGGCCGGGATGGGTCCCACCATGGTGACCTCAACATCCGGAACCCTCTTTTCGATGTCCTCCGCCGTAGCCGAAAGAGTTAGCTTGCCCGGGGTAGCGCTGACCAACTGCGCCTCGAAGGCGATCGGCTTACCCTTAATCTGGCTCCAGACCTGATCCGCCGCCTGCTGGTTGCCGGAGGTGAAGATCAACTGGAACTCGTCAAAGGACATGTCTTTCACCGCCTTGGTCTGGACCAGCTTGGCCGCCTGATCGGCGGGCGTCGGCGCCGGAGCGATGCTGAAGTTGGCGGGAGGCATGGGGTTCTGCGCGGCCTGTTGCAGCAACTGATCCCAGCCATCGTCGCCGCCGTGATACTTCACATAGGCGGACTTGCCGTAGCGCGCGATTTGCTGCTGCGCCGCCGGATTCTGAGCGGCCAGACTTATCGCCCTGGCGATGAACCATAGCCCATTCAGCCGGTGGGGATCGGCTTGCGGAGCCGCCGCGACGGGCTGGGTGGCATCCGCAGCCGGAGCTTGGGTCCCGGTGGACGTTGCTGGGGCCGTGCTGCTCGGGCTTGCTGGTGCCTCCAAATAAGCCAGCGCCAACGGGTAAACGTCATTCAAGTTGTTCGGGTTGGCCTTCACCGCCGCCAGTAGATGCTCCTGTGCGAGGGGATAATTCTTGTTCTGCAATGCCGCCATGCCGACCGCGCCGTGGAAGATCGCCCCCGTATCGGTTTTCAGCTTCTGGAAATCCGCATCGGACATGCCCTCGGGCTTCTGCATGTTCTGCAGGGCCTGCAGGCCGCGTTCCCCGTACTGCTGCGCGGCGGCCAGCGCCTGCTGGCCATTGGCTCCGCTGGCTTGGTTGCGATTGATGTAGGTCAGTAGCGCCAGCGCCCGGACGTTGTTGGGATCAGTCTGCAGCAGGCGGTTGGCCGCATCCACGACCTTTTGCCCGTTGCCTGCCTGCTGATAGGAGGCCATGAGCAGTTCGAGCGCGTCCGTCTTCATGACGCTGCCGGGATACTGCTGCAGGAAGCCCTCCAGCAGAACTGCCTTCTGATTCGGATCGGTGGTATTCAGGGCGTTCAGGTAAGCGTTGTACTCGGCGGGGTCCTTGATCTCTTTCTTCTGTTGTGGCGCGGCCTGCTGCTGCGCTGCCGGTGCGGCCTGCCCGCCAGCCGGCTGCTGCGGGGCGGCATAGGCGGCTGCGCTGACCGCTACCGCAAGCGCCATGGTCACGAACTTTCTCATCTTCACTCTTCACTCCTTCAACTCTTGGGAAGGGATTTCCAACCTCAGTGCTGTTCTGCGCGAACCACCCTGCGCGAAGAGCGCTCCGGAACGCCTCTACAGCCCCCACAGCACACCACGGTAATGCTGTTTTCATCGACCAAGTCCAAGGCTCAAGACAACTCCGGTCAGGTCTTGATGCACGAACCATGGTAGTAGCTTAGGAGCGAGAATTATAGGAATGTACCTTGCTGGTGGCAAGTCGCGTGCCGAGTGCTCCCGTTCCTGCAGCCTTGGATGTGTTGCCAGCAGTGCCGGATGCGTCGAGCCGTACAATCATGTCGCTGGGCGAGGCTTCCCGCTTACCCGTTTCCACGCTCCAACCGCCAAACAGCGTGGATTGGGGGCTGTTGCCTTTCCCGAAATTGACGTCCCCGACGCGCGGTGGTTAGCCGTGGCGTCGGCGACTTTCAGGAGTAAGAACGCATGTCCACGGAAAAAGTTCTTGCCGGCCAAGTCGCGGTCGTGACCGGAGGCGGTTACGGCATCGGCGCGGCTATTGCCCATCGCCTTGCCTCAATCGGCGCCAACACCGTCATTTGCGGCCGGACGGCAGCCAAGCTTCACGATACCGCGGCCCAGATCCGCAACCAGGGCGGAAGCTGTCAGGCTGTTCAGTGCGACGTCACCGATCTGCATTCCGTCGAATCTCTGGCGGCGCAGGTGGAGAAGGATTTCGGGCGGACTGACATTCTGGTAAACAATGCAGGCGTGGGCGTCTTTGGCAAGCCGCTGCTGGAGTTGTCCCCGGAGGAGTGGAACCTGATGTTCAACACCAACCTGCGCGGCGTCTTTTACTGTATCCGTGCCTTTGCGCCCATGATGGTGCGCGCCAGGAGCGGTCACATCGTCAACATCTCGTCGCTGGCGAGCAAGAACCCCGTCCCGAATGGGGCAGCCTACGCGGCCACCAAGTCGGGACTGAATGGCCTCAGTGTCTCCCTTGCCGAGGAGCTGCGCGGCCATAACATCCGCGTCAGCGTGATTTGCCCGGGTTCCACAGTGAGCGAGTTGAGTCCGCACCAGGGCAAGGACCAGAACAAGATGCTGCGCGGCGAGGACATTGCGCACGTGGTCGCCATGCTCGTGACCCAGGCGCCGCAGTCGTTCGTTAGTGAGGTGCTGCTAAGGCCGACGCAGAAGCCGTAGATGTCGGGTATCCGGTAACAGGCCCTGAGTGCCCGATGTTTGTGGCAACCCAACCAAAGAGGTTGGCGGTGGTGCAGTTTGGATTTCCACAGGGATTGGACCGCCAGCCCGGACCACGTAAACTGGATACATGGGAAACAAGAACGCACCAAAACGTGAAACCAAGAAACCGGCCAAGAAAAAGGCCAAAGCCTAACGCGAGGACTGCAGCTAGGCCGCCGTGCGGATCGTGCGAGAGGGACGAAGGGCTATGCCTCTATACCTCGTCGGGGCATGGTAGTTCCAGGGGCTGGTGGCCCACTCAAGCCCGTTGTTGGCTTGAGTGGGTAGCATGCGCGTACCGCCTTCAATAGCATTCGTCAATCAACTCGACCACGTGCTTCACGTCGAGCTTTAGCCCGCTACGCTGGACCCCAGCATGGAGCTGGAGCATGCAACCCACGTTTGAGGCCGCGATGATTTCGGCTCCGGTGGTGGCGATGTCGTCCATCTTGGCGTCCAGAATGCGCATCGAAAGTTCGTTCTCCACAATGTTGTAGGTGCCCGCGCTGCCGCAACACTGGTCCGCTCGTGGCATCTCGACCAGTTCTGCGCCGAGCGCTTTGAGCAACTCGCGAGGCGCGGAACGGACCTTCTGGGCGTGGGCTAGATGGCAGGCGTCCTGATAGGTGACGCGGCGGGAGATGCCGCGGCGAGGAGTGCGCAGTCCGGTTTGCGCCAAAAACTCATTCACGTCGCGCACTCGTGCGGCGAACTGGCGTGCTTTCTCGGTGTAATCCGGATCATTCTCCAGCAGCTCGCCATACTCCTTCATGATGGCGCCGCAGCCGGCGGCATTGGAGATGACGGCATCAACCTCGCATGTCAGGAAGACGTCAATGTTATGACGCGCCAGTTCGCGGGCCTGTTCCAGGCGTCCCGCATGGGCGTGCATGGCCCCGCAACACTGCTGCCCGGCAGGGATGACGACTTCGAATCCATTCTCATTCAGCACACGAATGGTGGCGCGATTCAACTCGGAGAAGCTGACGTTGGCGATGCAGCCACTAAGAAATGCCACCCGCCCTCGCCGCTCGCCCTTGGCGGGAAAAGTCTTGCCGATCTCGTCGTAGAAGAAGCGGGAGTCGATCTCGGGCGCCAGGGATTCGATTGGTTCGAGTCCGAGCAGGCGCAAGAGGCCGAGCTTGCGCGCCAACGCGCGCAGGCCGGAACGCTGATAGAAGCGCAGCAGGCGCGCTGCCAGGCGCAAAATTCCCGGCTTGCGCAACAAGGTGTCGAAGAAGAAATTCCGTAGCGCGTTTGCCAGCCATGGCCGCCGGTAGTTGGTTTCGATCTCGCTGCGGGCGCGCTCCAGGATGCGCCCGTACTGCACGCCGGAGGGGCAGGCGGTCTCGCAGGCGCGGCAGCCAAGGCAGCGGTCAATATGGGTGACGAAGGAATCGGCGATCTTCAGCCGTCCGGCATCGACCTGCAGGACCTGATAGATGCGGCCACGCGGCGAATCCATCTCCTGGCCGAGCACGCGATAGGTCGGGCACACGTTCAGACAGAGGCCGCAATGAATGCAGCGCCCGTAGAACTCCCAGGTGGGGCGGTCCGGCGTGGTGAAGAACGAGGTCTGGGTCCCGCTGCTCAGAAGAGGAACCTCCCGCGATTCAGGATGTCGCCGGGATCGAACGCGCGCTTGATCGTACGCTGGGTTTCGAGATCGGTCGGGCATCCGCCCCAGCAGCCCACGTCGAGTGCGGCAGGCTTGTGCACGACGACAGCGGAGCCGTCTCGTGGCACGGCGCGGCGCACGGCCGCCAGCGCATTGGCGTAGCTGCCCAAGGGATTCTCTGCCGCAAAGAACGCAATATAGAGCGCGCCAACCGCGCGGCCGGCAACGCTCAACTCCAAGCCGTTCTCCTGCGCGGCGGTATCGGAGGCTTGAAGAATTGCGGTCACCGCCTGCATCGGCGAGATCACGCTCAGGACCAGCGCTCCACGCTCCCCCATGGTGACGGGGAAGTCGCAGATCGAGCGCCAAAACGCGGTTTCGGCGTTGCCGTCGAGTGTGGTCCAACCCGCATCTGCTGCCCAGATGTGGGGCACCGTCGTTTCGGCGTTGCTGCCTAGATCTCGGGCGTAGCGGGCCAAAACGGCCTCGCTGCCGCCGGCACGCAGCAGCACCCGCCAGTGTCCGTCGCCGAACAGGCTAGGCGAGGCGACATCGAGCGCCATCGGGGAGAGCGGCGAGCGCACGATGCGGTCGCGAAACGGCATGGCCTCGGCGACGCTCGCAAATTCCGCCATAAACGTGCGCGTGGCGCGCGGGGCGGGGAAGAGCTTGAAGTTTGCGCTGGTGATGATCCCGAGCGTGCCGAAGCTGCCGATCATCAGCTTCATCAAATCATAGCCGGCGACGTTCTTCACCACCCGCCCGCCGCCTTTGACGACTTTGCCTTCTGCCGTCGCGAACTCGACCCCGATGCAGAACTCGCGCGCGCCGCCGAAGCCGTGCCGCAGCGGGCCGTGCGCGGCAGTGGCCAGTGCGCCGCCGATGGTCGCACGGTCGGCGCATTGGCTGTCGAGCGGCAACAGTTGTCGGTTGGCGGCTACCGTTTCCTGCACGAATCCGAGCGTGCAGCCCGCGCCAACTCCGATGGTGAGGTCGCCGGGATCGTAAAACAGCAGGGAGCGCAGGCGGCGCGTCTCCAGCACGAGGTCCACGCGCGCAGGCGGTGTGCCGATCGTTTGCTTGGTGCCCCCACCGTTGGGTGTGACCACCAACTGCTTTGAGTTGGCGAACTTCAGAACTGCGGCCACTTCCTGCGCCGAAGCCGGTGCGACCCGGACAAGTTCTCCGTCGCGCACATACTCAGTGCCGACGATTGCCGCCAACTCTCGCGCCAAGGATGTGATGGCCGGAGTGCTCATCGCCGAGCCTGTTCTTCGCCGAGACGTCGCTCGTTAGGGGCATCGGTGCCGCAACTAGGGCCCGCCGGCGAGACGCCGGCGCTACCGCTCTGTGGCGGTCGAGCGGAGAAGGTGCCCTCGCGGCAACTGCGCGGTACGGGCAGCAGTTTTTGCGGATTGAGCAGGCCGCGCGGGTTGAGCGCGTCGCGTAAGCGGGCCATCAGGGCAAGATCGTCCGGCGTGAAGAGGAACGGCATGAGTTCATTTTTTTCCATGCCGACGCCGTGTTCGCCGGTGATCGTTCCGCCCGCCTCGCAGCAACAGCGAAGGATTTCGACTGCAGCTTCATGCGTGCGGTGCAGCTGGTCGGGGTCGCGCTCGTCGAACAGGATGAACGGGTGCATGTTGCCGTCGCCCGCGTGAAAGATGTTGCCGATGGTCAGCTTCCACTTGGCGCTGATCTCGGTAATGCGCTTGAGCGTGGCTGGAATTTTGGTGCGCGGCACCACGCCATCTTGGGTGTAGTAGTTCGGCGAGATGCGGCCGATGGCGCCGAAAGCCATCTTGCGGCCCTTCCACAGCAGTTGGCGCTCCTGCTCGTTGGCCGCCTTGCGGACTTCGCGCGCCCCCTGTCGCAGGCACACCTGGCGCACCGCCTCGGCCTGCTCCTCGACGGCTTCCTTCAGCCCTTCGAGTTCGATCAGCAGGACCGCCCCGGAGTCGAGCGGGTATCCGGCATGAACGAATTCCTCGACCGTGCGCAGGGTCAAGCCGTCCAGCATCTCCAACGCGCAAGGCGTGATGCCCTCTGCCGTGATGGCCACCACGGTTTGCGCGGCATCATCCATGCTCTGAAAAATGCCGAGCAGCGTTGCCACCGATTCGGCGACGCGCGTCAACTTGACGGTGATGCTGGTGACAATGCCGATTGTCCCTTCCGATCCAGTGAACAATCCGGTCAGGTCGTAGCCGCAGGTCTCGGTGGTCTTGCCCCCAAAGGTTGCAACCCGGCCATCCGCCAGCACCACCTCGAGTCCAGTAACATGGTTGACCGTCACCCCTGAGGCCAGCGTGTGCGGGCCGCCGGAGTTCTCCGCCACGTTTCCCCCGACCGTCGCCGCGCGCTGGCTGGAGGGATCGGGCGCGAAGTACAGACCATACTTTGCCACCGCTTCACTCAGATCGAGATTCACCACGCCCGGTTGAACCGTGGCGCGCAGGTTCGGCTCATCGATCTCCAGGATGCGATTCATGCGCGAGAAGCACAGGACAACTCCCCCGCCGGGTGCCACCGAGCCTCCGCTGAGCCCTGTGCCGGAGCCGCGTGGCACCATCGGTACGCCAGCCAGGTTGGCGGCGCGCACGATGCCAACCACGTGTTCGGTCGTCTCCGGGAATACCACCGCGCCTGGCGTGCCCCGGCTGAGTCCGGCGTCATATTCGTAAAGCATGACGTCTTCCGGGCGGTCGAGCACTGCGTCAGGACCGACAATCTGGCCAAGTTGACGGACTAAGGCTTGCAGGGACATGGAGCTGTGAAGCGGATTTTAGCATTGTCCTGCACGCTCAAAATGATTAGCTGCTGATCTGCGCTGATGAACGCTGATCGTGGAAGTTAATTCAGCGTTGATCAGCGTTCATCAGCGGCTCGCAGGCCTGTCACCTGACGCTCAATAAGGGGAATGGCTACGAGGCCTTGGTGACGTAGTCGCGGAACATATCGAGTTCGTAGTCTTTTTCGTTGACCGTGTGCAACAGCAGGTCGCGCAGGGAGAGCATGCCGATAATCTTGCGTCCCTGAGTAATCGGCAAGTGACGGAAGCCACCCTGTTTCATCAGCAGCATCGCGCCCTCGATCGGGGCATCCGGCGTTATGGCGGTGATTCCCGTGGTCATCACCTCGCCCACTTTAAGCGTGCCGGCATCGCCGCCCTGGGCCACAACTCGCTTCATCAGATCGCGCTCGGAGAACATGCCGACCAATTCGCCATTGCGCACCACCGCGACTACACCGATGTTGTTTTCCACCATGCGGCGCACCGCGCTCAGGACGGAATCGTGCTCACCCACACAGTGCAAAGGGTTGCCCTCGACTAGTTTCTGAACCGTCATCACCATACGCACTCCCCCACCGAGCTTAGTGACCCGGTAGATCGTTAGACTGGGCCAGAGTGTCCGCAGATGCCTTTTTTCTTGTCTGAGGCGGGCCACGCCGGATCCATGCCCGCAGGGGTTCCGACGTGCCGTAAAGGCTAGCGAGGGGTGCCGGCTTTCCATCCGGGTAATGACGTGGTATGGTCATCGTAATTACCTAGGAGTTGGTTTATGCCAAAGGGAGCCGTCTTCACCGTCAAGCTGGAAGCCGAGTTGCGTGACGCCTTCACGGATGAAGCTGCGGCGATGCACCGGCCCGCCTCGCAGCTTGTGCGCGAGTTCATGCGCGAGTTCGTCCAGCGCCAGCGCGCAGCGCGGGAACATGATGCATGGTTCCGCGCCAGGGTACAGGAAGCTCTGGAGGACACGCGCCCGGGCATCCCACACGATGCGGTTATGGATGAAACTCGCGCCATTATTGAGCGAATCGCCAGCGCCAAGGCCAAGGCGTGAAGCTCGAGTGGCATCCCTTGGCCCGTACTGATTTGACCGAACTGGTGACGTATATCGCTTCCGAGGACCCAAACGCTGCATGTCGCGTGCACGATGAGATTCGCAAGCACATCGGGATACTAGCCACGCAACCGGAAATGGGCCGTCCAGGGCGCGTACCTGGCACCCGCGAGTTGGTGATCGCCGGCACTCCCTATGTCGCCGCATATCGATTTGCCGGGGATTTGGTGACGGTCCTGCGAATACTGCACGGGGCCCGGCTATGGCCACGGAAGCTATGATTGGGTAAGCTGGGATTGGCGATCCGCGACGTCAGGTCGCGGTTCTGGACCTTCTGACGAAGAAGATGAAATAAGAACAGTTCCACAGCGCCGTCGGGATATCACCCTGCGGGCGCGAGGTGATGATCAGGTTGAAATCCTCGGTTACGACCAGTGTGTCGAGCACCGAGGGTCCGGTCTGCGGCGCCACCAGCGCCAGGTACCGGAGAAACTCGTAAATGTCCTCGCCCTCGTATCCCGGAGCGGCGAAGCTCAGTTCGGTGTCGCTGTGGGCGAAGTGCCAGGCCAGGGATGCCGTCGTCGTTACTCCATTCTCGTATGCGTCAGGATTGATCATCCCAGGAGCTGGGTTATCGAAGATGATCCGCAGCCGGCGCTCGTCTTCGCGGGTGAACTCCCGGACTTTCAGCGATCCGGTCTTGGCGGTTGCTTTCCAGTCCACGTGCCGGACCGGGTCGCCGGGCAGGTGTTCGCGGATGCGGTACAGGTCGCAGCCGCGGCCACGCACGAAGCTTTCCAACTCGCCGGTGATCAAAGGCAGCATCTCGAGCATGCCATTCGTGGGCTCCACGGGCGGGTAGACGATGAGCTCACGCTCCAGCGGCACTTCGCGAGTCTTGACCAGGAACGAAAACGGGAAGCGTGTGGCCAGTCCGAAGCTTTCCTGCGCGTAACGGCCGCGACGCGGGAACTGCAGGTGCACCTCGGCACAGGCCGATGTGCCTGCCGGCAGAAATGGGAAGTACACGTCTCCGTTCAGGATTGGAGGCGCGGGGTCGGGAGGTCGCCGCAGGCGCAAGGCATAGTCGGGCAAGCTGACCCAGGGACGCCTCGACGGAAACCGGAAGCGCGTGCGCTCCGCCTTCAGCCGGCTGCGCGGTTTCTTTCGCGGAGTGATGACGCTGATCGAATACGAGGGGATCACCCGGCGCGGATTGCTCAGCGTGAGCCTGGCCAAGGCGCGGGTCTGGGCAAAAACGTGGTCAGGCAGGGCGGCGTCGAGTTCCAGGCCGCGCAGCACGCTGGCTGAAACCGCCCCGGAGACAACCACCGCGGCCAGCATCACGGCGACCACCATGAATAGGAGATTGTTCCCGGTGTTGAGAGCGGAGACGCCGATCAGCACGGTCAACACCAGATAAACGTAGCCTTCGCGGGTGATCTGGTAGTCCAGCGCCTCGCGTACGTGGGTCGCGGCCAGGCGGCGGGCGAGGTAGGGAACGGCGGTTACCCCGACAAAGGCCGCCAGCAGCAAGGCCAGAGAGGCAAGAATAGCCGTCGCCCACACGTAGCCCGCTTCGCGCGTCACGGAGGAACACAGTGCCGCGCCGAAGGCCGCTGCCAGGGCAAGGATCGCCAATAGGAAGCGGATCCAGGCCTGCCGGTCGATCACGAAGGTCGATTTGGGAAGCGAGGGCATGCTGGTCAGCCGTCAGCCATCAGCCATCAGAAAAACCGCTGTTGGCTCTCGGCTTTTGGACGAGGGTATCAGGTAACAGGTATCAGCCAAAAGCCAAAAGCCAAAAGCCAACACGGCTAGTCAGATTCACGCCGCTCTCGCCAACTCCGCCAAGCCAGCCAGACGACCACGGCGGCGATCAACACCACGCCGGCGCCGAGATTGAAGCGCCGCAGGGTCCGCAGCAGAGTCTCCCAGCTTCGGCCGAAGAAGAATCCGATGCAGGAAATCGTTGTTACCCAAGTGATCGCGCCCAGGAAATTGAACAGCGCGAAGCGTGGCCAATCCATTTTTAGGACGCCGGCCAGGGGGCCGGTGATGATCCTCATGCCGAAGACAAAGCGGGCAGAAAAGACCGCTACCGGACCGTGCTTCGCGAAGACCCGCTCGCCGTGGTGGATGTGGCGTTGCGGAATGTGGAAGAGGTGCTGATATCGATCAAGCAGTGGACGGCCACCGCGGCGGCCGATCCAGTAACCGAGGTTGTCGCCCAGAGTGGCCGCCAGCGTTGCGATCAGGATGATCCACTCCAGGTGCAGGTGCTGTTCCGAGTAGGCGAGAAAACTGGCGAACAGCAGCGCCGTCTCGCCCGGCACCGGGATTCCGGCGTTTTCCAGTAGCAGGGCGACAGCCACCGTCAAGTAGCCGTGGTAGGCAAAGTGCGCCCGCATGATTTCGAAAATTCGCTCGCCCATGGTGAGGAAAAGTACTTAGTACACACTACTCAGTCCTTGGGTCGGGCGCCATAGTAATACGAGTGCCGAGTCAGTATCGGAGGGCCAGTACACAAAAATTTTTCAGATTGGCAACCGGGAAATGTTCTCAGGAGTCGAACTTACTTGATATCGCCTCTGTCGCTTCTATGGGGAGCCCAAAGCCCCCCATATTTTTGCTCCCCAACGAGGTTTACATATCCTTCCTGAGGAAGACCCAACGTCCGAGCAGGATGGCGGGCCAGCGCCAGAAGTGTTGCGCAAACACGTGCGCCAGTTTGTAGCGCAGAAGGAATCCTGGGGTGCTCAGGCGTGGAACCATGCGGTATCCATGTCGCCGGAAGTATTCGGGAGACAAGGTAATGGCCCACAAGGAGTGCAACTTGCGCTCTTTGGATAGCGCCTCGGCTTCTTCCATCAGGCGCGAGCCGACGCCGTGTTTCTTGAATTGCGGCAGGACCGCCAGGGTCAGCACCTCGGCTTCACCGTGCGGCAACAGGTGCAGCGCTAAGCATCCCATGAAGCGATCGTCCTGGCTGTCGCGCGCCACCAGAAAGTCGCGGATGTTGCGTACTAAGTCGCGGCGATCACGCTGAAAAAGACCACGGTCATGACGGTTGGCGGCCAGCACCGCTTCGATGTCCCGCAGATCGCGGAGGATGGCGGGTTCGACAACAATTCGGGACCGGGCATTTGCCTTCACTGCTGATGTCGCCACGTTCGCTCCAAGAACTCAAGATGAGTTATGGGCCCAAAGTTCTAGACCTGCTATAAGTTTTTTTGCATTGTGCGGGACATTTTTTGGAACCACAAGTGCGTTCTGTGATCGGAAGATTACTTTGGTACTCTCGTGGGCCATGGGCAGGGGCGGTGGGCGAAAAGGCGAAAGCCAGCCCAACACCGCATTTATAGTTTTTGCAATCCTTCCCGAATCAAGTTGACGCTCTGCTCGACGGTGAGAATCGCAGTGTCGATCACGAGGTGTTGGCGATTCCAGCAATGGTACTCGCGAGCGGCCACCTCGTCCCATGCAGGCAGTAGTAAGCCGGGAATATCGGTGGTTCGCGTCTCCACCCGACGTCGATGTTCGGTGCCGTCAGTACACTGGACTTCGACTTCCAGGGCGCGGGACTGAGCCCGGTTGGCAACTTCGAGCCAGGCGGCGCGCGTGAGCTCAAGTGGATTGACAGAATCCGCAATTACGCTGCGTCCCAGGCGGAGGTTATCCTCAGCAATGGCATAGCCAACACGGTAACCAGCGCCATCGAGAGGCTGGCGGAGTGCTCCAGAATCACGTAGGGCCTGTTCAATCGAGTCCACGCGCAGATAAACCGCGCCGAGTTGATGCGCCAGTTCCCGTGCGATCGTCGTTTTTCCGGCGCCGGGCAGTCCACTAAAGATGATTAGCATTGGTTCCCGTTTCCGTTTGGAGATGTCGTTCCGCACTACCGTCCCATCCGGCAAGACGGCGAACTAACCAGCCACCGAGATGCGGAATTGGTTGATTCTGTCGCCAACCCGACATAGACTTAAGCCATAGGATTTTCTCACGATAGCGTGCTCACGGGAGTCCGTTTGTGCCCATAATTCGCAACTGCAACGCGTTGTGGGTTCCGGCACCGGGAGTGCAGTGGGCTAACCTTATCTCGAGGCACGCATGGGCTGGATTGAAAACAAGTTCGAGAAGAACTTCCTGATCACCACCGTTGACTATGTCTTCAACTGGGCGCGCAAGTCGGCCTTGTGGCCGATGACCTTCGGGTTAGCCTGCTGCGCCATCGAAATGATAGCCTCCTCGACCTCGCGGTTCGATATCGCTCGCTTTGGCTCGGAGGTGTTCCGCCCCAGCCCGCGCCAGTCGGATCTGATGATCGTCTCGGGCACGGTCACCCTGAAGATGGCCCCGGTGGTCAAGCGCATCTACGATCAGATGCCGGACCCGAAGTGGGTCATTGCCATGGGCGCGTGCGCCTCGGTAGGCGGTCCCTTCAATACCTATTCCGTGCTGCAGGGCGTGGACCGCATTGTGCCGGTAGACGTGTACGTGCTCGGCTGCCCGCCGCGCCCGGAGAACCTTTTCTACTCGCTGCTGAAGCTCCAGGACAAGATCGACACCATGAGCATTGCCAAGCGCCCCACCGAGGTGCGGCTCAACGAAAACATGGTGGACGACTTCAAGAAACAGGTGATGATCGCGCAGACCATGCAGCCGCGATAACAAGGCTCACCGCGGATTCCGCGGATTTGAGACGGATTCTTGGGGATTCAGTCAGATCCGCGTTGAACAGTAATCAGCGGTAATCTTTTACCAACAGCGCGCCACTGGGCGCGCTGTTCGCTTTTCGCCTACAATCTTTGGCTATGGCCAACTGGACACGAATTGCCTCGCGCGACGATCTTCCCGCCGAGGGGCAGGCGAAAGAGTTCGAGGCGGGCGACAAAGTGCTCTGCATTGCCGCCGTGGACGGGCGCTACGCCGCTATGGACACCGTGTGTCTCCACCGCGGTGGCTCGCTCGGGCAGGGTACCGTCGAGAACGGGAAAGTCATCTGCCCGTGGCACGCGTGGCGCTGGGACCCGGTTACCGGCGAGGCCCTGGAAGACCCCCAGCTCAGGGTCGAGGTCTATCCGCTGAGAGTGGAAGGTGAAGAGGTTTTTGTGGAAATCTAACTTCGCCTCTGAGCAGAGTTAGTCGGCCTTCGGACACAAGAAGTCATAGAGACGGTATTCGTCGGCAGGAATTGCATGACGAGAGAGGGCCTGGAGAAGAGGCTCTTGCATCTTCTCTAGGAAGCGCATCCAATCACGCATTTTGAACCAATATAGTTTGGCGGGATGGTGTTGGCGGCGTACTTTCATTCCAATTCCAACCATCCGGCGGCGTTTCCACAAAGAAAATTGTCCATCGGGCATGTCCCAAATTTCGTCTAGGTATTCGGGCACATAGATATCTTCGCGGTATTTTACTGGATCGATGATCAAACGCTTTCGGGGCGACTTGAGGGTAATTCTGCCAATGTGCTCTTCTTCTACGGGCAGGATCCCCCACGCAATCCCGATGTGGCGATGCCCGAGCAAGCCAAGATGGAGCGGCCGGACGAAGTGGATCAGAACCGATGGCCATGATCCAAATTCCTTAAGAACAAGTAATTCAAATTCTTCAAGAACAGCAGGAATGCGGTTGCGGTGGATCGCGAAAATCGTTTCGCGATGCTTACGTCCATCGGCATCGTTCCATGTTCGGTGCAAGTCGATTACGCCTGAATTTTCGCCGAATTGGAGTGTGAAATGATCGCCACTGCTTTTTCGAATCGCAACCATCTTGTCGCTGCGGAACTCAACGACAAATTCACCAAGGTCGATCCCCTTGGCCCCATGAGGCAGGATTGAACTTGTCGATGTCTCCATTGGCCGAATTCCACCCCTTAGGACGAAGTCCGTTTCTTAATCCGTTTGAATCCGTTGTTTGCTTCTTATTTCTTCTTCGGCGGAACTTTCAGCCCCAGCTCTTTCATGACCCGCTGCAGGTCTTTCCACGTCTCAACTTTCTGGCGCGGGTCGCGCAGCAGGTAGGCCGGATGATAGGTGACGGCCAGCTTGCGTCCTCGGTATTCGTACCAGTGGCCGCGCAGGTTGGCCATGGTGTCATTGACGCCGAGCAGCGTCTTGGCGGCAATGGCGCCGAGCGCCACCAGCACCTTGGGCTGAATGACGTCGATCTGGCGGAACAGGAACGGGCTGCAGATTTCGCACTCCCCGCGCTCCGGGGTGCGGTTGCTGGGTGGCCGGCACTTGATGATATTGGCGATGTAGACGTCCTCGCGCTTTAGGCCCATGGCCACAATCATGTTATTGAGCAATTGTCCGGCTCGCCCGACGAACGGCTCGCCTTGCTGGTCTTCGTCCGCGCCAGGGGCTTCGCCGATAAACATCAGCTGCGCTTGGGGATTGCCGACCCCGAACACAATCTGCTTGCGGCCCTGCTGGTGCAGCGGGCAGCGAGTGCATTCCCCGAGGTCTTCGCGAATGGCGCGGAGTGCTGCAATGGGATCAAGGTTGAGGGCGGTAGGGGAATCCACGTGTGCGGCCTCTTCAGGGGCGAAATCGGCAGTCAATTCCTGCTCGGCTAGCGCGATGTCCTGCCCGGCTTCGAGCGTTTCCCCGGGCGTGATCTTGCGACGGTAGAAGTCATGAATGCCGAGCTCGTGATAATACTCGATTCGCTCGCGGACGGCCTGGCGCTGGTTGGGAGTGAGCTTTCGCGGCATCTTTATTGATTCTACATAACGGAATGTTCACAGCCTCACGAACATCTGCCACAGAGGCACAGAGCCACAGAGAACAGCGGTACTGGGGTCGCGCCGGCGTCTGGCCAGCGGGTTCGGTTGGCAGTACTCAGCGCAGAGGGCTGGCCGGCGAGACGCCGGCGCTACAAGCCTTGCGCCGGGGTTTCCGCAAGCTGCCGCGCGCGGATATGGCGAACCACGTCGAGTACGCGCTGGGCAACTTCCGATTTGCTGCTTTTGGGAACCGTGATCTCCTCGTCGGGCGTGAGGATGGTTACGGCATTGAAATCCGAGTCGAAGCCAATCCCCGGCTGGGAGACATCGTTCAAAACGATAGCCTGCAGCCCCTTGTCCGCCAGCTTGCGGCGGGCATTTTCCAGGGCATCGGTGGTTTCGGCGGCAAAGCCGATCACCGTTTGCGAACTGCGCCGCGCGGCCACCTCTTTGAGAATGTCGGCAGTCGCTTCGAGGTCCAGAGTCAGCCGGCCCTGGCGTTTAATTTTTTCGGCGGCCACCTCGCGCGGGCGGTAATCGGAGACGGCCGCCGCCTTGATGATGATCGTGGCCTGGTCCATCCGGTTCAGCACCGCAGCCCGCATCTCTTCCACGGTTTCTACGGGCACGAACTCGACCCGGCTGGGCACATGCAGCGCGGTAGGGCCGCTGATCAGGATCACCCGCGCTCCCCGCTGCGCGGCGGCTTCGGCCAGCGCGTAGCCCATCTTGCCGCTGGAGCGGTTGGTCAGAAAGCGCACGGGATCGACGGGTTCCCGGGTCGGGCCGGCGGTGATCAGCACGGTTTCGCCGTGGTAATCCCTGGGCCCGAGGGCTTCCATGGCAGCCGCGACAATTTCTTCGGGTTCGGCGAGGCGGCCAGCGCCCACCATGCCGCACGCCAGATATCCCACCCCGGGCTCGACGATGTGAACCCCGCGCTGGCGCAGCGTTTCCAGATTCGCGCGCGTGGCGGGATGCTCCCACATGTTGACGTTCATGGCGGGAGCGACGATCACCGGCGCGGTGGTGGCGAGGTAGAGGGTGGTGAGGAAGTCGTCGGCGATGCCGTGGGCGAACTTGGCCAGGAGATCGGCAGTTGCGGGAGCCACCAGCAAGGCCTCGATGGACTGCGCCACCGCGATGTGTTCCACGGCGGAATCGACGTTGGGCTGGCCGCCCTCGAACATGCCGGTAATGACCTTTTCGCCGGAAAGCGCGGCGAAGGTCAGGGGACGGACAAACTCCTGCGCGGCGCGCGTCATCACCACCTGCACCTGCACCTCGCGCTCCTGTAGTAGACGCACGATTTCAGCGGCTTTATAGGCGGCAATGCCGCCACTCACGCCCAAAGCGATTTTCATATTCTTTTGATCAGAAAAGCGTGCACGAGGGTGCGCCAGCCCCTGTTCTGCATTTTATGAGGGCGTCATCCTGATTGCTGCGGGTGCGGTTTTCACCCGCCAGCAAAAGATGACGCCTTGTACTGTGGAGCTGACGTCGCGATCAGACCCACATCTGCCAAAGCCGGGTAGATGTGGGGCACCACTACTCTCCGTGCGCGATTACTCTGCTTCCGGAGTCGGCGGCGCGGCGTCCAGGACCTCCGCAGCCGGTGCCACGGCGCCGGGCGGCGGTGCCGGACGCGTCCACTTGACGTTGCCGGCCATAAGTTCGTCCTGCGCCAAGCGGCAGGCCTTGCGGGCGTTGGGCTCCAGCGTCGGGCGCGCGCCCGACTGCAACTGCCGTGCCCGCTTGGCGGCCACGATCACAAAGCGATACCTGCTGTCCATGCCGTCCGAAAGTTTCATAACTTACTCCCTGCCGCTTGAAATTGCCGAGGGCGCAAACGTAGACAGAATCGAGCTGACCCGTTCCCGCGCGTTCGACAATAGGCAACTCTGTGCGGTTGCCAATTTATGTTGATCTCCGGGCGATGGTTTCGCCCCGGAATGTTTGAGCCGTTCAGCCTCCGCAATGGCCTTCAGCTCGTCAATGGATTTTTCAAGGCGATCGTTTACTAGAATATAATCGTACTTAGAGTATTTCTCAATCTCTTTGGCCGCGGCCTGCAACCGCCGCTCAATTACCTCTTCGGCCACATTTGTTTCCGCTTGACTGCGGCGGCGCAAGCGCTGCTCCAATTCCTGCCGGGAGGGGGGCAGGATAAAGATGCTGACCGCCTGCGGCAGCCGGGACTTAACCTGCGCCGCCCCCTGCACGTCGATGTCGAGCAGCAGGTCTTTGCCGCGCGCGGCGGCGTCGTCCAAAAAGCGCCGCGCCGTGCCGTAATACTCGCCGAAGACGCGGGCGTGCTCGAGAAATTCGTCCTTCGCCAGCATTCCCTCAAAGGTGCCCTGGCTGACAAAGAAATATTCCCGTCCGTTGCGCTCACTGCCACGCGGCTGCCGCGTGGTGTAGGAAATGGAAAACTCGAGGTCCGGGACGTTCCTCATCAGCTCATTGGTGAGCGTCGTTTTGCCCGAACCCGAGGGCGCCGAGATGATGAAAACCATGCCGCTCATTCGATGTTTTGCACCTGTTCGCGAGCCTTTTCGATCTCTGATTTCATGAGCAATCCCAACTCGGTGATGCGTAATGCCTCGCCTGCCACGCCCCCGGTTTTCGACAGCAGGGTGTTGGCTTCGCGGTTCATCTCCTGCAGCAGGAAATCGAGTTTCTTGCCGATCTCGCCGCCCTTGTCCAACAGTCCCAGAAAATGGCGGACGTGCGCGTTCAGGCGCACGATCTCTTCCTGGATGTCACTGCGCTCAGCCAACAGGGCGGCTTCCTGCAAGATGCGATCCGGGTCGGCGTGGCCCACCAGTTCCTGCATGCGGGCCGTGATCTTTTCCGTGTAGGCGCGCTGCACGGCGGAGCGATGATCGCCCACTTCGTTGGTCGCCTTCTCCAGGCGATGCATGCGTTCGCGCAGCTCCTGCTCGATGCTGCGTCCCTCGTCGGCGCGCATCTGGTTCAGGTGTTCGATGGCTTCCTCCAGCTTGGAGAGTACCAGCGCGTCGAGGGCATCGTCCTGCGATAAACTGTCGGCTTCCTGCAGCGCTCCCGGCAGACGGAAGATCGCGTTCAGGTCCGGTTCACCAGCCACCCCGAATTGTTTGGCCGCAGCGCGGAAAGCGTGCACATATCCGCCCACTATTTCGCTATTGATGCCGATGCCCGCGCTGGTGGCCTGCGCCATGCTCAAGGTTACATCTACATGCCCGCGGGCCAGCTTCTCCTTGAGCGCGCGGCGCAGTTTCATCTCCAGCGCATCGCTGTCCGCCGGCATGCGCAGGTGGGTATCGAGGAAGCGGTGGTTCACCGATTTCAGCGACAAGGTGAACGACAGGTCGTCCCGCACCTGGCCCTTCACCTGCGCGAAGCCTGTCATGGAGCGCACTTTCATTCGTTTGCCTTGGCTGTCCTAAGATCGAACTCTGGTTCGAGCAGATCGGGGACTGGTTCGGTCCGCTTGACACCGTTGCCCGGGGTGTCAAGGTCGATGAACTGCAAATCATACAGCCGCCGATAGATTCCGGCACGTGACATTAGTTCCTCATGGGTGCCGAGGTCGGCGACACGGCCGCCGTCGATCACCAGGATGCGCTGGGCGTGGCGGATGGTCGAAAGCCGGTGGGCAATGACAAACACCGTGCGGCCGTCCATCAGGTTGGTCAAGGCGGTCTGCACCAGGCGCTCGGATTCGCTGTCCAGCGCGCTGGTCGCCTCGTCGAGGATCAGGATCGGCGCGTTCTTCAGCAGCGCGCGGGCGATGGCAATGCGCTGGCGCTCGCCGCCGCTGAGGCGCAGTCCCTTCTCGCCAATTACGCTTTCGTAGCCTTGGGGAAGGTTCAGGATGAAATCGTGCGCTAGCGCGGCTTTTGCGGCGGCTTCCACGGCTTCCTGCGCGACGTGCGGCTGCCCGTAGGCGATATTGTTGCGCACCGTGTCGTTGAAGAGGATGGTTTCCTGGGTAACGATCCCGATTTGTCCGCGCAGTGATGCCAGGGTGACGTCCCGGATGTCATGGCCGTCGATGAGCAGGCGGCCGGTGCTGGCGTCGAAGAAGCGGGGAAGCAGGTGCACCAGCGTGGACTTGCCTCCCCCGCTGGAGCCGACGATTGCCAGCACCTCGCCCTGCGCGACTTCCAGGTCGATGTCGCTCAGGATCTCGCGGGACTCCTCCGAGGGGGCGGCGCCCAGCAAGCGTAGAGCGGGAGACGGAGTTATTTGGTAACGGAAGCCGACGTGGTCGAAGCGGATGCTCCCGCGGAACGGCGGCAGTGGCAGGGCCCCGGTTTTTTCACGCACTTCATCCTGCACGTCGAGGAAAGCAAAAATCGACGAGGACGCGCCCAGCGCCTGCTGGAAGCTGTTGTTGAAGGCGGCGAACTTGCGGATCGGGTCGTACAGCTTGAAAACTGCCACCAGGAAGGCGAGAAAGGTGCCGGCCGTCATGGCATGGTTCTTCACCTGGTCGCGGCCGAGCAGCAGCAGCAGGGCGATGGCGATGGCGCCGAAGATGTCCATCAGCGGCGAACTGAGCGCCGAGGCGCGTACCTGGCGCAGATAAGTCCGGAAGAGGCGCTTGCCGGCGCTGTGGAAGCGCGTGATCTCCCACAGCTCCATGCTGAAGGCTTTTACGATGCGCACCCCGGTGATGGTCTCGTGCAGGATGTTCTGAATGTCGGCTATCTTGTCCTGCCCTTTGCGCGTGCTGCTGCGGACTCTTCTGCCGATCTTGCGGCTGGAGAAGATGATTGCGGGCAGGAACACCAGCAGGACCCAGGCCATCTTGCCGCCGAGAAGAACCACGGCGACGGCGGTGAAGATCAGGGTGAAGATCTGTTGCAGGAAATCGGCGAGCACCACTGACATGGCCGTCTGGACCCGCTCGACATCATTCACGATGGTCGACAACAGGGTGCCGGTAGAATGCCGTTGGAAAAAGGCCAGCGAGCGGCGCAGGACCACTTCGTAGAGATGATTCCGCAGGTCGGTGATCACGCCGAAACCGGCGTAGTTCACCAGGTAGGTGCCGGCGTAGTCGAGGATCCCTTTCAGGATCGTGGCTCCGACCAGCGCGACGGCCACGATCGTCCAGGCGTTCTGGAAATGCTCCGGTACGAGTTGCTGCAGGTAGATCACATGCTGCGTCTTGGGAAGGCGGAACAGAACGATGTTGGCCGAGCTCGAAGCCGGGTTCAGGACGCGATCGAAAACCGGGCCGATGAGCAGGACGCGGAAGGCGTCCAGCAGGCCGACCATGGCCAGCAACACCACCGACGCCAGCAGTTGCGGCATGTACGGAAGCACGTAGCGCAGCAAACGCCCTAGCTGGCGCATACGAACCCCCGGCAAATTGGTTCAGGAGAGTGCAAGACACAATTCTATGTGGAAACCGGGTGGTTGGCGATTGGGGAAGGCGGGTAACAGGTAGCAGGTAACAGGTTCAAGGCCAAGGCGTCAGCTTACAGGCGCCGACAGCAGGTCTCCGGCTCGATCTCGATCCCCCAGGCACAAGTTGACTATTGGCGGACGGGGCAACGCTTGATCTCGGTTCTCCGCGGCGGAATCGGAACACCTGATACCTGATACCTGACTCGTACGCGATGCACTTGAAACTCGCCCCTCGAACCGTGACACTGGAGTCGCATGCCGCAGTTCTGCGATGTCGCGCTGCCGGTGCCGCTGGAGGGCACCTTCACTTACCGGCTGGACGGAGTCCAACCGGTCGTGGGGGGGCGTGTGCTCGTCCCCTTTCGCGAGAAGCGCCTGCTGGGGATCGTCACCGCGCTGCACAATAACGAGCCTTCGGTGAAAGCCCGAATTGTGCTCAGCGTACTGGATGCTGAGCCGGTTCTCGACTCTGCACTCGTAACCTTGGGCGAATGGATTGCACAGTACTACATTGCGCCGCTCGGGGAGGTCTTCCGCACCATGCTGCCGCTCACAGCCGAATTTCGGCGAGTGCGCAGGCTGCGTCTTACCGAAGCGGGCCGGGCGGCGCTCCCACCCCAAAACGCGCAGCGCGTTTTGGAGACCCAGGTTGCCGCGAACCCTACAACGGACTCCAAAGCGGTCGAACTCGCGGTGCTCGACTATCTTGCCCAACGAAAAGAGCCGGTGCGCGAGGCGACGCTTCGTGCCGCGACCGATGCCGGCGAGGACACTATTCGCGCGCTGCTGCGGCGCAAGTGGATCGTGGCTGAAGATCAGTCCGAATCCCGCGATGCCACGCGAAGCGTAACCGTCGCAGTTCTCGGCGAGGTTTCAGGCAAGTTGAACCAAAACCAGCAGGCGATCATCAACGCCCTGACCGCGGCGGGCGGCCGCCTGCGCGTGGACGAATTGCGCGAGCTGCGGGTTCCGCGCACCACGCTGGGGACCCTGGTGAAGCGCGGGATAGTGGCGCTGGAGCAGCAGGCAGCGGAGTTTCACGTTTCCAGCATCCGCAGGCCCTCGCCGCTCGGCTTTATCTTCAACCCGGGGCAGAAGCGCGCGCTGGAACATATTGAGAACGCCGCCCGGAGCAAGAAGTTCTCGGCGACGCTGCTGCACGGGGTTACGGGTTCGGGGAAGACGGCAGTCTATCTGGCCGCCATGCAAAGCGTGCTGCGCGAGGGGCGCGGCGCAATCCTGCTGGTTCCCGAAATTGGGCTCACCCCGGCGGCGGCGGCGCTGCTCTACCAGGTATTTGGAGATCAGGTCGCGATCCTTCATTCCGGCCTGACGGACGACGAGCGCGCCGAGCAGTGGCATCGCATCCGCCGCGATCATGCCAGGATTGTGGTCGGTACCCGCTCGGCGGTGTTTGCCCCCGTCGACGAGCTGGCGCTCATCATCGTGGATGAAGAGCAAGATAGCTCCTACAAGCAGGAGGAAACGCCGCGCTACCACGCGCGCGACGTGGCCATCCTCCGGGCCAAGCTGAGCGAGGCGGCGGTGGTGCTCGGTTCGGCGACGCCTTCGCTGGAGTCCTACCACAATGCCCAGCGCGGCAAATACACGCTGCTGGAGATGCCCGACCGGGTCGAGCAGCGTCCCATGCCCGAGATTGAGCTCATCGACATGAAGGCCGAGTACCGGGAAACCGGCCGCCAGAGCGTGATCTCACGCAAGCTGGCGGAAGAAATCGCGGAGCGGCTGGCGCGGCGCGAGCAGATCATCATTCTCTTAAACCGGCGCGGGTTTTCGGCTTTCGTGCTCTGCCGCGCCTGCGGGGAAACGGTGCAGTGCCGCAACTGCGCGGTCGCCATGGCGTATCACAAGTCGCTGGGGCGCATGGAATGCCACTATTGCGGCTTTCTAGACAAAATTCCGCAGCTCTGTCCCAAGTGCGGCAGCGAGTACGTGCAGTTCCTCGGTACGGGCTCGGAAAAGTTGGAAGAGTTGCTGCACAGCATGTTTCCCGAGGCCCGTATCGCCCGGCTCGACCGCGACACGGTGCGGGGCCGGCACGACTTCGAGCGCGCGCTGAACTCGCTTCATGCGGGGGAAACGGACATCGTGGTGGGCACGCAGATGATTGCCAAGGGTCACGACATCCACGGCGTCACCCTGGTCGGCGTGGTGAGCGCGGACGCCGCGCTCGCCTTCCCCGACTTTCGCTCCGCCGAGCGCACCTTCCAGCTCATGACCCAGGTGGCGGGCCGCGCTGGACGAGGCGAGTCTCCGGGCAAGGTAGTGCTGCAGACCTGCTTCCCCGAGCACTACGCGGTGCAGTACGCGGCGCATCACGACTTCGCTGGTTTTTACGACAAGGAACTCCGCTACCGGAGCTGGATGCATTACCCGCCGTTCACCGCGATCGCCAATGTGCTGATCCGTAGCGAACGGCAAGAGGAGGTGTTGCGTTACGCCGGCGTGCTTGGCCGCTGGTTCCAGGGCACCAAGCATGAAGGTGTCCGCGTGCTCGGCCCGGCGCCGGCACCCATCGCGCGCCTGAAGGGCGAGCACCGCTATCACCTGATCCTCAAGTCGAACGCCCGGGCGTGGATCAACGCCGCTCTGCGCGCCATGCTGGAACATGCCACCGAACAGCACATCCCGCGCGCGGCGATCACGGTGGATGTGGATGCGCTCTCACTGCTGTGATGCAGGACTGCAAAATCCTTCACCGCAGAGAACGCAGAGGAACCGCTCCAGAGGGCCCTTAACGCGAAGGCGCGAAGACGCTAAGGACAGAATAAGGACAAGCTGCACCACGCCAGCAACTGTGATCAATATAGAGCCCCCCTTCGCGCCTTAGCGGCTTCGCGTTGGATTCTCTCTGCGTTCTTCCTCTGTGCGCCTCTGCGTCCTCTGCGGTGAAAAGCCTCCGCGTCTTCAGCGGTAAAAAGTCTTAAGGGCCCCCGAAAGTAAACACCTGCCGCTGAGAAACCGTTTAGGATGTTGGTAGCTCTGGTGGTCCCCGCGACCGCGGTTTTCCAATATGAAGCGCATTGCCCTCGTGCTTGCAGCCCTGCTGATGCTCTCCGGCGTAGTATTCGCCGAAGCGGACCGTGACAAGCAGATCGAACGCCTGGAAAGCGCCGGCGACGTCTTCAACGACATTATGTCCGCGCCGGACCGGGGCATCCCGGAGGAGATTTTCGCTACCGCCAAGTGTGTCGCGGTGGTGCCCTCCATGCTCAAAGGCGGCTTTGTCTTTGGCGGCGAGTACGGTCGTGGGGTGGCGAGTTGCCGGAACGAGAATGGTTGGAGCGCGCCTGCATTTTTCGGCGTGGGCGGCGGCAGCTTTGGCCTGCAGATCGGCGGGCAGGCAGTTGACCTCGTCATGCTCATCATGAACGAGCACGGGATGAAGAACCTGCTCTCCAGCAAATTCAAGCTCGGGGCGGACGCCTCGGCGGCTGCCGGTCCGGTCGGCCGTCATGCCGAGGGCATGACCGACTGGCAGATGCGGGCCGAGGTGCTCACCTACTCGCGGGCTCGCGGCGCCTTCGCCGGAGTGACCCTGAATGGCGCCGTCATCAAACAGGCCCAGAACGATACCCGCCTGTTCTATGGACGCATGATCCCGTATCGCATGCTGTTGAACGGCAGCGTTCCGGCTCCGGCCGACAGCAAGCCCTTTCTTTCTGCGCTCAGAAAGAATTCTCCTGCCAGCACGGCGGCAGTGAAAGTGGAGCCCAAGACTGCACCGTCGCCCAAGACCGAGCTTACAGAGTAGCTGGGAGTGCGCGATGGGCGTCGGGTAACAGGTATCAGGTGTCAGGCAAGAACCGCTCAAGGCGAGGGCACCTGATACCGATACCTGATACCTGATACCCTCTTACAAGCGCTGACCACTGCTATTGCAGGTGAAATCGTTCGCGCATCAGCCGCTGCAATCGCGGTTTGTAGATCAGGTCGAAGGCGAGTTCCTTATCCGGGAACATGTTCAGGGCGGCGGCGCGAGCGTCGGCCACCATCTGCGAGGCTTCTTCGACGGAGATCTTGGTTTGAGTGATGGTGGACATCACCAAATTCATCATGAGCTGCAGACGGCGTATCTTTCGGTTTTCTTCGATCAATTCCTGTGCTGTTTGCCTTGGTTCCGAATACCCCATCCCGATTCCCTCAAATACACAGTGGGCGGTGGTCAGTGGGCAGCGAGTAGGACTTAGAGTTTCGTCATGAATCGTGTAAGTGACTGTTTATGTCGCTGTCCACGTTTCTCCGCTTTTTGCCCACTGACAACTGATCACTGCTCACTGCCCACTGCCCACTGCCAACTGATGATAGGGGAGAGCCGCCTGTCCCGCCCCTCCTGCTTCACCTAAGTTCGATGATCACGATCCCCCGAGGTTGCGCGGAAGCCCCGGCCAAATAACCTTTAGGCCCTTGTATTCGGCTCGGGCCAAGCGCATCATACTGCGTTCAGGGCGCCCGCTTCGCCCACAGGCGAGGAGGCGGGGGGCGCGCTCTATCGAAAGGGAATTTGCGCAATTGGATTAGGCTTACAGCTCCCGAGAGGAGGAACCCATGGCGACTGCACGCATGCCCGAAGTACCCGATCCCAACGAGGAACTGGTAAAGGTGTTTGACTCGGACCTGGAATCCGAGGTGATGGTGGTCCGCGGCTTGTTGGAATCGGCCGGGATCGAGTGCGTTACCTCCAACCTGGAGGCGCCCCAGGATATCCTGCCCGGCGTAGGCGGGGTGGTTGTACTGGTGCGCAAGGAGGATACCGGCGAGGCCCTTCGCATAATTCGGGAGAATCGCGAGGGGGGTGAGGCCGCGGCCGAAGAAGCCGAATTCAACGAGGAGCAAGAACCGCCGGCGCAGGCGTAACCTGCCGGCCATCCAGATAGAAGGTAAGCGCCCCCATCAGATCGGTTCGATAGGTGGCCACGTGCCGCTCGGCCAAGCGGGAGAGAATCTCCGGCCGGGGATGATGAAAGAGGTTGTGTGCGCCTACCGAGATGGCTGCGTATCTGGGTTGCAGCGCATCGAGAAACTCGGGCGTGCTGGAGGTGATGCTCCCATTGTGGCCGACCTTCAGCAGGTCGGCTTTTTCCAGGCCGGCATCGAGCAGCACACGCTCCTCCTTTTTCTCCGCATCTCCGGTCAGCAGTGCCGAGGTTTGGCCATAGCTTATCCGGAGTACCAGGGAGTCATTATTTTGGGGCCGCTTGCCCAGTTTCCAGTCCTGGGGCGGAGCGAGCACCCGGATCTGCGCGCCGCCGAAGGCAATCTCCTGCCCTGCCGCGCGGAAAATGATTCGCACTCCCTTGGCAGCCGCCTGATCCAGAACCGCGCCGAAACCATAGGTGCGCACATTAGGGCCAATCCACAGCTCGCGCGGATGGAAATCCGAGATGATGCTGGGCATCCCAGCGTAGTGGTCGCTGTGGGCATGAGTGATCACGATTGCATCCAGCGTGCGGAATCCACGCCACCACAGATAGGGCGCGACCACGTTCTCGCCAAAATCGAACTCGTTGTGAAACGGTCCAATAGGTCCGGCCGCATCGACCAGCAGGGTCTTGCCTTCCGGGCTGACCACCAGCGCGGATTCGGCTTGGCCGACGTCAAGGTTCGTGATCTCCAGGACGCCGGGGCGCCTGACCGGTTCACGAGTGCCGAGCGTTAGCCACAGCCCACTAGCGATGACGCCGGCCACTCCCAGTGCCGCCAGCCACCAGCGCCGCCGGGCCAGCAGCATGGCCGCGCTTAGAGCTATCAGCGTGGCCAAGACCATCTGCCAGCTTGGGGTCGGGACGCGCACGTCGGCCCAGCGCAGATGGTCGAGCGCGGTGATGGCCGCCAAAATCGCTCGCAGGCACAAAGAGGTGATCCACGCCGGAAGCTTGGCCACGTGGAGCGGAAGCGGTGAAAACGCCAGCGCCGCCATGGAGGCTGGCATCAGAATGCCGGTCAGCGGCACCGCAATGGCGTTGGCCGGCAGACTCATCACCGTGGCGCGATGAAAGCAGGTGGCCATCGGCAACGCCAGCGCAAACTGCATCAGGCCGGAGACAACCAGCACCTCGGCCAACCCGATCGCGCCAGCAGCCAGCGCAGCCACCGTTCCCAACACCGCGGCACGCGAACCGGGCCGCAGGGATTTTGGCGCAAAGCGCGCCACGCGGCCGGCGATCATCCGCAGGTCGAGCCGGAACTGCACCGCTGGCGGTCGCAAGCGCAGGTCGAAGCGCAAGGAATCGGGCATCCGCAGCGCGTAGCGGCAGGGCTGGGCGCTACGTTCCAGCAGAGGCACGGCAATCCCTGCAATAGCCGCCACGGCTCCGAAGGTCAGTTGGAATCCGGTATCGAAAAGGTTCTGCGGGTCCGCCACCAGCAGCACCAGCGCCGCAGCTCCCAGCGAGTTCAGCAGGGAGCCCTCGCGGTAGACCAATCTTGCCGCTAGAAACAGGGTCAGGGTGAGCACGGCGCGCAGCACTGGCGCGCCGGACTCCGCCAGGTAGGCATAAGCTATGGAAATCAGCAGGGTGAGGATGGTCGCCAGCAGGTTTCCCGAGCGCATGCGCCGGAAGGCCCAGAACAACACGCCGGCGAAGATAGTGACGTTCATCCCCGAAACCACCAGGATGTGATAAATCCCGGTGCGCGACCAAGTGGTTCTGGTTTCGCGGGTGATGAACGATTTCTCGCCTATCAGGATGGCGTCCAGCAGCGCCGCCTCTTCCGGCGGCCAGAGCGCGTGAATCCGGGAAAGTAGTCCCCGATATGCCTTGCTGCGCCACCTGCCCCAGCGCGTGCCGCTGATTCCGGGCAGCACCTCGACACGGTCTCCGCGCACCGAGGCCTGCGCCGCGATCCCCTGGTGCAACAGGTATCCGCGAAAGTCCGTGGCGCCCGGATTATTGAAGTTGCGCGGCTCGTGTAGCTTGGCAGGGAAACGCAGCCGTTGTCCATACACCAAGACGGGCGGCAGAGCGCCGGGGTTCTCGTCTTCATCGTCCTGCTCGCTCTGCAAGTTGTCGCGGCCATACAACGCGATACGCAGTCCCACTTTGAAAGGAGTCCCATTGATGTCTTCGGTTTCCACGTCCACCGACTGACGTCGCATCCGTCCGATGCCATGCAGGATGCCGTCGTGCGTGACATGCGCGGTAACCATGACCCCTTCCGGGATTTCAGTGAACTGGTGGATGTCTGGGAGGCGAGGGGCTCCTGTGCCGGACACCTCACGCACCCAGGTGCCAAGCGAGAACAGAGCAGCCAACGCCAGCGCGTATGCCATGCGTTCCCGCCAAGCAGCGGGTTGCCGACGCGCCCGTGCCAGCATCACGAGCGCAAATACTGCGAAGCACAGCGAAGCGGCCAACCACCACAGCGCCGGGCGCCAGACGCAGGATGCCGTTAGCACGCCGCCCGCGAAAGCCACGGCGGCGCAGAACATCGGACATCGAGAACTTCTCGGGCGCATTATTGATCACTTGCTGGTGTAGCCCGTCTCGCCGGGCACCCTCAGTTGTGGGGCCCGCCGGCGAGACGCCGGCGCTACAACGGACGCGGGCATCTTGCACGATTTGCCAGTCACTTTCCCACGGCTTCCTGTTTTTGTTCTGGATTTGGAACAAGCGCTCGTTCTCCGTTCGCCGTTTTCCGTTCCCCGTTGTAAGCAGCCACCAGCAACGGGAAACGTGAAACGGAGAACGGGGAACGACTCATGAGATCATTTTCACGCTCAGGAGAAAGCTCAATGAACTGCCACACCGAATACCTCACTTTTCACACCGGGAAACATCGCGAGTACGTGCACATCACGCCGCAGATCGAGTCGATAGTGCACAAGAGCGGCATTCAGGACGGCATGTGCCTGGTTTCCGCCATGCACATCACGGCGGGCATTTACGTGAACGACAACGAGAGCGGCCTGATCCACGACATCGACGAGTGGCTGGAGCAACTGGCGCCCTTCCGCCAGGACTACCAGCACCACCAAACCGGCGAGGACAACGGCGATTCGCACCTGAAAGCTATTCTGGTGCACCATCAGGTGGTTCTGCCCATCACCAACGGACGGCTGGACCTCGGCACCTGGCAGCGGGTGTTCTATGCCGAATTCGACGGCCAGCGCAGCAAGCGCGTGATTGTCAAGGTAATGGGGGCCTAAAATTGGGCAAGTGGCAACGGGCCCCGGCCCTCGTGGCCATTCGTAATCCACCTTGCGAGAACTAAGGAATCTCTGATTAAGTTCTCTGCTTTCCACAGGGCCAATGTGTAGATTGAGTCCAGAGACTCTGAAAGCAGATGAGGCAGCAGACACTGGCGATGACGACTGGGTTCGAGCGGTACACAAAGAAGACGCGGCGTGCGATGTTTCTTGAAGAGATGGAGCAGGTCGTGCCGTGGCGCGAACTCTGCGCTCTGATCGAGCCTCATTATCCGAAGGCTGGTAATGGGCGTCGTCCCGTCGGACTGGAGCGCATGCTGCGCATCTACTTCCTCCAACACTGGTTCAACCTGTCGGACCCGGCGGTGGAAGAGGCGTTGTACGATTCGCCCGTGCTACGACAGTTTGCCGGAATCGACTTGGGGAGCGAGCCGGTGCCGGATGAGACCACGGTGTGCAAGTTCCGCCACTTGCTGGAAGAGCATCGACTGGGGGGCGAGATTCTGGAGACCGTGAACCTGTACTTGCAGCAGCGCGGTGTGCGCATTTCGACGGGTACTATTGTGGACGCGACCATCATTCACGCCCCGAGTTCGACGAAGAACCAGCAACAGAAGCGCGACCCGGAGATGCACCAGACCCGGAAAGGCAAGCAGTGGTATTTCGGGATGAAGGCGCATGTGGGCGTGGACAGCAAGACAAAGCTGGTGCATAGCGCAGTAGCCACGGCGGCCAACGTGTCCGACTCGACGGTATTGCCAGAGCTGTTGCATGGCGATGAGACCCACGTCTGGGGCGACCAAGCCTATCGCGGGCAGCGCGAGGTAATTCACGAATGCTCGCCGCGTGCCAAGGACTGCACCAACAAGCGCTATCGCTACAAAAACCGGATTGACCAAGTGGAGCGGGCCAAGAACCGGACGAAGTCGCGGGTGCGCTCGAAAGTCGAGCATGTATTTGGCGTGCTGAAGTTAAAATTCGGATTCGTGAAGGTACGCTACCGAGGCATGGCGAAGAATGCCAATCGGCTGTTCACCGCCTTCGCCCTGGTGAATCTGTTCATGGTTCGCAAGAGACTGCTGTGCCCAACGACGGCGTAGTGTTGCTCGGGGCGCAGCACGGCGCATTCGGGCACAGCAAACGCAAAACCCTCACCTGAAAACCGATCCAAAAGGCGGCTGAATCTGCCCTCCAGCTCACGCTGGTTCAAAAGCCCTGGTTGTTCAGAGCTTCCCTAAGCTAGATACCTAATTGCACAGCCGAGCAGTTTCCGGGTAAGGTTCCGAGACTCCCGAAGGAATCCCCCTTGAAGCTAATCGCTGTCGTTGTGTTCTTTCCGTTGCTCGTGTTTCAGGCTTGGGCAGAAGACGTTCCATCCCCCACCACCTTGAACAGTGCAGCACCAAGGTTACGGATCAAATTGTTTGGCGTCGACAAAGTCAGCGACTGCAAGACCCAACTTGCCGAGCTCCAAGAAGAACTGAAAAACCTGAAGTATCCTGCCGACTGGACGGTTGCAGTGACGTGTACGCCGAATTATTGGGAGGATGCTCTCAGGTCGTTCGGATACCCTCGGACGAACAGCGCGTTCACTCTGTTGCACGCAAAGGTGACGGTGCTGAACGGCGAAATCTTCAAAGAGCTCCAACCCGTCTATCGGCGTGTGATTGCGCATGAACTGGGACACATTCTTTGCGGATGTGATGAGGAAGCGACGGCGGACAAAATCGCCTGGGACCTCGAGAAAAAACTGCCGCCAAACACGCCAAACGAGGAACCGCACACCACCGTTATCGTCACAGATGCCACCCGGTAAAGCCTCCCCTGAATGTGTATTTTGGCTTCCCGAAAATGCACGCGATCCTCGCGCGTTCGCCGAAGGCAGTTATTGGCAGCTCCCGCGGCATTTCCCATTCCCGTCGCGATTGCTCCCGCAGCTTTCATCTAAGCTTATGGCCCCTATGGTAGGCTTTTCTTGAGTGCCTCTTGGAGCAGAGGCGAGGTGTTTCATCCTGAGTTGTTGCGCGCCGGTTGAGACCTCCTGCTCCGCAGGCGAATGGAAGGTATGTCTTGATTAGTTCTCTTCTTGCCAAGGTCTTCGGCACCCAAAACGAGCGTGAACTGAAGCGGCTTCAGCCCACGGTCGGCCAGATCAGTGCCCTGGAAGGGCAGACGCAGGCGCTCAGCGACGAACAACTGCGGGCCAAGACCGACGAGTTCCGCGCCCGCATCCAGGAGCGCATGAAGGGCTTCCCAGACGCGCCAGAGGCCGTCGAGCCCGAAGCCGAAATCGACCGCCAGAAGCAGCTCGAAGACGAGCGCTACGCCGCCCTGCAGGAGGTCCTCAACGAGGTCCTGCCGGAGGCCTTTGCCGTGGTGCGCGAAGCTGGCCGCCGGGTGCTCAACATGCGCCACTTCGACGTGCAATTGATCGGCGGCATGGTGCTGCATCAGGGCAAGATCGCCGAGATGAAGACCGGTGAAGGCAAGACGCTGGTGGCAACCCTGCCCGTGTATCTGAATGCGCTCTCCGGTCGTGGCGTGCATGTGGTCACGGTGAATGATTACCTGGCCAAGCGCGACTCGGAGTGGATGGGCAAGCTCTACCGCTTCCTCGGCCTGACGGTCGGCGTGATCGTGCATGATCTCGACGACGGGCAACGGCGCGAGGCCTACGCTGCCGACGTCACCTACGGCACCAACAACGAGTTCGGCTTCGACTACCTGCGCGACAACATGAAATTCGATCTCGCCGACTGCGTCCAGCGCGGGCACAACTTCGGCATCGTGGACGAAGTGGACTCGATCCTGATCGACGAGGCGCGTACTCCGCTCATCATCAGCGGCGCCAGCGAGGAATCCACCGACAAATACGCGCGGGTGAACCGCATCATTCCGCGCCTGGAGAAAGGCGAGGAAATCCCCGGCCAGCAGGGCGAGCCGCCCACCTACACCAAAGATTATGCGGTCGATGAGAAGCACAAGATCGTCACCATCACCGAGCAAGGCTGGGAGAAGGTGGAGCAGATGCTGGGGATCGGCAATATCGCCGATCCGGAGAACTGGGACCTGAAGCACCATGTCGAGACCGCCGTCAAGGCATTCGAACTTTACAGGCGCGACCGCGATTACCTCGTAAAAGACGGCGAAGTGATCATCGTGGACGAGTTCACCGGGCGGCAGATGCCGGGACGTCGCTGGTCAGACGGCCTGCACCAGGCGGTGGAGGCCAAGGAAAACGTCAAGATTGAGCGCGAGAACCAGACGCTGGCCACCATCACCTTTCAGAACTACTTTCGCATGTACCGCAAGCTGGCGGGCATGACCGGCACCGCCGAAACCGAGGCGCCGGAATTCGACAAGATCTACAAGCTGGAAGTGATGGTGATTCCCACCAACCGTACGCTGGTCCGCATCGAGAATCCGGACATCGTCTATCGCACCGAGCGGGAGAAGTACTTTGCGGCGGCGGACGAGATTGCCGTGTTCGCGGAAAAAGGCCAACCGGTGTTGGTCGGCACCACCTCGATCGAAAAATCCGAGCGGCTTTCCGAATTGCTCAAGAAGAAGGGCATCCCCCACGTGGTGCTGAATGCCAAGTACCACGAGCGCGAAGCCGAGATCGTGGCCCAGGCCGGGCGTCGTGGCGCGGTGACCATCGCCACCAACATGGCTGGCCGCGGCACCGACATTCTGCTCGGCGGCAACCCTGAATTCAGCGCCAAGCAGGAGCTCGTCAAGCGTGGTGTGGCAACCCTGGTTCAACAGGCCGGGGGCGAAGTCGAGGTGCGACCCGACGACGAGAGCGTCACCTACTTCTATTACGCGGGCAGCGAATTTCAGGTTCCGACCGATCCATGGCAGGAGGCCCTGACCCGCTATAAGAAGGAAACTGACGCCGAGCACGACGAGGTCATCCAGGCCGGTGGCCTGTTCATCCTCGGCACCGAACGCCACGAGGCGCGCCGCATCGACAACCAGTTGCGCGGCCGCGCCGGCCGCCAGGGCGACCCGGGCGCCTCGCGCTTCTATCTGTCGCTGGAAGACGACCTGATGCGCATCTTCGCCAAGGAGTGGGTCTCCACGTTGCTGCAGCGGCTGGGCATGGAAGAAGGCGTGCCCATCGAGTCGCGCATGATCTCCCGGCGCATCGAGGCAGCGCAGAGGGCAGTGGAAGCCCAGAACTTCGAAGCCCGCAAACACCTGCTCGAATACGACGATGTCATGAACAAACAGCGCGGGGCCGTCTACGGGCTGCGCCGCCAGTTGCTGGAAGGGCTCGAGCAGAAGGAACTCATTCTCGACGATTACGTCGATGTCATCCTGACCGACCTGATGAATGAGTTCGTGCCGGAGAAAGCCCATCCCGACGACTGGGACATCAAGGGCCTGAAGAATGCGATCTTCACCCGCTTCGGCGTGGACATCATCGCGGAAGGCCTCAAGCCTGAGGTTCTGAACCGTAACGAACTCGGGCACGGCATCTTCGAGAAGCTGAAACAGCGCTACGACGCCAAGGAACAGCTCATCGGCCCCGAGCAGTTGCGTCACCACGAGCGCATGATCATGCTGAGCGTGCTCGACCAGCAGTGGAAAGACCACCTGCTCAGCATGGACCACCTCAAGGAAGGCATCGGGCTGCGCGGCTACGCGCAACACGATCCGCTGGTGGAGTACAAGCGCGAGTCATTCGAGATGTTCGAAGCTATGATGACCCGATTCCAGGAGGACACGGTCCGGTATCTATACCTGATGCAGATCCTGGAGGAGCAGCCCGGACGGCGGGTGGAGGCGGGCGACGGCCAGCAGCGGCGCATGTCCGCCACCTCGGTGGACGACATGGAAGAGGCCTTCCAGCGCCGCAAGCGCCGCGAGCTCGACCAGGCGCGCCTGGCCGGCGCCGGCGATCAGCAGGTGCAGCAGGTGGTTCGCGCCGGCTCCAAGGTCGGCCGCAACGATCCCTGTCCTTGCGGCTCGGGCAAAAAGTACAAGAAATGCTGCGGAGCGAACGGATAGTCCAGCCTCCATCGTTGCTTTTACCTGAAAGGCCGCGTTAAGTGTGAAAAGGGGGCCCTCTCTTAAAGGGGCCGGTATGCGGGCACCGCGCAGCGGTGCCGAGCCTCATAGCCGGGGGGGGCAAGGCCGCCGGTGTTGCGGCCCGAACCCCTGGAACCGGCGTTATGATGGAGCGCGCCCCGCCGAAGAATCCATCCCTGCACCGGGTTCCAGATCCGTGAAATCCGCGGTAAATCTCGTCCCGCAAAACGCCGCACTTGCAACTTCCCTCAGGAAACTTGAAACTAGGCGCCTATGGAACTGCGCAAAGATCCGATTACCCGCTCGTGGGTGATTACCGGCGACGACCTCCCCGTCGTGCCCCATGAGGGCCCGTGCCGTCTACTGTCCGGAGTCGGCCGAGGCAATGCAGGTGGTATCGAGCATGCCGCCGGTCGACGGCGGTCCGTGGTCGGCGCGCGCCGTGGTTCATCCCGCGCCGCTGTACCACATCGAGGGCGACCCGGGCCGGCGCGGCGACGGGCTCTACGATCGCATGCGCTCGGTCGGGGCGCACGAGGTGCTAGTCGAGAACTATCGGCACGACCGCCAGTTATGGAATTCCAGCCCGGAAGAAATCGAGCAATTTCTTTTTCTCACGGCTCACCGCATCCAGGACCTCAAGGGCGACGAGCGCATCCGCTACATCAGCGTCTTTAAGGACTATGGCAAGATCGCCGGACAGGATTTCGAACACCCGACCTCGCAACTGATGGCCACCGCGTTCGTGCCGCGGCGAATCCTCTATGAGCTGCGGTCGGCGCGCGACTACTACGAGGCGAAAGAGCGCTGCGTGTTCTGCGACATCCTTGCCCAGGAGGAGCACACCCATCAGCGCGTAGTCGAAAACCGTGGCGATTACGTGGCCATCTGCCCGTTTGCGCCGCGGGTGCCGTTCGAAACCTGGCTGCTCTCGCGCTATCACGAAGCCCGATTCGAGCGCTTTGCGCTCTCGAAGCCAAACGTGCTGCGAGATATGGCCGTACTCTTGCGGCGGACGCTGAATCGCATCCGCTCGCTGTCGGACGGCTTTCATCTCGTGCTGCACACCTCGCCCAACACCGAGCATCAGTCCAAGACGCTGGGCTATTGGAAGACAATCGACGACGACTATCACTGGCACGTGGAGATTCTGCCCATCATCCCCAGCAAGGCCAAGTCGTACACGGTGAAGGAGACTTACTTCACGCCGGTGTCGCCGGAAACGGCTGCCGCCCGTCTGCGCGAGGCAAGCCCCGATGCCTGATTCTCGCCCTGTCCGGCGGGTCAAAACCTACACGACCGAGACCGGCCACGTCTACCAGTACTACTTGGTGGGCAAGCGTCCTGCCCTGACGGGCACAACCGACGCCCATTCGGGGAAGGCAGGGCTGCGGCTTGTTTCGGATCCTCCTGCAGTTGCCGGAGCCGGCACCGAGTACATTTTCGACGTCACTCCGGATCGCCACCGAATGTATGCCGTGACCATCCTGGTCTACGAAGAGGCTGTCTCGGCCTGGGCTATGGCTCATGGCCGTCCCCTGACCGGCACCGAGCAGTACGCCGCCGCCAAGTTGTGCCTGCTGCGAGCCCTGGATGAAACTGCCGATCTGGGCGAGTGCAGCCGCTGCTTCGATCTTACTGCGGATATGCTCGAAGAGCTGTTGGAAGAACTCGGCCTCGATTGAAACTTCAAAAAACCACCACGGAGACACGGAGTCACGGAGTCACGGAGAAGGCATTTAGAAGGAATGAATCGTCATCCTGAGCGGAGCGAAGGGCCTGCTTTTCTCTGTTTCTTTTCTCCGTGTCTCCGTGCCTCCGTGGTGGACTGCCCTTCGCGCCTTCGCGTTGAAACCCAACCGATCCAAATTTGGAAACGCCTGGGCCGCACAACGCTTTTTGAGTTGCATAATCACGCCGGTCTGCATCAGACTTCTGCGATGGCTCATCACGTCTTCGCTACCTGCGACATCGGCGATGCCGCGCTCAATGTGCTTCGCAATCGTGGTTACCAAGTTGAGGTCTATCCCGGCCCCGAGGCGCCGCCCAAGCAGGTCATCATCGAGAAGTTGCGTCAGGGCGTGGACGGGCTGATTACCACCTTGCGCGATCCCATCGATGCCGAAATCTTCGAGGCCGGCAAACCGCGGCTGAAAGTTGTCTCGCAGATCGCCGTCGGCTTCGACAACATCAACCGCGACGATGCCAATCGCTATCGCATCCCCTTTACCCACACTCCCGACGTGCTCACCGAGGCCACCGCCGAGTTTGCCTTCTTCATCATGGGCGCCCTCGCCCGCAAGCTCTGGGCCAGCGAGCACCTGGTGCGCGACCACCAGTGGGGTTTCTGGCATCCCTACCTGCCCTTCCTGGGCGACGAGGTCACCGGCAAGACCATCGCCATCATTGGCACCGGCCGCATCGGCCTAGCGATGATCAAGAAGTGCATCGGCTTCGACATGAACATCCTGTGCTTCGACCCGGCGGCGCGTCAGGCCGGGTTCGTCTGCTCGGCGCAGGAGTTGATGGACACGCGCCAGCGGCTGGGCTTGACCCACGAGCGCCACACCATCATGTACGTGCCTTTGGAGCAGGCGCTCCAGGAGGCGGACTTCGTGAGCGTGCATGTGCCGCTCATCCGTCCCGGGGAAGGTAACAACCCCACCTACCATTTGTTTAACGAAGAAACCTTGCGCCGGATGAAGCCCACCGCCTACCTGGTCAACACCTCACGCGGTCCGGTGGTGGACGAAGCCGCGGTGGCCCGCGCCTTGAAGGAAGGCTGGATCGCCGGCGCCGCGCTCGATGTCTTCGAGCAGGAGCCCCTACCCGCCGACTCGCCCCTGCGCGATCCCGCCATCGATGACCGCTGCCGCCTGTCCCATCACTTCGCCAGCGGGGCACAGATCACCCGTCTCTCGCCCGATGCCGATAAAGGCATGGCCGGCCGCACCGTCCAGGGCCTCATCGATGTGCTGGAAGGCAACTACGGAGGCGACATCAGCCGTATGCCTTACGTGGTCAACAAAGAAGCCTTTCGACCCAAGCCGGGAGAGTCACAGGAAGTGGCCTAGCCGATATTCAGGGAAGCACAAATTGTGCAAGACGGATCCTCGACCCGTCCCAAAGCGGTGGCGGGTCGCAGACCCGCCCCACACAATGCAGGTCTGGGCAACCCAGGCAGCTACTCTGCTATCTCTCTACCTGACTCGCAAATCATGCTTCTCAATGGTCTAAAATATGTCCGGGATGTTCGGTTTCTGCCATCACGAATGGATCCGCGAGCGCGATTCTCGGGGCCAACTGCTGCGCCGGTGCATGCACTGCTTTCGGGTTCAGCCCGATCCGATGACCGCGCTGGTCCGCTCCAACCCGCCCCATCAGCCGGTTGAGCCAGCTCGCCAGCCCGACTTTCCGCCTCCGCTTGGAGCGCCGCACCCTGCCAAGCACTAGAAGGAACGTTAGCCGCTGATTTGCGCTGATGAACGCTGATTCTGTCCTGCTTTTTCAGCGTTCATCAGCGCAGATCAGCGGCGCTTTCGCTTTGCTTCGATCCAATGAGGGTGCTGGTGCGCCCGCGGCGGTCTTACGCAGCGCTCAGTTGGCGAAACGCCTCATCGTAATCAGCCAGGACTGTTTCGAGCTGAAGGCGCGCCTCTTCCGTCAACTCGCCTTCCGCTCCGCGCGCGACCATGCGAGCCGCCGCCACAAGCGTCGCCAACTCGTAGGCGTGCAGCGTTACCTGAAATACGGTTGGGCGAATTCGATCGATTTGCATTCGATTAAGCTGCCACCTTCTGCTTGGAAAGGAACTTGCCCATCTGCTGCAACTCCTGGCTGAATTGTTGGTAATCTTGCTGGATTCCATTCAGGTAAGCGCTCCAGCCCAGCGACATCTTGGCGTAGTGAACCGCCTCTTCAATTTCCCGATCAGAGGCCCCAAAGAGTTTTGCCGCCTCGGTATGGAACAGGGTGCAGTAGTGGCACCTGGTCGCCGAGTGCAAGGCAATACCCATGAGCTCCTTGTATTTGTTGGGAATCAAGGTTTGCCCGAGCTCCAGTCGCTTAAACAGCTCCCACTCGAGATCCAGGAACTCGTCGGGAATGCGCTGGAAAAAGCTGGGCACAAGACCGACGGTGTTCTTCATTTCGCGTTCCACTTCAGCGCGGGGACGTGAGGTAGCCATGGCCATTCCTCCATTTTCTGACTTCCGGGTGAACTTGAATTCAAGGTGTTGGGATGCCTGGGTGGGTTCGAAAAGCTGCCGATCAATGACGATGTGCTCTGCTTTTTCGCGAATCAGCATTTATTTTGCAGTGCCGGGCTCTCGATGCCGGACCTCTCGACGGAATTCCATCAACGCGAAGGCGCGAAGCTTTTGGATGGACCAGTTAATTGATGGGTTATCAGAAAACACCTGCCACAGAGGCACAGAGACACAGAGGGACTTGAATTCTGGTTTCTCTGTGTCTCGGTGCCTCTGTGGCGGATTATTCCTTGTTCCTTCGCGTCTTCGCGTTGAAACTCTTTTCCGGGGCGGCGCAAAAAAAGCCCCTCTTGCGAGGGGCTGGATAGGAGAGAGGAGATGCTACCCGATCATCGCTGCTAGCAGTTCGCGCACACGCAGCCGCGCCTGATGCAGTCCGGAAACACAAGCTTCAACCTTTAATTTCAGGAGCCGTGCAATTTTTTCGTGGCCGTAGCCTTCGACTTCATGCAGCAGGAAGATCAGCCGTTCGGTCGGCGGCAACTGCACCACGGCCCGTTCCAGGTGGACGCGCATCGTGTTGCGCCGCACGTTCAACACCTGGGTTGCCGGAGCGCATCTCAGCGTAAGTTGGCCGACTGGCATCAACTCGCGGATCTCGCCCAAGAAAATGCGATCCACCACGTCGGTGCTCACCTGGCTGCCGAGCAGAACCGTCTGCTGGAGCACGTCTTCAGTAAGTGCGGCGGCCGCCAGTTCGTTATCCGTCATCCAGAACGCTAGGGAGTAAATTCGGTGACGGTTCTGTTCGTAGGCGTGGGTGCCAACCGAGAGGCTGCGTTGGGCTGCCCATGGCGTGCACGTCCCCGCGCCGAAATGGCCGCCAGTAGACGAAGTTTCTCCTAGACTGCCACGCTGAGTTTGCTGCGTACTTCCCATAATCGTCCCCACGGTCTCTTCGGCGGAGTTAAGTCGACTCCATCGGATTCATTAAGCTTCTCTAATTCGTCCTCGTCATTAGCAGGCGGCTATCTTCACTGCAATTTGCGCTCCATCCGACAGCAGGCTGTTTTGCCTTGTCATAATGTGGATCAACTCGCTCCATTTCAACAGCTCACCCTGTGAGATGAAGGATTTCTTGAGATGACAGGGAGGGGACAAAAGGGGAACAGAAACCCTCTGAAGTGGAATTCGGATTCCCACTTCTCCAGATTCGGTCGATTGTGGCCGAATGAAACGCCAGAGTGGGTTGGATGTGGTGGACCCCGGAGTTGCCGTGATGGTCCGCGGCATCAGACCCGCTTAATAGGCACGGAGTTCTGAGCGGCGCAAAATCTTATCGGGATCCAGGGCGATGGCGTGGTTCAGGACCACATCGACCACGCTTCCATTCGCTAGGCGCAGATCGCTGCCGCGCGCCATGACGGCAATCATGCTGCCCGCAGCCACGCCTGTCAGTCCCCCGATTCCAACACCGCGAGTGGTGCCGCTGGCGGCCGCCCCGGCAATCCCGCCCACGGCTCCGCCTTCCGCCGCGCCGCGGCCGATGCGCTGCACATCCTTGCCCTTCTCCGAATCGTGCTTCACCGTGCCGGGCTCTTTCGAGTGCGAGTTCTCATCTCCGGGCACCTGGTCCACCGCGGCCGCCATATCTACCGTATAGCCATTCGCATACAGCAAAGACTTCACGTGGAACTGCAGCTCCGCCGTCCCCTTGATGCGGCCGGCGCGCTTGACCCGGTCGACCACGCCCTGCACGTAGGTTCCGGCCGGAATCATGACGCGCTGATCGATCACGATCGGGAAGGTCGTCCGCGCGTAAATGGGATCGCCCGGCTGCGCGTTCTTGGTGGAGATAGCCTGGCGCAACTGCATGGGGATCTTGGTGCCGGCGGGCACGATCCAGCGCGGCCGGTCCGCCGAATCGAAAACCGTGGGCGAGGCAGCGGGAGGCGTTTGCGGCGAAGCGGCAGATGTTTGGGATTCGGGGGGTGGCACCTGCCTGCGGGACTTCAACACCGGCGGCTGGCGATCCGGCTCTGGGCTCTGTTGTGCGAGGACGCTGGTGGCAGCCAGGAGGACGAAAGCGATGAGCGCGCGCATAGGACCTCCGTAGCATACTAAACCCACTCAGGGATGGAATGTCGCGGGCCGCAAATGCAAGAATAACAACGGATCGAAACGGATTTGACGGATCATTTTTGTTGTTCTTCGCGTCTTCGTGCCTTCGCGTTTAGAGCATAAAAAAGTTCAACGCGAAGTCGCTAAGGCGCGAAGGGATAAAGAATATCCGCGGGTCGCTTTTGGCGAAGGGTGGGAACGGATCGAGAGGTTAGGCGGCGGCAGCGCGACTTAAGTTCCGGGTTGTTCCGTCAGCCTGACCCGGCACTTTCTTGTTTGCCAACAGTTCTTGAATCGCGGAAAGCAAAGCAGTGGGGCCATCCCCTTTATGCAAATATGCAGCAGCGAACCACCTGAGCCACTCCGGCACCGCATCGAAGAAGCCGGTGCAAATCACGACCGGCAGCTCCGGGTGCTGTTTCAAAAGCGCTTCTGCCACTTGGCCGCCGTCCATGCCCGGCATCTTGAAATCGAGCACGACTACATCAACAACGTGTTCGGAAGCGAGTGTGATCCCGGTTGGCCCGTCCGGGGCGACGAGAACCGTGTATCCATTCGTCTCTAAAATGCTCTTTTGAAGGTCAAGCATCACCGGATCATCGTCGATGCAAAGAATGGTGGGCATGGGCGACCACCTCCAATGTGTGATCCTGCTGGGATCTCCAGCACGGGGCAAAATTAGACTACTTGCGGTACTCAAAAGCAAGCACGAGACGAGGGTATTTAAGCCGTCACTCCCAATTCGGCACCAGCCCAATTACCGCCCAGATCGAAACGGATTTAGACGGATCATTTTTGTTGTTCATCGCGTCGTGACCTTCGCGTGTAAAGCATAAAAAGTTCAACCGAAGTCGCTAAGGCGCGAAGGGATAAAGAATATCCGTCTCAATCCGCCGTTGTCCTTCCAGCCGAAAACAATCCCGCCACTGTCGGCTTGGTGACCTTGCCCATGGCATTGCGCGGCAGTTCGTTCAGCGTAAGCAGCCGCGATGGCACTTTGTAGACGGCGAGCCGATCTTTGGCCCAAGCACGCAGCTCATCAAGGGCGAGCCACGCATTTTCTCGCAGCACGACGGCCACGGCCACGCGTTCGCCCCACTCCGCATCGGGCATGCCCACCACGGCGCATTCGGCAATTGCAGGATGCGTGCGAAGGACCTCCTCGATCTCCAAAGCCGAAACCTTGTGGCCGCCGGTCTTGATGATGTCAATACTGGTGCGTCCCAGAATGCGGTAAACGCCGTTCTCTACGACCGCCGTATCACCGGTGCGGAACCAGCCGTCGCGAAAGGCGTCGCGGGTGGCGTCCGGTCTCTGCCAATACTCTTTGAAGACGGTTGGGCCGCGAACCTCGATTTCTCCCGGGGCGTCGGGCGCGACCTCCGCGCCGGATTCATTGACCAGGCGCACCTCCATCCCAGGTAACGGCGTGCCGACGCTGCCGGGAACCCGCGTGCCGTGAAGCGGGTTGGAGAGCGCCATGCCGATCTCGGTCATCCCATAGCGTTCGAGCAAAGTGTGGCCGCTGATTACCCGCCATCGTTCCAGGGTCGTTACCGGGAGCGCGGCAGAGCCGGACACCATCAGCCGCAGGCGCCGGCAGGCATGGCTGAGTTGGACTTGGCGCGCGGGCGAGGCATCTTCCCAGGCGGCAATGAGGCGAGCGTAGATGGTCGGAACCGCCATGAATAACGTCAAGTTGCCGCTGGCGATGCGCTCCCAAACCACGGCGGCGTCGAAGCGCGGCAGCATTTCGCAAACTGCTCCGGACCACAGCGCGCAACTGAGGACGTTGATGATGCCGTGCACGTGATGCAGCGGCAGGCAGAGCAGAATGCGATCGTCGGCCGACCATTGCCATGCGCGCATCAGGGTGGTGATCTGTGCCGTGAGATTCTCGTGCGTGGTCACCACGCCCTTGGGACGGCTGGTGGTGCCGCTGGTGTAGAGGATCATCGCCCGCCGCGAAGGGCTTATTACGGGCAGTGAGGTCGAGGGATTAGCAAGAGCAATTTCAACCGGGATCGTCCTCAACTCGCGGCCTTGCGCGAGGGCCGTGGCAGTTCTTTCCGCGGCAGCATCAAAGACCAGCGCTTCGGCGCCCGTGTCGTCAAGCAAATACTGGAGTTCGGGAACCGGACAGCCGAGCGGCAACGGGACAGCGATCCCTCCGGCGCGCCAGATGCCCCATTGCACGGCGACCCAGGAAAATCCTGGGGTGACGGAGAACGCAACTCGCTGTTCGCCGAGGTCGGCGCGATCCGAGAGCAGCGCCGCGGCCACTCGCGCCGAAAGATCGAGCAACTCGTCATAGGTGACACTGCGTTCGGCGGAGAGAATCGCGGTTCGTCCGCGATAGCTCTCCGCTTGCGCGAGCAGCGGTATAATTGGGCTGATAGTCGGCATTCGTAAAGTGAGCAGGGATCGAATCAGCGTTACGGAATTGTAGCGCCGAGGCAACGAAAGCGCGCGATGTGCCGCGACTGTTTCCCCAGCGCGTACCGTGAACTCCTCGGGGCCGGTTGTATTGCGGAGCCGGCCGCACTCGGAATACAAACAAAAGGCTGTGATCATCGTCACACAGAGTTGTGAGTTGCTGAATTGCGCAAGTGAGTAAGTAATGTAATTCTGTTCGGCAATCTACGACCGCGCCGGCTTTGAGGGTCTTTGACGAGATGAGTGCGGCGCGTATCTTTCGCCCGGAAGATTTGGAGGTCCCGATGTCGAACCGGGGAGATTCGGGTGGAACGGAAATCCGACCTGCACTAGCTCGCGAGTACGCACCTGCGGATGTTCCCGTTGTCGTTATCCCGGAGACGGCGGAGCGTCCACCGCTGGAAGAACGAATCCAGCGGGTCATCAGCTTGGCCTTGCTGGTCGGGGTGCTCTTGTCGGCCGGCATGGTGCTGTTGGGCGGTTGCCTCTACGTCGCGCGGCATGCCACGACTATTGCCAACTACAGCGAGTTTCGCGGAACCACTCTCGAGATGCACCGGTTCACCGGAGTAGTGCGAGCCGTCCTGCGCGGCTCGGGAACGGGCATTATCCAACTGGGTTTTATGCTGCTGATCGGCGTGCAAGTCGTGCGCGTGGTTTTGGCGGGAGTCTTATTTGCCCTGCAGCGCGACCGGATCTTTATCGGGATAACCGGCGTCGTTTTTCTATTGCTGATGTTCGGAATCGTCAAAGGGACGTTCTGCTGCCGATGAACGCACTATCCTAAAGGGCGCTGAAGCGCGCGGCCGAGGGTGCCCACGTCTGCGAAAGACGCGCAGATGTGGGGCGCCCTCGACGACCTTCAACCCCAAACTGGATGGACCATGACCGTTCTTGTCTTTACGCTCTATCTGCTGGGAAGCTCCGTGCTGGCCGGGATCGTGGGTGCGCTCACCGGGCTGGGGGGTGGCGTGATTCTGGTGCCGATGCTCGTCCTGCTCTTCAAGGTCGATGTGCACTACGCGATCGGAGCATCGCTGATGTCGGTGATCGCAACTTCCTCGGGCGCTACCGTGGCCTACCTGCGCGAAGGTTACACCAACCTGCGAGTGGGCATGTTCCTGCAGGTGGCCGCCGCCGCGGGTGCCCTGTTGGGTGCGGTCCTTGCTGCCCGAATTCATGGCCGCCAGTTGGCCGTGCTCTTCGGGGTCATGCTGCTTTTCTCCGCCTGGCTGTCCTTGCGGCGCAAAGAGTTGACCGCTACCGAAGGGGACTCCGACCAATTGGCCAAGCGGCTGCGCCTGGCGGGATCGTACCCGGTCCCGGGCGGCCGGCAGGAATACCAGATCTATCACTCCAGCGGCGGCTTTGCTCTGATGCTGGGCGCGGGTACGCTCTCCGGACTGCTGGGGATCGGCTCCGGCGCGGTCAAAGTGCTTGCCATGGACCAGATGATGCGCTTGCCGTATAAAGTTTCAACCACGACCAGCAACTTCATGATCGGCATCACCGCCGCGGTCAGCGCTGCGCTCTATATCAGCATGGGTTACATCAATCCCGCCCTGACCATGCCGGTAATGCTTGGGGTTCTGGCCGGAGCCATGATCGGCGCCCGCTTGCTCATGAAGACGCGTGCCGCTTCCCTCCGCGTGGTTTTCAGCCTCGTGGTCCTGGCCTTGGGCGCGGAGATGATTTACAGCGGGTTTACCGGCAAGATCTAGCACCGCCCCTTTTTGTTTTCATGCTGCTTCGCGCCTTAGCGCCTTCGCGTAGGAATCTTCTCCGCGCATAGGAGGTGCTTTAAACGCGAAGGCGCGAAGGAAAGAAGGGAATCTACTGTCGCTCCACAAGTCCTTCCGGATCAGCACTTCCGCGCGATATAGCTGCCGTTTATCACTGGTATAAGAAGTTTCTATTTCCCTTCCGGGTGAAGACACAGTAAATAGAGTACATTCCCGAGTTGCTCCTCAGGTGCACCCGTCCTGGTCGGCGGGCACGCATGGTTTCCTGCGGGGATGACTCGTTTCCGAAATCCTAAGGAATCTAACCGTCGGCGCGACGGCGTCGCGTGCGACAACGATAACGATGGGGAGTCATGCCGATGCGCAAGTCATGGTGCAAACTTGTCTGTTTTGTGATCCTTCTTATGGTGGCGTTGCCGATTGTGGCCCAGACGTCGCCCGCCGAGGCAGCGCGGATTGCCGCACTGGAACAGCAGGTCGCCGATGCTCGCTCGGCCGGCGATAACGCCTGGATGCTGGTCTGCTCGGCTCTGGTCCTGATGATGACCGGGCCCGGCCTCGCCCTGTTCTACGGCGGGCTGGTGCGCAAGAAGAACGTGCTGTCCACCATGATGCAAAGCTTCGCCCTGATGGCCATCGTCACCGTGCTGTGGGGCGTCTTCGGCTACTCCTTGGCGTTCGGTTCGGGCAACAGTTTCATCGGCGGTCTGGAGCACCTGTTCCTTCATGGCGTCGGCGCCGCACCCAATGCGGCTTATGCCCCGACCATTCCCCATCAGACCTTCATGGTCTACCAGTTGATGTTTGCCATCATCACCCCGGCGCTGATTACCGGCGCCTTCGCCGAACGCATGAAGTTCAGCGCGATGGTGGTGTTCATGGTGCTATGGACCGTGCTGGTCTATGACCCCATGGCGCACATGGTGTGGGGCAAGGGGGGTATGTTGAACGCCGCCCTGGGCGGACGTTTCCCTTGCCTGGATTTCGCCGGCGGCACGGTGGTGCACATCACCTCGGGCGTTTCGGCGCTGGTATGCGCGTGGTATCTGGGTAAGCGGATCGGCTATCCCAAGGAAATGCTGCCGCCGCACAGCGTGGTTCTGAGCTTTATCGGCGCGTGCCTGCTGTGGGTGGGCTGGTTCGGCTTCAATGCGGGCAGCGCGCTGAATGCGGGCAGCTTGGCTTCCAGCGCCTTCGTCGCGACCCACTTCGGCGCGGCGGCGGCGACGTTGTCCTGGGTAGCGGTCGAATGGCTGCGCAACGGCAAACCGAGCGCCCTGGGCGCGATCTCAGGCGCGGTGGCCGGGCTGGTGGCCATCACTCCGGCTTCGGGTTTTGTCACTCCCATGGCGGCGCTGGCGATCGGCGCCACGGCCGGCGTGGTGTGCTACTTCATGGTGGCCAAGGTCAAGGCGCTGCTCGGCTATGACGATTCGCTGGACGCCTTCGGCGTGCACGGCGTGGGCGGCACGGTCGGGGCGATCCTGACCGGCGTCTTCGCTACGCGCGCGGTCAATCCCATGTTCCACGACGCCAGCGGCGCGGCCACCCCGGTCGGACTGCTGGAAGGGCATGCTATCCAGGTGGCTTACCAGGCGATTGGCGTAGGATTCGCCATCGGGCTCGCGGTCGTGGGCACGCTGGTAATCCTGAAGGTCGTGGATGTGGTGATCGGGCTGCGGGTTTCGCCGGAAGAGGAGCTGGAAGGGCTCGATCTCAGCCAGCACGGCGAAGAGGGCTATGTCTGGGAAGCCAATACGGTGTAGTGTGGAGAGCGCAGTTTGCGAGTAGGTTTACTGCGGGCCGGCTTCCGGTCCGCTGAGAGACTTGAGACGGGTCTCCGACCCGTCTCAGTCAGCCTGCCGCTGCTGTCAGCAAGAACAGAACACCACGAGCCGAGAGCGATCCATGACAAAACTTGAAGCCATCATTCAACCCTCGAAACTGGACGAAGTGAAGGAAGCCCTGCGCGGTATCGGGGTAGACGGCATGACCGTCGTCGACGTGCGCGGCCATGGCCGCCAGAAGGGCCATACCGAGTTTTACCGGGGCCGCGAGTACACCGTGGACCTGCTGCCCAAGGTCAAACTGGAAATGGTGCTTCCTGATCGTGTCGCCCAACAGGCGGTCGACGCCATTCTCAAAACCGCCAAGACGGGAAAGATCGGCGACGGCAAGATCTTCCTGACCCGCGTCGATGAGGCGATCCGTATCCGCAACGACGAGCGCGGCGAAAACGCGTTATAAGCACCGCGGCGGGGAGAGTACTCCCCGCTGCGGCTCCCTGCAAAAAACTCTGCCAAACTGGTGTCCGCATGAATGTCGCACCTTCGTTGTGCGAATTACCAGATGTCATGCTGAGCACAGGCGAACCCTTTCAAATTTTGTCATTCCGAGCGAAGCGAGGAATCTGCATTTCTGCTGACTTGGGTGTAACTACGGATTCCTCGCGCCAGCCCCGGGCGCTCGGAATGACAAATCCATAATTTGCGGGGATAGAACAACCGAGGGATGTCCGCGCGTTAGGAGCGTTACTTCTCGCGGCGGAAGATCAGCACATTGCACCGCACCGGCTGGGGTTGTTTCTTCCCGCCCGCGTGCACCGTCAGCCTCGGGAGCAACTCCTCTGTCCACTTGTCCTTTTCGCGGGAGTCGAGAATGCGCAAGACGCCCAAGGCAACGGCAGTGACGGCCCAAAAAGTAAGCTGGAGGTCGATGAGCGCCATGCCGAGACGCCCGAACAGCAGCACCTGCGTCGCCTGGTAGGCTCTTAAAGAGGCGAACGGGAGATGATTCGCGGCAGACGTGGTCCCCAGCAGCGCCAGGACGAAAGCTGCGGAGAAGATCGCGGCCCATCGCTGCGCGGTCCGAATTTTAAGCGTGACAAGGTGGCGTGCTGAGATCAATGAAAAGAACCTGAGCCTGGAAGTAAGCGGGACAGAGGAAGGATAAGGTTCCTGGAAGGGCCATGTCAAGGTACTAATACTCGGTCTTCGAGCCGGGGACCACTCCACAAGCGCAGCATCTGGGGCATTGCAGACTGGAACCCGCACCGCGCGGCCACGAGCTCTCATCCAAAACTCCGATGAGCGACCGAAATCATTGCGACGTGCTGGTCGTGGGCGCCGGTCCCACCGGGTTGGCCTGCGGCATCGACGCCAAACGAGCCGGCTTCCGTGTGATCAACGTGGACAAGGGCTGTCTGGTGAACTCTCTTTTTCATTACCCGGCCAACATGACCTTCTTTACTACGCCGGAGCTGCTGGAGATCGGCGACATCCCCTTTCCCAGTCCCAACCCCAAGCCCACTCGCCAGGAGGCGCTGGAGTACTATCGCGCGGTCGCTACCCACTACGAGATGGACGTGCGGCAATATCGGACCGTGGATTGCATTACCGGCCAGGATGGTGACTTCCACGTGCACCTCCGCGATCGCTTCGGCCGGAACGATGAGCTGGTAGCCCGTAAGCTCATCCTCTCCATGGGGTATTACGATTTGCCGAACCTCATGGACGTTCCCGGCGAGGACCTGCCCAAGGTCTCTCACTACTATCGCGAACCGCACCCGTATTGGGATTGCGATGTGGCGGTGGTCGGCGGCAAGAATTCCGCCGCCATTGCCGCCCTCGAACTCTGGCGCCATGGGGCGCGCGTGACCCTCGTTCATCGTGGGCCGGAGCTGCACCGCCACGTGAAGTATTGGATCAAACCGGATATCGAAAACCGGATCAAAGCGGGGCAGGTTGCCGCCTACTTCAACTCCCACGTCAGCGCGATCACGCCTGACGAAGTTCTGCTCTCAACGCCCACCGGCGAACTCCGCCTGAAGAACGACTTTGTCTTCACCATGACCGGCTATCACCCGGATTTTTCCTTCCTCAGTAGCGTGGGAGTGCAGATTACAAGCGACCACTGCAAGCCCGTCTGCAATCCGGAGACGCTTGAGAGCAATGTGCCGGGGATTTATCTTGCGGGAGTGATCGTCGCCGGCTCGCGCACCAACGAGATCTTCATCGAGAACGGCCGCTTCCACGGGCGGCAGATTGCCAAGGACTTAGAGCGGAAGTTGGGCGGGTAATGAAGCAAGAACAACAACGGATCAAAACGGATTGAGACGGATCGAAAAAGGGAGAGACGCGAAAGATTACGAGGGTGCCCCATATCTGCCCGGTTTTGGCAGATGTGGGTCTGTTCGCTATTTTGCGTTCCTGCTGTCGGTTTTCTTCTGCATCCGTTTGAATCCGTCTTAATCCGCTGTTGATTGTTCTTATGCGGTGGCCGCGGCCGACTTCTGCTGGCTCATGATCTTGCCCAGGATGCGCATGGCGCGGTCCACGTGTTTTTCGTCGAGCAGGAACGGCGGCAGAACGCGGAGCACCGTCTCCTGGGTGATGTTAATCAGCAAGCCATCTTTCATGGCCGCTTGCAGGATCGGCTTGCCCGGTATAGTCAGTTGCAGGGCCTGAATCATGCCACGACCGCGGGCCTCGACGGCGAGGCCGGGGAACTTCCGCATGAGCTGTTCAAACTGGCTGTGCAGATAGGCGCCTACGCGCTGCACACGTTCAAGCAGGCCCTCGTCTTCGATGATGCTCAGGTACTCGAGCGCGGTGCGGCAGGTCAACGGTCCGCCGCCAAAGGTCGTGCCGTGCTTGCCGGGGCCGATGGCTGCAGCCAATTTCTGGTTGGCGATCAGGGCGCCCAAGGGCAATCCGGCGGCGAGCGGCTTGGCGATGGTAACGATGTCCGGCGTTACTCCCGTCTGCTGGAAGGTAAAGATCGATCCCGTGCGTCCCATGCCGCATTGGATCTCGTCGAAGATCAGCGCCGCGTTGTGGTGGTCGGCGAGCGCGCGGGCTTCGCGCAGATATTCGGGCGAGGCTTCGTGGATGCCGCCCTCGCCTTGGATGGGCTCCATGATAATGGCGCAGGTCTCATCGCTGACTGCCTGCCTCAAGGCGTCGAGATCATTAAGCTGCACGAACGTAACACCCGGGAGCAGCGGTTCGAAATCGTGCCGGTACTTGGGCTGGCCGGTCAGCGAGAGTGCTCCGAAGGTCCGTCCGTGAAAGGAGTTATCCACCGCGACCAGCCTGCATTTCTGCTCGCCTCCGGCGGCGTGGCCGTGAGCGCGAGCCAGCTTGAGCGCCCCCTCGACGGCTTCGGTGCCGGAATTGGCGAAGAAGGCGCGAGACAGGCCCGAAAGCTTGACCAGCTTTTCCGCCAGCAGGCCCTGGTACTCGTGGTAGTAAAGGTTCGAGAAATGGATCCCCTTCGTCACCTGCTGGCGGATCGTGCGCACGATGCGGGGATGGGCGTGGCCCAGGGCATTGACGCCCAAGCCGCCAATCATGTCGAGGTAGCGGTTGCCCTCCACGTCATAGACCCACACTCCCTTGCCCCGCGCCAACGCCAGCGGGTTGCGGTCATAGGTGTTCAGCAGGTACTGGGCTTCGCGTTGGACGATCTCTTCATACTGGCTCATGAATGCTCCAAAGTGTTACGGGAATTTATCAGTTTAACTCAGCTTCGTCGTTCTCCGTTTTCCGTTCCCCGTTCCCCGTTCTCAAATTTCTACAGCTCTATCAGATCAAGGATCCAGCTAGGCTGTACAACCCAGAACGGACAAACGGGAAACGGAGAACGGAGAACGGAAAACGGAAATTTGAGCCAGCGCCATCTACAGTCGAGGCAGGGGAATTGTTATTTGAATTGGAAGAGTGCTTCTCTTTAATGGCATACTAAAATCCAAATCTGCATCCCAAAATTCATAGTTTTGAGGCTGCGTCGTAGCTATGGTTGTCTAAGCCTCACGTTCCAAACGGATTTTTCCGGCGGGTTTGGCAGGAGGGTGGCCCACGAGTTGCTCTCGTTCAGGGTCTGGACAGGGAAGTGATGAGGCGAAGGTGTGTTCTGCCTCTCCCCGACGCCCAGCCTTAGGTCCCGAACAATCGCAAGTGTTTCGCGGGGTGGTACGCGGCGGATGAACCAAGACCTGCAAAACCGATCCTGGGCGGTGCTATTGGCGCTGCTGACGGTTGCGGCCGCGACCCTGGCCTGGATTAATTTCAGCAAGGAACAGGTATTTCAGGCGCCCTACGATGGCGTTTGGTGGGTCGATCAGCCCAATGGCCCGCTCCGTGCGGAGCGGGTAGATCCCGAAGGTCCCGGCGCGCTCGCCGGGATCAAGCCGGGGGACATTATTCTCGAAATCGACAGCCGCCCAACCGTCGATTCGAGCTCTCTGTCGCGCGCCATGTACCGCGCCGGGATTTACACCAAGGCGACCTATAAGCTGAAACGGCAGGGCGTGGAGCTGGAAGCGCCCCTGATCCTGGTGCCGCAGGATCGCTCGATCAACAACGGCTTGCGCTTGATCGCGCTGATTTACCTGGGCATTGGACTTTACGTCCTGCTGCGGCGCTGGACCGCCCCCAAGAGTACCCACTTTTATCTGTTCTGCCTGGTATCGTTCATTTTCTACGCGTTCAAGTACACCGGGAAGCTAAACGAGTTCGACCAGACGATCTATTGGGGGAATATCGTCGCGGAACTGCTGCAGGCGGCGCTGTTCCTGCATTTTGTCCTGACATTCCCGGAGCCCAAGGAGTTGGTCCGGCGCCATGGCTGGATTCCGGCCGCAGTGTACCTCCCCGGCGTAATGTTGCTCGGGTTGCGGGTTGGCCTGATGAGATGGGCGGCCCCCAGCGAGGCTCTGCTCTGGGACCTCGACCGGCTGCAGATGTCTTATCTGGCGGTGTTCTTTATCCTGGCAGCCGCCGTGCTGTGGAGCAGCTACCGCCACGCGCGCACCCCCATCCTGCGCCAACAGATGAAGTGGGTGACGCGTGGCACCATTCTGGCCATAACGCCTTTTACCCTGTTTTACGTTATCCCCTACCTGCAGGGAACGTTGCCCACCACGGCGATGAAGGTGTCGGTGCTGTCGTTGGTCTTCCTGCCGCTGACCTTCGGCTATGCCATCTTCCGCTATCGCCTGATGGACGTGGATCTGATCTTCAAACGGGGCATGGCCTACACGCTGGCCATGGCCGCCATTGCCGGGCTGTATTTCGCGGCCATCGGGGTTGCAGCCGAAATCGTGCACCGCAGGGTGCCCAGCGCCGGCAACCTGGGCCTGATTATCGCGATCATGGTTACGGCGCTGCTGTTTGATCCGGTCAAGAACTGGATACAGGAGCGGCTGGACCGTTTCTTCTACCACAAACGCTACGACTATCGGCGCACGCTGGTGGAGTTTGGCCGGGAGCTGAGTTCGGAAACCGACCTCGACCGTCTGCTCAGCTCCATCGTGGAGCGGCTCTCGCACACGCTTCTCGTCGACCGTTGCGCCATCTTTGTGGCCGAGATTGACGCCGAGCGCTTCACCTTGGCCAAGTCGGCCGGTATTCCCGAAACCGACCGCATCGACCTGAATTTCCTGACCCGGCGCCGCCCCGAGGATCAACACGCGGGCCACCTTTTCTTCGACAACACGCACCAGGCGTTGCGGGAGTCGCCGCGCGCTCAGGAGACCATCGCCAAGCTCGACCTGAATTACTACATCCCCTGCCAGATGCAGAATCGCACCATTGCCGTGTTGGGACTGGGGAAGACCATGGAAGGCGACTTCCTGTCGAGCGAGGACGTGGAGCTGCTGGAGACGCTGGCCGGCTATCTCGGCATTGCCATCCAGAACGCTCGCCTGTATAAGTCCCTGGAACAGAAGGTCGCCGAGTACGAGCGGTTGAAGGACTTTAACGAAAACATCGTGGAGTCGATCAGCGTCGGGGTGCTGGCGGTTGATCTGGAGGACCGGATCGAGTTCTGGAACGCGCAGATGGAAGTGATGTTCGCTCTGAGCCGGGCGCAGGTGCTGGGGCAGCGGATCAGCGATATCTTTCCGTCGGAGTTCTCGCAGGAGTTTTACCGGGTGCGGCAGAATCCCGGTATCCACAACCTTTACAAGTTCCCCCTGGACACTCCGGCGAACGACACGCGGGTCGTCAATCTGGCGATTGCTCCCCTGGTGTCGCGCCGCTTCAGCGTGATCGGCCGCCTGATCATCGTGGACGACATTACCGAACGCATCGAGCTGGAGCGCCAGCTCAGCCAGGCGGAGAAGATGTCGTCCATCGGCCTGCTGGCCGCGGGCGTAGCCCACGAGGTCAATACTCCTCTGGCCGTGATCTCGTCCTACGCCCAGATGCTCTCCCGCCAGGTTGCGGCCGATACCCGGCAGGGCGCGCTGCTGGAAAAGATCACGCAGCAGACCTTCCGCGCCAGCGAGATCGTCAACAACCTGCTGAACTTCTCGCGCACCAGCGGCACCGATTTGGCCGAGATCGACCTCAACCAGGTGATTCAGGACACGCTGGCACTGGTTCAACATCAGCTCATGGCTGCCGGAGTGAAGCTGGAGATCGACCTGTATCCTAGCCTGCCGAACATTCAGGGGAATAGCGGGAAGCTGCAGCAGGTGTTTCTGAATTTGTTCCTGAATGCGCGGGATGCCATGCCGGAGGGCGGCTTCTTGCGAGTCACCACCGGCAACGGACGCAGCGTAAACGTGACCATCAGCGATACCGGCGTAGGCATCGCTCAGGAGAACCTGACTCGCATCTACGATCCATTCTTTACCACCAAGGGGCGCGAAGGGACGCGCCGCGGCACCGGACTTGGGCTCTCCGTGACCTATGGGATAATTCAGGAGCACGCCGGCAAAATTACGGTCGAGAGCCGTACCGGAGAGGGAACTACGTTTAGCCTGGAATTCCCCATGTTGAGGAAGGCCGTGAATGCCTGAAGCTGCGATGCCCGCCCTGCGCAGCCCCCATGATCAGCCCCAAACTCCGTCCAGCGCGCCGGTGATTCTGATCATCGACGACGAAGCAGCGATCCGCGAATCGCTGCAGACCCTGCTGGAGTTTGAAGGCTACCAGGTGGAAAGCGCCGCCACCGGCGAAGAGGGACTGCTCCGCTTGGCGGAACGGAGCTATGACCTTGTCCTATTGGATTACGCTCTGCCCGACCGCAACGGCCTGGAGGTTCTGGAGGAGATCCGCGAGCGCGACCCGCAATACGCCGTCATCCTGATCACCGCCTACGGCACGGTGGAGAACGCAGTTAAGGCCATTCAGGGCGGCGCAGCCAACTTCGTACAGAAACCCTGGAACAACGAGAAGCTGCTGGCCGACGTGCGCAACGCCATCGCCAAGCATCGGGTCGAGGAAGAAAACGTCCAGCTCAAGCGCGCACTCAAGCAGCGCTATAACTTCGAGAATATCGTCGGCAAGAGCGATGCCATGCTGCGCATCTTCGACCTGGTGGCGCAGGTGGCGCCCAGCCGCTCGACCGTGTTGTTGCAGGGCGAAAGCGGCACCGGCAAGGAACTGATCGCCAAGGCGCTTCACATGAACTCGCCTCGCCGTGACCGCGCCTTCGTGCCGGTCAACAGCGGCAGCACGCCCGCCGACCTGCTGGAATCCACGCTGTTCGGGCATGTGAAAGGCGCCTTCACCAGCGCGATCACCTCGAAGAAGGGGCTGTTCGAGATAGCCGACCGGGGCACTTTGTTTCTGGACGAAGTCGGGACGATGAGCCTGGACACCCAGGCCAAGATTCTGCGCGTGCTGCAGGACCGCAAGTTCATGCACCTGGGCGGGGTGCAGGAGATCCAAGCGGATGTGCGCATCATTGCCGCCACCAACGTGGACTTGAAACAACTGGTGCACGAGGGCAAGTTCCGCGACGATCTCTACTATCGGCTGAACGTGATCAGCATCGACTTGCCGCCGCTGCGCGCCCGCCGGCTGGACATCCCCCTGCTGATCGAGCATTTCATCCGGAAATTCTCCGCGGAGAACGACAAGTCCGTGCGCCGGATTACCCCGGAAGCCCTGCGCCCCTTGCTGGACCATGACTGGCCGGGCAACGTACGCGAACTGGAGAACGTTATCGAGCGCGCCGTGGTGCTGGCCACCACGTCGGAGATCGGCGCCGATTTGCTGCCGGACTCTATCGTGGGACGAGTTTCCCGCTTCCCAACGCTGGAGGCGCGCGCCGACGCCTCGCTGTTCGAGATCCTGGAGGATGTCGAACGGCGTGTCATCTCCGACATGCTCGAACAATGCAACTTCAACCAGACCGAAGCCGCCGAACGCTTCCGCGTGCCGCTTTCCACGCTCAATCAGAAGATCAAGCGGCTGAATATCGAGCTGAAGAAGAAGAGCAGGGAAGGGAATTTGTAATTTCGTAATTGTGAATACAACACACGAACGCCGCAGCACGGCAGCGTAGGGTGTCCTGGGTAAAGGGTCAGTTCACCGGTGCGGTCAGTGGGCCATCAGCGAACGACTGAGATAAACCAGCAGGACAAGCAGTACAACCCCGCTGGCGAACGTGTACCAGATCAGCTTCTGCTCAACCGCATTCAACGGCTCGTATTCCATCTTCTGAAGTTCTTCCGAGAGGACAGGAGCTTCCTTCTGAAGTTCTTCCGAGGGAACCGGAGCTTCTTGTGGTGTCGTCATAAGCTATCCTTTCACCAACGGCGGTAACATGCCGTGGAAGAAGAACCACGAAATCGCCAGCCCGACCCAGATGATGTAGCCGAACAGGCAGAGCACGTAGACGGCAGCCAGCTTGCCGATTCCCTCTTCCCACAGCTTGCGGAAGTTGGACAGCACGCCAATCGTGAAGAACGTCATCACGAAGAAAATGGCGCGGAAGACGCTAGTTTCAGCCATTGCCGACTTCACCTTCGTCACTGTGGATGGGGCAAAGATGCCGATCAGCAGGACCGCGACGAAGGTGGCGATATAGCCGAGGACGAACTTCGGGAAGCGCTGCCAGATTTGCACGGCGCTCACCTTTTCATCCCCGCGACGCTCCAGTTTGGCGGACCACACCCAGGCCAATACGAACGCCCACACACCAATCATCGTATCGATGAACACCTTGACCGTGGCGGAGGTACCCATGATCCAGCCCGGTTCGAAGTTCACGCCATTGGCCGCCGCCTTGGCGCGGATCAATGCATCGGCGATCGCGCCACTGGCCACGGCTGCGCCATCGGTCTTCACGGTCAAGGCCATCCAAGCCCCCGCGACCATCGGTTCCTTGTAGAGGAAGTGCTGCGCCAGGAACGGCAACACCAGCAGCTCCGTGACCGCGAAGATCACCACCAAGGATGAGACCATGATCGGCACCACTGGACGCGCCTTGATGGCACTGCCGGTCGCGATCGCCGCCGAGACTCCGCAGATCGAGATACCTGAAGCCAAGGGCGCCGCCCACTCGCGGCTGAAGCCGAAGTATCGGCGCGCCACGTAGTAAACGATGGGCCAGAAGATCAGGTAGGCGGCCAGAATCGAGCAGGCGCCTTGGAAGACCATGGCCCCCGCCAAATGCCGCTGATCCAGCGCGGTGATGCCGAGATAACCGCCCAGGATCACGATCGCCGTCTTCACGTAGAGCTCCGGGCGGATCGCGTCCTTGATGGCAGCGGCCATGCCCGGCATGAAGTTGCCGACGATCAAGCCCAGGAGCAGGGCGATCACGTAGCCGGATTCGTTGGTCAGGTTCATGGACCAGCCGATTTTGAAAGCGGCCCGTTTGTCGGGAGTGGCGGCAATGTATGCCCAACTGCCGGCGAACCAACACAGATAGCTAAGCGCGAAGATGGCCGTGAAGCCCTTGAGGAACTGCTTCACGTTCGCTCCCAAGCTTTTGGCGCCTGCCGCAAGAATGACGATCATGAAAACGTAGGTTGCAAGCAGAGAGACCAGCGCAGGCAGGTTGGCGTAGCTCTTGGAAGCTGGGGCCAAAGCCCTTCCAGGAGCGGTCCAGACGTTTGTCGTAATCGTCCAACCGAGAACGTCTACACCGAACAGGAGTCCCAGGGAAAGGAGGAATACGAATAATCCGAGGCACACGGCAAGCCAGTCCTCGGTCAAGCGCGGTGGTGCCACTGGGCCTGAGGCAGTTACAGTTTTCGCCATCGCCATAGTTCACCTCGATAGAGCTACACAAGGTCCTTTCTGAATAGAAGCGCTGTGACCGTCACAGGGCCTCGCTGGCTGCAGGGGTAACCTGAGCGCGGGCCTCGGCGTACTGTTGAGTGCGAGTGCCGTTTCTTTAGATACGGATATGTCTTGACCACATCCGTGCGCGTTTGTTCCAAGTCGCTCACTGACCCTGAAATTCGGAGCCCGGCGCCATCCCGGTATGGCTTAACCGGTGAAGTGCGTGATAGCAAGGCACTCGAGTGCGGAAACCCTAACGAAGGACGAGGGGCTTGACAAGAGAAGTAAGGGAACATTCATTGAAGATTCACGCTACTGTAAGATTGCAGCAACGGTGCTCCGACAACGACACTGGCAGGTCAGGGCGACGACTTACTTAACTTGCAAAGGAGAGACGAACTACGGCTTTCAACGATTTCTTTGCGGAGTGTCAAAAGTAATCACGCGATTTTCACCGCCACGGCCACCCCATCCCGCAGCGGCACGATGCTGGGATGGAGCTGCGGGGTCGAGTACAGCAGTCGATTGAACTCGAGGATGGCTTTGGTATCTGCATCCGGCTCTTTGTCCAGGATGCGGCCATGCCAGAGGGCGTTATCGCCCACGAACAGGCCGCCAATGCGCAGGCGTGGCACGGACATGCGCAGTGCGCGCGGGTAATCTTCTTTATCGATATCGTTGAAGATGAGGTCGAACGGGCCTTTCTCTTCGGACAGCAACTCCAGCGCATCGCCCACCCGCACATCCACGCGGTCCAGCATGCCGGCGCGATCAAGATAGCGGCGCGCTTGGTCGGCGTTGCGCCGGTCGCCATCCGTGTAGATCACTTTTCCGCCCGGACCGACGGCGCGCGCCAGCCATAGGGTCGAATAGCCGATGGCCGAGCCTGCCTCAAAGATGCGCCGCGCTCCGATGGAAAGCGCCAGCAGGTGCAGGAAGCGGCCCACCGCCGGACCTACGATTGGGATCTGCCGCTGCCGCGCGAGCTCTTCCATCTCGCGCAGAACCTCGTCGCCTTCCGGGAGAAGGGAATTGAGATATTCATCGATTTCGGGTGAAACGATAGGGCGGTCGGGCATGCCTTCTTCTGTTCTACCACTCGCAAATAGGTATCAGGTAACAGGTAACACCTCGGGACTGCCTGCCTGTTACCTGTTACCTGGGTTAGCGCCCTGCAGCGGCCGCCACCGGCTCGCCGACCGTCTGGCCGGGCTTCAACTCCAGCAATTCGATGCCGAGTGCCTCCAGGTCCTTGCGGAAGTGCTCGGGCCGTCCCACCAGCGGGGGGAAGGTGCCGAAATGCATGGGGATGACCAGCTTCGGGTGAAGCAACTGCGCGGCGTAAGTGGCCTCGCGCGGTCCCATGACGTAGTGGTCGCCGCAGGGCAGCAGCGCGATCTGCGGCTCGTACAATTCGCGGATGATGTGCATATCGCCGAACACGGCGGTGTCGCCGGCGTGATAGATCTTCAGGCCGGTTTCGAACTCGATGACGAAGCCGCAGGGTTCGCCGCCGTAAATGATCTGCCCGCCATCGAGAATGCCGCAGGAATGATCGGCGTGCACCATGGTGACTCGGATATCGCCCACGCTCTGGGTGCCGCCCTTGTTCATCGGCGCGGTTTGCTTCACGCCCTTGCTCTCCAGCCAGGCGCATAGCTCGAAGATGCCGACCACGACACAGTCGTGCTTCTTGGCGAGTTCGACCGCGTCCCCGATATGGTCGAAGTGCGCGTGCGTGCAGAGCATGGCGTCGATGTGCTTGGGGTTCTTCTCATTCTCGGGGCACATGGGGTTGTTCATCACCCAGGGGTCGATGAGCACGACCTTGCCGCCGGGAGTGACAATGCGGAAGGTGGAATGCCCGAGCCAGGTGAGCTGTACGCCTTGGAAATCCATGGTTTCCTCCTGATGACTTATGCGTCGAACATTCTAAGCGGCGGACGGGATGTGTTCAATGCTCAACTCAGGGCTAGTGTTTTCAACGCGAAACCGCGAGGGCACCGAAGGGGAGTGAAGAACCTGCCACAGAGACACGGCGGCCTAGAGAAACACGGAGGCAAGTCGAAGCAGAGGACTGCCTGATTTGCAATTTGTAATTTGTGATTTACGGAGCTCGCGGCGGTGCCACAGCGTCGTTGCAAATTACAAATTACAAATTCCCGACCCTCGCCAGTACAATCTTTCTACAAGCCCATGTCCCTGACACAAACCCAGGCTCTGGAGATGTTCCATTCCGACGACCTCATAGGCATCGGGATGGAAGCCGATGCGGTGCGCCAGCGGCTGCACCCCGAGGGCGTCGTTTCGTACATCATTGATCGCAACATCAACTACACGAATTTCTGCACTGAGTATTGCTCGTTCTGCGCCTTCTACCGCCCGCTGAAAGGGCCGCTGGCGCAGGAGGGTTACATACTCGATTTCGACACGATTTACGAGAAGATCCGCGAAACGGTCGAACTCGGCGGCACCGGCGTGCTGATGCAGGGCGGCATTCATCCCGACCTGAAGATCGACTGGTTTGAGCGTCTGTTCCGCGGCATCAAGCAGCGCTTTCCGCAGATATGGCTGCACTGCTTGACGGCGTCGGAAATCCTCGCCATCGCCGAATACAGCGGAATCAGCCTGCGCGACACCATTGCCCGCCTGCGCGATGCCGGGCTGGATTCCATCCCAGGTGGCGGCGCCGAGATCCTGGACGACGAAATCCGCCACCGCGTCGCGCGCCTGAAATGCAGCACGGAAGACTGGCTCTCGGTCCATCGCACCGCCCATCAGCTCGGCATGCGCACCACCGCCACCATGATGTTCGGCGTGGGGGAGCAGTTCGAGCACCGGGTCAATCACCTGCAGCACATCTATGACCTACAGCAGGAGACCGGCGGCTTCACCGCGTTCATCCCTTGGACATTCCAGCCGCACAACACAGCGTTGGGCGGCCAAGGCTGGGACGAGACCACCGCGGTCGAATACCTGAAGACGCTGGCCATCTCGCGCGTTTTCCTGACCAACATCCTCAACGTGCAGTCTAGCTGGGTGACGCAGGGGCTCAAGGTCTGTCAACTCGGCCTGCGCTTCGGAGCAAACGACGTAGGCTCCGTGATGATCGAGGAAAACGTTGTGCGCTCGGCGGGCGTGAGCAACTGCACCACCGAAGAGGAACTGCGGCGCATCATCCGCGACGCCGGCTTCCGCCCGGTGCAGCGGGACTCGCTCTACTACACGTATTTTCTGAACTGACGTTTGGACGGGCCTGGTGTAACGCCGGCGTCTCGCCGGCGGTCCCCTGTGAAGCTGGGCCGTGGTGCTGCGAATGGATCCCGCCGGCGAGACGCCGGCGCTACAACGGAGAACGGAGAACGAGGAACGGGCTTTCAGCTACAATGGCTTGTCCTCGATTAAGTCGATCACGGGAGTAAACCACTGAGCGGATTGGCGATGTTTGCACTGGCATTATTCCAGCCGCACGGGCTGGGGCACTACCTGCGCTCCCACTTGATGGACACGACCTTCCGCGGCCTCTATCACGCCAATGCCTTCGACATGGCATTGCTGATCCCGTACTTCATTGTCCTGATCTGGCTGGCCTCCTACGGCATGCACCGCTACGTGCTCGTTTATCTCTATTGCAAGAACCGCAAGAACAAGCGGACCGAGCCACCGTCGTACTTTCCGCCCGATCAGCTTCCGACGATTACCATTCAATTGCCGATCTTCAACGAGCAGTTTGTGGTGGACCGTCTGGTCGAGTCCATCTGCAAGATGGAGTATCCGCGCGAAAAGCTGGAGATCCAGCTCCTGGATGATTCCACGGATGAAACCGTGGACGTGGCGCGTGCCGTGGTGGAGCGATACGCAGCGCTGGGGCATCCGATCAGCTACATTCACCGCACCAATCGCGCGGGATTCAAGGCGGGCGCACTGCAGCATGGCATGTCGCTCTCGAAGGGCGAGTTCATCGCCATCTTCGACGCCGATTTCACCCCGCCACCCGACTTTCTGATGAAGGTGATCCACCACTTCAGCGACCCCGGCATCGGAATGGTGCAGACGCGCTGGACGCATCTCAACCGCCACTATTCGTTTCTCACCGAGGTCGAAGCCATCCTGCTGGACGGCCACTTCGTGCTGGAGCACGGCGCCCGGGCCCGCAGCGGCGTGTTTTTCAATTTCAACGGCACCGCCGGCATGTGGCGCCGCAGTGCCATCGAGGAAGCCGGCGGCTGGCAGCACGATACGCTCACCGAGGACACCGACCTCTCCTATCGCGCTCAGCTCAAGGGTTGGAAGTTTGCCTACCTGGAAGACGTCGAGTGCCCGGCCGAGTTGCCGGTCGAGATGACCGCCTTCAAGACCCAGCAGGCACGCTGGGCCAAGGGCCTCATCCAGTGCGCGCTAAAAGATTTCCCCTTCGTGATCAAGAGCGACGTGCCGCGCCGCATTAAGTTGGAAGCCTGGTACCACCTGACCGCCAATATCAGCTATCCGCTGATGATCGTGCTCTCGACCCTGCTGCTGCCAGCCATGATCATCCGCTTCTACCAGGGCTGGTTCCAGATGCTCTACATCGACATGCCCCTGTTTCTGGCTTCGACATTCTCGATTTCGAGCTTCTATCTCGTCTCGCAGAAAGTACTCTTTCCCCGGCGCTGGTATCGGACGTTTCTATTCTTGCCGTTCCTGATGTCGCTCGGCATCGGCCTGACGATCACCAACTCGCGCGCCGTGTTGGAAGCCCTCTTCGGCAAGCAGACCGCCTTCGCCCGTACCCCCAAGTACTGTGTGCAATCCAAGAAGGACAAGCCTATCGCCGCCAAGTACCGCAAGCGGCTTGGCCTCATCCCATGGATCGAACTGGGCATCGGCACCTACTTCGCCTGCGCGGTGGGCTACGCTATCAGCAATGAGAACTTCATTACGGTGCCATTCCTCCTCCTGTTTGTCCTCGGTTACTGGTACACCGGACTGATGTCCCTGCTGCAAGGGCGCTTCGAGCGCCTCTCCTTGCAGGGAGAGCCGCAGACCGCAAGGCCGTACCCGGCGGTCGGCTTCTAGGCATTTGCTCCGGCGTCTATAATAGTGCCGATTGACACCATTTTTGGCACCGGACACGAGATCTTGGCCTCACGTGACAGGAAAGTCTTGCCGCCGCTGCGGAACCGCCGGGACGACATTCCCCTCCTGGTGAGTTACTTCGTCCAGAAGTTCGCCAAGCAGATGCAGAAGAACATTGAGACAATTCCGGCGGCCACCATCATGAAGGGACTAACGGCCTGGAATGGCCGGGGAACATCCGCGAACTGGAGAATTTCATTGAGCGCGCGGTGATCCTCACGCGCGGCAAGTCGCTGGAGGCGCCGCTAGCAGAGCTACGTAAACATAATGAGGAGCCAACACGTGCAACCTCAAGCCCCGCGCAGGACGACATTGCCCGAATCGTCAAAGAAACGATTACTGTTTTAAACGGCGGGAAAGGGCATGCCGACGAATTTGCCGCGTATTACCTGATCAAGCCGCCGAAGAAGGCGGAGGAGTCCGTAGGCTGAAGGCCAGCGGTTGCCGAAGACGTTGAATAACTGCAAGTGTATGAAAACACTTACCTGCGAGAGAGCTACGGATACCTAGATTGTACCGGGGAGCAACTGCCATCTTGACTTTGAACCAAAACCGTCACACCCTCCTACCACCGACGTAAGCTGCTGAACAGAACGCGAGTCATTTTTGGCGGCCCTTATCAGGGCGATTAGGAACAAATTATTTGGGGGGCGCACTTGAGGCGACTTGGGCTGCCGACCATTGCACTAATTCTGGCGTTGGTATTGGTGAACTCGACCTTTTCTCAAAACATCGTGTCCGGCGACATTTCTGGTTTGGTGACCGATCTTCATGGCGCGGTAGTCGCCCGTGCCACAGTCATGCTGACGAGCATCGATACGGGCGCTACACAGTCCGCTACAACGGGGGCAGTAGGTGATTTTCGTTTCGCGCTGTTGAAGCCAGGAATCTATAAAGTGAGCGCTACGGCCAAAGGTTTCGCCGAGATCGCCACAATGCTAAACGTTAACGTTGGCCGGGTAACGGCGACAACAATCAAGCTGGGTGTTTCAGGCACCAATGAAACCATACAAGTCACTGCCGAGTCTCCGCTGCTGCAGAGGGAAAACGCGAACATCACAAGTGTTTACGATCAGAAGATGATCGATCGGCTGCCATCTCCGGGCGGCGACCTGACCAACATGGTCTTGACCTCTCCGGGTGTGATGTTAAGCACGGGCGCTGGATACGGCAATTTCACAGTCTTTGGGCTGCCGGCGACCTCCAACATGTTCACCATGAATGGCGCGGATAACGTCGATCCGTTTCTGAATCTGGTCTATTCAGGGTCCAGCAATATGTCTCTGGGCGCCAATGAGATTCAGGAAGTAGCTGTTGTGACCAACGGCTATACAGCGCAGTACGGCCGGCTCGCGGGCGCCAACGTCAATTACACGACCAAGTCGGGCACCAACAACTTTCACGGGAACGCGATGTGGCTGTGGAACGGTGCTTCGATGAACGCCAACGACTGGTTCAATAACAACGGAGGCGAACCGAAGCCATTTTCCAACAGCAACCAATGGGCAGGCTCTTTCGGCGGCCCAATCAAGAAGAATAAGCTGTTCTTCTTCTATGACAACGAAGGCATCCGGTATGTGGTGCCCGGCGCCAGCGGCGCGAGCTACGTGCCCTCGCAGCAGTTCCAGAATGCCATTCTGGTGGGGCTTCCGGCCGCCGAAGTGCCGTTCTATCGGAATATGTTCAAGATTTACAACGGTGCGAATGGTGCCTCGGTTGCCACACCCTATACTGCCGATGTTAAGGGGGGATGCGGCGACTTCGGCGGCAGTGTCGGCGGTATCACCTTTGGCCAGGGCGGCGTACCCTGCGTCAATACCTTTCGCAGCGCGAACCACAGCATGACTACCGAGCGCCTGATGTCCGTCCGCGTTGATTTGATCGCCACGCAAAATGACAAGCTGGCGTTCCGTTACCGGCAAGACCGCGGTACCCAGGCTACTTCGACGGACCCGATCAACCAACTTTTCAGCGCCAATAGCAACCAGCCGGAAGACGAAGGCCAATTGAACTATACGCGAATCATTGGCCAGACCATGGTCAACCAGTTCATCTTTTCCGGCATGTATTATCGTCAGAAATTTGGCCCGCCGGACCTCTCTGGCGCCCTGAAGCTGTTTCCCACCACATTCACTTGGGTGGATGGCAACATGACGAACATGGGCGGCCAAGACAACCGCTATCCAAGTGGTAAAAACGTTGGGCAGTACCAGTTCGTGGATGACTTCTCCTGGACGAAGACTCGGCACACTTTTAAGTTTGGCATCAACATACGCCGCAACAATATCACCAGCTTTGCTGCAAGCCCGGGCACCAGCGGGCTGCTCACGTTTGGAAATATGACGGACTTTGTGAACGGAATTGCCGGCCCAAATAGCTACTATACCCAGACGTTCAGCAAGAATCCTGAAGCGCCCGTTGCCTTATACAGCACGGGCCTGTACGTCCAGGATGAGTGGAATGCTGCTTCTAACCTGCACCTCACGCTCGGCTTGCGCGTGGACCGCAACTCCGACCCAGTGTGCCAGAGCAACTGTTTTGCGCGCTTCGGTGGCAGCTTCCTAGACCAAATACATAATCCGAATATTCCTTATGATCAGACGATCTTGACCAACCTGCACACAGCGTTCCCGCATATGGAAGGGCTGGCATATGAGCCGCGCATCGGTATGGCATGGACTCCGATGAGCAACCGGGCAATGGTGATCCGCGCCGGCATTGGCATGTTCTCGGATACCTATGCTGGTTTCCTGATCAATAACGCCATCACGAACGCACCGAACGTGGCCTCGTTCACTGTCTATGGCAATGGCAACATGACTGCGCCGGGAGTTGCCAACAATATCTACAGCTCGGCGGCGGCTTCCAACGCAGCTTTCCAGGCCGGATTCGCGAGTGGATCTACACTGCCGGAAATCCAGTCGGCTGTTCAGGCTGCCGGCAGCACATTTGCTGCGCCGAACTTTGTTGCATTCGCAAACCACACCAGCAATCCGAAGTTCCTGGAGTGGAGTTTTCAAATAGAGCAAGGGCTCGGCAGCACAACTTCTCTTACGCTCACGTACGTGGGTAACCACGGTTCCGATCTGTTCAGTACCGATCGGCTTATGAACGCGTACGTCTCGCCTGCCAGGGGAGGCCCTGCGGGCTATCCACCTGCGGGTAGCTTCGCAGGTTTGCCAAACGCAGCCCCGGATCCTCGGTTTGGCACGGTGATGGAGGTTGGCAACGGAGGATGGTCGAACTACAACGGCCTGACGATGAGCTTGCATCGTAAGTTGAGCAAGAACTTCACGGGTACCCTGAATTACACCTGGAGCCACAGCTTAGATACCGTTTCCAACGGGGGTTGGGGTGCGCCGTATAGCACACACAATGTCAGCGATAGCGTGCGCTCGCAGATCGTGCCTTATAGCTTGGGTGCGCAATATGCCAGCTCGGACTACGATTTCAGGCATATCGTCAGTGCAAACTATAGCTGGGAACTGCCTTTCAGAAGTTCGCGGAGCGGAATCGGCCAGTTGGTGAGCGGCTGGCTATTCTCCGGAACGGTGTTCTTTCGAACCGGCGAGCCGTTCAGCGCCTACAATTCTTCAGCCGCGACGACTTTCTTGCATAACGCGACAGGCACGGTTGTGCTCGCGGACTATCTCAACGGATCAATTGGGGTGTGCACAAGCCCCGTCACGAGTTGCTTTCGTCAAGCTGCTTTCCAGACAAATAAGTATCAGCAGCTTGACTTCGGTAACGTGGGGCGCAATAGCTTCCGCGGTCCCGGATTCTTTGACACTGACTTTTCGGTGCGTAAGAGCTTCAAGTTTACGGACAACGGCCTGGGCATTTCAGTAGGAGTGAATATGTACAATGCGTTCAATCACCCGAACTTCGCCAATCCTACTGGCAGTATCACCAGCGGCAATTTTGGTGTTGTGACAAGCACAGTTGGTCCGCCGAACAGCCCCTACGGGAATTTCCAGGGCGCACTGGCCAACGGCCGTTTGGTCCAGACCGACATCAAGGTGAATTTTTAGCGGCTCTTTCTCTAGTACCTCGCTGATTCACGCCTCGTCACTTGACGGCGGCGCACCGCGGCTACGACGGCCACTCGGTAGACCGGCGAGCAGAGTAAATATCCCCCGGCAGAGCCGGGGGCTTTAGGATGTGAGCCGCTCAAAGCGGCTGAGCGGGGTCGCTAACGCGGCCCCGACATTCTTGGCCACCTGAAGGTGGCCCCTTCAGCGCCACATGTTCAACTGATCCAGGCGCTTGTCCTCTTCCTCCTGCGTGCGGATGTACTCTCGGATCGATGTCTCGTCCCGCCCGACCGTCGACACAAAGTATCCCCGCGCCCAGAAACTCTGCCCTACAAAATTCTGTTTCCGCCCTCCGTACACTCGCGCCAGATGAATCGCACTCTTCCCTTTCATAAACCCAACCACCTGCGCCACCGCGTACTTCGGCGGGATCGATATCAACATGTGCACGTGGTCCGCCAGCAGATGCCCTTCCTCAATCCGGCTTTCCTTCTGCTCCGCCAGTTTGCGGAACACCTCTCCCAAATACTTCCGCAACTCCCCATACAACGCTTTCCGCCGGCCCTTTGGGATAAACACCACATGGTATTTGCACTCCCATTTCGAGTGGCTTAAGCTTTCATACTCGTCCATCCAGTTTCTCCTTTGCGTGTGCTTCGCGGCTCACGCCAGGAGTTTCTTGGATGGACTCCCGTATCTGTCAAACTTCGCGTGCCTCCCCGGCAGAGCCGGGGGAACTCCCATTTCATTAGCCAGACCAGTCGAATCCCAGGTCACGTGCCAAGTTGGCGGGATTGAAAAGGCGAGACTTAGCAGCAAACCCTGGCAGGCCGCATCCTGGGCTTTCCCAGCGTGGGGAAGCGCTCCCGTTCAATCGTGGGAAACTCCGTATTCCTTCAACTTACGATATAAGGTGGTTTTCCCGATCCCGAGCAGCCGGGCAGCCAGCAGCTTGTCGCCGCGGAACTGCTCGATGGCAGAAAGGATGGCCCGCCTCTCCACCTCGGCGATCGGGATCACGCGTGCCGCCCCGGCCGGCACGGCCGTCACGCGGTGATGATAGGCATCCTGCACTGGTGTGGACAAGTCCGCCACGTGCAGCAGCGGCCCGGAACTCAGGGTGCAAGCCCGTTCCAGGCAATTCTCCAACTCGCGCACATTGCCGGGCCAGTCGTAGGTAGCCAGCGCCTTCAAGGCCTCTTCGCTGAGGCTGCGCGGCGTCGCCAAACCATGATTCAGGCGCTCCATGAAGTGCGCTGCCAGAAGCGGTATGTCCGGTTTACGCTGGCGCAGCGCGGGCAAGCGCAATGTCAGCACGTTGAGGCGGAAATACAGGTCTCGCCGGAACTTGCCTTCGGCCACCGCGCGCTCCAGGTCGCGATTGGAGGCCGCCAGAATACGCACGTTGATCGTCACCCGATTGGTGCTCCCGACCGGCCGGATCTCATGCTCCTGGATGGCGCGCAGCAGCTTGGACTGCAGATCGAGCGAGAGTTCGCCTACTTCATCCAGAAACGCCGTACCGCCTTCGGCCACCGCCAGCAGGCCGTCTTTGGCGCGCATGGCACCGGTGAAGGCGCCCCGCACATAACCGAACAGCTCACTCTCGATCAGGGTCGGCACCAGGGATCCGCAATCCACCGGGATGAACGGCTTATCCCGAAATGGCCCCGAGAAATGGACGGCGCGCGCCACCAACTCCTTTCCCGTGCCGCTCTCGCCCGAGATTAGCACCGGGTGCGTGCTCTGCGCCGCCTTGGCCATGATGCGATACAGTCGCTCCATCTCCGGCGAGCGGCCCACGATGGAACCGAAGCCCTGTTGCCCCCTCATCGTTTCGCGCACCGGGCGCTTTTCGGCCGCGGTCCTCACTTCCCCCGCCACCCGACTGAGCACGGAACGCAGTTCCTCCAGGCAAAAGGGCTTGGTGAGATAGTCGTAGGCGCCGAATTTCATCGATTGCACGGCGGACTGTACCGTGGCGTATCCGGTCATCACGATTACGATTGCCTGCGGACGCCGCTGCCGAATCAGGCGCAGCGCCTCCAGGCCCGCTGCCCCGGGAGTTTTGAGATCCAGCAGCACGGCATCGATGCCCTGGGAATCGAGCACCTTGTAGGCGTGCTCCGCGTTTTCGGCGATGAACGCGTTGAAGCCCATGGCTTGCGCGGCCTCGCGGCATCCTTCCCGAATGGCGCGCTCGTCATCCACTACGAGCAGGTTGGCAATGACTTCCCGCACCTCGCGCGCGGGAGCAGCCGCTGTACCTGACATGTGAACCCTCTTCCTGAACGATATCCGCACCGGCACGCGCCAGCACAGGAGCAATCAAGTACCTGCCGCGATGCCCTTGAGAACAGGACATCCCCCGGAGACCTAACGGAAGTTGCAATTCTTTAAGCTGCTGTCGCTAAGCGAGGCTCAACCAACAGTTCGTTCGGTTTTCCGAACACTACGCTTGGGAATGCTGGAGGGGAATCTCGCAACAAAGGCAGGACAGCGTTTGCTATGCCGACAAAAATACCGCTAGAATGCTAATTCTATTGCCATTAGTGCGCCAATCGATGTTCGGTATACCGAACAAACGAGTTCCCTGGGACATTAGCAGTTGTTTCATTTCTTCCGGGAGACCAACGTGACATTGAGCGAACATCAACTCAGAGTTCTGGACGCCGGTAACCAACTGAGGGCAATTCGAGAGCAACTCGGCTTTTCCTTGCGCGATGTTGAAGCCACGAGTGATCGGCTTGCCGAGGCGTACGGCTTGCCGGACCTTGCAATTGGAGTCACTACGCTCTCGGATATGGAGACAAAAGGGAGCACGCCAAGCATCTACCGGCTCTACTCGCTGGCCGTGATTTACCGCCGTGATCCCCGCGAGATTCTTTCCTTTTACGGTTTAGACGTGAATCGAATGGCTGCGGCGCAAGTGCTTAGTGAGCCACCGAAGAAGACGCACTACAGCACGGCACTCCAGGCATCCACGTCTCTTAGGATCCCGGTTGGCCTTGATCCGGCTTTTGACCTGCGGGCGACCGTCAACATTGGCCGCATGATCGAGCGGTGGGGTACGGTTCCGATTGGATATCTCTCGCAATTTGAAGATCGGAATTATACGTACGGATATATCGGCATCGAGGACTTCACCATGTACCCCGTCTTGCTGCCTGGATCATTCATTCAGATTGACGAGGAGAAGACTTCGGTCCTCAATGGGGCTTGGCGCTCGGAGTATGAAAGGCCCATTTATTTTGTCGAAACCAGAAGCGGATATGTGTGCTGTTGGTGCAACCTGAGTGGGAGCCAAATCACGCTTCTACCCCATCCGCTCTCACCGGTTCTCCCACGTGTCCTCAAGTATCGCAGTGAGGCTGAAGTTATTGGGCAAGTGGTTGCGATCGCGATGCGTCTGGACGATTTTCGTCATGCGCCGCCCGAGCCAGGGCATCGAGGGCGTCCAAAACTGTCCTGAAATGCAGCGCCGATCCGCCACCCAAATCCGCAGGAATCAGTTTGTCCCATCTCGCACGAAAATCTGCTAACTGAGTTGAGCTCAGACCTGTTCTTGCTGCATCCTCCAGTATCGCTGCTAGCGGGGTCCTGAGCGTTTCCAAAAACACCTGCTGGTGCGCCTCTGCCATAGCCCTCTGGGCCTGCAATTCACCGTGAACCTTGCATAATCCCCAGTGCTGATACTGCCCCCCCTTGTCGCGGTGCTCAGAGCAATACTCCACTCTCCGCAGTGTGCCGGGAATCGCCGCGAGCGTCCTGTTCATAAAGTCTTCAAACGCACTCGTTAGTTGCATTTTCTTTCGCTCCGCCGAACACCGAACACGAATCCATTTCCACCCATGGCACACGCATTCATAGGCGATTTTACACGGGAACGTCACTCAATCAAGGAGAACACCCGTGAAAAAGGTCGCCTTTTGTCTAGCAACCCTCTTCCTCTCTGGAATCCTGACCTCACTGCCCAAGTCCACCGTTCAAGGGCCGCCAGATCCATGTTGGCCCTATGATACTTGCCCCTACGTCCTTCCGGGCAAATGATTGCAATTGCCGAGGTGGCTGCTGACGGGATACTCTGTTCCCGTCTGCAGCCATGCTTCATGCCCTTATAGATATCTTTTGGATTGTTCCCGCGGTCGGCCAGATCGTGGTAGCTGTTGCCATCATTCGACGAAAACTGGTTCGCGCCCTGCGCATGTTTCTTGCTTATGCCTGTTGGGAGGTCCTATGGGCCTGTGTCCTCTATTTGATGTTGCTGCAAAACCCGAGGCACTTAACGCTGACGATTACATATTTTATCGCATTCTGGAGTGAACAGGCGGTCGGCCTCATATTGGGAGTTGTGGTTGTTAAAGAGGTCTTTTCCAATATTTTCCAGCCATACGCCGCTCTCCAGGACTTAAGTGATACAGTTTTTCGTTGGCTTATCGTAATCCTTGTCCTGCTCGCCCTCATTAGCGGTGTGATAGCGCCAGGAGTAGACCAATATCGAATTGTGGCCGGCGTTTATGTGCTAGAGCGAAGCGTGCGCGCTGTTCAAGTGGGAGTTTTGCTGTTTTTGTTTGTGTTCTCAAGAGTGATTGGCGTCTCTTGGCGTAGTCACTTGTTTGGAATTGCTGCAGGTTTTGGCCTGTTAGCGACCGTTCGGCTGATTGCTGTGGCGTTAAGAGCACAGATGGGGTTCGGTCTACAGCACCTAGCCGTGATCTTAAGCGGAGCCGGTGAGACGTGCGCTGTCCTGATATGGGTCGCGTATTTGCTAATTCCGGAACCCGCACATGAGCTCAACGAGTTGCCGGTTGTGCAGCTAGAGGAGTGGAACCAAGCTCTGGTGGGGTTATTGCGCCGATGATCTATTTCTTTGTGGCTTTAGGCGTGTCGCTATTAATTGCGATGGCATCTTTGCGCTTGGCGCGAGGGAAAGCCGCACCTCTTCGGGAGGCCGCAGATCTGAGTTCCCGAATCATTCCAGTTGATTTACGGGCATTTCAGAATCTTATTGATCCGGGCGAAAAAGAATTTCTCAGGGCTAAACTTCCAATCCGGGAGTATCGACGAATTCACCGCAAACGGATGTTGGCAGCAATCGGCTACGTCCGACACACGGCAAGTAACGCGACAACCTTGCTCATGCTCGGCGAACTAGGTCGTCGAAGCGCCAACCCGAAAGTAGTTCAGGATGCGCGCAATTTGATCGACAGCGCGCTCCGCCTCCGTATCTATTCGCTGCTGGCGACATGTAGGCTGTTTGGTGAATTCGTGTTCCCCGACATTGAGTTTGCCGGTACTGCGATTATTGAGCAGTACGAGACATTACTGAAATTGGGGGAGAACGTCGTTGCGATGCACCGGTTGCCGCACCGTCCATCTGCAACCACCTCGTAGCCACATGGAACTCCCTAACCGTGGCCGCGTTGTGATGAGCGCGAATTGTGTTGCGCCTGTCCCAGGCCAGTGCCGGACCGAGGATTTCGTCCACAGCCGATGGGGTCGGACGTATCTACTGAGACTGCCCCACACTTTCATGCGGCAGCTCCTTCAAGGCGTCGCCACCGGCCAAATTAGCGGTTTGCTAAAAGCCGGTCGAACATTCGCGACAGTTGCTTTGACGAATCTTCTGCTCTGACGAATCTTCGCCGGCTTCGTTGTAAACCGGCGTGCCGCAAGCCCTCCGCATAGATGATGACGTAGTTGGGCTTGCCGGAGGCTAGGCCTTTGCCAAACCCGCAGGAACTCGGCAATGGCACTCTGGCTGTATCGTCGAACAGGTGAGCTGCTGCGGTTCTTCAAAAACAGACAGTTGCCCAAAATGTTCAAAACCGTCCAGCTATCCCTTCATCCGACGCATCTGAATCGGGCGAATCGTACTCGATGGCAAGAGGTCGCCGGGAGAATCACGCGGCGCATGGAATCGCAACCGCATGGAGTTCTTGGTTACAGGTCAACGTGTTATGGCCGCCGTAAGTGTTTCGTGGTTCATCGCTGCGGCCGGTCGCAGGAAACCGGAGAGTCTAGCGATGCTCAGTTTTGTACCGGGTCGCTTGGCCGTGGGTCTAACACTGGTCTTCGGGTCAGCTGTACCTTGGGCGCAGACAACATCCTCCAGCGGGAACGCTCGAGCAACGCAATACGTTATCACCCTGAGTCAGGGATCTGCAGGTTTTCAGCCGCAAAACCCGTTTTCCGGCAGCGTGCCGGCGGGAAAGACTGCTCCCACCCTGCTCCCGCTTTCCCTGAAAGATGCCATCGATCGAGGGCTTAGGCACCGTAAATAAATAACGTTTACATCTACTATCCTGATCTGTTATTACGGTGGGCATGGACTCGGATGCCCAGCTCGGCCGGTACTTTGCTGGCATGTGGCCGCATCTGGACGAACACGCTCGGCGTTTGGTGGCTGCCAGCGAAGCTTTGGAACTGGGCTATGGCGGCATCTCGCGAGTCAGCCGCGCCTGCGGCCTATCGCGGGTCACGTTGACCAAGGGTATCGAGGAATTGAAAGCCGCGCCGCTGGCCCCGGGCCGGATTCGCCACGAGGGCGGCGGACGACACTCGTTGACGTCCAGCGATCCCGGCATGGCGCCCGCCTTGGACAGCATGGTCGAACCCACGGCACGCGGCGACCCGCAGTCGCCCTTGCGCTGGACCTGCAAGAGCGCCCGCACGCTGGCGGCGGAACTAACAGCCCGGCACCACCCGGTCAGCCACACCAAAGTGACCCAACTCCTGCGAGAGAGTGGCTACAGCCTGCAGGGCAATCGCAAGACGGAGGAAGGGGATGACCATCCCGATCGTGACGCGCAGTTCCGTCATATCAATAGCGCCGTCAAACGCGCTTTGCGGGCAGGCGAGCCCGTCATTTCCGTGGACACGAAGAAGAAAGAACTGATCGGTAACTACCAAAACCAGGGCCGCCAGTGGCGCCAAACCGGAACGGCGGATAAGGTCAACGGACATGATTTTCCCGGTCCCGATGTACCCCGCGCCTATCCCTACGGAATCTACGACCTGGGGCGCAACGCGGGCTTCGTCAACGTGGGCACGGACCACGACACGGGGGCCTTCGCGGTGGCTTCGATTCGGGGCTGGTGGCGCGCCGACGGCCGGAACCTGTATCTGGGGGCACGGCGACTGCTGATCACCGCCGATGGCGGGGGTAGCAACGGCTGGCGGCTGCGACTGTGGAAATGGGAGTTACAGCGTCTGGCCGACCAGACCGGGCTGATACTGATGGTCTGCCATTTTCCGCCGGGCACGAGCAAATGGAATAAGGTGGAGCATCGGTTGTTTTCCTTCATTTCGTCCAACTGGCGCGGCGAGCCGCTACGCGATTATGAGACGGTGGTACGGCTGATCGCCGGAACGACGACGGCCAAGGGTTTGAAAGTGACCTGCCGCCTAGATCACCGCAAGTATCCCGTGGGGCGAAAGATCACGGATGAAGAGTTTGCCCATGTCAACCTCAAGCCAGACAAATTCCATGGTGAGTGGAACTACACCATTCATCCAAGCAACTAGGTTGTAAATGTTATATATTTACGCCGCCTTAGGCAGAATCTTGGTTTGCTTTTAACCGGCGAGGGAATCCCCTCGGCGCGTGGCCAGTGGTGGAAGGACCTGAGCGAACTACTGCCCAATCTCACCACTTCGACCAGCGTCTCTGCCCTACAGATCAACCTCAGAACGGTTGGGTTCCATGTTCCTGGCTTTCCTTCGGTCGTTGGGCCGTTCGGGATTTTCGACACCCGCGCCTATCTGACGCAATCGGTATTCGACTGGAAATTGATCCAGCAAACGCGCTCTGACGCACAGCAGATTCGGGCCGCTCGATATTCCTACAACGACGCCCGCGAACTGGTGGTGTTTGCGGTAACCTCGGCGTACCTGCAGACAATCGCTGATTCTGCGCGGGTTGACACCGCTTTCGCACAACAGGATACCGCCCAAGCACTCTACCAGCAGGCGGCCGACCAACTGACCGCCGGCACCACAGCCGAGATCGATGTGTTGAGGGCTAAGGTCGAGTTGCAAACCCGTAAGCAGCAGCTCATTTCAGCTCGGAATGACCTTGCCAAACAGAAGATCGGGCTGGGGCGCGTAATCGGCCTGCCCACAGGGCAGGAGTACACACTGACAGACACGGCCAGCTATCAGCCACTTCCCAAGACCAGCCTCGACGAAGAGCTCAGTCGCGCCTATGCGTCACGCGCTGACTACCAGAGCGCCCTTGCTCAGGTCCGGGCGGCAGAACTGGCGCGCAAGGCGGCTGTCGCCGGCTATTACCCGTCGCTTTCCACGGCCGTGAATTACGGTGATATCGGCATCAATCCGGCCAACTCTCACGGCACGGTCCAGGCAACCGCAGCCCTGAATATCCCTATCTTCGAGGGGGGCAGAGTTCACGGTGATGTCGCAGGCTGACTCAGCCCTGCGGCAGAGTCGGGAATTGCTGGGGAACTTGCGTTCGCAGATTGACCAGGACGTGCGGAACGCCTTACTGGATCTGCAATCAGCGGCGGACCAGGTGGAAGTCGCTCGCAGCTCCGTCGATCTCGCCAACCAGACGCTGGTACAGGCGCGAGACCGCTTTGCCGCGGGCGTCGCCGACAACATCGAAGTGGTCCAGGCGCAGCAGTCTGTCGCCGGCGCCAACGAGTCGTTGATTTCCAGTCTTTACGCTTACAACGTGTCGAAGATCGAACTTGGGCGGGCGATCGGACACGCGGAAGCCGGCGTCCAGGAATATCTGAAAGGGAAGTAATGGCATCCAATCCCAACCCGCACCCCCTCGACAAAACCGAAGAGCTTTCGGCCAGCCCAATTCCCGAGACCCAGCATAGACGTTTTCGGCTGCTGGCTTCGCACCGACGGCCGAAGCGGGGGCGCCTGTGGCTGATCATCGGTGCCGTGCTGCTTCTGATTGTGGGCGGCTTCTTCCTGTGGCGTTACCTCACCAGCTATGAGTCCACCGACGACGCCCAGGTGGATGTCCACCTCTACCCGGTCAGCGCCCGCATCTCCGGCTACGTGATCAAGGTGAACGTGAACGACAACCAGTACGTCGAAAAAGGCACGGTGCTGGTCGAGATCGACCCGAGAGATTACCAGGTTGCAGTGGATAAGGCGCAAGCCGACCTCGCCAATGCGGAAGCGACCGCGCACTCGCTCGACATCGTTGTTCCAATTACCTCCGTGAACACCTCAAGCCAGTTACGATTCTCCGCGTCTGACGTGGAAAATGCCGGGGCCGGGATCGCTGCCTCCGAAAAGCAGCTTGCCGCCGCACAAGCCCAAGTGGAGCAAGCAGAGGCCAATGACGTTAGGGCGCAGGACGACATGAAACGCTACAAACTGCTGGTGGACAAGCGAGAGGTCTCGGCGCAGATCTACGACCAAGCCCTCGCTGCAGCCAAGGCCAGCACCGCCAATGTGGCTGCAGCCAGCGCCAATGCGTCTGCCGCCGAGCAGGCGGTGCAGCAGGCCAGAAGCAAACTTTCCCAGGCCGAAGCCAACCACCGGGCCGCGCAAACCGGGCCCGAGCAGGTAGCGTCCACCCGTGCTCGCGCCCTCTCCGCCGCTGCCGACGTCCAACAGAAGCGCGCTGCCTTGGCTCAGGCTGAGCTCAATCTGCAATACACCCGGATCGAGGCGCCGGTCAGCGGTGAGGTCAACAAGACGGTGGTGGTCGGCCTGAACGTGCAGCCCGGCCAGCAGTTGCTGACCGTCGTCCCACTGGACGAAGTCTGGATCACCGCAAATTTCAAGGAGACTCAGCTCAAGCACATGCGGCCGGGGCAGCGGGTAGACATTGAGCTGGACTCCGACGGCGCGAGCTACCGGGGCCACGTGGACAGCATCGCCGGGGCCACCGGCCCGCTCTTCAGCGTGCTCCCGCCGGAAAATGCTACCGGAAACTACGTCAAGATCGTGCAGCGGCTTCCTGTAAAGATCATTCTCGAGCCGGGAGAGAGCCGCAACCGGCAGCTTCGGCCGGGCATGAGCGTCGAACCGAAGGTGCATTTGCGATGAGTGATGACGCCCAGACTCTCGCCGTGGCCGAAGCCACCTGGCAGCCCAAGTACAATCCCTGGCTGATTGCGGTCGTGGTGGCGATGGCCGCGTTCATGGAGGTCCTCGACACCAGCATCGCTAATGTGGCTTTGCCCTACATGGCAGGCAATCTGGGCGCGAGCAACGATGAGAGCACCTGGGTGCTCACCTCTTATCTGGTTTCCAATGCTATTGTCCTCCCCATCAGCGGCTGGCTCGCCGTTACCTTTGGACGGAAGCGATTTTTCATCACGTGTCTCGTTATCTTCACTTTGAGCTCGCTCCTCTGCGGGACGGCGCCGAGCCTTGGTCTCCTCCTGTTATTCCGCGTGATGCAGGGCGCCGGGGGAGGAGGACTCCAGCCGATGGCGCAAGCCATCCTGGCGGACACATTTCCGCCGCAAAAACGCGGCTTGGCCTTCGCCGTGTATGGCATCACAGCTGTCATGGCGCCCACCATTGGACCGACCCTGGGTGGGTGGATTACGTTCAACTATTCCTGGCGCTGGATCTTCTTAATCAACTTGCCCGTCGGTTTGCTGGCTTTGGCGCTTGTCTTTCGTCTGATCGAAGATCCACCTTATTTGAGCCGCCTCAAAGCTGCCGGGATCAAGCTGGACTACATCGGGATCGCCCTGCTGGCACTGGGAGTCGGCGCCCTGCAGATCCTGCTGGATAAAGGACAGGAGGACGACTGGTTCGGTTCGCATTTCATCCTGACCCTGGCGATTGTGTCGGGGGTGTGCCTGGTCTCGCTGGTTATTTGGGAGTGGTTCCGCAAGGATCCGGTCATCGACGTTCGCCTCTTCAGAAATCTCAACTACCTGGGCACGAACCTGATGATGTTCACCTTGGGAATCCTGCTGTTTAGCAGTCTTGTGCTCATGCCCCAGTTTCTTCAGACCTTGCTGGGATATACCGCCGAGTTGGCGGGACTGGTTCTTTCCGGGGGCGCGGTTTTCTTGTTACTCACCATGCCCGTCGTCGGCCAACTCACAACCAAATTTCAGGCACGCTACATCATCGCCTTTGGCTGGCTGTGCCTAGCGATCTCGATGTACTACTCCACTTGGCGCATCGACCTGCTGATCAGCTTCGGTTCGGCCACCTGGTTGCGCGTCGCCCAGGTTATCGGGCTGGGATTTCTATTCGTACCGATCACGCTGGTCGCCTACGTCGGGATGCCGGCGGAAAAAAGCAATGCCGTTGCCGGCATGATCAATTTCATGCGCAACATGGGGAGCAGCGTCGGCACTTCCATGGTCACGACGTTGATTGCGCGCCGCGCGCAATTCCATCAGAGCACTCTCGTCGGTCACACAACGTTAGGAAGTCCAACTTTTCAGAACTCGATCAGCGGTCTTGCGCAGCGCCTGGCGCACACGGGAGTGAGTCCGCCTGACGCGCAGGTGAAGGCCTACGCCAGGATCTACCGAGCCGTGCAGGCGCAGGCTGCGACTCTGGCGTATATCGATACCTTCTGGATTCTTTCCCTTGGCGCGGCGATCATGTTCGTACTGTCTTTCCTACTGAAAAAGAACGATCCGAGCGCGGGAGGCGAGGTGGCGGTCGGTTAAGCGAAGGCGAATGGATGTCGTCGTTAGTCTAAGAGAACACCGTGATTCATATCATCACCATTGAGCGAGAGTACGGTTGTGGCGGTGGGGAGATCGCTCGAAAGATCGCCGATCGCCTGGGCTGGAAATTATGGGATGAGTTGCTGACCTGCGAGATTGCGCGGCTGAGCCACTGCCAACAGTCGGAGGTCGAATGTCGAGAGGAGCGCGTGGACCCGCTTTACTACCGGCTCTTCAAATCGATCATGCGAGGCAGCTTTGAAGGCAGCCTGAATGTCCACCGCTTAAAACTGCTGGATGCCGACAGCATCTTGCGGATCACGCAACAGGTAGTCCAGAAGGCGGCATCGGAAGGAAACTGCGTCATCGTCGGCAGAGGGTCCCAGCATTTCTTGCGCGATCGGACCGATACCTTGCGCGTCTTCCTCTACGCTCCGAAGGAGGCGAAAGTGCGCCGCTTGATAGCCGGGGGAATGAGTGACACGGACGCGGAGGAACTAGTCGATACCGTTGATAGCGAGCGTTCCACCTTTATTGACAAATATTTCCACATGCAATGGCCGAACCGATCTATTTACCACGCCATGCTCAACACCGCTATCGGGGACGAGATCGCAATTGACGCGATCCTGCGCCTCAAGCAGCACCTGGAACCGCACCCCAAGTGACTTTGTGCTCGGGGCTGGCTCACAACCCAAGGAGAAAGGAGAGGACTGATGGCCACGATCACCACAAAAGACGGCACACAGATCTACTACAAGGACTGGGGCGCAGGAACGCGGTGCTAACCGGCAGCCCCGTGCTAATTCGCGCGATTGAAAGGATCGACAAATGGACCGAGTGAAGGATGACATGCTGGATATGCTGTTTCGCAAGGCGCGCACGTACACCGCCTGGCTCCCGATGCCAGTGCCGGATGAGTTGCTGCGTGAGCTGTATGGAATAGCGAAATGGGGTCCTACGAGCGCAAACAGTTGTCCCGCCAGGTTCGTGTTCCTGCGTTCAGCGGCTGCAAAGGAGCGCCTCCGCCCGTCACTCGCGGCCGGCAACGTGGAGAAGACAATGACCGCGCCAGTCACGGTGATCATCGCCTACGATCTGAAGTTCTACGACAAGTTGCCCAAGCTGTTCCCACCCAACCCGGCGATGCGCGACATCTTCGCCAGTAATCCCCAACTGATCGAGGAGACTGCGAAGCGGAACTCTTCTCTTCAAGGTGCCTATCTAATCCTGGCGGCGCGGGCGCTGGGACTGGACTGCGGACCGATGTCCGGCTTCGATAACGCAATAGTTGATGAAGAGTTCTTTGCGGCTGGCAAGTGCGTGGAGTGCGAGCAGGAATTCTTCCCCGCTGGCCATGTGAAATCAAACTTCCTCTGCAACATGGGTTACGGCGACAGATCGAAGCTGTTCCCGCGCAGCCCGCGCCTCGATTTTAACGAGGGATGCAACCTGATGTGATCGCACACTATTCGTAAGCGGTTGAAAATAATGGCTCCTCAGGTAGGAATCAAACCTACAACCCTCCGGTTAACAGCCGGACGAGTCCTTAGTTCCTATCATCAGCCGAGTTCTTAAGAATCGTGAGATCGTGGCAAAAGAACCTGGGCAGAGAAACTGTAAGGATTTGGCACGTGGAGCGCGGTCCGGGAAGAAGTCGACGGTCTTGCTAAATTAAAGAAAATAAACAAGGTTGGCAGCACTCGATCCTGTGCCCTTCAGTCGATCAGAAAATTTTTGTTACTCGTCCGGCCGGTGAACGGATTCTTAGTAGCTCCGCAGGGTGGACCGTTTATACTTGCCCCTATTGCGAACCGAAAATTAGGAAAGGAGCTCCGCTGACTGGCCTGAAGTCCTGTCGGGAGGTGATCTTCCCGGTCTGGAGCGGTGACACCCTGAATTACTAGCGGTGACATCCCAAATTACCGTCTTGACAGGCTGAATTACTTTGACACGCCAAATTACCAGCGGACAGAGAGCGAGGCGATATGGCAAAGAGCGTCAACAAGGTCATTCTGGTCGGACATCTGGGCAAGGACCCGGAGGTGCGCTATACCACCACGGGCATGGCCGTGGCCAGCTTCTCCCTGGCCACCAACGAGCGCTTCAAGGATAAAGACGGCCAGTGGCAGGACCGCACCGAGTGGCACAACCTGGTGGCCTTTGACCGGACCGCGGAAATCGCGAAGGAATACGTTCATAAAGGCTCGCAAATCTATATCGAGGGACGGCTTCAGACCCGTTCCTGGGACGACAAGAATACCGGCGAAAAGAAGTACAAGACGGAGATCGTGATCAGCGATCTGGTGCTGCTGGGTGGCCGCGGCGAAGGCCGGCGCGAGGAAGGCGACCGCGCCCGCGGCGCCTCGGCCAACAGCTACGACCAGCGCCCCGCTCCTGCTGCTGCTGCTGACGACCAGGGGATCACGGACGCGGATATTCCGTTCTAGGACCAGCCGTCAGCTATCAGCCTGGAGCCATCTCGATGGTGCCCCACATCTGCGCACTTCCCGCAGATGTGGGATTATTTTCGCGCAGGATCGGGTAACCTCAGACGAAGTCTCCGAAAACTGCTTACCGCGGATTAGACGGATGAAAAAAGGATTACGCGGATATTTCCGAAGAATCCGTGTCGATCCGTTCCCAATCCGTGAAATCCGCGGTAAATAGTTACAAATTCTTGAAGTGTTCCCAGCCCCGGGGCTTCAGTTCGCGGCGGGATTGCATGTCCGGCGCGACCAGCCACATCCCCGGTTTCGGCGTGATCGTCCCGATATACGTGTAACCGACACCCGCGAGCCTCTCGGGCAACTTGCTGCTCTTGCGGGCCGGGACGGTAAAGAGCAGTTCGTAATCGTCGCCGCCGTTGAGCGCGTCCTCCAGGGTGGCGTCTTTCGCGACGGGGATGGCTTTTTCAGCGATCCATGCGCCCACGCCCGACTCCTCGCAAATGTGCCCCAGGTCGGTGGAGAGCCCGTCGGAGAGGTCGATCATGGCGGAGGCCAAATTGTGCTCGCGCAGGAAGCGTCCTACCTCGAGGCGCGGCATGGGCTTGCGAAGCTTCACCGTGACCGGGTGCGCCACCCTTTCGTGAAGCGAAGGGCGGGCAAGCAACTGCCGCAGTTCAGCCATGGCGCCGCCGATCAGGCCGGTGACGTAGATGTCGTCGCCTGCCTTGGCGCCCGAGCGCAGGATCGCCTTTCCCCGCGGCGCCGAGCCCACCACCATGACGTCGGCCAGCACTCCCGCCGGGCTTTGGGCCAGGTCGCCACCGGCTAGAGTAACGCCAAGGCGTCGTCCCAAGCCGCGAAAGCCGCGAAAGAAATTGTCCACCCAGCGCTGGTCGAGCTCTGCCGGGAGCGCCAGCGATAGGAAGGCCGCAATCGGCTCACCACCCATGGCCGCAATGTCGCTCAGCCCGCGCGTGAGGCAGCGATGGCCGACGAAATCCGCCGAATGCCGCTCCCGCAAGAAGTGGACGCCCTCCAGGCTGAAGTCGGTCGTGACCAGCGCCTCGTGGCCGTGCGGCAGACGCAACACGGCGCAGTCGTCGCCGATGCCGACCCGCACGCCTTGGGCGGTGCGCGTTACGTGGTGGCGGATGCGGCGGATGAGGTCTCGTTCGGGCAGCGGCATGAGAGAACAACTCTAAACCAGTCGTTGGTCGTTAGTCGTTGAATGGGGACATTTCTATTTTGGCGAAGACGGGGATATTTCTATTCGGTATGACAACAGAAGAGACTGGCGCTTGGCGGGCAACTGCGCCGATGTTACACTCGTCTCTGTTTGTGCGGTCCAAGTTGCGCAGGGATTGCAGGCTCGCAGCAAGCTATTGATTCGTTACCGAGCGGGAGTAGTTCAGCGGTAGAACGCCAGCTTCCCAAGCTGGATGTCGCCGGTTCGATCCCGGTCTCCCGCTCCAATTCTCAACGAATCATCCGGCGGCAACCATCTAAGACAATCGTGGTCGATCGGCCTCGCTTCACGTATCATCTGATTTTTAACCACATTTTCATTTCGACAAGCTCGGGCTAGCGGTCCCGGAGGCGCACGGTTGTGCACCGGGGCAGCGCGCGGGCAGAAAGGCGACCCCGCCGGCGAGACGCCGGCGCTACAACCTATGACGAGCAAGAGCGATGCACCGACTGGCACGGCCGTGCCCGTGTTCGAGCCCAAATCCGCGGTCTCCGCGCAGCGCGGTCCCACCGCCGCCCAAAAGCCGGAGGAGCAGAGTGAGCTGCTCTGCATCAATACCATCCGCACGCTCTCGATGGATGCGGTCCAGAAGGCCAACAGCGGCCATCCCGGCACTCCGATGGCGCTGGCGCCGGTCGCCTATGTTCTATGGGACCGCTTTCTGCGGCACAATCCGCGGAACCCGCAGTGGCCCAACCGCGACCGCTTTATCCTGTCCAACGGCCACGCCTCGATGCTGCTCTATTCCTTGCTCTACCTGACCGGCTACGGCCTGACGCTGGACGAGATCAAAGCCTTTCGCCAGTGGGGATCGCGCACCCCGGGCCATCCGGAATACGGCCTCACCCCAGGGGTTGAGACCACGACTGGCCCGCTCGGCCAGGGGGTGGCAAACTCGGTCGGCATGGCGATTGCCGAACGCTGGCTGGCAGCACGCTACAACCGCGACGGCCACAAGCTCGTTGATTATCGTGTTTATGCCATCTGCGGCGACGGTGACCTGATGGAAGGCGTCTCGCAGGAAGCCGCCTCCATCGCCGGACACCTGGGCTTGTCGAACCTGATTTGGATCTACGACAACAACCGCATCACCATCGAAGGCAACACGGCGCTGGCTTTCTCCGAAGACGTGGCCGCGCGCTTCCTGGGCTACCACTGGAACGTGCTGCGGGTCAGCGATGCCAACGATCTCGAACTGCTGGATGACGCCATCCGCACCGCGCAAACCGAGACCGAGCGGCCCTCGCTGATTCTTGTGGACAGCCACATCGGTTGGGGCGCGCCCAACAAGCACGACACCGCCGCCGCCCACGGCGAGCCGCTGGGCGACGAGGAAATCCGCCTGACGAAACGCTTCTATGGCTGGCCGGAAGACGAGCATTTCCTGGTGCCGCAAGAGGCGCTCGATCACATGGGACGGGCAGTTGAACGCGGCGAGAAGTGGCAGCAGGAGTGGAATGTTGTCCTTGATGGTTTCCGCAAACAAAATCCCGAGATTGCCGCCGAGTGGGAGCGCATGCAGAGCGGGGAACTGCCGGACGGCTGGGACAAGGACATCCCCGTCTTTCCTGCGGACCCGAAAGGCAAGGCCACGCGTGAGACATGCGGGGTCGTGGAAAATGCCATCGCGAAGCACGTGCCCTGGCTGATGGGTGGCTCGGCCGATCTTGCTCCTTCGACCAAGACGCTCATCAAAGACAGCAGCTCTTTTGAAAAGGGCAATTACGCCGGCCGGAACATGCACTTTGGCATCCGCGAGCACGCCATGGGGTCCATCGTGAATGGCATGGCGCTGTCGAAGCTGCGCCCGTTCGGCGCGACGTTTTTGATCTTCTCCGACTACATGCGCCCGGCGATCCGCCTTTCGGCGCTGATGGAACAGCCGGCGATCTACGTCTTCACGCATGACTCGATCGGCCTCGGCGAAGACGGTCCCACGCACCAGCCCATCGAGCAGCTTATGTCGTTACGTGCTGTCCCACGCCTGCTGGTGGTCCGGCCGGCGGATGCCAACGAAGTCTCCGAAGCTTGGCGCTTGGCCATGCAGCAAAAGGATCTGCCGGTATGTTTGATCCTCAGCCGGCAGGCTGTGCCAACCCTCGACCGCACGAAATACGCCAGCGCGGAAGGCTTGCGTCGCGGCGCTTACGTTCTAGCCGATAGCACTGGCGAGCCGGAGGTGATCCTGCTGAGCACGGGTTCCGAGGTTTACCTCTGCCTGCAAGCGCATGAACAGCTCACCGCATCGGGCATTCGCAGCCGGGTAGTGAGCATGCCCTGTTGGAAGCTTTTCCAACGACAGGCGAAGGAGTATCGCGAGCAGGTGCTGCCGCCCGCTGTGCATGCGCGCGTCGCGGTCGAGGCGGGGACGGATCTCGGCTGGCGCGAGTACGTCGGCAGTGAAGGCCGCAGCATCTCGCGCACCGACTTCGGCGCCTCAGCACCCATCAAGGACCTTTACAAGCACTTCGGTTTCACCGTCGAGAACATCGTCAAACAGGCGCGGGAGTTGCTGGGGAAGTGACGAAGTAACGTGGCAGCGAACCGGCAAATGCCGGGATTTTAAGAGGGTGTCATCCTGAGCGACCGGAGCCGTGATGTTCGGCGGAGGGAGCGAAGGATCTTGCGTACTACCCAGAGCCCGGTGACGCACGCGAGATCCTTCGCTTCCTCACGCCAAAAGAAGGCGCTCGTAGCTCAGGATGACGCCCTCTGTGGAGGCGGCGTGCCCGACTGATTCTCTTCCGGATCAGCTAGGTATGTTTGTTGTATTCGGGTGGGCCGCCGACAATCAAGCCAATCCACGGCGCCGGACTCAGCCAATAGCAGAATCGTGTCTCGTGCTCCTCTCGCGTGATCAAATCGCGGTAAAGAACGTGCCCGATGAAAACGAATCGTTTGACCTCCCCTTGCTGGTTCGGCTGGTTGAGGTTGCTCCACTGTTGGGATTCCATGACCGTGCGGCAATCGAACTCGTAGACCTCAAACGAATCACCTTGTGGAAGATACTTCTTGTGGGCCAGTTCGTGACCAGCCAACGGGTACGTGGGGATTGATGCCAAGGATTCGGGATGGGCGAAGATGAAGTCCGCAGTATAAAGAGTTACCTCGGCTGGCGTACGACCACGATTTATGGCCGTGAACTTAATCTGCGTCTCACGCGGGTTCTGTACTGGTTCATTGAGCTTTATGAAAACCCATGGGCGTTCGGAATTTATAACAGCCTGGGCGTTCAACCTAGCAGATTCAGCGTTCTTGGCAGATGACTCCGCAGCAGTTTTTGCCGCTTCAGCCTGCTGTGCGGTATGCGCGATCAGCTTGTCGGTCTGCTCTCCAGCTCGTTTTATCTCGTTCAATTGGCCTTGTATGGCCTTTAGCGTTCTATATGCCAAGTAAACGCCAGCGGCACCGACAAAGACCAAAATGCCGCTAAAAAACCAGTAAAGGCGATCCATCCAGTCCTTCGTGACAATGAGTGGAGGGACTGCGACAACCGTTACTTCCTGTTTGTCAGCGGTTCTTATCGAATTTACGGATGACGGCGCAGCAGCGGTTGGTGACTGATCATTGCCGCGATTGCTCCTGATGCTCTGGTTAGCGTTAGGGGTGTCGTCGGCTGCCCTTCCCTGCACTGGAGCACATGCCACGAATGCAAGCCATATAGATGCAACAAGCAGCAGAAATTTCATGATCGCCGAAATACAGTAACATGGACATTACACGTCAGCTAGAACTCTGTACTTGTTGGCACGATCTGCCGCTCACCAAATCCCCTTATCACTCCCGGTGATCCGATACGCCACAGCTGCGGTAGCCGCCAGCGGCGGCAGCAGGCTGAGGCGGAAGGTGGCGGGGACGTCGCCGCGCAGGGCGGTTGTCTTCACCTGTTTGGTGTAAAGACCGGCACCCTCGGGCATGATTGGGATGCGGATGAAGCGGTCCCGCACCGATAGCTTTTCCCCGCCGAACTGCGCGGCGTGGAGCACGTCCTGGGGCAGGTCGAGGCCGAAGCCACGATATCGAGCCACGTAATCCGAGACGATCTTCAAATAGGTCGCCACACCCGGCCAGATGCCGCCCAGATCGGCGGCCCGCTTCAACTCGGCGAAGTCGATTGAGCCTTCGTCCACCAGGCTGGCGCTATTCGCCATGTCGCAGACGCGGAAATAAAAGTGCCGGTACATGCGCTGCAGCGTGGCTACGATGATCCGCTCCTCGGGCGCGGGGACGGGGAAGCTGTAACCACCGATGTCCCGCTGCACGCGCCGGGTGACGAAGCGCTGTGCCATGGCCGTGTGTTCGCCGGTCTGCCCCAGCCTGCGCGCGTGGACTTCAATATCCTCGCGCAGCCCGGAAATGGCAAAATTCCACTTGTTGGCAAGGCGGTCGCCCCAACTGCGCGGCTCGATGTGGGCGTTGAATTTGCCTACGAACACGTCACGCAGGGTCTGGTCCCGGCCCATCGTGTAGAGATCGAGATCATTGCCGAGATCGGGCCAGTGGTCGAGCGACTTCATGACCACCGTTTGGCAACCGGCGGCCTCGAGTTCCCTGACCACCCGGTCCAGGTGGTCCAGAGCTTTGCCGATGCGCGCTTGCTCGTTCGCGATCGCGACCGAGACCCACTCCTTCAACTGCGGATTGTCTTCCCCCGCTGGTTCTACAGCCTGCAATGCGCGGATCACGACATGATGCGAGTCAGCCAGCGCAAGCAACTTCGCGCGTCCCTCTGCGTTTAAGTTGCGGATGTAAGCCGCCGCCTCCGCGGTACTGTTCGGATTCAGCGTGAGTTGCGAGAGAATGTGAATGGGTTCTCGATCCGGTGTTACAGCAGGCACGTGCACTCCCCAAACTTTGATGTGTATCCAGCAACCAGATAGGCGCCTGCCGACGAGTTCTTCGACTTCCGGCAGGCGACGCTACCATACTGATGAGAGTGGCTGCGAAAGCAGTTGTCAGTCTCTTCCGCAGTTTATTTGCCGCAAACAGCGCTTTTGGTATAACTTGCCCCTAGCATGAGAAAGTGGAGAGGCCGTAAGCGCCGTTCGGAACAGGGTGAAGAGGCCGCAGCGCCGGCACAAGAACCCTTGCAACCCAACTACCCGGGCTTGCTCGAAGATGAGCAGCCGCCCGAGGTGGCCGCGGAGCCAGTCCCGCCAGCGGAGCCGCCCGCGTCTGAAATCGAATCTGCCGAGCACGAAGAGGCGCAGCCTGCCAAGAGCGGGCGCCCGCGCCGCCGCCGCGCCAAGAAAAAGCCGGCCGCTGCCCCGCAACCCGCGCCCGAACCGCTGCAGCCCGCGTATTCGGAGAGCGAGGGGCCGCGTGCTTTTGTGGCGGTCAAGCCTGGCGCTCCCACCGGCGAAGCCGCCGAACTGGAAGCCGTGATCAGCGAACCCGAAGCCGAAGCTGCGCCCGTGGCAGCGCCTCCGCCAACGGAGCCTTCCGCGCCGAAAAAGGCATCCAAGGGCGCGGTGGTGCTGGCGGTGGGACTGCCCGGTTCGGGCAAGACCACCTGGTTTAAGCGTCGCGGGGTTACCCCGTTATCCAGCGACTTGCTGCGCAGCCTGCTGTTTGACGATCCTACCGAGCAGCGCCACCAGGATCTGGTGTTCTCGGCGTTGCGTTCGCTGTTGCGCGCCCGCCTGATTGCTCGCATGCCGATGAATTACGTGGACGCCACCAACCTCTCGCCCAAGGAACGCCGCCACTGGGTCCGCATGGCGCACGAGTTCGGCTATGACGTGCATGCGGTTTACTTCGACGTCCCGGCGGATTTGTGCTCGGAGCGCAATCGCCGCCGGCAGCGCATGGTGCCCGAAGATGTTATGCAGCGCATGGCCAATAAGCTGCGCCCGCCGACCTTCGATGAAGGTTTCTCGAAGATCATCGTGGTTCGGGTCAAGCACCGCGCCACCGAAGGGGCCACGGCACAGGTGGAACAGGGCGGGGAAGAACCTCAGCCCCACGTGGAAGAGACGGCGGAAGAGTAGAAGTCGTCGGCAGCCATCGGCCTGTCAGCCATCAGCGGTCCACTCTTAGTCTGTCCCGGCGATAGCGCGAGCGCTCTGTCATCCTGAGCGAGCCCGGCTGGGTTTGCCGGGCGAGTCGAAGGACCTTGCGGTTTTACACAGAACACAAGGTGCTTCGACTCGTCGGATCGCGAAGAGCACGCGATCCGCCTCGCTCAGCATGACAATGAAATCGCTGGGACAGCCCACCAGGGTGGACCGCTGATGGCTGACCGCTTTCGGCTGTAATCCGGCATCGCGTGATAACATCAAAATCAAGACTTTCATGAGCTTGGAGCACGTCAACATCGTCTTCGAGGTGATCGCATTTCTGTTTGCGATCAGCATCCACGAGTCCGCCCACGCGTGGATGGCGTCCCGTTTGGGCGACCCTACGGCCCGCATGTTGGGCCGGGTTACGTTGAATCCGCTGGCGCACATCGACCCGGTAGGCACGATCTTGCTGCCGGCCATCGCACTGTTCTTTCATTTTCCGATGATAGGCTGGGCCAAGCCGACCCCGGTGGACCCGCGCAACTTCCGCAACCCGATGCGCGACGACATTCTCACCTCGGTGGCCGGGCCGGCCAGCAATTTGCTGGTAGCCGTGGCTTCCATCATAGGCCTGCGCATCCTGCTGATGTTCTCGCCGCAACTGAGCGGGGCGGCCGAACCGCTGGGCGCGTTGCTGCTCGCCTCCATGGCGATCAACGTCTTGCTAATGGTTTTCAACCTCATCCCGGTGCCGCCGCTGGACGGCAGCCACGTGCTGCGCCACCTGCTGCCGGAGGGCGCGCGCCGCATCTACGACACTATCGGCATGTTCGGGCTGATCATTCTGTTCATGGTGGGCGGGCGGTTCATCGGCGCGATGAGCGGTTTGGTCGAGTCGTTCTTGGTCCATACCTTTCTGAGAGGATTCTGATTCGGATGTCCGAGTCCAACACCAAACGCGTGCTGAGCGGCATGCGCCCCACGGGCAAATTACACCTTGGCCACTTTGTCGGCGCGCTGGAGAACTGGGTGCGCCTGCAGCAGCAATATGACTGTTTTTTCTTCGTCGCAGACTGGCACGCGCTGACTACCGACTACGCCGATACCTCGCGCGTGAAAGAGAACTCCATCGAGATGGTCTTCGACTGGCTCGCGTGCGGGCTCGATGAGAACAAGTCCACCATCTTCATCCAGTCTCATGTGCCCGAGCACGCCGAACTGCATCTGCTGCTCTCGCTGATTACGCCGCTGGGCTGGCTGGAGCGCGTGCCCACCTACAAAGAGCAGCGTGAGAACATCAAGGGAAAAGACCTCGGCACCTACGGCTTTCTTGGCTATCCGGTGCTGCAATCGGCGGACATTCTGATGTACCTCGCCGATTTCGTTCCCGTTGGCGAAGACCAGGTGGTGCACGTCGAGGTGACGCGCGAGATCGCGCGGCGCTTCAACCTGTTCTACCCATTGAAACAGCCAAAGCAGCGTGTCGCCGCTAAATCACCGGTGCGACGGGAGGGGCAGCCCATTACGGTTTCGACGAGGGATGTTTTTCCCGAGCCGCAGCCTTTGCTGACCGAGGCGAAAAAGCTTCCCGGTACTGACGGCCGCAAGATGTCGAAATCTTACGGCAACGCTATCCTCTTGGCAGAGGAGCCGGAGGTGATTCGGCAGAAGCTGCAGACTATGGTGAACGATCCGGCGCGAGCGAAGCGAGAAGATCCCGGCAACCCTGACATCTGTCCTGTTGGTGATCTCCACAAATTGTTTAGCTCTCCGAACGTGCAATCAGACGTCGATTGCGGCTGCCGCACGGCAAAAATCAGTTGCATAGGGTGCAAGTCGTGGGCAGCAAGTAGCATCATCGAAAAGCTTGCGCCGATGCAGGAACGACGTCGAAAGTACTCGGAACGCCCTGATTTGGCTGTCGAGATACTTGAACAAGGGTCGAGGCGGGCTCGTCAAATTGCTGCTGAGACAATGAACTCGGTCCGATCGGCCATGAACATGAGCAAGGACTTCGAGTTTGAAGTACAGGAGGCGAGGCCGACTACTGCAAGATCAAGGGTCTTGCCCTTACAAGTCGTATCTGACTGGTGGGATCTCGCACCACTGGAACGAGCCGACCGCGTTCGCAGCGCATGGATGGACAACCTGCCCAGTGAGGTTGTGCTGAAACAGAACAAGCCAAGTTTATATGTCAATCAACGCGGGCGACGTGTCGGGGTGCATACGGCCAGAGAAAGGGAAGCACGTAATTGGACGTTCAAAGTTCCGGATCGGCACTACGATGTCCTGGTCCTCCTCTGCTGGCAAATGGATCGTGAACGGGTGACTGAAATTACTCTTCCGCAGAGGATTATTCAGCCGATTTGGAAAGGATTCCCCGTTGAGGGTCGTCAGAGGCTCATAAGAATTCAGCAGAATGGCGGCGTTTACCAACTACTCCGTGAGGGTGAGGAACCGCTCGCGCTTCGAGAGTTTGTGAACAACATAGATCCACTTATGAAGTAGGCAACTACGAACCATCACCCAAGAGTGCGGGGACAGAATAGCCAACAGCCAAGCGCCAAGAGCGAATTCTGCCATTCTTTCTCTGTGTCTCCGTGCCTCTGTGGTAGGTTTTTGACGATGTCCGACGCGACCCAACCCGCGCAGCCCAGCAAGCAGATCAACGAGTCTCCCTTTGCCGTCACCGTGGGCACGGTCTACGACGGGCCGCTCGACCTGCTGCTCGACCTGATCCGCAAGCAGGATATCGATATCTACGACATCCCCATCGCGCGCATCACGGCGCAGTACCTGATTTACGTGGAGCACATCAAGCAGTTGGATGTCGATGTGGCCGCCGAGTTCGTCTACATGGCCTCGGTGCTCGTCCACATCAAGTCCAAGATGCTGCTGCCGCGCGATCCGGACGCGCCCAAGGACACGGAGGACGATCCTCGCACCGAGCTGGTCAACCGACTGCTGGAGCACGAAAAATTCAAGACCGCCGCCCAGATGCTGCAGCAGAAGCAGCAGATCGAGGACGCTGTGGTCAGCAATCCGGCGCTCAAGGAGTTCAAAGAGGATGAGGGCGCCGAGCCGGAGATGGCCGCCGATGTCATCGACCTGGTCCGCACCTTCCGCCAGGTGCTGGAGCGCGTCAAGGAGCGGCCCGTCTTCGCCGTCAATGAGGATCAGGTGACGGTTGCGCAGATGATCGACTACCTGCGCCACCGCTTGCGCACGGAAGAAAAGCCGGTCAAGCTGAAGGCTCTGCTGCGAAGCCTCAACTCGCGCAATGCATTGGTGTGCGCCTTCCTGGCACTGCTCGAACTGGTGCGACTGCAGGCCATCCTGCTGCGGCAGGAGCGCGTCTTCGGCGAGGTGCTGATCAAGAAGACCGCGGACTTCGATTCGCGGGTGGGCGACGCCGTGCGTGATGATTGGAAATAGATTTGCTCCGATTCAAATTTTGAAAAGAGCGCTTTCGGGCTCTTGGTTGTTGGCTATTGGCACTCGCGTTGGGATCTGAGCAGGAAATTCAACCCGAAGGAAACGTTCTTGCCGGAAAGGTTGGGATCTTTGCAGAGCTGTTGGATCTGAGCAGAGCTGTTGGATCTGAGCAGGGCTGTTGGACTGAGCAGAGCTAATGACCTTTGTTTCGAGTCCCGTAGGGACGGCTGACAATAGCCCAGGGCGCAAGCCCTGGGTAAGAGCACAAATTGCGATCCGAGTCCCGTAGGGATGGCACGCTCAGTTTCAAGAACAGCTGCGAGTCAACGGCCAATAGCCAATAGCTAACAGCCAAGAGCGGTTTTTCAGCCGGAAGCTGAAAGCCAATAGCTGAGAGCGGTTTCTCGTACATGTCCATGATCAAGGCAAAACTCGAAGCCATCATTTACGCCGCGGAAGAGCCGGTCACGCTGGAGCAGATCACCGCGTTGGTGAAAGACGCCGTCGGGCAGCAGATCACCACCGAACGCGCCCGCGACGTGGATGCGGGAGCTGCTGGCGCGCCGGAAGCAGCGCAGGCGGAACGGGCTGTCGAATCCGCGCAACCGGAGCCGGTCGCCCAGCTTGAAGCGCAAACGGAGGCTGAGTTGGCACAAGCAGAAGCTGCCGCCGATCCCGAATCAGCGCCATCGGAATCTGTAGCCGAGGCTGATGCGCAACCGGAAGCCGCAGCCGAGCCCCTTGCGCCTCCTTCGCCCACCGATGCGGAGATCAAGGCCTACGTTCGCCATGCTCTGGAAGAACTGACGGCGGACTATGCCTCCGCCGGGCGCGGCATGGAGATCCGCCAGATCGCCGGCGGCTACCGCATGGCGACCAAGCCCGAGCACCACGACCTGGTGCGCACCTTCGCCCGCAGCCTGAAGCCGCCCATCAAGCTCTCGCTCCCCGCGCTGGAGACACTGGCGGTCATCGCCTACAAGCAGCCGGTCACCGCCCCGGAGATCACCGAGATCCGCGGCGTCGATTGCGGCGGCGTGCTCGGCACCTTGCTGCAGCGCAAACTCATCACCACCGCCGGACGCAAAGCGGTCATTGGCCGTCCCATGCTCTACAAGACCACCAAGGAATTTCTGCTGCGCTTCGGCTTGAAGGACGTCAACGAACTCCCCAGCATCGAGGAATTCGAGAAGCTGGCCCAGGAAGCGCTGGGGCCGGATCTGTTCAGCGAAGCGGCGGCTGCACCAGAGGTGCAGGCGGCCACGTCGGATGAGGAGCAGGCACCGGCAGATGTTGAGCGCGCTCAGACTTTGAACTCACTGGCAGAATCGCAAGGCATGGCCAGCGGCACAACGCCAAGCGCAAGGGCTACGCAAGCGCGCGCGACTGAAGGCGCGACGGCAAACGAATCTCAGGACGAGTGAGACAAGCGCTGGCGGCAGACGTCGGGCGGTTCCATCTCTGGATTCTTGCGCTGATGCCCTGCAGACGCTTTTCTGTCGGGCAGGCAGATGGTTATTAGCTAGAAGTTATAAATACCACCCCGTATTTCCCGTTATGGGAAATCGCGACCGATAACTACCTAATTTTCATTTCTATTTGGTGCCCGCGAATTTAGACTTCCAGTACATCACAGCCAATCAACCGGGGGAAACGGGGTGTAGTGGCTGTCTCCCCATGGCACTGGCGATGGAGAGGCAATCATAATCTCGTCGTCTGCCGTGGCGCTCGATCTCTGTCCGCCGTATGCTTAGCCCTCATCTTCATCTTTCTTGCCGGATGCGGCGGAGGCAGTTCTTCCAACTCCGGGGGGGTGATGCAAACCATTCAGGGGACGCAGCACTCCACTTTTGTCACCGATGCTGGCGCACAGACCCTTGCAGCTAACGATACAAGACTCAGCATTGCCGCTCTCGTTCCCAACGGGTCGGGTGGCTACACAACCATTGCCGGAACAGGGGCGTCAGATGGTTCCTTCACCATCACCAACGTGCCCGCAGGTAATTACCTGCTGCAAATCGGTTGCTGCACGTTTATCTCTACCACGTCGAGCACACCCGACATCGGGTTCAACGTCCTTGGGCGCGTCAATCGTCAAAAGCCAACGCTGCCTACGCAGATAACGCTTGCGGTTAGTAATGCCAATCCGCTGCAGTCGAGCGACGCACTGCAGCTCTATGTCTCGAATACCGCCGGCTATGGAATGTGGTATGGCTTGGCATTGAGCGGCGTTACTGCGGGATCTACCTCTTTTTCCCCAACGCTGCCGTGGAGCAGCTACTTGATCGATGCCTCCCAAGGCGATACGGCGTACCTGATGCAACTCATTGCCCAGCAAGCTAGCGGCTACACGTTAAACGTAGTGCAGAAAGCAGCCGGCCCTCTCGCGTTCACGCAGACGGATGGCAGCACAACCGTGGTTCCCGCCGCAATGGATTGGCCGCACACTGCAATAACGACGCACCTCGCCTTCCAGGGTTCGGCGTTTGCGGCGCTTGCGAATGGGATCAATCCGCGAGCCACGCCGTATGGCAGCTACATCTATTTTGACGTAAGTCCGGCGAGCCTGAGCTTTGGCCAAGTCGGCTCGACGCCCGATCTGATCGCATATCTAAACGCCAACGGCAGTATCAGTACGGATGTTGACTTCGGCACCATCGGCTATGGAAACCCGTTCTCTGCGTCGTGGCAACCATTCCTTGTCGCCAACCAGGTAACGGAGATGACCTATATTGTTCCCGGGGCAACACCGACCGGGCTCTCGATCCGTGGAGCCATACACGTTACTCTCCCGGCCTCCCAAAGCGCTGCGATTGCCCCGCTCGTCGGACCGGTCGCAAGTCCCACGATCAACGGTCAAAGTTTCTTCAACGATCAGGCCGGCGTGGGGACAATGCCAATTCTCCGCTGGAGCGCGCCGCAGGTGGGCGTCGCGACGGGATACATGGTCTACGTTGCTCAATTTTACGTTGACTCGCAGCAACAGCCAGCCTCTCGATCTGTTGCGTGGTTCTATACCGCCGGGACTAGCCAGACGTTTCCCCCGAGCCTTCTTGTTTCCGGAAATAGCTACTTCGCAGTCATACAAGCCGTGTCGAATCCAGCGTACGACATCACCCAGAGTCCTTTCCGCGTATCGATACCGTTTGGCTCAGCGGACGCCTTATCAGGTCTGATTACGCCATAACACCCGTTCTGTCTAGCTACGCGACTTCTTTCTCGTAGCCCGCGCTTTGCCCTCACCAGCGGGACGGCGCTTACAATGCAAGCATGGCAGAAGAGCGTTTACAGAAGTTGCTGGCGGCGGCTGGGGTGGCCTCGCGGCGGCACGCCGAGGAGATGATCACGGCGGGCCGCGTCAAGGTGAACGGCGAGACCGTCACCGAGCTGGGCACCAAGGCCGATCCGGAGCGCGACGAGATCCAGGTCGATGGCAAGCCGATGGGATCGGCCGAGCGAAAGTTCTATTTCCTGCTGCACAAGCCCAAGGGATACGTGACCACGGTCAGCGACCCGCAGGGGCGTCCCACGGTGATGGACCTAATGCGGGGCGCGGGTGTGCGGCTCTACCCGGTGGGCCGCCTCGACTATCACAGCGAAGGCCTGATGCTGATGACCAACGACGGCGAGCTGGCCCGCAAGCTGACCGATGCCGCCTCGCATGTGCCCAAGATGTACCTGGTAAAGGTGAGCGGGCAGCCCTCGCGCGAGGCGCTGGACAAGCTGCGCGGCGGCGTGATGCTCGAAAGCGTCTCCCGACGCTTCGCTTCGCATAAGGGTGCGGCACCCGGCTCCCCACCCCTCGCTTCGGGAAAGGGTGGGCCACCCTCGCGCAAGGCTGGGCCACCCGATTTAGCGCCAGAGCCTGCCCTGGGCGCAGTCGAAGGGGCTCGCCGGCGGTTCTCAGCGGGCAAGAAACCCATGCGGGCCGTCCGCACCGCGCCCGCCAAAATCAAGCTCCTGAAGGAGGGTCCAAACCCATGGTTTGAGGTCACGCTGATCGAGGGCAAGAACCGGCAGATCCGCCGTATGTTCGAAACCGTCGGGCACCACGTGGAGAAGATCAAGCGCGTCACCTTTGGCCCGCTCATGCTGGACGTGGAGCCGGGCCGCTATCGTCCGCTGACCGGGGCGGAGGTCAAAGCGCTGGCCGGCGCCGCCGAAGGGAAACCGCGCCGTGGGTCCGCGAAAAACCTTGGCCGCTGATCCATCTACCGCGGATTTACACGGAAAAGCACGGATCAACACGGATTTGCGTTTCGAACAAAAGACAGCCACGGAGACACAGAGGCACAAAGCAAGAACAAACCAAATCGCACTCCATTCGTTCCGCCTTCCTCTGTGTCTCTGTGTCTCTGTGGCAGGTTTTTCTCGGATCCGTGTAAACCCGTGGTTGCTTCATTCTGTGTTCATCTGGGTTTAATCAGCGGCTGCTAGGGTCAGAGTGGGCCGAAATGGGAATTGCGCCCCAGTCGCGCGCTTGGGTGCAGGAACCCAAAGCGCCCTGCCGGAATCCAACAGAGTAGAGGCGAATTATGGGGCGATTCGATCAATTGGTACCGCATTACATCCGCTCGCTGGGCGGATACACGCCGGGCAAGCCGCTGAAGCAGGCGGAGGCCGAGACGGGCATCATCCCGTGCGTGAAGCTGGCGTCCAATGAGAATCCGTTCGGGCCCTCGCCGCGGGCGCTGGAAGCCATCAGCCAGGCTGCGCCCTCGCTGCACTATTACCCGGACAACGACGCCACCGAGCTGCGCCATCACTTGGCGGACAAGCAAAACCTCAGGCCGGAGCAGGTCCTCATCACCGGCGGCTCCACGCAGTTCATCAACATCATTGCCCACTCCTTGCTGCTGCCGGAGCTGAACGCGATCACCTGCGAGCGGTCGTTCATCGTCTATTCCATCGCGACGCAAGCCGCCGGCGGCCTGCTGCGGCAAGTCCCATTGCGCGGCGACACCTTCGATCTTGACGGGATTCTGGATGTGATCGACGACGAGACCCGCGTCATCTTCATCGCCAATCCGAACAACCCGACCGGCACGATCCTGAAACCGGAGGCGATTGACCGCTTCCTCGATAGCCTGCCGCCCAACGTGCTGGTGGTGCTCGATGAGGCCTATTACGAGTTCGCCCAGCACTTCGCCGACCTGCGCGGCGTGGAGTATTCGCACGCGCTCGATTACGTGCGCCAGGAGCGGAACGTGGTCGTGCTGCGCACCTTCTCCAAGGCGCAGGGACTGGCCGGGCTGCGGGTCGGCTACGGTTTCGGGCCGGCGGAATTGATCCAGTACTTCGCCCGCGAGCGCACCGCGTTTTCCATCAACACCCTGGCGGAGGCGGCCGCCCTGGCGGCTCTCGAAGACACCGAGCACATGCGCAAGACGGTGGAGAACAACGCCGCCGGCGCCGCTTGGCTGACCCGCGAAATCTCGGAGTTCGGCCTGCGTGTGACGCCCACGTGGGCCAACTTTATCTATGTAGACGTCGGCGAGGACGCGCCGATCATCGCCCAGCGGATGCAGCAGCAGGGCATCATCGTGCGGCCGCTGACCGGGCTTTGGGGGGCACCGCACGCCATCCGTATCAGCGTCGGCCTGGCGGATCAGAACAAACGCTGCATCAGCGTGCTCAAGAAGGTGATGGAGCACGCGGTGGTGCTGTGAGGCACTAGCCGTCAGCCATCAGCCATCAGGTTGTAGCGCCAGAGCCTGCCCTGAGCGAAGTCGAAGGGTCTCTCCGGCGGGCCCCGAACAGCCTTGTAATACACAATAATACAGCTTATGATCTCGGCATTATGAGCAGCGAGAAGACCGTCAGCTTCCGCGCCGACGCGGACAAGATCGACGCGCTCGATTCCCTGGCTGCTGCACAGCAGCGCCCGCGCAGCTATCTCATTAATGAGGCCATTACCAACTACATCGAACTGCACGCCTACCAGGACGCGCTTGTGCGTAAGGGACTGGAAGAGATGCGGAAAGGCCGCGTCGTGAGCCATGACGAGGTTGTAAAGCGGCTCAAAATAAAGAAAACGGCAACGGGCCGCGCGCACCGATGATCGAGTGGACCGAGCAGGCGACCCGGCAACTGGATCAGGCTCACGATTACATTGCGCTCTCGAACAGCGAGGAGGTTGCCGCCCGGATCACGATGCAAATCGTGAGCAGCGTTCAACAACTCGCCGCCTTTCCCATGTCGGGCAGGCCGGGCCGGGTTCCGGGAACCCGTGAGCTGGTCATTTCCAACACGCCCTTTATCGCTGCCTATGCGATCGAGAAGGCTCGCATCGTGATCCTCGCGATCTACCACGGTGCGCAACAGTGGCCGGAAGCGTTTTAACCCGCAACGGGTAGGTAGCGCCGGCGTCTCGCCGGCGGTCCCGACCGCCTCAAACAAAAATCCCCACCCTAGCCAAAACCAGGCGAAAGGGTGGGCCATCCGCCCGGCGTATGACAGTGGCTCGGGAGCTAATGAAATGGGAGTTCCCCCGGCTCTGCCGGGGAGGCACGCGAAGTTTGACAGATACGGGAGTCCATCCAAGAAACTCCTGGCGTGAGCCGCGAAGCACACGCAAAGGAGAAACTGGATGGACGAGTATGAAAGCTTAAGCCACTCGAAATGGGAGTGCAAATACCATGTGGTGTTTATCCCAAAGGGCCGGCGGAAAGCGTTGTATGGGGAGTTGCGGAAGTATTTGGGAGAGGTGTTCCGCAAACTGGCGGAGCAGAAGGAAAGCCGGATTGAGGAAGGGCATCTGCTGGCGGACCACGTGCACATGTTGATATCGATCCCGCCGAAGTACGCGGTGGCGCAGGTGGTTGGGTTTATGAAAGGGAAGAGTGCGATTCATCTGGCGCGAGTGTACGGAGGGCGGAAACAGAATTTTGTAGGGCAGAGTTTCTGGGCGCGGGGATACTTTGTGTCGACGGTCGGGCGGGACGAGACATCGATCCGAGAGTACATCCGCACGCAGGAGGAAGAGGACAAGCGCCTGGATCAGTTGAACATGTGGCGCTGAAGGGGCCACCTTCAGGTGGCCAAGAATGTCGGGGCCGCGTTAGCGACCCCGCTCAGCCGCTTTGAGCGGCTCACATCCTAAAGCCCCCGGCTCTGCCGGGGGATATTTACTGAGATGAATGATTTTCTCTTTCAGAACATAGACTGCCTCATGTTCAACGTTGCGGACTTGGACGCGGCGGTGTCCTTCTATCGGGACAAGCTGGGACTTCCGCTCGCGTGGCGCAGCGAGACAGGACTGGCACTGCGAGTGGGGGAATCGGAGTTGGTGCTTAACCTGGGAAAGCCGCGAGAGCCGGAGACCGACATTAAGGTTGCTTCAGCCGAGGATGCCGCACGCCGCTTTATCGAGGCAGGCGGCAGCATCGTGGCCGGGCCTTTGGATATCCAGATCGGCAAGTGCGTGGTTGTCGCCGATCCCTGGGGCAACAAACTGGTCCTCCTGGATTCGACAAAGGGGCTGCTCAAAACCAACTCAGAGGGTTGGGTGAGTGCGTAGACACCTTGGGGGCTGGTCCACCCTACGGCAACCCAGCGAAGGGCCCGCCGGCGAGACGCCGGCGCTACCTACTACCTGTTACCCGTTACCTGATACCTCTCTGCTGGCTTCCGGCTTCCAGTAGCGGCAGGCGGGCGGCGCCGTAGAGGCCGGCATCGCTGCCCAGCAGGGCGCGGGTGATGAGGGTGCGCGGGCTGGATTCCAGCGGCTTCAGCGAGGCGGATGCGCCTTGCGAGATCGCCTCCGCCACCTCGTCCGGTGCGGTTGCCGCGTAGACGAATGAGCGGCGCTGCAACTCGGCGAACATCGCCGGGGCAAAGCTCGGCCAGGCACTCGACACCCCGCCGCCGATCACGTACATGTGCAAGTTGAGCGCATTCACCAGGTCGGCCATCAGCACTCCCAGCGCCCATCCCATTTTTTCGAAGATTGCTTGCGCAGGCCGATCGCCTAGCAAGGCAAGGTTGTGGATCGCGCGGGCGCCGAACTCGGGATCGGTGCTGGCGTCGGCCAGCGCGGTTGCGTGTCCGCTCTCAATCGCCTCGCGGGCCATGCGCACGATGGCCGTCGCCGAGGCGTATTGCTCGATGCAGCCGTAGTTGCCGCAATTGCACTTGTGGCCGTTGGGATCGATGGTGATGTGCCCCAGCTCGCCGGCCATGCCGGTCATGCCGTGCCACGCTCGGTCGTGGAGCACGATGCCGCCGCCCACGCCGGTTCCCAGGGTGATCATCCCCATGCTGGGCAGGTTTTTCCCGGCTCCCAGCCACGCTTCGCCCACGGCGGCCGCGTTGGCATCATTTTCGAGAATGACGGTCGCGCCCAGGCGTCGCTCGATCTCATTGCGGACAGGATAATCGTTCCAGCCGGGCAGGTTGGGCGACTCGCGCAGCATGCCGGTGCGCGCGTCGATGATCCCGGGGATTCCGATGCCGACCCCAGCCAGCCGTCCCGTGTGCTGGAACTGAGCGGCGAGTTCGCGGATGGCGTCGGTCATCTCCTGGATGACGTGGTCGCGGCCCAAGGCGACCTTGGTGCTGGTGGTGACTTTTTGAAGTACTTCGCCGTCTGCGCTGACGGCGGCAACTCGCAGATTCGTGCCGCCGAGATCGACGCCAATCGAATAAAGCATGGTTGTTCTTATCCGTGGATTCCGGGCCGCGCTTGACACAAGTTTAGATTACAGAAGAGCCCTATCGCCGCTGATGAACGCTGATTCAACTCCAACGGATCAGCGTTCATCAGCGCAAATCAGCGGCAAATTTCCCCTCCGAAATGATAAAAGCCCGCAGGCTTAGCTGCGGGCACGGTTGCGGACGTTGTTCCCAACAACGCAATACCTTTCTTCAGGACTGTTCTTGCCGGTCAGCCTGCCTTGCGTGCGCCGCGGGCTGCCTTGGGAAGGAAGTCAGCCGCATTCGCCGGAGGATGCCCCTGCTTTTGATCCCGAATATGCTTCTGATCTTCGTGAGTCACCAGCAGGGCCTCGATTTGGCGCAACAGGTCTCCGGTGCCCACCGGCTTGACCAGCAGCGACTGCACACCTTGCGTCCGCCAATCGTTTCCCAGGACCGGGTACGCGGTCAGGATGGCGGTGGCCGGGTTGTATTTCTGCTGCTTGGCTACCGCGATCACCTCGTAGCCCGAGTCCTCGCGCTCCATCTTCATGTCGGTGATGACCATGTTGTAAACGCCGTTCTTCAGCTTCTTGATGGCCTCGGCGCTGGAGCCAGCGGACTCGATCTCGAAACCATTCATCTCCAGGATGGTTTTCAGCGTCAGCAGGATAGCCAATTCATCATCGACGAGAAGGATCCGGCGTTTCATGAAGGACTCCAGGGACACCCTTGTTGGTCTGGCTGCACCAGCCGTTGACTGGCGTTTGATCCACGCTGGCCGAGTGGCATTGGAACCGGCGGAGGACCCCGTGTAGCGCCGCATAATGCCGGCGAATCCACCTTGTGCAAGGCCTGCCGGCAAGACGCCTGCCCTACATGCGTGGCCTATAATATCACCGTGTCCAGTTTCTATGTGGAGAACTTCGGATGCCGCGCCACCCAGGCGGACGGCGCCGCCATCGAACGCGAACTGCTTGATTCCGGGATGGTTCGCGCCCAGGTTCCGGCAGCGGCCGAGGTTGTGGTGCTGAACACCTGCACCGTGACCGCGTCGGCCGACCAGGATGTGCGTGCCACCATCCGCCGCATCCACCGCGAGAATCCCGCCTGCCGCATTCTCGTCACCGGCTGCTACGCGCAGCGCGCCCCCGGGGAGATTGCCGCGCTGCCCGGCGTCAGCGCCGTGGTGGGCAATTCGCACAAGCATCAGGTAGCCAACGTTGCCAGCGGCTTGTCCCCGAAAGCGTCAGGGAACGCATCACCCACCGCTGCTTTCGTGCCGTTGGCCACTTTACAAACGTCTTCCGAGCCATCGGCCAGTTCCGCGGAAATCCTGGTGGGCGATATTTTCGGACACACCGAACTGACCGCCGCGCCCGTGTTCGCCGGGGCAGACAAGACCCGTCCTAATCTGAAGGTGCAGGACGGATGCGACAATCGTTGCTCGTTCTGCATTATCCCGTTCGTCCGAGGCCAGAACCGCTCGCTGAAACTGGAGCAATCTCTTCGCCAGGTGGAGACGCTAGTTGCCGCCGGTTACCGGGAAGTGGTGATCAGCGGCATCAACCTGGGCCGCTGGGGACGCGACTTCGAACCTGCTTCGCGCTTCGAACACCTGGTGCGCGCCATCGTCGAGCGCACGCCGCTGGAGCGGCTGCGCATCAGCTCGGTCGAGCCGATGGACTGGAGCGACGAGTTGATCGCCCTGGTTGCCTCCTCGGAGCGCATCGCCAAGCACGCCCATGTGCCGATGCAGTCCGGCAGCGACCGCGTGCTGCGCCTGATGCACCGCAAATATCGCCCCTGGCACTACGCCGAGAAGTTAACCAAGATCCGCGCCGCCATGCCCACAGCCGCGATCGGCGCCGACGTCATGGTGGGATTCCCCGGCGAGAGCGAGGCTGACTTCGAAGAGACGCGCCGCACGATCCAGCAGCTTCCGTTCACCTACCTGCACGTTTTCACATACTCGGGACGCCCCGGCACGCCGTCGGAGAAGTTTCCCGGCCAGGTCCCGGTGCGCAAGGCGCGGGAGCGCAACCGCATCCTGCGCGAGCTGGCGGCGGAAAAGAAGCGGCGCTTCATGGAATCGTTCATCGGCGGCGAGCTGAGCGCGATAACGCTCGGCATTTTCGAGAACGGCCACACCGAGGCTCTGACCGATAACTATCTGAAGCTGCGGCTGGAAGGGCGGCACGAGGCGAATCAGTTGGTGAGGGCACGGATCAAGAGTGTCCAAGGAGATGCCATTTTGGGAACAGCGGGTGTTACTTCCGAGTTCGTCGCCGACTAATCTGTTACTGCCCGCTGTGAAATCTAAGATTATGAACCGGTGAGAAAACCGCTGTGGACTGCCGGGATTTTCTTGATCACCGCTTCGGCGATCTTCATGGCTCTCGTGCGCACTGATCGGGTCCGCATCTTCTCGAGCCACTTTCGGACTGACAACGAATTAGACCAGGTCACCGTCGACCACTTCAGGTACTCCGATTATGTGCGGGGCATTAAGCCGAAGCCGATGGCGGCGTCCGACGTGTACTTCGGGTATTTTGGTGGTCCAGATCGTGAGCAACGGTACATTCTGTTGTCGCTTCCGAGAGAATGTGCTTCGGAGAAATACATTCTTGATTTCCGCAAGTTGCTTGTTACCGAGGGGCATATCTGGGCTGCCGGACCTCTGGCAATTTGGTGGCACCCTCAAAAGGTTAGAAATTACGCAACTATTTCGCTTCCACTCAGTAGCATTGAGTTCAACTCACCCTCGTGCGGTCCAATCCGTTTCATGATCGACGGTGGCGGCTAAGCAGCTCCGCTCAGTTCAAAGCACATTCCCGGCCACATCGAGGAGAACCGAATGATCACCGCGCGCATCGAAAGCGTAGTGGGCGATGCGCTGCTGGGCATCATGGGCTAAGGGGCAGCAACATCCCATGCTATAATTTTTCATTCTGCCGTAAGGGTTCAGGGGAGGACTGTATCGACAAACGGTTTATTCGCACCAATGAGCGCATCCGCGTACGTGAAATTCGGGTAATCGACGATCAGAGCAACCAGCTCGGAGTGATGCCGCCGTACGAGGCGCTCAAGATTGCGAGAGAAAGAAATCTCGACCTGGTTGAGGTGTCGCCCACGGCCCAGCCGCCGGTATGCCGGATCATGGATTTCGGCAAGTACCTTTACGACCAGGAAAAGCGGGAACGCGTCGCCAAGAAGAACCAGAAGGTCATCACCGTCAAGGAAGTCAAGTTCCGCATCAATGTGGACGAGCACGACTACGAGACCAAAAAGAAGCACGTGCTCCGCTTCCTGGGTGAAGGCGACAAGGTCAAGGCGACCATCTTTTTCCGCGGACGTGAAATGACCCGGCAGTCGTTGGGCCGCCTCATCCTGGACCGGCTGGTGAAGGAGCTTGGCGACAAGGCCGTTGTGGAGTTCCGGCCACGCCAGGAAGGCAATACCATGCACCTGATCCTGGCGCCGCCGAAAACGGTGGTCGTGGCCAAGCCCAAACCGGCGCCGCCGCAAGGCGGACAGCAGGGCGCGCCTCCGGCCAGCGGGCAGAGCGCTCCGCCCTCAGGCGGACAGAGTGCACCGCCAGCGCCCGCCGCGGGCCAGGCGCCCGCGTGAGTTAGTCGTCAGCCATCAGCCGTCAGGAAAGGCGCTTTCGGCTATCAGCTCTCGGCTGTCAGCTTATCCAGCTGCGAATCGAAAGCTGAAAGCTGAAACCCGAAAACTGACCGCCGATTGTCGAGAGCCAAGAGCTGAAAGCCGAGAGCTGATAGCTGAAAGCGATTTTTCTGGGAACACCGCTTTTACGTTCCCCTTTGTTAGGAAATTATGCCGAAACTGAAGACGCATTCTGGCGCTGCCAAGCGCTTCAAGAAGACGGGGAGCGGAAAGGTGAAGCGCGGACATTCGCATCTGCGCCACATCCTGACCTCCAAGACCACTAAGCGCAAGCGTAAGCTGCGCAAGCAGGTGGTCCTGTCCCCGGCGGATGAAGCCAAAGTGCTGCGCATGATCCCGTACTAACCACGGGATTGTCATCCTGAGCGAGCGCGAAAGTTGCGCGAGCGAAGGACCTGGGCGCGACGATTCGCGCGCTCGCTGCAGGCGAGCCTAAAGCGCGAAAGGAGCGCGACCCTAGAGAGCGTGTGAAGAGGCTGAGTTCATACTCCTGCCTCCAGCCGCTCCGGCCCCCTGGATCATTCAGCAGAAGCTGATGTGAGACGAGCGCGGGCCGCAACCCGGTTCTCCCAATGTGCGTATTGCGCTGGTTGGGGTGGGACCGTTCCACAAAAGGAGCAGGTAATGCCTAGAGTCAAACGCGGCACTAAGCGCCGCGCCAAGCGCAAAAAGATATTAGAGCGGGCGTCAGGTTATTTCCTGACAAAGTCCAAGCTGTACCGTTCAGCCAGGGAGGCGGTGCAGCGCGGCCTGAAGTTCGCCTTCGCCGGCCGCCGCCAGAAGAAGCGCCAGTTCCGCGCCATCTGGATCGTGCGTATCGGCGCCGCCGCCAAGCTGAACGGGATTAGCTACAGCCAGCTCATCAACGGCCTGAAGAAGAGCGGCATCGAGCTGGATCGCAAGATCCTGGCCGATATGGCGGTGAACGACGCCGCCGGCTTCGCCAAACTGGCCGAGCAGGCCAAAGCCGCGGTCGCCGCCCCGGCAGCGTAAACGCAGTACATCAGCCACGGATTTGCGCGGATTGCGCGGATTTGCACGGATTTTGAAAAACTAAATCCGTTTCGATCCGTGTTCATCCGTGGCATCCGTGGCTAATTTCTTTCATGTACACCGTTCCCAAACTCGAGGATTACTCGCCCGCCGCGCTCGACAAGGCAATGGAGCAACTGCTCAACCGTTTGCAAGCAGAAGTAGTCGGGACCAGAAGTGACGCCGACTGGAAGGCACTCCGCGACCACTGGATGGGGCGCAAAAGCGGCGTCCTGACGCAGCTCAATGAGTTGTGGCTCAAGGCTGCGCCGAAAGAAGCGAAGCGCGAAGTCGGCCAGCGTGTGAACGAGTTGAAAGGCAAGGTCGAGGCTGCACTCGCGGAAACGCAAGAGCGCCTGAAAGCCGGACCCGGTTCGCGGCTGGAGCAGGAGCGGCTCGACATCACGCTCCCCGGCATCCATCGTCCGCTGGGGGCCGAGCATCCGGTGATCAGCACCATGAACCAGATCGCCTCGGTCTTCCGCGCCATGGGGTACTCCATCGGCGAGGGGCCGGAGATCGAGTCCGACTACTACAACTTCGAGGCGCTGAACTTTCCGCCGAACCATCCGGCGCGGGACACGCAGGACACCATCTTCATCGCCGGGCAGGAGAAGCGCCCGCAGCGCGACCGGCTCTTGCTGCGCACGCATACTTCACCGGTGCAGATCCGCACCATGGAGAAGCAGGCGCCGCCGGTGCGCATCGTGATTCCGGGCAGGGTGCACCGCAACGACGCGCCCGACGCCAGCCACTCGCCCATGTTCCACCAAGTCGAGGGGCTTGCGGTAGACGAAGGCATCACCTTCTGCGACCTGAAGGGCACCATCGACCACGCCATGAAGGCGTTCTTTGGCGCGCAGGTGCGGACGCGCTTTCAGCCGTCGTTCTTTCCGTTCACCGAGCCGAGCGCGGAGGTGTCGATCTCCTGCATCTTCTGCGGCGGCAGCGGATGCCGCGTCTGCAAGCAGAGCGGATGGATCGAGTTACTGGGCTGCGGCATGGTGGACCCGGCGCTGTATAACTTTGTCGGCTACGACGCGGGCAAGGTCAGCGGCTTCGCCTTCGGCATGGGCGTGGAGCGAATCGCCATGCTGATGTACGGCGTGGATGACATCCAGTTGTTCTACCAGGGCGACGTGCGGTTTTTGGAGCAGTTTGCCTAGCTTCAACGCAGCCAATTCTCGTGTGGAAGGTTTTCGATCCGGGTGAATTCCTTTTCGTTATCGCTGACGATCGTAAAGCCAAGTGCAATCGCCTGCGCCGCAATCAGCAGGTCGTTGGCTCCGATAGGCCTGCCGGCTTGCTCAAGCCGCGAACGCAGTGCTCCGTAGGCGGCATCTGCGGGTGTCTCGAAGGACAAGACCTCAAGCGCTCCGAGTACCGCTTCAAGCTGAGCCGAGAGCCGTGGCGAGCGCTTTTTAGCGGCCCCATAACGCAATTCTGCGACGACGATGATGCTCGTGCAGACTTGCGCTTCGCCAACTTTACGGATGTGCTGCGCCACTTTTCCCTGCGGATTACGAACCAGATCGGAAACGACGTTGGTGTCGAGTAAGTAGCGCATTTACAAGTCAACCGGGTCGAGGGGGAAGTCAGCAATGGGTGGAAAATCCTCGTGCAGCGGTGTCAATGTCGCCAGCACGGCCAGCAGGGACTTAGGGGGAGCGGGCTCAATGATTAGCCGATCGCCCTCCTTGCGCATGACGGCCTCCTCGCCCGGAAGTTCGAACTCACGTGGAATCCGCACCGCCTGATTGCGGCCATTCTTGAAGAGCTTGACGTAGCGTTCCGGTCTCACGGCTGGCCCTCGTTAAGCATATGCCTAAGCATATGCTTAACGAGTTCTTCCGTCCAGCGCCTGGGTTGCAGCCAAGTCTAGCGCTCCAGACGCAGGGCTGAAGCCCTGCTCCACCCTTATTCGCAGTATTCATGAATAATCCCGACTAAGGATTCGGGCACCTGCGCTCAGCAATCAGAAATCGGAAATCAAAAATCAGAAATTGAAGCTCTTGCCTTACAGCTCGTCCAACATGCCTTGCATTTCCGAAGCGGCATGGTTATTGCCTGTGCGCTGTGCCCGGGCGATGCCGTCGGTCAGCAGGGTGCGGGCCTCATCGAGACGCTCGGCGCTGATCAAAGCTTGAGCGCCCTGTTGATAGGCAGCGATATAGTCGGGCCGCTTTTCGCGCAGCGCCTGGAACTCGGTGATCGCCTGGGGGAAGTCACCGCGGCTCAGGTACTCCATGGCGAGGCCGTAGCGCGGCATGGGTTCGTCGGGGTGCTCGGTCATCAGTTGCTTCAACATCTCGATGCGGTCGCTCATGTCCTTCATTGTAGCTAGGTGGCCAGTGGTCAGTGAGTGGTCAGTGGTCAGTGATCAGTAACAGCGGCATTCAGAGAAAGCCGGTCCTTATGCCTGGGTGTTTAGCTCATCTGCTGGCCACTGCCCACTACGTGTGTACAATGGCCGGGAATGGCGTGTCCCTATTTAATCCCGACGGAGCGGCTGGCGGGCGGCGGGTGGCTGCACCCCGGACGTTTGCCGCTGGGCGTCGGTTTTGCCGGGAAGTGCAACGCCTGTGGTGAGCCGGCTCCCATCGCGGAGGGCCAACTGCACGAATGCAATCTTGGCTACGCAAGGGATTGTCCGCGGTTGCCGGCTTCGCGCGAATGGGACGCCCTGCGCTTTGGCATCAGTCTCCCGCGGGACGGCTGGCTGACGGTGCAATATGTGTGCGAGCGGGAGCATCGACCGGTCGAGCATGGCGAGCTGGAATACGAGCTGGCGGCGAAGCAATGGACGAAGCCGCACCCTGATCCCCGCGTGCAGCGGAAAGCGGAGCGCTATGTCGAGTCCTATCTGGTGAAGAATGCCAGTTAGGATCGCTCTCCGCCGCTGATTTTCGCTGATTGACGTTGATGAGAAACAAAAGAATACGGGCCACGAACGAACCTTGAGTGCAACGCACATGTCCAACAGTCCGAACCTGACCCCGCGCACCATCGCCGAAACCCAGTCGGAGATGGTGCAGATTGTTCTGCCCAACGATGCCAACCCACTAGGCGCGCTGTTGGGCGGAGTGCTGATGCAGTGGATCGACTTGGCCGGGGCCCTGGCCGCGCATCGCCATGCGCGAAGCCACGTGGTTACCGCATCCCTGGACCACTTGGATTTTCTGGTGCCGGTTCAAGTGGGGGATATGGTGATCCTGCGCTCCAGCGTGAACCGCGCCTTTCGCACCTCCATGGAGGTGGGGGTGAAGGTTTGGGTCGAGAACTACATGGCCGGCACCAAGAGCCATGTGTCCAGCGCCTACCTGATCTTTGTAGCGATCGACCGGTCTGGGCGTCACATCCCGGTGGCGCCGGTCATCCCGGAAACCGAGGAGCAGAAACACTGGCATGAGGACGCTTTGCTGCGCCGGCAGGCGCGCGAGAATGAACACGCGCGGAAGTTGCAGAGACAAGGTGAGCGCGGGGGTTAGCTTTCACGCCGCGGGGGCCAGCGAGCGCTGGGCCGCCTGCTGAATGAAGCGCTTCATCACCGTCGCCCACATTACCTTTTTGCGCACCGCGCTCTCCTTGGTGCCCCGGCCCTGGGCGAACATGCCGAGCAAGGTCTTCATCTTGAGCACGCGCAGAATACCCAGGTCTTGTGGATCGGCGCCATAGGCGTCGAGGAAACTCTCCTGTATCCGCGTGGTGATGCTGCGGTTGCAGAAGGGATACTTCTCTAACGCCTCCACCGCAGCGAGGAACATTGCTACATCCTGGAACGAAGAACCGCGGGCAGCCATTTTGGCGTAGTTGGAGATGCCGATGCCATGGTCAGCGACGACCACATTGAGCGGGGTGAAATCATTCAGCACCGCCGAGGTGGGCATGGATTTCCGGGCGCGGGCCAGGATAGCGCGCGCGCCCGCGAGAATGGTCTGAATGGCGTCATTGTCGAGACCTTCTTCCCGGCAACTCCCGCACAGCCTTTCCAGTTCCTTGAGCAGCGCCTGCGCATCGAAAGGGGACGGCATGTCCGCGGTTACCTTGTGAAAGCTGCGCAGCCATTCGCCGGTTTTGGCGGCGGCTAGTTCCAGGGCGCCACGGTCCGCGTAACCGGGAAGCAGGGCGGCTTTCATGATGATGGATTGCAACGGCATGCCGCTGAACTTCTCCGCCACCACGGTGCCAAACTCGGAAAAGTCGCCTAGCGGGCGCGGAACTCCGTTGAGCTTGCGTTTCTGGAACTGATCGTAAATGTACTGGAGGTTCTTCGACTCCAGCCGGGCCATGCCTTGCGCGCCCAGCGCACCGCACTTTGATCCGCGATAAACCTTCGCCGCTACGCGCTCGCTTGCTGCAGCGAAATCGATCACGATTTCGTAGATGTAATGTTCGGGCTTGGGGGTATGCCCGACCACCCGCACATTGCTTGCTTGGCCCCGTTCCGGGTAGAAGTGTTCGCTTGAGTTCCTAAGTTGCGCGACGATCTGGTCAATCCCATTTTCAGCCATTCTTACTTCCTGACTCTGGCCGTCCGTGCTCGCTTTCCAGACCTAGCGCCGGAATGCTGGTGCCGGAGAAACCCAATGTCCCGAGGAACCATTCCCCATACTTACTCTGCACACGTCTGTCCGCGAAGGGAACCATGGGCGCCGAATCACCCCAAGCAGGTAAGCTGACACCCTAGGACACTGCAGTTATCGTGCCATTCCGAGCAGGCCCATGCACCTGTAACATGCCAGTAACACTGGAGCTTCCAAAATCCTTAGAGGACTACCTGGAGCAGCAGTGCCTAGTTGTGGGTGGTTACGTTCCAATCATTGGCAGAAATGACACTGAGGTGTCTGTGGGTTGGAGGGCAGAGCGCGCGCGGTGCCTCAGGCTGGAAGGCGAAGAAATCTGTGCTTGGGACCTGATACCTGATATCCGACGTACTGTCGGCTCACGGCTCATGGTCGATGGCTTAATAGAACAGGTACTTGCGCCACTTGGAGTCGGAGTGACCCATCAGTCGCATTAAGTGCCGGTTGGTGTGTAGATTGTAGGCCCTAGGCTCGCGCATTAGTTTCATGCTGCTCTCGCCCGGCAGTTGACTGCCCTTGCGGCGATTACATTCATGGCAACAGGCCACCAGGTTCTCCCAGGTGGACTGGCCTCCGCGCGAGCGTGGAATCACGTGGTCCAGGGTAAGCTCGCCGCTGGAGAGCACGGTGCCGCAGTACTGGCAGGTGTTGCGGTCGCGCAGCAGGATATTCTTGCGGGACAGGGCGCGCGACTGGTGTGGAATCCGCCGGTATTCCAGCAGGCGAATGACCGACGGTACGCGGACGGTGAAGCGCGCCGAGTGCAGGAAATGGCCGTTCTCTTCCTCGGTCATGGCCACGCCTTTGAGCACCAGCACGATCGCCCGGCGAGCGGCGCACACATTGATGGGTTCGTACGACGCGTTGAGCACCAGCACGGGAGCGTGCATGGCGGACCAGGCATGAGCCGGTTGCGGGGCCATCAACCCGTGTGAGTGGGCCTCCAGACACCCCAACGAGTGCTTTGCGCTCGTTGGGGACCCCGTGCATGAAGCGGACTTCGTTTTGCCCGACATAACCCTTACGCGTGCGCTGCCATGCCGCCAGGCGGCAGAGCGCTCGAATCTTGCTGCTCCGGCGGCTCGGCGAAGGCCGCCTCCGGCCGGAGGACCCGAGCCACGGTCGCGACCCAAACTTTGCCGGACCCGGCGCGGCGCAGCACCCGGGAGCACTCGCTCACGGTGGTGCCCGTGGTGTAAACGTCGTCAACCAGTAGGATGTCTCGACCGCTGATCTCGGCAGGGTGCGCCACCTGAAACGCTCCCCGAAGATTCATGCGGCGCTGATGCCGCGTCAGGCCGGTCTGCGATTCGGTCGGACGGATTCGCACCAGGGCCGAGGTATTCAACTCGACTCCGGCCACGCGCGCCGTCTTGAGCCCTTCGCGGGCGATCAACTCCGACTGATTAAAGCCGCGTTGCCTCATTTTAGAGGCATGCAACGGAACAGGAATGAGAAGGGGCGGCGGGTCGCCAAATTCGGTGGAGAGGCCCCGGATCAATTCGCCGAGCATGCGGCCCAGCACCAAGGCCGCGGGCCTGACCTGCTCATACTTGAGCAGGTGGATCATCTCGCGCAAGGCGCCCTGGTAGCTGCCATAGGCAACCGCCCGCACAAAGGGCGGTTCGATGCGCCGGCAGGCAGGACACGGATCGGCGACAGGCAAGGTCCCGTCGCCCTCGGTCTGGCTTGGCGACAAGAGGCGCTCGCCGCAGACCGGGCAGACCGGGGTATCGAGCGCGCGAATGCCATCCAGGCAGGCGTCGCATACCGGAACACGGGAAATCCTGGTCAAGGGAGCGGAGCAGAAACGGCAAAGGCTGGGGAAGAGGATAGCAAAAACTCCCTCCGCCGCGGCTCCGAAGCTTGAGGCGAGGGCAAACACACCCTTTGATCCCCGACAAGCAGCTTCCGTTTGTCGGGGGCCCCCATCGGGTCCCGGGGCCTTCCGCGTGCGAGTTAGGCTACTCGCATTGCTGAAGACGATCCTCCTCGAGCCGGCAGATGCCGGCTGGATTGCTTTCGTTTCACAAATGGACTGGCATCCACACGTCAGTATAAGCCGCGCTGCGTTGCGGCTGCAATTACCCATATATAATGCCTGCGCAGTATGAAACTGGGGTTAAAAGGCTGGATCGCGGAACGGTAGATTCAGAGTTGGGTGGAGCAGCGCTTTAGCGCTGCATGATAGATCGGGGTTATCTTCGGCTTTAGCCGCCGAGGTGCGGAGAGCCTGTGACCTCAGACGCTAAATCAGAGGCAGCTTCGGTTTTGCAGGCCTGAGGGCCTGCTCCACCCTGACACATAAGGCCGCCAACCCGCGCTACCGGTGTAGCCCCAACCGCATCCACTGAATTTGCGAGGACTCTCCATGAGCACTCCCACCACCGCCTCCGGCGTGACCCGCAAGCACCAGCCCTACGTTCCCGCGCACCTGGAAATGCGTGAGTTCACCCTGCGGGCGGTCATCCTGGGCCTGCTGATGACCGGCATTTTGGGCGCGGCCAATGCCTATCTTGGCCTAAAGGCCGGTATGACCATCGCGGCAACGTACCCGGCGGCGGTCATCGGCATGTCGGTTTTGCGACTGATGAAGGGTTCGCTGCTGGAAGAGAACATGGCGCGAACCATCGGCGCCATTGGCGAATCGGTGGCCGCGGGAGCGGTGTTTACCATCCCGGCTTTCGTGCTGACCGGTCTGTGGCCGACTCTGGGTGCGGAGAGATATTGGCAATCCGTGGCGCTGATGGTGATCGGCGGCACGCTGGGCATCCTGTTCGTCACCCTGCTGCGGCGGGTTATGGTCGAAGACCCGGAGTTGCCGTTCCCCGAATCCGTCGCTGCTTCGGAGATTCACAAGGCGGGACAGCAGGGCAGCAAGGCGGCCAAGATCTTGTTTGCCAACATGGGTTTTGGCGCGGTGATGTACTTCCTGTCGCAGATCAATCTGTACTGGTACACCCGTACCTTGCTGGTGAAGATTCCGACCATGACCAACGGGCTGCGCATTGGACGCGGCGCCGGTGCTCCGGCGGTGGCCACCGGCGGCATGAGCACGTTCACCTCGCCTGCCATCAGTCCCGCGTATTTGGGCGTGGGTTACATCATCGGGCCGCGGCTGGCGGCGCTGAATTTCGCCGGCGGCGTAGTGGCCTGGGGTTTACTGGTTCCGCTTCTAATTTATTTCCTCGGACCGACTCTGCCTCCGATGCCACAAGGCGCCAACGCAATTAACTATTGGGGCGGCATTGCCGGTGGCGTGTGGTACTCGATCGTGCGGCCGATCGCGGTGGGCGGCATGTTGGTGGGCGCCAGCTTCACCCTGTTCCGCATGCGTGCGCAGTTGGGCGTTGGCATGGCTCGCGCGGTCAGCGACCTGAAGAAGTCCGCCGTGGCGCATGAAGCCGGTGACCGCACCGAGCGCGACCTGAGCGCCAAGGTGGTGTTCGCCGGGGTGGGCGCCGTGTTCGTCGCCATGATTGCGCTCTACTACTACTTCCTGGCGAATGCCGGCCAGTTGACCACATCGAAGATCATCTCCGGCGCGGTGGTTTCGGCCGCGGTGATGATCGTCTTGGGCTTTTTCTTCGCGGCCGTGTCCGGGAACCTCGTGGGCATGATCGGCTCGTCCAATAACCCCGTCTCCGGCCTGACGCTGTGCACGCTAGTGGTAGCGGCGCTGCTGATGGTGGCCCTGGGCGTGTCAGGCGCTGGCGGCGTGGCGGCCGTGCTGGGCGTGGCGGCGGTGGTGTGCGTCTCGTCGGCCGTTGCCGGAGAGATGTTGCAAGACCTGAAAGTCGGTTACATCCTGGGCGGCACGCCCAGCAAGATGCAAATCGGCGATCTGTTCGGGGTGGTGATTTCCAGCCTGGTGCTGTTCTTTCCTTTGATGATTCTGGACAAGGCCTACCACTTTGGCAGCGCCGCCTTGCCCGCGCCCCAGGCCGGGTTGATGGCCATGCTGGCGCAGGGCATCGTGGGCGGCAACATGCCGTGGCCGTTGGTGGTGGTCGGAATCTTCATGGGCTTTGCGCTGATCATGGTGCAGGTGAAGAGCCCGATGCTGTTCGCGGTCGGCATGTACCTGCCGCTGGAGACGACGTTTGCCATCTTTGTGGGCGGCATGATCCGCTGGATTACCGACAAACTTCGCGACCGGCGCGGGCTGAACGACGCCCAGAAGGCGCGCGTGGATAACGCCGGCGTGCTGACCGCCTCGGGCCTGATCGCGGGCGAAGCGTTGTGCGGCCTGGTGATCGCGGCGATTGTCGGCACCGGCCACAAGATGCCGCAGCTGTTGGAGAATCCGCACTGGATTTCCGGCCTGATCGGGCTCGCGGTGCTGGTCGCGGTCATGATCAAGCTGCCGCTGGCCAACGCCGGCTCGCCGGACGAACCCGCGCCCCCGACGGCAATTATGTAGGGAACACCTACCACTGAGACACAGAGACACGGAGAAAAACCCTTTGGGGGACAGAAGACGGGAGCTTTGTTGTTTCGGCTGTTCTCTTCTCCTCCGTGCCGGAGCCTGCCCTGAGCGAAGTCGAAGGGTGTCTCCGTGTAGATTTTTCCAGCTGTAGCTTCTACTGTAAGACTCGTCTATGGCAATTGCAGACAATCTAGCTCGTGTGCGCGAGTGCCTGGAGCGAGCCGCGCGTCGCGCCGGCAGAGCGCCGAACGACATCGTTCTGATGGCGGTCAGCAAGACCTTTCCCGCCGAAGCGATCGTGGAAGCCCATGCCGCCGGGCAGCGGATCTTCGGCGAAAACCGCGTACAGGAATTTGCCGACAAGGCGCCAGGACTGGATTCGCTCAGCGGGGCGGAATGGCACCTCATAGGCCATCTGCAGTCCAACAAGAGCGCACGGGGTGCGGAACTATTTGGCTGGATCGATTCGGTGGATTCGCTACGGCTGATGCGCCGCATCGAGGAGGCGGCTGCGCGGCTCGACCGGATGCTTAACGTCCTCATTGAGATGAATGTCGGCGGGGAAGAGCAGAAACATGGCGTGGCGCCGTGCTCGCAGGAGTTGGAAGGCATGCTTCGCGCGGCAAAGTCGCTGGAGCATCTGAAAGTGCGGGGCTTGATGACGGTTCCTCCGTACACGCCAGATCCTGAGGGTGCCCGTCCTTACTTCCGGATGCTGGGCGAGGTGCGCCAGGAGATCGCCGCGCGCAAACTGCCGGGAGTTTCCATGGATGTGCTTTCCATGGGGATGTCGCACGATTTCGAAGTCGCCATTGAAGAAGGCGCGACCTGCGTGCGGGTGGGAACGGCAATCTTTGGGGTGCGGACGATTGCTGTTTGAAACCTACCACGGAGGCACGGTGACACGGTGAAATTCTCTTTGTTTTCCTCCATGCCTCCGTGTCTCCGTGGTGGGTGTTTCTCCGGCCGTTCCCGCCGGGACTTGCATCGAAGCGGCCGAAGCTACTAACTTAACGGCTTGGCCATCGCAGCCCCAACCACCGCGACTGACAGCCCGGAAGCCCGCCGCTATAACCGCATTCAGCGGCGGCTGAGCATCTTTGACCTGCTGCTCGGCCTCGCCCTGCTGGTGCTCCTGCTGGCGACCGGCTGGACGCGCGGGTTGCGCGATCTGGCGTTTTCTCTGGCGGGCCAGCGATACATGCTGGCGCTGTTCTTCTTCATCGTCGAGCTGGCGGTGATCTTCAAGCTGGCCGGGGTGGGACTCGATCTCTACGGCTACCGCCTGGAACGCCGCTTTCATCTTTCCAACCAGAAGTTCGGCTCGTGGCTTTGGGACGAAACCAAGGGATTTCTGGTGGGACTGCTGCTAAGCGCGCTGCTCGCCGAGTTCGTTTACAACCTCATGCGGAGTGCCCCGAACCACTGGTGGCTGATCTCCTGGGCCGTGTTCGTCGGGCTGTTTCTGCTCTTCGCGCAACTGGCGCCGGTGCTGCTGTTCCCCATCTTTTACAAATTCGAGCCGCTGCAGAACCAGGAATTGCGGGACCGTCTGGTGCGTTTGACGGAGCGCGCGGGAACCCGCGTGCGCGGGGTTTACGAGTGGAAGCTCTCGGAAAAGAGCAACAAGGCCAATGCCGCGCTGGCGGGATTAGGCAACACGCGACGGGTCATCCTGGCCGACACCTTGCTCAACCATTACACCGACGACGAGATCGAGGCCGTGCTCGCCCACGAGCTGGGACATCACGTGCACCGGCACATTCTGTGGAGCATCCTGCTGCAGGTGGCAGTGACGTTTGCCGGCCTTTATCTGGCGAATGGGGTGCTTCATTATGCGGTCGATCAGCGCAAGATGTTCGAATTCATCAGTGACTTTGCCGACCTGCCGTTGCTGGTGCTGGTGTCGAGCGGACTATCCCTGCTGCTCTCGCCGGTGTTGAACGCCTGGTCGCGGCGTAACGAGCGCCAGGCCGACCGTTACGCCTGGCAATCGATTCCGGACGTGGCGCCGTTTATTACCTCGATGAACAAACTGGCCGATCAGAACCTTGCCGAGCGATCGCCGTCGAAGATCGTCGAATGGCTGTTTCACTCGCATCCGCCGATCGCCAAGCGCATCGCCGCGGCGGAGGCGTTTCAGCAGGGGAAGAGAAGTAGCTAGTGCCTCTTGGCAGGAGAAAGAAAAACCACATGGAATTGGCCATGATCGGACTGGAGCGGATGGCAGCCAACATGGTGCGGGCGGCCATGAGGAGAACGCCGATGATAGGAAGGGAGTTGCCGCATGACCGTCTCCAGCTCTGACGCGTTGGTGCTCTTCGGTGTGACGGGCGATCTCGCCCACAAGATGATCTTCCCGGCACTCTATGCGATGGCGAAACGAGGCGATCTCAAGGTCCCGGTAATCGGCGTCGCCTTTCCGAAGTGGAGCTTGGCGCGTCTGCACAAACGCGTGACGGACAGCATAAAGCGATCATGCGGGATCGATAACCAGCGCGCCCTCCACCATCTTCTGTCCCTGCTCAGGTACGTGAGCGGGGATTATAAAGACCCAGGCACGTTCACGGCGATCAAACGGGCGCTGGGTAGCGCCCGGCGCCCGGCGCACTACCTCGCTATCCCTCCCTCGCTCTTCGAGACGGTAATCAAAGGACTCGGTACCGCGAGCCTGGCCGAGCATGCACGCGTTATCGTCGAAAAGCCGTTCGGACGTGACCTGGCCTCCGCGCGGGAGCTCAACCACGTTGCTCGCACGGTCTTCCCGGAAGACTCGATCTTCCGCATCGATCACTTTCTCGGGAAAGAGGCAATCATGAATATCCTCTATTTCCGCTTTGCCAATTCGTTTCTGGAGCCAATCTGGAACCGCAACTACGTGGCCAGCGTCCAGATAACCCTGTCCGAGGATTTCGGCGTAGAGGGGCGCGGAGCGTTTTACGAAACCGCCGGTTGTCTGCGCGATGTGATCGAGAACCACCTCTTCCAGATTGTCGCGCTGCTTGCCATGGAACCGCCGGCCGGTAGGGACTTTGGAGCCGTGCACAGCGAGAAGGCCAAGGTCTTTCGGGCCATGCGCCCACTGAAGTCCGACGACTTGGTGCGTGGCCAGTACGCTGGTTACCGGATGGAGCCCGACGTGGCGAAGAGCTCCGACGTCGAGACTTTCTGCGCCCTGCGGCTCTGCATCGACTCATGGCGCTGGGAAGGGGTGCCGTGGTACCTGCGCTCCGGAAAATATCTGGCCGATACTGCGACCGAGGTCTTGGTGGAGCTGAAGCCGCCGCCACAGAGGCTTTTCGCTGACTCAGCGCCGACGACCGGGCTGGCCAACTATCTGCGCTTCCGGCTCTCCCCCAGCTCGGCCATCGCCCTCGCCGCTCGCGTCAAACTCGCAGGAAAGGAGTTCGTGGGGGAACAGCGAGAGCTCTATCTGTCGGAAGAACACGCATGCGAAGAATCGCCCTACGAACGGCTTTTGGGCGACGCCATGACCGGCGATGGAGCGCTCTTCACCCGTGAGGACACAGTTGAGGCCGCTTGGGCGGTGGTCGATCCAGTCCTGAAAAGTCACCACCGGGCTCGCCCCTACAAGCGCCATAGCTGGGGACCGAAAGAGGCTGACGCGATTATCACTTCAGACGGCGGTTGGCACAACCCCAACCCCAAGGAAGCATCCGGATGGTGAGTCTGCCACGGCCGTGTCTTGCCCGCCTGATCGCGGCCGACCTGTGGCAGGCTGCACCAGTGCCACGCCGTTCTGTTCCAGGAGAACGATGAGAAGAGCGGCTGCAAAACTCCACGTATAACAATCTACAACCACGCCGGACGGGTGGCCGAGGAAGCGGCATCCTAATGAAATGGGAGTTCCCCCGGCTCTGCCGGGGAGGCACGCGAAGTTTGACAGATACGGGAGTCCATCCAAGAAACTCCTGGCGTGAGCCGCGAAGCACACGCAAAGGAGAAACTGGATGGACGAGTATGAAAGCTTAAGCCACTCGAAATGGGAGTGCAAATACCATGTGGTGTTTATCCCAAAGGGCCGGCGGAAAGCGTTGTATGGGGAGTTGCGGAAGTATTTGGGAGAGGTGTTCCGCAAACTGGCGGAGCAGAAGGAAAGCCGGATTGAGGAAGGGCATCTGCTGGCGGACCACGTGCACATGTTGATATCGATCCCGCCGAAGTACGCGGTGGCGCAGGTGGTTGGGTTTATGAAAGGGAAGAGTGCGATTCATCTGGCGCGAGTGTACGGAGGGCGGAAACAGAATTTTGTAGGGCAGAGTTTCTGGGCGCGGGGATACTTTGTGTCGACGGTCGGGCGGGACGAGACATCGATCCGAGAGTACATCCGCACGCAGGAGGAAGAGGACAAGCGCCTGGATCAGTTGAACATGTGGCGCTGAAGGGGCCACCTTCAGGTGGCCAAGAATGTCGGGGCCGCGTTAGCGACCCCGCTCAGCCGCTTTGAGCGGCTCACATCCTAAAGCCCCCGGCTCTGCCGGGGGATATTTACTGGCCGCTGACATGAAACCCGTACCCTCACTCCAGAACGACTTCATCGTCAACGAACGCGAGTATCAGGCTTGCAAGGCTTGGCTGGCCGAGGCAGACGAAGAGACGATCCGCCATCCGCTGGAAGACCCCGAATTAGAGGTCCGGAGACGGCATATCAAGGGATTTGTCGATGAATACGAGCAGAACTGGCGGCACGGTACTTGCCGAGAATCTTCCACGGCGTGCCCTGACTAGAGAGAAGCGTGTTCGACCTGACAACGGGACCTGACTACGTCGTTCTCTACCAGAAGAACATTGAAGCCCTCTGCTCAACGGAAGCTGAAATTCGAGTGCAAATCCAGAACACTGTCATCCACAAGTTCGGGCACAATTTCGCTATGGACGAGGAGAAGTTGAAAGATGTGTAACTAACAAGCTGGCGTGAATAGTCTCGCCGGTGCCGATGAGCAGCGGGCAAATGCTTAACTGCGCTAAGCCGTGGGTTCTCCACCACGGCTTTACGCCTCATACACACCTTGGCCAAAAACGGGCCGCATCCCAGTGACGGGCTTTTCTGATTTCTTCGCGTCCTCTGCGCCCTCTGCCCTGAAAATTAGGCTTCGTGCGCCAATCCTCAACGAAGGCGTCATCCTGAGCAACGAGCTCCCGTCTTCGGTGCGAGGACGCGAAGGATCTCGCGCGCATCGCTGGGATCTCGGTGGTACGCGCAGGATCCTTCCCCTTCGCTTCGCTCAGGGCTTCGACTCACCCCTGCGCCAAACACCAGGGCTCCGGTCGTTCAGGATGACGCCATCCATTTTCATGTTTTCTGCGTGGGATGTCTCATCCCATGTGCGACTGCGGTAAAAGATTTTTTCAAAAAATCGAAAGGGCGGAGCGCTTGCGCACTTCCGCCCTTTGTGTCGCAGAACCTCTGGCCGGTTTGCCGGAAGGTCGGCTTCGACCTTTTATCGCCCGTGCTGCCGGCAGGTTACCAGATCGTAAACTTCGACTTATCGACCCACTCGTGATAGCCGACGCCAGTCGAGTTGACATCAAGCTGATACTGCACGCCGACGTTGCTGCCCCACGCGAGATACTTGGCCGGGTAGGTCTGGTTCACGGAGTAGGCGCGGCCATCCACCACCAGCGTGACATAGTGATAGTTATGCGTGTTGGGGACGCGCTGCACGTACCATTGAATGTGGTGCCACACGTTGGGCGAAAACTTCGGGCAGGGGACCGCCGTGTGGATCCAGTGGCCGGTGGCTTCGTTCCATACGTCCCAAACCTTGGCGGCGTAGTTGCACTGGCTGCCGATCATGTAGTTGTAGCCACCGACGAACTGGAAAGCGTCGTATTCCAGCGCCTGGGTGCCGGTAAGGGAAGCACTGTCGAGCTGCACCCAGAAGTCCCAGATGAAGTTCTTGGCTGCATCGTGCGCGCCGAATTTCTTCCACCAAAGGGCATTCACGGCCGCGCCGGAAGCATGAAACTCTGCGCTACTGCCATCCTGCGAGGGCGCCGTCTGATACAGCGCCATCCAGTAGCTGCCACTCTTGCCGCCTGCGCACGCATAGGTATTGCAGGAAGACCAGCCGCTCATATCGTCAATACTGGAAAAAGTCTGGGCTGTTGACGGCGGAGTCGGGAGCTGGGCGAAGGCTGCAGCGGCAAAGGCGAACAGGCAAAGGACGGTTACAATTGTTTTCTTCAAAATTTGGAATCTCCTGAGGGTTAATTCAGGCGGGACGGCGTGTGAGATCTGGCCACGCTCTCAAGGGCAAAACGTAAAAGCCGCACTACGCTTTGGGGACCCCGCTCATGGCCGGTTTTCCGGCCTGAGCAAGTGTCGCTGGGTGTGACCACTTGGCCAATCGGAGACTCACCCTAGGGAAGCTCAGGTGCGGACCTTATTTGCGGGGATTTGAACTTTAGGTCCCTTAGACCAATGGAAACGGCGGAGATGGGCGCGATTATGTATGTAGCGATTTGGCAGTTGCCGCCGAGGCCGTAACTCTTTGTTAATCCAGGGGAAAACGATATCCTGGACGCTTGCGGTCCAGGCAGCCGCGCCAGCTGTCGACATTCAGCTTACAACCGAGGACATCATGCTCTTGTACGGCATCTTTCCGGCCATCACCACGCCCTACTATGCGGATGGCCAGGTGTATTTCAAGAAGCTCGAGCACAACGTGGACCGCTATTGTAGGTCGCCGCTGAGCGGCCTTGTGGTGCTGGGCTCGACGGGCGAGGCCATCCTGCTAAGCGACCAGGAGCGCCGCGAGGTGCTGAAAAGCGCGCGCCAGGCGGCCGCGCCGGATAAGCTCCTGATCGCCGGTACCGGGGTGGAGTCCGCGCTGGAGACCCTGCGCCTCACCGAGTATGCCGCGGAAATCGGCTACGACGTAGCCCTGGTGCGCACCCCGCACTACTACAAGGACCAGATGAACCATCCGGCCAACATGCTGGCGTTCTATCGATTTGTGGCTGACCGCTCGCCGCTGCCGGTGCTCATCTACAACTTCCCGCAAGCTACGGGCTACGACATTCCCGCGGAGCTGGTGGTCGAGTTGGCCGCGCACCCGAACGTGATCGGGATCAAGGACTCCAGTGGGTCGATCGAGAAGGTGCAACGCATAGCCGAAGGCACCAGGCACATCCGGCGGACGGCGACCGCGACCGAGACGCAAGCTGCGGTGACCGGCCGCATGCTTACACTACGGTCCCACAACTGCCCGCCTTTGGCAGATGTGGGTGAGTCAGAATCCCCCTCCTGCGAACCGGGTGCAGATGCGGGGCGCTCTTCGTCGTCGCTTGCCGTGCCGGTCGCAACCCGTACCCGCTCCAAGGAAGTCGGATTCCAGGTGCTGGTAGGTTCGGCGGAGAAGTTTCTTCCTTCGTTGCATGCCGGGGCGGTGGGAGCGATCGTCGCCTTCGCCGATCCGGCGCCCACCGCCATGTACGAGATCTACGCCGCGTGGAAGGACCGCGACCAAAAGCTGGCAAGCGAGAAGCAGCAACGGGTGGCCGCCGCGGCAAAAAGGGTCGCCGGGGAGTTGGGCATCCCAGGCGTGAAATACGCCTGCGATCTCAATGGCTACTACGGAGGACCAGTCCGCCTGCCGCTGTTGCCGCTCACCGCCGAAGAGAAAGCCGAGATCGAAATCCGGATGAGCGACATTCGGAACTAGAACAGAATTGTCATCCTGAGCGAAGCGAAGGACCTGCTTTTCGCTGAACCGGAGCCCAACAGCAGGTTCCTTCGCTCCGCTCAGGACAGGCTCTTCACTCCGCGGGCTGACTGCTAAAGCCTATTCCCAAACTGCCGATTACACCTGTGAAAGCAGACGATGGGGTTGCTAGTCTGCGCTTTTGGCACTGTCACCGGCGAGGCCAACGGCGGTTCTGTTCCCGCCTGCGGGAGCGGCGGTGCGGTCCCAGGCCGGCAGGGCGGGGTCGGTCTTGCCGGCTTGGAGTATTTACTCCAAGAACCCCAGCACGGTTGCTCTCGCATCTCAAGCGAAGCGATCCAGGACATGGGGCACTTCGGTGTCCTCCGCCGCGAAGCCGGGGTCGTCGTCAGCCGCCAACTCGTTGGTCGCGTCCTCTTCGGCGTCTTGGCTCTGGCGCGGCGGCTTGGCCGGGTGTCGCGCAGGCGTATCCTGCCGTGCAGGCGCATCCGACGAGTTGCGCACGTGCGGCTCGCCCGCTGGCGCAATAGCAGGAACGCGGTCGAATTGAATGTCTCCCATCTTGTACCTCGACTTCATGCACCATCGTTTCCGCTTCATACACCATCGTTTCCGCCTCGGTTCGGTCCCAGTTGTAGGTGCGGTGATTCAGGGGGCCCGGAGCTTCGGATGTAAGAGCCGGCTCTACTTCCTTCCGCTTTCCGGCGCCTCCTGTCCGTGTATTCATCGGCAGGATGGGAGCAAGCCTTAACGGAGGGGTGTTTTGCTCGCGCTTCTTTTTCCCGTTTCAGGCTGCGCAGGGAAATGGAGGTTATCGCGAATCAATGCGGAGCTAGGATAATTCGTGCTGCAGCCGCGGCGGGAATGAGCTTTCCAGCCGTGCGCGCAGCCGCAGCAACGCCAGGGAGTGGATTTGCGAAACCCGCGATTCGCCCACTCCGAGCACCGCGCCGATATCCTTCATGGTGCGCTCTTCGTAGTAGTAGAGCGCCAGTACCTTCTGCTCCTTATCCGTCAATTCCGCGAGGGCCTTGGCCAGCACCGACTTGATCTCCGCGTGCAGGCAGTACCAGTAGGGGCTCTGCAAAGAACTGGCGGGGACGTCGTGGGGCGAGTCTTCGCTGTCGGCGTTATCCGACTCCAGCGAACCGAGATCAAGGCGGCGCAAGCTTGTCAGCAGGCGCTGGAACGAATCCAATTTCATCCCCAGTCCTTGCGCCAGCTCCGGTTCGGTGGGCGAGCGGCCCAGGCAGGATTCCAGACGGCTCGCCGCCTGCTGCACCTGGCGGGCGCGGCGACGCAGCTCGCGCGGTCCCCAGTCGAGGGCGCGCAAGCTGTCCAGGATGGCGCCGCGAATTCGGAAGGCCGCATAGGATTTGAAGTGCACCTTGCGGCTGGAGTCGAACTTGCTGAAGGCGTCGAGCAAGCCCAGGGCGCCCGCCTGGATCAGGTCCGCCAGCGGCACGTGGCTGGGGAGCCGGTCATGAATGCGGCGTGCCAGGTACCGCACTTGGGGCAGGTGCTCCAGGAGCAATCGGTCGCGATCGTTCAACGCAAGTCCCGCAGCGAGGCAGGCGAGATGGGGCACGCTCAAGATGTAGCCTCCTACGGTCCCCCAACTGGCGCAGCGTGCGGGATTGGGGCAAGTGGATCCTGCCGGGCAGCTACAGCTATACGGCGGAATCGGCGGTGCCTACGAGCGCACTCCGCACTCGGAGTTGCGCCCGGAGACAGCACGTAAACATGAGTGCAAGCGGTGTACCGCCACCGAGGTCACAGGATTAGAAAGCTCTTATCGCCCGGCAAGGGCTTGAGAAGACACGGGGGAGCAATCCCCAGCATTGGCCGAGGTTGCGGAGGGAATTCGGGCCATTCCTGCTGTCAGGGGTCCGATAGGATGCCGGCTTTCGAGAGAGTTACGCAAGGACCGCGAACAACGCGTCTACAGAGCTGGGCAGGGGAAGGGGTACCCTTCCCCTGCACCCCATCCCAAAATCAAACCTTGACCATTTACACAGAACGCTGGACACACCCTGCGGCGAAACATTCCGCTTGGCCTCTTAGCCTTCATTGGCGCCGACCCAGCCGCTGAAGTCGTCCGTCACGATGAACTGATTGTTCTCGATCTTGATCGGCAAGATGGGGAGCGGGCGCGGACCGGGATTGGTGAAATTGGCTTTGTCATATGGGTCGAAGGTGGCATCGTGGCAAGGGCAAACCATTAGCTTCTTGTCGTCGTTCCAGTTTGTCAGGACACACCCGAGATGGGTGCACAGGGCCGAATACGCTATAACTCCTTGCACGGAACTGCTCTTCACGGACGGCGAAAATTTATCGGGTGTCGTCCGGAACAAGAGAATTTTGGAGTTTTCCTCTTCACGGACAGCGCCCTTGGGATCCTTCGGGAAAACCAGTAGCGGTTCTCCATCGACCTTGAGATCACTCAGAGTCACGGGCTTCACCGTGCGTTCGTGTTGGTTGTCTTTCACGCTTTTCTCTTGCGTCTCCGGAGAGCTACTTCGAGGCTTTTCACCGTGCAAACTGCTTCCAGCTAGAACCTTCTCTTGTGTCTCTTCCGGGATCGCTGCTGTCTCTTCAACAACCACCAGCACGTCGCCCTCCCGGGGCAAGCCGGTCTGCTTCTTGGCGCCCCCCGCGGCGAAGGCATTGACACTTCCGCCGATGGACATCAGTGCGGCGGTTCCCATGCAGCCGCAGGTATACTGGAGCAACCTGCGCCGGCTGATGCCTTTGTCTTTGTCCTGGTCTTGCGTACCTTCCTCGTTTCCGGTCTGATTGCTCTGATTCGATGACATATTCCTCACCAGCCTTTCCCTGTGATTGCGATCCTATCTCCCTTGCTGAAGGGCCACCACACGGCGAATCTCTGCTTCACCAGCCACTAACCCTAGGATCCTGTCATTGTCGCGGCACAGCCTGTGCATAACCTCTGCTGCAGACAGGCCTGTGCCGCCATGTGCGGCGCTACGCCAAGCACTACTGCAGCGACTGCAGGTACCCCACAATCTCCGGCGAATCCCAGTTGGCGCCTCCGATGAACTTGCGCCGGATGACTCCTTTGCCGTCGATGATGTAAGTCTCAGGGAACTTGTAGGTGCCGTACATCGTGTTCACCCGCTGGTCGCCGTCGCGTACGGTGAGGAAGTTGATCTTTTTGTCAGAGATGAAGCGGCGGTAGGCATCGTTGTCCACGTCAGTGCTGATGCCGAGGATCTGCACCTTGCCCCCCATCAGGGTCTGCAGCCTAATCATCGAAGGAATTTCCTCGATGCACGGCGGGCACCAGGTGGCCCAGAAGTTCAGCACCAGGGGTTTGCCACGGAATTGACTAAGGGAAACGGTCTTGTCCGTGTCCTTAAGAGTAAAATCGGGAGCCTGGCCGTTGACTCCGGGCGGCGTCGAGCCGCTGCGGCAGCCCGCGAGCAATGCCAGGCCGGCAAGAACCAGAAGCAAACAGAAGCGGTTCACGTCTCCTATAATACCAAGTGGTAATTGGCAATTGTTAATTCCTGAGCGCGGAACTGTGGTGCGTTTGTCATTCCGAGTGAAGCGAGGAATCCCTTTTCTTGCCGACGAGGATAGCGATTCCTCGCTTCGCTCGGAATGACAAGGACTACGCATGTTCTCCGTCATTATCCCGGCGCGCAACGAAGAGGCCTGCCTCGGACGTTGCCTTGCCTCGCTCACGGAGGATCCTGCGTGGCCCGAGAGTTACTCCACATCCGAGCCGATGTGGGGTCCGCTCGGCGGCCAGCGGCTCGAGATCATCGTAGTGGATGATGGATCGACCGACCGCACCCGGCAGATTGGGGAATCGTTTGCCGGCGTCCAGGTAATCGACGCCGGCCCCCTTCCCCTGGGATGGTTGGGCAAGCCGCACGCCTGCCAGGTGGGCGCGGACGCCGCTGGCGGCGAGTGGTTGCTGTTCACCGACGCGGATACCACGCATCGCCCCGGAGGTGTCTGGCGTGCGCTCGAAGAGGCACAAGAGCGAGGCGCGGACCTGCTCTCCTACTCGCCAGCGCAGGAGGTGCACGGCTTTGCCGAACGGGCGGTGATGCCGCTGATCTTCGCGGAACTGGCCTCGGCGTACAAACCCCGCGAGGTATGCGATCCGAGTTCGTCGGCCGCCGCAGCCAATGGCCAGTTTCTGCTGATCCGGCGCAGCACCTATGACCGAATCGGTGGGCACGCGGCGGTCGTACATGAGTTGCTCGAAGATGTGGCCATCGCGCGCCGGGTGAAGCAGTCCGGCGGCAGCTTGCGCTTTCGCTTCGGCGGCGATGTGGTTTCGACCCGCATGTATCGCGGCTGGGCGCAGATGCGCGAAGGTTGGACGAAGAACCTGGCATTGCTATTTCCCAAGCCTGGGGCGTTGGCGGCGAAGCGTTTATTGGAATTTCTGGCAAGCACGGTGGCATTCCTAACGGCTGCGCTGGCGGTCCCGGCAGGGGCATATTTCATGGCCGCGCTCGCTGCTCTGATTGCGATTCCGACCTGGCTGAACTTCCTCCGCCGGGTGCGGAAGGCGCATTTCGATTGGGTATCAAGCCTGCTGTTTGCGCCGCTGGGCGCGCCGTTGTTGGCTTACTTGTTGCTGCGTTCGCAACGGCTGCATCGCAAAGGAGTGGTTACTTGGAAAGGCCGGCAATACGCCGCAAGAGAGATCTGACATTCAATTTCTGATTTGCGATTTCTGATTTCCGATTGGCCTCGGAACTCGTCAAGTCAGAAATTGTAAATCAGAAATCAGAAATTGAACGGATAGCTCGAACAGCAAATTACCAGTCGAATACGCAAGGACAGCAATGGTTTACTTGACGCGCAAATGTGAGTTTTCCGCCTCGCATTACTATCACAACCCGGAGTTCACCCCGGAGGAGAACCAGAGGCTTTTTGGCAAGTGCAATAACCCGTACGGGCACGGCCATAACTACACGCTGGAGGTCACGCTTAAGGGCGAAATCGACCCTCGCACCGGTTACGTTGCCAATCTGACCGACATCAAAGAGGTGCTCAATCGCGAGGTCATGGATGTATTCGATCATCGCTTTCTGAACAAGGAAATCCCCGAGTTCGCGGAGAAGATTCCCACCACGGAGAATCTGGCCCTCTCGATCTGGCAGCGGTTGGAGCGTGGCCTGGGATCTCCGAATGGCGCCGCCCGCCTGCACCGGGTGCGCCTCTATGAATCGCCCGACCTGTTCGTGGACTACTACGGAGAGCCATGAAGGCCTATCTGACCAAGCGGTACCGGTTCTGCGCATCGCACCGGCTGCACAGCGCGCGCATGTCGGAGGCGGAGAATCTGGCCACGTACGGAAAGTGCAACAACCCGTACGGCCATGGACACAACTACGCGCTCGAGGTCACGGTGAGCGGCAAGGTCGATCCGCAAACTGGCATGGTGTGCAATCTGGCGGAGTTGGATGCGGCGGTGGAGCGCGCTATTCTATCGCGATACGACCATCAGAACCTGAACACGCTGCCCGATTTCGCGGATCAGGTGCCCAGCAGCGAGTTGCTGGCTGAAAGAATCTTTGACATTTTGCGGCGTGAGTTCCAGGCTGCTCATCTGGAAAAAGTGAAGCTCGACGAAACCTCGCTGAACTCATTTGAATACACGGCTCCGACCAGCACGTCGGGGATAGTAGGCTATTAGGAACATGGCCGCTGATGAACGCTGATCAGCGCTGATAAGAAATGCGTTAAACGTTCTCTTCTCCGATCAGCATTCATCAGCGTCAATCAGCGGCTCAAACGCCTTGGGGTCAACGGCTGCGGACTGTCCGTAGTTGTCTGCAAACCTCGCTGGCATTTGCGTCATAACGATTAAGGATCAGGATGAAGACAGAGACCATAACGACCACCAGCGCCAGCTTTGAAGACCTGGTCCGCGAGATGCTCGTCCGCATCGGAGAGGACCCGGAGCGGGAGGGCCTTCTGCAAACGCCGGAGCGCGTCCACAAGGCCTTTCAATTTTTGACCAAGGGCTATCAGGAGAACATCACGGAAATCCTGAACGGCGCGCTCTTCAGTGTCGATTACGACGAGATGGTGATCGTGAAGGACATCGAGATGTTCAGCCTGTGCGAACACCATATGCTCCCCTTCTACGGCAAAGTTCACGTCGCCTATATTCCCAAAGGCAAGGTAATCGGACTGAGCAAAATTCCGCGCGTGGTGGAGGTCTTCGCGCGGCGTTTGCAGGTGCAGGAGCGGCTGACGACGCAGATCGCGCGGGCCGTTGAGGAGGCCATCCAGCCGCAGGGGGTGGGTGTGGTCATCGAGGCGCGGCACCTGTGCATGATGATGCGCGGAGTCGAGAAGCAGCATTCCGCGGCGGTGACGTCCCACATGCTGGGGGCCTTCCGCAGCTCGCAGAAGACGCGCGAAGAGTTTCTGGCGCTCATCCGCAAGCCGGTTTCGAACGGCTACTAGCGTATGGATAACGTCAACGGCAAGCCGCTCAGCGGCAAGATGGCCGTCGTTACCGGCGGGAACCGTGGGATCGGGCTCGCCACCGCGCGCCGCTTCGCGCAGGCGGGATGCAACGTGGCCATCACCGGACGCGACCGGCATGCGCTGGAGCAGGCGGGGTCGCACCTTTGGTCGCTTGGGGTCGAGGTCTTGTGCGCCGAATGCGATCAGCGGAACGCCGCGTCGGTCGAGGCCTTCTTCGAGCGCGTGCGGCGCGAATTCGGGCGCGTGGATATTCTCTTCAACAACGCGGGCATCTCGCATCCAAACGCCCCGGTCGATCGATTGGCGATTGAGGACTGGGTCCGCGTGATCGAGACCAACCTGACCGGGCTGTTTCTCAGCACGCGCGCCGCGCTGCCACTCATCCCGCGTGGCGGCACGATTGTCAATAATCTCTCAGTAGCCGCGAAAGGCAATTTCCCCGGCGCGAGCGCTTATGACGCCTCGAAGCACGGCGCTCTGGGCTTCACTAATACTTTGCGCATGGACGTCCGCGAGCGTGGCATCCGCGTCATCGCCCTGATGCCCGGGCCCACGGATACCGACATCTGGAACCAGTTCTGGGCGGATGCGCCCCGCGAGCGCATGATGTCACCGGAGAGCGTCGCCTCAGCGGTGCTGCACGCGGTCACGCTGCCGGAGAATGCGACGGTGGAAGAAATTGTGCTATCGCCGACCGCGGGAACGCTGTAGGAAAGTTCCCAGTTCCCAGAACTCAGAGCCCCACATATGTCCTGAGCTGAGCGAAGGAACCTGCTGTTGTGCTCATTTCAGCAAAAAGCAGATCCTTCGCTGCGCTCAGGATGACAATTCTTTGGATGGGTTCCTCATCGAAAATCCGTCTTCATCCGTGCAAATCCGCGGTGTTCTTCTCCTACCACCTCGCCAAGTGATAGCGCCTCGGCCGGGTGGGAAACAGCTTGATCAGCGCGATGCCGGTGATAAAGCCGCCCACATGCGCCCAGAAGGCCACCCCGCCGGAGGTCTGCTGCGAGTAGGCGATCGAGGTAGCTGCGCCGCTGAGAAACTGCACCACGAACCAGTAGCCCAGCACCAGCCATGCCGGCAGATTGATGAAGGTAAAGAAGATAAACAGCGGCACCAGCGTCAGCACGCGAGCGGAAGGAAATAACACAAGATACGCGCCCATGACTCCGGCTATCGCGCCACTGGCACCGACGCTCGGGATGGTCGCGGCCGGATTCAGCACGGTATGCAGCAAGGCGGCGCCGATCCCGCTGAGCAGGTAGAAGATCAGGTAGCGGAAATGGCCGACATAATCCTCGATGTTGTCCCCGAAAATCCACAACGCCCACATGTTGAAGATCAGGTGCAGCCAGGAGGCGTGCAGGAACATGGAAGTCAGGACCGGGACAAAGGCAATCTCGGCGGTCATGTGGGCGTGCGGAGCGGTCAGGAAGCCGGTTACGTGGGCGGGGATGAACCCGTAGAGGTACATCAGCTGGTTGCGTTGCGCGCTGGGCAGCAGCAACTCGAACAGGAAGACGGCCACATTCATCGCCACCAGAAAATAATTCACGTAGGGCGTGGTAAAGCGCGGCGCATCGTCACGGATGGGAATCATCGCTCGTTTACAATTGGCGTTCCGCTCGCAACGGCCTTGATGAAGGCCCGCCGGCGAGACGCCAGCGCTACAAAAGCCGGGCTGTTCCGGTCACAAAGCAGTACCACGATAGCAGAATGAGCATGAACGGAGTCCTGGTAATCGACAAACCGGCCGGCATGACCTCGCATGACGTGGTCGCGCGCGCGCGCCGGATTCTTGGTGAGCGCTCCATTGGGCACCTGGGCACGCTCGATCCGATGGCGACGGGCGTTCTCCCGCTTGTGCTGGGCCGCCTGACCCGGTTGTCTCAGTTCTACGGTAGTGCGGAAAAAACTTACCAAGGCGAAATAAGCTTCGGCTTCGCTACCAACACCTACGACGCCGAAGGAGAGCCGGCCAGCGAACCGGTAGCCGTAAGCCTCAGCCTGGAGCAGCTACGCGAGCTGACTGGCCGTTTCCTGGGCCGCATCCAGCAGATGCCGCCGCCGTTCTCCGCGAAGAAGATCGCCGGGGTGCCGGCTTACAAGCTGGCACGCAAGAACCAGGAAGTGGAACTGAAGCCGGTCGAAGTGGAAGTCAAAGAATTTGAGGTCCTGTCGCTGGACGGCGAGCGCATGCAGTTCCGCGCCAGGGTTTCGTCAGGCACCTACATCCGTTCTATTGCACATGAGATGGGTCAAGCCGTGGGATGTGGCGCTCACCTCTCCAGCTTGCGGCGGACTCGTGTTGCCGAATTCGACGAAGCCGATGCCCGCAGCTTGGAAGAGGTCGAGAAGGCCGCCGCGCAAGGGCTGCCCGGGGAGTTGTTCGTCCATCCGCGACGCCTGATGCCTGGCATGCCCGCGGTCACAGCCACGGACGAAGCTGCGGCCAAGATCCGCAACGGCGGCGCGGTGAACCTTCCCGAGATGTCCCGCGCGTCGCTGGTGAAGGTCTTCTACGGCCAGAACGAACTGATCGCCATCGCCAGCCGGGTTGCAGGAACGCTGTTTCACCCCAAAGTGGTGCTGATGGGGGGCGGTGGCTAAAGGCCACCTCACTTCCATTGACCTGGCTTGGTGGTTTTCTTTACCTTTGCAACACTCATTCGCTCATTCGAGGTAGGCACTTGAAGCACCAGCATGAAGGCAGCGGCATCGACCGCAAGTTACACGATCCCATCGAGGACAAGCTGATCCCCGTTCACCCGCTGGACTTATCCCAAATCCATAGCGTGGACGACTTGGTTCGCGCCATGGGCAATACGGCATTCACCGGACGCCAAGTGGGCGAAGCCGCCGACGTGCTGGAAGCTATGGCCCGCGACGAAAAATGCTTTGTCGTCATGACCCTCGCCGGCGCCATGACCGTGGCCAAGCAGGGCTTGGTCATCGCCGATCTGATCGATCACGGGATTGTGAACGCCGTCGTCTCCACCGGCGCGCTGATGGCGCACGGATTGGTGGAAGCCACCGGCTGCTCGCATTTCCGCCACGACCCGAAGATGAGCGACGTGGAACTCTACGAGGCAGGCTACAACCGCGTCTATGACACGCTGGAGCCGGAGCGCAATCTCGACCACGTGGAACACGTGGTCAGCCAGGTACTCGACCAATGGGATCCCGAGGAGTTCCTTTGCTCGCACAAGCTCAACCGCGCCATCGGCGAGCACCTGCACAAGAATTCGCCCGGGCGCGGCATTCTGAAATCCGCCTACGAGAAAGGCGTGCCGGTCTTTGTGCCTGCGTTTACCGACTCCGAACTGGGCCTCGACTTCGCCGTGGGCAACCGCATGCGCCAGCGGGCCGGCAAGGCGCGTCTGCGCTGGGACGCCTTTGAAGACCTCGACTACTTCGCGGAAACCCTGCTGAAGCAGGAGCGGCTTGGGATCTTCACCATCGGTGGTGGGGTGCCGCGTAACTGGTCGCAGCAGTTCGCGCCCTACTGCGAACTGCGCGTGCGTCGTGGAGGCGAAGACATTCCGCTGAAGCGCTATCACTACGGCGTGCGCATCTGTCCGGAGCCGGTCTATTGGGGAGGGTTGTCCGGCTCGCCCTACAGTGAAGCGGTTTCCTGGGGCAAGTTCGTTCCCCCCGAAGAAGGCGGCCGCTTCGGCGAGCTGTTCCTGGATGCCACGGTGGGATTGCCGCTGATCGTGGCGGCGGTGCTGGAGCGGCTAAAGAAGAAGCTGTAAGCGGGTTGGTCACGAAGCGGTCCAACAAAGCAGCCGCTGATTTCGCTGATGAACGCTGATCGGGAGAATAGAAGAAGAATCTTCGAGTCTGATCAGCGTCGATCAGCGAAATCAGCGGCTACTTATCTCGGTTTGTGCGGCCCTGCTGCGCTACACTCTCACTTATGAAGCCTGAGTTCCAAGCTCGAATGCCGGAATTGGTGATGCTCTGCCGCCAGTTCCGGGTGCGGAAGTTGTCCGTATTCGGTTCGGCTCGTGGTTCTGACTTCCAGTCGGGCCGAAGTGACATCGACCTGCTGGTTGAGTTCGATGAGATGCCGCCCGCTGAGCACGCTTCGGCTTACTTCGACCTCTTAAAGGCTCTGGAGCGCCTGTTTCAGGAACCAATCGACCTGATCGAGCACAGTGCGGTCAAGAACCCATACATTCGGCGCGCTGTGGATGCTACGCAGGAGATTCTGTATGCCGCGTGATCTCAGGGCTTATCTCTGGGATATCGCGCAGGCAATGGGTAGATTGAGGAGTTCACCAGGGGCAATGTTATTGAGGATTACGAGTCCAGCGCTCTTCTCCGCGCAGCGGTTGAACGGAAGTTCGAAATTGTCGGCGAAGCTCTGAATCAGGCGCTTAAACTGCACCCGGCTCTTCGACAGTGTGTCACCGGGTGCGAACGCATCCTCAGTTTTCGGAACCGGCTGATACACGGCTACAGCGTTGTCTCCAATGCAGTCGTGTGGGGCGTCCTGGAAGGCGATCTCCCGCTGCTCAAGCGTGAGATCACGCAGCTTCTTGAAGGGCACGGTGAATAAGCAGCAACTGTCGAAATAAAGGCACGCGCAATTCGGCGTGCCTTTCCGTTTCCCAGTCGTAAGCTGTGCCGGTTAATCAAAGATCATGCAAGCGGCCGCGATCACCGTGGTCCACAGGCCGCGCTTGTCGCCCACGGCGGACTGGGTGACGTTCATGGTGCGCACGATTTTATTCGAGATGCGATAGATCTCTTTCTTCTCATCCCAGCTCTTGTCGGGATCGAATTCCACGTCGAGGGTGGTGGCCAGCATCTCGGCGGCGAGTTCTTCGGCGTAGTCGCCTGCCTGGTTATCGGTTTCGCCGAACGTATGATGTTCGCTGAGATAGCCGTAGGTGGTGCGGTCGGCCGGGATGGCGACGCCGATGCTGGCGGCAATCAGCCGATGCGGCTCGCGGGTGGAATTCTCCGCCACCACGGCGAAGACGACTTCTCCCGGATGAAGATGCTTGAGTCCAACCGCCCGGGGAAGCACTTTGCAACCGGGAGGAAATATCGATGAGACCCGGACCAGATTATGCGCGGCGATGCCGGCATCGCGTAATGCCAGCTCGAATGAAGTCAACCGCTCTTTGTGTTTGCCGACGCCTTTGGTGAAAAAGATCCGCTTGGGGACCATGTCCCTGGTCTGAGCGCTGGTTCTGGCCAATTCTCCTGCCTCCACGAGGATGAAGCGAAACTGTAGTCCTTTGCGCAAGTTATAACACGTCAGCGAAATCTACAAAGCATCGAATCGCGGCCCAGATGAAAATTTGATGAATAATCCTTTTCGACCCGCGCGGGCGGCGGGCGGTGATGGGGCAGGCGCGTGTGCCAGATTCCTTTGTCATTCCGAGCTGCAGGAATCGTTATCGTTGCCAGGCATCGCCCCGTCGAAAATCATCCCACATCTGCCAAAAGCAGGCAGATGTGGGGCACCCTCCGATCTTTATCTCGATCAGTGGGCTGCAAGCCCATGCGCCACTCGAAACTACATGGTGCTGTGTGGTTCTGGCAGAGGTGTCAGCGGGCGGCCACAGCCGGTTGCTTCAGCTTGACGGCAATTTCGATGAAGGCCAGCGCCGCACGGCTGAGAGCTTTGTCTTTGCGGAACACCAGCGCCAAATCGCGCTTGATGTGGGCATCGGCTAGCGCCAGGCAGACCAGCACCCCGGCCTTCATGTCCTCCAGCACGTTGAAGCGAGCGATAAATCCGATCCCCATCTCGGCCGCCACGAAGCGCTTCATCAGTTCGCTGGAGTCGAGTTCCATGGAGATGATGGGCTTCACCCGGTGTTCGTGAAAGAGGTTGTCCAAGGCGTCGCGGGTGCGGCCGGCTTTCGGCAGCAGCAGCGGAAACTGCGCCGCTTCGGCTATGGTGACTTCTTTTTTCTTGGCCAGTGCGTGGCCCGGCGGCGCGATAACGATTAAGTCGTCCTTGTGGATCGGTACCACCGTGAGCCGGCTGTCATTGACGGGAAGCGAGACAATGCCGAAATCCACCGAGTTATCGATAATGGATTCCAGGATTCCCCCGTGCTCGGAGCGCTTAATGCCGACCGCAACATTCGGGTACTGCTGCTTGAACTTGGCGAAGACCTCCGGCAGGATGTGCAGGCAGGTCGCCTCGTTCGCGCCTACCACGATCTCGCCCCGGGGTACGCGTTCCATTTCGGCCAACGAGATCAGCACCACGCGGCGGGACTCAATGGCTTCCTCCGCATAGCGTTGGAAGACTTTTCCGGGTGCGGTGATCGACACCTTGCCGCCGCTGCGGTCGAGCAGGCGCGCGCCGATCTCTTCTTCCAGGGATCGGATCTGTGCCGAGATTGCCGGTTGCGTGCGGAAGCGTTTTTCCGCCGCTCGCGAGAAACTACACAATCGCGCCACTTCGAGAAAGGTCTCGAGTTGGTCAAAATCCATGTTCGCCGCTCTGGCCTAGAGTGTACAGGGACGCAAGGAGCGCGGGGAAGTCTCAAGCCGGGTTCAGACACCCTGCCCTTTGTCCCATGGATTGTCATTCCGACGCGAAGCGACGCGCAGCGCAGGAATCTGCATTTTCGCTAACCTTGGCGAAACTGCAGATTCCTCGCGCCGAAAACCGGCACTCGGAATGACAACCTCTCTAGTTTGTTATCCTACGAAGTCAATTTTGTGGAGGAGCAAGTGGCAGAGGTATACCGCGTCGGACTGGTGCAGATGTCGTGTGGGCCGGATACGGACGATAACGTGCGGCGCGCCGCGGAGGCCGTGCACGAAGCCGCGCAGCGCGGCGCCAACGTGGTTTGCCTGCCGGAGCTGTTCCGCACCCAGTACTTTTGCCAGCGTGAAGATGCGGAGTTGTTCGACCTTGCTGAGCCGATCCCCGGGCCCACCACGCAGCGCATGGCCGAAGCCGCGCGCGAGAATAGCGTGGCCATCGTGGCCTCGGTTTTCGAGCGGCGCGCGCCGGGGGTGTATCACAACACTGCGGCCATGCTGAACTCGGATGGCGCGCTGCTCGGCATCTATCGCAAAATGCACATCCCGGACGATCCGCTCTACTACGAGAAGTTCTACTTCACTCCGGGCGACCTGGGCTTCAAGTGCTTCCAGACGAATTTTGGCAAGATAGGTACCCTAGTTTGCTGGGACCAGTGGTACCCCGAGGCTGCGCGGCTGACCGCACTGCAGGGCGCGGACGTGCTGTGCTACCCCACGGCCATCGGCTGGCATCCCGCGGAAAAGCAGCAGTACGGCACGGCGCAGCACGATGCCTGGCGCACCATCCAGCGCGCGCACGCCATAGCCAATGGGGTTTATGTTGCCGCGGTCAACCGGGTGGGACACGAAACCGGTAACGTGATGGGCAAGCAGACGCCGGGCAAGGGGCTCGAATTTTGGGGCGGTTCGTTCCTCTGCGATCCCTTCGGGCAGGTCATCGCCGAGGCCTCGCACGATAAGGAAGAGATCCTGGTCGGTGAGATCGACCTCAAGAAGCTGGAAGAGGTGCGCCGCAACTGGCCCTTCCTGCGGGACCGGCGCATCGACGCCTATGGGCCCATCACGCAACGGCTGCTGGTATGAACCTTCTACCGCGGATGAACGCGGAAAGAGAACGGATCAACACGGATTTTAGAGGTTTATCCGTGTGAATCCGTTTTCACCCGTTTAATCTGCGGTAAGCATTTTCAACCATGAGCACTTCTGAAGCACAAACCCGTCCCACGCAGATCGCGCTGCACATGCCCGCTGAGTGGGAGCCGCACGCGGCCACCTGGATCGCATGGCCGCATAATCACGACGACTGGCCCGGCAAGTATCAGCCGATCCCCTGGGTCTATGCCGACATCGTCCGACACCTGGCGCGGGTGGAACCCGTGCACATCCTGGTGAACGATGCCGCCTGGGAGCGGCGCGCGCGCAGCGTGCTGCGCAAGGCGGAAGTCGAGATGGGCAACCTCGAATTCCATCACCTGCCTACGGACCGCGTGTGGACGCGCGATTCCGGTGCAATCTTCGTCCGTGACGAGGCGGGCGAGCAGCGAGCGTTGAACTGGCGATTTAATGCATGGGCCAAGTATCCGGACTGGCAACGCGATGACGCGATCCCTGTGGAGATGGCTAAGGTTGCCGGCGTTCGCATCATCGAGCCGATGTGGCATGGAAAGCGCGTGGTCCTCGAAGGCGGCAGCATCGACGTCAACGGCCGCGGCACTCTGCTGACCACCGAAGAATGCCTGCTCTCGCCGGAGCTGCAGCAGCGCAATCCCGGGATGACGCGCGAGGAACTGGAGCAGATATTCCGCGAGTACCTGGGCATCCGGCACACCATCTGGCTGCGGCAGGGGATTGTAGGCGACGATACGCACGGGCATATCGACGACATCGCCCGCTTCGTGGCCCCGGATATGGTCGTGGCCGCGGTCGAGCACCAGCGCAGCGACGAGAATTACGATCTACTGCAGGCGAACCTGCGCCAGCTACGGGAGTCCAAGGACCAGAACGGCAGCCCCTTGCAGGTGATCGAACTGCCTATGCCCGCGCCGGTCTGGTTCCGTGGGCAGCGTCTGCCGGCAAGCTATGCCAATTTCTATATTGCCAACGGACTGGTGCTGGTCCCGGTGTTTAATGACCCGAACGACCGCATCGCGCTGAACGTCCTTGCCGAGTGCTTCCCGGACCGCAAGGTGGTTGGCATCTACTGCGGCGATCTTATCTGGGGCTTGGGCGCCCTCCACTGCATGACCCAGCAGCAACCGGTGTAGAGTCCTCGGTTTTCGGCGACCGATGCAGAAACCAAGGGCGCACGTCGGTAGCAGGTGTGGGGTGGGAGGGGACGACGTGCGCCCTCGTGTATGAAACGAAGCTTAGCGCGCAGTCGTTTCAGTGGTGTTACGGTACGGTTAAAGATTCGTGATAGGAAAAGCCAAGAGCCAAGAGCGCCATTGGCCATTGGCTGTTGGCTATTGGCTTCCGGCGGGTCGTAGGGGTTGACCGCCCGGATACTTGTCCATTGGGATGTCGAAGAACATCAGTTCCTGGCCGCCGGCATCGTGCAGTCCGCTGAAGTAGAGGTGCGCACCAGCCAGGGGCTGGCGGATTCCTTCGATATCGAAAAACATGAACCCGGCTTTGGTTGAATGCGCAGGAACCTGGTCGGGCCGAAACTGTGCGGCCTCGACTTCCTTGCGTGTGGTTTTGTCGGCGCCGACGCTGGGTCCCTTGTGCGGCAGGGGGACGGGCAGCGGGTTCCGGCTGGGTTCGTCGCCTCGATGGCGCACCTTCGCGAAACGGCGATAGAGGTCGTCATCGCTGGCCGGCTGGATCTTGCTGCGATGTGCGGTTATCAGTTCGGCTTTGATTTTGCTGATGTCGAGCACCTGGTCGCCGTCATTCGAAATGACCACATAGACCGGCAGATAGCCATTTTCGCCGTAGTCGGCCCGGAAGATCGAGGCTTTGGCGGGCGTATCGTAGGGGTCGGCGGCGATGCTCACCTTCTCGTCGCTGTGGTTGTCATGGGCCGGATACGTGTTGGCGTGAGCCGCCTTGGGCGGCACGAAGGCCCCGGCGAAGGCAAAGAGAACGCCTAAACCAATCACAGCGGCGATCAAGACGGGCTTGCAAGGCGTGCGCATGCAACAATTATGACACTGTCGTTAGTCGTTGGTCGTAAGCATGGCAGGTGGATGTCTCCTGCTAACGACCAACGACCAATGGCCAACGACTCCTCTACAATGAGCATCGATGCACTTCCTCTACAGTCTGGGACTGGCTCTGCTGCTGGCGCTCACGTCGCCGCTGTGGCTGTTGCGCATGGTGCGACAGGGCAAGTACCGTGCCGGACTGGCCGAGCGCTTTGGCCGCGTGCCGCGGCGGCTTGTGGCAAGTCATACGCCCACTCGGACCATTTGGGTTCACGCTGTGTCGGTAGGCGAGGTGCTGGCTGTCTACGGACTCGTGCAGGGGATACGGAAGCAGTTTCCGGATTGGCGAGTTGTCGTGTCGACTACGACCGCGACCGGGCAAAAGCTGGCCCGCGACAAGTTCGGAGCAGAGAACGTTTTTTATTTCCCGCTGGATTTTTCTTTTGCCATTCGGCCGTACCTGCGGGCGCTGCGGCCGGAGCTTATCGTGCTGGCCGAAACCGAGTTCTGGCCGAACTTTCTGCGGCTGGGGATGCAATCGGGCGCCAAAGTCGCGGTGGTGAATGCGCGAATCTCGGATCGGTCTTTGCCGCGCTATCGTGCGCTGCGACGGCTGGTTCGTCCCGTGTTGAGCAACATCTCGGCTTTTCTCGCACAGACCCCAGAGGATGCGCGCAGGCTGATCGAGATTGGCGCCGATCCCGCGCGGGTGGGGGTCAGCGGCAATCTGAAATTCGATGTAAAGCTGCCGGAGCAGATGCCAATTGTCGAGAGGATGCAGGGCGCGTTCCTACCTTCCGCTTCGCGGAAGGGTGGGGCGCCCATAGCAGGCGACCGCGGGCCGGTGATCGTCTGCGGCAGCACGGTGGAAGGCGAAGAGTCGCTGGTGATCGATGCGTTCCGGCACGTGCTGGCGGAGTATTCAGGTGCGGTAATGGTGCTGGCGCCGCGTCATCCTGAGCGCTTTGCCGCGGTGTCGGACTTGGTACGCGCACCCGGCCTGCGATGGTGGCGGCGCTCCGGGTGGAGCGGTGAGCCACTGTGCGGCGGAGTCTTCTTGCTGGATACCATCGGCGAACTCGCGTCGGTGTACGGGCTGGCGGACATCGCGTTTGTCGGCGGCAGCTTGGTGCCGCGCGGAGGGCACAACGTCCTGGAGCCAGCCTATTTTGCGCGGCCGATTGTCATTGGTCCGCACACCGAGAATTTTCGCGACATCATCGCCCTGTTCCGGCAGGCGGATGCGCTTGTGGTCGCCAATGACGGCGCCGAACTTGCGGAGTGTTTTATGGCGCTGCTCGCAGACCATGCCGGACGCGAGGCGCTGGGTCAAAACGGCGCAGCAGTGCTCCGGCAACACGCGGGCGCGACGGCGCGCACCCTGCAGGGAATTCAAGAACTGCTCGATGAGCCGGTCCCGAGTAGTCAAAGGGTCTCGCCGGCGGGCCCCAACCAGAGGGCCGCGCTCGCTGAAGAACCCTCGGATTGTGTGGGGCGGGTCTCGGACCCGCCCCCGGATATGGGACGGGTCCCGCCCCACACTACCGTAACCCGAGGCCGCCAATGAGCACCTGCCGGGCCCCATCGTGCTGGGGTGGTCTGGCCTCGATGTTCGGCGCGGGTGTCCGACTTCGCAACGCGCTCTTCGACTCAGGCAAGCTGCAGGCGCGACGCCTGCAAGGCCCGGTGATCAGCGTAGGCAATATCTCGGTAGGCGGGGCGGGGAAGACGCCGTTCACCATTTTGCTGGGCGAGCTGCTGAAGGCGCGCGGGATCAAGTTCGACGTGCTCAGCCGCGGCTATCGGAGGCAATCGCGTGGGGTGGTCATGGTGGAGCGCGCGGGCACGGCCGAGCAGTTCGGCGACGAGCCACTGCTGATCGCGCAGCGCCTGCGTGTGCCCGTCATCGTGGGCGAGAGCCGCTACGAGGCCGGGCTGTTTGCCGAGCGCAAGTTTGGTCCGCAGCTTCATCTGCTGGACGACGGCTTCCAGCACCGGCAATTGGCGCGTGATTTTGACATCGTGCTGCTGACGCCCGAGGACATCGCCGACGAGTTGCTGCCCAGCGGCCGGTTGCGCGAGCCGCTGGCTTCTCTGCACCGAGCCGATGCCATTGTCCTGATGAACAGACCCACATCTGCCAAAGACGGGCAGATGTGGGGTCCCCTTGGCACCCCCGGTGCTACATCGACGGACAGACTGCCCTTGGGAAAAACGATCTGGCAGGTACAACGGGGCATGGCCGTGCCGGATACACCATCATGTCCATTGGCGTTCTGTGCCATCGCCCGGCCAGAGGCTTTCTTCGCCGAATTGCGGGCGGCGGGCGTGAACGTGGCAGCCACCATGGCGTTTCGTGATCATCACCGCTACCGGGAAGCGGCTATCCGCGCCATCGCAGCACGAGCCCGCAAGGCCAACGCTGACGGGTTTGTCACCACGGAAAAAGACGCCATCAACCTGGGGCCGCAGACGAAAATGCTGACACCGCTGGCGATCGCGCAGGTCACGCTGATGCTTGACGATGGCGATGCGGCGATTGACGCCATGCTGGCGGCGATTGAGCAGCGCCGAAGCCGCATGGTAAAACGTCGTTAGTCGTTGGTCGTTAGCCGGAACGTCCATTTGCGGTGCTAACGACTAACGATCAACGACTAACGACCAACGGCAACTGATCAAGATGGTAGTTTGCCGCTGGCCGGAGACATCCGCCTGTTACGCTAACGACCAACGACTAGCGACTAACGACGTCAAGAATGAATAAAGAGATCGAGCGGCTGAAAAAAATCGTACATGCCTTTGCCCAGACCACGGTCACGGTGCTGGCCGACCTGGTGGCGGACGAGTTCATCTTTGGCGAGATTTCCCGTGTCTCACGGGAAGCTCCGGTGCTGATCCTCAAGCACCGCGATCGCGAGTTGCTCCCCGGCGGCGGAGCCAACGCCATCTACAATCTGGCCGCGCTCGGGGTGAACGTGCTTCCGGTAGGCATTGTGGGCGACGACGAACCAGGCCGGGCGCTGTTGCAGCTATTCAAGCAAAAGCACATCCCGACCAGCGGGGTGTTCAAGATCAAAGGACACACCACCACCACCAAAACGCGCATCCTGGCCGGACATTCGCACACCTCGCGCCAGCAGGTGGTGCGTATCGACCGGGAAGCGGAGCTGCCGGGGCTCGACCAGCCCGGCGCGCATCTGGGGCTGGCGTACATCGATGCGGCCGCGGATTTTCTGCGCGCCTCGGATGCCATGCTCATCTCCGACTACGGCTATGGCGCCGCCACCCCGGAGATTTTTGCGCGCATCCGGGGCAAACGCCGGATCGCGGACATCCCAATCACGCTCGATTCCCGCTATCGCATGCTGCAGTACGCCGGAGTCACGGCCGCGACTCCGAACGAAGCGGAGGTCGAGGAGGCGCTCGGCATCAAGATCGGCAACCAAACCGACCGGCTCTATGCCGCGGGCAAAAGGCTTTTGGACAAGATGGGACTGCAGGCTGTGGTTATCACTCGTGGCAGGGATGGCATGGCGCTTTTCGAGCGCCGCCGCAAGCCGGTGGAGATTCCCATCCACGGCACTGATCAGGTCGCCGACGTGACCGGAGCCGGTGATACTGTGATTGCGACCTTCACTGCGGCAATGGCGGCAGGCGCAGATGCCCACGAGGCGGCGCGGCTGGCCAATTGTGCCGCGAGCGTGGTGATCATGAAACGCGGCACCGCGACCTGCAGCCAGAAAGAATTGCTGGCGGCCATCGAAGCGTAGTCCGCTGGAGTTGTGTGGGACGGGTCTGTGACCCGTCCCAGAGTTGGGGCGGGTCACAGACCCGCCCCACACGAAAACCCAAGCTGCCGCTGATACAATCACCGTTTGCAACGCAATCCTAAAATCCTGGACCGCGACCAGTTGCGCCGGCGGGTGGCCGAATGGCGTCAGGCGGGTGAGAAGGTGACCCTGGCTAACGGCTGCTTCGACCTGCTCCACGTGGGACACATCCGCTATCTTCAGGGGGCCAAGGCGCTAGGTGGCCGGTTGGTAGTAGGCATCAACTCGGACGCCAGTGTCCGGACAATTAAAGGCAACGGACGGCCGCTGATGCCGGAAGCCGAGCGCGCCGAGATCGTGGCCGCTCTCGAAGCGGTGGACGCGGTGGTGGTCTTCGCGGAGCCCGATGTGAGCGCATTGATTCGTGAGTTGCGGCCCGATGTGCAGGCAAAAGGCACCGATTACACCCGGGAAAGCGTTCCCGAGAGAGCGATCGTACTCGAGTGCGGCGGGCGGGTGGAGATCGTCGGAGACCCAAAAGAGCACTCGACAACCGAGATCCTCCGTTGCCGGTTGAGGCCCGCAGAGTAACCCATGCCGACCAGCCGTGAACTTCACGACCTTCGTCCGTTGCGCGTGCTCGTGCTGCGGCTTGGGTCCATGGGGGACATCATCCACGCCATGCCGGCGGTGACCGTGCTGCGGCGGATGTTGCCGAATGCAACTCTGGGCTGGCTCGTGGAAGAGCGGTGGCACGAACTACTCTCCGCCCAACCTGGCAGTGAGGGACTGCTTTCGGCAGGGTTCCGAAACGCGACGGATGCGCGTGCTCTGAGCCGCACGCCGCTGGTGGACATGGTGCACACGGTGGACACGCTGGGTTGGCGCAAGGCGCTTCTGTCGGGCGAGACCTGGAAAGCGATGCGAACTGCGTTGCATCAGCTTCGCGAAATCAAGTACGACGTTGCCATCGACTTCCAGGGCGCCTGGAAAACCGCGATGGTGGCGAAGCTGATTGGGGCTCCGGTGCGGCTGGGATTTCGCAGCCCACGAGAATCGTTGGCCGCCATGCTCTACAACCGGCAACATATTGCAACCGAATTGCACGTTATCGAGCAGAATCTGGGGATGGCATGGGCGCTGCTGGATTCTTGCCCGGATGACGCGCTCCGCGGACAGGAGCTGCCGCAAGAGGCGCAGCGGGTGCGAACCCTCCCGGCGCCGCCTCGCGATCCAGAACGGAAGGCGCGGCGGGTGCCCCCTATCGGCGCGCCTTTCGCAGATAGGGGGCACCATCGGACCACCACAGCCCCGCGGGTGCCGTTTCCAATCGATCCCAAAGCTGACGAGTGGTGCGAGGGGGAGTTGGCGCGGCTACAGTTGAATGGGCGTGAGTTCGCCATCATGAATCCCGGAGCCGGCTGGGGTTCGAAGTGCTGGCCCGTAGAGCGATTTGCCGAAGTTGCCTTGGCGCTGAGCGAGGAAGGGCTGCGGAGTGTTGTCAATTATGGTCCCAACGAGGAGCCGCTTGCCCAGAAGCTGGAAACGCTGAGCCGAGGCGCGGCAGTCGCCGTGAGCTGTTCGATCGCGGAACTGATTGCCTTGACCCGGCGTGCCCGCTTGTTCGTTGGCGGCGACACCGGGCCGCTGCATCTGGCGGCCGCGCTGGGCATTCCGGCGGTGGCGATTTTTGGACCTACCGATCCGGTTCGCAACGGCCCCTTCGGCACGCCCAGCGTGGTGCTGAGCACCCGGGAAAGGCGCACCTCGCATGCCCGACCGCATGCCCGGCTGCCGGAAACCGGAGAGTCGCTGACGAGCATCACCTCCCCGCAGGTGCTGGCGGCAGCCCGGCAACTCCTGGCCGCAACCAGCTCTGGGGAAGCTCTCGGAAAGGGCCAGCCCGTTGAGTGACTGGTCGCGCATTGCGCGCCGCATCCGTGTGCCGCTGGGCTTTGTGTGTGCCGCCTTTTACCTCGGACTCGCCGATCCCACATGGTATTCCGTCCTGATCGGCGCCGCGATTGCCGTTGGTGGAGTGGTGCTGCGCGCAGCCGCTTCCGGCCATGTTAAGAAAAACGCAGAGCTGACGACCACCGGCCCCTACGCGTACACCCGCAATCCGTTGTACCTGGGATCGGCGATTATCGGCCTCGGGTTTTCGCTGGCCGCGCGCAGTGTGTGGGTCGTGGCGGTGCTGGGGCTGCTGTTTGTTTTGGTGTACGTGCCGGTGGTCAAATCGGAAGAGGCGTTCCTGCGCGCGCGCTTTCCTGAGTTCGACGCTTATGCGCGCCGGGTGCCCCGCTTCCTGCCGCGCCTCGGGAATCCGGTTTGCCACGGGGGAGGGTTTTCCCGAGAACTGTACTGGAAACACCGCGAGTACAATGCAGCTTTAGGCGCGGCTTTGATGATCGCCGCCCTGGTCGGAAAACTTCTGCGGAAGGGCCATTTGTGAAGCTTTCGAAGCGAAAGAGGTGGGCGTGTGCGCTGTTGTTGATCGCGGTGGCCGCGATCGGCTTCGGCAGTACTGCCGAACAAACGCAGGATACGGTTGGAGCGTTGGCGCGCATTCAAGCTCCCGCCCAGAGCTACAAGTTTCCCGACAACGTGACGTACGTCTACACTGCCGAATGGAGGCTGTGGACGGCGGGCACGGCAACGCTCAAGATGGAACGTTCCGGCGCGCAGCAGCGTATTGCCAGCACCGCCGACGCGACCGGCGTGGTCGCGCTGCTGTTTCACGTTCACGACATTTTCGAGTCCTCGTTCGATCCGCACACCTTCTGTTCCGCTGACATCTCCAAACATACGGAGGAAGGATTCCGCCGCAAGGACACCAACATCCGCTTTGACTACCTGCGCCGCAAGGCCGTGCTCGACGAGAAGAATCCCAAGGCTAACGACAGCAAGCACACCGAGGAAGACATTCCGGGTTGCGTGACGGACGTGCTTTCGGGCATTTACTACCTGGGTTCGCTGCCCCTGCAGGTCGGTTCCACCTATACCTTTCCAGTCAACGACGGCGGCAAGACCATGGAGGTGCGAGCCACGGTTGAAGGGCGCGAAGCCATCAAGACGGACGCGGGTACGTTCCAAACCGTGCGCGTGCAGCCGGTTGCCACCTCCGGTCCGCTGAACAAGAAGGGCAGCGTCTGGATCTGGTATTCCGACGATCCGGTGCACATCCCGGTACAGGTGCGAGTACGAGCCTTCTGGGGCACGATCACGGTGCGCCTGCAGCGCTGGGATCATCCGGGCGGCACGGCCACGTCCGCAAGCCCTTCCACGGGCACGAAGCAATAATCTGATCAATTTTGAATGCACCCCGGAGGCTGGGCTCAGGCCGTAATCCGCAGTACTCAGGAAGGATTGAGGCTAAACTGCTTCCCAGATGCGTGATCTCCTCGAATTCTTGCCGGTGTGGCTGGTCGCCAAGGTGCTAGGGGTACTCCCGCGACCTGTTGCCCAAAGCATCGGTATAGGGATCGGCCGGACTGTGTACCACTTGCACGGACGGCTGCGGCGCACGGGTGAGCGTAACCTGCAACTGGCGATGCCGGAACTGACGGCCAGCCAGCGCCAGCGAATCGTGCGCGGCGTGTTTGTCTCGCTCGGGCGCCTGCTGGCCGAGTTTTGCCTGTTCCCCCGCTACACTCCCGAGAACGTCGGCGAGATTGCCCTGCACGATGGCCTGGAGAACTATCAGGCGGCGAAGTCCCGCGGCAAGGGCGTATTGTTGCTGACCGCGCATCTCGGGGGCTGGGAGGTGGGATCGTATGCGCACTCAATCTACGGGCATCCGCTCCGAATCGTGGTCCGTGAATTGGACAATCCTTATCTCAACTGGATGGCCGAAAGCTATCGCACGCGCTACGGCAATACCACCTTCAGCAAACAGGAGTTCGCGCGAGGCCTGATTTCCGCAATGCGCGCGGGCGAGACGGTTGGCTTGCTGATGGACACCAACATGACCCCGCCGCAAGGGGTATTCGTGCCTTTTTTCGGGATACAGGCCTGCACGGCTGCCGGCCCGGCCAGAGTGGCCCTGCGCACCGATGCGGCCGTCGTGCCCGCGTTTACCATCTGGGACGAAAAGCTGGGCAAGTATCGCGTGCGCTTCGAACCGGCGCTGCCGTTGGTGCGTACCGGTGACGCGGAGGCGGACGCTGCCGCCAATACCGCTCTGTTCACCCGGGCTATCGAAGAGAAGGTGCGGCAATACCCGGAGCAGTGGCTCTGGGTACATCGCCGCTGGAAGACGCGGCCTGCGGGCGAACCGCCGCTGTATTGATCGTTCTCCGTTTTCCGTTCTCCGTTTCGCGCAACGACCATGTGCAGCGAGGGTGCCCCACATCTACCAAAACCGGGCGGATGTGAGGCACCCTATCTCTGCAGTGCTGATACCATGGCGGGCAGCTTATGAAGCACAGCGTCATAGAGATTGCCCAATTCGTGGGCGGGCGTGTGGTGGGCGATGGGGCGCGGGAGATTTCCGGCATTGCCCAGCCGGCAAGCGCCACCGTCGAGGATCTGGTTTTCGTCGAAGATCACGAACATCTGGCGGAAACGCTCGCCTCGCGCGCCGGCGCGGTGCTGGCCGGTGACTTTGCCCAGGGAGCCAGTGCGGCACAGCCGTTGCTGATCGTCAAAGATCCCCGGCTGGCATTTGCCCGCGCCGCCGCGCTGCTTGTGCCCGCGCAACGCTACGAGCCCGGAGTGCACTCCAGTGCCGTGGTCCATTCTTCGGTGAAGCTGGGCAAGTTTGTCACCGTTGAACCGAATGTCGTGTTGGCGCAAGGGGTCGTGATCGGCGACCGCACCCGCATTGGGCCGGGCACGGCGATCGGCCAAGACGTTCGCATCGGCGCCGATTGCGACTTGGCCGCCAATATCACCATCTATCCGCTCACGACGATTGGAGATCACGTGGTGGTTCACGCCGGCGCCGTGCTCGGCGGGGATGGCTTTGGCTACGTGCGCGACCCGGCAACCGGCGCTTACGAAAAGTTCCCGCAGGTCGGTACGCTTGTGATCGAAGATGGGGTGGAAATCGGCTGCAATACCACGATCGATCGCGGTGCCCTGGGCACTACCACGATCGGGCGGGGTACGAAGATCGACAACCTGGTGCACGTCGGGCACAACTGCCTTATTGGAAAGGACGTAGTGATCGTGGCGCAGACCGGAATTTCGGGAAGCTGCGTGATCGAAGATGACGTGATCATTGCCGGCCAGGTAGGCCTCGGGGATCATTGCCGCATCGAAGCCGGGGTGATCCTCGGAGGACAGTGCGGCGTGCTCCCTGGAAAGATTGTGCGCGGCAAAGGCGTGATGTTCTGGGGCACACCCGCGCGCCCGCTGCGCGGCTATTTGAAGGAGTTGGCAACGCTGGCCCGGCTGGCCAAAAAAGGGAAGTAGGGCAGGCGAAATCTACAGCAGCTCTGCAACTGCTGCGGCCTGAAGGTATGGCTCTGATCGTCGTGGGTGGAAATTCGCGGAGCGTGGGGAAGACCAGCGTGGTTGCCGGACTGATCGCTGCTATCCCGGAGCGCAACTGGACCGCGGTCAAGATCGCGCAGTTCGGGCACGGCATCTGCGCCAGCCATGGCGGTGAGTGTGGCTGCTCGTCGGGCGTACTTCATGAGTATGTGATCGACGAGGAGCGCGACCGCGCCGGTGATTCCGACACCTCACGCTTTCTTCAGGCCGGCGCGCAACGGGCCTTGTGGGTGCGCACGCGGCAGGGCTTCCTGGCGTTGGCTATGCCTGAACTGCGCCAGCAGATCGAGGGCGCCGAGGATGTCATCATCGAGTCCAACAGCGTGATGCAGTACCTCCGCCCAGAGGTCTATCTCGCCGTGCTCGACCCCGGCACGGCGGACTTCAAACCCACGGCCAAGCACTTTCTCGACCGGGCAAGCGCAGTGATCGTGCACCAGACGAGTTCTTCACCGGCCTGGAAGGATGTATCGCTCAAACTGATCGCCGGCCGGCCGAGGTTCGGCATCCAGCCGCCACCTTATGTCACGCCGGAAATCATCGAGTACGTGCGCTCACGACTTTCCGCCAGCAGTGGCCAATGATCAATGGCCAATGATCATTGGCCAGTGCCACGAGTGTGCTGGCCACCGCCCACTGCCCACTGTCCACTAACTACTGACTTGCTGACGTTCCACCGCAGCTTGCTGTATTCTATGTTCCGGTGTTGATCCTGTATTCCATTCTTGTGTTGTCCGTGCTTACGCTGATCGGCGTGGCGATGGCGGTTTACTGGCGTGTTTGCAAGCACATGCGCGCCGGGATCCATGACGAGCGCGAGAGCCCTGGTTCGGCTCGCCGGGTCGGGATGCCGTCCCAGAGATCCCCGGAAACGCCACACTTACTCACCGGACGCAAGCGTCAGGCAAGCCTGTAGCCCGTGGTTGAATTCAGCGAGAGAGAGACCTATGCCAAGATCGACGACTCAGAGCATCAACCGTTTCCACGCTGATTCCTTTGCGCTTACGCGCCAAATCTTAGTCGTGATCGGCGCCAGCCTGTTGGTCGCGCTCTGCGCGCACCTCAGCCTGCCTCTGCCATTTACCCCCGTGCCGCTGACTATGGCCAATTTTGGCGTGCTGGTGGTCGGGCTCACGCTGGGCAGCCGGCGCGGATTTGCCGCCCTGTGTCTGTATCTGCTCGAAGGCGCTGCCGGGCTTCCGGTCTTCAGCGGCGGCGCGCTGGGCGCGATCCATTTCTTCGGCCCTACTGGCGGCTACCTGATGGCCTATCCTCTGGTTGCGTTTCTCGCCGGGTTCATCGCTGAGCGGGGGGCGCGTACGTTCTTGCGAACTGCCATCGCCTCTACCGTCGCCGAGATCGCCCTATTCATCCTGGGAGTGAGCTGGCTGGCGGCCATCGCCCACGTCTCGATTGCACAGGCGGTCCACTTTGGCCTGTATCCGTTTGTTTTTGCTGAAGTCATTAAAGTTATGTCCGCGGCGGGTGTTGCCTGCCGGCTTCGGCGCTTCTTCTAAGGAAAACTATGGGCTCCAGCAGTGATGTTCGCGAAATTACCATTGCGCATAGTCCGGATTCGGACGACGCCTTCATGTTCTACGGCCTGGCCACCAACAAGGTGCGGGTGCCGGGGCTGAAGTTCACGCACGTGCTGTGCGACATCGAGACGCTCAATCGTCGCGCGTGGGAAGGCGATGGTGTCTACGACGTCACCGCGATCTCGTTTCACGCCTATCCGTACCTTCAGGATACGTACGCATTGCTGCCCACCGGCGGCAGTGTCGGCGATGGCTACGGCCCCATGCTCGTCAGCTCGCACGCCCACACGCCGGACGAACTGAAGAGCTTAACGATTGCTGTTCCCGGCACCCTGACGACCGCGTATCTCGCCTTGAAGCTGTATGCGCCCGGCGTGAAGACCGAGGTGGTTCCGTTCGATCAGATCATCCCGCAAGTGATCGAGGGCAGGTACGAGGCCGGCCTGATCATCCATGAAGGCCAGCTTACTTATTCCAAGTCCGGTCTCTTCCGTCTCGTCGATCTCGGTAAGTGGTGGGGCGAAACCTACAAGCTGCCGCTACCGCTCGGGGGCAATGTCATTCGCCGCAGCCTCGGGGCTCAACTGATGAGCACCGTCGGCGCCGCCATCCGGAAGAGCATTCAGTATTCGCTGGACCATCGCGAGGAAGCGCTGGACTACGCCATGCAGTTCGCGCGCGACTTGGACCCGCAGCTTGCCGATAAGTTCGTGGGCATGTACGTAAACCAGCGCACGCTCGATTACGGCACCGACGGCCGCGAGGCCATCCGCCTGTTGCTCGATTCCGGCTTCAAGGCCGGCATTATTCCCCGGCAAGCCACGCTGGATTGGGTGGACGACGGCCGCGAGGTCCCAATTACCGCGTAATGCGTTCTCCGTTCCGCGTTCTCCGTTTTCCAGGGCGGGAAACGGAGAACGGATAACGGAAAACGATGACGATCGCCCTCATGTCCACCAAGCTCCACGGCCAAACCCTGCTGATCGACGCCGACGACACGCTCTGGGCGAACAACCTCTACTTCGAGCGCGCGATTGCCGATTTCATCTCCTTTCTCAAGCACAAGGAGTTTACCGGCGAACAGGTGCGTGATGTCTTGAATGACGTCGAGCGCGAGTGCATCGTGAAGCACGGCTACGGCCTGCACAGCTTTGCCCATGCCCTGGTGGATACCTTCGAGCGTCTCTCGCTCGAACCAATCACACCCGCTCTCCACCAAACCATCAACAGCTTCGCCCACGTCATTGCCGAGCACCCCATCGAAATGTTCGACGGCGTGGCGCAGACCCTGGATTACCTGGCCGCGCGCCATCATCTCATCCTGATGACCAAGGGCAACATCACCGAGCAGTCGGGCAAGATCGAGCGCTCCGGGATCAAGCCGTATTTTTCCGCGGTCGAGATCGTCGCCGAAAAGGACCCGCCGACCTATCGCGACGTGGTTCAGAAATACGATTTGGCGCACGAACTCACCTGGATGGTCGGCAACAGCCCGCTCTCGGACATCAACCCGGCGCTGCAGATCGGCCTCAATGCCGTGTTCATCCCCAATGACTTGACCTGGATTTTGGAACACGCAGAAATCCGGAGCGACGGCGTGCGCGGCCGCCTGCTCGTTCTGGAGCGCTTCGATGAACTCGGGCAGCATTTCTAGCGAAGCGGGAAGGGCTGCGCACAAACCCAGGCTGATGGCCCCACCCCGCATCAAGCTCACTAATATGCATCCCGATGCAAGCGCATTGCGGAAGCGCCTCTCCGTGTTAGGCTCGTTTTGCTCTGGCGATCTCCCCGGCCTAAACTGCGTGCAGGGGACTAACAAAAGAAATATTCGCAGCCTCCTGCTCACGTTTGAGGCTTTGGCGGAGCTGGGCTCGGAGATGACCGCTTCCCGCGACTTCTCCGAGACCGCACGCATCATTCTGGACGCGCTCTTGCAAGCCGTGGGCGCGCGAGAAGGTGCGTTGTTCACCTTCACGGTGCGCCCCGCCATCCTGACCTCGCTCGCCGTGCGCGGCTTCACCCAGGTTCCGTCATCGCTGTTCATCCCTTTGCTGCCCCGGCACGTCAATTCGCTCGTCAACCTGCGCACCCCGCAGCCCCTGGCGACGGGCCACTATGCCGAGTATCTGACCACCAACGGCAACATCTCTCCGGAACTTTTCCGGGTCATCGCACCATTGCGGGTCGCCGGCCGCCTGGTTGGAATGGTTGCGTTGGGCCACCGGGATCAGGAGGGCCCCTACCATGACGAGGACCTCGACGGACTCGGGCTCCTGGATCCTTATGTCGCGCTAGCCGTACACAATCACGAGCTGACACAGTCGCTGGAGCAGCGCATCAGCGACCACCTGCGCTTGCTCGGTTCCATGCACCAGTTCTATGACAACGCGCTGGAGGTCTTCGCCGCGGCCAGCGACATCAAGCATGTCAACGTGCGCGGCCACTCGGCCCGCGTGGCCCGTTACGCCGCCGGGATCAGCGAGGCCATGGGGCTGGATTCCACCGAGACGGCCGCGATCAAGGCGAGCGGTTATCTGCACGACATTGGCATGATCGCCGTGGACAAGGCCATTTTTGCCAAACCCGCGGCTCTCGACGAAAGAGAGTTCCGCGAGATGGCTGACCATACCGTAGTCGGCCATAGCATTGTCGCGGATGTGGAATTTCCCTGGGCGAATATCCCCGCGGTGGTGCGCGGACATCACGAGCGCGCCGACGGCTCCGGCTATCCCGATCATCTCCACGGCGACGAGATTAGCCTGCCCGCGCGCGTCGTCGCCGTGGCCGATATGTTTGATGCCCTCGTCAGTGAGCGCGCCTGGCGCCAGGCGATGAATCTGGGCAGCGCCCTGGCCGAGCTGGTGCGACTCACGCCCCAGAAACTGGATGCCGCCGCCGTGCAGGCTTTGCTCGTGCAGATTCGGCGCGACACCGTCGGCAGCAACTCGAAACCCTTCCTCGACGAACGTGTGCTCTGTCTTCCGGGCGCCGCTGACATCGACAATTTCGCTTCCTTGCTGCAGTACAAGCTCAACAACGGCCGCGCCTACTCTGCGTGAATTTCAGCCCCAGAGGCGTGCATCATGGCGCGTAACGATCCCTCTCGGCTCTCCTGACCGGTGACGGGCCTGGCATCTTAACAATCACGAACACGATGGCAAAGGACAGATCGGCCCACGACTAACGGTATAAGCCAATGAGCGACACTATTCCCAAGTTCGGCACGGCAACCGCTGAACGGAGCAGTCTGCGGGCGCGCTTGTTGGCGCGCGAAGAGCCGGTGTGGCTCACGCTGTCGATCCTCATCGGCCTGCTGTCGGGCGGGGCGGTGGTGTGCTTTCAGAGGTCAATTGCCTGGGCGCGTCTCGAATTGCTGGGACCGGCACTGCTGCCGCAGTGGCCCCGCGTGGTTCTCGCGCCGGCCCTCGCCGGGCTTGTCATTGCCGCACTCACCTTGTGGGTCTTCCCGCAAGTGCGTGGCAGCGGCGTCAACCAGACCAAAGCGGCACTTTACATCTACGACGGATACATCCCTTTTCGAACCGTGATTGGCAAGTTCCTGCTTTGCTCGCTGGCCATCGGCAGCGGGCAATCGCTGGGACCGGAAGACCCGTCGCTGCAGATCGGAGCGGGACTGGCCTCGCTGATCGGCCGCAAACTCAAGCTTTCGCGCGAGCGCGTGCGCTTAATTGCTCCCGTCGGTGCCGCTGCCGGTTTGGCCGCGGCCTTCAACGCGCCGGTCACGGCTGTCCTGTTCGTGATCGAGGAGGTGGTTGGTCGCTGGTCTGTTGGAGTGCTCGGCGCCATCGTGTTGGCCGCCGTTTCCAGTTCTGTCGTAGAACGATGGTTCATGGGAGCGGCACCGCTGTTCCGTATCCCGACGGTCGAACTGGTGCAGCCGCTCGAACTGCTGGCCTATGCCGCGCTGGGCGTAACCGGCGGAGCGGCATCGCTGGTGCTGGTGAAACTCATCGGCTGGTTGCGCCCACCGCTAAAGGCGATGCCACGCTGGACCCAGTTGTTGCAGCCCGCGCTCGCCGGATTAGCCGTGGGCCTCATTGGAACTCATTTTCCCCAAGTGATGGGCGCCGGCTACGACTTCATGGATCAGGCCATGCTCGGGCACTACACCTGGCAAATCCTGGGAATTCTTGCCGGGCTGAAGATTCTTGCCACCACGATTTCCTTCGTCAGCGGAACCCCCGGCGGCATGTTCGCCCCTACGCTGTTCATCGGATGCATGCTGGGTGCCGCCGTAGGGCGTGTTGAGCATCTGTTCATCCCGCACCTGAGCGGCTCCATCGGCTCGTACGCCCTGGTTGGGATGGGCACGCTTTTCGCAGGTTTTCTGCGGGCGCCGATGACCTCCGTGTTCATGATCCTGGAGGTAAGCGGCGACTATTCCATCATCCTGCCGGTCATCGTCTCGAATACGATCGCCTATCTGATCTCGCGCACTTTCCAGCCCACCCCGATCTTCGACCTGCTCACACGGCAGGATGGACTGGACCTGCCATCTCTGGAAGAAGAACGCGAGGTCCCCGTGCTGCGCGTCGAGGACGCCATGCGCCCCGCGCTTGGCCCGGTATTGCAGATCGAGCACACGGTGGCCGAGGCGCTGGCACGAGTCGAGAACCATATGGAGCCTGCGTACCTGGTGTCTGCCGGGAACACGGCCTGGCTCATGATCACCAAGGAGGCCTTGCAGTCGCTCGCCACTGAGGGCCAAGCTCAGGCGACGCTCAGGAGCGTGCTCACTGCTTCCATCTCGCTCTCGTGGGAGTGCCCGTTGCCCAACGGCGCGCTGCCGCGGATTCATCCCGACCAGCCCTTGGACGCCGTTCTGCGCGAGTTGGGTGACCTGCCTTTCCTGCCTGTAGTCCACCGCGCGAATTTCTCCCGCTTGGAGGGGATCGTCGCGCTCGCAGATATTTTGGCGGCCTACAAACGTGCTGGGAAGGAGTAGTACTCAGTAGTCAGGTCCCAAGGCATCTTACGCCCGATCCACCCCATCTAAAATTAGGAATTCCCGCGAAATCAAGAATCTCGGATGCAGGCAATCATCGCGGGCGAGGGAAGAGTATGAAGAAGCTATGGACGATTGTTACTGCGCTCCTTCTGAGCGGCAGCCTTGCGTATGCAGCGCAGTCGAGGACGGAGGTTGTGGACCGAGCAGACGCCGCGGCCAAAGTGCTGAAGGAGATCATGGCCGCGTCTGACAAGGGCATCCCGCAGGAAGTCATGGCAAGCGCGAAGTGCGTCGCTGTAGTGCCATCGATGATGAAGGGCGGCTTCATATTCGGGGCGAACTACGGACGCGGCGTCGCCACCTGCCAAGCCGCCAAAGGCTGGAGCGCCCCGGCCCCATTCGTGATTGAGGGCGGAAGCTGGGGCCTGCAGATCGGCGGCCAAGCAGTGGACCTGGTCATGCTAGTGGTGAACCAGCACGGCATGGACCAACTGCTGAATAGCAAATTCAAGATCGGCGCCGATGTCTCCGGTGCGGCCGGTCCGGTGGGACGAGAGGCTTCAGCCAGCACCGACTGGAAGATGCGCGCCGAAGTGCTGACCTATTCAAGGGCACGGGGCCTCTTTGCCGGAGTGACTCTCAATGGCGCGGCCGTCAAGCAGGACGACGACTCCACCAACGCGTTGTATGGCAAGCTGCTTCCTTTCGACCGCATCCTGCGTGGCGGCGTGCCCGCCCCGGCAGGTACACAGGGGTTTATCCGCGAAGTCGCCATGTATGAGCGGGAGGCAAAGGCCGCCCAGGGCGAAAGTGCCGCGGCCAAGCCTTCGACCAGCAGCGCCGCGACAGCGAGTTCTCCATCCCAACAGACCGGAACCAGCGGCGCCATTGGTGGCAGCACGAATCCACAATCCTCTGCTGCAGGCACGGCGACCGAACAGAAGGACACCAGTAGCGCCGCGGCGTCGTCTTCCGATGTGCAATCGGATATTCAGAAGGCTCTGAATCAGAGCAGTGGGCTGCCTTCCAGCAACATTGAGGTGGATGTTAGCGATACGACTGTGATTCTGAGCGGCAACGTGCCAACTTCCTCGGATAAGGCCACGGCGGCCCGCATCGCTCGGGAACACGCCGGGAATCGCCAGGTGGACGATTCGAATCTGACGGTCAAGTAAGTGGCCAGTGGTCGGTGGGCAGTAAAACCAACAACGGATTCAAACGGATTCAGACGGATCAGGGAAACGGGTAAGAGAAGCACGGCCAAACAGCATTCGTTGGTTTTTACAAATCCGTTTACATCCGTCTCAATCCGCTGTTGTTTTCTTCTGGCCACTAGCCACTGACCACTGCTGCTACAATCCCGCCGTGGCTCTTGTTCAAGACACATCCCAGGGCGCGACTTTTGTCGTGAAGGTCCATCCGCGCGCGCGCAAGAACGCCGTGGCCGGCGAGGTGGGGGACGCGCTGAAGCTGTCCTTGACCGCGCCTCCGGTGGAAGGCAAGGCCAACGAAGCCTGCGTGAGATTCCTGGCCGAGGCTTTGGGAGTTGCGCGCTCCTCGGTTTGCATAGTCGCCGGCGAGACCAGCCGGCAGAAGGTGATCCGCGTCGCCGGCATGAGTGCCGACGAAGTGCGCCGGCGGCTGGGGCTGCAAGAGGCCGCTGATCTCCGCTGATGAACGCTGATCAGAAAGAACGTTTCAAGGATGCCCCGCTAAAGCTCTCAAATCGACAAACTTGGACTTTTATTGGTACGCTGGCGACGCGCCAAAGAGTAAGAAGATGATCAGCGTTCATCAGCGCAAATCAGCGGCATGGTTAATCCAATCATGCTGAACCTTTACCTTGCGGTTCTGATCGCAATCGTCGTTATCCTGCTGACGGTCAGCCTGACGCGCATCCGGACGGTCAAGACCAAGGCCGACTTTCTGGTCGCGGGACGCAGCCTGCCCGCTTACGTCCTTGTCTTCACGCTGTTGTCCTCGTGGATCGGCGCAGGTTCGCTATTCGCCGGCGCCGAGAACGCCTTCAAGAATGGCTTTGCCGCGCTGTGGCAGCCCGCCGGCGGATGGGCGGGGCTGCTGATCATCTACTTTGTCGCGCCGCGCGCCCGCAAGTTTGCGCAGTACACCATCCCCGACCTGCTGGAGACGCGCTACAACACCGCCGCCCGCGTGCTCGGCACCATTGCCATCCTGTTCGCCTATACCGCGATCACCTCGTACCAGTTCAAGGGCGGCGGCGACAGCCTCCACCTTGCCACCGGCATTGATAGCACCACGGGGATGTACATCATTGCCGGCTTCGTCATCCTGTTCACCGCGCTGGCGGGCATGTCCAGCGTGGCCTATCTGGACGTAGTGATCGGTGTGCTGATCACCGTCAGCGCACTGGTTTCCGTTCCTATGCTGTTGCACAAGATCGGCGGTTGGGATGCGCTGCACGCGGCGCTGCCTCCCGACCGCTTCCAGGTGCTCGGCCACCTTTCGCTGGCGCGCGCCCTGGAGTTCTTCTTTCCTACCTTCCTGCTCATGCTCGGCAACCAGAGCATGTACCAGAAATTCTTTTCGGCCAAGACGGAGAAGGATGCCCGCGTCGCCGTGGTGGGCTGGATCTTCGGCACGCTGGTGCTGGAGACGTTGATCGTCGCCTTGGCGGTCTTCGGCTCGGCGCTCTTCCAGCACGATCCCGAACTGGCGAGCAAGCCGCGCGAGACCATTCCCTTCGTTGCTCGCCATGCACTGCCGCCGTTCGTCGGCGCGCTGCTGCTGGGAGCGGTCTTCGCCAAAGTAGTCTCCACCGCCAACAATTATCTGTTCTCGCCCGCCACCAACCTGGTCAATGACGTCTACACCCGCTTCATCAACAAGCAGGCCTCGCAGAAGTCCATCCTGCTGGTGTCGCGCGTGCTGGTCATAGGCTTGGGCCTGTTCGCGCTGATGCAGGGAGCCTACTGGCAGTCGATCCTGGCCATGGCGTTGTACGCCTACACGGTCTATTCCGCGGCCATCACACCGGCGGTGATGGGCGCATTTTTCTCGAAGCGCGTCACTGCGCCAGCAGCAGTCACATCCATCTTGCTCGGAACCGCCGTAACCGTTTTCTGGAACGTGCAGCAGTTGATGCTGCAACACGGATCGAACACGCTGCTGCCTGCTGCTTGGCTACAGCGCGACGCCATCTTCCCGGCGCTGATCATCTCGGTGCTGTCGCTGATCTTCGTCAGCATGATGACGCCTGCGCCGCGGCGCGAGCAGTGGGCCCCATTCTTTGCCGAAGCGGAGGATTCCGCGGCTGATTACGCCGGTGCGAGCCAATGAAGAAGAAGACGCCACACTCCATCGCCCACGCTGATCATCCGAAGCTGGATCGTTCTGATCCGCGTCAATCAGTGAAATCAGCGGCGTCGGTGTGTTTGCGGAATTGCCATTCTGGCCCAGCACCCCTACCGCCATTTACAATAAATCCTTCATGGACCTAGCCGCCATCCAATCGGCGCTGCGAGAGCACCACCTCGACGCCTGGCTCTTCTACGATCATCATCGCCGAGATCCCATCGCCTATCGCGTGCTGGGATTGCCCGAGACGTTGTTCGTCACGCGCCGGTGGTATTACGCGATTCCCGCCAATGGCGAGCCGCAGGGACTGGTCCACCGGGTCGAATCGCATCATCTGGATTCGCTGCCCGGGCGCAAGCTTGCGTATTCCTCATGGCAGGAGCAGCACCAGAACTTACGGCAGTTGCTTGCACCCTATAAGACGGTTGCCATGCAGTACTCGCCCAACAACATGATCCCCTACATCGGGCTGGTGGACGCGGGGACCGTGGAGCTGGTGCGCAGTTTCGGGGTCAATGTGGTCACGTCGGCCGACCTGGTGGCGCGATTCGAAGCCACCTGGAGCGAAGAGCAGATCCGCAGCCACTTTGAGGCAGGCAAACTCATCGACGCCATCTGCGCCGCGGCATTCCAGGAGATCGGCCGCCGCGTTCACGATGGCGGCGCCACCGGCGAGTACGAGATCCAGCAATTTATTGAAGAGGCGTTCGCGCGCGAGGGCCTGACCGACGAAAACGATCCCCCGATTGTGGCCGCCAACGCGCACAGCGGCGACCCGCACTACGGCCCCGGACCGGGCAAATCCGCGCCTATTCGCAAGGGAGATTTCGTGCTGCTCGACATGTGGGCCAAGAAGGACCGTCCCGGCGCGGTCTATTACGACATTACCTGGACCGGCGTAGTGGGTCCGCCCACAGAGCGTCATCGCCAGATCTTCCAAATCGTGCGCGATGCGCGTAACGCCGGCGTGCGCGCGGTGCAGGACGCTATCCGCGCCGGACGCCGCATCGCGGGATGGGAAGTCGATCAGGCCACGCGGAACTTCATCGAAAGCGCGGGTTACGGCAGCTACTTTGTGCATCGCACCGGGCACTCGATCGGCACCAGCGTGCATGCCAACGGCGCCAACATGGATAATCTCGAGACCAAGGACGAGCGAACCATCCTGCCTAACACCTGCTTTTCCATCGAACCCGGCATCTACCTGCCGGAGTTTGGCGTGCGAAGCGAGGTCAATGTGCTGGTGCGCGAAGTCCACCCCGGCAACCGCAACACCGGCGATTGCCGGGGACCCCGGCATTCCGCCGAGGTCACAGGTAGAATTCAGCAGGAGCTTGTGGTCATCGAATGACACCGAAACCGAATGTTGAAGCGGCTCCGCCTCGCAAAAGCGAGGCGCAACCGGCCGCATTCCCCGCGGCCGTGATGGCCGTTCTGGCGCCGTCCGTGGGCTGGCTGGTGCCCGGCATGGGGCACATCCTGCAGAAGCGCTGGATTCGCGGCCTGCTGCTCATGATCAGCATTTTCACCCTGTTCACTCTGGGTGTGGCGATGCAGGGCAAGGTCTATTCCCCAAACGCCGGCGATATTCTCGACATGCTCGGCTTCGTCGGCGACATCGGCGCCGGTGGGCTTTACATCGTGACCCAGGGGATGGGCTGGGGGCAGGGAGCGATCTTCCGCGCCACTGCCGACTATGGCACCAAGTTCATCGTGGTCGCTGGCCTGCTGAACATTATTTGCGCGGTGGACGCCTACCACATCGCCATGGGGAAGAAGAAGTGATCGAACTCTCGCATTTCAGCGCAGCCCTGATCTTCGCCGTCTTTGCGTCCATCGTGTTCGGTATCACCCAGCGCGACGACACCCGCTCCATGGTGCGCTACGGGGCATACTGCTTCGCCTTCTTCGTGGTCGGGGTGATCGGCGCCGGCTGGTTTATGTGGATCTTGAAGCGCTGACGAGGCGGGTATCAGGTCCCAGGTATCAGTTAGCAGGTGCCTGGTATCAGATACCAATTGTCTCCTTGGCACAGAGAGAATTCCGACGAACCAGTAATGGGTCTCAAATTGTACCTTTGGACGAGACGCCGCCCCCCAGAGCTAGGGTCCATTGCCTGCAGACCTGTTACCTGAAGCCTCCTCCAATGGAGTTCTACCTCGCAAACGGCGCGTGTTGCTGTCCACCTGCATCTAACAGCAGTTCAGGAGTGGATCGTGAACGTAACCAGAGAAGACATTTGCGATAAAGTGCTCGCCGCGGTCGTGTCCATGAAACGCCTGCCTAAGGAGCAGGTGACCCTTAACAGCTCCCTGGCGGATCTCGGATACGATTCGCTGGATACCATCAACCTGCTCTTTGAGATCGAGGAGGCGTTCAACATCAACGTGCCCGATGAGCAGGCGCGTGCGATTCGCAGTGTTCGAGAGATCGTGGACGGCGTCGAGCGACTCGTGGCGGAGCGCGAGGCGAGTGCGGCGTAGGGTCGCGATCACCGGCCTGGGCGGCATCTGCGCGCTGGGCAACAGCGTACAGGAAATCTGGAGCGGTCTGAGCACCGGCCGCAGCGGCATTGCCCCGATCCAGTCCGTCGATGCCAGCAGGTTGCAGGCGCAGCAGGGTGCCGAAGTCCGCGGCTTCGAGGCTGGCCAATATTTCGAAAGCTCCAAGGCAGAGCTAATGGACCGCTTCTGCCAGTTGGCCTTGGTGGCTGCGCGCGAGGCGATCCGGGACTCGGGCATGAAGATCGCAATCGCGCGTGGCGAATCCAGCGAATCCGCCCAATCTGACGAAGTGGGAGTGATTGTCGGCACCGGCGGTGGAGCGATGGCGACCGCCGACCAGGTTTGCTGGCAGTCACGCAACGGGCGGGTGCATCCCTTCAGCGTTCCCCGCTTCATGGCGAGCGCTGCTTGCAGCCACATCTCGATGGAATTTGGCATGACGGGGCCGGCGTTCACGGTTTCCTCAGCCTGTTCCTCGGCGACCCATGCCATCGGCCAAGCTTTCTGGATGGTGCGGAGTGGGCAACTCACGGCGGCACTGACCGGCGGCGCGGAAGCGCCATTCTGTCTTCCCGTGCTGAAGGCGTGGGAGGCCATGCGCGTGCTCTCTCCCGATGTATGCCGCCCGTTTTCTGCCGGCAGGAGCGGGATCGTGCTGGGCGAAGGCGCGGCCATGCTGCTGCTGGAAGAAATGAATGCTGCCTGCGCTCGTGGCGCCAGGATCTACGGCGAGGTGGTTGGATTCGGCATGTCCTCCGACGCCAGCCACATCACGCAACCCACGCTGGCAGGGCCGGTAAAGGCCATGCGCGCCGCTCTGTGCGACGCGGAACTGGCGCCGGAGCGCATTGGACACATCAATGCCCACGGCACAGGCACTCCCATCAATGATCCCATCGAAAGCCGCGCCATTCGCACCGTCTTTGGCGATCACACGAACAAACTGCCGGTGACGTCCACGAAGTCGATGCACGGCCACGCGCTCGGTGCGTCCGGCGCCATCGAGGCCATCGCTGCGGTGCTGGCTCTGCGCCACGGCGTGCTGCCGCCGACCATCAACTTCACCGCTCCCGATCCTGAGTGTGACGTGGACGTGGTCGCCAACTGCCCGCGCGAGTGGGACGCAGAGTACGCGTTGTCGAATTCGTTCGCATTCGGTGGCCTGAACGCGGTGTTGGCCTTCCGGAGAGCAGAGTAGCAACTCAATCTGGCGCCGAGGGTGCCCCACATCTGTCAGATTTTTGCAGATGTGGGTAGCTGCCGCAGATGAGCCCCGCAATTGTGAGCTTGCGTGATTGCTGCGTGTACCTACTCACGCGCTGAAGACCGAGAAGCTGATAGCTGAGGGTTGATGGCTGGATTGCATGAGTCCCAAACGCCGCGTCTGTCATCCCTTAAAACGCATCTGTTCGGGAGGAGCTTATGAAACGTGTACTGTTGCTAATCTTCTTGCTGGCCACTGCCTGCCTGCGGGTCTTCGCCGCCGAAATGCCCCGCGAAGGCACGGCGGCGCCGGATTTCACCTTGCCCTCGCAGCAAGGCCAGGTCGCGCTTCATGATCTGCGCGGCCACTGGGTGGTGCTGTATTTCTATCCCAAGGACATGACCTCCGGCTGCACCATTGAGGCCCATAACTTCCAGCGCGATCAGGCGCAGTACGCCCAGCGCGAGGTCACCGTGCTCGGCGTAAGCCTGGATTCCCTCGACTCGCATAAACAGTTCTGCGCCAAGGAGGGTCTGCAATTCAAGCTGCTCTCCGATACCGACCACCGCGTCGCCAGCGAATATGGCTCGCTGACCAACCTGGGTGTGGTGAAGTACGCGGCGCGCAACACCTTCATCATTGATCCCGAGGGGAATATCGCCAAGGTTTTCACCAGCGTGGACCCGAAGAACCACAGCCAGGAGGTGCTGGCCGCGCTGGACCTGTTGCGGAAGACCTCCGCCGGCGTGCGCTAGTTTCCTTCAGGTGAAGCAGGCAAGGACATTTTGCCGCTGATTAGGCGTTCGAAGCCATCAGCCTGTAAGGCATTCGAAATCATCAGCGTTGATCAGCGTAAATCAACGGCAAAATGGTCCTCATTTTCGAGCCCTCACGTAAGCGGCTTCGGTATATCTGGAAGTAGCGTATCCGGTTTTGCCCACAATCTCCGCTGAGCGGAAACCGGCCTCGGTGATTTTGGCCAGGTAAGACCTACCCGGCAGGGCACCCGCAATTCAGGTAGACCAAGCGTTCACGCTCGCCAGAACCTGCTCCGGAACTATATCGACAATAATCAGGTCCGCGGCCACGAACTCTCCTTGAGGCCGCAATACCCGGGCGATCTCTCGGAAAGCCGCATCTTTATTCGGAACCAGATTCAGCACACCGTTGGAGATCACCAGGTCAAACGAAGCGTCCTCGAAGGGCAGAGCTTCCGCTCCTCCTTCCTGGAATTGAAGGTTGTGACTGGTCGTTCGCGCCAGCGATGTGCGTGCAATCTCCAGCATCTCCGGAGTGAGGTCCAGGCCAACTGCCTGCCCTTCGTTTCCAACCATGAAAGCGGCAACGAAGGTGTCCAAACCGCAACCGCACCCCACATCCAGCACGCGCTCGCCTCGGTGGGCAGGACGAAGGCCAAGCGGATTTCCTACCCCAACAAACCGATCTGCCACTTCAGATGGCACGGCAGTCAGCCATTCGGCGCGGTAGCCCAGACGCACAAGGCTCTCGGCGCCAACCGGGTAGGCGAAATGTCCCTGTGGCTGACGCGCGACTATGGCATATCGATCCAGAACCGCAGCCCGGAGCTGGGCTGCCCGTTCAAAGGTTGGACATTCCATGCGCATCTCCTGTTTGCGGTTATCAGCGTAAATCAGCGGCAACGTCCAATTCCGTTGCCAGCACATCTTCGATTCGCTCGCGCCGCCGGATGAGCGTCACCGCATCGCCTTCCACCAGCACCTCGGCTGGGCGCAGCCGCGTGTTGTAATTCGAGGCCAGCGACATGCCATAGGCCCCCGCATCCAGGATGGCCAGCAACTCTCCTTCGGCGACCTCCGGCATCTCGCGTTCGCGGGCGAAGAAGTCCCCGCTCTCGCACACCGGCCCCACGATGTCGCAAGGAGCGGTCGGTCCGCTGTTTCTTTGTACAGCGGCAATCTGATGGTGGGCCCCATAAAGCGAAGGCCGGATCAGGTCGGTCATCGCCGCGTCGACGATAAGGAACCGCTTGCCGTTATTCTGCTTGCGATAGACCACTCGGGTGACCAGCGCGCCGGCCGCCGCCACAATCGACCGCCCGGGTTCGACCAGAAGATGCAAATCGAGTCCCGCCAGCGCGTCGCTTAGCGCTTGCGCGTAGGCGGCCGCATCCGCCGGGAAATCCGGCTTCTCATGCGGCTGGTAGGGGATTCCAAGACCCCCGCCGAGATCGAGATAGCGAATATCGAGGCCGTCTGTGCGAAGCTCCCGAACTAGCGATACCAGTCGGTTGCCCGCCTCGGCGAAGGGGGCCATCTCGCGAATCTGCGAACCGATGTGGGCGCTCACCCCTTCCACCTTCAAGCTGCGATGCTCCGCCGCGCGGCGGTACAGGCGGCGCGCCTCGCCGATGGGCACGCCGAACTTGTGCTTGTGCAGTCCGGTGGCGATGTAAGGATGGGTATCGGCGGAAACGTCGGGATTTACGCGGAAGGCGACTCGCGCACTCACTCCGAGCGCCTCCGCACGCGCGGCCAGCGCCGCCATTTCGCTCTCGCTTTCGACGTTGAACAGCAGGATGCCGGCCCGCAGCGCCGCATCCATCTCCGGCGACGTCTTGCCCACGCCGGAGAAGACCACCCGCCCCGCCGCTTCCGGGGCAATGCGCAGGATACGGTGTAGTTCGCCGCCGGAAACGATGTCAAAACCCGCGCCCGTTTCGGCCAGCATCTTCAGGATGCTGAGGTTCGAGTTGGCCTTCACCGAATAGCAGACGGTGTGCGGAATCTTGAAGGCAGCGTCCAAGGTGCGATAGTTCTCGCGGATCGTGGTTGCGGAATAAACGTAGAGCGGCGTTCCAAACTCGTCGGCGAGCCGGGACAGCGGCACCTGTTCGCAGCGCAGCTCGCCTTCGGCATAGACGAACGCCGGAGGCCGGTCGGGCAGCAAAAGAGAGGGATGGATTTGTTTTTCGGTCGTTTTCAAATCAGTTGCTTTCGCAGTGGCGATGTCTCTTTTTTTGTATCACATTCGGAACGAGCCATCAGCGATCAGCCGTCAGCCCTCAGGTCTGCATCGGCAAAGCACGGATCAATGCGGATGGAAAGAAAAGATCTTAACCACAGAGACACAGAGGACACTGAGAAAACAATTATGTCGTACTTCATCCGTTCTGGCTTTCTCTGTGTCTCTGTGCCTCTGTGGCAGGTTTTCTGATCCGTTTTGATCCGTTTAAATCCGCTGTTCCGTCGGTTCCCGCAGCACGCAGATGTCCGGCAGGTTCCGGTACTGCTCGGCAGAATCCATGCCGTAACCCACGACGAACACATCGGGGATGGTGAAGCCGACGTAATCCGCTTGGACCGACTGGGTGCGGCGCTCGGCCTTGTCGAGCAGGCAGGCAATCTTCAGCGCCTTTGGCTGGTGCGCCAGCAGCATCTTGCGCAGGTAGCCGACCGTCAGCCCGGTGTCGAGGATGTCTTCCACCAGGATCACGTTCTTGCCCGTCAGCGGTTGGTCGACGTCTTTGGTCAGGCGCACCTCGCCGCTGCTGACCTTCCCGTCACCGTAGCTGGAGACGCCGATGAACTCAAAGCTGGCATCGAGCTGTACCGCTCGGCAGAGATCGCTCAGGAAGACGGCCGCTCCCTTGAGCACGCCAACAAAGACAAGCGGCTCGCCGGCGAAGTCGCGCGTGATCTGGGCTCCAAGCTCGACTACCCGCTGCGCAATCTGCTGTCTGGAAAACAGCATCCGCAATTGGGACATGGAAGATTGATATACGATTCGCCGCATCCAGGGAAGCGGGATTTGTGCCCCGGGCTCCAGCTATCCGCTTCTCCCGATAGCTGACGACTGCTCCTGGCTGCTAAAATAGAAGATTCCACAAGATCCGTGCGGCGCGCAGCAGGTTTGCGCCAAATGAACGGAAGTGAAGGGGAGTATGACGAGCAATAACGGAAATACCGGCCTGCGTCTGAAGGTTGGGCTGGCAGAGATGCTCAAGGGCGGCGTAATAATGGACGTGATGAGCGCGGCACAGGCCGAAGTCGCCGAAAAGTCGGGGGCCGTCGCGGTTATGGCGTTGGAGCGCGTGCCGGCCATGATCCGTGTCGAAGGCGGCGTGGCGCGTATGGCGAATCCAAAGCTGATCAAAGAGATCATGGCCACGGTTTCGATTCCAGTGATGGCCAAGTGCCGCATCGGACATTTCGCCGAGGCGCAGATCCTACAGGAGCTTGGGGTCGATTACATCGACGAGTCGGAAGTCCTGACTCCCGCCGACGAGGAGCACCACGTCGATAAGCACGCCTTCAGCACCCCGTTCGTGTGCGGCGCCCGCAACCTGGGTGAAGCCCTGCGGCGCATCGCCGAAGGCGCGTGCATGATTCGCACCAAGGGCGAGGCGGGAACTGGCGACGTAGTCCATGCCGTCAAGCACATGCGGCAGATTGTTAAAGAAATGCGTCAGCTCACGGTGATGAGCGAGCAAGAGTTATTTGCGGCCGCGAAGAACCATCAGGCGCCCTACGAGTTGGTCCGCATGGTTGCGCAGGCCGGCAAGCTGCCGGTGCCGAACTTCTCGGCAGGCGGAATTGCCACCCCCGCAGATGCGTCGCTGGTCATGCAATTGGGCGCCGAGGCGGTGTTTGTGGGGTCGGGCATCTTCATGAAGGATGGCACCACGGCGCTGGACCTCTCCAACGCGGCCGAGCGCGTCGATGCCGAGACGCGCGCCCGCGCCATCGTGCAGGCCACCACGCACTATCAGGACCCGAAGGTGCTGGCCGAGGTCAGCGGGCAGGTGAAGAGCGCGATGAAGGGCCTGGCCGTGGCCGCCATGGCGGAAAAGGATCTGCTGCAGACGCGCGGCTGGTAGGACTGGCAAAATCAGCCGCTGATTTCGCTGATCAACGCTGATTATGGGCAAAGCGATTCCTGGATATCGGTGTTCGTCTAGAAGAAGAGTTCGGAAAGAGAAAGCCGCTGATTTTCGCTGATCAACGCTGATAATCTTTACGACAAGATCAGCGTTCATCAGCGCAGATCAGCGGCTTTGTTTCTTACAGATGACGCAGAAACTCAAGATCGGGGTATTGGCACTGCAGGGCGACTTCGAGGCGCATCGCATCCGCCTGGAAGAACTGGGCGCCGAGGTCGTCCTGGTCAAAAAGCCCGAGCAGTTGGACAACATCGACGGGCTGGTGATCCCTGGCGGCGAGTCCACCACCTTTCTCAAGCTGCTGGGCGAGGCGGGATTCGAGAAGCTTCGCCAGTTCGCCCACAGCAAACCGACCTTCGGTACCTGCGCCGGGGCGATCCTGCTGGCCAAAGAGGTGCTGAACCCGCCGCAGCGCGCGCTGGAGGCGATCGACCTCACAGTTCGACGCAACGCCTATGGCCGCCAGATCGACAGCTCGGTCCGGCAGGGCGATAGCAAGCTGGGGCCGCTGGAGATGGTGTTCATCCGCGCGCCCAGGTTCGAGCGCCTTGGTCCTGGCGTCGAAGTGCTGGCGAAGCAGGGCGCCGATCCGGTTTGGGTGCGGCAGGGAACGGTGATGGCCGTAACTTTCCACCCGGAACTGTCGGATAGTCCTTGCGTGCACAAGGCCTTTATCGAGATGGTGCGGGAAGGGAAGACTCAGCCGCTGATTTCCGCTGAAGGACGCTGATATCCATCGGGCTGATTGGGATGGTGCCCCACATCTGCGAAAGACGCGCAGATGTGGGGCACCCTGTGTGAGGAATTCAACACGGATTGAAACGGATTCAGACGGATCCGATCACATTCCGAAAATCCGTTTAGATCCGTCTTGATCCGCTGTTATGTTTTCCGTAGAGGAGCCTATGCACTACTACCGGGCGCCCTGGGACAGCTTGCTGAAGCGGACCACGATCATTGTCCTCGTGTTCCTGGCGGGGATCACGATGGTAGTGCTGCGCAACCCCTATCTTCCCGACGCGCCGAAAATGGGCATTCCGGCAATTGCCGTGGCTACGGTAGCCCTTTGTTGGGCTTTTGCCCCGCGCGGCTATGAAATTGAAGGCAACCGGCTGATTATCCGACAGAACCTGGGCAGCAAGGAATACGATCTGCGCGGTTTGCAGAACATCGAGACCAGCGCGAACGCCATGCCACTGCTGGGCGCGGTCCGCGTATTCGGTGTCGGAGGGCTGTTCGGATACTACGGACGCTACTACCGCTCAGGATTGGGATTTTTCACCGCCTGGGTGACCGACCGGAGCAGGACCGTCGTGCTGAAGTTCGCTGGCCGGACGGTTGTCATATCGCCGGATGATCCGAAGGCCTTCACGGACGAAATCAGGACAGTCGTCCCGGTGGGATAAAGCCCATTCACCGCAGGTGACAGTACGCTTTCTATTTCCCTCTTCCTTCGCGGCTTAGCGCCTTCGCGTTGAAAGCCTTTTCTCCACCTCCTTTGCGACCTCCGCGAAGGTTCTGGCGCCCTCAGCGGTGAATAGGATTCAGCGGCTCACGGCAGCAGCAAACGTCCTCTGCCGCTGCGATATACTGCGGAAGATGTCCGCAGCTCCTGACAAAACGTTCTACCTCGAAACCTTTGGCTGCCAGATGAACGTGCACGACTCCGAGAAGGTGGTGGGCACGCTCATGTCGCAGGGCTACCGCCAGGTTTCGACTGTCGACGAGGCCGACCTGATCCTGTACAACACCTGCTCCATTCGAGACAAGGCGGAGCAGAAGGTCTTTCACCGGCTCAACTATTTTCGCCGGCTGCACGAGCGGGGCAAGAAGTTCGGGGTGCTGGGCTGCGTGGCGCAGCAGGAAGGTGAAAAGATCTTCGAGCGCGCGCCGCACGTGGATCTGGTATGCGGCTCGGCTTCCTATCGCAATTTGACCGACCTGCTGGTGCAGGTGGAGGCAGGGAATCGCGCCACCGGCTTGGACGACCGCGAAACCGATCAGACCTTCGACACGGAGTTTACGGCACGTTCCAACGCCCACCGCGGCTACATCACTATCATCGAGGGCTGCGACAAATTCTGCGCCTACTGCGTGGTGCCCTATACCCGGGGCAAGGAGCGCAGCCGGAGTTCTACCTCCGTGCTGGAGGAAGCCCGGCGCATGGCGGATCAAGGCTACAGCGAGATTCAACTGCTCGGGCAAAACGTGAACTCTTACCGCGATCCGCTTCAAAAGAAGAGCTTTGCTGAATTGCTAGTGTCCGTCGGCGAGATCGGAGGGATGAGGCGTGTGCGCTTCACCACCTCCCACCCGCGCGATTTCCACCGGGACATCGTGGCGGCTATCGAGGCTGTACCCGCGTTGTGTGATCACGTCCACTTGCCGGTGCAGAGCGGATCGACCAAGGTGCTGGCCGCCATGCTTCGGGAGTACACCCGGGAGCAGTACCTGGAGCGCATCTCGTGGTTACAGGCAGCCAAGCGCGACATCAGCGTGACCACCGATCTAATCGTAGGCTTCCCGGGTGAGACGGAAACGGACTTTCAGGATACGCTCAGCCTCATGGAGCAGGCCGGCTACGACGGTTCGTTCTCCTTCAAGTATTCGGAGCGGCCCAATACGCCCGCCATCCGCTACGGGGACAGCATCGCCGACGAGGAAAAGGGGCGGCGGCTAGCCAGCCTGCAAATCCGCCAGCGTGAGATCTCTATTCGGCGTAATCAACGTCATTTGGGTCAGATAGTTGAAGTCATGGTTGAGGGCTGGAACGGGTCGCGCCAGCAATGGATCGGACGCAGCTCGCAAAACAAGGTGTGCAACTTTGCAGCGCCGCCGGAATTTAAGCCGGCCAGCGGAGAATACGCAAACGTTCGGGTCACGGCGGCGCATCCCAATAGTTTGGCGGGCGAGTTGAGTCCGGCCTAGGAAACCGGCATAGGAGAGTGGATCGCGATGGAAGTGGAAATGAAAATCCGTGGCCTGATGATGGATCCGGTGACCAATATGCCCATCGTGGTCCTGAAAGACGTCGGTGGCGACGCGCTGTTGCCTATTTGGGTGGGCATTTATGAGGCTAACGCCATCGCCCTGGAGATCGAAAAAGTGACCACTCCGCGGCCAATGACGCATGACCTCATTAAGAACGTCCTGCTGGGACTGGAAACGAGCGTCCAGAAGGTGGTGGTGAACGACCTGCGCGACGACACCTTCTTTGCCGTGATCTGGCTGGAGCGGAACGGCAATATCATTTCCATCGATTCGCGCCCCTCAGACGCGCTGGCGCTGGCGCTGCGCGTGGATTGTCCGATTTTCGTGGAAGACGATGTCCTGAAGTCCTCACGGCTGGCCAGTGCGGTCAGCGACCGTGTCTCCAGCGAAGAGCTGCGCAAGTGGCTGGAAAACCTGGGCGACGAGGACCTGGGCCGATACAAGATGTAGCTGGTCGTTAGTCGTTGGCTGGTAGTCAACGATCAACCGGCAACTCCAACGCAGACCGACTCGGGTGGAAATAGCCCCCGACGAATTCCAAAGAGCGCCTGGCCAACGACGAACGACTAACGACCAAAGACTTAATGACCGAATGGATCCTGCCGAACAACTCCAACGTCTCTACACACAAGGCTTTGAGCTTAAAACCTTCGAGCGTTATCCGAAGGCGGTGGGCGTCATTCGCGACCAGTGCATCGCGCTGCTGGAGTCCACACCCGCAGGTCTGCGCATGATCGGCACTCCGGGCTGGCTCATGGGAGAAGTGATGGGAATTCTGATTGAGCGCGATGGACGCAAGATGTTCCAATCCAAAAGCGAATTCCTGGAAGCGACGCCGCAGCGGCTGGAAGCCCTTCGGCAATTCCGCGCAGAGATCGAGAACGTGCTCACGCCCCGTGCGTAGTGCCGACGCATAGTTGACATAATATCGGTTATCGGACATTGCAGCAGCCGGTTCCATTGCGGAACACCCAATTTCGGAACAAGAAGCTGATTTCTGCGCTACCTGCCCCGAATCAGCTTAGCCTCTTCGACTATCTGTCCAATCCAATCGAGGGGCTCGGGACCTTGGGTCACATGACTGATGCCGAGCGCGACGCTCGCACCGGCACGCAGTGGATGAAATCCGTGCTCGCGTATCTGAGTTTTCGCGCGGGTGAGAGCTGGCGCCCGATTCATCGCAGCGGCAGCGAGCGGTACAACCGGGTCAGGTGGGAGTATCTCGACGCGTATCGGCTGGTGAATGAAGTAATGCACCTTCCCGATCCGGTGAGCGGTCCGCGATGGCTCCCAGCTGAGCAGCCGGCAAAGAAGCGGGCAAAGCCGCTTCGAATCGCAGAGCGCAAGCTGGCCGCGGCTCTTGCGGCTGCTGTGCCCGATAACTTTCAACAGCCGATATTATGTCAACCCGCACCTGAGAAGAAGCCGGCCGTTTTACGGCGAAAACTACTACGACACGCACTTCGCAAAGACGAGCGTTGTATATTTTGCGTCCGCAGGCGATTCGCCTGGGGTGAGTTGGCCAAGTACGTCTTCCTCTGTGGTATCCGTCGGCGGCACCACGACCGGCCGCAGCCCGTTCACCGCTAACTTCCTGTACGAAGTCGCCTGACCGAAACCGGCGGCGGCCTGAGCCGCTATTACCCGCGCCCGGTATACCAGAATGGCGTCTCGAATATCGTGGGGAGCTACCGTGGCGTTCCGGACATCTCCTCGGATTCCAATCCCGATACCGGCGTGTGGGTGTTTTACGGCGGGCGGCTGGGAGGAGGCCCGGGGTGGTATGTGGTGGGCGGCACCAGTGTGGCTGCGCCTACCGTTGCCGGTATCGTGAATTTGTCCGGTCACTTTGCTTCTTCCACGACGGCCGAACTCACCACGATGTATGCCAACCGCGGCGTGGCCGGGGATTTCCGGGATATCAATTATGGCTTTTGCGGGCCGTATTCCGGTTTCCTCGCGAACACGGGATGGGATTTATGCTCGGGAATCGGCAGTCCTCTCGGCCTGGCCGGGAAATAGGTGCCCCACCTCTGCCCGGTTTGGCAAATGTGGGATGTTTCTAAGGCGCCCGTGGGCGGGTGTTCCGCCTGACATTCTTGTCGTCGATTCTCTACTCGTCAGCACACCCCGTCCTAGCGAAAGCTAGGACGGATTATTTTGCCGTGCGGTCTCTCAAATCGTAGGGAGTACGGGGAGAAGACAAACATCGGTCGTGGGCGCGCTAGTCACGATCACAATTGTCCCCGCGCCTCCCGGACTGCCTGAGCAGGGGCCACTCGGGAGTGACGCGGTCACGGCGGAACAGACGCTCGCGCAATACGGCCAAGGATGGCTGCTCGGCTAGCTGGCGATCCTGGCGCCCAAGCAACTCGGAGAGAGTCACGCCCTCGACAGCGGCTCGCACCTTAAGCTTACGGTGGACATCATTGGGTACGTTGCGAATCTGAATCATCTTCGGCATGGAATACCGTAGTCGCATGTGACACATGTGTTCTACCGGCGTCTATGCCTATAGCCGGAGTTCCCGTCCCATCATTTGGCTTTGTCAGGAGACCCCGGAGGAGAGATCGCCATGCGGAAAGCTGTCGTCTGTTTATTGGGGTTGTTTCTGTCGATGTCGGTGAACGCACAGAACGAACCCTCGCTCACCATCTATAACGGCGGGTTTGCGGCCGTCCGCGAACGAGTTCCCCTGAACTTGAAGCCGGGGGCGAACTCCCTTCAGTTTTCCGGTGTAACCGCCCAATTGGAACCGGAATCCGTAATGCTGCGCGACCCGGAAAACCGGCACTCGCTCCAGATTCTCGAACAGAGCTACAGGAACGATCCCGTGACCCAGTCCCGGCTGTTGTCGCTGTTCGAAGGCAAGACGATCGAATTCCTGGTGGACCACTCTGCAACCGTCAAAGGCAAAGTGATTCGCAGCGGTTATGTTCCTCCGGCATCACCGGGCCAGTATTACGGCGATAATGGGGCTGAGCAGCCGGTCATTGAAGTGAATGGGCAACTGCAATTTTCTCTTCCCGGACAGCCGATATTTCCGACGCTGGCCGATGACACCATCCTCAAACCGACCCTGAACTGGGTATTGCAGACCGACAAGCCAGGCGCATTCAACGCCGAGCTGGGCTACATCACGAACGCCATGACCTGGAGCGCCGATTACAACCTGGTTGCTCCGGAAAAGGGCGATGTCATGGACCTCAACGGCTGGGTCACCATGCGCAACGATAGCGGCAAGGTCTTTGAGAACGCGCATATCCGGCTGATGGCCGGTGACGTGAACAAAATAAAGCCAATGCCAGTACCGATGGCCAAAGCCCGGGGCGCTGTTGCCGCCATGGAAGGAATGGCCGGGCCGCCGGTCACGGAAAAGACCTTTGATGAGTTCCACCTGTACACGCTCGAGCGGCCGACCACGCTTCACGACCAGGAGACCAAGCAGGTCGAGTTCGTGCGTGCCTCGAATGTGCCCACCAAACGAATTTATCTCTATGACGGCTGGGCACGTGAGGGCTGGTACGGGCAATCGGTGGGCGGCGATCCGAATTACGGGACGAAATCCAACCCCAAGGTTTGGATCATGCAGGAGTTTAAGAACAGCAAGCAGAACAACCTGGGCATCGCCCTCCCCAAAGGACGGTTGCGCTTCTATCGGCGCGACTCGGACGGCTCACTGCAATTCGTCGGCGAAAACGAAATCGATCACACTCCTGCCGATGAGACCATTCGCGTTTACACGGGAAATGCCTTCGATATTGTCGGAGAGCGAACACGGACAAATTACCGGATCAATGCCGCCCAAGACTGGTTTGAGGAAAGCTTTGAAATTCACGTGCGCAATCACAAGAAAGAGGCAGCCGAGGTCCGCGTGGTAGAGCATTTGTACCGCTGGGCCAATTGGCAGGTGACGGCGGAATCCGACGAGCACCAGAAGAAAGATGCTCAGACGATGGAATATCACGTCACTGTGCCGCCCGACGGCGAGAAGATCGTGACCTACACGGTTCACTACTCGTGGTAGGCAATCCGAGGTTGAGCCAACCATGATGTATCGCTGGCCTCCAGGCCGGCGCTACCAGTCTGATTTAGCCAAGGATGATGCTTTTGTTCAGAGCGGACGGCTGACGGCTGGCGGCTATTTCTTGTATGTGGTCGGCTTGGGACCTTGTTCCAGGGTTTCGCGGTCCAAGATGGCACCCTCGCGGGTGTAGGTGGCCATTTCAAAATCCTGGGTCAGTTCCAGGGCATCCACCGGACAGGCGTCTTCGCACAGGCCGCAGAACATGCAGCGGCTGAGGTCGTAACTGAAGGTGGTGAGCTCCTTGCGCCGGGTCTTCTCGTTGCGCTCGCTGCCGACTACGATCAACCGCTCTGGACACGCCAGCGCGCACAGGTCGCAGGCGATGCACAGGGTTTCCCCGGTGTCAGGGTTCACATTGAGGCGGGGCGCGCCGCGGAAGCGCTCGGCCACGTCGGGACGCTCCAGCGGATACTGCTCGGTGTAGACCTCCTTCGGATGCTGATTGCGGAAGGTGACCGACAGCCCCTTGAACAGGTCGACGAAGAACAATTTGCTCAGTGCGCTCATAAAATCCGTGACTCGTGGCTGGTGATGAGTGACTAGCAGGCCAGTCCCGCTCGCCCCTACAGTACCTCAGATGCATGATTACGTCCTACGACGCAAAGAGGCTGATCAACTCGTAGGCGTCCCGGTGATAACGTGAGCACTACAATGCTGTCATCCTGAGCGAGCCCGGCCGGGTTTGCCGGGCGAGTCGAAGGACCTTGCGGTTTATATAAAGAACCGCAAGGTCCTTCGACTCGCCCGCCGGGCTCGCTCAGGATGACAGCCCGTCCCAGAGAAGGGCGGATCAAAGATCTGCCCCACACCGCCTCGGCGGGTACAATGGCGCCAATGCCCGATGAACTCTGGATGGAAGAGGCCCTGCGCGAGGCGCAACGTGCTCAGGCGCTGGGAGAGGTGCCGGTCGGCGCGGTGGTGGTCTGCGCTGGCAGCGTGGTTGGCCGCGGCGGCAACCGCAACATTCGGGGTCCCGACCCGACCGCGCACGCCGAGATGATTGCCCTGCGCGAGGCTGCCTCCACTGTGGGTAATCATCGGCTGACCGATTGCGAGATCTTCGTCACCCTGGAACCCTGCCCGATGTGCGCCGGGGCCATGATCCACGCCCGCGTCAAGCGCTTGATCTACGGTGCGGACGACCCGCGCGCCGGCGCCGTGCATTCGGTCATCCCGGTGGTCAACGACCCGCGCCTGAACCACCGCATGGAAGTGACTTCCGGCGTCCTGGCGGGTCGCAGCGCGGAGCTGTTGCAGACGTTCTTTCGGGAGAAGCGGAAATAATCAGCGGCGTGCCGTTAGTGCTATGGGGATTTCACAACAATCACTCGCCTTTGATTATGTTCAGCAGTTGCTCAGCCGCCACTCTGTCGAAGCGCCGTAGCACACGATACTGTTTAAGTGCAGCCTCTGCATTTCCTGCTTTTGCCAGAGCCGACCCTAGTTTGAGGTACAGGCGCGGGAAGTCTGGCCTTGGCGCTGGTGTTTCGGCTTCCCACTTGGGTGCAACCTTGATTGCGTGCGCCAAAACATCGGCAGCTTGTGCAAATTGACCGAGGTCAAAATAAAGCCATCCGAGGTTCGCAGCCGCTGGAATGTGGTTGGCATTAACGCGCAGAGCTTCCGTGTATTCGGCAATCGCCTTGTCCTGCTCATTCAGTTTGTAGTAGGCATAGCCCAGACCGAAATGAGCGTCCGCGTAATCAGCATTAAGGCGAATCGCTTCCAGACACGCCGAAACGGCGTCCGCGAACCGATTTTGCTTCGTATAGGTAATACCCAAGCCGTAATGGGCATCCGGATATTCTGGGCATAGTTGGATTGAATATCCGAGTTCGCTCTCCGACTCCGCCAATCTGTTCAACTCACCCAAAATCAACCCGAGGTGATAATGGGTGTAGTAATCGTCGGGGTTTAAAGCAGCAGCCCGTCGTAGCGGCTCTTCTGCCTCGCCGTACCTGCCTAAGTTGTACAGCGCCCACCCCAAGCCGCAGTAAGCCCTGACATCATCGGGGTTTTGCCTGATTGTCTCTTGGCATATTACCCGTGACTTCTCTGCCTCATCGAGCCATTTGCAATGGTCGAAGCTCATGGTCCAGCATCATACGCCGGATAATTGTCGTAAACAGCCCTTCTCACCAACAGTCCCGAACCGGGAATCCAACTCGGCCAAGTGCTGCGATGGTTGCCCAGTGCCCCACAAAATGAAACGAGGAGGCAGATTCACCTCCTCGTTCACCGTTCCGGGACGGCGCTGTTTCGCGTCGCCCAATAACTAAATTTGAATTGAACCCACATCTGTCAAAACCGGGCAGAAGTGGGGCACCCTCTTTCCGATCTTCCTCCGCGTTCTCTGCGAAGGACTCCGCGCCCTCCGCGGTAAAAACCTCAGTACAGCCGGAAGTTGACCTCCACGTTGATCTGCACCGCCACCGGCCTGCCGTCCTTCAGCGCGGGTTCGAACTTCCAGCGGCGCACCGCTTCGATGGCCTTCTGGTCGAGTCCCATGCCCAGGCTGCGGGCGATCTTGATGTTGTCAGGGTGGCCCCCCTGATCGACGATCAACCACAGGATCACGGTTCCCTGGTACTTAGCCTTACGGGCTTCTTCCGAATACTCCGGATCCGGGGTGTCGATCGCCTTGGGCGCGGAGACGCCGCCACCGACGCGGAACACGCCGCCGCCATAACCACCGCCACGGCCGGGACCAACACCGGGACCGATGCCAGAGCCAACGCCGCCGCCCGTCCCAGAGCCGATGCCGCCGCCCGAGCCGGTGCCGTTAGAGGGCGGGCCGGAAGGCAGCTTGGAGAGCGGGTCGCCCAGGTTCGGCATGTTCGCCGCCAGCGGCAGCTTTACCTGCGGCGGCATCACCACCGTGGGCTCGACCGCGAGCTTGGGATGCTCGTTGCGGATGACCATCGCCGGGGGCGTGATCTGCTCCATGGCGAACTTAGGCAGCCTGCCCTTGGGCGCCTGCAGCTTGTCGCGATCGCCGCCGCCACCGCCCCCGGCCAGGGTGTCATTCTTCTTGGCCGAGATGGGCATGTAGGCGTTGGGATCGGGCGCAATGAGCGTCACCTGCTGCACGGGTTTTTGCAGCTCGCGCTTCACGATCCTCCCGGTCCAAACCGAGAAACCGATGAGCGCCGCCACCATGAGCACGTGAACCACAGTCGATACGGCGGCACTCTTTTTGCGGTAGTTATACTCCCCCCAGATGTCCCGGACCTTCACCGGTTTGGAGGTGAGGCGCAGGGGCGGCAGCTTCTCCGGGAAAAAGCTGTCTCGGAGGTTGTCCACCAGCGACGACCACAAGCCCACCCGCATGTGGTCCTGTATGCTCAGCAGGTTGAGCTCGGGCTGGTTGTTCCCAGGTCCGGGTTCCGATTGAAGGGAATTTTGCACTAAAGTCGACATATTCGTCCCAGGGGCTCCCACGTGCACGATCTGCCGGTTAGGGTAGGAGGGTCTGGTCCCTTCCTGCGGTCCGACCTCCTAAACCTTCCGTCCTCAGAACGGAGATGAGCATCCCAGTTGCCAAGTTGTACTGCTCTCGCCGATTTACGCAGAACATCAAATTGCACGTCCCGGCTCTCGATGGTTGAGGCCCCGCCCACCGCGATGCCATCTCCGGATACCTAAAATTGGATGTTGTGATGCTCAGAAAGGGATTCTTACCGGATGTGCCGGTGGGCGGAAGAGGCGCACTGTTACGAACTTTCGTCATGGCGCTCGATACTGCCGCGCCTGAGAGTGCTTGATCGCCAGTGAACCACACCACGCGCGGTACGTACACGGATGGTTAGACGCTGGAACCCACCTGCGGGAAACAGGTTTCGGCAGTTGCAGCTAGTTTCTCTGAAAAGCACCTTGGGAGGCAAGTTGCTGCCTGAAACGTTCTCCGTTTTCCGTTCTCCGTTCTCGTTACTCCTCGATTCTCAGAAATGGGCGGGGAACGGAAAACGGGGAACGGGGAACGACGAGCGCGTGCGTATACAATGAAAAAGATTCCCAGTACGGAGTGATTTCTTCGTGCCCTTAGACCTGAAAAGCACGCTCAACCTGCCCAAAACCGACTTTTCCATGAAGGCAAACCTGCCCCACAACGAGCCCAAGTGGCTCAAATTCTGGGAGGAGATCCGGATCTACGAGCGCATCCGGGAGGCGCACCAGGGTGAGCCAATTTACATCCTGCACGATGGACCGCCGTACGCCAATGGCCCCATTCACCTGGGCCACGCGCTCAATAAGTGCCTGAAGGATTTCATCGTCAAATCCAAGACCATGTCCGGTTTCAATTCGCCCTACGTGCCCGGATGGGACTGCCACGGCCTGCCCATCGAGATCAAGGTGGACGAGTCGCTGGGGCGCAAGAAGCTGCAGATGGAACCTAGCCAGGTGCGCGTCGAATGCCGTAAATATGCGGGAAAGTATCTCGATCTGCAACGCGAGCAGTTCAAGCGCATCGGCGTCTTCGGCCGCTTCGACAATCCTTATTCCACCATGACCCCGCAGTTCGAAGGCAAGGTGGCCGAGGTGTTTTTCAGCTTCTTCGAGAAGGGGCTCGTCTACAAAGGGCTGAAGCCGGTGTACTGGTGCATCCACGACCGGACGGCGCTCGCCGAAGCCGAGGTTGAATACGAGAATCACACCAGCCCGAGCATCTGGGTAAAGTACGCGCTGACCAGCGCTCCGGAGAACATCGACCCCGCTCTCGCCGGCAAGAACGTGGCAACCATCATCTGGACAACCACGCCGTGGACGCTTCCCGCCTCCATGGCCGTGGCCTTCCATCCCGATGAGGAATACGTTGCGCTGCAGAAGGATGGCAGCGTGTACATCGTTGCGGAAAAGCTCGCGGAGGAAACGGCAAAGCGGTGCGATCTCTCGGGCGCGACCGAAGTGGCTCGCTTCCCCGGGCGCAAACTGGAGCATGCCACATTCACTCACCCGTTTCTGGATCGCAAGATTCTCGGCGTGCTCGCCAACTACGTCACCATGGACCAGGGCACGGGCGCGGTCCACACCGCGCCGTCCCATGGCGTGGACGACTTCTACACCGGGCAGAAGTACGGCCTGGATCGCACGTGTAATGTCGATGCCGGCGGCCATCTGCTTAACGGCTTGCCGGAGTTTGACGGGCTGACGGTGTTCAAGGCGAATCCGGCAATTGTCGAGCTGCTCAAGAGCCGGGGCGTGCTACTTGCGCTGGACAAGATCGAGCACTCGTATCCGCACTGCTGGCGCTGCCATAACCCGGTGATCTTCCGCGCCACCGAGCAGTGGTTCATCTCGATGGACGCCCCCATGCCGGAGGGCGGCACACTCAGGCAACGTGCGCTGGAGGCGATCAAGAGCGTGAAGTGGGACCCGACCTGGGGCGAGGAGCGCATCGCCAACATGCTGGCCACGCGCCCGGATTGGTGCATCTCGCGGCAACGCATCTGGGGCGTGCCGATCTCCGTCTTCTGGTGCGAAAGCTGCAACCATGCCTTGAACGATCATGCCGTAAACCGTGCCGTGGTCGAGCTTTTCTCGAAGGAAGGCGCGGACGCCTGGTATCTGAAATCAGCGAGCGAGATTCTGCCTGCCGGGACCAAGTGTCCCAAATGCGGTGGCGCGGCGTTCCGCAAGGAAATGGACATCGTCGACGTCTGGTTCGAGTCCGGTTCGAGCCATGCGGCGGTGCTTAGCCCCAGCAAGCGCTCCGCGCTCGCTGGGGACCCCTCGACGCGCGAGGCCGATCTGCCGTGGCCAGCCGACCTTTATCTCGAGGGCGGCGACCAGTACCGCGGATGGTTCCACTCTTCCCTGCTCTGCGCCATCGGCTGGCGCGACGCGGCGCCTTATCGCAGCGTTGCCACAAGTGGCTGGACACTCGACGCGCAGGGGCGCGCCATGTCGAAGTCGCTGGGCAACGTGGTGGACCCGGTCGATATCGCAAACCGTCTTGGTGCGGAGATCGTGCGCCTGTGGGTCGCCTCGGTGGATTTCCGCGAGGACGTGCATGCATCGGAAGAGCTGATGCAGCGGGTGGCGGAGAACTACCGCAAGATCCGCAACACCTTCCGCTACATCCTCGGCAACCTGCACGGCTTCGAGCCGGCCGCCGACATGGTGCAGATCAGCGACATGGAGCCGCTGGACCGCTACATGTTCGGCCAAGCCTGCGAAATGTCGCGCGAGGTGCTCAAGTGGTACGCGAGTTTCGAGTTCCACAAGATCTACCAACGGCTGATGCAGTTCTGCGTGGTGGACCTGAGCAAGATGTACTTCGACGTGCTCAAGGACCGTCTCTACACCACCGCACCCAAGTCGCAGGCGCGCCGCTCCGCGCAGAGCGCCATCTGGCTGATCGGCGAGATGCTGGTCCGGCTGGTGGCGCCCATCATGAGTTTTACCGCCGATGAAATTTGGAAGCATCTACCAGTAGTGGAGGACCGCCCGGTGAGCGTTCATCTGGCGCAGTTCCCCAGCCAGCAGCTTGAGATCAAGGTGCCGGAACCGTTGCGAGCCGATTGGGAAGCGCTGCTCGGCGCCCGCAACGAAGTGCTCAACGCGCTCGAAGAGGCGCGCAACAGCAAGTTGATCGGCAGCGGGCTCGAGGCGCAGGTTACGCTGATGGCGCCCGAATCGTTGTACCCGGTGCTGGAGCGTTATGCGGGCGAGTTGCCCCGGCTGTTTATCGTCACTCAGGTAAAACTGGAACGCGCTACGGGCAGCGACGGCGCTACCGCGCTGCGGGTGAAGGTCGAGCGGGCAGCCGGGGAGAAATGCGAGCGCTGCTGGAACTACTCGACCCGGGTTGGCGAGGACAAGGAATATCCGACGGTGTGTGAACGTTGCAGCCCGGTGCTGCACGAAATCGAGGCTGCCATAGCTGACGGAGCAGCATCCTGATGCACGCGATGCGCAAGTGGTATTTCCTGATTGCAGTTGGCGTCGTTTTGTTCGACCAGCTCTCGAAGTGGGCGGTTGCCCACCGCCTTGCCCTGCATCAGTCGATTCCTATCGTCCCCGCATTCTTCAGCCTCACCCATGTGCAGAACCGGGGCGCGGCCTTCGGCATCTTTGACGACTCACCGGCCCCGTGGAAGATCGCCCTTCTGATCGTCTTCTCGCTGGCGGCGCTGGTGGTGGTCTCGATGCTGCTGTGGAAGAACAGTCACCAGTTGAGCTTGACCGGGGTGGCCTTGGCGCTGGTGCTGGGCGGGGCGGTAGGCAATCTATGGGACCGCGTGAACTCCGGGCACGTGGTGGATTTTCTGGATTTCTACGTCGGCACGTATCACTGGCCGGCCTTCAATGTGGCCGACAGCGCCATTGTGGTAGGCGCCATTCTGCTGATCGGCGAGATCCTGTTCAGCAAAAACCAGCAACGGGAGAAGGCGGTGTAGCTCTCAGGTTCGGCTCTCAGCCCCAGCTTTCAGGTTTGTCATTCCGACGCGAAGCGGAGGAATCTGCAGTTCTCTGAATCAGCCATTTCCCTTGTCAACACCCCAATCCTGTGGTCTGATTCCCTGCTCCATGCCCCGAGAGCATCGGTATTACGTGTACATCCTGGCCAGCCGCTCTCTGACGCTATATGTGGGCGTGACCAACAGCCTTTACCGGCGGGTGCTAGAACACAAAAGCGGCAAACTGGAAGGCTTTACCAAGAGGTACAACATCAATCGTCTCGTATGGTACGAGGCATTCCAATTCGTTCAGCACGCCATCACACGTGAAACCGAAATCAAGAGTTGGCGCCGCTCGAAGAAGCTAGCTTTGATTGCGTCTCTTAATCCGGCATGGCAAGACTTGGCAGAAGGCTGGGGTGAGCTTGCGGATGCGCGTGCCATCCCGCCGTTCGCAAAGAGAACTGCAGATTCCTCGCTGCGCTCGGAATGACAAACCATAAATGACAAACCATAAAGGACCAATGACAGTCTTACTGTCCGCTGTACAACTGGCGATACAACCCCGCGTTGCGCATGATGGCTTCCACGTACTCGCGGGTTTCGGTAAAGGGAATCGACTCCACGAACTCCTGCGGATCGCGATATTTCTCCGACAGCCAGCTCTCTACCCGCTCAGGGCCGGCGTTGTAAGCAGCGAGCGCGTACTCCGTCTGACCGCCGAACTTGTCCACCAGTCCGCGGAAGTAGCGGATGCCCAATTCCAGATTGGTCGTTGGCACCAGTAACTGAGGTTCGCTGAAGCGGCGGATCTTCATCTCGCGCGCCACCTGCCTGCCGGTGACCGGAAGCAGTTGCATCAGGCCCAGGGCGTTGGAGCCGGAAACCGCGCCAGGATTGAATTCCGACTCCTGCCGGATCAGCGAGGCCACCAGATACGGGTCCAGCCGATTGCTGGCCGCAAAGCGCTTCAGGTCGGTCCAGTAGGGCCGCGGGAAGAGCATCTCCCAGTAATCGCGCGGCAGGTCGGAGATGTCTAGCGCGAAATACGAGGGCACGGCGCGCTTCATCAGTTGCAGGGCACGGTTGTACTGGCCGTAGTCGATGTAGATTTTGGCGATTTCGGCGGCGGACCAGCGATGGTCTTTGTCCGCCGCGTCTGCCTCGCGCAGCTCATGCGCGGCGAAATCCACCAGGCCCGCGTTGGCGAGCAGTCTCGCCTTCTGCACCCGCAGATCGTCGTCCGGCGGGTCGGGATCGCCCGGGGGATCCAACGGCGGGATGGCTTCCAGGATCGGCTCGGTGGCCGCGGGGCGTGCGCCGATCTCCTTCAGCCGCACGCGGGCCATGTCCGCGTAGTAGTAGTTGGGGAGGCGGCTGTCCAGCTTGTTGTAGTAGGCGCGAGCCAGAGCGTCGTCGTGATCTTCCTCCGCCAGCCGGCCGCGCCAGTACATGGCGGCGCTGGCTTCGGGAGCCGTGGGATAGAGCTTGATCTCTTCTTCGAACTCGTGCTTGGCTTGCTTCGTTGCGGCCTTGACGCAGGGTGAGCCAGGCGGCCTTCCAGTGGGCATACGAGGCGCGATTACCCTGCGGGAAGCGGGTCTGCGCCTCGCGGTAGAAATCGATGGCTTGGTCGTACTCCTTGCGCAGCAGGTACATATTGCCGCCAAGCAGCAACATCTCCTGAAATGCGGGACTGGTGGCCGAGCTCTGCCGCAGGCGGTTGACCAGCGAGGTGTAGCGGTCAAGGTCGTCGGCCGCGCGCGCCATCTCGGCCAGAACCAGCAGGCGCTGGGCATTGGCTTCGTCGGTGCTTTCCGGCAGCGATTCCAGCAGGCGGCGCGCTTCCGCGTCGGCGCCGCTGTGGTGCAATGCCACGCCCAACCCCACGTTGATCGCGTACCGGTCCGCAGGTTGGGCATCGTTCAGAAGCTCTCGATACTCGCGCGCGGCATCGCTCCATCGCTTGGCGGAGGCTAACTGATCGGCCCGAGCGCGACGTTCCAGGAAGGTCGGCTGATAGCCGGCGCTGGCCAGCTCGGCGCGAGCTTCGGCAGATTCCGTGGTGGTGGGCATCGCCAGATAAATGTGCTTCCAGGCGGCGATTGCCTGCTCCCGCTGCCCGGTGCGCATCAGCGCGCGTCCCAGAGCGAGTTCCACGTCAGAGCGGGCGGGGTCCCGGTATTTCTGCAGAACGGCGACCGCCCCTGCTGCGTCGTTGCCGGCCAGCAAGGCGTTTGCGTAAATAACGGCAGCGTTGTGCAGGAAAACCGATTCCGGATACTTGGTGCTGAAGTCCTGCAAGTTGTCGGCGGCTGCGGCGGTCTGCCCGCTGGCAGCATAGGAAGCCGCGGTGAAGTAGGCGACGTAATCGCCGAGATCGCCGGCGCGCGGCTGAGCCTTCCTCAGTGCAGCGAGGGCCGCGGGATAATCGTGATCGACGTAGTGGCCGTATCCCGACGCAAGATAGGCGATGCTGCCGGCGTCGCTTCCCGCATGGCGGCGCGCGTAGGCCTCGACGCCGTTGTAGGCAGCGGGGCTGCGGGTTTCAAGCAACTGGCGCGCCATCGGTTTCAGCTCGGCCGAGGCCACGAAGGCGCGGTTCATGCGGCGTAGGCGCTGCAACTCCTTGACGCTGTGCTTGCGCCGGGCCTTGGCTTTGGCTTTGGACTTCCTGCCGGAGCGGTGGGCACCGGGGTGCTTGCCTTTGGCGGCCGAGGAGCGCACGGAGACCCGAAGCGGTGCTTTGTGCTTGGGACGGACGCCCCGGGCTGGCGTCGCCCACCCGGCAGGGCCAAAACAGAGCAGCAGAAATGCGACGACAACTACGCGTAGATTCACTTCATTCACTTCATCCGTAGTGTAACCCTGATTGAACCGGGCTCATTGTGGAAAGTTGCCGCCGAGCAGCGCTGGATTATTGTCCGCTAGATTCTGAATCACTTCGCTGGTGAAATAATCGCCGGATGCCGCCGGGGTGTTGGCGTAGCGCTTGTCGTACATGGCCCGGCTCTTATCCAGATCGTCCTTGAGCCGGAGATAGAGGTCCCGGTTCTGCTTGCCATCGGCGACCTTCGACTGGTTGTAGAGCTTGACCTCATCCACCAGCAGCTTGGCGAAGCGACGCGCCTTGCTGTGGATGTCCTCTTCGTCCGTAACGCCCGGACGGTTGAGCGTCGGCGGCAGGCTTGAGAAAACAGGCGCGCTTTCCAGGCGGGCTGCGGGTTGCGCAACGGGGGAGCCGCCAACAGCGACCTGTGCCGGGGCCGCGGAAATTGCAGCCGGCCCGGAACTCTCCGGCAAGGGCCGGACTTGCGCTGGCTGGGTTGGCGCCACCGGCTTCGGTACGGAGGCGGTTTTGCGCAGAGCCAATATCTCGATCCACAGGCCGGCCGCACGCGTCAGCAGTTGCAGCGCAGAGGAATCGAGCGGCCCGCCCGCCCCGCCGTCGGCATAAATCAGCGCCACCACCTTGCTGCTGATCGTGAGCGGCAGGACCACGCACCTGCCGTCGCCGGGCGGTCCGCAAAGGGTGGCAAAACGCGCGTCGAACTGAGCCATGGAACCGAGCGAAGGCCTGACGCTGCTGAAGCGCATAGCCAGCCAAGCCTGAGGTTGGATCGATGCCGAAGTTCCGGATAGCGTCCAGATCGCGGAAGCCGCGAGACTGCCACAGGGCGGCGCTGGCACCCCGCAGGATAAAAACTGCCGCGCGTCCGCTGAACTTGGCTGCGCCCTCAAGCAGCGCGGTCAGAATCTCGCCCTGCGAGCTGCCTGCGTGTACGGCCGCCATCGCCTTTTCTAGCAGGTCGCTGGCCGGAGTGCCCGGGGTAAGGTGAAACTCAAGTTCCGCCATCACCCGGCGGACGAATTCCTCGCCCAGCGAATGAAGTCGCTGATCGAGCAGGTCCGATACCACCGTTCGTACCTGGGCGCGAATTTTCTCTGTGTCGGCCATCTCTGCTGTCGAGTTAATCCCCGATCGAATTATATGAAGTCGGGATGAGGTGTCAATCCGCTGAACCCCTCGCTATGCACTGAGGTAACCTGCTGATCTGGTGGGGTGCATGCCGCGGATCGGCGGTGATGGGCTTCGGTCGGACACGTGGTGCCCGAGCGTCTTGGCATTGGGCGAGCCCGTGTCTGCCAAAATCGGCCAGATGCGGGCGGCCGCCATATGAAAAATAGTTGTGAAACTGCATTCCCGGTGACGCAGATACCTGAAAGCCGTTAGTATAATGAGCGACTTTAGCGGGCGTATTGCTTCGCCTGTTCACCAGGTGCATGGCCGATCGGCTGAAGTTGTCTCGTCAGGCGCGGTGTCTGATTGAGGGCTCGTGGGCGAACTCCCGACGGCAACAAACTGAATCGGCATCTTGATGGAAATCATCGAAAAAGCGAACCAGACTGTCAGTGATGAGCTGCCGTTGGTCCAGGCCGCCAAGAGCGGCGACATATCGGCTTTTGAGGCGCTGGTCAAGCGCTATGACCGTAACGTTTTTCGCATTGCGCAGCACATCACGCAAAATCGCGAAGACGCCGAAGACGTGGTGCAGGACGCGTTCCTCAAGGCATACAGGAACCTGGAGCAGTTTCAGGGGCAATCGAAGTTCTACACATGGTTGGTGCGCATCGCGGTCAACGAGGCGCTGATGAAATTGCGCCGGCGCCGTCCGGAACGGACGGTGTCCCTGGACCAGGAGGTCCAGACCGATGAAGACACGATGCCACGCGAGGTGGCGGATTGGTCTCCCAACCCGGAACAGCAGTACAACCAGGCGGAGCTGAAGGACATTCTCGGCAGGACGATCCAGGGACTGCCTCCCAGCTTCCGCACCGTGTTTGTGCTGCGCGACGTGGAAGGGTTGTCAACCGAAGAGACGGCTGAGGCGCTGAACCTCAGCATTCCGGCGGTGAAATCGAGATTGCTGCGCGCGCGGCTGCAATTGCGCGAACGTTTGAGCAAATACTTCAAACGGGGGCCAGACGGAGAGGGAACGAAGTGAACTGCACCGACTTTCTCAAAGAACTGACGGAGTATTTGGACGGAGCCATCGACGAACGCACCAAGGCGGAACTCGATGAACATTTGGCGTGGTGCCATAATTGCTACGTCATCTGTAATACCACCAAGAAGACAATTGAGATCTATCGCGACTCCCAGCTTTACGAACTGCCGGACGATCTTCGTTCCCGACTGCACAGTGCCATTATGAGCAAGTGCGCCACAGCCAAGAAACAGCAAGTGCCCAAGGCCTGAGGGTAGTCTCGGGCCAGCGGGCGACGGCGGCGGGGTTGGCTTCCGTTATTCCCTCCCTTTACCCCTTCAACAACTGAGCATCTGTCTCATTTTGGAACACGTCCCCTCTCCTAAACTGGCCGAATGCCAAGGATTGAACCTTTCCAGCCCGGATTGAATCCAACTGTGTGGATTCGAGGAACCTTTCTCGTCGAGATTGAATCTAAATAGACAGCCAGCTACTCCGGTCGCAGTCGTAACGGTAGCGGCATAGGGGAGGAATTTATGTTACAGAGTCTGCTGGACGTATTGTTTGGCTGTCCTCACAAGAAATACACCTTCCCAATGAGCAATAAACACGGCTGTTCCGAGGCGGGAGCGCATACAGGAACCTATGTCGTCTGCCTCGACTGTGGCAAGGAGTTCGCCTACGATTGGCGCCAAATGAAGATCGTTCCGGATGCGGGATACAAGGACGCCGTGAGCGGAACCCAGCCGTACGCCAATCGAGCAGCCTGAATCTTCCGTCGCGATGGGCGGCACCCAAGCCGAAGTCGGGTGCCGGTTTTTGGCGAAATTCACTTAGCCGCTGATGAGCGCTGATCAGAGGAACTCTGAGCACATCCTTATCGAAATCAGCGGCTCATGTTCGTAACCGGCGTTTGAAACCCCAGAGATTCTGGTGTAAGCTGATGATAATCGGTGGGGTATTTTCCTCTACGCAGGAGTCCAGTATGGTTCCAGCCTCTTCCATCTGTGAGGTAGTGTTGTCCCTTGAACAGGCCCACACCCTCCTTGCTGCCGGTCAACTTGATTCCGCGACGCAGATCCTCGATCAGGCTTCCCAGAAACTCGACGAAGTACTTTGCAAGGCAGTCGAGAGCCGGGCAGCCGAAAGCAGGACCGTCGAGAGCGCCGTACCGCCCCGCGCGCTTGCAGCAACAGCTTAATTTCTGACAACTCATTCTCCCAACAGCGCACTCAGACCGGTGGCATTAGGGTGCCGGTCTTTTTTGCTTCCAAGAGGGCTCGTCAGGCGAGAGTTCCAGCAGACCGCTGCTGGCTTTTGCTTTGGCTTAGAGGGGAATGACCGGTGCCGAGGTTGACACTGGGGCTGGCGGGTGCCTTAGGAATCCGTTTAGATCCGTCACCATCGATTTGGTAGGTGTGCTCTACTGATCATCCCGCCGCTTGAGTGTGGGATGATCATCGCCGCTCTTGTCCTGCCCGTCTTGAGTTTGATCTTTGGTTTGGTCTTTCTTGCCCGTGCTGGTGCGGCGCAGGGTAGGTGCGTTCTCGTCCTTCTGGTCCGTCAGCTTGTGCTTGTTCTCGATCCTGGCCAGACGAGCCTTCACCGAGTCGAACTCCGAGGTGTTGACGATGTACTGATCCCGAGGCGCCAGCACGTGCTCAATCTCTTCCTGGCTCTTGGTGATGCGGTCCGGGGTCTGTGGATGGCTGGCGAACACCTTGGCTAGCGAACCGGGCTTCTTCTTTTCCTTGGCCTGGATCTTCTCGAAGAAGGAGATGAAGGCCTGTGGGTCGTAACCAGTCTTGTACATGTACTGCAAGCCCAGATAGTCGGCCTCCGCCTCGAAGCCGCGCGAAAAACTCATAAAGGTGGCGGGCATCAGGAGGCCGGCCGCCGAGCGGACCCCGTAGCCAATGCCGCCGCCCACGAAGATCAGGGGGATTGACCCGATATTGGCCAACTGAGCGCGGGTCATCTGGCGCGTAGCATGACGGGCGCACACGTGCGCAATCTCGTGCGCCATCACCCCGGCCAGCTCCGCTTCTTCATCGGCGGCCAGGATCAGGCCGGAGTTGACGAAGAAAAAGCCGCCCGGCAGCGCGAAGGCGTTGATTTCATCGGAGTCGATCACCTTGATGGTGAACGGAACCCGAGCGTCGGAATTGCGCACCAGGTTCTGCCCGATACGGTTCACGTATTCCGTGACTACCGGGTCCTGGACCATCTTGGCGCTGGCCTCCACCTGCTGGGCATACTGCTTGCCCATGGCGACTTCCTTTTCCAGCGAATACCAATTGCCCAGGGATTTGCCGCCACCAACATTGCGGTTGCCGATGTCGTCGACGTCGTTCTTGCTCTTGTTGTGCTTCTCCCGGTCCGGCGCCTTCTCTGCAGGAGGCGCAGACTGATCCGCCGCCGCGTTCGGCTGTTTGCTATCGGGAGAAGCGGACTGTGGCTCCGTAGCCTGCGGGGCTTGGGCGGCTGGGGATTGAGGATCGGCCGTAGCCGGGGGAGTCTGCGCCGGCTGCTGGGTCTGTGCCCAGCCGGGTACGGCAAAACCCAGGACCAGAACAAGAATCAGCGAAATGACGCGATTCCTCATGGGGAACTCCGTGCGCGTCGCGATCTCGCGCTAGCTGCGATTATACCCTGGAAGAGCTGGCGGCCAGACGCGAGTGCTCTTACCTGCGCGTATCTTGAGACCCTGCCCGCGATTCGCAATCGAGACAAACTACTTACCGCGGATTACACGGATCAAAACACGGATTACCACGGATCTTTTGCAAGAGGCCTATCCGCGTAGATCCGTTTCGATCCGTGTAATCCACGGTAAGCCATTATGGGTATTAATGTTTCAGCGGCGCGCCGCTCCCGGGATGGACGATCTCAATCTCCGTCGCCCGCCATTCGCCCCCATCCTCCAATTCCCCGGTAATGCGGACATCGGCCCCGCGCGCCACCGAGTTGGCGGCAATCTTACGGCGCTGGTTTGGCGGAACGGTTGGATCGTAGACGACCTTGGCAGAAGAGATTTCCACCACGCGGATCACCCCGTTGCGCCCCTCGATGTAAATCCAGTTGGGTCCGCGGTCGGCCACCTCGCCGACAATGCCGCGGAACATCCCCGGGGTGCCGGCAAAGCCAGCGGCGGCAAAGCCTAAAGTCAGAGCAAGAACCGCAAATCTCACGCAGCGTTGGATGCGGGCACCAGGCTTCAAGGAGGGCTACTGGCGCATTTCCGCCAGACCTCTCACGGCTCCGGGCCTGCAACAAGAACCGCTGATTTCGCTGATTAACGCTGATTCAGAGGGGAGCAACAGGTTCTTTGGTTTATCAGCGTCCATCAGCGTTCATCAGAGGATAACGCATTCGCGGCAGACGTCTCACGGCTTCCGGGCGTACAAATTCAGCCGCCAGTAATCGAGCGTGCTTCCCTTCCCCCAGGCGCTGATCACGTCGCACAAAAAAGTCTCCCGCAGCTCCGGCGCTACCCTGGTGACGTGCTCGTTCAGGGTGACCGTCTCAAGATATTTTTTGAAGGTTGCTTCGTCCGGGAACTCGTCCGCCTCGGGCTGCTCCCAGAGCTCGCATTGGCAAAAACCGGCGTTGCGGAGGCGGGTTTCGGTATCGCCGGCGCGCTCGTAGTGCCACGGCGGCGACCAGCCGCGAAAAAAGGGACAGTAGGGATCAGACTCAATGACCTTGGCAACGGCCTTGCGAAACTCCTGCAGGTTGGGTCCCCCTCCGCACTGGGCCGTCAGCCAGCCGCCAGGTTTCAGCACGCGATACAACTCCGCAAAAAGCCGGTCGTGATTGGGTACGCGATGGAAGGTTGCGGTGCTGAGCACGCCATCGTAAACGCTATGGAACGGAAGCTGCTGCAAGTCGGCGCGGACAAAGGAAACCCGTTCGCCGAAGCGTGCTAGGTTCTGCCGCGCGCTCCGCAGCATGTTCTCGGAGAGGTCGAGCGCGACCACGTGCCCGCGCGGTACGCGCGCCAGCAGTTCCGCCGTCACCCGCCCCGTGCCGCAGCCGGCGTCCAGCAAGGTTTCATCCCCGCGCAGGCCGAGGGCATCGACCCGACGCAGTACCTGCAATCCCCAGCGGAGTTGCGCGTCGGAGATTTCGTCGTAAGTTTCCGCATCCCACTCGCCAGCCATTTATCGAACCATACAACATTTGGATTTCCGATCTGGACATCAAAATGACCTTTGACCATCGAACGGCGGCCAGTCGCGAGTGCCGCAGAGGAGAACCATGAGGAACGCACGCCCGCGCATGATTGCAATCTTGTCTGTGATTTTGGCGCTTTCCCCCGCGCTTGCCGGACAGGCGCGACCCATTGATACCAGCAACTCGAAGCTGATCGTGCACGTCTCGAAAGCCGGCCTGTTCTCCGCGTTGGGGGACAATCATGAGGTGGCAGCGCCCATTTCCGAGGGCTTCGTGGATGAAGGCGCTCGCCGTGTCAAGTTCGTCGTCGAGTCAGCGCGAATGAAGGTGCTCGACCCGCAGCTCTCGCCAGACAAGCGACGGCAGGTTCAGGAGCGCATGCTCGGACCAGATGTCCTGGACGTGACGCGCTTTCCCCGGATCACCTTTGAATCCACCGGAGTCGAGCAGCCCGGCCCCGGCCGCCTGCTGGTTCACGGACAGCTCTCGTTGCACGGCGTCACCCGCCCGGTTGCGATCAGCGTACGAAAGGAAAACGCACGCTATATAGGAACGGCCACGCTCAAACAGCGGGATTTTGGAATCACTCCCGTCAGCGTTGCCGGAGGGACCGTCAAAGTGAAGGACGAGCTGAAGATTGAATTCGACATTGGCACGAGCGCCCAGGCCGCTGCAGTTCAGCCGAAGTAGGTCTAAAGCCTTTGAGACGGATCGAAACCGGCGAGGTTGTCATTCCGAGCGCCCGGTTTTGGCGCGAGGAATCCGCAGTTCCCCCGGTTTAACCAAACTGCAGATTCCTCGCTTCGCTCGGAATGACAATTCTCTGGTTTTTCAGTTTTCTGCAAATCTCAATAGATCCGTCTCAATTGGTTGTTGGCTACCCCCAAAAAATCCGTTTGGATCCGTCTCAATCCGTTGTTATCTTCTTCTGATCTATGAATCTCGTCATTCTTGGCAAAGGCAAAACCGGCTCGTTGGTGGCGGAGGTCGCGGGTGAGCGCGGCCACAAGGTCCGCTCTTACGATGAATTTGACAACCCGCACGCCTGCTCGCTCACGGCGGAAAACCTGCGCGGCACCGATGCTGTCATCGACTTCACCGCGCCCGATGCGGTGCTGGAGAACATCGCCGCCTGCGCCCAGGCCGGCGTCAACCTGGTGGTCGGCACCACCGGCTGGTACAACCGCATCCCGGAGGTGCGCAAAACGGTCGAGGACGCCGGCATCGGCCTCCTTTACGGTGCGAACTTCTCGGTCGGCGTGAACCTGTTCTTCGAGATTGCGCGCGCCGCCTCCTCCGCGCTCAAACTGGGCTATCGCGGCAAGATCATGGAACGGCACCACGTCACCAAGAAGGATGCGCCCTCCGGCACTGCCGTGAAGCTGGGGAACGTCCTCACGGAAGGCATCAGCGGCGTAGATCTGCCCATCGAATCGCAGCGCGAGGGAGACGCCGTCGGCCTGCACGTGATCTATCTCGACTCGGACGCCGACACGATCACGCTCAGCCACGATGCCAAGTCGCGCCGCGGCTTCGCCGAAGGCGCCATCCGCGCCGCCGAATGGCTCAAGGGCAAACGCGGCTTCTACGATTTCAAGGACATCTGGCGGGAACTGGCGTAAGAGTTAAACGCGAAGGCGCAAAGGCGCGAAGAGGGACAGGTTTTTTGCGCCCCTGCAGCCCTAACCATTGCGGAAGACTCAATTGTGGTATTTATCGGCAGGTATCTTTGACAAGTTTTAACTTCAGCACCTAGTGATAATAATCGAAGCACTTGGGGCAGACCCACACCTCATCCCCGCTTTCATCGATTGTGACGTATGCCTCATGAAAGTCTTCATCGTCGGCATCGCAGATGTGGGCGCGGCAGCCGCGACAATGGTCGTGTGTCCATTCAGGGGCGGATGATGCCCAATGCTGAACCTGAAGGATTTCCCCCGAAGGGGCTGCAGAAACTTCAGTGTCGGATCTTTTCGGCCAGCAGACATTACTTACTCTCCTGATTTTCTTCGCGTCTTCGCGCCTTCGCGTTGAAAAGAGCTTGACCCGGATGACGCGGGACGCCCTATCGCTTATCATAGGACGCACTGGGGTTCACTCCACATTCATGGAAACCACGATGAACTTTCGCGGCTGCGGCACAGCAATAGTTACCCCCTTCAAGGCAGACGGCTCCATCGACGAGCGCGCGTTGCGCTCCCTGGTCCGCTGGCAGGTGGACTCGGGCATCGACTTCCTCGTCCCCTGCGGCACCACGGGTGAGACCCCGACGCTTGACCGGGACGAATGCCGGCGTGTGGTCGAGATCACTATCGAAGAGGCAGCCGGGCGCGTGCCCATCGCCGCCGGGGCCACCTCCAACTGCACCCGCGAAGCCGTCCAGAAGGCGAAGGACCTCGCCACTATCCCGGGCGTGAACGCCATCCTGACCGCGTCGCCCTACTACAACAAGCCGACCCAGCAGGGCCAGTACGAGCACTTCAAGGCCATCGCCGAGGCCGTGGACAAGCCCCTGATTCTTTACAACGTGCCCGGCCGTACCGCCGCCAATATCGAACCGGCCACACTTGGCCGGCTGGCGGAGATCCCCAACATCATTGCCGTCAAGGAGGCCAGCGGCAACATCACCCAGATCGCCGAGGTCTTCAATTACGTTCCCGCCGACTTTCTTGTCTTCTCCGGCGACGACGCCTTCACTTTGCCCGTGATCTCGCTGGGCGGCGCCGGCATTATCTCCGTCGTCTCCAACGAGATTCCGCGCGAGTTTGCGGAAATGACCCGCGCCGCGCTGGCCAACGACTGGGCCAAGGCGCGCCAGCTCAACCGCCGTTATCTGCCGCTGATGCAGGCCAACTTCATCGAGTCGAACCCGATCCCGGTGAAGGCCGCGTTGGCCATGATGGGCAAGATCGAAGAGAACTACCGCTTGCCGCTGACTCCGATGAAGAAGGAAACCCGCGCCAAGTTCGAGAAGATCGTGGCCGAAGCCGGCCTGCTCGCCAGCGCCGCCGCGCGGTAGGGACATTAACAACGGATTGAAGCAGTTTGAAACAGACTAGTACGGATCAAGATTCACTCACGCCCCCGAAGGGAGCGAGCGACCATAGCCCAGAGCCTGAGCTCTCGGTGAAGTTCAAGCCTTCTTCCTCGCGCCCCGGACGCATCAGCGGTAGGCCTTGTTACGCCGCCCGCGTCCCCCGCTGCGACACGTGCAAGAATCGTGATTGCTCGTACAGGAGCGAGTAATCGTCGGCCATGCGCTTGCTGGAGTAGAACTCCTCCACACGTTTGCGGCAGGCCTCGGCGGAAACACTGATCGACTGCACCGCCTCGACCATCTCGTCCACCGAATCGACGATTAACCCAGTCTCGCCGTGAGCTACCACGTCCGGGATCGCACCGCGCCGGAAGCCCACCACGGGCGTGCCGCAGGCCATGGCTTCCAGCGCCACCAGCGAACTGGTCTCGTCGATCAGGCTCGTGGCCAGCAGCGCGCGCGCATGGCCGAGCAACCGCAGCTTCATCGCGAAATCGGGACGCTCGACAAACACCACTCCCTCATCCCCAAGACGCGGCTGCACCTGCCGCTCGAAGTACCTCTGATGATAGGAGAACGGGTACACCTGGCCGGCGACTACGATGGGCAACTTCGCGTGTTGTGCCACCTCGATGGCCACGTGCGTTCCCTTCTCTTCACAAATGCGCCCCAGCCACAGGAGATAACCGGTCTTCTCCGTGGTGAGAGGAAAACGCTCTACATCGATGCCGTTCCGCACCACGCCCAGCATGCGCGGCAGGTCGACAAACGTGCTCGCCTGCGACTCGGAGACGCAGTTGAAGTACACATTATCCGTAAACTGGGAGAACGATTCCTGCTTGTACAGGCAGCGCGGCAGGTGGAGCGTGGACAGCACCGGCGCCTCTATCCCCGCGGCGTACCGCCAAAAGCTGCCGCCTTCGTCATGAATGAGGTCGTAAGGACGCCCCGCCGCCTGTCGCGACCACACATGTTCCAGCACACGCCGATTGTGCTCCGCATCCCGCTGCTCAAACCGATCCGGCTCGTGCGGGCTGTCGCCGGTTACGAACAGCTCTCCCGCAGCGCGCGAGCCGGCGCAGGCCGCGACCGTAGTGGCGTGGCCGTGAGCCTGCATCTGCCGCTCCAGGGTCACGAGCATTTGTTCGGCGCCGCCCGCGCTTTCGTCGCTCACCGGGAGCAAGGGATAGGCAATGTAGAGAATCCTCATATTACCCACGTCGATGCCGGCGCCCCACATCTGCGCGTCTTTCGCGAATGCGGGCCTTTTCTTTTAACCCACATCTGCCAAAACCGGGCAGATGTGGGGCACCATCTTTACGCACCTGAAGGAAACCATCGAACGCTCGCACCAAGTCCGTGCCCCGCATCGGCCAGCCCCAGGCTTCGTAGTTGAGCGCGCCCGCGTGCGGCGGCTGCGTGTAGTCATACTTGGGCAGCGGCCGGAAGCGCTCGAGCCCAGGATCGAACTCGGCCATGACCAGCTGCTGCGATTCATACGCCGCCACCATGGCACGCTTGCGCTCAATTTCATCGCGACTCAACGCCAGGACGGTTTCACTCTCGCCCGGAACAACGAACTGCTGGAACGCCAGCGTACCGCTCGACTGCCGGTGATACAAAGGAAACTCCCAGGCAGGCAGGCGGTGATCGCGCGCCAGCACTGAGGTAAGAAAGCTGCAGACGTCGTGATCGGGATGTCCGCCTTCGTAGGCCAGGGTGAGCAAGGCTTGCGGACGGTACCGCTGAACGACCTCGGCGAGCGCCTCAGCCGTCGGAGGAATGGCGCGATACAGCTCCTGATCCACGAATAGGTCATCGGTTGGGTAAGGTCCCTGTTGCGGGCGAGCTGCGAGGAAGATCAGCTCATTGGCGCCGATGATGGAAAGCGCCTTGCGTGCCTCTTCTTCCCGCTGCCGCATGTAGCGCAGCCGCGAGTCGAACTTGCGCCAGAAAAATTCATCGCGCGGGGCACCGTCCGTGCAGAAGACGACCACCGGTTCCGCTATGCGCTGTAACAGCCCGCCACACCCGGCCGTCTCGTCGTCGGGATGGGCGACGATCACTAGCGTGCGGCCCAGCAATTGACTCAGGTCGCCCATAGTCGTAACTTCGATGCGAGATACCGCATTGAGATTTGTAATTTTCAATCTGTAATTTGTAATTTTCCTGCTTCGTGGACCGGAGAACGGAATTCCAATGACCGAACTGCAAGCCAATATTCAGCGCCTCTACGCCCTGGGAGCGGACGCCAAGAGCGATCCCGCCGCCCGCGCCACCTTCGACCAGTTCCGCAACGCGCTCAGCGCGGGCCAGATCCGCGCCGCCGAGAAGGCCGACGGCCAGTGGCGCACCAACGTCTGGGTCAAGCAGGGCATCCTGCTCGGCTTCCGGCTGGGCGAGATGGTGGACATGTCCGCCGGCTTCAGCTTCGTCGACAAGGACACCTTCCCTGCCCGCGAGTTCCGCGTGCAGGACGGCGTGCGCATGGTCCCGGGCGGCTCTTCCGTGCGCAGCGGCGCCTATGTGGCGCCCTCGGTCGTGTGCATGCCGCCCATGTACATCAATGTCGGCGCCTACGTGGACGAGGGCACCATGGTGGACTCGCATGCCCTGGTCGGCTCGTGCGCGCAGGTGGGCAAGCGCGTGCACCTCAGCGCCGCCGCGCAGGTGGGAGGGGTTCTGGAACCCATCAACGCTGCGCCGGTCGTTATTGAAGATGATGTGCTGATCGGCGGCAACTGCGGTGTCTATGAAGGCACGCAGGTCCGCACCAAGGCCGTGCTCGGCGCCGGTACCATCCTGACGCGCTCGACCCCGCTCTATGACACGGTTCGCGGCGAGGTCTATCGCGCCACGCCCGACCAGCCTCTCGTGGTGCCGGAGAACGCAGTCGTCGTGCCCGGCTCGCGCCCCATCTCCCGAGGCAAGCCCGAGTGGGGCCTCAGCGTGTACTGCCCGGTGATCATCAAGTACCGCGACGAGAAGACTGATCGCGGCTCGACTTTGGAAGAGTTGCTGAGATAGCTGTCAGCCGTCAACCATCAGCCGTCAGGAAAACCTTGTTTCGGGGTCAGTAGTGAGATGGGCAGGGTGCCCCACGTTCAGCGCGAAGCGCTTAACGTGGGTCGCTCTTTGCGATTCGGGTGTAAAGACAATCCCAGGCGGGTGGCCCACTCAAGCTTCTTTTGCTTGAGTGGGAAATTCAACTATCCCACTCAAGCAAAAACCGGGCTTGAGTGGGCCACCCCTGGGCTATGATCTGCTGCCCCTACGGGGCTAAATCTCCAGAATCACCGGCATGATCAGCGGGCGGCGCGAGGTGTTCTTCACGATGAAGCGCTTCAGATCCTGGCGGATCTTCTCTTTGATGACGCCGTAGTCGGTCTTCTCTTCCTCGCTGGATTCTTCGAGCGTGCGCAGGATCACGCCGCGGGCTTCGACCATGAAGCCGTTATCCGAGGGCGCGCCGGCGAAGCCGCGCATCACGATCTCTGGGGCGCTCTCGACCCGGCCGGTGAGCTTGTTGATGGCCACGATGGGCAGCACGATGCCGTCTTCGCTGAGATGGCGGCGGTCGCGAATGATCAGGTCTTCGACTACCTCGCCCATGGAGCCCGAATCGATGCAGACGCGTCCGACCGCGACCCGGCCCTTCTTGCGCGCGCCGCGTTCGTCGAATTCCAGGATGTCGCCGCTTTCGATCATCATCACGCAGCCGATCGCGCCCTTCATGCTGGCGGCGAGTTCGGCATGGAGCTTCAACTGGCGGTATTCGCCGTGAATGGGAATGAAATAGCGCGGGCGCACCAGGTTGATCAGCAGCTTGAGTTCTTCCTGGCTGGCGTGTCCGCTGACGTGCACCGGCGGCTTGGATCCGTCTTCGTAGATGACGTGCGCGTTGCGGCGGAACAGATGGTCGATGACGCGGTAGATGGCCTTCTCGTTGCCGGGAATGATGCGCGACGAGAGTACCACGGTGTCACCGGCTTCGATTTTGGCGTGCTTGTGCTCGGCCACGGCGGCGCGCGACAGGGCGGACATCGGCTCGCCCTGGGTACCGCTGATCAGCACGCAGACTTTGCCGCGCGGATAGTTCCTGATCTCGCCGGGATGGATCAGCGCGCCATCGGGGATGTCAACGTAGCCGAGATCCTGGGCGATTTCGGAGGAGGTGGTCATGGAGCGGCCAACCAGGGCTATCTTGCGCCCGTACTGGTGAGCCAGTTCCATCGCCAGCTTGATGCGGTGGATCGAGGACGAAAAGCAGGAGACGAAAATCCGCTCCTGGCAGCGGGCGAAGATCTCGTCAAAACGGCGGCGCACGGCGCGCTCGCTGGGGGTGTAGCCGGGGCGCTCGACATTGGTCGAGTCCTGCATGAGCAACAGCACGCCCTGGTTGCCATAATCGGCGAAGGTGTGCAGGTCGAACAGGCGGTTGTCAGTCGGGGTGGGATCGACCTTGAAATCGCCAGTGTGGATTATCACGCCAAGCGGGGTGTGAATGGCGAATGCGACGCAATCCACCAGGCTGTGCGTCACCTGGATGGCATGAATGGTGAACGGGCCGATGGTAAAGCGGTCGCCGGGTTGAAACTCGCTGAGTATGGCGTCGTCGAGCAGGCCATGTTCTTCGAGCTTTTCCTCTACATAGGCCAGGGTGAATTCGGTGCCGTGAACCGGCACGTTCAGCTCGGAGAGGATCCACGGCAGCGCCCCGATGTGGTCCTCATGGCCGTGCGTGAGGATGATGCCGCGCACGTGCTCGCGGTTCTCGAGCAGATAGGTGATGTCGGGAACCACGATATCCACGCCGAGCAACTCGGTCTCGGGAAACATGAGCCCGGCGTCGATCACGAGGATGTCGTCGCCCCAGCGAATGGCCATGCAGTTCATACCGAACTCGCCCAGGCCACCCAGCGGGATCACTTGTAGCTTCTTATCGCTCATCCGAAGTCTTTGATGCTAGCACATCCGGAGGGAAGCAGCCCCGGCGGTTGCGAAACACCTTCATGCAGATGGGCATTTGAAAAATGATCCACGGGCATCCGTTTCCATCCGCGCAAATCCGTGGTTGGTAGTGGGGCGTAGACTTGCCTTATGGTGGTTGAAGCACAGGGCTGGCTGCGGCGGCGGATTGAAAACGCGCTCGCCCAGGGGTTGACGCAGGCTTATCAGACGGTGCGTGTGGACCCGGAGCGCTACCTGCTGCAACTGCGCGCGGCGCACGGGTTACCGGTGTCGTCCTACGCGGGGGTGTTTACCGTGCCGGTGGACCGCCTGGACGAGGTGGCCAGCGACGCCATTCTGGCCGGGATGAAAATGGCAGCCGCCGAGGGCGCGGGGCTGGGGCTCGGCGGGGTGCTGACGCTGGTGCCCGATTTGAGCATCCTGGCGGTGATCACCATGCGGACGGTCCAGAAGCTCAGCCTGGTGTACGGTTTCGAGTTCAACACGGACAATGAAATCGCCGATCTCTGGATGGCGGCGGCGAGCGCGGCGGGAGTTGACATCGGGCGCGAGCTGATGGAAAAAGAGGTGGTCAACCGTTTTGTGCCGCGCGTGATCCGGACGATTGCCGTGAAGGCGAGCGGAGAGCTGGTCGAGCGATGGGCGGGGCGGCTGATCCCGGTGGTGAGCTCGGTTATCGGCGGGACCTTGAACTATTATTTCGTGAGCGCCTGGGGCGAGCGCGCCATGCTCCACTTCCGCGACAAACACATGCAGTCAAGACAAGCCGCTGACTTGGCGGATATAGGCTAAGTCAGAAATCAAGCCGCTGATTGCGCTGATGTACGCTGATCTAGAAAAATGAAGCTTTCCAGGGCGTTGGTCCGACCAAGTAAGGCTGTCCCAGTAATTGTAAGCACTGCAAGGCTGTCATCCTGAGCGAGCCCGGCGGGTTTTGCCGGGCGAGTCGAAGGACCTTGCGTTCCCTTGAAAAGCTCAAGGTGCTTCGACTCGCCGGATTGCGAAAAGCGTGCGATCCGCCTCCGCTCAGCATGACCACGAAATCGCCGGGACGGTTTACCAGCTCCAGAAAGCATCCCTCGCCAGACTGGAAGCTGAGAATTGGCACCTGTTATCGTTTTTTTTATGAAAGCCGTCCTAAGCGCGCTTGTCCTGTTGCTGGCAGTTTGCGCCGCCGCGAACACCACTCCTACGACCGACCGTGGCGTGTTCCTCTATCCCGGGATCATCTACATCGCGCCGGACAGCACCTCGGCCAAGCTCGCCACCGCCGACCGTGGCATTGAGACGGTCGTGCTGGAAAAGATTGGCGAGTGGGTGCACGTAATGGCCTCGCTTACGCCGCAGCGCGACATCACCGGCTGGGCGCAGGAGAAGTACGTGGTTCATGCCTCCACCTCCGACGGTGACCGCGTGATCTTTGGCGAGGCCGCCAACGCGGAAGCCGAAGCCAGCCGCCGTTACGGCCGGCGTGGTGCCGCCGAGGACGCCATGCGCCTTTACGCCCGCATGGCCGAGTTCTGGCCGCAGTCGCCGCTGGCTGCCGAAGCTGCCTATCGCGCTGCCGACATTGCCTGGCAACTGGAGAAAGCCGGCGTCATGTCGCGTCCCTCGTCCCACGAAATGAGCCCCGGGTTGCGCGAAGGGATGAACGAAGACGACATGCGCAAGATCATCAAGAAATATTCCGGCACCAAGTGGGCCGACCTGGCCGCCTTTCACCTGATCGACAACAAACTATGCGGCGATTGGAAGGGCGAATCGAAGTGTCCCGAGAAGGAAGCCGGCCTGTACGAGAAATACGCGCAGGAGCACCCGGCATCCCCTACCGCGCCTGAGGCGCTCTACGAGGCAGCCCGGCGCCAGGCGGCGCTGATCGAGATCTACCCGACCGAAAACAAGAGCGGCAAAGTTACCGAGGCGCGCAACCGCACCATCCAGCTGGCCCAGCGCATTGTCGCGCAATACTCACAAACCGACTGGGCCTCCCGGGCGCAAACTCTGGTCTATATGGTGCAGCAGAACATTCCGACCTACGGCCCGGAGCGGTGACGGCACTGCTTCAGTAGCCCAGCCGGTGCAAGTAGGCCACCGCCGCTGCGGCAATCAGGCAGTAGATGCCGAACAGGTACCAGCGTCCGCTCTCCAGCCAACGGCTGAGCCACTTCAAGGCAAGAAGCCCGGCAAGGAAGGCGAAAACCGCCCCGAGAACGCTGGAAAAGGCGGACGAAGCCAAGTTGATGCTTCCATCGATGTGCTCTGCGTGCACGAGCCGCATCGCTTCGCGGGCCACGACCGGAGGGGTCAGGACTACCGCCAGCGCGAAGCTGAAAATCTCCGCGCGTGACTTCTCCACGCCCGCCAGCATTCCTGTAGAAATGGTCGCACCCGATCGCGAGAACCCTCGAAACGGCAGACAGAGCCCCTGCACTGCCCCGATGATGCCCGCCTGCGTGGAGTTCAGATCCTTCGCTTCCGCCGGGCTTCCTGCCGGGCTGCGCTTTTCGAAAATGCCGGCAATCAGGATCAGGATTCCGGCCATGGCCAAGGCGGGAGCAATGAGTTCGAGATGGCTGAACAGATTTTCAATCTCTCCGTGCGGGATACCCCGAAAGGCAGTCTTCTCAATGAACTTGATGATGGCTTCGCCGATCACTCCGGTCAGCACGGTCGCAACAATGACCAGCCCGGCAAACTTCTTCAGAGCCGCCGCGCTCTGGAAGTACGCGCTGCGCCACTGCTTCCAAAAATAGACGATTACGGCAAACATCGTGCCCGTGTGGAGCATGACCAGCAGCAGCGTCATCGGCGGCGAGGAGGGATCCAGGCCCATCAGCTTCTCGGCTACTACCACATGGGCCGAACTCGATACCGGCAACAGTTCCGCGAGCCCTTGCACAACGGCAAGGATGATGACGTGCAGGAGTGACATGGCCCGATTTTAACAGCAAGAAACCCAACAAACGCCTTCAACGCGAAGGCGCTAAGCCGCGAAGAAATCCAAGGTCTTTCTTTTAGTCTTGTTCACTTCGCGCCTTCGCCTCTTCGCGTTGAAACGCGTAACGTGATCAACGAGTTACTCCCCCCCCTCCCAGAAAACCCTTTCCCCGGAGGGCGATTCTCGGGATAATGAAAGCTGCTCTGGCGATCTTCGCGACCCTCCTCTGATTACGGCACACAAGTTTGTCCAAGTCTCGAGGTGCGAAGACGCCCATGAAGTACGTCGCTGCTGCCTTCACTCCGACCGGGAACAAACGCCTGAACGAGTTGATCGGGGTGCTGCTGTTTGCCTCCGCGCTCCTGCTCGGGCTGGCGCTGGTGTCCTATTCCCCCAAGGACCCATCGTGGAACACCGCCGCGCCGCCGGTCGAACTGGTTTCCCCGCGCAACTGGATCGGGGTGCTTGGCGCCTGGATGGCCGACCTGCTGTTTCAGCTCTGCGGCGTGGCCATCTTCCTGTTGCCGGTGCTGATCACGCTGCTGGCGGTGCGCTGGTTCTTCTCGCGAAAAGTCGATTCTCCGGTGGCCAAGTCCATTGGTTCGACCACGCTGCTGGTCTTTCTGCCCGCGCTGATGGCGCTGATGCCATGGCACTGGCACTGGCTGCACGCCATCCCCGCCGAAGGTCTGCTCGGCCGCATTGTCGGTGACGCGCTGATCCATTACATGAACCTCACCGGCGCGTACATCCTCTGCGCCACCCTGATCGCGGTCGCGCTCTATCTCTCGACCGCCTTTTCCGTGGGCGCGCTTCGCGTGTGGGCCAACACGCGCTTCGGTTTCGTCTTTGCCTGGGTGGAGCGCTTCCGCGACTGGCAGGCTGCCCGCGCCAAAGCTCGCGCCCAGAGGGAACTCGAAAAACGCCGGCAGAACAAGCCTGTGGTGCAGACCCAACTCATCCCCGCCCGCCGCGTGCAGATGCAAAATCAACCGGCGACCGGGGCGAATGACCCGGGCGCGCCGCGCACCGGCATCGAGCGCGCCACGGATTTTGGCCAGGTTCCCGACTTTGTATCCGAAGCGACGTCGCCCGCAGACATGCTGGCCGACAACATGGCACCCATCGCCGCCGCGCCCGAAGTTACCCAGCGCGCCGACGCCGACCAGCGCGGCAAGACCACCCTGCCGCACATCGCCGCCGGGTTCAAGATGCCATCCACTGCCCTGCTGGCGCGTCCCGACGAGCACGGCTCGGTGGACGAGGACGAACTCAAGGACTTGGCCGACGTCCTTACCCGCAAGTGCGCCGAGTTCGACGTGCGCGGCCAGGTCACCCAGATCAATCCCGGCCCGGTGGTCACCACCTTCGAGTTCAAACCCGAGGCCGGCATCAAGTACAGCCGCATCACCGGCCTCACCGACGATCTCTGCCTCGGCATGCGCGCCGAGAGCATCCTGATCGAGCGCATGGCGGGCAAATCAACCGTCGGCATCCAGGTTCCGAACCACAAGCGCGAGACCATCCGCCTGCGCGAGGTGATCGAATCGCCCGAGTTCAACGATCCCAAGTCGCGCCTGACGCTCGCCATGGGCAAGGACATCAACGGGCGCATCTCCTGCGCCGACCTGGCTTCCATGCCGCACCTGCTCATTGCCGGCTCAACCGGCGCGGGCAAGAGCGTGGCCCTCAACGCCATGATCATGTCGTTCCTCTACAAGGCCACGCCCGAACGGGTGCGCCTGATCCTGGTCGATCCCAAGCGGCTGGAGCTGGGCGTCTATGAAGGCGCACCGCACCTGTACGTGCCCATCATCACCGAGCCCAAGCTGGCCGCCAACGCTCTGCGCAATGCGGTGCGCGAGATGGAGCGCCGCCTCAAGCTGCTCGCCGAAAAAGGCGTGCGCAACATCGACCAGTACAACAAGCTCTTCGAGGAAGGCACGCCCAGCCTGTTCAGCGAGGAAGAAGACAAGCCGCTGCCCTACATCGTCATCATCATCGACGAGCTCGCCGACCTGATGTTGCTCGACGGCAAGAACGTGGAAGAATCCATTACCCGCCTGGCGCAGATGGCGCGCGCCGTGGGCATCCATCTGGTGCTGGCCACGCAGCGGCCATCGGTGGACGTGATCACCGGGCTGATCAAGGCCAACTTCCCTGCCCGCGTCTCCTTCCGCGTGGCCACCAAGATCGACTCGCGCACCATCCTCGACGGCAACGGTGCCGAATCGCTGCTCGGCAAGGGCGACATGCTGTATTTGCCCTCGGGTTCGTCGCGCTTGGTTCGTCTGCACGCGCCGCTGGTCACGGAAAAAGAGATCGCCGCCGTGGTCGAGTTCTGGCGCGCGCAGGCCGAGGTCCGGTACGAGCCAGGCTTCCTCGATGCGCCATGCGAAGAAGGCTCGCGCGCCGCGGTCGCCGGCGATGACGCTGAGGCCTCCGTCGGTCAGGATGACGAGCTTTACCAGGACGCCGTTCGTCTGGTAATGGAGTTTGGCAAGGCGTCCACGTCGCTGTTGCAGCGCCGCCTTCGTATCGGTTACGGCCGCGCCGCCCACCTGATCGACCTGATGGAGCAGGACGGCGTCGTCGGTGCCGCCGACGGCCCCAAGCCCCGCGAGGTCCTCAAACGCCCCGATTGGCTGAGCGAGGTGGAAGATTATCAGCGGTAGTTGTAGCGCCGGCGTCTCGCCGGCGGGCTCTTGTGGCCCATGCTGGACCAGGGGTACGAGCCCGCGTGGCTCATCACATGCGTCCCGCCCAACGCCCACACTGGCACATCGATTACCTCAGGGCACACACCGTGCTCGAAGAGGTTTGGTTCTGCTACGACCGGAAATCGCGGGAATGTGAGTGGGCGAGGACCCTTGCCACGAGGCAGGGTGCGTCGATACCAATGGCCGGATTCGGGTCTTCAGACTGCAACTGCAAATCGCACCTGTACTTCTTTAAGAATGAGGCGTCAGCGGAGCCGCAGCGCATTCGGCGAAATCGGCATAGGCAAAGCCGTCGCGGTTGACGACTTCTCCCGGCTGTAATGCCACCGGGAAGGTGAACATCGGCCCCGCATAGACGCAGGTATGGAACTCCCCCCGCTCTCCGCAAGGGTCGATTCCAGGTGATAATTCATCGAGCAGAGCAGCATCGAATTCCCGACCGGCGAACGACGGCGGAAGTTGTTTGCTATCCACACAGGTCAATTTGGCCCGAAGGCCGCCGGCAATCATCTCGCGAGCCAGGGCCGTGGTCGGCCGCTCCCAAAGCGGAAAAAGCGGTTCAAGTCCAGTCGCCCGCAATTGAGCTTCCCGGTAAGCGCGGATGTCAGTCAAAAACAGGTCGCCGAATGCGATCGCATCCACCCCTTCGCTGACCGCCCGGTCACAGATGGTCTTCATCCTCTGGTTGTAGACTTCGTTGCTGCACGGCCACGGAAGGGGCACGATCCACAGAGGCAACTGCGCCACTTTGGCCTGTGCTTCGAGCACTGACCGCCGCGTGCCATGCATCGCCACCCGGTCAAACTCGGTGTTGACGGTCGTGAGCAGGCCAACAATCTCGTAGTTGCCGGACTGGCGCAGCAGATGGAGTGTCCACGCGCTATCTTTACCGCTGCTCCATGAGACGAGAATGCGCTTCACGTATGCATGATAGCGCGGCCCGTCACATCCACACACCCGTGCCCGGAAATAGGGGCACACGCACCACGATTTGTTCGCGGCCAGTCAATCCGCCAGCGTCCACCTGCTACCGGTAGCCAGAAGAGTCGTTTGGGCGGCGTGCCTCGGGCATGATGGTAGAGCGCGGCGGCACGCTCGTAGAAGCCGCGTGTGTGCCGCGAATCAGAAAACCCGAACCGCTGAATATCGAGGTGATGGCAAAACTCGTGGCATAGCGTGCTCAGGAATGTGCCAAAGGACGTGATTTCCTTGCGCACCGCCGTCCGCATCCACAAGCGGATGAGCATGGTTTCGGGGTTGTAGTCACCAAACAACTCGGTCGCCCAATTTTTCCCGGACTCGAACAGGTCGGGCGGCGAGCACGCGGACACCGCAGATCGGAGTTTGGTAGAACTCCGAGGTTTCCGTCAGGAAGTCCAGGCAGGCGCGCCGGACCTCAGCACATTTTCCCAAGCGCCCTCTCGTATGTGCATGCGACAGAGGAAACGGCGACCTCTCCAGCCGGAGGCCTGGCAATCTGCATTCCAATCGGCAGTCCATCTTTGCTGGATCCGCACGGCACCGAAATCGCCGGCAGACCAAGCACACTGAATGGACGCGTATTGCGCAGCATTCTGCTCCATTGCTGCCGGTGGATGGATCACGGCTGGACTGCAATGGTTGCGTTTGGCTAACTGCTGGTTGCCGACGTCTAATGAAATGGGAGTTCCCCCGGCTCTGCCGGGGAGGCACGCGAAGTTTGACAGATACGGGAGTCCATCCAAGAAACTCCTGGCGTGAGCCGCGAAGCACACGCAAAGGAGAAACTGGATGGACGAGTATGAAAGCTTAAGCCACTCGAAATGGGAGTGCAAATACCATGTGGTGTTTATCCCAAAGGGCCGGCGGAAAGCGTTGTATGGGGAGTTGCGGAAGTATTTGGGAGAGGTGTTCCGCAAACTGGCGGAGCAGAAGGAAAGCCGGATTGAGGAAGGGCATCTGCTGGCGGACCACGTGCACATGTTGATATCGATCCCGCCGAAGTACGCGGTGGCGCAGGTGGTTGGGTTTATGAAAGGGAAGAGTGCGATTCATCTGGCGCGAGTGTACGGAGGGCGGAAACAGAATTTTGTAGGGCAGAGTTTCTGGGCGCGGGGATACTTTGTGTCGACGGTCGGGCGGGACGAGACATCGATCCGAGAGTACATCCGCACGCAGGAGGAAGAGGACAAGCGCCTGGATCAGTTGAACATGTGGCGCTGAAGGGGCCACCTTCAGGTGGCCAAGAATGTCGGGGCCGCGTTAGCGACCCCGCTCAGCCGGGTGTGTCCAGAGTTCCGTGTAAATGGCCAAGGTTTGTTTTTGGGATGGGGTGCAGGGGAAGGGTATCCCTTCCCCTGCCCATCTCCGTAGAAGCGTTCTGCCTGGTCATTGCGTAACTCTCTCGAAGGCCGGCATCCGATCGGGCCACAGAATGGTGAAGTGGTTCAGGGCTTCGCGCCAGTGGGCAATCGGCATGGTCCACTTCTTCGCCGCCTGGCGAAGGGCCAAGAACAGCAACTTGAGCGCCGCGTCTTGGTGAGGAAAACCGCCGCGGATTTTGATGATCTTGCGCAGCGACCGGTTCAACGATTCCACGCTGTTGGTGGTGTAAATCGCCCGCCGGATCTCGGGCGGATAGTTGAAAAAGGGCGTGATCCGCGCCCAGTTCCGCCGCCATACCTGACTCACGCTGGGGTAGGCTTTCCACTTGCTTTCCAGTTCCTGCAGAGCCTGTTCGGCCTCGACCGTCGTGGCCGCGCGATAGATCGATTGCAGATCGGCGGCTACCGGCTTGCGCAGTTTCCAGGGCACGTAATTGAGCGAAGCCCGCACCAGATGCACGATACAGAGCTGCACCTCCGTGCGCGGATACACCGCCTCGATGGCTTCCGGAAAGCCCTTCAGCCCATCCACGCAGGCGATGAAGATATCCTTGACGCCGCGATTCTGCAGTTCCGTCAGCACCTGCAGCCAGAACTTGGCTCCTTCCGTCTGCGCCACCCACAGCCCCAGCACTTCCTTCTGCCCTTCCAGGTTCACGCCCAGCACCACATAGATCGCCTTGTTCTGGATGTGGCCCTCGTCGCGCACCTTCACCATCAGCGCGTCCAAGTACACGATCGGATACAACTCTTCCAGCGGTCGGCCCTGCCACTGCTTTACTTCTTCCAGCACCGCCTCGGTGACGTTGGAGATCAGCGTGGGCGACACGTCCACCTTGTACATCTCCTCCAGATGCCCCTGGATCTCGCGCGTGGTCATCCCCCGGGCATACAGGGAGATGATCTTGTCGTCGAAGCCGGTCCAGCGCGTCTGGCGCTTGCCCACCAGCTTGGGCTCGAAGCTGGCCTGGCGGTCGCGCGGCGTCTCCAGTTCCAACTCGCCAAAGTCTCCCTTCAGGGTTTTTCGGTTCTTGCCGTTGCGGCTGTTGCCCCGGTGGTGGCCCGCCGGGTCGTGCTTCTCGTAGCCCAGATGCTCGGTGATCTCTGCTTCCAGCGCCCGTTCCAGAATGGCTTTGGTCAACTCTTTCAGCAGACCGGTTTCCCCGATGATATCCTCGGGTTTCTTGTAGTCCGTCAGCAGTTGGTCGATCAACTTCTTGTCGATTGCCATGGGGTTCTCATTCTCCTCGTCCCATGGCCCTTTACACAGTTCTATTTACACCCTTGGGGTGCAGGGGAAGGGTGTCCCTTCCCCTGCCCATCTCTGTAGAAGCGTTCCGCCCGGTCATTGCGAAACTCTCTCTAAGGCCGGCATGCGATCGGGCCACAGAATGGTGAAGTGGTTCAGAGCTTCGCGCCAGTGGGCAATCGGCATGGTCCACTTTTTCGCCGCCTGCCGAAGCGCCAAAAACAGCAACTTGAGCGCCGCGTCTTGGTTGGGAAACCCGCCGCGGATTTTGATGATCTTGCGCAGCGACCGGTTTAACGACTCCACGCTGTTGGTGGTGTAAATCGCTCGCCGGATCTCGGGCGGGTAGTTGAAAAACGGCGTGATCCGCGCCCAGTTCCGCCGCCATACCTGGCTCACGCTGGGGTAGGCCTTCCACTTGCTTTCCAGTTCCTGCAGAGCCTGTTCGGCCTCGACCGTCGTGGCCGCGCGATAGATCGATTGCAGATCGGCGGCTACCGGCTTGCGCAGTTTCCAGGGCACGTAATTGAGCGAAGCCCGCACCAGATGCACGATGCAGAGCTGCACCTCCGTGCGCGGATACACTGCCTCGATGGCTTCCGGAAAGCCCTTCAGCCCATCTACGCAGGCGATGAAGATATCCTTCACTCCGCGATTCTGCAATTCCGTCAGCACCTGCAACCAGAACTTAGCTCCTTCGGTCTGCGCCACCCACAGCCCCAGCACCTCCTTCTGCCCTTCCAGGTTCACGCCCAGCACCACATAGATCGCCTTGTTCTGGATGTGGCCCTCGTCGCGCACCTTCACCATCAGCGCGTCCAAGTACACGATCGGATACAGCTCTTCCAGCGGCCGGCCCTGCCACTGCTTTACTTCCTCCAGCACCGCGTCGGTGACGTTGGAGATCAGCGTGGGCGATACCTCCACCTTGTACATTTCCTCCAGATGCCCCTGGATCTCGCGCGTGGTCATCCCACGGGCGTACAGGGAGATAATCTTGTCGTCGAAGCCGGCCCAGCGCGTCTGGCGCTTGCCCACGAGCTTGGGCTCGAAGCTGGCTTGGCGGTCGCGCGGCGTCTCCAGCTCCAGTTCGCCAAAGTCGCCCTTCAGAGTTTTTCGGCTTTTGCCGTTGCGGCTGTTGCCCCGGTGGTGGCCCGCCGGGTTGTGCTTCTCGTAGCCCAGATGCTCGGTGATCTCGGCTTCCAACGCCCGTTCCAGAATGGCTTTGGTCAATTCTTTCAACAGACCGTTTTCCCCGATGATATCCTCGGGTTTCTTGTAGTCCGTCAGCAGTTGGTCGATTAACTTCCTGTCGATTGCCATGGGGTACTCATTCTCCTCGTCCCATGGCCCTTTACACAGTTCTATTTACACCCT